>NZ_CP117452.1:1837500-3037500 GCF_030687895.1 Pseudomonas sp. FP198
CATGAAGCTTCGCTGCTGCCGGTTGCGATGTATCCGCTGATGCGTTGGCGCATGGCGCGGGCGGCCCGTGGCGAAGGCATCTACCAGCAGTTGGCGCGGTTTGGTCGTGAGCAGCAGGACGTGATTCATCGGGTCCTTCAGGCGGTTCGGGAACAGGGCGCGATTGGCGCCGGCAGCTTGTCCACGCGTCAGGAGAAGGCGGGGCCCTGGTGGGACTGGAGCGCCGAGAAACATGCGCTGGAATGGCTGTTCGCCGCGGGCGAAGTCACCGTAGCCGGGCGACGGGGGTTCGAGCGGCTCTATGATCTGCCTGAGCGGGTGCTGCCCGAGTCGGTCCTGCGCCAACCGCAGCCGGACGAAGCCCAGGCCCAGCGCGCGTTGCTCCTGCATGCGGCGCAGGCCTTGGGCGTCGGCACCGAGAAGGACCTGCGTGATTACTTCCGCCTGGATCCGGCCGACACCCGTGCTCGACTGGCCGAGTTGGAGGAGGCGGGTGAATTGTTGCGATGTCAGGTGCAGGACTGGAAGCAGCCGGCCTGGTGCCAGCCTACCGTGAAAATCCCCCGCAAGGTCGCTGCCAGTGCCTTGCTGTCACCGTTCGACTCGCTGGTCTGGGAGCGCAGCCGCACCGAGCGGTTGTTCGACTTCCGCTATCGCCTGGAAATCTACACGCCGGTGCACAAGCGCGTGTATGGCTATTACGTCTTGCCGTTTTTGCACAATGAACGGATTGCGGCGCGGGTCGATCTTCGTGCGGAGCGGGCCTTGGGACGGCTGGCCGTGCATGCCGTGCACGAGGAAGAGCCGGGGCTTGACGAGGAGGGCATGCAGGCGCTGGCGATGAATCTGCGGCGCATGGCTGACTGGTTGGGACTGGAGCGGGTGCAGCTCAATTGCGAGCGGGAGGGTGGGGTGCGGCTGGCGGTGGCATTGGCGGGGGTTGATGGTGACTGAATTGGCCTCTTCGCGAGCAGGCTCGCTCCCACAGGGTATTTATGGTGACCACGGCTTTTGTGTCCGCAGCCAATCACCTATGGGAGCGAGCCTGCTCGCGAATCGATTGAGCAGGCGAAGAAGCCTTTACTGATCTACCGCCGAACCTGCTTCAGCGTCTCGGCAATCAAGAACGCCAGTTCCAGCGACTGATCGGCATTCATCCGTGGGTCGCAATGCGTGTGGTAACGATCCGACAGCCCATCCTCGGTGATCGGTCGGGCGCCGCCGATGCATTCGGTGACGTTCTGCCCAGTCATCTCGATATGAATCCCGCCGGCGTAGGTCCCTTCGGCTTCATGCACCTGGAAGAACTGCTTCACCTCGCCAAGAATCTGCGCAAAATCGCGGGTCTTGTAGCCGCTGCTGGCCTTGATGGTATTGCCGTGCATCGGGTCGGAACTCCACAGCACCTGCTTGCCTTCGCGCTGCACGGCGCGCAACAGTTGCGGCAGGTGATCAGCGACCTTGTTGGCGCCCATCCGCGCGATCAGGTTCAGTCGACCGGGGTCGTTGTCCGGGTTGAGCACGTCGATCAGGCGGATCAGGTCGTCAGGGTTCATGCTCGGGCCGACCTTGACCCCGATCGGGTTGTTCACCCCGCGCAGGAACTCCACATGCGCTCCGTCCAACTGGCGGGTGCGGTCGCCGATCCACAGCATGTGGGCCGAGCAGTCGTAATAATCATTGGTCAGGCTGTCACGGCGTACGAAGGCTTCTTCATAGTTGAGCAACAACGCTTCGTGGGCGGTGAAAAAACTCGTCTCGCGCAGTTGCGGCGAGCTGTCCATGCCGCAGGCGCGCATGAACGCCAGGGTTTCGTCGATACGGTCGGCCAGGTGGCTGTACTTTTCCGCCAGGGCCGAGTTGGCGATGAAGTCCAGGTTCCACTTGTGCACCTGGTGCAGATCGGCGAACCCGCCCTGGGCGAACGCCCGTAGCAGGTTGAGGGTCGCGGTGGACTGATGATAGGACTGCAACAGCCGCTCCGGATCCGGCACGCGACTTTTCTCGTCGAAGCCGATGCCGTTGACGATGTCGCCCCGGTAGGCCGGCAGTGTCACGCCATCGATCGTCTCATCGTTGGCCGAGCGCGGTTTGGCGAACTGGCCCGCCATGCGCCCGACCTTGACCACCGGGCAACCGGCGGCGAAGGTCATGACGATCGCCATTTGCAGCAGCACCTTGAAGGTGTCGCGGATCTTGGCGGCGGAAAATTCGGCAAAACTCTCGGCGCAATCGCCACCCTGCAACAGGAATGCCCGACCCTGGGTGACTTCGGCAAACTGACGACGCAATTCCCGGGCTTCACCGGCAAACACCAAGGGCGGATAACTGGCCAGGGTCTGCTCCACCTGCAGCAGATGCGCCGCGTCGGGGTAGCGAGGTTGTTGCTGGATCGGCAGGGCGCGCCAGCTGTCAGGGCTCCAGGGTTGGCTCATCATGATCTCTAGGTGATTTACGCTCGGGCGCTCATGTTATCAGCAAATTAGTGCGTGACCTGTTCCGCTCGCTTCGCCGACAATCGCGCCTTTGCCCCGTTTGCGCGGGTTTGAGCCAGCACGGCAACATCAGGAGAAGAAATGACAGAGGAGCGCGTCGAGCATTTGCTCGCCGAGGTGCACGACGAGTTCGGCATGATCCGCGTACTCGAAGTGGCTGATTACCGGTTTCTCGAGTTTGGCGATGCGATCGAGCAGAGCTGCGTGTTCACGGCTGATCCGAGCTGGCTCGAATATGACTACACCCGCGCCATGCTCATCGGTGCGTTGTGCCACGAGCAACCGGAGAGCGCGCTGTTCCTCGGGCTGGGGGCCGGTACGCTGACCCAGGCCTGCCTCAAGTTCCTGCCGCTGGAGGATGTCGAGGCCATCGAACTGCGCCCCGACGTGCCGCGCCTGGCCATCGAATACCTCGGGCTGGACGATGATCCGCGCCTGTACATCCGCGTCGGTGACGCCTTGGAGCTACTCGAAACGGCGGAGCCGGCGGACCTGATTTTCGTCGACCTCTATACCGATGTCGGTCCCGGCGTCGGTCACCTCGCCTGGGGGTTTCTGGAAAACTGCCAGAAGCGCCTCAATCCCGGCGGCTGGCTGGTGATCAACCAGTGGGCCACCGACGACGGCAAGCCGCTAGGCGCGGCGCTCTTGCGCGGCTTGTATCACCGGCACTACTGGGAGTTGCCGGTGAAGGAGGGCAACGTCATCCTGATCGTGCCGGCGGACCTGGACCAGGCGCTGGACATGCAAGGTCTGGTGGCCCGTGCCGAAGGGCTCGCGCCGCGGTTGGGTTATTCGTTGCAATCGTTGATCAAGGCGATCCGCCCGGCGACTTAACACGAACTCGGGGCAACGGAGTGCCTGTGGCGAGGGGATTTATCCCCGCTGGGTCGCGAAGCGGCCCCCTGAAGGCTCGCTCACGTGTAGAATCTCAGGTATTTTCGGGGCCGCTTCGCAGCCCAGCGGGGATAAATCCCCTCACCACAATGGGCTTCATGTCAGCCAAAGATGAACCGTTTTAGCTAACGCCCTCAACGCTTGCTGCACAGAGCCCCGCCACACCCTTCGTCGATAAAAAAATCTCCCTTTTTCAACGAATTCCGGTATAGTGCGCGCCGGCCTTTAGCCGGGCCGCGTCAAGGTAGCGCAATTTTCCGAAGTCAGCTTCGGTTGCATGTCCGCACAACGGATGCTTCCACGACGTTCTTTTTCATTCATTCGTTTTCGCAAATCCCCGCCGACAAAGCAGCCAGGGCGACTCTTGAGTCTCAACACGGCATGCGCAGCTTTGGAGCATGGGTCTTTGCGGATGCACTTAGAGGCAGACCCATGACCCAGGAAACCGGCGGCTTCGCCGCTTTTAATCTCAACCCGAACATTCTTGCTGCCGTCATTGCGACTGGCTACGAAGAACCTTCGGCTATTCAGCAGCAATCGATCCCGATCATCATGGCCGGCCACGACATGATTGGCCAGGCGCAAACCGGTACGGGTAAAACCGCTGCGTTCGCCCTACCGATCCTGCATCGCATCGATCCTGCCAAGCGCGAGCCGCAAGCCCTGATCCTGGCGCCAACCCGTGAGTTGGCGCTGCAAGTAGCAACCGCTTTCGAAACCTACTCCAAGCAAATGCCTGGCGTTACCGTTGTGGCCGTTTACGGCGGCGCCCCGATGGGCCCACAACTGAAAGCAATCCGTAATGGCGCGCAGATCGTTGTCGCCACTCCGGGCCGTCTCTGCGACCACCTGCGTCGTGACGAAAAAGTCCTCGCTACCGTGAACCACCTGGTTCTCGACGAAGCCGACGAAATGCTCAAGCTGGGTTTCATGGATGACCTGGAAGTCATCTTCAAGGCCCTGCCAGCGACTCGCCAGACTGTATTGTTCTCGGCCACCCTGCCGCAATCGATCCGTGCCATTGCCGAGCGCCACCTGCGCGATCCGCAACACGTGAAGATCCAGACCAAGACCCAGACTGTTACCGCGATCGAGCAGGCTCACCTGCTGGTTCACGCTGACCAGAAGACTTCTGCCGTTCTCAGCTTGCTGGAAGTGGAAGACTTCGACGCCCTGATCATGTTCGTGCGCACCAAGCAAGCGACCCTGGACCTGGCCAGCGCCCTGGAAGCCAAAGGCTACAAAGCCGCTGCGCTGAACGGTGACATTGCCCAGAACCAGCGCGAGCGCGTGATCGATTCCCTCAAGGACGGCCGTCTGGACATCGTTGTGGCGACCGACGTTGCCGCCCGTGGTCTGGACGTTCCGCGCATCACCCACGTGTTCAACGTGGACATGCCGTACGATCCGGAATCCTACGTCCACCGTATCGGCCGTACCGGCCGTGCCGGTCGCGAAGGTCGCGCGCTGCTGTTGGTGACTCCGCGTGAGCGCCGCATGCTGCAAGTGATCGAGCGTGTGACCGGTCAGAAGGTCGCGGAAGTTCGCCTGCCGGACGCCCAGGCCGTTCTCGATGCCCGCATCAAGAAACTGACCAACAGCCTGTCGCCGCTGGTAGCTGACGCCGAATCGACCCACGGTGATCTGCTTGATCGCCTGACCGCCGACATCGGTTGCACCCCGCGTGCCCTGGCCGCTGCCCTGCTGCGCAAGGCTACCAACGGTCAGGCGCTGACCCTGGCGGCGATCGAGAAGGAGCGTCCATTGGTGCCGAACAGCGCACCGCGTGGTGATCGTCCCGAGCGTACCGGTGATCGTCCGGACCGTGGTGATCGCGAGCGTCGCGCACCGATCCCGCTGGGCGAAGGCCGTGCCCGCTGCCGTACCGCGCTGGGTGCTCGTGACGGCATTGCCGCCAAGAACCTGCTGGGCGCGATCCTCAACGAAGGCGGCCTGGCCCGCGAAGCGATCGGTCGCATCCAGGTGCGTGACAGCTTCAGCCTGGTGGAACTGCCGGAAGAAGGCCTGGAGAAGTTGCTGACCAAGCTCAAGGACACTCGCGTGGCTGGCAAGCAGCTCAAGCTGCGTCGTTACCGCGAGGATTGATCGGCCCGCAGGCTGATTGATCGAGCATGAAAAAATCCCCGACTGGTTCGGGGATTTTTTTTGGCTGTCATCTGGTGTTCCTGTCGGGGGAGCGGTGTTGAAGCCAATCGCGAGCAAGCTCGCTCCCACATTGGATTTTCGGCCTCACAAATCCCCTGTGGGAGCGAGCTTGCTCGCGATTGGAGCGACTCGGTCTGCCGGTCAATCAAACCGATAAATGTCCATGCCCAACGTTCCCATCGTGAACCCTTCATGGGCAACGCTGAATTTCCCACCCGCCCCCCGGGCAAAATACAGCGGCAGCAGGTGCTCGTCGCTGGGATGGCTGCGCACCGCATGGGGGGCCTGGCGGCGGTAATCATGCAAGGCGAACTCGTCGTTGGCCGCCAGTTGCGCCACTATCCAATCGCGGAATGCCTTGGCCCAGGGCTCGATGCTGTCAGGGCCGGCGTTCCAGTCCAGATCCCCCAGGTTATGCGTGATACTGCCGGAACCGATCAGCAGGAGGTCCTGTTCGCGCAGTCCTGCCAGCGCCCGGCCGACCTGCGTCTGCAGTGTCGGGCCGCGCTGGCTGGGCAGGGAAACCTGTACCACGGGAATGTCGGCTTCGGGGTACATCAACGACAGCGGCACCCAGACGCCATGGTCCGATGGCCGCCCTGTCTCCAGGCGTGCCGGCAATTGCGCGGCATTGAGCAGTTCGGCGACCTGCGTTGCCAGGTGGGGATCGCCTGGCGCCGGATATTGGACTTGATACAACGCTTTCGGGAAGCCACCGAAGTCATGCCATGTACGTGGTCGCGGGTTGGCGCTGACCAACAGTTCATTGCTCTCCCAATGGGCGGACACAATCACGATGGCCTTGGGCTTCGGCATTTGCGCGGCCAGGCGAGCCAAGGCCGGGCCGCTCTCGCCGGGTTCCAGGGCAAGCATCGGTGAACCATGGGAGATAAACAGGCTGGGCAGCATGGACGGGCTCCTGAGCGTTAAGATGTGTTCATCTTCGGTCAGGTCAACGATCGAAATCTAATATAAGTTTTAACCCGTTTTGATCGAATTTATGGAGCAATCCCCATGGATCCCGAGTTTTGGCACAAGCGCTGGTCAACCAATCAGATCGGCTTTCATCTGCCGGAAGTGAACCCTTACTTGCAGCGTTTCTGGCCCCAGTTGGGATTGCCTGAAGAAACTCGAGTATTGGTGCCCTTGTGCGGCAAGACGCTGGATCTGCTGTGGTTGGCGCAACAAGGTTTTTCCGTGCTCGGAGTGGAGCTATCGGAAAAGGCCGTCACTGATTTTTTCCAGGAGCATCAGCTTGAGCCAAACGTGAGTGAGGAGGGCGCCTTCAAGGTGTTTCGTTCTGGTGCCATCGAAATCCGCTGCGGTGATGTCTTTGCGTTGACGCCTTTGGACGTCGCGGATTGCGCGACGTTGTATGACCGCGCTGCACTGATCGCCCTGCCTGCACCGATGCGCGAGCGTTATGCGGCCCATCTGCAGAACATAATGCCGGACTGCGTCGGGTTGGTGATTACCCTGGACTACAACCAGGACGAGATGCCTGGGCCGCCGTTTTCGGTAGGACATGAGGAGGTGCAGCGGTTGCTGGGCAAGGCTTGGCAATTGCAAGTCCTGCAGGAGCAGGATGTGCTGGGCGAGAGTTGGAAGTTCTTGCAGGCGGGCGTGAAGCGGCTGGATGAGCGGGTGTATCTGGTGTCCAGTCGTTGATCTGTTGTGTTTGTATTGGCCCCATCGCGAGCAAGCTCGCTCCCACAGGAACTCGGATGGGCACGAACTTTTGTTCACAG
Source organism: Pseudomonas sp. FP198 (assembly GCF_030687895.1). Lineage (NCBI taxonomy): Bacteria > Pseudomonadati > Pseudomonadota > Gammaproteobacteria > Pseudomonadales > Pseudomonadaceae > Pseudomonas > Pseudomonas sp. FP198. The sequence continues at coordinate 1,844,807 of NZ_CP117452.1, forward strand.
CCGGTCAAATGTGGGAGCGAGCTTGCTCGCGATGGCGCCAGGCTATACGGCACATAACTTAGCAGGCAAAAGAAAGCCCGCATCGCTGCGGGCTTGCTTGTATCCGTTGGCGGTTAGCCGCGACGACGCAGCGCGTCGATTCGCTCTTCCAGCGGCGGGTGGCTCATGAACATGCGAGCCAGGCCCTGCTTGATGCCGCCGTTGATGCCGAAGGCATTCAAGGTATCGGGCATGTGCACCGGCAGGCCTTGTTCGGCACGCAAGCGCTGCAGGGCGCCAATCATGGCGCTGGTGCCGGCCAGGCGCGCACCGGCGTCATCGGCGCGGAACTCGCGTTTGCGCGAGAACCACATGACGATGGCGCTGGCGAGGATGCCCAGTACCAGCTCGGCGAAGATGGTCGCCACGTAGTAGGCAATACCCTGGCCTTCTTCGTTCTTGAAAATCACCTTGTCGACAAAGTTGCCGATGATTCGGGCGAAGAACATGACGAAGGTGTTCACCACACCCTGGATCAGCGCCAGAGTCACCATGTCGCCGTTGGCGACGTGGCCGATCTCGTGGGCCAGCACGGCTTTCACTTCATCTGGCGAAAACCGTTCCAGCAGGCCCTGGCTGACGGCGACCAGGGCGTCGTTCTTGTTCCAGCCGGTGGCGAAGGCGTTGGCTTCGTACGCCGGGAAGATCCCGACTTCCGGCATCTTGATCCCGGCTTCACGGGACAGCTGCTCGACGGTCTGCAGCAGCCATTGTTCGTGACGAGTGCGCGGCTGGCTGATGATCTGGGTGCCGGTGCTCATCTTCGCCATCCACTTGGAGATGAACAGCGAGAAGAGGGAACCGGCAAAACCGAACACCGCACAGAAGATCAGCAGCTGAGTGAGGTTGAGATCAACCCCATTGGCCGCCATGAACCCGTTGAAGCCGAAAAGGCTCAGGGTGATGCTGGCAATCAGCACGACCGCCAGGTTAGTGGCCAAGAACAGCAGGATGCGCATCATGGTGGTAGCAATCTCCTCATGCTAAAGATGTAGCGTTATGCGGGGTATATAAGGTGCTGCCGCAGGCTATTCAACTCGCCTTCTATTTCAAACTGTGTCCTACAGCGGTCCTCATTGTTTGAAAGACTTTTCTGAAAGTTGCGCCGGAAAAGAAATGTGGCCGCTGCGCCCCGTGAACGTTGCGTCTCGTCGTCCATCGGACAACGAGCCCACGCGCCAGAAACCTGCGGAGCCAGGAAAATGGATATGTTGCTGAATCAAACAGAGCGCGAGGCGAACGCCCCGCACTCCGTCCGGATCATTGACGGTAGGATTTGAGGAAATTGCCGATGCGGCCAATGGCCTGATCGAGGTCGTCAACCCGCGGCAGGGTCACGACGCGGAAATGGTCCGGCCATGGCCAGTTGAACGCCGTGCCCTGGACGACCAGCAATTTCTCCGACAGCAGCAGGTCGAGTACAAATTTCTCGTCGTTGTGGATCGGGCAGACCTTCGGGTCGATTCGCGGGAAGGCATACAGCGCACCCATCGGCTTGACGCAGCTGACGCCGGGGATGTCATTGAGCAGTTCCCAGGTGCGATTGCGCTGTTCCAGCAAACGGCCCTGGGGCAGGACCAGGTCGTTGATGCTCTGGTAGCCACCCAACGCTGTCTGGATCGCATGCTGGCTCGGCACGTTGGCGCACAGGCGCATGTTGGCCAGCATGTCGATGCCTTCGATGTAGCTCTGGGCGTGGTGCTTGGGGCCGGAGATGGCGATCCAGCCGGAGCGGAAGCCAGCGACACGATAGGACTTGGAGAGGCCGTTGAAGGTCAGGCACAGCAGGTCCGGTGCCAGGGAGGCGGTGCAGACGTGCACGGCGTCATCGTAGAGGATCTTGTCGTAGATCTCGTCGGAGAACACCACCAGGTTGTGCTGGCGGGCCAGTTCGAGCATGCCCAGCAGCACTTCGCGAGAATACACCGCGCCGGTCGGGTTGTTCGGGTTGATGATCACCAGGGCCTTGGTATTCGGGGTGATCTTGGCCTTGATGTCTGCCAGGTCAGGGAACCAGTTGGCCTGCTCGTCGCACAGGTAATGCACCGGGTTGCCACCGGACAGGCTGACGGCGGCGGTCCACAGCGGATAATCCGGCGCCGGCACCAGCACTTCGTCGCCGTTGTTGAGCAAGGCCTGCATCGACATCACGATCAGCTCGGACACGCCGTTGCCCAGGTAGATGTCCTCGATGCCGATGCCTTCGACCTGCTTCTGCTGGTAATACTGCATCACGGCCTTGCGTGCGCTGAACAGGCCCTTGGAGTCGCTGTAGCCTTGCGCGGTCGGCAGGTTGCGGATGACGTCCTGGAGAATTTCATCGGGGGCTTCGAAACCAAAGGGCGCCGGGTTGCCGATGTTCAGCTTGAGGATGCGATGGCCTTCCTCTTCCAGGCGTTTGGCGTGCTTGAGCACCGGGCCGCGAATGTCGTAGCAGACGTTGGCGAGCTTGTTCGATTTGCTGACCTGCATGGCGATGTGTTCCCGAAAATGAACGATCCAGGCGGCGTATGAACTACCGTACTGGGGATCCTGCGTCTGTGCCCGGGCCGGACGCGGTAGATGCGCCACAATCCATTTGAATGCGCATGACGTGACTGCCAGACTGGCGCCTGACGAGGCGCAATCATACGTGCCGCCCGATCTGCGGAAAAGCGTCGGATCGGGCTTTTTCAATTGCCGAGGTAGGACGATGGAAAAGTTGCAGAAAACCCTGGAAGAATGGCGTGAGATGCTCGATCCGGAGCAATACAACGTCTGTCGCCTCAAAGGCACCGAGCGACCGTTCTCCGGCAAGTACAACGCGACCAAGACCGATGGCATCTACCACTGCATCTGCTGCAACGAGCCGTTGTTCGATTCGACGACCAAGTTCGATTCCGGCTGCGGCTGGCCGAGTTTCTACGCGCCGATCGAAGGAAGCGCGGTGGTGGAGGTGCGGGATGTCAGCCATGGCATGATTCGCACCGAGGTGGTCTGCGCCCAATGCGACGCGCACCTGGGCCATGTCTTCCCCGACGGCCCACCGCCCACTGGCCTGCGTTACTGCATCAACTCGGTGTGCCTGGATCTCGTGCCCCGCGAGTAAACGTTGCGCAGCCCGCTGTGGCGCGGGAGCAAGCTCCCTTGCCACAGGGCCTTGATTCCGCATTAACGACAATTAAATTGCACGCAATTTAATTGCTCGCTATCTTCGGCATCCAACTACACCCTGGAGCCGTCCCATGACCGACAATCTGTTGAGCATTCCCTGCACCACCATCAAGGGCGAGCAGAAGACGCTTGCCGATTTCGCCGGCAAGGCCGTGCTGGTGGTCAACACCGCCAGCCAATGCGGCTTCACTCCGCAGTACAAGGGCCTTGAGGCATTGTGGCAGTCCTATAAGGACCAGGGCCTCGTGGTGCTGGGCTTTCCTTGCAACCAGTTCGGCAAGCAGGAACCAGGCAACGAAGGGACGATCTCCGAGTTTTGCGAGCTCAACTTCGGCGTGAGTTTTCCGCTGTTCAAGAAGATCGATGTCAACGGGGCCAATGCCCATCCGCTATTTGTCCAGCTCAAGCAGCGGGCGCCCGGTGTGCTGGGGTCCAAGGGCATCAAGTGGAATTTCACCAAGTTCCTGATCGGCAAGGACGGCCAGGTGGTCAAGCGTTTCGCCCCGACCACCAAGCCCGAGGATCTCACTGGCGAGATCGAAGCCCTGCTCAAATGAGCGACTTGTCAGTCGATTCGCTGAAGCTCGACAGTCAGTTGTGCTTCAAGCTGTACGCCGCATCACGGGCGGTGATTCGTGGCTACAAGCCGATGCTCGATCAGCTTGGCCTGACCTATCCGCAGTACCTGGCGATGCTGGTGCTGTGGGAATGGCAGGACAACACCCCGGAGCAGCCCACGGTGAAGGCGCTTGGAGAACGTTTGCTGCTGGATTCCGGCACGCTGACGCCGTTGCTCAAGCGCCTGGAGCAGTTGAGCCTGGTCCGCCGCCAACGCTCGGTCCAGGATGAGCGAGAGGTGCATCTGAGCCTGTCGGATGCGGGCCGCGCCTTGCGCGAGCAGGTCGGCCCGCTCAAGGCGCGCCTGCTGTGCGACAGCGGGATCGATCTGGATCGCGTGGGTGAGCTGCGCGATAACCTGGATCACCTGCTCAAGCAGATCAAAGGGCTGACGTAGTCGGCACCCACTGGTCCAGCAACGCCGCCAGTTCCTCGCGACGGAACGGCTTGGACAGGTAATCGCTCATGCCAGCGGCCCGGCAGCGTTCGCGCTCCTCGGGCATCGCGTTGGCCGTCAGCGCGACGATCGGCAGGTCCGGCCAGCGGCCGCTGCGGCGAATCTGCCGGCTGGCTTCGTAACCATCCATGACCGGCATGTTGCAGTCCATCAGGACCAGGTCGAAGGTTTGTTGTTCGAGCTGATCCAGGGCTTCGGCGCCATGGGCCGCGACCACCACTTCACAGCCCAGCTTCACCAGCATGCCCTTGGCCACCAGTTGGTTGACCGGGTTGTCCTCCACCAGCAGCACCCGGCCGCGCCGCGAGGGCGCCAGTGCTTCGATCTGCGCGTCGTTGATGGTCGTCGCCTCGCTTTGCAGGGCCCGGCGCAGGATCTGGTAAAGCGCGTGGCGCGCCAGCGGTCGGGCCTGCTGCAGCAAAGGCGCGAGGGCGGCGGCTTCTTCGCTGGGCATGAAACTGCCATAGGCGGTGACGAGCAGGATCGGGGCGTCGAAGGTCGGGCGCAAATTGAACAGGCATTCCGGGCAATCGGTGATCAGGATGTCCGGCTTGAGCCCCAGCAACCCGTCGTCCACGGTGCGCTGTATATAGTCCAGTCCCCAGACCGGCAGCAACATGCCCAGCAATTCGGCCAGCCCGCTGTTGGCGGTGGTGATGGCGACCACGTTGCCCCGCAAGGTCTCGACGGGCGGGGCCGGGCTGTGGGCGGGCAGCGGCAGGTCGGCGCAGAACTGGCTGCCGAAGCCCGCCTCGGAACTGATCGTCAACCGGCCCTGCATCGCCTCGCAGAGGTTGTAGGTCAGTGCCAGGCCCAGCCCGGTGCCACCGAACTGGCGGGTAATGCCCGCGCCGGCCTGGGTGAACGGCTGGAGAATCCGCGCCTGGTCCTCCTGGGGAATGCCGATGCCGGTGTCCCAGACCTCGACCCGCACGCCGCCTTCGTAGTGACTCAAGCGCACATCGACCCGACCGAAACGGGTGAACTTCAATGCGTTGGAAAGCAGGTTGCTGACGATCTGGCGAACGCGGGTCGGGTCGCCCAGTACCTGGGCCGGGAACTGCGGGTCGATCAGGCACGCCAGTTCGACGCTTGGCGCCGCGTTCTGCGACAGCAGGTTGGCGGTGTCTTCGACCAGCGCGCCAAGGTCGAACGGGATACGTTCGAGTTCCAGTTGGCCAGCGTCGAATTTGGACAGGTCGAGAATGTCGTTGAGCAGTTCGACCAAGACCTTGCCGGAGTCATGGGCTATCGACAGTTGTTGCTGTTGTTCGGCCGTCAACGGGCCATCCAGGGACAGGGCGATCATCCCGAGCAAGCCATTGAGGGGGGTGCGGATCTCATGGCTCATGTTGGCCAGGAACGCGGAGCGCGCGTCAGCCATGTCGAGGGCGGTGCGCCGGGCAATATCCAGCTCTTCGTTGGACTGGCTGAGCCGGGCATTGATGGCCTTGAGCTCGGCCGTGCGCGCCGAAACGATATTCTCCAGTTGCGCCAGGTAATCGGTCAGGCGATTTTCAGCCGCGCGCCGTTGCTGGATTTCAGTGGAGACATTCTCGAACTGCTGGTTGGCGACCGATACCAGCACGCCGATTTCGTCGTGTTGGTGGCCGGAAGGGCATTCCAGCGGGCGCTGTTCGCTGCTGCCCGGGTCGCGGCTGCTGAGTTCGCGGATGACCCGCACCAAGGGTTTGGTCAGCATGACGTAGAACAGCGCCAGCAGCAGGCCGGTCAGGATCAGGCTACGGGCGAAACCGTTGAGCAGCGTCACCTCGGCACGGCGCAGGAAACGGCTGCCGAACGCATAAGTGTCGACATCCAGTCGCAGCACGCCGAGGGACTCGCCCGGCAGATGATTCAGGTAAAGCCGGTCTTCGAACTGCCGTTGGGCGCCAAAAAGCGAGTCGCTGATAAACCGGTAACTGCTTTGCAGCTCGGGTCGCTTGACGCTGGCCAGCACCGTATTGTTGTTATCGATCAGTTCGGCGCCGACGATGGCCGGCGAGCGCAACAGCCCCAGGGCCAGTTCCTGGGCAAGCTCGGCATCGATGTTATAGGCGATGCGCGAGGCCGGGTTGTGGCTGATTTCCAGCAACGAGAGGATTTCACGGTTGATCGACGCGTCTTCGCTGGCATAATCGATGCCGATCTGTACCAGGCTTAGCAAGGTGCCCAGCACGAAACCCACCATGACGGTCAGTCGAGCCTGTTTGTACGACAGCCGTTGGGTGAATCTGATGTCCATGGGATGGTGAACCACTTACGTTTCCCTTCGCCGGTCAAGCATAGCTGATCATTTCCGAATACCGGTGCGGCCGGTTTGCCTTGTCTGAAACAGACCCGCCACTGGCCTCGTCGTTTCGTCGCTGTAGCGTCATCATTACCGTGAACTTGTCCGAGGAAAAGACGTGGACGCCCGATTGAATGCTTTTCTTGAGCGCGCCGATGCGGTGCTTGCCCGTATCGAGCCCTTGTTGCCCGCCCCGCGGCCCGACATCGACTGGAGCCAGACCCTGGCCGCGCGCTGGCAACGTGACGGGCGCAGCGGTTTCCTGCTGCCATTGACGGTCAGCCTCGACATGCGCCTGTCGGACCTGATCGGTGTCGACCGTCAGGTTGAACAACTGGGCCGCAACACCCGCCAGTTCATCGATGGCATGCCGGCCAACCACGCTTTGCTCTGGGGCTCGCGCGGCACCGGCAAGTCGTCGCTGGTACGTGCCTTGCTGGCCGAACATGCCGGGCAGGGCCTGCGCTTGATCGAGATCGAGCGTGACCACTTGGCCGATCTGCCCCGGGTAGTCGAGCAGGTGGCAAAACTGCCCCAGCGTTTCGTGCTGTTCTGCGATGACCTGTCGTTCGAGTCCGGCGAAGGCGACTACCGCGTGCTCAAGAGTGTGCTCGACGGTTCCCTGGAGCAGGCGCCGGACAATGTGCTGCTGTACGCCACCTCGAACCGCCGTCACCTGGTACCGGAAAAGGAAAGCGACAACGAGAACTGGAAACGGGTCGACGGCGAGCTGCACCCCAGCGAGGCGGTGGAAGACAAGATCGCCTTGTCCGACCGCTTCGGCTTGTGGCTGTCGTTCTATCCGTTTACCCAGGAGCACTTCCTCGATGTGGTAGAGCATTGGATCGGCGAACTGGCGGCCAAGGCCGGGCTCGACTGGCAGCGTGACGAAGCACTGGATGTGCAGGCGGTGCGCTGGGCAACCGGACGTGGCAACCGCAACGGACGTTGCGCCTATCAATTTGCCCGTTATTGGGTGGGCCTCAAACTCCTGGAGCACAAGGCATGATCGATTTGACCCAGACCGGTGAAGGCCTCGAAGGCTACGGCCTGTTGTCGGCACAGCTGCAATCGTTGCTGGCGGATGAACGCGACTTCATCGCCAATGCCGCGCAGTTCTCGGCGTTCCTGTTCAGTCAGTTGGAGGATCTGAACTGGGCCGGTTTCTACCTCAACCGTAACGAGGAACTGGTGCTGGGGCCGTTCCAGGGCCAGATTGCCTGTGTGCGCATTCCCTTCGGTCGTGGTGTCTGCGGCACGGCGGCGGCGACTCGCCAGACCCAGCGTGTCGAAGATGTCCACGCGTTTCCCGGGCACATTGCCTGCGACAGCGCCTCGAACAGCGAACTGGTGGTGCCGCTGGTCAAGGAGGGACGACTGATCGGCGTGCTGGACCTGGACAGTCCGAAACCGGCGCGCTTCACCGAGCACGACCAGGCCGGCATCGAGCAACTGGCGGCAATCTTCCTGCGGCTGACCGATTGCTGATCACGCCTTCAGCCCGGCCTTGACCAGCAGGCTGCCCGGGTCGATCTCATCGATCTGGCTCGGGTCCAGGAACTCCTCGGCATAACGCAAGTAGATCCGCTCGTCGACAAACAGCTGGAACAGCTCGGGATCGATATGGGCGTCGCGGCACATGGTGGCCATGATGCCGAGGGCTTCGCTCAGCTTCTTGGCTTTTTTATACGGACGATCCGCTGCGGTCAGCGCTTCGAAGATATCGGCAATCGCCATCATTCGAGCCGGCAGGCTCATCTGCTCGCGCTTGAGTCGCTTCGGATAACCACTGCCATCCATTTTCTCGTGGTGGCCGCCAGCGATTTCCGCAACGTTTTCCAGGTGGCTGGGGAAGGGCAGCTGGCTGAGCATCAGGATCGTCTGCACCATGTGGTGGTTGATCACATAACGTTCTTCGCGGGTCAGTGTGCCGCGCGTGATGCTGAGGTTGTAGAGTTCGCCGCGGTTGTATTTCCAGCGCGGTACATCGAGCTGGAAGCCCCATGGGTTGTCTGCCGGGATCAGCTCGGCTGCATGCCGCTCGAGCAAATGCTCGGGTTTGTCCGCCAGCAGCGATTCAGTCACCGGAAGCGTCGGCGAAGGTGTGCGCGCCTGGCGTCGGCTTTCCTCCCAGGAAACTCCCAGGCGATCATCCAGCGTGCGCGTCCACGTGCGCTGGGCGATGCGTTGCAAACGCTGCAAATCACTCTCGGCCATGGCTTCGGAGCCCAGGTTGCAGCGTGCGACAAAGGCAAAGTCATCATCGAGGGCGGCCAGCGTCGCGTCGCGCTGGCGGGCCAGGGCTGACGACTCGCCACCGGTTGCCAGGGCCTGCCAGTAATCGATCCAGGCGTCGCGCTTGAGTACCTCGAAGCGGGTACGGATTTCATGGATCCGGTCGTTCAGGGTTTCCAGCTTGGTGGCCTTGTCCACTACATATTCGGGTGTGGTGACTTTGCCGCAGTCATGCAGCCAGGCAGCGATGTGCAGCGCTTCCCATTCATCGTCCGTTGGCCGGTAGGCATCGAACGCCGGTGCCCGGCTGGCGGCGGCGGCCTGGGCGAGCATCAGCGTCAGGGCTGGCACCCGCTGGCAATGGCCTCCGGTGTAAGGGCTCTTGGCGTCGATCGCCCCGGCGAGCAGTTGGATGAACGAGTCCAGCAGATGCTTTTGCCTGGCTTGCAGGCGCTGGCTTTCGATGCTCACCGTCGCGGTGCCGGAAACGGCCTGGAGAAAGGCGATGCGATCCGGCTGGAGTTTCTCCAGGTCGGCTTCGGCGCCGCTGTCTGTGATCAACAGCAACAAGATCCCAACGGTTTCCTGATGGCGGTTGCGCAGGCGGATGCCGATCAGGTGCACGCGCGGGGCATCCAGTTCCAGCAGGACGCTGCGCAAATCGGCAGCCTGCTCGAAGCCCAGCGAGGACACCAGGGTCTCCGCGCTGGCCAGTTCCTGTAACCACGGCGGGCTGTCCGCGCCATTCAGTGCGTAGCCTCGCAGGGCGAAGGCTTGCAGGTCCCGAGGCGTCCCATCGATGACCAGCCCGTAGGGCTTGACTTGCTCCTCGTCGTGTTCGCGCAGATAGATCAGGCCGGCCTGGGCCTGGCCGATTTTCACCGTCTCGAACAACACCCGCTCCAATAGCGGGGCAAAGCGGGTTTCAGCGCGCAGGCTGGCCGTGATCTCGAAAAAACTCGCCAGGGTTTCTTTCATGCGGGCCATCGAAACACCCAGTTGATCGACCTCCAGCACCGGAGAACGGCGGGACACCGGGTAGTTGAAATCGAAGCTGCGAATGGCGTCGGCTTCCTTGACCAGTGCGCGCAAGGGCTTGACCAGGATTCGCGAGGTCAGCCAGCCGAGGGGCAGGCACAGCAGCAACGTGGCGAGGGTGATCAGCGCGCCTTGCCAGCGCAGGCGATAGGCATCGGCGAGCAGTTCGTCCTCCGGCACCAGCAAGGCCAACTCCAGACCCTGCGGCCCGCCCTCCTGCATGTGGCTGCGGGAAACGATCCATTGGCGTCCGGCCGCTTCCAGGCGTGGCGTGTCAGTGTGGTCATCGAGCGCAGCGGCGATGGCCGGGGCAAGGTCACGCGCCTTGATCAGGCGGGACGACTGAATGTCGGCGATCAACCGGGGACTGTCCGGATAGCCCACCGCGTTGCCTTGGGGATCGATCAGGACAATTTCGGTGTCGGCGCTCACCTTGTGCTTGGCCAATGTCTGGGACAGGGCGGCCAGGGTCAGGTCAGCGCCGATGACGGCCTGCGCGCCGCTGCGCCGCGCAAGGGTGGTGCCGATGTTCCGGGTGGAAAAGAACACGTAGGGTTCGGTGGTGATCTGTTCATGGCTGTTCAAGGCGCTACGGAACCAGCCCCGGCTGCGCGGATCGTAGGTTTCGTCAGGATGTTGCAGGCGGCTGAGAAGGTTCAGGTCCCGGTCATAGAACAGCGATTGCGAGCGAACCAGGCTTTCGCTGCCGGCACGCTCCACGGTCCAGACCTGATACAGCGCGCCGACCGGTGCCTTCATCGCGGCTCTCAAGGCATCGGTGCGCAACGGCCGGACCATGAAGAACTCGCCCTTGCTGTCGCCCAGGTACAGCGACGCCAGGTTCGGGTTGTCTCGCAGCGCCTGGCTGAAGGGCACGAGCAGGTCCAGCCGTTGCGCCATCCCAGGCGCACGCGTCGCCGGGTAATCGGCCAGCAGGCCCAGCAGATGACGGATCGGTTCGTAGGTGTCGTACAGGTCCAGGCGTACGTCCTGTTCAATTCGATTGAACAGCTTTTCGCTGCTGGACAGGATGATCTGGGTGGTTTGCCGGTAGTTGAAGACACCCAGCACGACGCCGGTCAGCAGCAGGAGCAGGGTAAACATCACGCTGATATGGACGTGCAGGGGAAACCGGCGTTTTTCCGGACGCGGTGCGCTGGGCATATCCGTCACTCCAAGTGTTCGGGGGAGGTCGCCCCCTGATACGCACTGCTGAGCCAACAGCATAGTAAACACTGGATTATCCTGCCTTGGCGATCTCCGTTTCCAGCGCCTGTTCCAGTTCGGTCATCGCCCGGTGGAGCGCTTTCGCGCAGGCGTCGATTTGTCCGGGTGCCTGTTCCTGATGACAGGCCATTTCCAGAGCCTCGCACAATTCGATCAGCCCATTTGCCTGCACGATACGGGCGACACCTTTTATCTTGTGCGCCGTTTCGGCGAGCGCCTGGGAAGGGCCGGTACGGGCGGCTTGGAGCAGCTCCTGGCGGTCGGAACGGTTGCTGCTGAGCAGTTCCGCCAGCAGCCGCCGGACGGAGATCGGGTCGCCGCCGGTGAGCATGTGCAGGCTCTGGACATTGAACACGGCTGGGCGGCTCGCGGGTTTGATCGTGTTCATCCATTGGCTCAGGGTGCTCAGGTTGATCGGCTTGAACAGGCAATCGTCCATTCCGGCCTCCTTGCAGCGCTGCTTCTCCTCGGGTTGCGCATTGGCGGTGAACCCGAGGATGGTGCAGCGCGGCAGTTGATGTTCGGCCTCGTACCGGCGGATGGCCCTGGCAAGCTCGTAACCGCTCATGACGGGCATGTTGCAGTCGGCGATGACCAGGTCGAAAACACCCGCATGCCAAGCCTTGAGTCCTTGCGCGCCATCGTTGGCGAGGGAGTGGCGATGACCGAGGTATTCCAGTTGCTGCGTCATCAGCAAACGATTGGCCGGGTGATCATCCACGACCAGGACGCTCAATCGGGCCGTGGCCGTTTCGACCGCAGGCTCCGCCGGGACGCCGATCGTCGTCTCGGGCAGGATGCTCGGCTCCAGGGTAAGCCGGACCTGGGTACCGACGCCCGGCTGGCTGTCCAGGGACAACTCACCGCCCATCATCTGGCACAACTGGCGGCTGATCACCAGGCCCAGCCCCGCGCCTTTGCGGGCCATCCGGCTGCTGTTGTCGGCCTGGGCAAACGGTTCGAACAGGCGCTGCATGTCCACCGGACTGATGCCAATGCCGCTGTCGCTGACTTCTATCTGCATCCGCAGCGTATTTTCGTGAGCGGTTCGGGAAAGCCTGGCGCGGACCTTCACCTCGCCCTGTTCGGTAAATTTCAAGGCATTGCTGATCAGGTTCGAGATCACCTGCTTGAATCTCGACGGGTCTATCAGGACGTCGTGTTTGTCGTCGGCGGGCTCTACTTGCAGCGACAACAGCAGATTCTTTTGCCGGGCCAGTCCTTCGAATACCCGGACCACCGAGCGCAGCAAGGCGCTGACATTCACTCGTTCGGGGGCCAGGGTCAGGTGGCCTGATTCGATGCGGGCAATGTCCAGGATATCGCCGATCAGCTCCAGCATGCCTGAGGCCGATTCGTACGCGACCGCTATGGTCGAACGGTCGACCTGTCCCTTGTCGGCATGCTTGAGGGCCAGTTCCAGCATGCCGATCACTGCGTTCATAGGCGTACGGATTTCATGGCTCATGGTCGCCAGGAAGGTGCTTTTCGCGCGATTGGCGGCGTCGGCCTGTTCCTTGGCGGCATGCAGTTCCTCGACAAGCTGGCGCCGTTCACTGATGTCGATCCAGCCACCGATGATGCCTTGCACGTGTCCCGCGGCGTTACGGTAGGGGAGGATCCAGTGATAGATCGTCAGCTTCCGAGCGCCAATGTGCAATGGCCGGTCGGTGATCAAGGCGATGCCTTCGGCCATGACACGCTGGTAGTCCGCCCGATATTCCTGCGCTTCGAAAACATTGCTCATGGATACCGGCGCGATGTCCTTGCCGATGACTTCTTCACGTGTGGTGTCGAACGTCTGGAGGTAACTGTCGTTACAGCTTTGCAGAAGCCCATGGCGGTCCCTCACGTAGATCGGATGGGGGGTGCCGTTGAGCAGGGCATGCATGAATTCAAGCTGGTCATTGAGCGCCACTTCCGCCTTCTGGCGTTGCCTGATCTGCCGCTGCATGTACGCATTCCACGCCAGGGACAGCAGCAATAACAGGCCGGCGCCTGCAACAAACTGCAGGAACACCCGGTGATAGGTGCGCCAGGTAAGTTCCGCGGCAGAGATATGGCCCTGCCAGCGGTTGTTGATGACGCCGAGCTCGGCGGGTTCGATGCTGGTCAAGGCCTTGTCCAGGATCGAGCTCAACTCTGGCGCGTTTGTTGCGCTGGCCAGCGAGAACAGGGCCTGCCGTGTGCCTACGGTGCTGCTGATCTGCAATGTGTCGCGCAGCGTGTGGGAAGACAGGAAGTAATTGGCCATGACCAGCGAGCTGACGCTGCCGTCGGCCTCGCCCTGGGCAAGCATTTCGACGGCGCGCAGGGAGTCGACGGTTTCAACCAGTCGGATATGCGGATATTCACTGCGCAGCCAATCGATGATGGGATTGCCCGCGGCGATTGCCAGGCGCATGCCGGGGAGCTGGTCGAGGGTCGCGGGCGTGTCGGATTGCTTGCGGGTCAGCAGGACAAAGGCGCTGTCGAGGTAGGGACGGCTGAACTTCAAGGACTGTTGCCGTTCGCTGCTGGGCAGGAGCGCGGCAATCATGTCGGCCTCGCCGTTCACCACCGCGGAGAGCATTTCGCCGTCAGTCTGGCGCCGCTGGATCTGCAGGCGCAGGCCGGTACGCAGCCTGATCAGTTCCAGCAGATCAGCGCTGATACCGCGAAAATCACCGTCCGGATCGAAGAACGTAAACGGCGCGAAGTTTTCGTTCACCGCCACGCGAACGACGGGATGCTTCGTCAGCCAACGTTGTTCGCGGTCAGTCAGTTGTATCCGCTGATCCGTGAGGTACAGGTCGCTGCCGGCACTCCAGCGTTTGGATATCGCCGTCTGCTCCGCTATGGGGAGCTGGCTCAGCGTGGTGTTTATGATCTCCAGCAGCCGGGCATTGTCCCGGCGCACCGCGAAGCTGAAACCGTAGGTTTCGTGTTTGCCGAAGCTGGCCATGCGGACGTTGCTCAGGTAACCCTTGCTGATCAGATAATGGGTGGAAACGGTGTCGCCGAGAAATACGTCGGCCTGGCCGAAGGCGACGGCGTTGATGGCGTTCTGGTAGGACGAATACGTGGTGATCTGCGCCTTGGGATAGAGCTTTTTGATTTCATCCAGGGGCAGGTAGTGATAGGCCATGCTCAGCCGCAGCCCTTCGAGATCTTCGGTCAGGGATGGGCTGTCGCTCGTCCGGGTAACAAGGACGGGCTGGTCTACTGCATAGGGTTTCGACAGGGCGATGCCCGGATTGCTGGCCTCAAAACCGTTGGCGCTGCCGAGCAAGTCGATTTGCCCGCTTTCGAGCGCGGCAATCGCTTCGCCACGGGAGCTGAAGCGCAATACCTTCATGGGCAAACCGGTCGCCTGGGCGACGACACCCGCGTAATCGGCAGTCATGCCTTCATAATCGCGGCCACTGGTGGAAAGGTCGAAGGGCGGATAATCCGGCGCGGATGTACCCAGGACCAGCTCCTGACGACCTTGCAGCCAGGCGCGATGGGGAGCGTCGAGTCTGATCTGCATGGGATCCGCCGTCGCCCGACTCAGCAGCGTATAACGCTCGGGCAACTGCGGGGCGGCCATGAGAGTCGCGACATAGAGTCCCGCGCACGACAGCAGAAGAAATTCGCGTAGACATCTGTACATGCTGTTATTTCTCAAACCAGTGCGTTGCGCTTGGCCATCTCGATCAGATCTACCAGGGACTTGACCTTGAGTTTCTGCATCAAGCGTTTTTTATAGGTGCTGACGGTTTTATTGCTGAGAAACATGCCCTTGGCGATGTCTTTATTGGTACGGCCCTGCGCGAAAAGTTGCAGCACCATCAATTCGCGATCGTTGACGCTTTTGAAAAGATCCAGCTCGATACTGCGCGGATCATCATGACGCAGGGGCGTCAAAGCCTGGCTCGGGAAATAGTTATAGCCGGACAGTACGGCCTTTATTGCGCTGATCAGTTCACTGAGGTCTTCCTGTTTACACACATAGCCGGAGGCACCGGACTGCATGCAGCGGATGCCAAACAGCGTCGGTGATTGCGCCGTCAGCACCAGCGTCTTGATCGGGGCGGTCATTGCGTTGAAGCGTGAAAGAATTTCCAACCCATCAAGCTTGGGAATGCTGATGTCCAGAATGACCAGGTCCGGCATACATTCACGGACCATTTGCATCGCGTCGACGCCGTTGTCGGTTTCTCCTACAACTTTATAACCTTCATGCTCCAGCAGCATTCGAACGGCGAGGCGGATGACCGGATGATCGTCGACAATGAAAACGGAGTTCATGAATAAATCCCCTGCGAACTGAATAAAGCGCGCACCTTAGCCCAGTTAAGTCAGGGTCGTACGAGGAGACGGGGCTACATTTCCAGTTTCGGAAGTTTCCTACAAGAAAAGAGGCAAGGTACTACGAAGTATTTAGGTTGTTGGTAGGCGAATGGAGTGGGACGAGCAGGACTTATATTCTATTCAAGACAGGGTGTTTAACTTTTAATCAGGCACGCGTAGTCCGTCAGTAGCTTGTTTCGCTCATTTCGTAGAGATACCGAGTTTGAGAAAAGTTTGTTTGTCTGTTGTTTGTTGAGTGAGCCGCCGATAACGGCGGCGCTGAACTCATTGACGCGTGCGACCGGTCATTTCCTGTGCCATTTCGCTGGCATAGCTGTCGGTCATGCCGGCGATGAAATCGATCATTCGCAGGAACGCGCTGTGCAAGGGGCCGTCAGGATCTGGCGCGTTGTTACCCAGCAGATCGAGGATGCGCCGATTCTTGAACGAAGGTGTACGGCCGCCATGCTGTTCCAGGGCGGCGCCACAGAACCCGTTGAGCAGAATTTCCAGCGTGGTGTAGGCACCGATTTCGTGCAGAGTCTTGCGCTTGTCCTGGAATATCTTCTTTCGGGCCATGTCCTTGGCATTCAAAACGCAGCGTTTGGCCGGGCCATGCATGTGTTCCACCAGGTCTCCCTGCAGCGTGCCTGCCAGCAATGCCTCCTGCTGCTCGACGAACGCCCGGGCGGCGGCGTTTGTCAGGTGTTCGATGGCCTTGCCGCGCAGGATCGCCAGTTTGCGCCGCCGAGAATCCAGCGGGCCAAGCTGACGATACGTCTCCGGCAGGTCATCGCCGACCAGATCCAGCAGCAGCGATTCCACCTGCGGATATTCCAGCAGCTCCATCTCCACGCCGTCTTCCAGGTCGATGAGCGCGTAGCAGATATCGTCGGCGGCCTCCATCAGGTACACCAGCGGATGCCTTGCCCAGCGCTGGTCCTCGATTTGCGGCAGGCCGAGCTTGTGGGCAATCTGCTCGAGCAATGGCAGCTCGCTCTGATAGCAGCCGAACTTGTGCTTCTTGTAGCCCAGGGAGTCGGCGTGGCGGGCAGTCCAGGGATATTTCAGGTAAGTGCCAAGTGTCGCGTAGGTCAGCCGGGTGCCGCCGTCGAACTGATGGTATTCGAGCTGCGTGAGGACCCGGAATCCTTGGGCATTACCCTCGAAATTGAGAAAGTCATTGCGCTCGGCCTCGCTCATGGCATCCAGCCAGCCACGTCCGGCCGCCTGTTGAAACCAGTAGCGGATGGCGTCTTCACCGGAGTGGCCGAACGGCGGGTTGCCGATGTCGTGGGCCAGGCAGGCCGATTGCACCACCATGCCCAGGTCACTGGGTTCACACCAGTCTGGCAGGGCGCCGCGGATGGTTTCTCCCACGCGCATGCCCAGGGAGCGCCCGACGCAACTGACTTCCAGCGAATGGGTCAGGCGCGTGTGGATATGATCGTTGCTAGAGACCGGATGCACCTGGGTCTTACGCCCGAGGCGACGGAATGCACCGGAAAAGATGATGCGGTCGTGGTCTTTATGGAAAGGGCTGCGGCCCAGTTCTTCCGGACTGTGCAGGGGTTTTCCCAGGCGTTCGCGCGTCAGCAGGGTGTGCCAATCCAAGGCCAGTTGCTCCGTTTGGTAGTCGATGCCCTAGCTTCCCGGTTCGGGACGCGTCCTGCAAGGGTTGCAGGCCTCGACCTGTTGTACCCGGGTGTTGCACGGACGGGTCAATCGGGCCGTTCCAATGGAAAGGCCCTTTCAGGGTCGGTCCGCGGAGACGGCCGTCAGGGTTTGCGTACAGTCTTGGCCAGCTTGATCAGCGGCAGCAGCGCGGTTGCCAGCCGGATCAGTCGCGAGAAGCCACCTGGGCGCCCTGAGCGTCCGCTTCGGGTCCGCTTGCCGCCGAGGAAGCCGAGCAAGGACACGGCGGCCACGCCCCAGAGTGACGCATGCTTCAGGCCGAAGCCCTCGTGCCAGCTTTGCGTAAAGCCGCGCACCCGTTGCAGCGGGTGCAGCAGTTGCCGGGTTTCCTGACGAATTTCCTGGCGGTGCATCTCCATGCGCAGGCGCACCAGCGCCTTGCGCATCTCCTGCCGGGTACGGGCTTGGGGAATATCGGGCCGACTCATGGCAACAGGCGCTCCCGGTCGTTGGCGAGTTCTTCGAGGGTGGCGTGGAAAGGCGAGGATTCATCGAAAATCGCTGCCTTGAGCCGAAGCCCACAAAACAACGCCGCCAGCAGATAAAACAGGCAGAGGCCGATGATTCCCGCCAGGCGATAGGTATCCCACACCAGGATCAGCACCAGTGCAGACAGCCCGACCAGCAGCAACAAACCGAAAACCAGCGCAAGCCCGGCAAACAGCAACAGGCTGACGGTGCGGGCCTTCTGCTCCTGCAATTCGATGCCGAACAATTCGACATGACTGTGCAGCAAGCCGAGGAATGCCGCGCCCAGGCGCCGCGCGGTAGGCTTCGTGCCCGATTCGGGCGAGCCGGATTCGTCGATGCCCATCATTAGCGCCGTGTCGCCAGCAGTCCGATCAAAAAGCCCACGCCCGCAGCGATGCCGACCGATTGCCAAGGATTGGCCTGCACATATTCTTCGGTGGCAATCACAGCAGCCTGACCGCGCTCGCGTACCGAGTCTTCGGTCAGCTTGAGGGTTTCACGGGCGCGCAACAGGGTTTCGTGGATCTGGCTGCGCAATTCGTCAGCCTGATCACCCGCCAGGGTCGCCGTGTGGTCCAGCAACCGTTCGGTGTCCTTGACCAGCGTCTGGAAGTCTTCCTTCAAGGTTTCTTGAGCAGTCTTTGCCTGGGTTCTGGCCATTGGTGCATCTCCGTAAGTGACGTCTGAAGCGTTCGAGTATGAGCCTTGCCGGAAGGTTCAGTGAAACTGCTGGTACAACTTTTGCTCTGGCATCCGCCATGTACTGGTGCGTCAGCATGCGCCTGTGCGCTGAAGCTGGGCAAAAGCCCGCAAAACCTTAACCCAAATAATCAAAACCCGCGAAGCACCACGCTGCGCAACGACGTGACAGCGGTTTTCGTGCACCAAAGCGGCTCGCAGGGGCGCGAGGCGTTTCAACTTGGTGCGTCGGGCGCTCGATTGAACCGCTTTGGTGCCATTTCAACTTTCTTCAGGTCTGCCAACACCATGGAAAATCTGCAAAGCGCCGTGGACAGTCTGGTCCACAGCTCCAACACGCTGTTCATCCTGCTCGGTGCGGTCATGGTTCTGGCCATGCACGCCGGCTTCGCGTTCCTTGAAGTAGGCACCGTCCGGCAAAAGAATCAGGTCAATGCGTTGTCGAAGATCCTCAGCGATTTCGCAGTGTCGACCTTGGCCTATTTCTTCATAGGCTACTGGATTTCCTACGGCGTGACATTTTTGCAGCCAGCGGCGGTGCTCAGCGCCGACCACGGCTACAGCCTGGTGAAGTTTTTCTTCCTGCTGACCTTTGCCGCCGCGATCCCGGCCATTATTTCCGGAGGAATCGCCGAGCGTGCCCGGTTCGTACCGCAGTTGTGCGCCACGGTGCTGATCGTAGCGTTCATCTACCCGTTTTTCGAAGGCCTGGTCTGGAATGGCAACTACGGCCTGCAAGCCTGGCTGCAAGCCCGTTTCGGCGCCAGTTTCCATGACTTCGCCGGCTCCGTGGTCGTGCATGCCATGGGCGGCTGGCTGGCATTGGCCGCGGTACTGTTGCTCGGGCCGCGCAATGGTCGCTACCGGGACGGGCGCCTGGTGGCGTTCGCGCCTTCGAGCATCCCGTTCCTGGCGTTGGGCTCGTGGATTCTTATTGTCGGCTGGTTCGGTTTTAACGTGATGAGTGCCCAGACGTTGCCTGGAGTCAGCGGGTTGGTGGCGGTCAACTCGTTGATGGCAATGGTCGGCGGGACCGTGGCGGCCTTGATCATCGGGCGCAACGACCCCGGCTTCCTGCATAACGGCCCGTTGGCCGGGTTGGTGGCGGTCTGTGCCGGTTCCGACTTGATGCATCCGGTGGGTGCGCTGGCGACCGGAGCCATCGCGGGCGGGCTGTTTGTCTGGTGTTTCACCGCGGCGCAGGGCAAGTGGAAAATCGATGACGTGCTCGGGGTCTGGCCCCTTCATGGCCTGTGCGGCGTCTGGGGTGGCATTGCCTGCGGCATTTTCGGCCAGCAAGCCTTGGGTGGCCTGGGCGGCGTCAGCCTGGTCAGCCAACTGGTCGGTACTGCGTTGGGCGTCGTCATTGCCCTGGTCGGCGGATTCGCGGTTTATGGCGCGATCAAGTTCGTGCTGGGCGTGCGGCTGACCCAGGAAGAGGAGTACTACGGCGCCGATCTGTCGATCCACAAGATCGGTGCCGTCAGTCAGGACTGAGTGCTGCGCTACGGTTCCTTGTCCTGGTTGCCGGGATAGAACCCGTGCAGCAGGCCATAGCGTTCGTGACGAACCTGGTCCACATGCTGCCGGACCCGCTGCTCCGGCAGCCCGAGCATGACCAGCGCGTGAGAGGCGAGCATCAGGCTCGATTCAAGTAGTTCCGGGACCACTTCGGTCGCTCCGGCGGCCTGCAGTTCGGCCAGTTGGCTGTCGTCTCGAGTGCGCACCAGGATCGGTACCTGCGAATTGACGCGTCGGGCTGCCCTGAGCACGGTCAGCGCGATGTCCGTCTTGTCGACCGCAATGACCAGCAGCCGGGCGCGGCTCAGTCCGACGGCGGCCAGCAGGTCTGCCCGGCGTGAGTCCCCGTAATGTACGCAGCGCTCATCGACCGTGGCTTCCTGAATGATCACCGGGTCGTCGTCGAGGGCGACAAAGGCCAGGCCTTCGCGGCGCAGGAACCGCCCGATGGACTGGCCCACCCGACCATACCCGCAGATCACCACATGACCCGACAAGCCTGCATTGAGTTCGCTGATCTGGTCCAGTTGTGCTTCCTGGTTGGGTTTGCGGTGCAGGCGCGCGGCAATCCCCGGCGCTGCACGCAGCAAAAGCGGGGTCAGCAGCATCGAGCAGAATGTCGCGGCCAACAGCAGGCCGCCGATGTCGGCGGGCATCAGGCGGTTCTGCTGCATCAATGCCATCAGGGCAAAACAGAACTCGCCACCTTGAGCCAGGGCCAGGCCGCTGCGCCACGCGGTTTCACCGTCACTGCCGCGCCACTTGACCAGAGCGGCGACCACGCAGCCCTTGATGATCATCAAGCCGAGGGTCAAGCCGAGTATCTGCAGGCCATCGTCGATGAACAGTCGAAGGTCGATCAGCATGCCGATGCTGACGAAAAACAGCCCCAGCAGGATGTCGCGGAACGGACGTATATCGGCCTCGATCTGGTGCCGGTAATGGCTTTCTCCCAGCAGCATGCCGGCCAGGAATGCCCCCAGGGCCGGTGACAGGCCGAGCAGGTGCGTCAGCCATGCGGTGAGCAGTACGATCACCAGCGCCAGCAGCACGAAAAGTTCGGCGGACCGGGACGCGGCTACTTCATGGAACAGTCGGGGCAGCAGCCAGCGGCTGGCGAGCAGCAGGCCGCCGAACAGCAACAGAGTCTTGCCCAGGGTCAGGGGCAGCGCCCAGTACCAGGCGTACTCGCTGCTGCCGGCAAAGACCGGCACCAGGGTCAACAGCAATACAGCAATGACATCCTGGAACAGCAGCACACCGATAGCGTTCTGGCCGTGACTGCTGAAAATTTCTCCCAGGCTGGTCAGCTCCTTGCTGACGATGGCCGTGGACGACAGCGCCAGCCCGGCGCCCAGGAGCAGTGCCGCCAGCGCCGGGGCACCGCAGGCCACCAGCACGCCACCCAGCAGCACCCCAGAACATACCACCTGCAAACTGCCGAGGCCGAACACCACCCGGCGCAGTTCGAGCATCTTCGACAACGAGAATTCCAGCCCCAGCGAGAACAGCAGGAAGACCACGCCGAGCTCGGCCAGATCCGGCAATTCCTCGCTGTCGTTTACCCAGTCCAGGGCAGTGGGGCCGACCGCCAGCCCGACGCAGAGGTAGCCGAGCACCGGTGGCAGGCGCAATCGCCTGAACAGGGCGATGACTACCAGGGACGAGGCTAGGATGATCAGCAGGTTGGCGAACAAGAGGAACTCCGTTTCAAGACGCTGACATCCAGCTTAGGAGAGAAAATACGTCGAGCATTGCCGAAAAGACATTTGAGCTCAATGATTTGCGTCAGCGTTTTACCTGAAACATGATGAGCCACGGCAGGCCGCTCGACGGCCACGTGGAGCGAGCCTAGAATGATCGTCTATTTTTTCGGGTCTACCTGCCATGTCGCCTGAATGCCAGTTGTTCGGCACCCTGGGGTGCCACCTGTGTGAAGTTGCCGAGGGCGTGCTGATGCCTTTCGTCGAGCATGGCCTCTTGGTAGAACTGGTGGATATCACCGAAAGCGAGGCCTTGTTCGAAGCCTATGGTTTACGCATCCCCGTGCTCCGTCGGATCGATACAGGGGCAGAGCTGGATTGGCCCTTCGATGACTCCGATCGGGTTGCCGCGTTTCTGCGTTGATACCTTCCATCGCCTGGGTCCATTCACCGCCATTGGCGAAATGACATTCTTCGGTTACTGTATGCCCATACAGCTATCCGGAGTGCGTCCCTTGGTCAATGTCGAACAATTGAAAAACAGCGTGAACAGGATGTCCGCGGACGTTGTGCGCGAGGCGGTCCTGGAGTTGCGCCTGGATGGTCTGGTAACCGAAGGCAAGACACCCTTCAACAAGCTGCATTTCAACACCTGTTTTGCCGAGATCGAAGCGTTGTTCCAGCGTGCCGGTTACCACAAGCAATTGGACGTGGTGGGTTACCAGGGGTTGTTGTATGCATTGTACGACCCGGGACGTTGGGAGGCAGTCGAGGTGCTGCGCTGGTTGAAGGAGTTCACCGAGGCAGCGGAAAAATCGACATCAATTAGCGCATGAGCCAATCAGCACTGTGCCGGCTTGTGCGAGTGGCGGATAATACCGGCCCCGTAAACGCTCAAGAGCCTTCAATGTCCGGTTCATCATTTTCCGCCGCGCACCATCAGGCCAGCACACTGTACTTGCCGCCTGGCTCCTGGCAGACGGTGCTGGAATGTCTTTGCGAGCATTTCAGCACGATCAGCCGCGAGCAGTGGCTGGATCGGATTGCCCGGGGGCGAGTGTTGGACGGGGAGGGGCGGGCGATCGGTGTTGACCTGCCTTATCGCGAAGGCATGCGGATCCACTATTTTCGCGAAGTGCCCGATGAAAAACCGATCCCGGTGGTGGAGTCGATTCTCTACGTCGACGAGCATCTGGTGGTGGCGGACAAACCGCATTTCCTGCCTGTCACGCCGGCGGGAGAATACGTGGAGGAGACGTTGCTGCGCCGTTTGATCCGGCGCCTGGATAACCCCCATCTGGTGCCCTTGCACCGTATTGATCGGCACACGGCCGGGCTGGTCTTGTTCTCAGCCAATCCGCAGACGCGTTCGGTTTATCAATCGTTGTTTCCGACGCGGCGAATCGAAAAAAGTTATGAAGCCATTGCCCCCGCACTGCCCGGAGTGGCTTTTCCGTGTGTGCACAGAAGCCGGATGATCGACGGCGAGCCTTTTTTCCGGATGCAGGAGGGGCCAGGCGAGCCCAATACCGAGACGGCCATGGAAGTGCTTGAGATGAACGGCGACCTGTGGCGGTACGGCCTGTATCCGGTTACCGGGAAAAAGCACCAGCTGCGGGTGCATATGAGTGCCTTGGGGGCTGGCATCTGCAACGATCCGTTTTATCCCGATGTGATTAGGGATCCCCAGGATGACTATGCCAACCCGCTCAAGCTGTTGGCCAAGAGATTGGGTTTCATCGATCCGATCACGGGTCAGCAGCGGGTCTTCGAGAGTGATATTGCCCTGCGCTGGTAGCCATCCCACTTTCCGCCAGGCATTAAAAAGCCCGCAATGCTTGCGGGCTTTTTTCTATCTGGCTGTAACGCTGAAGATCACAGGTCTTTAACGGTACGAACCTGGTCCTTGTTCACGCGAGTCTGCTTGCCGTCCAGTTGCTCGAATTCGTAGAAGCCGCTGTCTTCGTCGTATTTTGGCGTGTCGACGGCCTGGATTTCGCGACCGTCATTCAGGGTAATCACTGTTGGCGATGCACACCCGGCGAGAGTGGCGAGGCCCAGCGCGAGCATGAAAGTGGCGAGGGTCCGTTGAGTCATGGTGTTTCTCCGAAATGGATTCTTCAAGTTACTGACCGTAAGACGTATACATCGCATGTAAGTTCCTGGCTAGTGTC
The DNA here is from genome assembly GCF_030687895.1 of Pseudomonas sp. FP198. Lineage (NCBI taxonomy): Bacteria > Pseudomonadati > Pseudomonadota > Gammaproteobacteria > Pseudomonadales > Pseudomonadaceae > Pseudomonas > Pseudomonas sp. FP198. The sequence continues at coordinate 1,868,441 of NZ_CP117452.1, forward strand.
AATCTGACACGCCTGTATGCCGGGCCAGCAGTTCCGGCGTATTGAGATTGGCCAGCCGGGCATCGTTGGCCGGGCATTGCAAGGCGACGGCGTACAGCGTACGCATGATGCGGCCGGGACTGCGTTCGCCTTCGTCCCAGGCCCTTTCAAAGTCTGCCGCCAAGGCCCGTGGGATAACGCATAACAACGGCTCCCAATGTTCACCCTGACGCACCATCACTGGCCTGCCGGGATGACGGCACGCCGTTTCGCGCATGTTGTCGAGCAGGCTTGAGTCGATTTGCGGAACATCACAAGGCAGTACCAGCACATACGCATGCTGCGCCACCTTGAGGCCCGCCCGGATGCCTGCCAGCGGCCCGGGAAAACCCTCCTCATCGTCATGAACCAACTGGTCGGCATACAATGCGTAGCGCTCCGGGTTGCGGTTGCAAGAGATGATCAGATCGTCGCTCAGGGCCCGGGTCCGCCGATGAAGGTGGGCAATCAACGGTTCGCCTTGCCATTCCAGCAGGCCTTTGTCCTGGCCTCCCATGCGTTGTCCGCGGCCACCCGCCAGGAGCAGGATCGAGCAGGCTGGCAAGGGATCGTTCGAGGTCATGATGTGTCTCCGCACAGGCGAAAAAATGGGGCGCTGTGATATAACACCGGGCTGTTTCCCCTACAACTGGACGAGCCTATGAAAGCCAAGGCTGATGTACCTTTCGTACCGCTCAATATCGCGGTGCTGACTGTCAGTGATACCCGTACTCTGGAAACCGACACGTCGGGACAGGTTTTTGTCGACCGCCTCACGGAGGCTGGGCATAACCTTGCGGCCCGGGTACTGCTTAAAGATGATCTGTACAAGATCCGCGCACAAGTCGCCACCTGGATCGCCGAGGACGTGATGCAAGTGGTGTTGATCACCGGTGGCACCGGTTTCACCGGTCGCGACAGCACGCCCGAGGCCGTGACGTGCCTGTTGGACAAGCAGGTCGATGGTTTTGGTGAATTGTTCCGGCAGATATCCGTGGCGGACATTGGCACTTCTACCGTTCAGTCCCGGGCGCTGGCCGGCCTGGCCAACGGTACGTTGGTCTGTTGCTTGCCGGGTTCGACCAATGCGGTGCGCACCGGATGGGACGGGATCCTGGCCGAACAACTGGATGCGCGCCATCGGCCGTGTAATTTCGTCGCCCATCTGAAACAGGCTGCCCCTTGTGAATCCCGTGGGTAAACCGGGCAAGGCCGGCGCCCTGATGGCCGTCGAGGTCGCGCTGGAGCGGTTGCTCGAGATGGCGGCAGCCACGCCCATCACTCAGCATGAGCGCGTGCCGCTGGCTGAGGCGCAGGGGCGAGTATTGGCCGAGGACCTGGTCTCGACACTTGACCTGCCGCCCTGGCCCAACAGTGCGATGGACGGCTACGCCTTGCGCCTGAATGACTGGAGCGGCGAGGCGTTGGTCGTCAGTCAGCGGGTTTTCGCCGGGCAGGCTCCAGACGCTCTCGCCGCGGGTACCTGCGCGCGTATCTTCACGGGGGCGCCGGTCCCGCCGGGTGCCGATTGCGTCGAGATGCAGGAGAATGCGATTGTCGAAGATGACCAGCGGGTAAGGTTCACCCAGCCCATGGTCAGCGGACAGAACATTCGACCTCAAGGGCAGGAAACAACCATCGGGGAGCGAGTCCTCGACGCCGGCACCCGCCTGGGTCCGATCGAGTTGGGCCTCGCGGCATCCCTGGGGTGCGCATCGCTGCCAGTGGTGCGCAAAGTACGCGTTGCGGTGCTGTCGACCGGCGACGAACTGGTGGAGCCGGGTCAGAACCTGGGTCCAGGCCAGATCTATAACAGCAATCGTGTCCTGCTCTGCAGCTGGTTGCAGCGCCTGGGTTGCGATGTTGTCGACGCAGGTATCCTGCCCGATGATTTGCCCGCTACGCGTCGCTGTCTGGCCGGGCTATCGGATGTCGACCTGATCCTTTCCACCGGCGGCGTATCGGTGGGGGAGGCGGATTTTCTCGGCGTTGCATTGCGCGAAGAAGGCGAATTGACGCTCTGGAAGCTCGCTATCAAGCCTGGAAAGCCGCTGACGTTCGGGCACTTCCGTGGTCTGCCGGTAATAGGCCTGCCGGGAAATCCCGCTTCTACACTGGTGACCTTTGCACTGTTGGCTCGGCCTTACCTGTTGCGGCGCCAGGGCGTTCAGTCAGTGGCGCCCCTCAAGTTCAAGATACCTGCAGGCTTCACCTGGCCGAAGGCGGGCTCTCGCCGAGAGTACTTGCGAGGTCGCATTGAAAACGGTCAGGCGATCATCTACCGCAACCAGAGCTCAGGTGTCCTGCGCAGCGCCGCCTGGGCCGAGGGACTGGTAGAAGTCCTCGAAGGGCGAACACTGGCCCAGGGTGATGAAGTGAGCTTCATTCCCTTGAGCGAAGTGCTGGATTAATCCTGGCAACGTTGTCCGCGCCGAGCGAGTAACCGTGCCTTATGCCGGCCTTCATCGCGACAGCAACGTCACCACCTGATCGAAGCGGCTGTTCGCTACCCAGCCCAGCAGGCCGACCACCACCGCGGCTGCGCCGGCCAGATAGGCGAGCCGGTGTCGGACCGCTTTCACATCGGTACGGATTTCATCCATGTCCCTGCGGATGTATTTGAGGTGGGTTTCCAGTTCAACGACGCGCGGTTCCAAATCAATTCCTCCTACGGGATTAATGCAACTTTTGCCTTCGTTTTGCTTATCGGCCCGCTCGCTCCTGAGCGGGCCAAATTGCCGGGGGGACAATTTGAATTCATGGCCGGGCATGAGGCGTTCCTCCGCTGTGTCCATGAGCCTTCAAATGATCGGTCCTGCCCCTGCGGGCCTTGATGTATCCATCCATGGGTTATTCATCCTTGTCTATTGGGTTTTTTCGGTTCAGCGCAACAGAATGCCAAGGTGTTCCAATACGGCTAGAGGGTCAATTGAGCTGATTCGCCAGATCTTGTAGGAAAAGTCCTTGAATGAAGGGTTGCCGAGAAGCGGCAGTCCGCCGCCTCCTTCGAGGTGCCGGGTCTTATTTTGAATAAATTGAGCAGCGCCGGGCTTTTTCGGCTGAATGAGCGGTCCCATTTCCTGAACCTTCCAATGACGGAGACAACGATGAGCAAAGGCAAGGCGCTACTGATCCTGCACGGCAAGCAAGCGCTCAACGAAGAGGTTCGCGCGGCAGTGATGCTCAAGCGCAAACAGGGCTGGGACCTGGCGGTACGGTTGACCTGGGAAGCTGGGGATGCCCGGCGATGCGTCGACGAAGCACTGGATGCCGGTTACACCCGATTGATCGCCGGCGGCGGTGACGGAACCCTGCGCGATATCGCCGAGGCGATGGTCCAGCGGCCTGGCGATGCCAGCCTGGTATTGCTCCCCCTGGGCACTGCCAACGATTTTGCCCGGGCGGCCGGCGTTCCACTGGAGCCGGACCAGGCCCTGGAGCTGCTGGATGTCACGCCCAGGGCGATTGATGTGGGCGAGGTCGGCGGCTGTATTTTCCTGAACATGGCGACGGGCGGCTTTGGTAGCCAGGTGACCGCCAATACCTCCGAGGACTTGAAGAAAGTCCTGGGAGGCGCCGCTTATCTGTTTACCGGCCTGTCGCGTTTCAGTGAGTTGAGCGCAGCCTATGGCGAACTGCAGGGTCCCGATTTCCACTGGCGCGGCGACTTGCTGGCGCTGGGCATCGGCAATGGTCGGCAGGCGGGTGGGGGGCATTTGCTCTGTCCGCAGGCGTTCGCCGACGACGGTTTGCTCGATATCAGCATCCTCCCGGCGCCTCAAGAGGTTGTCAGTACGCTCAAGGATCTGCTGGCCGGTGGCCTGGGCATAGACAACATGTTCGTACGAGCGCGTTTGCCCTGGGTGGAAATCAAGGTGGCGCAGGGCCTGGACATCAATCTGGATGGCGAGCCGTTGCAGGTCGACGATCTACGTTTCACCGTGCGCCCGAAAGCGCTGCGGGTGCACCTGCCGTCGGATTCGCCATTGCTGGAGGGTGCGGCGCTGCTCAATCATCCAGGCTGATAATCTGCTCGCGAACCGCAAACAGTACCAGTCCGGCCACGTCGTGGATCTGCAGGCGCTTCATGATCTGGGCCCGGTGCGTTTCCACGGTCTTGATGCTCAGGCTCAGGCCGTTGGCGATTTCCCGGGTGGACTTGCCACGAACGATCAGCCGCAGGATCTCCAGCTGGCGCGCCGTCAGGTTGTGGTTCTGGGCTGGATCGGGCTGATGTTTCTGAACGCGGGTCAGCGCCTGGTTGATCACGGTATGGGCGATGGCCGGGCTCAGGTAGCGCTCGTTGTTGCGCAACGCGTCCAGGGCGTGCGCCAGCTCGGTGGCAGTGGTGTCCTTGAGCAGGTAGCCATGGGCTCCTGACTCCAGCGCCTGCATGATCAGCGCGGGGTCAGTGTGCATGGACAGGATCAGCACCTTGCTCTGGGGGCGTACCTTCCTGAGTTGCTGCAAGGCTTCCAGGCCGCCGGTATCCTTCATGGAAATATCCAGCAGCACGATATCGGGGTTGAGGCGTTCCACCAGTTCCGGCAGTTGCGCGCCGTCACTGGCTTCGCCGACGACGGCGTAGCCAGGGAGATCCAGGACCAGGGCGCGTACACCGGCCCGGATCAGCGAGTGGTCATCTACCAGAAGCAAATTACAAGTCAATGGAGAACCTTATTCTTGCTGGCCCGCTCAAGGGCACGCGGTGCCCAGGGAATACGAGCTTCGATATGCGTGCCTTTGCCGGCCTCGCTGGTGATCTTGAGGGTGCCGCCCAACTGTTCGACTCGCTCCGACATGCCGGCCATGCCGCGCTGTCCTTCGCGGCCGGGGTGGCTGGCCGGGACGAATCCCCGGCCGTCATCGCTGATCAGCAACGTCAGCCCTTCAGGAAGACGTTGCAGGCGCACCAGCAGATTGCTCGCCTGGGCGTGGCGCAACATGTTGGTGACGGCTTCCTGAGTGATCCGAAAGGCGGCCACGGTCATTTCGTCCGGGATGCCGGTCATGCGCTGCTGGCAATCGAGGCTCCATTTCACCGGCGTATTGGCCAATGTCTTGAGTAGATGAGCGCGGAGACTGGCTTCCAGCCCGAGGCTGGTCAGTTGCCTGGGATTGAGGATCGCCGAGACATCACGCACTTTGTTCAGGGTTTCGTCCAGCGTGTCGCTCAGTACGCTGCATTGGCCCTGCAAGTCTTCCGGCAGGCGGCGCTTGAGCCATTCACTTTGCAGTTTTGCCGCGGTCAGCAGTTGGCCAATGTCGTCGTGCAGTTCGCGGCTGAGCCGGTGACGCTCGTTTTCCTGGACCTCCAGCAGTCGGTCAGCCAGTTCCTGCGGCTGGAACTTGATGGACTTGCGCGAGAGTCGATAGTGGATCCAGACACAGGCCAGCGCCGCGCCATTGAGCACCAGCAAGCCCAGCGGCAGCGGATGGGCCAACAAGTAGGCCAGCAGGCAACCGAGGGTCGAGCAGATACACAGCAGCAATGTGAACCGGCGGGCGTTTTCTCGGGACGGTGGCCAGGTAATGATTGACTTGAAGCTGGCGTGCATAGCGGATGGAGCCAATGAATGTTCGCTGCGGGCAGGCCAGTCAGCGCATCTGACGGGCCGGGTCGGGTAAACGTTTCAGGTCGGGGACGGCTTCGGTTGGCGGCTTCTTGCGCCGCTGTCCGAGGCGACTGACGCGAGACATAGTACCACTTCGGATTTGGTTGGTCGCGCCCGGCTTGGCGGCGGCAAAGCACGACGGGCCAGGCACAGGGGGTTGGTCGGCTGCTACCAGCTCATGCCTGTTTTTGTGCGTAAGGAACCAACGCCATCGGACGCGGCGTCGGCAACGCCTCGCAGGGACTCTGGCCGACCTGGAAGGCAAATGCTTCGATCAGGGAAGTCTGTTCAGTGTTGTCCAGACTCAGTTTGCCGGTGGTGTGGTCGACGAGCTCCAACTGCCAGGCCATCAGGGTAAAACAATCCTTCAGCGCGACCAGTGCCTGGTCGTGCAGCTCCATGTGGTGTTGCGCATGACTGAGCAAGCCATGGATATGCAGCGAAAACTCCGAAACGGCCTCCAATGCGAGAGCGTCGGCCTTGTTTGCCAGCTTCAGCAACGTGCTGAGCATGCAGTCGATGGCATCCTTGTCGTTGTTGATCAGCTCCAGATGGCTCAGGCATTCCTCCGACTTGGCCAAGAGGGTCTCGGCTTCAATCAGGAACTCGGGAAGGCGCTGGCTCCAATTGTTGCGATCGTTCGGCATGCTTATCTCCACAACATCATGTCAGGCGAAAGTAGATCGCGTGTGGCGAACGGCTGGATCTCATGGCCGGTACGAACGAAGGTGCCTTGCGGATCGCAAACTCGGCCTCGCAAACGATTGCACTGAAATCGGTTGGGAGGCTGGAAATCCGTTGTTCTGCAGTCGCGCACAAAAGCCTGACTCCGTTCAGCAATGAGAATGGCGTCACATTAATGGCTATTGGATATCGGGAATATCAGGTTAGACCTGATTGTGCCTAGGGGAATCCCTTAGGCAGGGGAACTTACTGCGTCAACGGAAGTCGCGCAGCGGAAAAAACGGATGTAAAACGGAAGGCCAGTAAAGCATGATGTCGATGTGACATCAATGCCCGCGGCGGTATTTAATGTCGGGGTCAAGATCCGGCGCATACCGCCGATAGCGTCTTTACAGATTCATCCGAACAAGCCCAGGAGTCATCGATGGCCGGCATTCTCGACACAGTAGATCAACGAACCCAATTGGTGGGTGAGAATCGCCTGGAAATTCTCATGTTTCGCCTGGCGGGGCGCCAATTGTTCGCCATCAACGTATTCAAGGTCCAGGAAGTACTGCAACTGCCGAAGCTGACCTTGATGCCCCAGCGCCACCCGTTCGTCTGCGGCGTGGTCAATCTGCGCGGCCAGACCCTTCCGGTGATCGATCTTTCCCAGGCCATCGGCATGCGTCCGCTCGTGCCGGGACCTAACAGCACCATCATCGTCACCGAGTACAACCGTTCGGTACAGGCGTTCCTGGTAGGGGGCGTGGACCGCATCGTCAACATGAACTGGGAGGCCATCCTGCCGCCTCCGACCAGTGCCGGTCGCGAGCATTACCTGACGGCTATCAGCAAGGTCGACGACCAGTTGGTGGAAATCATCGACGTGGAGAAAGTCCTCGCCGAAATCGTCCCCTACAACGCCAAGGTCTCACGGGACAAGCTCGAGGATCCGGTGCTGGAACGAGCCCGCGGTCGAGAGGTCCTGCTGGTGGATGATTCCAATGTCGCGCTCTCGCAGTTGCGTGACACCCTGGGCCAGTTGGGCGTGAAGATGCACATCGCCAGCGACGGCTTGAAGGCACTGAACATGCTCAAGGCCTGGGCCGACACCGGCGAAGTGATGACCGACAAGTTGCTGATGATTTTCACCGATGCGGAAATGCCCGAGATGGACGGCTACCGCCTGACCACGGAAATCCGCAACGATCCACGCCTGCGTGGGCTCTACGTGGTGCTGCATACCTCGCTGTCGGGCAGCTTCAACGATTCGATGGTCAAGAAGGTTGGCTGTGACAACTTCCTTTCCAAATTCCAGCCGGACAAGCTGGTCGACGTGGTGCGCCAGCGGTTGATGCTCGGCTGAGGCTGATCGAGGTTTGCTTCACCGGCTCGCTCGTATAAGGTTGCGCTTTTTCGTCACCAGGGAAAGTTGATCATGTTGCGGCTGAGCGCGCTGTATCGGTATCCGTTGAAGTCCGGCAAGGGGCAGCCGCTGCAGGGCATCGGCCTGGACAAGCTCGGGCTCGACGGTGATCGACGCTGGATGCTGGTGGATGAGGCCACCGGGCGCTTCCTGACCCAGCGGGCCGTGGCAAAGATGAGCCAGCTTTCGGCGTTGTGGGACGCGGCGGGCGGACTGACACTCAGCGCGCCGGGTTACGGTGCCATCGAGGTGGCGCTGCCGCCTTCTCTCGAAGAACAACGGCGTGGCGTGATCATCTGGCGCGATACTCTGCGTGTGCCGGATGCCGGTGACGCGGCGGCTGCCTGGGTCAGTGAATTCATCGGCAATCGCACCCGGCTGGTCCATGTGCCGGTGGAATTGGCTCGCACCACGGCAGCCGGCTACGGCAAGGATGACGACAAGGTGGCCTTCGCCGACGGTTTTCCCTTGTTGTTGATCGGCCAGGCCTCGTTGGAGGATTTGTCCAACAGGGTCGGCCGCTCGCTGGAAATGCTGCGCTTTCGTCCCAACCTGGTGATCGAGGGCAGCGAGGCGTTCGCCGAAGACGGCTGGAAGCGTCTTCGTATCGGCGAGGTAGAGTTCCGGGTGGTCAAGCCGTGTTCACGCTGCATCATGACCACGGTCGATCCGCAGACTGGCGAACGCGATCCGCAGCGCGAGCCTTTCGCCACGTTGCAGCAGTACCGTTCTACCCCGGATGGTGCGATGTTCGGCCAGAATCTGGTCAACGATGGCAATGGCCGACTTGAGGTCGGCATGCCGGTCGAAGTGCTGGAATAGAAGATCCCTGAATAAAAATGCCCGTGTCGCTGGACACGGGCATTTTTATTGATCACGCAGGTGCTTTTGTGGCCAGAGAGCAAGCTCCCTCGCCACGGGGCTCAGCCGCGATATTCGCAGAGGTAAGCCGTGTCGACGGCAACCTTGAGCTGGAACTTGCTGTTGGCCGGGACGTTGAACTGGCTACCGGCGGCGAAGGTTTCCCAATCGGTGCTGTCGGGCAGTTTCACGGTCAGGGCGCCGGAAACGACATGCATGATTTCCCGCTGCGCAGTGCCGAACTCATATTCGCCCGGTGCCATGACGCCGATGGTCGCTGGACCTTCGGCAGTGCCGAAGGCGATCGACTTGACGGTGCCGTCGAAGTACTCGTTGACTTTGAACATGGGCGATTCCTCGAGAAAGGGCTGAAAAAGGCCGGCCAGTATGCACAAGGCCACAACAGTCGTCATCTGTCGCGCCTGGCAGGGCGCTCAGCCGGTCAGCACCAGCGGCAACAATCGCGCCGTATTACGGGCGTCCTCCAATGCACGGTGTTGTTGGCCGCAGAACTGCAGGCCGGCCAGTTGCAACGCCGCATTGAGCCCCAGCGGTCGCTCCAGCCGACGGGCCTTGGCAAAGCGCTGCTTGAGATTCATGTGCGGTACCTGGCCGAGCGCGCTGTGCAAGTGCTGGCCTTGCCATTCCTGCAGCAATTGCTTGCGGTCGTAGTCCCCCCAACTGACCCAGCCTTCGAGGTTCGCTCGATAGGGCGCCAGCCAGTGTTCGAATGCCGGCCAGACCTCGGTCAGCGGTGCGGCGCCGTCAATATTGGCCTGGCTGATATGCGTCAGCGTGCGACAGAAAGAGGTCAGCAACGGGCGCCTCAGCGGCCGTACAAAGCGCTGGAAATGATCCACCTCGCGCCCATCCCGATTCACCAGGGTGGCGCCGATTTCGATGATTTCCATTTCGGTAACCGGCCAGCCACCTTCGTCGGTGGTGGCTTCCAGATCAATCACCAGCCAGTAAGGCATTGCAAGGTTCCCGGTATCGGCGTGCAGATGGGTTTGAGCGTAGTCAAACCCGAAGCATCCGCCTAGTCCCTGATGACGCGCGAGCGACCAGACCGGCCTGATGGAGGTTGTCCTGCATGGAAGATGGCTGTTCGCTGTCCGAGCGCTTGCTTGGTTGCCTTGGCCAGCTTAAATTGCCCCGCGCGACGAATGAAAGAAGAACAATGATCGAGCCGCTGTTTTAAATTGATCGCGCGGCTGGCTAAGCGGCTGAAACCGCCTAGCGTGAAGAGTGATGGGGACTTTGGGGAGTGGTTATCTTGACGTGTTCGCCGATGGGGATGACCTCACGTACCTTGCTGGCCGTCCTGGCCATGTTCTTGACCGTGTCAGTTGAAGCTGCACAAGTGGTCCGGATCGGCGCGGCGCATTTCCCGCCCTATACCGTTCGTCCCGAAAACGGCGCCGACACCGGTCTGTTACCGCAATTGGTGGAAGCCTTGAACCGGTCACAGGCCGATTATGAATTCGTGCTGGTACCTACTTCGATTCCGCGTCGGTTCAACGATTTCAAGCAGGGCCGGGTCGACATGGCGATTTTCGAAAATCCCGACTGGGGTTGGCAGGATGTGCCCCATACTCCGGTAGACATGGGCCTGGAGGATGCGGAGATATTCGTCGCCCAACGGCAGCCGGATCGCCAGCAGAGCTATTTCGCCGATCTCAGGGGCAAGCGCCTGGCCCTGTTCAGCGGTTATCACTATGCCTTTGCCGAATTCAACGCCGACCCCAAGTTCCTCATCGGCCAATACAACGCCACGTTGACCTATTCCCACGACAGCAACCTGCAAATGGTACTGCGCACCCGCGCGGACATTGCCTTGGTGACCCGTTCCTACCTCAGCGATTACGTGTTGCGCAATCCGCAAGTGGCCTCGCAGTTGCTGGTATCCGAACGCATCGACCAGATTTACCATCATTACGCACTGATCCGGCCCCAGGCGCCCATTTCCCCCCAAGCGTTCGCCCAGATGTTGCAGAAGTTGCGGGACGACGGCCAGTTGCTGAAAATCTTCCAGCCCTACCGGATCGAGCTGGTGCCGACCCACGCTCATTGAAAGCGGACCTTAAATTTATCTGCCTGGCTCACGTCACACGTTGACCACCGACGAAAACGTGAGCCCCCATGTCCAACCTCAATCAGCCGACGATATTGCCCTTGCCCGGCGGGCGCAGCCTGGGTGCCGATGAAACCGAACGCCACCTGAGCCTGATGCTCGAAGGCGCGCCGCTGATCCGCCTGCGCCTGGAGCGCGGCCCCCAGTTGCACGTGCATTTGCAGGAAAGCAACGACCGGCCGGTTGGCCCGGCACTCTGGGCGGCCTGCTATTGGCTGCTTGCCAGGGATCCCGAATGTCAGCGCCTGGTCTGGCACCTCAATGAGCGTCCCGGTGAGGCCCTGCTCAGCGGCTTGCTGACGGGCGGGGAGCACAGCGACGAATACATCTGCGAACGCACGCTGTTCTGGCAACTGCCGCAGCCCTGGCTGGGAGAGTCGTTCAGCGGCAGTTATCCGCAACAGATGATTATCACCGACGGCAAGCGCCATCCACGTCGCCGGATCAAGCCGCGCGGCGAGGTGTATCGCCGTTTCGACGCGCGGCTGGGGGCCTGGGTGTCTTTGCGCACGCTTGAAATCGAGCAAGACCTGACGCGATTCAACCGCTGGCAGAACAGCCCCAGGGTGGCGAGCTTCTGGCAGGAGGAGGGCAGCCTGGAACAGCACCGCGAGTACTTGACCAGGCTTGAGCATGACCCTCGGGTCTTGACCTTGATCGGTTGTTTCGATGAGCAGCCATTCGCCTACTTCGAAGCCTATTGGGCCAAGGAGGATCGAATCGCACCGTTTTATGACGCTCACGCCTATGACCGCGGCATTCACATGCTGGTGGGCGAAGAGCAGCATCGAGGTCCGCACAAGGTCGCAAGCTGGCTATCGGCACTGGTGCATTACCTGTTTCTCGACGATCCGCGTACCCAGCGCGTGGTGGCCGAGCCTCGGGCCGACAATGCGAGGATGATCGGGCATCTGCATAACCAGTGTTTTCACTGTGAAAAGGAATTCGATTTCCCGCACAAGCGCGCGGCGCTGATGATCCTGGGGCGCGAGCGGTTTTTTGACCGGTGCTCGTTGGTGTAGGGCTTCAAGGCCCCATCGCGAGCAAGCTCGCTCCCACAGAATTCATGATAAGAATTGTGGGAGCGAGCCTGCTCGCGATGGGGACAGCAGACCCATTGCGGATTTCACCGCCGGGCGAACGTATCCCCACGCACCCCTGACACCTTGCGGCAATGCACCAGGGCGTCGCGGATCATGAAGTTCACCAGTGTCGGCGAGACGCCCAGTTCCTTGGCGATGTCTTTCTGCGGTACGCCGTGCAGGCGGTACATCTCGAAGGCGTAACGGGTTCGGCTGGGCAGCTCGGTCAGCGCGTCGGCAATGTGCTCGAGGGTGGAAAAGTTGATATGCGACGTTTCTGGCGAAGCACCCTGGATCACCACGTTCAACCCTTCTTCTTCCGGCCCCGAATATTTCTGTTCCAACGCCTGTTTGCGGTAGTGGTCGATCGCCAGGTTGCGCACGATCTGGAACAGGTAGCTGAGTTGAGCCTTGAAGGACGAGGTGATCTGGGGCGCCGATTGCAACCGGAAAAACGCATCCTGGACCACGTCTTCCGCGCGGGAGCGGCAACCGGTGATACGCGCTGCGATCTTGACCAGGATCATCCGGTTGTCGACGAAGGCCTGGAGTAGCGGTGAGTCGCACCTGCTTGTGGATACTTGTTCCGTCATGGAATTCACCTTACTGCAAATAGTTAGCGGGACGACCCGTGCATCGGATCCGTCCTACATGTCGAGCGCCAAATTAGGCTTAATGATAATCGTTGTCAATTGAGAAGAAGAATTATTGATAAGCGGAAGTCCAGCCTGGAAAGTGCGACCCGTTGCCGCGGCGCGTCGCCGTTCGATGATCATTCGGGCGAGGGGGAGGCAGGCCTGCGACTAATTATTTGCCGGTGTAATCCGTTCCCAAGGGTGACCACTTGCAAGCCGAATCCAGGCAGGAACCCCACATGACCGACGCGTTCGAACTCCCCAGCACCCTGGCCCATGCCCTCCAGCGCCGCGCCGCGTTGACGCCGGACCGGGTGGCCTTGCGCTTTCTTGCCGACACCCCGCAGCAGGGCGTCGTGTTGAGTTATCGCGACCTGGACTTGCGCGCCCGGACCATCGCCGCCGCTTTGCAGGCCGAGGCGGAACTGGGTGATCGAGCCGTACTGCTATTCCCCAGCGGCCCGGATTACGTCGCGGCGTTTTTCGGTTGCCTGTACGCCGGCGTGATCGCCGTTCCGGCCTACCCACCCGAGTCCACCCGCCGCCACCATCAGGAGCGTCTGCTGTCGATCATCGCCGACGCCCAGCCGCGGCTGTTGCTGACCAGCAGTGAGGTGCGCGACACGCTGCAGGCCATCGAATCGGCGCCGCCGGTACTCTGCGTCGATACCCTCGATCCGGCCCACGCCGGTCAATGGCGGGCGCCGAACCTGCAAGACGATGACATCGCCTTCCTGCAATACACCTCCGGCTCCACTGCGTTGCCCAAGGGCGTGCAGGTGAGCCACGGCAACCTGGTGGCCAACGAAGCGCTGATCCGGCATGGCTTCGGCATAGACGTGAATCCCGACGACGTCATTGTCAGCTGGCTGCCGCTGTATCACGACATGGGCCTGATCGGCGGTTTGCTGCAACCGATCTTCAGCGGGGTGCCCTGCGTGCTGATGTCGCCGGCGTATTTCCTCGCCCGACCGTTGCGTTGGCTGGAAGCGATCAGCGAGTACGGCGGCACCATCAGTGGCGGCCCGGATTTCGCCTACCGGCTGTGCAGCGAGCGGGTCAGTGAGTCGGCCCTGGAGCGCCTCGACTTGAGCCATTGGCGCGTGGCCTATTCCGGCTCCGAACCGATTCGCCTCGACAGCCTGGAGCGCTTCGCCGAAAAGTTTGCCTCGTGCGGCTTCACGCCGGACAGTTTCATGGCTTCCTATGGCTTGGCCGAAGCCACCCTGTTCGTCGCCGGCACGCCGCGTGGCCGAGGTATCCCCGCGATGCGAATGGATGACGCGGCATTGGCGCAAAACCGCGCTGAGCCGGGGCAGGGCAACGCAGTGATGAGTTGCGGCGTGAGCCAGCCGGACCACGCGGTACTGATCGTCGAGCCCGCCACGCTACAGCCGCTGGCCGCCAATCAGGTCGGCGAAGTCTGGGCCGCCGGGCCGAGCATCGCCCATGGTTACTGGCGCAACCCCGAGGCCAGCGCCAAAACATTTGTGCAGCATGGCGGCCGCACCTGGCTGCGCACCGGCGACCTTGGCTTTGTGCGCGAAGGCGAGCTGTTCATCACGGGGCGCCTGAAGGATTTGCTCATCGTGCGCGGGCATAACCTTTATCCACAGGACATCGAGCAAGCCGTAGAACGCGAAGTCGAGGTGGTGCGCAAGGGGCGGGTCGCTGCATTCGCGGTCGACAACGGCGGCGAAGAGGGGATCGGGATTGCCGCGGAAATCAGCCGCAGTGTGCAGAAAATCCTCCCGGCCGAGGCCTTGATCAAAGCGATTCGCCAGGCCGTGGCCGATGCTTGCCAGCAAGCCCCGAGCGTGGTGGTGCTGCTCAATCCGGGAGCGTTGCCAAAGACTTCGAGCGGCAAGCTGCAGCGTTCGGCCTGCCGGGCACGACTGGCTGACGGCAGCCTCGACAGTTATGCGCTGTTTCCCTCGGTCGAGGTGGAGCAAACCCATGCGGCGGGCGCTTCATCGAAGCTGCAAACGCTGATTGGCCAGATCTGGTGCGAACAGTTACAGGTCGACCAGGTCCAGGGCGACGATCATTTCTTCCTGCTGGGCGGCAATTCCATCGCCGCCACCCAAGTCGTTGCGCGGCTGAGCGAAACCCTCGGCCTGGAGCTCAACCTGCGCCTGCTTTTCGAAGCCCCAACGCTCGGCGCTTTTGCCGCGGCGGTGGGTAACCTGCAGCAGGACGGCGGCCAGGCCCAGGGCGCCATCAGCCGGTTGCCACGCCACGAGCCGCTGGTGCAATCGTTGGCGCAAAACCGCTTGTGGCTGACCTGGCAGCTGGATCCGGCAAGCCGCGCCTACAACATTCCCGGCGCCATCCGCCTGCGCGGCGAGCTGGACGAAAACGCCTTGCGCGCGAGCTTCGAGCAACTGATCGAGCGCCATGAATCCCTGCGCACGCGGTTCCTGGAGCGCGATGGGGTGGCCTTGCAGCAAGTCGATCCGGCCGGCGAGTTCAATCTCCAGGTGATCGATCTTTGCGACGTGCCCGCTGACCAGCGGGAAGCGCGGGCGCGGCAGATCCGCGAAGACGAAGCCGCCACGCAGTTCGATCTGGAAAAGGGCCCGCTGCTGTGGGTCACCTTGTTGCGCCTGGATCAGGACGACCATCAACTGTTGGTGACGATGCACCACATCATCGCCGATGGCTGGTCGATGAACGTCCTGATCGAGGAGTTCTCACGCCTCTACGCCGCAGCGTCCCAGGGGCAGGTCGCCGAGTTGGCGCCGTTGCCGTTGCACTACGCCGACTACGGCAGTTGGCAGCGCCAATGGCTCGGGCAAGGTGAAGCTGAGCGCCAGCTGGCTTATTGGAAACAGCAACTGGGCGATGAGCATCCGACCCTGGCGCTGAGCACCGATCATTCGCGTAGCGCCCTGCATCAGCGCAGCGCTGCGCGCCACAGTCTGCGTCTGGACAAGGACCTCGGTGACGCCCTGCGCCAGACGGCCCAGGCCCATGACGCCACGCCGTTCATGTTCTTGCTTGCGGCATTCCAGGCGTTGCTGCAACGCTACACCGGCCAGTCCGATATCCGCATCGGCGTGCCCAACGCCAACCGCCCGCGCCGGGAAACCCAAGGCCTGATCGGCTTCTTCATCAACACCCAGGTGCTGCGCGCGCAAATCGATTCGCGCCAGCCATTCGCCGCGCTGCTGGCCCAGGCCCGGGAAGCCACGCTGGGCGCCCAGGCGCATCAGGACCTGCCTTTCGAACAACTGTTGGAAGCGTACCCACAGGCGCGGGAACAAGGTCTGTTCCAGGTCATGTTCAACCATCAGCAGCGCGACCTCGGCGCGTTGCGGCGCCTGCCGGGGTTGTTGGCCGATGAGTTGCCGTGGCACAGCCGCGAAGCCAAGTTCGACTTGCAGTTGCATAGCGAAGAGGACCGCAACGGGCGGCTGACGCTGTCGTTCGATTACGCTGACGAGCTGTTCGAGGCGACGACTATCGCCCGCTTGGCCGAACATTTTTGCAGCCTGCTTCGGTCGGTTTGCAGCAACCCGCAACAGGGCGATCGGCGACGTGCAGCTGTTGAGCGGCGCTGAATCCGCGCAACAGCTGCCATGGGGCTCGGCGCCTTGCGAGCCGGCCAGCCAGTGGCTGCCGGAACTGCTCAACGAACAGGCCCGCCGCACCCCGCAACGTACCGCGTTGCAGTGGGACGGTGGTGCGCTGGACTATGCCGAGCTGCACACCCAGGCCAATCGCCTGGCCCATTACCTGCGGGACAAAGGCGTCGGCCCGGACGTCTGCGTGGCGATTGCCGCCGAGCGCTCGCCGCAGTTGCTGATCGGCGTGTTGGCGATCATCAAGGCCGGTGGCGCCTATGTGCCGCTGGATGTCGATTATCCGGCCGAGCGCCTGGCCTACATGTTAGGTGACAGCGGCGTCGATCTGCTGCTGACCCAAACCGCCTTGCTGGACCGCTTGCCGGCCTGCGCAGGCGTCAGCGTCATCGCCATGGACGCCCTGCATCTGGAGCAGTGGCCGAGCAATCCGCCTGGGCTGCATTTGCATGGCGAGCATCTGGCGTACGTGATCTACACCTCCGGTTCGACCGGTCAGCCGAAGGGCGTCGGCAACACCCATGCCGCCCTGGCCGAGCGCCTGCAATGGATGCAGGCCGCCTATGGGCTGGATGAAAGCGACGTGCTCATGCAAAAGGCGCCGATCAGTTTCGACGTGTCGGTGTGGGAATGCTTCTGGCCGCTGATCAACGGCTGCCAACTGGTATTGGCCGGCCCCGGCGAGCACCGCGACCCGCACCGCATCGCGCAGTTGGTCGAGCGGTTTGGCGTGACCACGCTGCATTTTGTACCGCCGCTGCTCAGCCTGTTCCTCGAGGAGCCGTTGAGCGCCCGTTGCACGAGCTTGCGGCAGATCTTTTCCGGCGGCGAAGCGTTGCCGGCCGAGTTGCGCAACCGGGTGCTGGCGCAGCTCCCAGCGGCGCAACTGCACAACCGCTACGGCCCGACCGAAACCGCTATCAACGTTACGCACTGGCACTGCAGCGAAGCCGACGGCGAGCGCTCGCCGATCGGTCGTCCGCTGGCCAATGTGCTCTGCCGCATCCTTGACAGTGAGCTCAATCCAGTGCCGGTCGGTGTGCCGGGTGAGTTGTGCATCGGTGGCCTCGGCCTGGCCCGGGGTTACCTGGGACGGCCGGGGCTGACGGCCGAGCGGTTTGTCGCCGACCCGCTGGGTTCGGCCGGGGCGCGCCTGTACCGCACCGGCGACCGGGCGCGTTGGGACGCCGACGGCGTCATCGAATACCTCGGCCGCCTCGACCAGCAGGTCAAGCTGCGTGGTTTCCGGGTCGAGCCGCAGGAAATCGAAGCGCGACTGCTCGCCCAGCAGGGCGTCGCCCAAGCGGCGGTGCTGGTGCGTGACACGGCGGCCGGTGCGCAATTGATCGGCTACTACACCGCGGTCGATGTCGATGAAGATGAAACCGTCCAGGCTGCTCGCCTGAAAAAGGCCCTCGTCGCCGAATTGCCCGATTACATGGTGCCCGCGCAATTGCTGCGCCTGGACGTCATGCCCCTGAGCCCGAGCGGCAAGCTCGACCGTCGCGCCTTGCCCGAGCCGCAGTGGCAAGTGCGTGAGCACGTCGAGCCGGTCAGCGCCCTTGAACAGCGGGTCGCCGGCATCTGGCGCGACGTGCTGGGTCTGGAGCGCGTTGGCTTGCGCGACGACTTTTTCGCCTTGGGCGGCCATTCGTTGCTGGCGACCCAGATCATTTCCCGCACCCGCCAGGCCTGCGATGTCGAGCTACCGCTGCGTGCGTTGTTCGAGGCCAGTGAGCTGGGCGCCTTCGCTGAGCAGGTGCGGTTGATTCAGGTAAGCGGCCAGACCAACCGTCAGCCGCCGATCGAGAAAGTCGACCGCAGCCAACCGGTGCCGCTGTCCTATTCCCAACAGCGGATGTGGTTCCTCTGGCAAATGGAGCCGGACAGCCCGGCCTACAACGTCGGCGGCATGGCGCGGTTGCGCGGGGTGCTGGATGTCGGGCGCTTTGAAGCGGCGTTGCAGGCCCTGATCCTGCGCCACGAAACCCTGCGCACAACGTTCCCGAGCATCGATGGCGTGCCTCGCCAACAGGTGCACGGCGAGACGGGGCTGCGCATGGGCTGGAAGGATTTCTCGATGCTCGACGCCGACATGCGCCAGCAACGGGTCCGGCAACTGGCCGACAGCGAGGCCCACGAACCCTTCGACCTGGAAACCGGGCCGCTGCTGCGGGCCTGCCTGGTCAAGACCGCCGAGCATGAGCATTACTTTGTGCTGACCTTGCACCATATCGTCACCGAAGGCTGGGCGATGGACATTTTCGCCCGTGAGCTGAGCGCGCTGTATGAAGCCTTCGTCGATGATCGCGAGTCGCCGCTGGAGCCGTTGCCGGTGCAATACCTCGACTACAGCGTCTGGCAGCGCCAATGGCTGGAATCCGGCGAGCGCCAGCGTCAGCTGGACTACTGGACCGCCCAACTGGGCCGCGAACATCCCTTGCTGGAACTGCCGGCCGACCGCCCGCGTCCGCCGGTGCAAAGTCATCGTGGCGAACTGTTCCGTTTCGACCTCAGCGATGAGTTGGCCGCGCGGGTCCGTGCCTTCAATGCCGAACGTGGCCTGACCCTGTTCATGACCATGACCGCCGCCCTGGCCGTGCTGCTCTATCGCTACAGCGGCCAGACCGACCTGCGCATCGGCGCGCCAGTGGCCAACCGCATCCGCCCGGAAAGCGAAGGGCTGATCGGCGCGTTCCTCAACACCCAGGTGCTGCGTTGCCAGCTCGACGGGCAAATGTCGGTGGGCGAACTGTTCGAGCAGGTGCGCCACACCGTGATCGAAGGCCAGTCCCACCAGGACTTGCCCTTCGATCATCTGGTCGAAGCCCTGCAACCACCGCGTAGTGCCGCATACAACCCGCTGTTCCAGGTGATGTGCAACGTCCAGCGCTGGGAATTCCAACAGAGCCGCACGTTGGCCGGCATGAGCGTCGACTACCTGGTCAACGACGCCCGCGCCACCAAGTTCGACCTCAACCTGGAAGTCACCGACCTCGACCAGCGCCTGGGTTGCTGCCTGACCTATAGCACCGATCTGTTCGATGAGCCGCGCATCGCCCGCATGGCCGGGCATTGGCGCAACCTGTTGGAGGCGTTGCTGGTCGATCCGGCTCGGCGCTTGAGCGAGCTGCCGTTACTGGAGGCCGCCGAGCAGCAGCAAATGCTCGACAGTCTGGGTGTCGAGCCCGGTGAGCAGCGCCTCGATCAATGCCTCCACGTGCTGTTCGAAGAACAGGCCCGGGCGCGTCCCGACGCAGCCGCGCTGACGTTCGCCGGGCAGACCCTGAGCTATGCCGAACTCGAACGCCGCGCCAATCGTCTGGCCTGGATGCTGCGCGAGCGGGGCGTCGGGCCGCAGGTGCGGGTGGGCCTGGCGCTGGAGCGCTCGCTGGAAATGGTCATCGGCCTGCTGGCGATCCTCAAGGCCGGTGGCGCCTACGTGCCGCTGGATCCGGAATACCCGCTGGACCGCTTGCACTACATGATCGAAGACAGTGGTGTCGGTCTGCTGCTCAGCGACCGGACCCTGTTCCAGGCCCTCGGCCCATTGCCGCCGGGCGTGCAGCGCTGGTGCCTGGAGGACGACAGCGAGGCGTTGGCGCAGTATCCGGACCAGCCGCCGTCGCTGATCAATCTGCCGCAGCACCAGGCGTACCTGATCTACACCTCCGGCTCCACCGGCAAGCCCAAGGGCGTGGTCGTGTCCCACGGTGAAATCGCCATGCATTGCCAGGCGGTGATTCGCCGTTTCGGCATGCGCCCGGACGACTGCGAGCTGCATTTCTATTCGATCAATTTTGACGCGGCCACCGAGCGCCTGCTGGTGCCGTTGCTCAGCGGCGCTCACGTGGTGCTGCGCGCCCAGGGCCAGTGGGATGCTCAGGAAATCTGCGGGCTGATCCGTCAGCACCGCATCAATATTCTCGGCTTTACGCCGAGTTATGGCAGCCAGTTGGCGCAATGGCTGGCAACCCAAGGGCAAACGTTGCCGGTACGCATGTGTATCACCGGTGGCGAAGCCTTGACCGGCGAACACCTGCAACGCATCCGCGCCGCGTTCAGCCCGAGCCTGTTTTTCAACGCCTATGGTCCGACCGAGACGGTGGTGATGCCGCTGGCGAGCCTGGCGCCGGAACAACTGGAGGAGGGCGCGGGCAGCGTACCGATCGGCAGCGTGATCGGCGCCCGACGGGCCTACATTCTCGACGCAGACCTGGCGTTGGTGCCGCCAGGCGCGACGGGTGAGTTGTATGTCGGTGGCGCCGGCCTGGCCCAGGGTTATCACCAGCGTCCGGGCATGACCGCCGAGCGCTTCGTCGCCGATCCGTTTGCCGCCGATGGCGGTCGGCTGTACCGCACCGGCGACCTGGTGTGCCAGCGTGCCGACGGCCAAGTGGAGTACCTGGGACGAATCGATCATCAAGTGAAGATTCGCGGTTTCCGCATCGAATTGGGGGAAATCGAAAACCGCCTGCTGGAGCACGATGCCGTGCGCGAAGCGGTGGTACTGGCCCTCGACATGCCGGGCGGCAAGCAGTTGGCCGCTTATCTTGCCAGCGACATCGCCGAGCAGGACGCCACGGCGCAAGCAGCCCTGCGCGACGTGCTGAAGCAGCACCTCAAGACGCAACTGCCGGAGTACATGGTGCCGACTCACCTGATCCTGCTGGCGAGCATGCCGCTGACCGCCAACGGTAAACTCGATCGCCGCGCCTTGCCGATGCCCGATCCGGAGCTCAATCGCCAGCAGTACGTGGCGCCGAGCAATGCCCTGGAGCAAGCGCTGGCAGCGATCTGGTGCGACGTGCTGAACGTCAGACAGGTTGGCCTCAACGACAACTTCTTCGAGCTGGGCGGCGATTCGATCCTGTCGATCCAGGTCGTCAGCCGTGCCCGGCAGCAGGGCATTCATTTCACGCCGCGAGATCTGTTCCAGCACCAGACCGTGCAGGCCCTGGCCGCCATCGCCACCCGCAGCGAGCAGGTGAGTGTCGAGCAGGGACTGTTGAGCGGTGAGTCGGGGCTTACGCCGATCCAGCACTGGTTCTTCGCCAGCGAGATACCCAACCGTCATCACTGGAACCAGGCGTTGCTGCTGGAGCCGACCACGCGTCTCGAACCACAGCTCCTGGAGCAGGCGTTGCAGGCTGTTTTCCAGCAGCATGATGCCTTGCGCCTTGGCTTCGCCAATACCACCGGGCATTGGCGCGCCGAGCACCAGCCCTTGTTCGATGGGACGTTGCTGCAGCATCTTTCGGTGGAATCCGCGCAAGCCTGCGAAGCGCTGTTTGCCCAGGCGCAGCTTGGCTTCCAGCTGGCGAGCGGACCGTTGCTGCGCGCCGTGCTGGCGGACTTGCCGGACGGTCGGCAGCGCCTGCTGATCGCCGTCCATCACCTGGTGGTGGACGGGGTTTCATGGCGGGTGTTGATGGACGATCTGCAGACGGCTTACCGCCAATCTGCCGGCGGGCAGACGCTGCGGTTACCGGCCAAGACCAGCCCGTTGCGTGACTGGGCTGCGCGGTTGCAGGCCTACGCCGGCAGCGAATCCCTGCGCGAGGAATTGAACTGGTGGCGCGACCAACTGAGCGGGCCGGACGTTACGCTGCCTTGCGCGAACCCTGACGGCGGGCGGCAGGAGCGACACGCCGCAAGCGTCAGCGTGCGCCTGGACGCCGAGCGCACCCGGCAACTGTTGCAGCAGGCACCGAGCGCCTATCGCACCCAGGTCAACGACCTGCTGCTCACGGCGCTTGCCCGCGTGCTGTGCCGCCAAGGCAATCAGCAATCGGCGCTGATCCAGCTCGAGGGCCATGGCCGCGAGGCGCTGTTTGATGACGTCGACCTGACGCGCACCGTGGGCTGGTTCACCAGTGTCTATCCGCTGCGCCTGAGCCCGGCGGCCGATGATGTCGGCGCGTCGATCAAAGCCATCAAGGAGCAACTGCGCGCGGTGCCCCACAAGGGCCTCGGCTACGGCGTGCTGCGTTATCTGGCGGACGCCGGCACACGCCAGGCGATGGCCGGTTTGCCGCAAGCGCCGATCACTTTTAATTACCTCGGTCAGCTTGACCATACGCTCGGCCAGGACGCGTTGTTCCAACCGCTGGATGCGCCACTTGGCGCCATTCACGACCCTGATGCGCCACTGCCGAACGAGTTGAGTGTCGACGGCCAGGTCAGCGGCGGCGAACTGCTGTTGCGCTGGACCTTCAGCGCCGAGCGGCATGACCGTGAAAGCATCGTCGCGTTGGCCGAGGCCTATCTCGGCGAGTTGCAGCGGCTGATCGAACATTGCCTGGCGGACGAGGCGGGCGGCCTGACGCCGTCGGATTTCCCGCTGGCAAAACTGACCCAGGCGCAGTTGGACAACCTGCCGGTGCCGGCCGGGCAGATCGAGGATGTCTACCCGCTGACGCCGATGCAGGAAGGCATGTTGCTGCACACCCTGCTCGAACCGGGCACGGGCCTGTACTACATGCAGGACCGCTACCGCATCAACAGCGAGCTGGACCCGCAGCGTTTCGCCCAGGCCTGGCAGGCGGTGATTGCCCGCCACGAAGCCTTGCGCGCTTCGTTCTGCTGGAACGTCGGCGAAGACATGCTGCAGATCATCCACAAGCCCGGGCGCACGCCGGTGGAATACCTCGACTGGCTGCACGTGCCTGAGAACGATCAGGAGCCCAAGCTCCAGGCGCTGCTCAAGCGCGAGCGCGAGGCCGGTTTCGATCTGCTCAACGAGGCACCGTTTCACCTGCGATTGATCCGGGTCGGCGCGGCGCGCTACTGGTTCATGATGAGCAACCACCACATCCTGATCGATGCATGGTGCCGTTCGCTGCTGATGGATGATTTCTTCGAGATATACACCGCCCTCGGTGAACATCGCGAGCCCCGGCTGGCGGTGCCGCCGCGTTATCGCGACTACATCGGCTGGTTGCAACGCCAGGGGCTGGCCGAGGCGCGGCAATGGTGGAAGCAGAACCTGCAGGGCTTCGAGCGGACCACGCCGATCCCCGCCGATCGCCCGTTCCTGCGCGAACACGCCGGTGACAGTGGCGGCATGGTCGTCGGTGACTGCTACACCCGGCTCGACGCTCGGGACGGCGCACGGCTGCGAGAACTGGCCCAGGCCCATCAACTGACCGTGAACACGTTCGCCCAGGCCGCGTGGGCCCTGGTATTGCGCCGGGTCAGCGGCGATCGGGACGTACTCTTCGGCGTCACCGTGGCCGGGCGCCCGGTGGAGTTGCCGCAGATGCAACGCACCGTGGGCTTGTTCATCAACAGCGTCGCTCTGCGGGTGCAGATCCCGGGCGATGACCAGCGTTGCAGCGTGCGTCAGTGGCTCAACGGCTTGCTGGACAGCAACATGCAATTGCGCGAATACGAATACCTGCCGCTGGTGAGCATCCAGGAAGTCAGCGAACTGCCCAAGGGCCAGCCGCTGTTCGACAGCCTCTTCGTGTTCGAGAACGCACCGGTGGAAGTCTCGGTGCTGGATCGTGCCCAGAGTCTCAACGCCACCTCGGACTCGGGCCGCACCCACACCAACTTCCCGCTGACGGCGGTCTGTTATCCGGGCGATGACCTGGGGCTGCACCTGTCTTACGACCAGCGCTATTTCGATGAGTCCACCGTCCAGGGGCTGCTGGGCGAGTTCAAGCGATTGCTGCTGGCCTTGATGGAAGGTTTCCACGGTGACGTGGCCGAGCTGCCGCTGATTGGCAGCGCGGAACAGGACTTCCTGATCCAAGGCTGCAATCAGAGCGAGCGCGCCTATCCGCTGGAGCGCAGTTACGTCGAGCTGTTCGAGGCCCAGGTGGCGGCCCATCCACGACGCATCGCCGCGAGTTGCCTGGAGGACCGCTGCACGTACACCGAGCTGAACGAGCGCAGCAATCGCCTCGGCCACGCGTTGGTCGCCGCTGGCGTCGGGCTCGATCAGCCGGTGGCGCTGCTGGCTGAACGCGATCTCGACCTGTTGGGCATGATCATCGGCAGCTTCAAGGCCGGCGGCGGTTACCTGCCGCTTGATCCGGGCCTGCCGAGCCAGCGCCTGAGCCGTATCATCGAACTGAGCCGCACGCCGTTGCTGGTCTGCACCCAGGCCTGTCATGAACAGGCGCTGGCCTTGCTGGAAGAGTTCGCCTGCGCCGGCCGGCCAAGGCTGCTGGTCTGGGAAACCGTTCAGGCCAGCGCTGTGTCGCGGGACAATCCGCGCCTCTACAGCGGGCCGGACAACCTGGCCTACGTGATCTACACCTCCGGTTCCACCGGCTTGCCCAAAGGCGTCATGGTGCAACAGCGGGGCATGCTCAATAATCAGCTCAGCAAGGTGCCATACCTGGCGCTGGACGAGACGGATGTGATTGCCCAGACGGCGTCGCAGAGCTTCGACATTTCCGTTTGGCAGTTCCTTGCCGCACCGTTGTTCGGTGCTCGGGTGGACATCGTGCCCAATGCCATCGCCCACGACCCGCAAGGGCTGCTGGAGCACGTAAAACGCCAGGGCATCAGCGTGCTGGAGAGCGTGCCATCGTTGATCCAGGGCATGCTCGCCGAGGAACGCATCGGCTTGGATGGCCTGCGCTGGATGCTTCCGACCGGCGAGGCAATGCCGCCGGAACTGGCCCATCAATGGTTGTTGCGTTATCCGGACATCGGCCTGGTGAATGCCTACGGTCCGGCCGAATGTTCCGATGACGTGGCGTTCTTCCGGGTCGACCTGGCTTCGACGCGCGGCAGCTACCTGCCCATCGGCATGCCGACCGACAATAACCGCCTCTACTTGCTCGACGGTGCGCTGGAACTGGTGCCGTTGGGCGCGGTGGGCGAGTTGTGCGTCGCCGGCACCGGCGTCGGACGCGGTTATGTCGGCGATCCGCTGCGCACTGCGCCGGTGTTCGTGCCCGATCCGTTCGGGGCGCCGGGCGACCGGCTGTACCGCACCGGCGACCTGGCGCGCCGCCGCAGCGATGGGGTGCTGGAATATGTCGGGCGCATCGACCACCAGGTGAAGATTCGCGGCTACCGCATCGAACTGGGGGAAATCGAAGCGCGGCTGCATGAACAGCCCGAAGTCCGCGATGCGGCAGTGGGCGTGCAGGAAGGCGCCAACGGCAGGCATCTGGTGGGTTATCTGGTCGCCGCCGACGCGACGCTGAACCCGACCGAGCGCCTGGATCGCATCAAGCAGCGCCTGCGCAGCGAGTTGCCGGAATACATGGTGCCGCTGCACTGGCTGTGGCTCGACCGCTTGCCCCTGAACGCCAACGGCAAGCTCGATCGCAAGGCCTTGCCGGCCCTGGAGATAGGCCAGTTGCAAAGCCAGGATTACCAGGCCCCGGCCAACGAGCTGGAACAGACCCTGGCGGACATCTGGGCCGAGGTGCTGAAGGTCGAACGGGTGGGCGTACGCGACAACTTCTTCGAGCTGGGCGGACACTCATTGCTGGCCACACAGATCGCCTCGCGCGTGCAAAAAGCCTTGCAGCGCAACGTGCCGCTCAGGGCCATGTTCGAGTGCAGCACGGTGCAGGAACTGGCCGAGTACATTGCAGGGATGGAGGCCAGTGAAATCACTGGGGAGAAAGTCGATCGACTGAATGATTTGATGGCGGAACTGGAAGGAATGTAGTTTTGCGGCGTCTATGAACACGCCATCGCGAGCAAGCTCGCTCCCACAGGGTTTGTGGACGACACAAATCCCCTGTGGGAGCGAGCTTGCTCGCGATGGCTTCTGCATAAACAGTGCAAAACTCAAAGTTGACGACCCGCTCGTCGCGGCTCAGTCTCCCGAAGGTTTTTCCGGACTCAATCAAGGAATTCACTCATGCCCTTTGCAACGATCGACGGACAACCGCTCCATTACCTCGACCAGGGCCAGGGCCCGGTGGTGCTGCTTGGCAGCAGCTACTTGTGGGACCACAGCATGTGGACGCCGCAGATTGACGCCTTGTCGAAGCACTATCGGGTCATCGTCCCGGAACTGTGGGGCCACGGTCAGTCCGGACGTTTGCCCGAGAATACGTCCTCGCTGAACGATCTGGCTCGCCAGGCATTGGCGTTGCTCGATCAGTTGGGCATCGACTGCTTCAGCCTGGTGGGGCTGTCGGTGGGCGGCATGTGGGGCGCACGCCTGGCGCTGGCGGCGCCTGGACGCGTGCAATCGCTGGTATTGATGGACACCTATGTGGGCGTCGAGCCGGAGCCGACCCGTCTGTACTACTTTTCGCTGTTCGACAAAATCGAGGCCAGCGGTAGCATCCCGGAGCCGTTGCTGGACATCGTCGTGCCGATTTTCTTCCGGCCCGGCATCGACCCGCAATCAGCGCTTTACCAGCAGTTCCGCGCCACCCTGGCGGCGTTGCCGGCCGATCGTCTGCGCGACAGCATCGTGCCGCTGGGGCGGATCATCTTTGGTCGGGACGACATCCTGGGGCAACTGCCCGCGTTGAATGCCGAGCGCACGCTGGTGATGTGTGGTGACCAGGACAAGCCACGGCCACCGTCCGAGGCGCTGGAGATGGCTGAATTGATCGGCTGCGAGCATCTGCTGATTCCCGAGGCGGGGCATATTTCCAACCTGGAGAACCCGGCGTTTGTGACGGAGGCGTTGCTGGGGTTCCTAAAGCGCAGGGATTGACTTTGTGGCGAGGGGATTTATCCCCGCTGGGTCGCGAAGCGGCCCTAATGCTGTCGACTCGGTATCAGATAACCGTGGTGTCAGGTTTCAGGGCTGCTGCGCAGCCCAGCGGGGATAAATCCCCTCGCCACAGGTGGCCGGGGTTTTACTTCGGCCCGAGAATCTTCACCAGCTTGTCCGGCGACGGCGCGCCTTGCTGCTGTTGCAGGTCGCCCTGGTCGTCCAGGTAGAAAATCGCCGGGGTCGCGGACAGCTCCAGTTCATCCATCAACTGCTGGTTGGCGTCCAGTTTGGCCTGGATCGCCGGTGGTATTTCTTTCAGCGGTTTCAGCGGGCTGCCCTTGCCGGCCTTTTCGTGGTCCGCCAGGGCTTTTTCCGGCTCTTTGGCGGCCAGCAACGCGGCTGATTTCCCCGGGCTGTCTTCGCGGATGATGCCCACCATGATGTGGCGCAACTGCACCTTGCCGGCATTGACCCACGGCCGCGCCTGCTCCCAGAACATGTTGCAGTACGGGCAGTTCGGGTCGCTGAACAGATACACGGTGCGCGGTGCGTCCTTGCTGCCGTCGGCGATCCAGCTGCTGGCTTGCATCTTCGCCCAGATCTCCTTCGACATCGGATCGTAGACCAGCTTTTTCAGGGGTTCGAGGCTCAGGTCCTTGCCATCGGCGTCGTACAGGTTGCCCAGCAGCACATGCTGGCCGTCCGGCGTCAGATAGAGCGTCATGCCACGGCTCTGGTACTGCGCCGCGTAGCCGCGCAAGCCGTTCGGCGCGTCGAAGGTGCCGACGATCTTCGCGCCCTTGGCTTCGATCTTCTTGATCGCCGCGGGCAGCTCTTCGGCCTGAAGCAGCGGCGCTTGTAGCAGTGCGCCGGCGAAGGCCAGGGTCAGCAGGTGGTGGAGGCGGGGCATGGCAATTTCCTTGTCGCGGGGTGGATCGCCGTGGTGGAACCCGGCGTTTCGAAATTTTCCAGGGCGCGGGCCAGGCTCGCTTCCGACAGTTCGCCCAGGTGGCTGCCCAGCAGGCGACCCTCGGCGCTGTAGAACAGAGTCGTCGGCAGGGCCATGGAGCCGACGGCCTGGCCGAGGCGTCCACTGCCGTCGAACAGCACGTTGGTCAGGCTCAGGCCCTGGGTAGCGAGGTAGGTGCTGACGCTTTGCATGCTTTCGGCCTGATTGACGAACAGGAACGTCAGGTCCGGGCGCTGTTTTTGCGCCGCTTCCAGGACCGGCATTTCCCGTCGGCAAGGCGGGCACCAGGTGGCCCACAGGTTGATCACCAAGGGGCCGCCCTGGTAATCGGCGAGATTCACGGTTTCGCCTTCAGCGTTGCGCAGCTCGATCTCCGGCAGCCGGGTGCCTTGCTCGTAGATCGTCAGCGACATCGTCGCCACCGTCCAGAACAACAGGCCGCTGCCGACGCTGAAGCCCAGGGGCCGGCGCAGGGCCGGGCGGCGACGCGCCCAGAGCAGCGCGGCGACCAGCAGGGCGATGATGCCCGGCCAGGCCAGGAATCCGCCGTCGCGCAAATCGACGATCTGCCACGGGTCGTCCCGGTAATGGTTCCAGTACGCGGCGACGAAGCCGATTCTCGCGGCAAGCAGCCCCAGCAGGAACAGCCCGAACAGCACCGACTCGGGGTTCTCGCCGCCGCGCTTGGCCACGCGCCAGCCGACGAAAGTCGCCAAGGCCAGTGCGCTGATCAGCAGCAGATGATTGAGGGCGATGGCAAAGGTGCCCAGGGTAAACGTCAGCATCAGCGTGCGTTCCGGGTCATGTTCCAACGCTCCAGGAACGCCTCGGCGTCCACTTCTCCGGTGATCCGCTGGCTGCGGCGCTCTTCACCGTCGGCACCGATCCACAACAGGCTCGGCGGCCCCGGCACTTTGTAGCGACCCAGCAGCTCACGGCTGGCGGCGTTGTCAGCGGTGACGTCCAGGCGCAGCAGGCGCACGCCTTTCAGGGCGTCGAGCACTTCGGCGCGGCCGAATACCTGTTTTTCCATGATCTTGCAGGACACGCACCAGTCGGCGTAGTAATCGAGCAACACCCATTGGCCCTGCGCCTTGGCGGCGTCCAGTTCGCGCTGCAGGGCGGCGGGCTCGCTGACCGTGACGAAGGCATCGTGGGCGCTGACGGTGGCGCTGCCCCTGGCGCCGCTGTAGACCTGCAGCGGCCGGAACAGATCGTCGCTGCCGCCCGCGGCGCCGATCACCAGCACGCTACCCCACAGGCCGAACAGCAGCGATACGCTGCCCCACAGATAGGCGGCGCGACCGAAGCCCTGGGTCTGGCGCCAGGCGCAATAGGCGGCGACAACCAGCAGCGCGCCCCACAGTCCGATCCACAACGAGCCATCGATGATCGGGCGGAGCATCAGCAGCGCGGTGCCCAGGAACAGGAAGCCGAACACGCCCTTGAGCAGATTCATCCAGGCGCCGGGCTTGGGCAGGAAGCGATTGCCCACCGTCACCAGCAGCAACAGCGGCAGGCCCATGCCGACACCCATGGTGAACAGGATCAGGCCGCCATGCAGGGCATTGCCGCTCTGGGCGATGTACAGCAGCGCGCCGGCCAGGGGCGCGGTCATGCACGGCCCGACCAGCAGGCCGGATAACGCCCCGAGAATGCCGGCACCCAGCAGGCTGCCACCGCGGCGCTGGCGGCCGGCATTTTCCAGTCGATCGCGCAGGGCGGCCGGCAATTGCAGTTCGAAGAAGCCGAACATCGGCAGCGCCAACACCACGAATACCGCGGCGAAAGTGCCCAGCAGCCAGGGTTGCTGGAGCAATGCCTGAAGATTGGCGCCCAACAGCGCAGCAAGCACGCCCATGGCGGCATACACCAGCGCCATGCTGATGACATAACTGCCGGCCAGTGCCAGGCCGCGCCGGGGCCCGGCGCCGCTGCCCACCACCAGCCCCGCCAGGATCGGCAGCATCGGCAGCGAGCACGGGGTAAACGCCAGTAGCAGCCCCAGGCCGAAGAACACCAGCAGGCTCCAGCCCAGCGCGTGCTGTTGCAGGCCGCTGGCCAGGGCCTGGTCCTGCGCCTCGCCACTGGCCGTGGCCGGTGCGTCGCCGCCGAGGTCGACCACCTGGGTCTGGGGCGGATAGCAGAGGCCCGCGTCGGCACAACCCTGGAAACCGACCTTGATCTTGCCGGTGGCCCCGGCGGGAATCTTCAGCTCCAGTGCCTGGCGATAGACTTGCTGGTCGCCGAAAAACTCATCGCTGTGTGCTTCGCCCTCGGGCAGCCTGGGCTTCTGCGCGTCGGCCAGACCGTCGAATTTGAGCCGTTGCTGATACAGGTAGTAACCGTCGGCGATCTGCCAGAACAACTGGGTCTCACCCGAGTCCAGGCGTTCGGAGGTAAAGACGAAGGCCTTTTCCACCGGCAGGAAGTCGGGT
Organism: Pseudomonas sp. FP198; assembly: GCF_030687895.1. Classification (NCBI taxonomy): domain Bacteria; kingdom Pseudomonadati; phylum Pseudomonadota; class Gammaproteobacteria; order Pseudomonadales; family Pseudomonadaceae; genus Pseudomonas; species Pseudomonas sp. FP198. The sequence continues at coordinate 1,898,524 of NZ_CP117452.1, forward strand.
TTGGTCTCGAAGGGATTGGCGGCCTGGGCCAGGCCCGAGATCAGCAGTAGACACAGCAAAAACAATCGACGCATGGATAAAGCCTTAGAACGAAGCAAGTGGAATGCACATTGGTGGCTGGCGATTAACCGTCGATTAACCCGGCGACGGCCGGTTTACAGCGAAGATCACCCATGCCTGGCGTACTCGTCGCATAATGTCGACTTAATCGGCCGGCGGCCTAATGTACCTTTTTCCACGGGGCTTACCATGCGCGTACTGGTCTGCGAAGACGACGAGTTGATCGCCAGCGGCATTGTCGCCGGGCTCACCGCTCAAGGCCTGACCGTCGAACACGTCGCCACCGCCTCGGCGGCGCGGGCGATGCTGGGTGTCGCCGAATTCGATGTCATGGTGCTCGATCTTGGCCTGCCTGATGAAGATGGTCTCAAGCTGCTCAAGCAATTGCGCCAGCAAGGCCTGGAGACGCCGGTGCTGATCCTCACCGCGCGGGATTCGGTGACCGATCGGGTCGACGGCCTGCAGGCCGGGGCCGATGATTATCTGCTCAAACCCTTCGACCTGCGGGAGCTGGCGGCACGCCTGCACACCTTGCTGCGGCGCGTGGCGGGGCGCAGCGTCAACCTGATCGAGCACGGTCGCCTGACCTATGACCCCAGCAGTCGGGAAACCACCCTGGGCGGCCAGCCGGTGGACCTCTCGCGCCGCGAGCAGTCGCTGTTGCAGGCGCTGCTGCACAGTCGCGGTCGGGTGTTGTCCACCGAGCAGCTCAAGGACAGTGTCTACGGGTTCAGCGATGAACTGGAAAGCAACGCCTTGAACGTGCATATCCACCACCTGCGCCGCAAGCTGGGCAACGGCATTGTCGAAACCGTGCGTGGCTTGGGGTATCGGCTGGGGCCGGCGGATGGCGGGGAATCCTCCAAGTGATGAGCCTGCGACTGCGGCTGAGCCTGACGCTCGGCGCGGCCTTTACCTTGATCTGGGCCCTGGCCGCGGCCTGGATGCTCAGCGACCTGCGCAACCAGATGATGTTTTCTCTCGACCAGCGCCTGGGTGGCTTCGGCGCGGATGGTCGCCGGGTTGCTGGAGCAGTTGCCACCGGTGCCCAGCAAAGGTGAAGGCACGCATTTGAGCTCGGAGCAGTTGAGCATCCCGGGCGGCATGGCCTGCCAGGTCAGTTCCTTGCGCGGCGAGATCCTGGCGCGCAGCCACGGCAACCCGGAACAGGCCCTGGAAGCCGAGAAGACAGGCTTCCATGATCAGATGATCGACGGTGCGCCATGGCGCAGCTTTACCCTGGTTCGCGGCGATTTGCGCATTACCACGGCCGATCGCCAGATCGAGCGCGAAGCGTTGAACCTGTCGGTGCTGCTGGCGGCGTCGGTGCCGGTCGGCGTGGCGTTGCTCGGTTGCCTGTGCCTGTTGTGGCTGGGCATCGGCCAGGGCCTGGCGCCGCTCAATCGCATGCGTGATGCGTTGATGCGCCGTAACGCGGACTCCCTCGAACCCCTGCAGATCCATCCGCTGCCCAGCGAGCTGCGGCCCTTGCTGGAAACCCAGAACCAGCTGTTCCAGCGTATCGGCAAGACCATCGAGCGCGAGCGCCGGTTGACCGGTGACGCGGCCCATGAATTGCGCAGCCCGCTGACGGCGATCAAGACCCACCTGCAAGTGGCGCGCATGACCGAGGGGGCTGCGCGCGATCAGTCCCTGGCCCGGGCAGAGGAGGGCGCCGACCGCTTGCACCGTACCCTTGAGCAACTGTTGCTGCTGGCGCGGGTCGAGGGCAGCCTTTCGTTTGATGATGGCGTGCAATGCAACGCCGAGCAGGTCGCTCGGCTGGCGATCCAGGATGCGGCCGGCGGCGCGCCCCAGCGGATCAGGCTGCACATATCGCCGCCGCTTTCCGCTGCGCCGGTGCAGATGCCGGCGGTGCTGGCCATCGCCGCGTTGCGCAACCTGCTGGAGAACGCCCTGCGCCACACCCCGGCCGATACCGAGGTCGAACTGAGCCTGGAGATGATCGGCCAGCGCGTGCGTTTCCTGGTACGTGATCATGGCGACGGAATCGCCGCCGAGGATATCCAGCACCTGACCCAACGCTTCTGGCGCAACGGCCACAGCACCGGCTGCGGTCTGGGCCTGGCGATCGTCCAGGCGATCGTCCAGCGTTGCGGCTGCGGCCTGCATTTCGACAGCCGCCCGGACGGGCTGCGGGTCGAACTGACCGTGCCCGTGCAAGTCTCTTCGGGCCAGTAGATCTCGTGGCGAGGGAGCTTGCTCCCGCTGGACCGCGCAGCGGGCCCAAACTTTTCACCTCGGTCAATCTGATCTACCGCGTGCTCTGGCTTGAGGGGGCTGCTGCGCAGCCCAGCGGGAGCAAGCTCCCTCGCCACGGGATAGGGTGATAGTAAATCCTTGCCTCGCTGATGCGTTTCCACAACAGGAAACCTGCATGTGCGCCTTGAATGCGCACCTGTCCGGTGTGCCGTTTGGTCACTAATCGCGGGGTCGAGAAATGTCAGTCGCCAATCCTTCTGTCGAAGCAGCGCCAGCGCGGGTCAGTCCCGCGTCGGGCGAGACGCTCTATCAATTCAACGAATCACCGTTGCTGGCCCGCCAGAGCCGGCAGGAATCCAATGCCCGCAGCTATCCTCGGCGGATTCCCCTGGCCCTCAAGCGCGCCAAGGGCCTGTACGTCGAGGATGTCGAAGGCCGGACCTTCATCGATTGCCTGGCCGGCGCCGGCACGCTGGCCCTCGGGCACAACCACCCGGTCGTGATCGAGGCGATCCGGCAGGTCCTCGCCGACGAGTTGCCCCTGCATACCCTGGACCTGACCACGCCGGTCAAGGACCGGTTTGTCCAGGACCTGTTCGGCCTGTTGCCGGCGAGCCTCGCCGCCGAGGCGAAAATCCAGTTCTGTGGCCCGACGGGGACCGACGCGGTGGAAGCGGCACTCAAATTGGTGCGCACCGCCACCGGGCGTAGCACCGTACTGTCGTTCCAGGGCGGATATCACGGCATGAGCCAGGGCGCGCTGAGCCTGATGGGCAGCCTGGGGCCGAAAAAGCCCTTGGGGGCATTGCTCAGCAACGGCGTGCAGTTCATGCCATACCCCTACGATTATCGCTGCCCGTTCGGGCTCGGTGGCGTCGAGGGGGTCAAGGCCAATCTGCATTACCTGGAAAACCTGCTGAACGATCCCGAGGCCGGGGTGCAGTTACCGGCGGCGGTGATCGTCGAGGTAGTGCAGGGCGAGGGCGGGGTCATACCGGCCGATCTTGATTGGCTGCGCGGCTTGCGGCGAATCACCGAGCAGGCCGGGGTGGCGCTGATCGTCGATGAAATCCAGAGTGGTTTCGGGCGGACCGGCAAGATGTTCGCGTTCGAGCACGCCGGCATCATTCCGGATGTGGTTGTGCTGTCCAAGGCCATCGGCGGCAGCCTGCCACTGGCGGTGGTGGTGTATCGCGATTGGCTCGACACCTGGTTGCCGGGCGCCCATGCCGGGACTTTCCGCGGTAACCAGATGGCGATGGCGGCGGGCAGCGCGGTGATGCGCTACCTGGTCGAACACAACCTGCCGGCCCACGCCGCCGCCATGGGCGAGCGCTTGAGCGAGCACCTGCATATCCTGCAGAGGGATTTTCCGCAATTGGGCGACATCCGCGGTCGCGGCCTGATGCTCGGCGTCGAGCTGGTGGACCCGACCGGCAAGCCGGACGCCCTGGGCCATCCTCCGGTGGACGCACGGCTGGCGCCGCGGTTGCAGCGTGAATGCCTCAAGCGCGGCCTGATCCTGGAGCTGGGTGGACGGCAGGGGGGCGTGGTGCGTTTCCTGCCGCCGCTGATCATTACGGCTGTGGAAATCGACCGCGTGGCCGAGCTGTTCCGGCGCGCCCTGGAGGCTGCCGTGGCCGACGCCTAATTTTCATCCGGCCCGGTACGTTCCTTTTCATACCTTGGCTGCGCCCATGGCGCGGCGAACCTTGAGCAACGACGGAGAAACACCATGACTTCAGTATTCGACCGCGAGGACATTCTCTTCCAGGTCGTGGTCAACCACGAAGAGCAGTATTCGATCTGGCCGGACTACAAGGCCGTTCCGGAAGGTTGGCGGACCGTGGGCAAGAGCGGCTTCAAGAAGGAGTGCCTGGCCTACATCGAAGAGGTCTGGACCGATATGCGCCCGTTGAGCTTGCGCAAGAAGATGGAAGAGCAGGCGACTGTGGCCCATTGATACAGAAGTTCTGAGAACCCCCTGTGGGAGCGAGCTTGCTCGCGATAGCGGAGAGTCAGCCGGCATTAATGTTGCTGATCCACCGCTATCGCGAGCAAGCTCGCTCCCACAGGTTTTGGTTTTGGGCGTCTAGATTACTTGAACCGCCGCTCCACCCCTTTCTCCACCAGGATCTTCGCCGAAATCTCTTCCACGGAAAAATGCGTGGAGTTGATGTGGGGAATATTCTCCCGCCGGAACAGGTTTTCCACTTCGCGCACTTCGAATTCGCACTGGGCATAGCTCGAATAGCGGCTGTTGGGCTTGCGCTCGTTGCGGATCGCGGTGAGGCGGTCCGGGTCGATGGTCAGGCCGAACAGCTTGTGCTGATGGGCGCGCAACGCGCTGGGCAGTTGCAGCCGCTCCATGTCGTCTTCGGTCAGCGGATAGTTGGCCGCGCGGATCCCGAATTGCATCGCCATGTACAGACACGTCGGCGTCTTACCACAGCGCGACACACCCACTAGGATCAGATCGGCCTTGTCGTAATAATGCGTGCGGGCGCCGTCGTCGTTGTCCAGTGCGAAGTTGACCGCCTCGATCCGCTCCATGTAGTTGGAGTTGTGGCCAATGGAATGGGACTTGCCGACCGAGTAGGAGGAGTGTTCGCTCAGTTCCTGCTCCAGGGGCGCCAGGAACGTGGAAAAAATGTCGATCATGAAACCATTGGACGTTGCGAGAATCTCACGGATGTCCTGATTGACGATGGTATCGAAGATGATCGGGCGAAAACCGTCGGTTTCGGCGGCTTTATTGATTTGCTGTACCATGGCCCGCGCCTTGTCGACGCTGTCTATATACGGCCGTGTCAGCTTGGTGAAGGTTATGTTTTCGAACTGCGCCAACAGGCTCTGGCCCAGCGTTTCGGCCGTGATGCCGGTGCCGTCGGAGATAAAGAAAGCGGATCGTTTCATTTGCGCCTTGGGCCTTAAGCTAGTGAGCTAGTAACGATTCTTGGATATGATAGGCGCGATTTGCCGGCCGCCCGTGGCCCGCATTCTCACTTATTTTCCAGGTCCAGGCCATATCGCCGGCGATTGCTCCCTGGAGCTGCCGGTACTTGAGCTTTTCCAACACAGTCAGTGGAGAGATCACCTTGGTAGAGTACGTAGTTTCCCTCGATAAGCTCGGCGTCCATGATGTAGAGCATGTGGGGGGCAAGAACGCATCCCTGGGCGAGATGATCAGTAACCTCGCCGGCGCCGGTGTCTCGGTGCCAGGTGGCTTCGCCACGACCGCCCAGGCATATCGTGATTTCCTGGAACTGAGCGGCCTGAACCAGCAGATCCACGATGCGCTCGACGCCCTCGACGTCGATGACGTCAATGCCCTGGCCAGGACCGGCGCCCAGATCCGCCAATGGATCATGGAAGCCGAGTTCCCCGAGAAACTCAACGCCGAGATCCGTACTGCTTTCGCCAAGCTGTCCGAAGGCAATCCCGACATCGCCGTCGCCGTCCGCTCCTCGGCCACCGCCGAAGACCTGCCGGACGCCTCGTTCGCCGGTCAGCAGGAGACCTTCCTGAACATCCGTGGCGTGGAAAACGTCATCCGGGCCGCCAAGGAAGTCTTTGCCTCCCTCTTCAACGACCGCGCCATTTCCTATCGCGTGCACCAGGGCTTCGACCACAAGCTGGTCGCCCTGTCCGCGGGTGTGCAGCGCATGGTCCGCTCCGAAACCGGCACCGCCGGCGTGATGTTCACCCTCGACACCGAGTCGGGCTTTCGTGACGTGGTGTTCATCACCGGCGCCTACGGCCTGGGTGAAACCGTCGTGCAGGGCGCGGTGAACCCGGACGAATTTTATGTCCACAAAGGCACCCTGGAAGCCGGCCGTCCCGCCATCCTGCGCCGCAACCTCGGCAGCAAGGCGATCAAGATGATCTACGGCGACGAGGCCAAGGCCGGTCGCTCGGTCAAGACCGTCGACGTGGACAAGGCCGATCGCGCGCGCTTCTGCCTGACCGACGCCGAAGTCAGTGAACTGGCCAAGCAGGCGATGACCATCGAGAAACACTACAAGTGCCCGATGGACATCGAGTGGGCCAAGGACGGTGACGACGGCAAGCTGTACATCGTCCAGGCTCGTCCGGAAACCGTGAAGAGCCGCACCCAGGCCAACGTCATGGAGCGCTACCTGCTCAAGGAAACCGGCACCGTGCTGGTGGAAGGCCGGGCCATCGGCCAGCGCATCGGCGCGGGCAAGGTGCGGATCATCAAGGACGTCTCGGAGATGGACAAGGTCCAGGCCGGCGACGTACTGGTTTCCGACATGACCGATCCGGACTGGGAACCGGTCATGAAGCGCGCCAGCGCCATCGTCACCAATCGCGGCGGGCGTACCTGCCACGCGGCAATCATCGCCCGTGAGCTGGGCATCCCGGCGGTTGTTGGTTGCGGCAACGCGACCCAATTGCTCAAGGACGGCCAGGGCGTCACCGTTTCCTGCGCCGAAGGCGATACCGGCTACATCTTCGAAGGCGAGCTGGGCTTCGACATCAAGAAGAACTCCGTGGACGCCATGCCGGAGCTGCCGTTCAAGATCATGATGAACGTCGGCAACCCGGACCGCGCCTTCGACTTCGCGCAGTTGCCGAATGCCGGCGTGGGCCTGGCCCGCCTGGAGTTCATCATCAACCGCATGATCGGCGTGCACCCCAAGGCGCTGTTGAACTACGACGGGCTGCCACAGGAAATCAAGGACAGCGTCGACAAGCGCATTGCCGGCTACGACGATCCGGTCGGTTTCTACGTCGAGAAGCTGGTGGAAGGCATCAGCACCCTGGCGGCGGCGTTCTCGCCGAAAAAAGTCATCGTGCGCCTGTCGGACTTCAAGTCCAACGAGTACGCCAACCTGATCGGTGGCAAGCTCTACGAGCCGGAAGAAGAGAACCCGATGCTGGGCTTCCGCGGGGCTTCGCGCTACATCAGCGAGTCGTTCCGTGACTGCTTCGAGCTCGAATGCCGGGCTCTGAAGCGCGTGCGTAACGAGATGGGCCTGACCAACGTCGAGATCATGGTGCCGTTCGTGCGCACCCTGGGCGAAGCGAGCCAGGTGGTCGACCTGCTGGCGGAAAACGGCCTGGCCCGTGGCGAAAATGGCCTGCGCGTGATCATGATGTGCGAGCTGCCCTCCAACGCGATCCTGGCCGAAGAGTTCCTTGAGTTCTTCGACGGTTTCTCCATCGGCTCCAACGACCTGACCCAGTTGACCCTCGGTCTGGACCGCGACTCCGGGATCATCGCCCACCTGTTCGACGAGCGTAACCCGGCGGTCAAGAAGCTGCTGGCCAATGCGATTGCCGCCTGTAACAAGGCCGGCAAATACATCGGCATCTGCGGCCAGGGCCCTTCGGACCACCCGGACCTGGCCAAGTGGCTGATGGAGCAGGGCATCGAGAGCGTTTCGTTGAACCCGGACTCCGTGCTGGAAACCTGGTTCTTCCTGGCTGAGGGTCAGGCTGCGGTCTGATTGAGTGAAGGGGGCTGGTAGGCTGATGCCAGTCAGTCAAGCGAAATCCCTGTGGGAGCGAGCTTGCTCGCGATAGCGGAGTGTCAGTCAGAATTAGTTTTGCTGATCCACCGCAATCGCGAGCAAGCTCGCTCCCACAGGTCCATGGCTGTATGTCTCCCCAGTCCCTTTCGATTTGAAGCAGGGCGGGCTCCACCAGGACGCCGCCCTTTTTTGTGCAAGAAGATCATGCAAAGCAGCAGCAACCTATTTCCTGTCGCCCTGATCAGCGCCGAGCGGCGCGGTGATCTGAGCGAAGATGTGTATCGCCTGAAACCGGGCAACAGCCCGGACTACAGCGTCGAAGTGGCCGTTACCCGCCTGGGCATGGCCGATGCCGGCGAGGTCCGTGGGGTCCCGGTGATCCTGCTCCACGGCAGTTTTTCCAACCGACGCTTCTGGTATTCGCCCAAGGGCCTGGGGCTGGGGGCGTACCTGGTGCGCCTGGGGTTCGATGTCTGGATTCCCGAGATGCGTGGCCATGGGTTATCCCAGCGCAACCAGGGCTACCGCAATAACCGCGTCGCGGACTATGCCCGTTACGACCTGCCGGCCATCGGCGCCTTTGTGCGCGAGCAAAGCGGGCAAGTGCCCCACTGGATTGGCCATTCGCTGGGTGGCATCACCCTGGCCGCAGCCTTGGGCGGCCATTACCTGGGCGAGCCCGCCGTGGCGTCGGCGGCGTTTTTCGGGACCCAGGTCAGCCGCACGTACTGGCCCTTGAAAATCCCCCCGGTGGAGTGGAGCGGACGCCTCATTCTCAAGCGGTTTGCCCAATTGTCCGGCCCAAGGCTCAAGCGCGGCCCGGAAGACGAGCCTATCGGCCTGGCCCTGGAGAGCATGCGCTGGTATGGCCTGTTCGGGCGTTTCGGCGATGCCGAGAAGAACTGGTGGGCCGGCCTGGCGGACGTGCAAGTGCCGGTACTGGCGGTGAGCGCCGCCGGCGATCAGCAGGATCCGCCCTGGGCCTGTCGAAAACTTTTCGAGCAGATCGGTTCCGAGCGCAAGCAGTTTGTCTGCCTGGGCCGGGCACAGGGCTTCGGTGATGACTTCGGCCATGTCGAAATGCTTGTCAGCAAGGCCGCGCAAGCCGAGGTCTGGCCGCTGGTGGCGCGCTGGCTGGAAGATCAGCGCGCGCCGCTGTCGGCAGAACAGCCTCGCCTGGCCGAAGCGGTTTGAGGGAAGGCTCTGACAAGGGCATTCCGCTCTGGTCGGCTTGCGGCTAAGATATGACGCGCTACGTTGTTTCGGTCACAAACGGTTATTCATTCAGCCAGACGTCCAACCCTTGCAGGAGCTGCCCGATGAACCATTACCTCACGCCCGACCTGTGCGATACCTACCCGGACCTGGTGCAGGTGTTGGAACCGATGTTCAGCAATTTCGGTGGCCGCGACTCCTTTGGTGGTGAAATCGTGACCATCAAGTGCTTCGAAGACAATTCACTGGTCAAGGAGCAGGTTGAACTCGAGGGCAAGGGCAAAGTGCTGGTCGTCGACGGCGGCGGGTCGCTGCGGCGGGCCCTGTTGGGCGACATGCTGGCCGAGAAAGCGGCGAAGAATGGCTGGGAAGGGCTGGTGATCTACGGCTGCATCCGCGATGTCGACGTCATTGCCCAGACCGACCTCGGCGTCCAGGCCCTGGCCAGCCACCCGATGAAGACCGACAAGCGCGGCATCGGGGATCTCAATGTACCGGTGACCTTCGCCGGCGTGACGTTTCGCCCAGGCGAGTATGTCTATGCGGACAACAACGGCGTGATTGTTTCGCCGAGCCCGCTGAAAATGCCTGAATGAAGCGCTACAGCCATAAGGGATGAGGATGTTCGAGGAAGAAAACGCGCAGTGGGGGCTGGTTCATGCCCTGGTGCTGGATGGTAAAGGCGGCGCGCGTTCGATAGCCCGGACCGAACTGGACGACTTGCAGTTGCAGACTCATGAAAGCCTGTGGCTGCATTGGGACCGCAGTCATCCGCAAACCCACACGTGGTTGCGCAAATCCAGCGGCCTGAGCGAATTCAATTGCGACCTGCTGCTGGAAGAGAACACCCGGCCGCGCCTGCTGCCGCTGCCCAATGCCGAGCTGCTGCTGTTTCTTCGCGGGATCAACCTCAACCCGGGTGCCGAGCCTGAAGACATGGTTTCGGTGCGCATCTTTGCCTCGGCCCAGCGGGTGATTTCCCTGCGGTTGCGCCCATTGCGCGCCACCGATGAACTGCTGGCGGAGTTGGTTGAAGGCAAGGGACCGAAGACCTCGTCGGAACTCATCCTTTATATGGCGCAATACCTGACCAATAAAGTGCAGGACCTGGTGACGTGCCTGTCTGAAATCGTCGACAGCGAGGAAGAAAAACTCGATACCGACGAACGGTATACACCCGAACACGACGCCATTTTGCACATCCGTCGCAGGGCCGCCGGACTGAAGCGATTCCTGGCGCCACAGCGGGACATCTTCGGCCAGATGTCGCGGACCAAGTTGCCTTGGTTCGTCGAGGACGATGGCGACTATTGGAATGAATTGAACAACAGCCTGACGCGCTACCTCGAAGAGCTGGAATTGACCCGAGAGCGCGTGGGGCTTGTGCTGGAGGCCGAGGACCGGCGTCTTTCGGTGCGCATGAACCGCACCATGTACCGCTTCGGCATCATTACCGGGATCTTCCTGCCGATGAGTTTTCTCACCGGCCTGCTGGGCATCAATGTCGGCGGCATTCCGTTTTCCGAAAGCCCCTACGGTTTCATGATTGCCTGCCTGCTGATGATCTGCGTCGCGACGGGGCAATGGTGGTTATTCCGCCGTTTGCGTTGGGTGTGATGGGCTTTCATGTGACCCGACGAAATCTGATCGCGTCTTCCACAGACATCACGAGAGGTGTGTATGCACGATCCGTTTGAACAGTCTCTGCGCGACATGCTCAACGCTTCGCCGTCCAGCCGGGACGACGATGCGTGCCTGGGACGCGTGCTCAAAACCGCCAACCGTCAGGTTGGCGCCGGCGATCTTTTCAGCCTGCTGGGCCGTTGGTTGCCCGCGCTGATGATCGCCCTGAACAACGGGTCGGCCCATGTCTCGCCGGTTTCCCGTCGCAAACCTGTTACTCGCACCGCTGATAAGGCTGATTGAATATGGAACTTGATCTCTGGACCCAGAGCCTCGTCACGGCAATGACTGCGTTGTGGACCAAAGTGGCTAACTTCATCCCCAACCTCTTTGGCGCCCTGGTGGTGCTGTTGCTGGGTTTCGTGGTGGCCAAGCTCCTCGACACGCTGCTCTCCAAATTGCTCGCCAAACTGGGCCTCGACCGCCTGATGGGCGGCACCGGCCTGACCAAGTTGCTGTCGCGTGGCGGCATCCAGGTCCCGATCTCGACGCTGGTCGGCAAGATTGTCTACTGGTTCGTCCTGCTTATATTCCTGGTTTCGGCGGCTGAGTCCCTGGGGCTGGAGCGGGTCTCGGCTACGCTCGACATGCTTGCGCTCTATCTGCCAAAGGTCTTCGGTGCCGCGTTGGTGCTGCTGGTGGGTGTACTGCTGGCGCAACTGGCCAACGGGCTGGTGCGTGGCGCGGCCGAGGGCGTCGGGCTGGATTATGCCTCGGGCGTTGGGCGTATCGCCCAGGGCCTGGTGATCATCATCAGTATTTCGGTTGCGATCAGCCAGTTAGAGGTCAAGACGGACCTGCTCAACCACGTGATCGTGATCGTCCTGATTACCGTTGGTCTGGCGGTCGCGCTGGCAATGGGGTTGGGGAGCCGGGAAATCGCCGGTCAGATTCTTGCGGGAATCTATGTGCGTGAATTGTATGAGGTTGGGCAACAAGTGCGTGTTGGCGAGGTCGAAGGCCAGATCGAAGAGATCGGCACGGTGAAAACCACATTGCTGACCGAAGAGGGCGAACTGGTATCGCTGTCTAATCGGATCCTGCTTGAGCAGCATGTGAGTAGCCGCTAACCCGGCAAATCCTGCTAATGTATGCCGCCGCAAAATCCCCGCCACGGCGGGTTGCGGCGCACATTGACCTAGACTGTCGGCCCGACTTGTTTTGAACAAACCCCAATCGCTATCCACGCGCTACGACCCCCCGTGATCTCTCTGATGAGGAGTTGGTCGCGCGCGCGCATACGGAGCTGTTCCACGTCACGCGCGCCTATGAAGAGTTGATGCGCCGTTACCAGAGAACTTTATTTAACGTTTGTGCACGATATCTTGGGAACGATCGCGATGCTGATGATGTCTGTCAGGAGGTGATGTTGAAGGTGCTTTACGGGTTGAAGAACTTCGAGGGGAAATCGAAGTTCAAGACCTGGCTGTACAGCATCACCTACAACGAATGCATCACGCAGTATCGAAAGGAACGGCGAAAGCGTCGCTTGATGGACGCTTTGAGCCCTGGACCCCCTCGAGGAAGCGTCTGAAGAAAAGGCGCCCAAGCCCGAGGAAAAGGGTGGGCTCGACCGTTGGCTGGTTTATGTGAACCCGATCGATCGGGAGATTCTGGTGCTACGATTTGTCGCAGAACTGGAATTCCAGGAGATCGCAGACATAATGCATATGGGTTTGAGCGCGACAAAAATGCGTTACAAGCGCGCGCTCGATAAGCTGCGTGAGAAATTTGCAGGCATTGCCGAAACTTAGTTCGGCGCAAATATCTCTTACGTGTAGGCAAGTTCTGATAGACTTGCCGCCGAGTTGTCCCCCGGTTTGCGGGACTGCTTCACAATCACCAGATGGGGATTTAACGGATGAAACTGAAAAACACCTTGGGCTTTGCCATTGGTTCTTTGATTGCTGCCACTTCGTTCGGCGCTCTGGCACAAGGCCAAGGCGCAGTTGAAATCGAAGGCTTCGCCAAGAAAGAAATGTTCGACAGCGCTCGCGACTTCAAGAACAACGGCAACCTGTTCGGCGGTTCGGTCGGTTACTTCCTGACCGACGACGTTGAACTGCGTCTGGCCTACGACGAAGTGCACAATGCACGTACCGACGACGGCACTAACGTCAAGGGCGCCAACACCGCTCTGGACGCTCTGTACCACTTCAACAACCCAGGCGACATGCTGCGTCCTTACGTCTCGGCCGGTTTCTCGGACCAGAGCATCGACCAGAATGGCAGCAACGGTCGTAACCGTTCTACCTTCGCCAACGTTGGTGGCGGCGCCAAGCTGTATTTCACTGACAACTTCTACGCCCGTGCCGGCGTTGAAGCTCAGTACAACATCGACCAGGGCGACACCGAGTGGGCGCCTAGCGTTGGTATCGGTGTGAACTTCGGTGGCGGTTCCAAGCCTGCCGCTGCTCCAGTTCCAGCACCTGCTGAAGTCTGCTCCGACAGCGACAACGATGGCGTGTGCGATAACGTCGACAAGTGCCCTGACACCCCAGCCAACGTAACCGTTGACGCTGATGGCTGCCCAGCTGTTGCTGAAGTCGTACGTGTTGAGCTGGACGTCAAGTTCGACTTCGACAAGTCGGTCGTTAAAGAAAACAGCTACGGCGACATCAAGAACCTGGCTGATTTCATGAAGCAGTACCCATCCACCAGCACCACTGTTGAAGGTCACACTGACTCCGTCGGTCCTGACGCTTACAACCAGAAGCTGTCCGAGCGTCGTGCAAACGCCGTCAAGCAGGTTCTGACCAACCAGTACGGTGTTGAATCGTCCCGCGTTCAGTCTGTTGGCTACGGCGAATCCCGCCCAGTTGCCGACAACGCCACTGAAGCTGGTCGTGCAGTTAACCGTCGCGTAGAAGCGCAGGTTGAAGCCCAAGCTAAGTAATTAGCCCAAAGCTTAGGAAAAGCCCGGCTCAGGCCGGGCTTTTCTTTGCCTGCGATTTGGTGGGTCAGTGGCCGGGCTGGAGAAACTTGGAACCTGTGGGAGCGAGCCTGCTCGCGAATACGGCTCTTTAACTGGCATATCCTTACCGGTCGTACTCCGATCCTATTGTGGGAGCGAGCTTGCTCGCGATGGCGGCCTGACAGTCGGCCACGGTTTTGTTGATTGGGTACATATCCGTTGCTGCGGTAACGGCTGCTTAGGGTTCCGCCCTTACGGCGGGTCACTTTTTTTCAGACGCCAAAAAGTAACCAAAAAGGCTTTGCCCCACCACTCGGTGCCTCGCCAAGGCTCGGCATGCCCTCACTCCGGCATTGCTCCGTGGGCCCGCCGCGAAGGGCCGTCCCTGGCCCAGCGCGGCTATCCCGGCATCCATGCCGGGATGCCCACTGCGCAATGCCTGCGTTCGGCCAGCGTGGTTAACGGGGCGTCTCAGATCAAGATCAGGATCAAGATCAAGATCAAGATCAAGAGCGAGGCGGTCTGATAGGCGGCCTGTCTCTTCAGCTTTGCCCCCCGATCTAACTGTGGGAGCGAGCCTGCTCGCGAATGCGGCCTCACAGCCGGCATATCTTTACCGGTCGTACTTCGATTCTATTGTGGGAACGAGCTTGCTCGCGATGGCGGCCTGACAGTCGGCCAGGGTTTTGTTGACTGGGTACATATCCGTTGCTGCGGTAACGGCTGCTTAGGGTTCCGCCCTTACGGCGGGTCACTTTTTTCAGACGCCAAAAAAGTAACCAAAAAGGCTTTGCCCCACCACTTGGTGCCTCGCCAAGGTTCGGCATGCCCTCACTCCGGCATTGCTCCGTGGGCCCGCCGCGAAGGGCCGTCCCTGGCCCAGCGCGGCTATCCCGGCATCCATGCCGGGATGCCCACTGCGCAATGCCTGCGTTCGGCCAGCGTGGTTAACGGGGCGTCTCAGATCAAGATCAAGATCAAGATCAAGATCAAGATCAGGATCAGGAGCGAGGCGGTTTGAGAGGCGGCCTGTCTCTTCAGCTTTGCCCCCGATCTAACTGTGGGAGCGAGCCTGCTCGCGAATGCGGCCTCACAGCCGGCATATCTTTACCGGTCGTACTTCGATTCTATTGTGGGAACGAGCTTGCTCGCGATGGCGGCCTGACAGTCGGCCAGGGTTTTGTTGACTGGGTACATATCCGTTGCTGCGGTAACGGCTGCTTAGGGTTCCGCCCTTACGGCGGGTCACTTTTTTCAGACGCCAAAAAAGTAACCAAAAAGGCTTTGCCCCACCACTTGGTGCCTCGCCAAGGCTCGGCATGCCCTCACTCCGGCATTGCTCCGTGGGCCCGCCGCGAAGGGCCGTCCCTGGCCCAGCGCGGCTATCCCGGCATCCATGCCGGGATGCCCACTGCGCAATGCCTGCGTTCGGCCAGCGTGGTTAACGGGGCGTCTCAGATCAAGATCAGGATCAAGATCAAGATCAAGAGCGAGGCGGTTTGAGAGGCGGCCTGTCTCTTCAGCTTTGCCCCCCGATCTAACTGTGGGAGCGAGCCTGCTCGCGAATGCGGCCTCACAGCCGGCATATCTTTACCGGTCGTACTTCGATTCTATTGTGGGAGCGAGCTTGCTCGCGATGGCGGCCTGACAGTCGGCCACGGTTTTGTTGGCTGGGTACATATCCGTTGCTGCGGTAACGGCTGCTTAGGGTTCCGCCCTTACGGCGGGTCACTTTTTTCAGACGCCAAAAAAGTAACCCAAAAGGCTTTGCCCCACCACTCGGCACCTCGCCCAGGCTCGGTGTGCCCTCACTCCGGCATTGCTCCGTGGGCCCGCCGCGAAGGGCCGTCCCTGGCCCAGCGCGGCTATCCCGGCATCCATGCCGGGATGCCCACTGCGCAATGCCTGCGTTCGGCCAGCGTGGTTAACGGGGCGTCTCAGATCAAGATCAAAATCAAGATCAGGATCAGGAGCGAGGCGGTTTGAGAGGCGGCCTGTCTCTTCAGCTTTGCCCCGACCTAACTGTGGGAGCGAGCCTGCTCGCGAAGGCGATGTGTCAGTCACCATTGGGGTTACTGAAAGATTGCCATCGCGAGCAGGCTCGCTCCCACGTTGGGTAAGGGATGGTCCGTTACTGGGCTGATGCCTGGGCGAAGACCGGCGGGGAGGCAGCCAGTTCGGCTGCACCGGCCACCGCGCCAATCACCAGGATCGCCGGGCTCTTGAGTTGAAACGCGACGGCATCGGTCTCCATCGAGGCCAGGTCGCTGCGGCAGTCACGTTGATGGGGCAGGGAGGCGTTTTCGATCATCGCTACCGGCGTGTCCGCTGCCAGTCCGCCGGCCAGCAGTTGCTCGCGGATCTCGCTCAGTTTCGCCACGCCCATGTACACCACCAGGGTCGTGCCACTTTGCGCCAGGGCTTGCCAGTTCAGGCTGCTGCCGTCCTGGGTGTGAGCCGTTACCAGGGTCACGCCCCGGGCAATCCCGCGCAGGGTCAGTGGAATATCGCACTGGGTCGCGCCCGCAAGACCGGCGGTGATGCCATTGACCAGTTCCACCTCGACGCCGCGCTCGCGCAGCCACTGGGCTTCTTCACCGCCCCGGCCGAAGATGCACGGGTCGCCGCCTTTGAGGCGCACCACGCATTTGCCTTGGCGGGCATAACGCAACATCAGCCGATGGATGAACGCCTGGGGAGTGGAGCGGCAGCCGCCGCGCTTGCCGACGGCGATAATGCGTGCGCCGGGGCAGTGCTCCAGCACCGCGTCGTTGACCAGGTCGTCGATCAACACCACGTCGGCCTCGCCCAAGGCGCGCACGGCTTTGAGGGTCAGCAATTCAGGGTCGCCAGGACCCGCACCTACCAGCCAGACTTTTGCGTTCATAGTGTTTTCCTCAAGAGATCGCGGCGACCGGTTGCGCGGTGGCAACCAGCAGGCGCTTGATTTCCGGTACGCAGGAACCGCACTGCGTGCCGCAGCCCAGTTCTTTTTTCAGGCCCTGCAAATCCAGGCCGCGCTCGATGCCCGCGCAAACCGCACGCTGGCTGACATTCATGCAGTTGCACAGCGTCTTCCCACCAGCCGTGGCGGCACCGGTGTTACCCGGCGGTGCGCTCAAGGGCGCCAGCAGCCAGCGCCGCAGCTGGTCGTCGGCGCGCCCTTCCGACCAGAGGTTTTGCAACCAATGCCGGGCCAGGGTTTCGCCGGCGAGGCGAATGGCGGTGATGCGGCTGTTTTCGATCCGTACCCGCTTGCCAATGGCACGGCGCGGGTCGTCATAGGCCAGGACCGGACCTTCGATCAGCCCCAGCTGTTCGTCAATCGCCTGCAAAAGCTGCGGTTCGGGCGCCACGGCGCTGGCAGCGCGTATCAGCAACGCGGGACGGTCGCGGCCGGTCAGGCTCAGGCTGACGTAGGCAAACGCCTCACACAGCGGACGCAACGTCTCCAGGTGCTGTTGAACATTGCCTTCAACCAGGGCGAACAGCTGCCAGGGCAGGTTCACCGCTTCCAGGCGTACACCGCTGTGCTTGAGTTCCGGCTGTTTCGACAACGGGTCGAACGCCGGTTGAGTCAGGGTATTGACCCCGCCCTTGAGAAACCGGTCGCCCCAGTGCATGGGCAGGAAGGCCTGGCCGGGGCGCACGCTGTCGTCGCTGTCCACGGCCACGATCACGCTGCCGCGACGACTCTTGAGGCTGACCAGGTCGCCGGCCTGCAGGCGATGGCGAAGCAGTTCGTCGGGATGCAGGCTGAGTACCGCTTCGTTCACATGGCCGAACAACTGCGCGGCGGTACCGGTACGGCTCATCCCGTGCCACTGGTCGCGCAGCCGACCGGTGTTCAGCGTCAGGGGGTAGCGTGCGTCGCGCAATTCCTTGGCGGCGCGATAAGGGTCGGCCACGAATCGGGCGCGGCCGCTGTCAGTCGGAAAAACCCCGTCCCCGTACAAGCGCGCCGTTCCGACCGCGGCGCCCTCCGGGAAGGGCCATTGCTGAGGGCCGAGGCGGTCGATCACGTCATGGCTGATGCCGGATAAATCCAGGTCGCGGCCACGGGTCAGTTGCTTGTATTCATCGAACAATTGGGCCGGGGTTTCAAAGGCGAACAGGCTGGGCTGGCCGGGGCGCAGGCGTTTCTCCAGTCGTTGTGCGAAATCTACCGTGATCGCCCAGTCCGGCCGTGCTTCACCCGGTGCGTTTATCGCCCGGCGAACGTGGGAAATGCGTCGTTCGGAGTTGGTGACCGAGCCTTCTTTTTCGCCCCAGCTGGCCGCCGGCAACAGCAGGTCGGCAAAGGCGGCGGTTTCGGTGGTCCGGAAGGCCTCTTGCAACACCACGAACGGGCAAGCTTGCAGGGCTTCGCGCACGGCGGCCTGGTCTGGCATCGACTGGGCCGGGTTGGTGCAGGCGATCCACAGGGCCTTGATCTTGCCGCTGCGAACCTGCTCGAACAATTCGATGGCGCTCAAGCCTGTGGTGCTCGGCAATTGCTCCACGCCCCAATAGCTGGCGACCTCGGCGCGATGCTCCGGATTGCCGGCTTCGCGATGGCCCGGCAGCAGGTTGGACAGGCTGCCGGTTTCGCGGCCGCCCATGGCGTTGGGCTGGCCGGTCAGCGAGAACGGTCCCGCGCCCGGTCGGCCGATCTGGCCGGTGGCCAGGTGCAGATTGATCAGCGCGCTGTTTTTTGCGCTGCCGGCAGTGGACTGGTTCAAGCCCATGCACCACAGCGAGAGGAAACTTGGCGAGGTGCCGACCCACTCGGCGCATTGGTGCAGTTGCTCGACGCTGATCCCGCACAGCTGGGCAACCATGGCGGGGGTGTAGTCGCGCACCAGGTTCTTCAGCTCCGCAAGGCCTTCGGTGTGGGCCTTGATGAAGCTGCGGTCGACCCAGTCTTCCCACAGCAGCAGATGCAAAATCCCATGGAACAAGGCGACATCGGTGCCAGGCAGGATCGCCAGGTGCAGGTCCGCCAGGTCGCAGGTGTCGGTCCGCCGAGGGTCGATGACGATGACTTTTATCTGCGGTCGGCGGGATTTGGCTTCTTCGAGCCGACGAAACAGGATGGGATGGGCGTAGGCCATGTTACTGCCGACGATCATCACGCAGTCGCTCAACTCCAGGTCTTCGTAGCTGCAGGGTGGGGCGTCGGCACCGAGGCTGCGCTTGTAGCCCACCACGGCGGAGGACATGCACAGCCGCGAATTGCTGTCGATATTGTTGGTGCCCACCAACGCCCGGGCGAGCTTGTTGAAGGCGTAGTAGTCCTCGGTCAGCAGTTGGCCGGAGATGTAGAAGGCCACGCTGTCCGGTCCGTGTTCGGCAATCGTGTCGGCGAAGACGCTGGCGGCATGGTCCAGGGCGCTGTCCCAGTTGGTACGGCCACGGGCCAGGCCTTTGCCCAGTCGCAGTTCGGGGTAGAGGGCGCGGGCGGCGAGGTCGCCGGTCAGGTGCAGGGTAGAGCCCTTGCTGCACAGTTTGCCGAAGTTGGCCGGATGGGTGGGATCGCCACTGACGCCGAGAATGCGCTCGCCGTCATGTTCGATCAGCACGCCGCAACCGACCCCGCAATAACAGCAGGTCGAGGCAGTCGTCTGGCGGTTCATCAGCTTGCGTCCCGCAGGGCCAGCATCACCCGGCCGTTCTCGACGCGCGCCGAATGATGATGGGCGCAGCCCACGTCCGGGGCCTGGGCCTGGCCGGTTTCCAGGTCCATCTGCCAGTTGTGCAGCGGGCAGGCCACGCGCTTGCCGTAGATCAGGCCTTGGGACAGCGGGCCGCCCTTGTGCGGGCAACGGTCGTCGAGTGCGAATACTTCATTGTCGCTGGTGCGAAAAATCGCGATATCGCCTTTCGGCCCGTTGATGATGCGTGAGCCCAAGGCGTTGATGTCTTCCAGCGCGCAGATATCCAGCCAGTTCATGCCAGTACCTCCAGGTTCTTCACGGGGATGACCTCGAACTCTTTTTTCAGCTGCGGTTGTTCCAGCCGTTGTTTCCAGGGGTCCTGCTCCAGCGACAGGGAAAACTTCAAGCGTTCGTGCAGGGCCTTGCGCCGCTCCGGGTCTTCCAGCACGGCTTTCTTGATGTGCTCCATGCCGACGCGCTGCATGTAGTGCACGGTGCGTTCGAGGTAGAAGGCTTCCTCGCGGTACAGCTGCAGGAAGGCGCCGTTGTATTCGCGCACTTCTTCGGCGGTCTTGAGCTTGACGAAGAACTCGGCGACTTCGGTCTTGATTCCGCCGTTGCCACCGATGTACATCTCCCAGCCGGAATCGACGCCGATGATGCCGACGTCCTTGATGCCCGCTTCCGAGCAGTTGCGTGGGCAACCGGAGACCGCCAGCTTCACCTTGTGCGGCGACCACATGTTGAACAGGTCGTGTTCCAGCTCGATGCCCAACTGGGTGGAGTTCTGCGTGCCGAAGCGGCAGAACTCGCTGCCCACGCAGGTCTTCACGGTGCGAATGGATTTGCCGTAGGCATGGCCGGACGGCATGTCGAGGTCTTTCCAGACGCCGGGCAAATCTTGCTTCTTGATGCCCAGCAGGTCGATGCGCTGGCCGCCGGTGACCTTGACCATGGGCACGTTGTATTTGTCGGCGACGTCGGCAATGCGCCGCAGCTCGGAGGGGTTGGTCACGCCGCCCCACATCCGTGGGACCACCGAGTAGGTGCCGTCTTTCTGGATGTTGGCGTGGGCGCGTTCGTTGATCAGGCGCGACTGCGGGTCATCCTGGGCTTCGCCGGGCCAGGTGGAAATCAGGTAGTAGTTCAGGGCCGGACGGCAAGTGGCGCAGCCGTTCGGGGTGCGCCAGTTCAGGTAGCTCATGGTGCCGGCGATGGTCAGCAGGTGCTGGTCGCGGATCGCCTGGCGGATCTGCCCATGGTTGAGGTCGCTGCAACCGCAGATGGCTTTTTCGCTTTTTGGCTTGACGTCCGCCGCGCCGCCCACGGTGTTGATCAGGATCTGCTCCACCAGGCCGGCGCAAGAGCCGCAGGAACTGGCGGCCTTGGTGTGTTTTTTCACGTCATCGACGCTGAACAGCCCGTGCTCCTGGATCGCCTTGACGATGGTGCCCTTGCACACGCCATTGCAGCCGCAGACTTCGGCGGTGTCGGCCATGCTCATGGCTTTGTCCTGGCCTTGGTGGCCTACATCGCCTAAAGCGTTTTCCCCAAACATCAGGTGATCGCGGATCTCGCTGATGCCGTGGTTCTCACGGATCTGGCGGAAATACCAGCCGCCATCCGCGGTATCGCCGTACAGGCAGGCGCCGACCAGCACGTCATCCTTGATGACGAGCTTTTTGTAGACGCCGCCGATCGGGTCGGAAAGGGTGATGGTCTCGGTGCCTTCGCCGCCCATGAAATCCCCGGCGGAGAACAGATCGATACCGGTGACTTTCAACTTGGTCGACGTCACCGAACCCTTGTAAGTGGCGAAGCCCAGTTGCGCGAGGTGATTGGCGCAGACCTTGGCTTGCTCGAACAGCGGCGCCACCAGGCCATAGGCGGTGCCGCGATGGTTGGCGCACTCGCCGATGGCGTAGATGCGCGGATCATAGGTCTGCATCGTGTCGTTGACGAGGATTCCGCGGTTGCACGGAATGCCGGATTTTTCCGCCAGTTCGGTATTGGGCCGGATACCGGCAGCCATCACCACCAGGTCGGCGGGAATGATGTCGCCGTTCTTGAACTGGACCGAGCCGACCCGGCCGTTGCCGGAGTCGTGCAAGGCCTGCGTCTGCTCGCTGAGGCGGAATTTAAGGCCACGGTTTTCCAGGGCGGTTTGCAGCAGCTGGCCGCTGGTCTTGTCAAGTTGGCGTTCCAGCAGCCATTCGCCGATGTGCACCACGGTCACGTCCATGCCGCGCAGTTTCAAGCCGTTGGCGGCTTCCAGGCCGAGCAGGCCGCCACCGATGACCACCGCGTGTTTGTGGGTCTTGGCCGTGTTGATCATGGCCTGGGTGTCGGCGATGTCGCGGTAGCCGATCACGCCATCGAGGGTGTTGCCCGGGATCGGCAGGATGAACGGCGTGGAGCCGGTGGCGATGAGCAGGCGATCGTATTCGGCTTCGCTGCCGTCTTCGGCGATGACCCGGCGCTTGACCCGGTCGATCTCCACCACCTTGCGGTTGAGCAGCAGCTTGATGTTGTTGTCCAGGTACCAGGTCAGGTCGTTGAGCACGATTTCTTCGAACGTCTGCTCCCCGGCGAGCACGGGCGAGAGCAGGATGCGGTTGTAGTTGGTGTGGGGCTCGGCGCCGAAGACCGTGATGTCGTAGAGCTCGTTGCTCAGTTTGAGCAGTTCCTCGAGGGTGCGAACCCCGGCCATGCCGTTGCCGATCATTACCAGTTTGAGTTTTTTCATCAGGGTTCTCCGCAAGCCCAGACCGATTTCGTCACGTTTCATCACGGCGGTCGGGCTGGCTCGGCAATTTTTTCGAAAACAAAAAAAGGCGTCTCGCTAGCAAACTAGCGAGGACGCCTTTGTCCTGGTCCCGTTCTCTCGGGAAGCACCGCCTTCATCGTTGGAGGCGTTGCTTTATGTATGGTGGAAGAGGTTATGCAGTGGTTGTGCCAAGTAGCGCGAGGGCGTGGATTTACTGGAGGAAGCGCGGATTGGCCGGGTTACGGGGGGATTTATTGCACCGAATCAAAGCGTGTTGCCCGGTAATGGAGCGTCAGCCTTGGCACATGTAGCGGCTGTTACACCGCTTTCGCGAGCAGGCTCGCTCCCACAGGAGACCGCGATCAACCTGTGGGAGCGAGCCTGCTCGCGAAGGGGGCAACCGGGTTTCAGTTATGAAATACCAGAAACAGCAGCACAACATTCACCACCAACGACACCAGCGCCAACGTCCGCCAGACCTTCAGCGGCTCCCGCTCAAGCAATGGCCGGGGCCTTACGCTCAAGCTTCGCCGCTCGCCCTGTTCCAGCTGCAACAGCCATTCTTCAGCCGTTTCGAAGCGCTGCGCAGGGTCTGCCGCCACGGCGCGTTCCAGGCTTTGCCCGAGCCATTCGGGCAGGTCCGGTCGATAACGGTTGGCGCTCACGGGTACACCAAAGCGCGGTCGCTGGAAGGCTTCGATTTCGCCGTAGGGGTAATGCCCGGTCAGCAGGAAATACAAGGTCACGCCGACCGCATACAAATCCTGTTGCGCCGTCGGCGCGGCGCCGCCGAAGGCTTCCGGCGCAATGTAGCTAGGGGTGCCAGGCAAGACGTTGGCCTGGTCTTCGGACAAACCGGGGCAGTACGCCAGGCCAAAATCCAGCAAGCGCAACTCCCCATCGTCGCCCTGGTGCAGGTTCTCCGGCTTGATGTCGCGGTGGTAGATCTGCCTTCGATGCAACAGGCCCACCGCACGCACCAGTCGCTGCGCCAGCTCCAGCCATTGAGCCAGGGGCAACGGACCGCTTTGGTTGAACAGCTCGGCCAGGGTCACGCCCGGATATTCACGCATCACGTAGTACAGATGTTGGCGCTGGGGTACGCCATGCACCTCCGGAAACTGCCGACCCGCGACCCGCTTGAGGAACCATTCCTCCGACAACAGCGCCTGGCCGGCGCGGGTGTCGTCCCGTAGCTGCACGGGCAAGGTCTTCAACAGCCAGGGTTGGCCCTGACCATCGTGGACCCGGTAGAGCAACGATTGCTGGCTCTGGCCGAGCAGGCTTTCGATCTGCCAGCCTTCGAACACCTGGCCCGCCTTCAGTGCAGGGGGCAGCGGCCACTGTTGCAGTTGGATCAGCGCGTCGCCGATGCTCGCTTCGCCCACCGCATCGACCCGCACCAGCAGCGCGCTGGCGTTATCCTGGCTACCGGCCAGGTGCGCGGCGTTGACCAGTGTCTGCGCCGCGCGATCCAGGTCCGGCTGGTCGCGCAGGATGCTGGCAATGGCCGTGTCCCCCAGCACCGCCCAGACGCCGTCGCTGAGCAGCACGAAGGTTTCATCTTCACGCAGCTCGCCGTCGAGGAAGTCGAGGATCAAATGCTGATCCAGGCCCAAGGCACGCTTGAGCACATGTTGCATGCCCTGTTGTTCCCAGACGTGATCTTCGCTGACCCGTTGCAAATGGTCGGCGTGCCACCGGTAGACCCGGCAATCGCCGACGTGCGCCAGGGTGAAGCGCCGGCCCCGCAAGACCAGCGCGCTGACCGTGGTCAGCAGCGGTTGGCCGCCGCCGTTGCCTTGCAGCCAGCGATTCTGCGCCAGCAGCAGCCGGTCCAGCGCCTGGGCCACGCCCCAGGTCTGCGGCGTGGAGTAGTAGTCCAGGGCGAGGGCCTGCAAGGTCGAACGCGCGGCCAATCCGCCATCGGCGCATTGGCTCACCCCGTCGGCGATGGCGAACAGATAACCCTTGCTGGCGGCCAGGGCCGGGGCGGGGGTGACCAGGCGCAGGGCGTCCTGGTTTTCCTCTCGGGGACCCGTGGCGCTGGCTTCGGCAAAACTCAGTTGCAGGCTCATGGTGGCAGGTTATACCCGAGCCGCGGTGACCGCTGCCGAACCCCAGGTGGTCCTCCAGCGACGCTTGACCCCGTGCAGGCCGAACCAGGCCAGGACACCGAGGCTGGCGAACAACCACAGCGCCAGCTGGTAGCTGCCGGTGCTCTGCTTGATCGCACCCATGCCCGCCGCCAGGGCGAAGCCGCCGATGCCGCCGGCCATGCCGATCAGCCCGGTCATCACGCCGATCTCGCGACGGAAACGTTGTGGCACCAGTTGGAACACCGCGCCGTTGCCCGCACCCAGGCCGAGCATGGTGCAGACGAACAGGGCCAGCGCCGCGTAGGAACTCGGCAGGTTGAAGCCGACCGCGGCGATGCAGACAGCCGCCACGGTGTACATGCCCAGCAAGGTGCGGATGCCGCCGAAACGGTCCGCCAGCGCGCCGCCCAAGGGCCGCATCAGGCTACCACCGAAGACGCAGGCCGCGGTGTAGTAGCCGGCGGTCACCGGGCTCAGGCCATATTGGTCGTTGAAGTAGCCGGGCAGGGCGCTGGCCAGGCCGATGAAGCCGCCGAAGGTCACGCTGTAGAAGAACATGAACCACCAGCTGTCGCGGTCACCGAGGGCCTTGAGGTAGTCAGCCATGGATTTGGCCTTGGGCCGCTCCGGGGCGTTCTTGGCCAGCCAGGCGAACAGGACCAGGGTAATCACCAGCGGGATCACCGCGAAGCCGAACACGTTGGTCCAGCCGAAGGCCACCGCCATCACCGGAGCGATCAACGCGGCGAGCACGGTGCCCGAGTTACCGGCACCGGCGATGCCCATGGCCTTGCCCTGGTGCTGTGGTGGATACCACTGGGAAGCCAGCGGCAGGGCCACGGCGAACGAAGCGCCGGCCACGCCCAGGAACAGGCCCAGCAGCAAGGCTTGTTCGTAGCTGTGGATGCCCAGTTTCCAGGCGCAGAACAGCGCGCCGATCACGATCACCTGGCCGACCATGCCGGCGGTCTTCGGTGAAATGCGGTCGGCCAACAAGCCCATGAACAGGCGCAGCACGGCGCCGGCCAGGATCGGTGTTGCGACCATCAGGCCGCGTTGCTGGGTGGTCAGGTGCAGGTCGGCGGAGATCTGCACCGCCAATGGGCCGAGCAGGTACCAGACCATGAAGCTCAGGTCGAAATAGAGGAAGGCCGCGAACAATGTCGGGGTGTGGCCGGATTTCCAGAAGCTTGAATTCATCGCGCACCTCAGCTGTAAAAGTCTCGAGAAATGAGTCAGTGCTTTGAGCAGTGCGCCGCCTGTGGTCGCACCACCGGCCCCGCGGGGCCAAAACAAAAAAACGCCGCAACCCGGATCGCCAGAGAGGCGAGAAGGGTGTGCGACGTCTTTGTCGTAGGTGGGGCAACCGCCGTTGGTTACCTGTGCGGTTGCTTAAGCGAGATCTGTGCCAACCTGCGAGGTTCGGGGGAGGCCTTCGCGAGCAGGCTCGCTCCCACAGTCGATCGGTGGGGGGCACAAATGCTGTGTTCACCCAACCCCATGTAGGAGCGAGCTTGCTCGCGATGACGGTGGGTCAGTCGACAGTGATGTTGGATGCAAAATCGCTATCGCGAGCAAGCTCGCTCCCACAATGGATCAGAGGTGTTCTCCGAACCTGTGGGAGCGAGCCTGCTCGCGAACGCGTCTGGCCAGGCGCTACAAGGCTTTCAGCCGAGCAACTCGTTCATGGCGATGATCTGCTCCGCCACCTGGATCAGCTTCTGCTGGCGGCTCATGGCCTGGCGGCGCATCAGGGTGTAGGCCTGTTCCTCGTTGCAGTCCTTCATCTTCATCAGCATGCCCTTGGCCAGTTCGATGCGCTTGCGCTCGGCCAGTTGCTGGTCCCGGGCCAGGAGTTGCGCGCGCAGGGCCTGGTCGCTTTCGAAGCGGGCCATGGCCACGTCGAGGATCGGTTGCAGGCGTGCGGCATGGATGCCTTCGACGATGTAGGCGCTGACGCCTGACTTGATCGCCTGGCGCATCACATCCGGGTCGTGCTCGTCGGTAAACATGACGATCGGTCGTGGCTGGTCACGACTGACCAGCACCACTTGCTCCATGACGTCGCGCCCGGGTGACTCGGTATCGATCAGGATCACGTCCGGACGCACCGTTTCGACGCGCGCCGGCAGGTCGATGGTCAATCCGGATTCGTCGATCACCTCGAAGCCGGCTTCAATCAGGGCCGCCTTGAGACGCCCGACTTTTTTCGCGGTGTCGTTGATCAGCAGGATACGCAGCATAATCGAGGCTCCTGTCAGCGGCTGGCGAGAAGGGGAGCCGCATCGCTCAAGGCGTGCAGTTTGAAGCTGCGGGCATACCCGGCCGGGTCCGAGCCGTCCCAGGTGGTGCCGTCGATCAGTTGACTGCTGCGCATGTCCTGGCGAGGCGAGGTCACGCCCAGCGCCGCGCAGGCATCACGATACAGCTTGAGCTGTTGGACCTGGCGGGCCACGGCCAGGTAGTCCGGGTCTTCGCGCAGCAGGCCCCAGCGCCGGAACTGAGTCATGAACCACATGCCGTCGGACAGGTACGGCAGGTTCACCTCGCCGTCCCCATGAAAGCGCATGGCGTGGGGATCCTGCCAGCTGTTGCCCAGGCCGTCGGCATAAATCCCGAGCAGGCGCGGTTCGATGCAATCGAGCGGAGCGTCGAGGTATTCCGGGGCGCTCAACAATTGCGCGGTACTGCGGCGGTTTTCAGTGCTTTGTTCGATGAAGCGGCTGGCTTCGAGGATGGCCATCACCAGCGCGCGGGCAGTGTTGGGGTATTGCTCGACAAACGCGCGGGTACAACCCAGGACTTTCTCCGGGTGGTCGGGCCAGATGGTCTGGGTAGTCGCCAGGGTAAAGCCGAGGTTCTGCTTCACGGCGCTGGCGCACCAGGGCTCGCCGACGCAGAAACCATCGATGCGCCCGGCTTGCAGGTGCGCGATCATCTGCGGCGGTGGCACCACTACGCTGTCGACATCCGACAACGGATGGATGCCCTGGGCGGCGAGCCAGTAATAGAGCCACATGGCATGGGTGCCGGTGGGAAAGGTCTGGGCGAAGGTCAGTTTCGGGCGAGTTTGGTGCACGTGCTGCTCCAGTGCCTCAGGACTGGTCACGCCTTGCGCCTGCAAACCATGGGACAGGTTGATGCTCTGGCCGTTCTGGTTCAGCCCCATCAGCACGGCCATGTCGGTCGGCGCGACGCCGCCGATCCCCAGGTGCACGGCATAAATCAGGCCGTACAGGCTGTGGGCCGCGTCGATTTCACCGCTGACCAGCTTGTCCCGCAGGTTGGCCCAGGAGGCTTGGCGCTTGAGGTTCAGCGTCAAGCCGTAGGGCTGGGCGAAGCCCTGGGTGGCGGCCACGACCACCGGGGCGCAGTCGCTCAGGGCCATGAAGCCGAGGTTGACCGCGCTCTTTTCCGGGGCATCGCTGCCATTGACCCAAGCCAGGGGGGTGGCTGGAATTTCGTTCATCGCGCATCACCTTCCGCATAAAAAAGCGCCGTGCCCGGACCGATGCCAGAGCAAGGCCGGAGGACGACGCCGTT
Organism: Pseudomonas sp. FP198; assembly: GCF_030687895.1. Classification (NCBI taxonomy): domain Bacteria; kingdom Pseudomonadati; phylum Pseudomonadota; class Gammaproteobacteria; order Pseudomonadales; family Pseudomonadaceae; genus Pseudomonas; species Pseudomonas sp. FP198. The sequence goes on from NZ_CP117452.1 coordinate 1,926,162, forward strand.
GTCCTTGAAACAGTGTGGCACTCATTCCGCCATTGGGATGGGTGCCGATGAACACGAAGGGTGCAAGGCATATGCCAGCTCGCGTCTCATCACCTTCCCATCAGGATTGCGGACGGCGTGCCTTGCATCCTGTCGCTCCTTTCATCGCCACCTGGCAAAGGAGACGGATGTGCAGGAAAAATCATTTTGCTTCCCGGCCTCGCCTGATCTGCGCGGGCGAGTGCTGCACCTGCGTGTTGCCCAAGGCCCGGTTCAACTGAGCGCGGAACAGCCGGGCCTCGGTCAGACACTGCAGTCCGGGTGGGAGGGGCTGCTGGTGCTGAGCGATTCGCTGCAATTGCACGGCGGCGAATTGCACGTCACGCCGATTGACGAAGCGCCGTTGGTGAAGCTGCTGGCTTTTTTCGATATGAGCGCTGCCTTCTCCGGGCAAAAGGCCGATGTTGCGCCGTGGGCGCTGTTGCCGGTAGACGAAGAAATCGTCCGCTCGCCGCAGCGCCTCGAACGCTGGTACATCGAGCAGGCGATGCGCGGCACCGAGGCCTATCACGCGGTGGCCAACCTGTTGCGTCACCACGAAAGTTACGGGCTGGTGCGTTTTCTGTTGGAGCAGGGCACTCACAGCGAAAAGCTCAACACCTTGGCACAGCGCTACGGCGTCTCGGTTTCGCATTTTCGCAGGCTTTGCCGACAGGCCCTGGGGAGCGCGGCCAAACCGGCCCTGCGTGGTTGGCGTACGGCCCGGGCGTTACTGGACATGAGCTTGCAGAACGGTTCCCTGACTGACGTGGCGCTGGAGTTCGGCTTTGCCTCTTCTTCGCATTTCTCTCGGGAGATTCGTCAATTGGTGGGTTTTACGCCCAGCAGCCTGGCTGACATTACCTACCTGCCCAGGCCAGTGAACCGATGAAACGCCGCTTGTCCCTTGCCGCTCTTCTCGTCTATTGCCTGGGTATCGCGGTGCTTGCGCCCGTTGCCGCGCAGGCCGATGTCTATACGTTTGAAGCCCGGGAGCAGAGTGCACGGACATTTTTCAGCGAATTGTCCGCAGTCTTGGGCAAGCCGGTGATTGTCAGCAAGGCCGCGGCGGCCAAGCGGATCGGCGGGACGTTCGACCTGCGCACGCCGCAGCGGACTTTCGAGCGGGTCAGCGCGCAGATGGGGTTGATCTGGTACAGCGATGGCCAGGCGATCTACCTGTATGACGCTGCGGAATTCAAGAGTTCGATGATGTCGCTGCAAACCCTGACCGTGGCCAGGCTCCAGGCGTTCCTCGGGCGTTCCGGACTGGATGACCCGCGTTATCCGTTGCGCCACGACGGTTTGCGGACCTTCCATGTGTCGGGGCCGCCGATCTATGTCGACCTGGTGACGCAAGCCGCAGGCTTGATGGACAACCAGCGCTCGGAGCTGCTGCTGGGCAAGCAGCAGATCGGCGTCATCCATGTGCGCAACACCTTCGTCGGTGACCGCAAGTATGAACTGCGTGACGACAAGGTCACCGTCCCCGGGCTGGCCACGGTGATCGAGCAGTTATTGCAGGGCGAGAAGCGTGGGGTCGAGCCGGTAGTGGCGCAAGCCCCCGCGCAACAAGCGCGTGGATCGATGCCGCAGTTCCCGTTGGAGGGGCTGGCAAACGCCTCGTCGGACCAGGACCCGTTGGCACCGCGGATCATTGCGCGGGAGCTGGCCGCCGGCAACATTCGGGTGGTGGCCTATCCGGACACCAACAGCCTGTTGGTCAAGGGTCTGCCGGAGCAGGTCCACTTCATCGAAAATCTTGTCAGTGCCCTGGACACGCCGAAACGACACGTCGAGTTGTCGTTGTGGATCATCGATCTGCACAAGGATGAGCTCAATCAACTGGGCATCAACTGGCAAGGCGCATTGAAGTCGGGTGGCCAGTTCAGTGCATCGCTCAACGCCGGTTCGGCCACCACCCTGGACGGTGTTTCGTTCGTCACCCAGGTCATGGCTTTGGAGCGTACCCAGCGGGCCAACGTCGTCTCGCGCCCGGTCATTCTGACGCAAGAGAACGTGCCGGCGATCTTCGATAACAACCGCACGTTCTACGCGCCGCTGGTAGGCGAGCGCAGCGTCGATCTGCAGCATGTGACCTACGGCACGCTGGTGAGCGTTCTGCCGCGTTTCGCCCAGTCGGATGAAATCGAGATGCTGCTCAATATCGAGGACGGCAACGAGGTGGAGAACCCCGGCCAGGGCGAACAGCAAGGGGCTTTGCCGACGGTCGGGCGCACGCGTATCAGCACCGTGGCGCGGGTGCCACAAGGCAAGAGCCTGCTGGTCGGCGGGTTCACCCGCGATGACCACGGCGAGCAGATCGGACGCATCCCGGTGCTGGGTTCGATTCCCTGGATCGGCAGGTTGTTCAGCTATCGTCAGAGCCGCTCGGCGAACACGGTTCGGGTGTTCCTGATCCAGCCCAAGGAGATCGTCGATGCCCTTGAGCCGGCCACGCTGGAGCAGGGCAAAGAAGTACTGAGCCCGGAGCTGCACGAACGGGTGCGGCGAATGTATTTCCGGATGTCGGAGAAATGATCCTGACGCCGACTTCCCCAGGTGGGCGAGCCGCCCAGGCGCGCTTGAATGCCGAGAAAGCCGCCGAGCAACGCCAGCCGTCAGTCGACGTCGAGACGGGCCCGGACGATAGCGCGACGGCCGCGGTGGCGCAGCGCATCGTGCAGATCAGCGACGAGCTGTCGGCGGCGCTCGCACAGTTCCGTGGCCGACGGTTGTTCGAGCTCAAGTCAGGTACCCAGGCCGATACCTTCGAACGAGTGCTCGAGGACGATACCGTGCCCAAGGCGCGCCAGGTATTGAGCCTGGCCCGGCTGGCGGACAAACCTGTCGACTGGTTGCTGCAGATGGCACGCAGCCTGTTTCCCGATGACAGCGATCTGGTGCTGGTGCTGCGAGCGTTGTTGCGCCGCCGCACACTCGAAGCCTCCACGCGGCAGCGACTCACGGCGCTGAAGCAGACGGTGGTTGCCCAGGCTGATCCCAAGCGCATGAACGCCGGCATCAATGCGGCGCTCAAGGCGCGAATGTCCGGTTCGACCATGGCGGTGCGGGCCAGCCTGCTACGCGAGACCTACCGCGATTTCCTCGAGTCCGACGAAGGCCCGCTCGGTTGCTACCAGGACTGGATTGCCCAGTACGGCGCGCCACAGCGCATGAATGTGCTGGCCTTCATCGAGGCCGCATTGCTGACCGACATCAGTGCCCAGGACCCCAGCTGCTCGCGCATCGAGTTCGGCCCGCTTTTTGCCAGGGTGACCGATATCAAGCGCCTGCGCTCGGCCGACCAGCTGTTCGTCGGTGCTGTGCTCGACGATGGGCTCCTCTGCCGGCACAACCCCCACGAGGCCGATTGGCTGGTGTTTCTGCTCGGCGTGTTGACCTGCCCCGATGATCTCGACCAACTGTTGCTCGGCACAGTGGGCGAGCAGGTGCTGCTCAGTTCCCACCGTGAACGCTCGATGTTGCTGCAAGCGGTGCGTCGGCTCTGCCTGCGCTTGCCCGCGCCACTGTTCGTCGACGAAGCCGCGCCGCAGCGCCTGGCCTTGCAGTTCACGCGCCTGGCCGATGTTGCCCATGCCCACGAGTGCATCGAGCAGCACCGCAGCGAGCCCCAACCATGATGTCCTCCCGCCCCCCGGCCTCGCTGCTCAACGTCTTTCTGCGCAATGTCAGTGCCCGGCCCGAGCTGCTGATCCTGACGTTGATGGTGATGATCATCGCCATGCTGATCATCCCCCTGCCAACGGTGCTGGTGGATTTCCTCATCGGCCTGAACATCGTCATTTCACTGCTGGTGTTCATGGGCTCGTTCTACATCGAACGCATCCTCAGCTACTCGACGTTCCCGGCATTGCTGCTGTTGACCACGCTGTTCCGCCTGGCGCTGTCGATCAGCACCAGCCGGCTGATCCTCAGCCAGGCCGATGCCGGAGAGATCATCGCCTCGTTCGGCGACTTCGTGATCGGCGAAAGCCTGGTGGTGGGGTTCGTGATTTTTTCCATCGTCACGATTGTCCAGTTCATCGTGATCACCAAAGGCTCGGAGCGGGTCGCCGAAGTGGCGGCACGTTTCTCCCTGGACGGCATGCCCGGCAAGCAGATGAGTATCGACGGCGATCTCAAGGCCGGTGCCATCGATGCGACCCAGGCGCGGGAAAAACGCAGTGTGCTGGAGCGCGAAAGCCAGTTGTACGGTTCTTTCGACGGTGCGATGAAATTCATCAAGGGTGACGCAATCGCCGGCATCATCATTATTTTCGTCAACTTCATCGGCGGCATGGCCATTGGTGTCGGGCAGATGGGCATGGACATGTCCACGGCCCTGTCGACCTACACCCTGCTGACCATCGGCGACGGCCTGGTCGCACAGATACCCGCGCTGCTGATCGCCATTGGCGCAGGTTTCATCGTCACCCGGGTCAACGGTGACGACAGCAACCTGGGGCGCAACATGCTCGCCCAGATGCTCGGCAACCCGTTCGTTCTGGGTGTGACCGCGCTGCTGGCGGTGGGCGTGGGCCTGTTGCCCGGTTTTCCGTTGCTGACATTCCTCTCGATCGCCAGTGTGCTGGGGCTGGTCGTATTTGTTCGCCATCGCCGCTCGTTGCGCCAGGCGGGTGCGGACGAAAGCCGCGCCGAACCCGCCGAACAGGGTTCGGTCCAGGGCGAATCGGGGTTGCTCGATGATGTCGAGAATATCGCGACAGAAACCATTGCGCTGATGCTGCTGGTGCCTACGGCACGCCTGCAGGAGCTGGAAAAGAACCGCTGGGCGGCGCGCTTTCGCAGCCAGTTCTTCGTCGACTACGGGCTGCGCATTCCGGAGCCGCGGCTACGGGCCAGCGAAGCGCTGCCGGCGCATCAAGTGGCGGTGCTGATCAACGAAGTGCGCGCCGAACAGTTCGATATCCATTTCGACCATTGGCGCCTGCTGGACTATTCCCCCGAGCTGGAACCGCTGGGCTTTGCCCTGGTGCGCGGCGACGACAGCAATCGCCTCGGCGGGGTCTGGGTCAGCGCCGCCGACCGGGAGCGGGTGCAACAGTTGGGCTACCACCTGCGACCGGCTGACGAAGAATGCTACCGCTGCCTGGTCACGTTGCTGGCGCGCAACATCCAGGAATTTTTCGGCGTGCAGGAAACCAAGCACCTGCTCGACGAAATGGAAACGCGGTATCCCGATCTGCTCAAGGAAGTCTATCGCCACGTCACGGTGCAGAAGATCGCCGAGGTGCTGCAACGGCTGGTCGGCGAACGCATTTCGGTGCGCAACATGAAACTCATCCTTGAAGCACTGGCCCTTTGGGCCTCCCGGGAGAAAGACGTACTGGCGCTGGTCGAGCACGTTCGCGGCGCGATGGCCCGCTATATCAGCAACAAGTTTGCCCGGGGCAACGAGCTGCCGGTGTTGCTGTTGTCGGCGGAATTCGAGGACGTGGTACGCCGTGGCATTCGGCAGACCTCGGGCGGCCATTTTCTCAACCTGGAACCTTCCGAGTCGGAAGAGTTGATGGACCGGCTCAGCGTCGGCCTGGGCAGCCTGCACATCGCCCACAAGGACATGGTGCTGCTGTGTTCGGTCGACGTACGGCGCTACATCAAGCGGCTGATCGAGGGGCGTTTCCGGGAGCTGGACGTCATGTCGTTCGGCGAAGTTTCCCAGACCGTCTCGGTCAATGTCATCAAGACGCTCTAAGGAACCCTGCAAATGATACCGATGGATATTGCCGGCCTGTTGCGCGAAGCATTGCGTCACAGCGGTTGCGTGGACAGTCAGATAGGGCACTTCGACAGCCACGGCACGATAACGATGCAATTAAGCAATCTGCCCGATGTGAGCCTGGAGGTCGTCGAAGGCGATGTGTGGCTCTGGGCAGCGGTCGCGCAGGGCCTTGGACGCCTCCTGGAAATCCTCCGTTGATCAACTCCCGGCTGGAACGACGGGCGGCCCATCCGTTGCGCCTGAGCGGTCCCTTGATCGAGGCGGCGCTGAGCGAGGTGGTCATTGGCGAGATCTGTGAGGTGCGTCGACACTGGCGTTCGCCCGACATCGCCGCCAGGGCCCAGGTCATCGGCTTCAAGCCCGGTGCGGTGCTGCTCAGTTTGCTCGGCGATGCGAAGGGCCTGTCCCGCGAATCGATGATCGTGCCGACGGGCTCGTCCCTGCAACTGACCTGCAGCGACGCCTTGCTTGGCAGCGTGGTCGATCCGCAGGGCGTCGTAGTCGAGCGCCTGGCGCCGGTGACGGCGACCGTCCAGCGCGACTGCCCGGTGGATGCCGACCCGCCGTCATACCAGCAGCGGCGGCCAGTCGTGGAACCCTTGCGAACCGGCATTCGGGTCATCGATGGTTTGCTGACCTGCGGAGTGGGCCAGCGCATCGGCATTTTTGCCGCCGCCGGCTCCGGCAAGACCATCCTGATCGACATGCTGATCGAGCACACGGACGCAGACGTCTTCGTGGTCGGCCTGATTGGCGAGCGCGGGCGCGAAGTGACCGAGTTCATCGAGCACCTGCGCCAGTCGCCCAAGCGCTCTTGTTGCGTGGTGGTGTACGCCACTTCGGATTTCTCCTCGGTGGATCGCTGCAACGCAGCGTTGCAGGCTACCGCCATCGCCGAATATTTTCGCGACGAGGGACGGCGCGTGGTGTTGCTGCTGGATTCGCTGACGCGCTACGCCCGCGCGCGGCGCGATCTGGCTCTGGCGGCTGGCGAAGCGCCGGCCCGGCGCGGCTATCCGGCCTCGGTGTTCGATGCCTTGCCGCGTCTGCTGGAACGACCCGGCGTGACCGCCTCGGGCAGCATCACCGCCTGGTACACGGTGTTGCTGGAAAGTGACGACGAGCCGGACCCGATCGCCGAGGAGATTCGCTCCATTCTTGACGGCCATGTCTACCTCAGCCGTGCCCTGGCGGCCAAGGGGCACTACCCGGCAATCGATGTTCTGCGCAGCGCCAGTCGGGTGGCGACGCAAGTCACCTCGCCAGAGGTCCGGCAGTTGGCCGCGGCGACCCGGGAGATCCTCGCGCGCCTGGAACAGTTGCAGGTTTTTCTCGACATGGGCGAATACAGCCCGGGTGCCGACGCCGCCAACGACCACGCGCTGCAACGTCGCGACGCGCTTGACCGGTGGCTGCGCCAACCGACAGCCGAATATTGCGCGCCGGACGAAGCACTGCGGAGCCTGCATGAACTCCTTGCATGATCGACGGCGCTTGCTGGCCTTCAGTCTGTTCCGCCGGCAACGCGGCGAACTGGCCGTGCTGCGCGCCCAGCGTCAGTTGCAACCGCTGCTGCGAGAACGCTCCGGGTTCGACGAACAGGAGGCTGCGCTGCAAGGCCTGCTGGTCAGCCATCGGGTCAATGATTGCGTACTGGACCACGGACAACTGTTGGCGCTGCTGCGCACCCAGGCGGTGATCCGCCGGCGGATCGACGTACTGCGCGTCGAGCGTGACCGCGTCGAGCAGCAGTGCCGGCAGGCCGAGCAACAATTGCTCGGGCAACGTGAGCTGCTGCGTTCATGGCAGCGCCGACATGACAAATATGTGGATTCAGTCCAGCGACTGGTGCACGCGCAACGGCTTGAAGCGGCGCGCCGGGAAGAGCGGGAGCTGGAAGAGATGATCGGAGTTCGTCGATGAGCAAGATATCCGTGGTTCCCACTCGGCCGATCCAGGTCGAGGATCCCGCCGACCGGCGTTCGAGCGATGAGCACCGGACCGAGCTGGTTCCGGTGCAGCTGGACGAGCTGCCGCAAGGTGTCCTAGACCTGGTGGCTTTGCTGATACGGCCGGGACCTGCCGAACCCCGTGGCGCAATTGCCTGGCACACGACAGTCGCTGCCCGGCGAAGCGTGGAAGTGCAATTCGACGGCGCTGCATCGATTATCCAGACGGCGATGGATATCGAACCAGACGCCGTTCAGCCGAATCTCCGGGCAGCCATGCCTTTTTCGGAAAAGCCTTTGTTGTCCGCTACACCGCTACAACAGGCGTTGCCACAACGTCCGGAGCCGGCGGCATCTGTCGTCGACAGGATGATGCCGGCAGCGCTTGCAGTTATGCCCGAGCCGATGAACCGTGCCCTCGCCAGTGATACGCCAACGGCCCCCATCGGCGCCGAACAGATACCCCAACTGCCGTCGAATCTTCAAGCCCCGCGCCAGGCGTCGTCGGTTGTTTCCGTGCAGCGCCCGCTGCCGCCCATGCCGTCCTCGACAAGCGACGCCTTGGTTGAAGCACTGCCATCGGCAGACCGGGGCTTGTTGCAGATCCCTTTCAACAAAGGCGCGGCCAGTGGTCAGGTGGTCATCAGCCGCGGGCCTGAAGAGCCCGCTCGGAACCTGACGCTCAGCCCAAGCAATGCCTTGGTGCTCGAGCAGCTCAAGGAGCCTTTCGAGCTGGCCCGCGAGCCGGCCTGGCGACTCGCTGAACGTGGTGGCGAACAGCAGCGCCAAGGGTCGCAGCCATCGCCCGATGAGGATCAGGATGAATCGGCGGAGCATTCGGCATGAGCGCGCTGAAGCTGCGCCGCGTCGACGCTTCGGCGCACGCTCATGCCCAAGCGATTCAACGCTGGCGGCGTACCGGGCGGCACGCGGGGCTGGAGCACATGCCGCAGCGTCGCGGCTATCTGCAATTTCGCGCGCAGGGCGAGGGGGGCGGCTGGCAAGGGCTGATCATGGCCCACGACTGGCTGCATCATTCGATCCCCACCCTACAGCCGTTGCTGACGGCCGAATGCCCGTTGTCGAGTATCGTCGCCTTGTTTCGAGCCGTGCCGCGGCCCTTGCTGCCGGACATGAACGAGCTGGGCTACGAGGAGCTGTCCGACATCGAATGCGTCGCCCCGACGCGATTACCCACTTACCCCTTGCCCTGGATCGCGACGCCGCGAGGACGCCTGTGGTTGTTGCAGCTACCGACGCCCGGCACTGCTTGTGGCCCTGTGGAGACGGATTCATGGCTGAGCGATCTGCCGTTGCGACTCACCTTCGTCCTGGGCATCAGCCACCTGAGCCTCGTCAGTCGCCTGCGCCTGGCTCAAGGTGATGTGCTGCGCATCAACCGGCTGACCCGGCAGTGCTTTTCAATACAGCAATGCCTTGGCACTTTCACCTTGACCCAGGAGGGTTTACGCATGCAACCAACGCTGGCTGATGCCTGCCCGGAAGAAACGTCGGGGCCCGGCGCGCAGGTCGACCTGGGGGCGCTCCCGGTGCGCCTGGAATTCGTCCTTGCCACCCATGAAACCAATCTGGCCATGCTCGCGCAAATCAGCGATGGGCAACTGATCCCTCTGTCCGGGGATGTTGCGCGAAACATCGAGGTCCGTGCCAACGGCAAGCCTGTCGCCCGTGGTGAGCTGGTGCAGTTGGACGGACAACTTGGCGTTGAACTGCTGGACGTCTATCGGGACCGTGGCGATGAATGATGTCTCGCTGATCGCCCTGCTGGCCTTTGCCTCGCTGCTGCCGTTCCTGGTGGCGGCGGGCACCTGCTACATCAAGTTTTCCATTGTCTTCGTCATCGTACGTAATGCCCTGGGCTTGCAGCAGGTGCCATCGAACATGGCCCTCAATGCGATTGCGCTGATGCTGGCGATTTTCGTCATGACGCCGGTCGTCAAGCAGGGCCACGACTATTACAAGACCGAAGCGGTGGCGTTTACCGATATCGAGTCGGTGGTGGATTTCGCCGAGAACGGCCTGGGCGGCTACAAGGATTACCTGCGCAAGTACACCGACCCGGAGCTGGCGCTGTTTTTCGAGCGGGCCCAGGCGGTCCAGGATGGAACCGATGCAGACCCGCCGGCCGATGAAGAACTGACGCCGTCTTTGTTTTCGCTCCTGCCGGCCTATGCGCTGAGCGAGATCAAAAGTGCCTTCAAGATCGGTTTTTATCTGTACCTGCCCTTTGTGATCGTGGACCTGGTGATTTCCAGCATTCTGCTGGCGTTGGGCATGATGATGATGAGTCCGGTGATCATTTCCGTACCGATCAAGCTGGTGCTGTTTGTCGCACTGGACGGCTGGGCGCTGCTGTCGACCGGCCTGGTCAAGCAATACCTGACGCTGCTGGCATAGGCGCGGCCATGAATGATCTGGTGTATGCCGGTAACAAGACCTTGTACCTGATCCTGCTCATGGTCGCCTGGCCGATCATCGTTGCCACGGTGGTCGGGCTGGTGATCGGGTTGATCCAGACCGTGACCCAGTTGCAGGAACAGACGCTGCCCTTTGGCTTCAAGTTGCTGGCGGTCGCGGCGTGCCTGTTCCTGCTCTCGGGGTGGTACGGCGAAACCCTGCTCGATTTCAGTCGTGAAGTTTTCCGCCTGGCGTTGGGTTAGCGATGTCCATGACGCTGTTCTTCGAACTCTATGCCGGGTTTGCCGCCGCAACACTGGGCGTGGCTCGCCTGGCACCGATTTTTTTCATGTTGCCGTTTCTCAACAGCGGTGTGCTGACCGGCGTGGCACGCCATGCGGTGATTGTGCTGGTGGCGCTGGGGTTCTGGCGTTACGTCGGCGTGCCCGCGCCAGCCCTCGACAGCCTGGCGTTCTTCGCTCTGATGTTGCGCGAGGCGGGTATCGGTGTGCTGTTGGGCGTGCTGCTGTGCTGGCCGTTCTGGGTGCTGCATGCCATGGGCAACCTGATCGACAACCAGCGCGGCGCGATGCTCAGCAGCACGGTGGACCCGGCTAACGGCGTCGACACTTCGGAGCTGGCGAATTTTCTCCAGTTGTTTGCCGCGGCGGTCTATCTCGAAGGTGGCGGCATGTTGTTGATGCTTGAGACCGTCAGTCATAGCTATCGCATCTGTGCGCCGGCGAATCACTGCCAGGTGATCCTGCCTGCCGTCCTGGATTTGCTGGATGCGCTGGTGAGCAAGACGCTGGTCATCAGCGCGCCGGTGGTGGCGACATTGCTGATCAGCGAGGCCTTGCTCGGCTTGCTCTCGCGTTATGCGCCACAGATGAACGCCTTTTCCGTGTCGTTGACGGTCAAGAGCCTGGTGGCACTGGTCGTCCTGATCCTGTATTTCGGCGTGCATCTGCCGGATGAAGTCCTGCGCATGGGCATGCAGGCCGATGGGTTGGCGCGCTATCTGGACAGCGGAGAGGCCAGCCATGTCGTCCAGCGCGTCGAAGACTGAAAAGCCCACCGCCAAGCGGCTCAGGGACGCGGCGCGCAAAGGGCAGACGTTCAAGGCCAAGGACCTGGTCATCACCTGCCTGACCCTGTGCGGCATTGCCTACATGGTGTTCAACAGCTCGCTGGTCGAGATCATGGATATTTACCGGCGCATCATCGCCAGCGATTTTCAGGCGGATCTGCAAGCTTACTCGGCGACGTTGGTGCTGCTCGGCCTCAAGACGCTGTTGCCGCTGTTGCTGGTGTGTGTACTGACCAGTGCGCTGCCGGCGTTGCTGCAAAGCGGTTTTGCCCTGGCCAGCGAAGCGTTGAAGCTCAATCTGGACGCCTTGAACCCGGTCAACGGCTTCAAGAAACTGTTCAGCCTGCGCACCGTCAAGGACACCTTCAAGGCGTTGTTGTACCTGGGCAGTTTTGCCATGGCGCTGTGGATCGTCTGGATCACTCAGCGGCAACTGCTGTTCGCCCAGTTGTTCGTCCAGGCACCGGAATTGTTCACGATCTGGGGGCACTTGTTGCTGGTGTTGGTGCTGGCCTTCCTGGCCTGCGTCCTGCTGATCGTCGTGCTCGATGCTCTCAGCGAATACTGGTTGTTCATGAAAGACCAGATGATGGACAAGGACGCGGTCAAGCGTGAGCACAAGGAGCAGGATGGCGACCCGCAGATCAAGGGCCGCCGCCGCGACCTGCACATGGAACTGCTGTCGGAGCAGGTCAAGTCCGATGTGCGCGGCTCGCGCATGATCATCGCCAATCCGACCCACATTGCCATCGGCGTGTATTTCCGCCCGGAAATCACTTTGCTGCCGTTCATCTCGCTGATGGAAACCAACCAGCGCGCCCTGGCCGTGCGGGCATATGCAAAGGAAGTGGGCGTGCCGGTGGTCAACGACATCGCCTTGGCCCGGCGGATTTTCAAGACCCACCAGCGCTACAGCTTCCTCCAGATGCAGGAAGTCGAGGAAGTGCTGCGCCTGCTGATCTGGCTCGAACAGGTCGAGCAGGCTTGAAACCAAGCAAAGCCAGGCACGGCCCTCGCCACCAAAGCGGCTTGCCACAAGAGCAGTCTCGTCGGTCTGGTTTTTGTTGCATGAGCGCAATCTGGCAGCGGGCCCTTCAGCGTTTTTGGCTCAATGCATCGGTCAGCGACGCTGGCGTTTTCTCAGGAGTGTGGCGGATGAGTCGCGACAACAAACACGACGAGCAGGTAGCCCTGGAAGTCGTCGACGCCGTGCTCGGCGGCGCGGCGTTGAAGGATGTGCAAGGCATCACCGACGAACACATGGACAGTCTGTATGCCTTTGCCTTCCAGTTCTATGAACAGGGGCGGCTGGACGATGCCGAGAAGTTCTTCCACTTCCTGTGCATCTACGACTTCTACAACAGCCATTACTGGATGGGACTGGCTGCGGTGCATCAACTCAAGCAGAACCACCAGAAAGCCATCGACCTGTATGCGATTGCCTTCGCCCAGGGCAAGAACGACTACCGGCCCATGTTGTACACCGGCCAGTGTCACCTGGCCTTGGGCAAGGTCGGCAAGGCCCGGTTGTGTTTCGAGTATGTACTGGAACAAACCACGCAAGACGAGCTGCACGAGCAAGCCAGGGTATATCTCGACACGTTGGCTCACATGATGGAACAGCAAGGTCCGGAGGACTGCACATGAGCGAAATAAGGACGACTGGCCACCCGGGGCATCACGGCCCCATGAGCCGTGGCGAGGCCTTTGAAAAATACGCCGAGGCCGCCGCCAAGGTCGCACGAACGGTGAATTACCAGAAGGCCGGGCAGGACGCCTTGGCACGCCTGATGTCGGTGAAGTACGAAGGCCGCGACGGTCAGCCTGGTGCCAACGCAGGCAAACCCGTACTGCAAGCGCCGCCTCCGCGCGTCGACGGCGGCAAGCCGGATACCAGCGGCGATCTGTTCACGTTGTTGATGGCGATGATCAACGAGCTGATCGGCGAGGTCGACGTCAAGAAGCTGAAGAGTCGCCTGGCAATGCTCCAGAGCATGGCCGGTGCCAGGCAGCAGGGGCATGAAAAACTGTCCGCCGAATACACCGCTGCCGTCCAGGCGATGGAGGTCGCCGAGGGCGACGTCGGCAGTAGCCAGCAACACCTCGAGCAGTTGCGTGAACGGGTCGCGCATGCCCAGGGACGGCTGGACGAAAGCGAGGCCCGGCTGACGAAGCTCGACCCGCAATCGCCGGAATACACTCGGGAGCTGGCGCGTCGCGACCAGCTCAAAGGCGAGTTGGCGAGCCACACTCAAGCCTTCAAGGTGGCAACCGATGCTCATCTGAAATTGATCGAAGTGGCCAACGCCTGTGCCAAGGCGGTGAGCGAAACAAGCGCAAAAGTGCATGCCTCCGGCATCAACACGCCAGGCGCTCGGCAAGCCGACGAAAAAGCCCTCTCCAGTGCGGCGCAAGCGTTGTTGAGCCGTTTGCAAATCATCGAGCTGCTCGGCGAGTCGGCGCAAAACAAGGAGGAGCTTAACCAGGAGCTTTTCCACGAGCTGCAGGCCAGGCTCCAGGCCCACATGGAACGTGAGTCGGAAAAATACCTGGAGGAAGTCCGCAAGGCCGAGGCGTTGCAGAAAACCATGGGCTGCATCGGCAAGGTCGTCGGGGCGATATTGGCCATTGCAACTATCGCCGCCGGGGTCTTGACCGCCAACCCGGTGCTGATCGCGGTGGGCGTGGTCGGCGCGGCCGTGATGATCGCCGATTCGGTGATCAAGGACCAAACCGGAGTGTCGTTCATGGGCGAAGTCATGAAGCCGCTGACCATCGTCATGCAGGAAGCCATCAAGCTGTTCACCGAGCTCTACACCAGGCTGCTGGTCGGCCTGGGCGTCGATGAGGACAAGGCCCGGGAAATCGCGCAGATCGCCGGCATGATCCAGGGGATCGTCGCGACGCTGGCCGCCGTCGCGCTGGTAGCCGTGGTCGGGGCGCAGGTGATCGGGCCGATGCTCAGCGCCGTCGCTTCGAAACTCGCCTCGATGGTTGCCCAGGCCGCACCCGCGGCGATGCAGGCGATGAAGCAAGTGGCAACCTCGGTGGGCAATACGCTGACCCAGATGCTGACGCAACTGCGCAGCGTCATAACCAACGGCGCCGATCCCGTAACGCTGGCGCGCTATGCCGCCAACCTGGAGATCACCCAGGCAATCACCGAATTCGGCAACGTGGCGGTGCAAGGCGGGTTACAGATCAAGAGCGGCCAGCACCAGGCCCAGGCGGCCGTGCACCTCGCCGATGTGCGGGTGCGCATGGCCATCAGCGAGGAAGTCACCACCTACCTCACCCGAGTGGTCGAGGACTACGGCCAGGCGATGCAGGCCCGTACCCGTCAGATCGAACAACTGTTTGCCGACCTGCAACGAAGCCATTCCGTCAGCCTGCAAATGGCCCGGCACGTCTGACATCCCATCCGACAGGAACCCATCATGACCCTCATTACCACCACGGCCGGGATCGTTCCCGCTGCCGTTCACCACGACTCGTCCAACGACACAGGGCCGAGCGGACCTTCGCGGGACAAGTCCCTCGCGGGTTCGCCGATGCTCGACCGGATCACCGCGAAGCAGGTACTCCAGGACAGCCGGTTCCCGACGCCACCGGTTACGGAGCTGGAAAACCGGATCAACGCCTATCAGCCTACTGAATCCGATCGAAAGGACTTCGATGAAGCCCTGTCGAGGGTCGGCGAAGACGTGCGCAACGACCTGGTGTTTGATCCGGGCGCCTGGGAGAAACACGCCAATGTACTGGTGGCCGCGATCATCGCGTTGAACATCGCCCGGGTCGCCAACGCGCAGTTACGCGGCCACTTCGGCGTCATGGCCGCCGAGGCGGCCAAAGCCCAGGGAGGGGCTATCGTCGAGTCGGGCCGGGCGGCGCTCAACAGCGCCATCACGGCGGCGGCCGTGTCCGGCGCCATTGCAGGCTTCGCCATGGTCAAGACTTTCCAGGGCCAGAACCTCAAGCATGCGGATATCGACCTGAACAAGCGCAACACGCTGGATGCCGGCAACGTTGAGCGCGACCTCAAGCTTGAGCGCGAGCGCAATGACTGGAATCCGGATGCCACCTACAAGATCAAGACCCTCGATGACTTCGGTCGCCCGATGACAGTCGATTTCAAACCCAAGGGGGCGGCACTGACACAGCAGGAACAGGCCTGGTTCGACGGCGAAATCCTCAAGGCCCAGAAGGTCGGCCAGACCTCCGACTGGTTGAGCCAGATGGGCAGCAAGGGCATCGAGAAGAAACTGGAAATCGGACGCGCACTCAACGCGATGTCGATGAGCATGAGCCAGGTCGTGGCGAACACGGTACGCATGGCCGAGCACGCGGCGCGGGAAAAGGAGGTGTTGATGCAGAGTGCCCAGACCAGCCAGAAGACCTTGGGCGATGAGGTTGGGCAGAAGGACGCAGCGGAAGCGGCGCTGTTGCAAAAACTGATGGAGATGGTGATGCAGCTCTTTCAATCGCGTAGCGATGTCATTCGTGCCCTGACGGCCTAGGAGTCAATCAGATGATCATTCAAGGGTTCACCCCAACCAACCACCGACTCACCGAACCGAACACCGCAGCCTCGCCACCGACACCCCCCGAAATGCCCGCCGCCGTCAGGCCTGGATTTGATCTGGCGGACCAGTTGGAACGCTCGGTAAAAAAACTCGATCGACATCTCGACCGCGCGTTCGACGGCTCGACCGGGCAGGCCAAGGGGGCGCGCTACGAAATGTGGGCGCAGCAACTGCAGCAATGTTTCGCCGTGATGACCTACAGCATCCAGGCGGCGCCCCTGAGCGGGGACAGCTTAAGCAACTGGCAGACAAGCAGGACAAGATTCTGAACAACCTTTACGAACAGCGGACCCCGCCGGAAATCGGTGCGTTCAATACCGAGGAGCCCGAGGACTTCTTCAAGAAATTGCGTGACCTGATCGACCTGATCAAGAACGGCTACCTTGCCGGCTATGAACATATCATCAAGGCCTACTCGGACTTTTTCGCCGAGTTCAACTCGAAAATCACTGCGATGATGAAGGATTGGGTCGAAGGGGCGAACGACGGGAAGGAGGTCAAGTTGAATGCGGGCGCATTGCACGCCGCATTGACTGAGCTTATCGCCAAGTACACCCATCCGGAGTCTGCCTCGGTTCTTTTTCCGAAACCAGGTGATGAAGGAGCCAGCAAGCAAGAGGCAGAGAAGTGGCTTAAGGCGCTGGGCCTGCCCCCGCAATGTCTGAAGGAAAATGCCGATGGCACCTGGTGCGTCGTCATTGATACAGGCCCGCTTTGGAGTATGACCGGCAGTTTGCCGTCCAGCGGCACCGTAACGTGGGACACCGCCAGGTTCAACGCCTGGCAAACCGGCTTCAACGCCCAGGAAGAACGCATGAAAAACATGCTGCAGTCCTTGACGCAGAAATATTCGAACGCCAACTCATATCACGATAATTTCAACAAGACGTTGTCGGCGCATTTGAATCAGTTTGCGGATATGTTGAAGGCGATGTTGAGTTTTTAGAAAAATCACTTTGCCTGGCTGTTATTTTTTATAGTGCGAGTGCGAGCTCCATAAAAATGGTTTTTGGTGTGATTTGGTTTTTTAATAGTAAGTGTGGTGGGGCGAGATGGTCTCTGGGTGCGAAGTGGAGCGGCAAGTGGTGGAGGCGTTGTCCGACTATCTATCGGGTGACGGGCTGAGCGTTAATCGGGCGTCCCGACTGGTTGAGGATTTATACATGGACTCGATGGGCATGGTTGAGATAACGCTGTTGTTGAATTCGATTTTTTGTATCGAGTTGTCAGCGCTTGATGTTGAGCAATGGGCGACAGTGATGGACGTTGCTTGCTCCGTAAGCGGAGCGGTAATCAGAGCAGGGAATGGCCATGCTTGTTAGAAGTCATTCCGTTCCAAATGTTAATACTTTTGATCGTGCGGCGTGCTCGAGATTTGAAGAAAGCAGGGCTGTTAGAGGCGAATGCACATCAGGGTTTTCTGTATTCATGCATGACGCATCTGATTCAATGTTGAGGCGAGTAGATGCCGTCATCCAAAGGCTTAATCAAAATTTATCTTCCCGATTAAATGGCGAGTCGCTTGAAGTCTTGAGCTTGGCAATTGTCAATAATGACTGCTGGTCGAGTGACCTCGTTTTAGCTTGGAAATACGATGCCAGTGAAGAGCCCCATATCGCGTTCCACCAGGGTAGGGAGGGATGCCCGATAAGTCCGGATATCATTAGCAACGTACTGATGCGGACTGTCGAAGTAAGCCACGACGGTAAAGGCGACTACGTGGCAGAGGGATGTGGAGGACATTGGGAGGCCTCAGGGGACGAATCGTTTTTTAAATTGATGCTCGCCATTAAAATGGGCGTTGCGGTGGAAAATATCAGCGAACAACAAGCTGCTGGGTTCCGACGTGAAATGATTGCAGTGATTACGGAGCAGCGTGTTGTTTTAGCGGGGCGGTTGATGGTTAGCGGGATAGGCGACTCGAGAGTAGGGAACACGATAGACGTATTCGATACTCCGTTCAGCTCGGCTGCGAGCCAGCCTATCCAGATGCAGCTCAATCCAGACTGGGTGAACCCAGAAACGAGATTGGCTTGTAAGTACTCGCCGGTGATCGTCAATGAGGCAGCTGATCCGGATGTACTGGAAAGCATGCAGGCCATTTTGGACAACCGAATCAAAACATGTCGAGAATTGTCCATGGAACGCGCGATGCCGGGTGACGGTGGCTGGTTTTCATTTCTGCGGGGCCCTCAGTTACACCAGCCTCATTTACACAGCGGGACGGTTCCGACAATTGTAATCAGCGGCGGAAGTGCGAATAAATTGGCAGCTGAACTGAGTAAAGATTACAGTTTGGTATGGCACCCAAAAAATATGAGCAGCGATCTTGATCGTGCTGAGCCGGTTTATTTGCTTGTGCATAAAATGGATTATCCAAGCTACGCTTCTGCCATGAAGGAAACGCTTGCAGAAAATTCTAACCTGCACCTGGTTGGATGGGACGGTGGAGAACTTACCGGGTTTGGCGCTGCAAGAGCCTCTGCGCTGGCCTTTGCCGATACATTGCCGTATAGCCCGAACAGAATTGTCATGGTCGATCAGGATGTTGTAAAAACTGAGCAGACACGTCCCACAAACCCACAGGTTCGGAAAAATATAGAACAACTGCATCAGCTGACAGAAAAGCCGGTTGTGGGTTACGGTGTCGGTTACCCTACACGCCAACAGTCTCCCCGACCTTTTCAAATACCGGGGCTCCTGAGCTGTCTGATTTCAATTCGCCAGCGCAGCAATTTGTATCCATCAAGGCGCCTTTTCGTATGAAGTGGGATGACGGTATGTATCCACCCTATATGGTGGCGGGAGGAGAGGACATGTTGATGGGGCAAAAGTTAGGATTGATTCAGGATAAAAAGAACTCGGTGCTGCTGGCGGAGAGGATAGTAAAGAAGGAGCTTGAAGGTGCTTCTGATGTACCGAACGCTTACTGGAATGATAGTCGTGTTAGAACCCTGGAGAAGATTTTTGAAAGAGAACGTACTGTGGCTGTTGAGTTTGAAGGAGAGCGGATGAGCCTTGAAGATTTGATGGTTAAGTTCAAGAGCAATGGTTGGATTCAGTCCCATCCTAGCGCGGAGTCTTATAACGTAGCGGCGTGCATTGTCGAGAGGGTAATCTTGCGTTTAAACAAGGAGCTGGCTAAATCGACACCCTAGAATCAAAATTGAGGCGTGGCGCCTTGGAGTTCTCAGAGCTCGTTCCATTTTGATAGATTCAATGTCGTGGCGTGCAGATGTACACAAAGCTTTGTTTCTATAGATATTGGATTGCTGATTGAGGTGATTGATTTTTTAGATTCTGGCCATAACCTACAATTCGTGTCGCGGTTTCCTACGTCTACAGCATCCAAATCCTACGGACTCCTCCCAAACATCTTCCTATAGTCACGCAGCTCGTCTCCCGAGCCTGATCACACCCCGGGCTCGATCGCGCTTCAGTAACTTTCTATAGAGAAATCCCTGCGTATGGACAGTACAACTGATCAAACACCGGCTCAGTCATATGTTTTTGACCGCTGGTTATTGCAAAGCGATGGAACGCTGATGCGAGAGGGACAAGGAGTTCACGTTCCACCCAAAGAGTTGCAGGTGCTGCGCCTGTTGTTGCGGTCGGCGGGTACGGTCGTCCACAAGGATTACCTGCTGGATCATGTCTGGCCGCGAATGGATGCGGCGGAGGAGTCATTGACCCGTTGTATCTATGCACTGCGCAAATTGTTCAGGGAGGACAAGGATTACATTGCGACGGTTTACGGCCAGGGTTATCGATTCACCGGTTGCGTGGTTGAACTCGATGTGCCGAGCCAGGCGAGGGTGATAGTGCCGTCGCTGGCGGTTTTGCCTTTTCGTCACCTGGATGACATGGCGGCGCTGGATCTGCAGGACCTGATGATCCGTCAACTGACCACGGCATTCGGCGAGGCGCTGCACGTCATTCCCTCGGGGCTGATCGCGTCCGCCCTGGTATCGGCGGATTCACGGTCGCTGGCCGGGCGACTGTCGGCAGATTATTGCCTGAGCGGGCGTCATATCGGCTTGGGTGAACAGCGACACTGGTCGGTCGAATTGATTCGTGGCGGTGACCAGGCGCTGCTGCATGGGCAGACGCTGGACGCCCTCGACCGAGGGGAGGCACTGGGCGCGCTGACTTGTCTGGTCGCCCAGCGTGTGCCCGGCTTGCGCCCCATGGGTGATCGTTGTGGGTCTTATCCGGTGGCGATGGCCTATCTCAATGGCTTGTGCTGCTTGCAGCAACACACGGCGCAAAGTCTGCGTGATGCGCTGGTGTTGTTCAGGCATTGCTTGAAGCTCGATGCCGGGTATGCGCCGCCCTGGTGTGGTGTGGCGGATGTCTGGCTGGGGCAGGTGATGATCGGGTTGGGCGAGCCGGAGCGGGCGATCGAAGAGGCGCATTCGGCAGTTTCCCATGCATTGGCGCTGGATCCCTGCGGCATCCCGGCATTGACGCGACTGGCGCTGCTGACCAGCCTGCGCGGCTGCGATCAGGCGGCCCAGGTGTTGTTCCGGCGCTGCCTGTTGTCGGTCGACCAGGCGGATGTCCACTATTTCCATGCCTGGCACCACTGGTCCTGGCAGCGCAGCGATCAGGCTGCGCGGAGTATCGACAAGTGCCTGCAACATGATCCAGGGGGTGTCCGGGCGCAAGCCTTACAGGCTCGAATCGGGCTTGGGCGCGATGGCGAATCGGTTGGTGCCTGGGCGTATCGGAACCTGCAACCGGGAGGCGGCCGTCATGTCCATGAGCGGTGTCTGGCATGAGCCGGCGCGGGGCTCGCTGGTTTCGTTGGCCGCTTTACCTGAGCCTGATAGTGAGCATGCCTCAGGCGCACGCCTTCTGCTGGAGCAAGGCGGGCGAGGCGCATGCGATCGAGCCCGAATTGCTGCAAGCGATTGCCGACGTCGAATCCTCCCGGCGCTCCGATGTAATCAACCACAATGGCAATGGCACGCGTGATATCGGCCTGATGCAGATCAACAGCATCCACCTGCAACGATTGCGCGCCCGGGGTATTACCGA
Source organism: Pseudomonas sp. FP198 (assembly GCF_030687895.1). Classification (NCBI taxonomy): domain Bacteria; kingdom Pseudomonadati; phylum Pseudomonadota; class Gammaproteobacteria; order Pseudomonadales; family Pseudomonadaceae; genus Pseudomonas; species Pseudomonas sp. FP198. Next base: position 1,947,006 of record NZ_CP117452.1, read on the forward strand.
GCGACGTTTGCTGGCCGAACCGTGCCTGTCGGTGGAGGTCGGCGCATCGGTGCTCGCCGGGTTCATCAAGCGTTACGGTTATAACTGGATGGCGGTCGGCGCTTACAACGCGGGAAACTCTCCCGACCGTCAGGCCGCGCGGATACGTTATGCGCGCAAGGTCTGGCAGCGCTATCAAGAGCTCACCCAAGCCCGGGAATGACGGCCCCCTTGGCCCGGCGGGTCGGTAATTCTGATCCTGCGCGGGCAGCGATCGACAGAATCCCATCAGGAAGCCCACGGACGGATTTCCTACCCTGCCTGCTCACTTGCCTCGCCGGAATTTCTACAGTGACAGTCCCGACGGCCGCCGTTCTACAGCGCTATATCCTGCGGATCTTCAACGGTCCGTTGCAGGGTGCCGAGTTCCCGCTGGGCGAAGGCTCGACCTTGTTTGTGGTCGGGCCTGCGCAGGTGCTGGGGAACGAAGCGCGTTGCGCCAGCATTCCCGTCAGTACGATCTACGTGCCGCTGGAACAGGGTGGATGCAATTTCGAGGTATTGGCCGATCAGGCCACTTCCGATGGCACGCCGGTGCGGCTGCTGGGCGATTCGGTGGAGGTACGCCACTGTGCCTTCCAGGTCCGGGGCTGGATGGGGGGCCTGGAAATTGCCTTGCGTCCCGAAAACCAGTCCTGGGCTCCCGGACTTTTCACCCTGCCGGGCAGCGAGCCGATTCACCCAGATGCTTTGGAAAGCTGGACTGCGCCGTCGATGCGCTGGGCTGGTGGCGGGTTGGCACTGCTTGTGTCGGTGATCGCCACAGGTTTCTGGGGGCTGCCGGAGCCGACGCCCGAGGCGGATATCCAGGCATTGATCGCTGGGGCCAGTACGAAGGCGCAAGTGTTGCGCGGCCGTGATGGTTCGGTCTACGTCTTTGTCGCTTCCGAGCGCGATGCCGGCTGGAGTCGGCAGGTACTGACGCGTCACGACACTTTGGCCGGTCAGGTGTTGCTGATCGATCAGGAGCGCCGTCGATTGGAGCAATTGTTGGTCGATCACGATCCGCAACTGGCCTGGCATTTCCTCGATCTCAAGGACCCCTCGGTGCCGCGTCTGCTGCTCAGCGCGCAACGCAATGTGCTCACTCCGGACAAGCAGGCAGGGCTACTTGAAGTGCTGCTCGCGGCGGCGCCGTATGCCAGCGACATCGTGGTGCAGATGCAGGACGACGCGCTGCTTGCCGACGCGGCGCAAGGTGGCCTGGAACGGCTTGCATTGGGTTTCGAGCGGACCGAGCACGAAGGCGGCGTCACGTTCGCCGTCGAAGGCAACCTGCAGGACTACGAGCTGGCCGCCGCGCGCGGGTTCGTCGATGAGTTTTACCGGCAGTGGGGTAATCGTCATGTGCATTTCACCGTCGAGCTGAAGGACGACGCGCTCAAGGGCAAGTCGTTTCAAACCGGCCCGCAGGGCTACGTCAAGACGAGTGCTTCGTCCTGGCATTTTTCCCAGACAAACACAGTAGGTGACGAATGAGCGATACCTTGCCCATAAGGGTTCCTGAATTTCACGATGATTTTCTTGGTCAGCAAGCGCAGGCATTTGAGTCTGGCGCCGTGGAGCTCAAAAGAATTCTGGATAAAGCCCTTGAGGATCTGAAGGGGAATGCCTCCGATCCTTCAATGCTGGCCGCCTACCAGGCCGCATTTTCGTCGTACACGGTGTTCCGAAACGCCCAGACCAACACGGTCAAGGGCTTCAAGGACATCGACATGGCGATCATCCAGGCGGCGCGCTGAGGCGTTCTCTTCTCCATTGGCCATTGTCCCGGCGGCAATGGCCACCTGCACAGGTGCACCCATGTCCATCCAGAACCTTTCCCCTGCGCTCATCGCCCAGTCATCTCTCAGCGAATTGCGTAGCCCCGGAGAAGTCCCGGTCGTTTCACTTGAATCCCGACTGATCGAGGCGTTCGCCGGCTCGGCGGTCAATAGCGAGCAGGAAGTGTCGGCGATCAATCGGCTGGCACAGCACGCCGATGTTACCGACCCTGAAGTGCTCGCACGCTTGCAGGAAGTGACAGGCCAGTACAACGTCGACATCAACTTGCTCAACGTGCTGGTACGCAAAGCGGTAGGCACCGCTGAAACCCTCTTGCGTGCATCATGAAACCGGGCGTGTGGTTGATCCTGCTGTGCCTGGCGTTGTCTGCATGTCGACAGCCCAGCCTGCTCGAAGGCCTGGACCAGCAACAAGCCAACGAAGTGCTTTCGGTGCTGCAGCGCAACAACATCGTGGCGGTTAAAGTCGATGGCGGAAAAACCGGTTATGCAGTGAAGATCGATCAGCGCGACTTCGCGGCCGCGGTCGATCTGCTCAACCTTTATTCGTTACCGTCGCGACCACGCCTGCAGGTAGCCGAGATGTTTCCCGCAGATGCGCTGGTAGCCTCGCCCCGGGCGGAAAAAGCCCGGCTGTATTCAGCGTTGGAGCAGCGTATCGAACAATCGTTGGGCGTACTTGAAGGTGTGGTTTCCGCGCGGGTGCACGTCAGCTACGACCTGGATGCCGGGGAAGGCGGGCGTGCGGCGCCGCCCATTCATCTTTCTGCGGTGGTCCTGCATGAGCGCGATGTCGAACCGCAACTGCTGATTACCGATATCAAGCGTTTCCTCAAGAACAGCTTTGCGGCGGTCGGCTACGAAAATATTTCGGTGGTACTGTCCAAGCGCGCCCCTATCCAGCATGTCGCGCCTTCGATGGCTGTCACTCAAGGTCGGTCGAACTGGCCTTGGTGGCTGATCGGGCTAACCGCTGTACTGACTATCGGTGGCGCGGCCTGGGCCTATCCAGTCGTCAGGCGCAGGGCGCGGTGATGTCGTCCGAGGCATGTCTGCAGGCGATCCTGGCCGAGCCTTTGGCTTACCTGCACCGGCAACGGCTGGTTGTCCCGGCAGGGTTCGATGGGCCCGAAGCGCGCAGCTTGCTCAATCGGATGGTGCTGGACGGGCTGGCGCTGCAGGGACCGGGGGTTGCGTCGGCGCCGCTGACGGCTGTGGCGCAACAATGGGTTCGTCATTGGCAACAATTGCCCTATATCGCCAGGTTGATCGGGGCCGCTCGCTTGATGCCGGACCTCGCGCGCGGCGCGGCGCTGCTGCGCCTGGCGGAGCCGGTCCGCCGGTTTGCCTGCTACGGTTTCGGTAGTGGCGGCGCACTGATGCTCGATGGCTCACCGATTTCAGTGGAGCAGGTCGATGCCGCCGGCCTCAACGCGTTAAGCAGCTGGTGCGAGCAGGTTCCGCCCCATCTGCTGGAGCGCCTGCCCCTGCAATTCTCCGAGCCGGTTGTTCGCCTGCACAGGCAATGGCCGCTCGCAAAACCTGACCCAGCTCTTTTTTTCCTGGCGGTGCAGCATGCTCGATTCCATCCGAACCCTGACTGACCTGCCTGCCAGCAGCGATGCGTACCTGGCGCGCGAGGACATCGTCGCTGCGCGTCGCCGCCACGCCTTGCAGGGTGAGGCCCAGCGTCGGGCGCGCGAGTATATCGAGCAGGCACACCGCGACGTTGAGGCAGTACACGCGAAGGCATTCCAGCAAGGCTATGCCGAGGGCATCCTGCGCGCGACCGGGCATCTGGCCGACGCTTTGCTTGAAGCGCAAACCTTGGCGTTCCAATTGCGCAAGGACCTGGCCCGGGCGGCGGGTGAGATGCTCTCGCAAGCTTTGAGTAGCCCGCATTGGCTGGATGAAATGCTTGAGCGTTGGCTTCAGGCACAGCTACCAGACGATTCTGACGCGGTACTGCACTTGCTGCTGCCGTTGCATTGCCGTTCGCGAGGCAACGAACTGCTGGGACACTTGCGTGAACGCTGGTCCGGCAGACTGAGCCTGGAATACCACGCTCAAGAGCGCTATGTGCTGCGGCTCGCGGATCAGTTGCTGGAATTCAACATCGAAACCGCCCGACAACAGCTGGAGCCACGGTTGTTGGCGAACATCGCCAATCTGCCTGAAGCGGTTCGCGCCCTGGACCATGCATCGAGACAGACACTCTTCGACTTGTGTTCGAGTTTCGCCGAGCGTCCGGCGGAGTCGCCACTCTCTGAAAAAACCGAGGTCCACCCTGAAAATTGAAGCAAGTGCCGGCATCGGCGTGCCGGATTCAAGTGCCTGCCCGCCGCTCGAGACGCTTGAATCGCGGCTGCTTGCCGCGCGCCAGACGACGGTGGACAGCGCGTTTACGGATCCGCAGTTCGAGCAGCTGTATCAACGGCTGCTGGCGATGGAGGGGGAAGGGGGGAAAGCCATCTACGAGTTCATCCGCACGCAACTGGGTGCAGATGGAGAAACACGTGCGTACCCCACCGCCAAGGAGTTGCTCAAGGTTACTCAGCAGGTCTTGGTTCGATTGATGGAGGGAGGGCTGAAGGACTCGCGCCTGTATGCGGAAGTCGAGAGCGCCAATGGCCTGGCTTTCTCGATGGATCTGTTCACCAAAGACTTCATGGGGCAGGTGTTCCAGCCATTGGGGGATGAGGCTTGGGAGAAAACCGAGTGGTAGATGCCATGCGCCTGAGCGAGAAGCCAGGCGCAGACGCTTTTGCGCTGGAGGGCGATATCACGACGCTGAACGTTGGTTGATGTACACGCTACTCCCGCGCGCAACGAAAAATACGGCCGCGATGATCAGATTGGCGATATGGTCCACCGTCTCCTTCGGGATTGGCAGGGTCGCAAAGTATCGGGACGTCGAGAGCAAAATGCCATAAACCGTCTGGCCCGTGGAGGTCCGTATCGCATTGGTCGACAGCAGTTGATCAAGTGCTTGCTCGGCTGTAGGGGTTCGTAGGCCGAGGGGATCAAGCCGATAGCCTTGTTCAGAAGCGTTCGGCTGGAAGAAGTGCGTCAGTTCACCGCCAAACACTTGTCCGGCGACGTCGGCGCCGGCGTTGAAAACACCCCGCAATACATCGTGCCCCAATACCGGAACCAGGGACTCGACGATCTGGTTGGCCCGGGCCTTGACCGATAGATTGGCATCGAGAGTCATACCCGCCTGCTGTTCCACCCAGGATGCAAGTTGAAAGGCCAGGCCTTCCGTCTCGGGCGGTAGTGGCTCGCGACTTTGCGCCATTACGTATCCGGGTCCGGAATGCGGTGTGGTGTAGTTCATGCCGGTAAAGGACAGGAACTGAAGGGCGCCGTTCAGCGCACCGGTGGCTGCCGTGCCGTTGGGGTTGGCTGTTGTGTTGTCTTTGGTCGGGCAAAACAGGTTCACCAGGTCCTGGGCAAAAGTATAGAAAGCCATCTGTGGGCCGAAGGAGGCCAATGCCGGCAGCACGGTGGGTACCGATACCGCGGCAGCGAAAGCGGCTAGCGACAGCGCGAAGGTGGCGAGGCGAGCCAGGCGTGTTTCTGCATTTGCAGTTCCGTTGCACTCGTCCCTGATCGCGCCGAGGGTGTTCAGTACCGGGCCGATCGCCAGGGCTATCCCACCGATAACGTTGCGAGTCAGAGGCGAGGCGGCATTGGATTGCAGGGCTTTTTCAACGGCGAACCCGATGAGCTGCCTGAGCACTGTCAAGGTGCCGGTAACCAGCCCGGTGCGCACCGTGGAAATGGTCAGGTTGCTGGCCCAGCGTCCAAGGTCGCCTTCGAATTCGTTCCTGGCCAGTTTGCCCAACTGCTCGCCGAGATAATCCATGAGGATCGTGGCGCGTTGTATGAGTGTTTCGGGCTCTGCGGAGTGTATCGAGTTATCGAACAGCTCTGGACTCTCGATATCCAGGACGACGTAGTCGCTCCGGTCTTTCATTCGGTCGGGCACGCCCTGCATCAACGCTTGTATGTCAAGAACCAGCTCCTGGACCCTGATCGGAGCATTCTCCATGTTTTGCGCTATGAGATCGGCAAGTTCCTCGTTGACGCCTGTCAGTATCGGGACGATGTTGTCCATCCGCAGTCGATCCATTCGCTGATCGGGCTCATTCAAGTGTTCGAGCAACTCGCTGTGGGCCCTGTTGCAATCGCCCATTTCTATCGTCGTGTGAAGCTTGTTGGTGGAGTTGGTAGTCGGACCGTTCGCGTTGACGCCTGATCGGTTGAAAGATGAAGTAATCAAGCCTGGAGTCGATGGGATCATTTTTCATCCTGCATGAGTGAGGGGAGCGTGGCTGTTATGGCTGTTCAAGCATCAAGCGCTTCTGGGGGACTGGACTATCAAATAGCGCTCTATTGACTGGGTTGCTCGCCTGGCCTCTTCCGGCCCGGCTATAATCGCCGACTCATTTCTCTGATCGAGTCAAACCCGCCCATGTACACCCTGGCCCGTGAACTGCTGTTCAAACTTTCCCCGGAAACTTCCCATGATCTGTCCCTGGACCTGATCGGCGCGGGTGGACGTTTGGGGCTCAACGGGTTGCTGTGCAAGGCCCCGGCAAAACTGCCGGTGACAGTCATGGGCCTGGAATTTCCCAACCCGGTCGGCCTGGCCGCCGGCCTGGACAAGAATGGCGCGGCCATCGACGGGTTTGCCCAGCTGGGGTTCGGCTTCGTTGAAATCGGCACCGTGACGCCGCGTCCGCAGCCGGGTAACCCCAAGCCACGGCTGTTCCGTTTGCCGCAGGCCGAGGCGATCATCAACCGCATGGGCTTCAACAACCTGGGCGTGGATCATCTGCTGGCCCGTGTGGCCGCGGCCAAGTACAAGGGTGTGCTGGGGATCAACATCGGCAAGAACTTCGATACGCCGGTGGAGCGCGCCGTCGACGATTACCTGATCTGCCTGGACAAGGTCTACGCTCACGCCAGTTATGTGACCGTCAACGTCAGTTCGCCGAACACGCCAGGGCTGCGCAGCCTGCAGTTCGGCGATTCGCTCAAGCAACTGCTGGCCGACCTGGCGCGACGTCGCGCGGAACTGGCGGTGACGCACGGCAGGCATGTGCCGCTGGCCATCAAGATTGCCCCGGACATGAGCGACGAAGAAACCGCCCAGGTGGCCCAGGCCTTGATCGAGACCGGCATGGATGCGGTGATCGCCACCAACACCACGCTGGGCCGCGAAGGTGTGGAAGGCCTGGAGCATGGTGACGAGGCGGGCGGCCTGTCCGGCGCTCCGGTGCGCGACAAGAGCACCCACACGGTGAAAGTGCTGGCCGGCGAATTGGCGGGACGCTTGCCGATCATCGCGGCGGGCGGTATTACCGAAGGCCGGCATGCCGCCGAGAAGATCACGGCAGGGGCGAGCCTGGTGCAGATTTATTCCGGATTCATCTACAAAGGCCCGACGTTGATTCGCGAGTCGGTGGATGCGATTGCGGCGTTGGGTTGATTAACCCTTTCTTGAAGGCGAAGCAGACCCCCTGTGGCGAGGGAGCTTGCTCCCGCTGGACTGCGCAGCAGTCCCAAACCCATCACCGCGGTGTGCCAGGCTGATACCCGTCAGCTTTTATGGGGCTGCTGCGCAACCCAGCGGGAGCAAGCTCCCTCGCCACGGGGTTTTGGGAAGCCCATTAAAAAGGGCTCCTCAAGGGAGCCCTCTGGGCCGTAGCCCGCCGCCCGGATGGGACGTGCGTGGTTAAATCGATGTGAGTGTCAGATTGTCGGGTTTTTGATTATCAGGCCCTGTGTCAGCCGACGGCGTGAAGTTCGTTGAGTCTGTGGATACCCGCAGTGCCGGTCATACCGTCCCAGTTGTCGCCGCGTCCTTCTCGCCAGCCGTTGATCCAGGCTTGACGTACCGACGGTAGAGTAAAGGGGCAAAGCTCACGGGATTTACCACCAACGCCATATTGGTAACCGCGTAAAAATGCTCTTTCCAACGGATCACGCTTAAGTCTTCTCATAGGGTGTTGCCCTCACTTGTTGACTGTTGCTTAGCGTCGACCTCTATCGAGGCCGGGGCAGAATCATTCTGCCGTTGGTGGCTCGTTGCCGGCGTGACGAGCCAAGGGTGTTGACGCCGTTGCGACGTCAACCTGTGGTGAGTTCTAACCAAAGCGTCACATGGATGGAATGATCGTTTTGTCATAAGCACGTAACAAGAAAGATGTTAGTGCGATAAGTAACATCACGTTCGACGCCCGCTTTTGCGTCAGACCCCTGTATGATCAGCCCTGCGCCGAAGGGCGGTCGCCGGTGTCGAATGAGAATGTCCCCCCGTTGCACTCGGGTACTATTCGACGAAAGGGACAACTTTACACAATTTGTTGCACAGAATTTTCTATCTGTCCTCGCATCTAAGCTCTTTGAACCTGAGCGGCGAGGACGGAACGGCACACGTTCGTGCCACGCGGGTGCTCTTGAGAAAAGCACCTGATTGAACCCGGCCCGGCAATGCGTTGCCCGGCCCACTTAGCCAAAGGCTCTGAATCCATGTCCGATCGTTTCGAACTCTTCCTCACCTGCCCCAAGGGCCTCGAAGGCCTGCTTCTCGAGGAAGCCGTCGGGCTTGGCCTTGAAGAGGCGCGCGAGCACACCTCGGCCGTTCGCGGCATCGCCGACATGGAAACGGCCTATCGCCTGTGCCTGTGGTCGCGCCTGGCGAACCGCGTATTGCTGGTGCTCAAGCGCTTCGCGATGAAAGACGCGGAAGACCTGTACCACGGCGTGCTGGACGTCGACTGGCAAGACCACATGCTCGCCGATGGTACCTTGGCGGTCGAGTTCAGCGGTCACGGCTCGGGCATCGACAACACGCATTTCGGCGCCTTGAAGGTCAAGGATGCCATTGTCGACAAGCTGCGCACGCCGTCGGGCGAGCGGCCATCCATCGACAAGCTCAACCCGGACCTGCGCATCCACCTGCGCCTGGACCGTGGCGAAGCAATCCTGTCCCTCGACCTTTCGGGCCATAGCCTGCACCAACGTGGCTATCGCTTGCAGCAGGGCGCCGCCCCGCTGAAGGAAAACCTCGCCGCCGCGATCCTGATTCGCGCCGGTTGGCCACGCATTGCCGCCGAAGGCGGGGCGCTGGCCGACCCGATGTGCGGCGTCGGCACGTTCCTGGTGGAAGCCGGCATGATCGCCGCCGACATGGCGCCGAACCTGCGTCGCCAGCAATGGGGTTTTACCGCCTGGCTCGGCCACGTGCCGGCGTTATGGAAAAAACTCCACGAAGAAGCCAGCGAGCGCGCCGCCGCCGGGCTGGCCAAGCCACCGTTGTGGATTCGCGGCTACGAAGCTGACCCACGGCTGATCCAGCCGGGCCGCAACAACGTCGAACGTGCGGGTCTGAGCGAGTGGATCAAGATCTATCAGGGCGAAGTCGCCACCTTCGAGCCGCGCCCGGACCAGAACCAGAAGGGCCTGGTGATCTGCAACCCGCCGTACGGCGAGCGTCTGGGCGACGAAGCCAGCCTGCTCTATCTGTACCAGAATCTCGGTGAACGCCTGCGCCAGGCCTGCCTCAACTGGGAGGCCGCGGTGTTCACTGGCGCGCCGGACCTGGGCAAGCGCATGGGTATTCGCAGCCACAAGCAGTATTCGTTCTGGAACGGCGCGTTGCCGTGCAAGTTGCTGCTGATCAAGGTGCTCCCGGATCAGTTCGTCACTGGCGAGCGGCGCACCCCGGAACAACGCCAGGCCGAGCGTGAACAGGCTGTCTACGATCAAACCCCTGAAGTACCGCAAGAGCGCCAGTACAACAAGAATGGCAACCCGATCAAACCGGCCCCGGCGCCAGCCCCTGTGGTCGAGCAGGCGCGGTTGAGCGAAGGCGGGCAGATGTTCGCCAATCGCCTGCAGAAAAATCTCAAGCTGCTGGGCAAGTGGGCCAAGCGTGAAGGCGTCGACTGCTACCGGGTCTATGATGCCGACATGCCGGAATATTCCATGGCCATCGACCTGTACCACGATTGGGTGCATGTCCAGGAATACGTCGCGCCGAAGTCCATCGACCCGGAAAAGGCCTCGGCCCGGTTGTTCGATGCGCTGGCGGCCATTCCCCAAGCCTTGAATGTCGACAAGAGCCGCGTCGTCATCAAGCGTCGCGAGCGCCAGAGCGGCACCAGGCAGTACGAGCGCCAGAGCGCCCAGGGCAAGTTCACCGAGGTCAACGAGGGCGGTGTGAAGCTGCTGGTCAACCTCACCGACTACCTCGACACCGGGTTGTTCCTCGATCACCGGCCGATGCGCTTGCGGATCCAGAAAGAGGCCGCCGGCAAGCGCTTCCTCAACCTGTTCTGCTACACCGCGACCGCCAGCGTCCATGCCGCCAAGGGTGGCGCGCGCAGCACCACCAGCGTCGATTTGTCTAAAACCTATCTGGACTGGGCGCGGCGCAACCTGTCACTTAATGGTTTTTCCGACAAGAATCGCCTGGAGCAGGGCGATGTCATGGCCTGGCTTGAAGCCAGTCGCGACGAGTACGACCTGATCTTCATCGATCCGCCAACGTTCTCCAACTCCAAGCGCATGGAAGGCGTGTTCGACGTGCAGCGCGACCACGTCCAGCTGTTGGACCTGGCCATGGCGCGCCTGGCGCCGGGCGGCGTGCTGTATTTTTCCAACAACTTCCGCAAGTTCCAGCTCGAAGCCAACCTGGGCGAGCGTTACGCCGTGGAGGAAATCACCGCCGGGACCATCGACCCGGATTTTGCCCGAAACAGCAAGATTCACCGCGCCTGGAAAATCATGGCGCGCTGACCGGCGGTCGATTGGATCCATGCAGGCCTTGAAATTCAAGGCCTGCAGGCGTTTTTGGGACTGGCAAAAGTAATGGCAAATAGCTATAACTTAGTGTGTGACCGGGGCTGGACCAATGCCTGGTCCTTTCTGAGTCATGTTTATGGCATTACATCAGGTGCGTCCCAGGATCCTGGGCTTTATCAGCGAAGATGTTTCAGCATGGCTAGTGGCTTGCGTCGTCCTGATGGCAGGCCTGCTGCTGACCGGTCTGTTGGCCTGGGGCACGTTGAAGCAGTTCAACCAGCAATTGCGCCAGCGCTTCGAATTGCTCGTCGACGAACGCTATAGCCGCCTCGAAGAGCGTTTCCAGGACCAGGAGCAACGTCTCGACAGTCTGAGGCGCTTCTTCGCCAACTCCGCGGGAGTGTCTGGCGCCGAATTCCACGGCTATACCGAAGCACTCTTGCGGCGTACCCGGGCCTTCGCATGGGCGCCTCGGGTGCTGCGCAGTGAGCGCCAGGCATTCGAGGAACAGGCACGAGCCGAACTATCCAATACCTTTACCATTCGTGAGCGAGACGAGGCTGGAGCCCTGCGCGAGGCCGCTGAACGGGATGAATACGTGCCGCTCCTATACGTCCAGAGCCAGCCATCCTATGGCGCGCCGCTGGGCCTGGATCTGCTTTCGCACTCACTGCGCCGTGTCACGCTTGAACGGGCCCGTCAGCGTAACGCCCTGGTGGTTTCCGAGCCCATCGATCTGACCGGGGGCGATCCGGCCTTTTCCCGTGGTGTCATGCTGGCGGCGCCTGTTCTCAAGCCGCTGGCCAGCGAGCCGTTCGGTTACGTGGTGGCGGCCATCAGCATGCGCCAGTTGGTCGCCGATGGGCTGCCGGAGGCGGAGGATGACAATCTGACGATGCGTGTGCTTGATTCCTCCCACGATACTCCTTGGGAAGTCCTGTTCGAAACATCCAACCGACCGGGTAAAAGCGAGCTGTCGGCAGTCCGGATGTTGCGCCTGGCCGATCATGACTTCCGCGTGGAGCTGCGGCCCAGTCTCGCGTTCCTGTCGAACAATCATTCCAGCGTCGTGAGCGTCACGGTGCTGGGCGGGCTGCTCAGCCTGATGCTCAGCGTCCTGCTGTATACGTTGGTCAGCCAGCGACAGCGGGCCTTGGCGCTGGTGGAACAGCGCACCCGGGAACTGCATGCCCGGGAATCGGAACTGCGCGGCACCCACGGCCAATTGAAGGGCGTGCTCGACGCCGCGACGCAAGTCGCGATCATCGCCACCGACCTGCGCGGTGTCATCACCACGTTCAATGCCGGCGCCGAGCAGATGCTCGGCTACCGCAGTTGCGATGTCCTGCAGAGCATGACCCTGGAAAGTCTTCACGTTCCGCGTGAGCTGCAGCATCGGGCCGCACAGCTGGCCGTGCGTTTCGGCAAGCCAATCCCGACGTGCCATGCGATGCTGCTCGAAGGCGGTGAGCAGGGCGGCCAACAGGCTCGGGAGTGGACCCTGGTGCGCCGCGACGGCAGCCACCTGACGGTCAACATGCTGGCCACGCCCGTGCTCGACGACCAAGGGTTGTGGGTCGGGCACCTGGCAATCTGCATCGACGTCACCGAACGCAAGCGCGTCCACGAAGCCTTGGCCGCACGGGACCTGCTGTTGAAAAAACTCAGCGCTCATGTCCCCGGCGGCATCTATCAATTCAAGATGGACTTTACCGGTGAGTTCAGCGTGATCTATGCCAGCGACGGCATCCGCGACATCTACGAACTGGAGCCTGACGTGCTGGTACGGCACGCCGAAGCGGTGTTTTCGCGCATCCATCCGCTGGACAGCGCGCGGGTGCGGGCTTCGATCCGCATCTCGGCGGACACATTGAGCCCATGGCGTGAAGAGTACCGGGTGCAACTGCCGCAGCGCGGTCTGCGCTGGGTACGCGGTGAGGCCACGCCCGAGCAATTGCCTGGCGGCGGTGTGTTGTGGCACGGCTATGTCTCGGACATCTCCGACCTCAAGCGCGTGGAAGAAGAACTGCGGGCACTGTCCATCACCGACGCCTTGACCGGCATTCGCAACCGACGGTATTTCCAGGAGCGCCTGACTTCGGAGATGGCCCGGGTTGAACGGGGCTCCGGCGAGCTGACGGTCATCATGCTCGACATCGATCACTTCAAGCGTATCAACGACCAGCATGGCCATGCGGTGGGTGATCGGGTGTTGCAGGCGGTCTGCCAGCGCATCACCCAACGGCTGCGCCGCACCGACGTGTTCTGCCGGTTGGGCGGTGAAGAGTTCGTGGTGCTCTGCCCGGATACGGACAGTGAAAATGCGTACACCCTGGCCTTGGGGTTATGGGACGGCCTGCGGGGTTCGCCGATCGACGACATCGGCACCATCACCGCCAGTTTTGGCATCGCCAGCTGGCGCCTCGGCGAAGGTGCCGACGCGCTGTTGTTGCGGGCCGACTCAGGTGTGTACGCGGCGAAGCAGGCCGGGCGCGATCGGGTCGAGGTGCAGTTGGGATAGCCAACTTCACCCCGGGACACATCTGGCCTTGTGTCGGGGCTGGCTCAGAGCACCGACGCCGTCTGCGGCAGTTTCGGCTGGCGATACAAGTCCAGCAGCACCTGGTCCAGCACGGAGGAGGCGCCCCATGGCTTCGGATCGTTGAGGATCGCCACGACCGCCCAGGTATTACCGTTGATGTCGCGGCTGTAGCCAGCAATGGCGCGGACTGTGTTCAACGTACCGGTCTTGACGTGCGCTTCACCGGCCATGGCGGTGGTCTTGAGGCGTTTGCGCATGGTGCCGTCCGTGCCGGCGATGGGCATCGAGCTGATGAATTCCGCCGCATACGGGCTGCGCCATGCCGCTTGCAGCATCGCCGCCATCTCCCGGGCGCTGACCCGTTCGGCGCGGGACAGGCCGGAGCCGTTTTCCATCACCAGGTGCGGCGCGGTAATGCCTTTCTTGGCCAGCCATTGGCGCACCACCCGCTGCGCAGCCTTGGCGTCGTCACCGTCGGCCTCGTTGCGAAACTCTGCGCCCAGGCTCAGGAACAGTTGCTGGGCCATGGTGTTGTTACTGTATTTGTTGATGTCGCGGATGATCTCCGCCAGGTCCGGCGAGAATGCCCGGGCCAGCAGTTTGGCGTTCTTCGGCGTCGCGGCCAGGCGGTCGCTGCCCTGGATGCTGCCGCCCAGCTCCTTCCAGATCGCTCGTACGGCGCCAGCGGTGTAGGTGGCATGGTCGAGCAGCGACAGGTAGGTCTGGGAGCTGCAACCCTCGCCGAGTTGGCCGCTGACGGTCACGGTCATGCTGCCGTCCGCCTGGGCCACCGGGTTGTAGCGCACGCCACCGGTGCATTGCTTGGAATTGGCGGCCTTGACCACGTTCTCGATGCGGATGCTGGCGATGGGCGGTTCGACCGATATCAGTACCCGGCCAGCGTCATTGCGGGCCACGAAGCGCAGCGCCTTGAGGTTGACCAGCAGCGAATCGGGCTTGACCAGGAAGGGTTTGTTTTCGTCATTGCCATCGTCGTTGAACTCGGGCAACTGCGGCTGGATGAAGAAGCTGCGGTCCAGCACCAGGTCGCCGGTAATCTGCTGCACGCCGTTGGCCCGCAGGTCACGCATCAACAGCCAGAGCTTTTCCATGTTCAGCTTGGGATCGCCGCCGCCCTTGAGGTACAGGTTGCCGTTGAGAATGCCCCCGCTGAGGGTGCCGTCGGTGTAGAACTCGGTTTTCCACTGATGGTTCGGCCCGAGCATTTCCAGGGCTGCGTAGGTCGTTACCAGCTTCATGGTGGACGCCGGGTTCACCGAAACGTCGGCGTTATACAGCGTCGGGGTGCCGGGGCCGTTGAGCGGCACCATCACCAGGGACAGGGCGTTGTCTTGCAGTTTGCTGTTTTTCAGGGCCTTTTGCACATTCGGCGACAGGGCGGTGTTGATGGTGGCGGCTTGGGTGGTGACAGGCAGGGCCAAAGGAAGAAGGCTGGCCAGAAGCAATGGGCGCAAAGATTTGATCATGTGAAATAAAACCCTACAGGCGAGGGGGAAAAGAACGAGGACATGAAAATGAACGCCCTCAACGGTCATGAAAGTGTCGGCATTATGCCCCAAGGCGCAACGGCTTGTGCCGTGCCCAAGCCCAGCGAAGCGGTATTTTTTTACCGGCGGTAGGCGGACTTGCCCGATCAGTCGGGCAATCGACGCACCAAACTGGTAAAGTGCCGGCCGTTATTACTTATGAGGATTGTTCCAATGGCGACTAACCGTTCCCAGCGTCTGCGCAAAAAACTGTGCGTGGATGAATTTCAAGAGCTGGGTTTCGAACTGAACCTGGATTTCAAAGAAGATCTGGCCGATGAGGCTATTGACGCTTTCCTCGACGCTTTCCTGAAAGAAGCCATGGAAGCCAATGGCCTGGGCTATGTCGGCGGTGACGACTATGGTCTGGTCTGCCTGCAGAAGCGTGGCTCGGTGACCGAAGAGCAGCGCGCTGCCGTTGAAGCCTGGCTCGAGGCCCGTCCTGAGCTGACCAGTGTTGAAGTCAGCCCGCTGATGGATGTGTGGTATCCGGAAAAGCCGATCAACAAGGCTTGATGGTCTGAAAAAAACCGGCAACCCGTTTGGGTGCCGGTTTTTTTGTGCCTGTCGGTTGGGTAATAGTTGTCCGTCAGGCCGCTTTCGCGAGCAGGCTCGCGAAGCTTTCAAGATTCAGGTGCTCCGCCAGTTCAGGATGAGCAAGGTCACCACCCCCGCGACAATCCCCCAGAACGCCGAGCCGATGGAAAACAGCGTCAACCCCGACGCCGTGACCATGAAGGTAATCAACGCCGCTTCCCGTTCCTTCGCTTCGCTCATGGCGATGCTCAGGCCATTGATGATCGAGCCGAACAGCGCCAATGCCGCGATTGACAGCACCAACTCCTTGGGCAGCGCGGCGAACAGCGCCGCCAGCGTGGCGCCGAACACCCCGGCAAAGCCGTAGAAAATCCCGCACCAGACGGCCGCCGTGTAGCGCTTGTTGCGATCTTCATGGGCATGTGGCCCGGTGCAGATCGCCGCGCTGATGGCGGCGAGGTTGATACCATGGGAACCAAATGGGGCCAGCAACAGCGACGCAACGCCGGTGCTGGTGATCAATGGCGAGGCCGGTACGTTGTAGCCGTCGGCGCGCAGCACGGCGATGCCGGGCATGTTTTGCGAGGTCATCGCTACCACGAAAAGCGGGATGCCGATGCTGATGGTGGCTCCCAGGGAAAATTCTGGCGTGGTCCAGACCGGTGTCGCCACTTCCAGGGCGAAACCGCTGAAGTCCAGAAGCCCGAGCAAGCCCGACAAGGCAGTGCCGACCATCAGCGCGGCCAATACCGCATAACGCGGCGACAGGCGCTTGACGATCAGGTAGGTGAAGAACATCCCCAGCACCAGCCCGGTGCGATGTTGCGCGGCGACAAATATCTCGCTGCCGATCTTGAACAGGATGCCCGCCAGCAGCGCGGCCGCCAGCGAAGCCGGAATGCGCTTGACCAGGCGCTCGAAGCTGCCGGTCAGGCCACAGATCGTCACCAGCACCGCACAGGTGATGTACGCTCCGATGGCTTCGCCATAACTCACGCCGCCCAGGCTGGTGATCAGCAAGGCTGCGCCGGGTGTTGACCAGGCGATGGTGATTGGCGTGCGGTAGCGCAGCGACAAGCCGATGGAGCACACCGCCATGCCGATGGAGATGGCCCAGATCCATGATGAAATCTGCCCGCTGGTCAGCCCAGCCGCCTGCCCAGCCTGGAACATCAGTACCAGTGAGCTGGTGTAGCCGGTCATCATGGCGATGAAACCGGCGACGATGGCCGAGGGCGAGGTATCGGCCAGGGGGCGCAGTGGCGCGGTACTGATTTCGGTCATGGTGAGCGGTTGTCCTTGTTGTAGATTTGGCTGGACTGGCGGAGCCACGGATTGCCGGATCAAGCCTAAACTCAACGCAGTTGTCGATTGCAATACAGCCATGCCCGCAAAGAGCCGTACAGTCGTGTTGCCATCAGAGGTTGTGTACAATCGCCGTGTTTATTACGCGATACTTGCCAGCGACCCGCTGTGCCGTATTACAGTCACGGTTAAATCGCCGCAGTTCTCCCGACTCGAGTGCCCATGAACGAACAGTTGCAACCCCTCAAGAAACAACCGCGAGCAGGCAAAGCCGGCCGCAGCGGAACCCAGGACGATATTGTCTACGCGCACATTTTCGAGGCCATCCTCGAACAGCGTCTGGCGCCTGGCACGAAGTTGAGCGAAGAGGCGCTTGGGGAGATTTTCGGGGTGAGTCGCACCATCATTCGTCGCGCGCTGTCGCGTCTGGCTCATGAAGGCGTGGTGCTGCTGCGCCCTAATCGCGGTGCGGTGGTCGCCAGCCCGAGTGTCGAAGAGGCACGCCAGGTATTTTTTGCCCGGCGCATGGTGGAGAAGGCAATCACTGAGCTGGCGGTACAGCACGCCAGCGCCGAACAGCTTGCCGAGCTGCGGCAGATGGTCAGCGACGAGCGCGACAGTTTCTCTCGCGGCGACCGTGGCGCCGGCATCCGGTTGTCGGGCGAGTTCCACCTCAAGCTCGCCGAGGCGGCAAAAAACGCGCCGCTGATCAGCTTCCAGCGCAGCCTGGTATCACAGACCTCGTTGATCATCGCCCAGTACGAAAGCGGTAACCGTTCCCACTGTTCCTATGACGAACACACCCAGCTGATCGACGCCATCGAGGCCCGTGACGCAGCCCTGGCGGTGAACCTGATGATGCATCACATGGATCACATCGACAGCAAGCTCAATCTCGACGAAGAAAGTGCTTCGGATGACTTGCATGCGGTGTTTTCGCATTTGTTGCAGAGCAAGAAGCCGGGGCGGTCGACGGCCAAGCTCTGATCGAGTTGAGTCAGCGATGCCGAGTCGCGCCCTTCGCGAGCAGGCTCGCTCCCACAGCGGATTTGTGTTCACACTGACCCTGGGCTGCCCCCAAAAAGTTGGAGACCAATCTGATTTCTAGGGTCAGGCAACCCGGTGGGAGCGAGCCTGCTCGCGAAAGCGGTCTGGCAGGCGCTGAAAGTTAGCGCTGGTGCACCAACCGGCCAGCCGCATAAGTCTGCGCCACCACCCGGTCATCCCCCAGCGTCATCAGCACGAACAACCGCTCGGCCATGTCCTTGGCCTGCTTCAGGCGATAGCTCAACAGCGGCGTGGCGTTGTAGTCCAGCACCAGGAAGTCTGCGTCCGTGCCCGGCTGCAACGTGCCGATCCGGTCTTCCAGGCGCAAGGCCCGGGCGCCGCCGAGGGTGGCCAGGTACAGCGATTTGAACGGGCTCAGCCGCGCACCTTGCAACTGCATGACCTTGTAGGCTTCGTTCAGGGTTTGCAGCAGCGAAAAGCTGGTCCCGCCACCCACGTCGGTGCCAAGGCCCACGTTGACTTTATGTTTCTCGGCCATTGGCAGGTTGAACAGGCCGCTGCCCAGGAACAGGTTCGAGGTCGGGCAGAACGCGATGGCCGAACCGGTTTGCGCCAGGCGTGCGCATTCTTCGTCGCACAGATGCACGCCATGGGCGAACACTGAGCGCTCACCGAGCAATTGGTAGTGGTCGTAGACGTCCAGGTAGCCCTTGCGCTCGGGGAACAGCTCCTTGACCCATTGCACTTCCTGCAGGTTCTCGCTGATGTGCGTCTGCATGTACAGGTCCGGGTATTCGCCGAGTAACTGGCCAGCCAGGGTCAGCTGCTCCGGCGTGCTGGTCGGCGCGAAGCGCGGGGTCACGGCGTAATGCAGGCGACCCTTGCCATGCCAGCGTTCGATCAGCGCCTTGCTCTCGGTGTAGCTGGATTCGGCGGTGTCGACCAAGTAGTCCGGCGCGTTGCGGTCCATCATGACCTTGCCGGCGATCATCCGCAGGTCGAGTTTCTCGGCAACCTCAAAAAATGCGTTCACCGATTGCGGGTGCACACTGCCGAATACCAGGGCTGTGGTGGTGCCGTTGCGCAGCAGTTCTTTGACGAAAATGTCCGCCACCGCCTCGGCGTGGGCCGGGTCGGCGAACTGGCTTTCGCAGGGGAACGTGTAGGTGTTGAGCCAATCCAGCAGTTGCTCGCCATAGGCGCCCACCATGCCGGTCTGCGGCAGATGGATATGGGTGTCGATGAAGCCGGGAGTGATCAGGGCGTCCTGGTAGTGCGTGATCTCGATATCCGCCGGCAGGGTCGGCAACAAATCGCTGGCGTGACCGATGGCGCTGATCAGGCCATTTTCCACCACCAGCAGGCCGTCCTCGAAATATTCATAGGACGCCTCGATACCGGTTTCGGCCGGGTCGGCGAG
The DNA here is from genome assembly GCF_030687895.1 of Pseudomonas sp. FP198. Classification (NCBI taxonomy): domain Bacteria; kingdom Pseudomonadati; phylum Pseudomonadota; class Gammaproteobacteria; order Pseudomonadales; family Pseudomonadaceae; genus Pseudomonas; species Pseudomonas sp. FP198. The sequence continues at coordinate 1,966,005 of NZ_CP117452.1, forward strand.
GCTGTGGAGCAGGGCGGCGCGGTAGGCTTTGCGTGTCAGGGGCATGGGAATTCTCGACAAAAAGGATTAACGCTGGTTGCGGCGCGAAACCGGCAGCAACCTGGCAATGGGTTCGGCGCGGGAGGTGTGTTGGCCGAAATCCGCGTTATAGGTGGCGATGATTTCGCCGGCGATGGAGATGGCGATTTCCACGGGCAACTTGCCTTTGACTTCGCCGATGCCCATCGGACAGCGCATGCGTTGCAGGGCACCACTGTCGAAGCCGCGATCACGCAGGCGATGTTCGAACTTGACGCGTTTGGTCTTCGAGCCGATCAGGCCGAAGTAGGCAAAATCGTTGCGCTTGAGGATCGCGGCGCTCAGTTCCAGATCGAGCTGATGGTTGTGGGTCATGACGATGCAGTAGCTGCCGGCGGGCAGTTCGTCGACTTCGTCCAGCGGGTCTTCAGTCGCGATTTTATGCACGCCGTGGGGCAGTTGCTCAGGGAATTCCGCTTCCCGCGAGTCAATCCAGCGCACCCGGCATGGCAGGCTCGCCAACAGCGGAACCAAGGCGCGGCCGACATGACCGGCACCGAACACGGCAATCTGCGCCTGGACCTGACCCATGGGTTCGAACAGCAGCACGGTGACGCCACCGCAGCACTGGCCCAGGCTGGCGCCGAGGCTGAAGCGCTCGAGATGGGTGTTCTGCTGGCCGCTGGCGAGCATTTGCCGGGCGATCTCCATCGCCTTGTATTCCAGATGACCGCCGCCAATGGTGTCGAATGTCTGGCGGGCGCTGATGACCATCTTCGAGCCGGCATTGCGCGGGGTGGAGCCGAGCTCCTCGATGATCGTCACCAGCACGCAGGGTTCGCCGCGGGTCTGCAGGTCGGCGAGGGCGCTGATCCAGTTGTACATATTCACCTCGACATCTGTGTTGTCTGTTCCGGCCTCATCGCGAGCAAGCTCGCTCCCACATTGGATCGGTGTTCACACATCCCCTGTGGGAGCGAGCTTGCTCGCGATTGGCCGCGCCGCGGTCTAGAGCGAAGCCACTTCGGCTTCAGCTTCCTCAGCCTTGACCACCTTCAACCCACGCATCTGCTCGCATCCCCACAACACCCGCTCTGGCGTCGCCGGCGCATCGATTTTCGGTTGCTGCCGATAATCCCCCAGGCTCGCCACGGCGTCCTTGATGGCGCACCACGCGGCGATGCCGAGCATGAACGGCGGCTCGCCCACGGCCTTGGAATGGAACACCGTGTCTTCGGGGTTCTTGCGGTTTTCCACCAGTCGCACCCGCAGGTCCAACGGCATGTCGGCCACGGCCGGGATCTTGTAGCTGGCCGGGCCATTGGTCATCAGCTTGCCCTTGTCGTTCCACACCAGTTCTTCCATGGTCAGCCAGCCCATGCCCTGGATGAAACCGCCCTCGACCTGGCCGATGTCGATGGCCGGGTTCAGCGAGGCGCCAACGTCGTGGAGGATGTCGGTGCGCAGCATCTTGTATTCGCCAGTGAGGGTGTCGACGATCACCTCGGCACACGCCGCGCCGAAGGCGTAGTAATAGAACGGCCGGCCACGGGCCTGGCTGCGGTCGTAGTAGATTTTCGGGGTCTTGTAGAAGCCGGTGCTCGACAGCGAGACCTGGGCGAAGTAGGCCTGTTGCACCAGCGCCTCGAAGGTCAGGATGTGATCGCGCACCCGCACGTGACCGTTGTGGAATTCCACGTCCTCTTCGCTGACCTTGTATTGCCGCGCGGCGAATTCGACCAGGCGTTGCTTGATGGTTTCGGCGGCATTCTGCGCGGCCTTGCCGTTCAGGTCGGCGCCGCTGGACGCGGCGGTGGGCGAGGTGTTCGGGACCTTGTCGGTATTGGTCGCGGTGATCTGCACGCGGTCCATTTCCACCTGGAACACCTCGGCCACCACTTGGGCGACTTTGGTATTGAGCCCTTGGCCCATTTCCGTGCCGCCGTGGTTCAGGTGGATGCTGCCGTCGGTGTAGACGTGGATCAGAGCCCCGGCCTGGTTGAGGAAACTGGCGGTGAAGGAAATGCCGAACTTCACCGGCGTCAACGCCAGGCCCTTCTTGAGGATCGGGCTGCCTGCGTTGTAGCGGCGGATCGCTTCGCGGCGTTCGGCGTACTGGCTGCTTTCTTCCAGTTCAGCGGTCATTTCCTCGAGCATGTTGTGCTCGACGGTCTGGTAGTAGTGCGTGACGTTGCGCTCGGTCTTGCCGTAGTAGTTGGCCTTGCGCACCGCCAGCGGGTCGAGCCCCAGGTGTCGGGCGATGGCATCCATCACCTCTTCGATGGCGACCATGCCTTGGGGCCCGCCGAAACCACGGTAAGCGGTGTTCGACGCGGTGTTGGTCTTGCAGCGATGGCCGTTGATGGTCGCATCGCCCAGGTAGTAGGCATTGTCGGCATGGAACATCGCCCGGTCGACAATCGAGGCCGACAGGTCCGGCGAGCAACCGCAGTTGCCGGCCAGTTCCAGGGCGATGCCATGCAGGCGCCCGGTGTCGTCGAAGCCAACGTCGTATTCGATATAGAAAGGATGGCGCTTGCCGGTCATCAGCATGTCCTCCACCCGGGGCAGGCGCATCTTGGTCGGCTGGCCGGTGAGGTGCGCGATGACGGCGCACAGGCAGGCCGGGCTGGCGGCCTGGGTTTCCTTGCCGCCAAAGCCGCCGCCCATGCGGCGCATGTCCACCACGACCTTGTTCATCGACACGCCCAACACTTCGGCCACCAGCTTCTGCACTTCGGTGGGGTTCTGGGTCGAGCAGTAGACGATCATGCCGCCGTCTTCGGTGGGCATCACCGAGGAAATCTGGGTTTCCAGGTAAAAGTGTTCCTGGCCGCCGATGTGCAGCGAGCCCTGGATGCGGTGTTCGGCGGTGGCCAGCGCCGTGGCCGAATCGCCGCGCTGGTGGGTGTGACTGTCGAGCACGAAGTGCCGCTTGCGCAGCGCCTCGACCACATCCAGCACCGGTTCGAGGTCTTCATATTCAATGATCGCGGCCATGGCTGCCTGGCGTGCGGTCTCCAGATCCCTGGCCGCCACGGCAAGTACCGGTTGGCCGACGAACTGCACGTCGTCGATCGCCAGCAGCGGGTCGCCGGGCAACAACGGGCCAATGTCCTTCAGGCCCGGTATGTCCTGATGGGTAATGGCGATGCGCACCCCTTCGAAGGCATAGCAGGGCGTGGTGTCGATACGCAGGATTCGCGCATGGGCGCGGTCCGACAGCCGGGCATAGACGTGCAACTGGTTGGGGAATTCCAGCCGATCATCGATGTACTGGGCCTCGCCGGACACGTGTTTTGCGGCGCTGTCGTGCTTGACGCTGCGGCCCACGCCCGTGGTCAGGTCACGAGCGAACAGCTCGGCCAGTTCGGCCTGGGTCTTCTCTACGGCGTGATGGTTAGACATAAGCGGTCACCCGAGTCTCGATGTGCGGCGTTTGCAGCTCGATGAAGTATTTGCGCAGCAGATTGCGGGCGCTGAGCAGACGGTATTCCTTGCTGGCGCGGAAGTCCGACAGCGGCGTGAAATCCTCGGCCAGGGCCGCGCAGGCGCGTTCGATGGTGCTGTCGTTCCACGGCGCGCCGATCAGTGCGGCTTCACAGTGCCTGGCACGCTTGGGTGTTGCGGCCATGCCGCCGAAGGCGACACGCGCGTCCTCCACCAGACCGTTTTCAAGACGCAGGTTGAACGCCGCGCAGACCGCGGAAATGTCATCGTCCAGGCGCTTGGAAACCTTGTAGGCGCGGAACGTCTGTTCGGCGCTGGCTCGGGGCACGATGATCTTTTCGATGAATTCGCTTTCCTGGCGGGCGGTTACCCGGTAGTCGATGAAATAGTCCTCCAGGGCCAGGGTGCGGCGGGCCTGGCCCTTGCACAGCACGATCTGCGCGCCGAGGGCGATCAGCAGGGGCGGGGAGTCGCCGATGGGCGAGGCGTTGCCGATATTGCCGCCCAACGTGCCCTGGTTGCGGATCTGTAGCGAGGCGAAACGCTGCAGCAGCTCGCCGAAATCCGGGTATTCGGCTTTTAAAGCCTCGTAGCAATCGGAGAGTGCGGTGGCGGCGCCGATTTCCAAACGGTCATCAAAACGCTCGATGCGCTTGAGTTCGGCGACGTTGCCCACGTAGATCATCACCGGCAGGGTGCGGTGGAACTGCGTGACCTCCAAGGCCAAATCGGTGCCGCCAGCCAGTAGCCGCGCCTGCGGATAGGCGTCGTAGAGGTCGGCCAGGTCGGCCACGGTCAGCGGCACCAGGCAACGCTTGTCACCGCTGTTGAGCTCGCCGGTTTCGGTCGGGGCAATGGCTTTCAGGCGGGCGATGGTCTGGGCTTCGCGGGCGTCGAACTGGTCCGGTTGTTTGCTGCAGCAGGCCTGGTCGGCCGCCGCCAGGATCGGCCGGTAGCCGGTGCAGCGGCACAGGTTGCCGGCCAAGGCTTCGTGGGCCTTGTGGGCGTCGGGTTGTTCGCTGTTCTTTTGCAGGGCGAACAGTGACATGACGAAGCCCGGGGTGCAGAAACCGCATTGCGAGCCGTGGCAGTCGACCATCGCCTGTTGGACGCTGTGCAACTGGCCATTGTGCTTGAGGTCTTCGACGCTGATCAGTTGCTTGCCGTGCAGCGACGAGACGAAGGTCAGGCACGAATTGAGGCTGCGGTAGCGGATGCGCTCGCTACCGTTCGCGTCCGTTTCCAGTTCGCCCACCACCACGGTGCATGCGCCACAGTCGCCGCTGGCGCAGCCTTCTTTGGTGCCGGGTTTGCCGACATGCTCGCGCAGATAGTTGAGCACGGTCAGGTTCGGGTCCAGGGCGTGCTCGCTACGGAGTTCCTGGTTGAGTAAAAACTGGATCACGGAAGGCCTCGCAGATTCATTATTGTTGTATCGACGTGGGCTGAATTTAGCAGTTCTGACTTTTCGGTCAACGATTTTCTGACTTAAAGGTCAAGAAAAGCTGTTTTGTCGATACTCAATGACCTATGGACACTGTAGAGCCCTGTGGGAGCGAGCTTGCTCGCGATGACGGCGTTACATTAAGTATGGATGCAAGCTGACAGACCGCTATCGCGAGCAAGCTCGCTCCCACAGTTTTTTGTTTCAGTGCAAACTCCTGAAGTTTTTGCTTATATCGTGCCAAAAACCCGGTGCAGGCCCTGCGCCATGACGTATCGAGTGCGCTACACTGCGCCGCTTGTGCAGATCGAAGAGTTTCAAGGACAACCATGACGTTCAAGGCCCCGGACAGCCTCGCCGAGCAAATCGCCCATTACCTCGCCGAACGCATCATTCGCGGCGAAATGAAACCGGGAGAGCGCATCCAGGAGCAGAAGGTCACGCTGGCGCTCAATGTCAGTCGCGGCTCGGTCCGCGAGGCTTTGCTGATCCTCGAGCGGCGTCATCTGATCGCTATCCTGCCGCGCCGTGGCGCCCACGTCACCGAGCTTACCGAGCACAAGGTGCGCAGCCTGTGCGCGTTGATGAGCGAGCTCTACATCCTGCTGGGCAATGCGGTGGCTCATGGCTGGAAGGAACAGGCCGACATGGCCCCGTTCGTGGCGATCCAGCAGCGCCTCCAGCAAGCTTACGAGCGCCAGGACATCCGCACCTTCGTCGATGAAAGCTTCAGCGTGATGCGCGCGGCCTATCCGTTTGCCGACAATCCGTATCTGCAAGAGACCGTCGAGAATCTGCAACCGGCGATGAGCCGCGCCTACTTCCTGGCACTTGAACAGCGCAAGGCTGAAATGAGCGAATTCCTCGACCTGTTCCAGCGCCTGCTTGTGGCGGTGCTGGCCCGTGATCTGCCGCAGATCCGCATCGTGCTGACGGCCTATGCCCAGCGCAGTTGCGATCTGGTGGTTTCGGCCCTGACGGCGGCCTGACGTGCGACTCAAGTGCATCAAGCTGGCGGGGTTCAAGTCCTTCGTCGACCCGACTACGGTGAACTTCCCCAGTAACATGGCGGCGGTGGTCGGGCCCAATGGCTGCGGCAAGTCGAACATCATCGACGCCGTGCGCTGGGTGATGGGCGAAAGCTCGGCCAAGAACCTGCGCGGCGAATCGATGACCGACGTCATCTTCAACGGCTCCACCAGTCGCAAGCCGGTGAGCCAGGCCAGTATCGAACTGGTGTTCGATAACTCCGACGGCACTTTGATCGGTGAATACGCGGCCTACGCGGAAATCTCCATTCGTCGCAAAGTGACCCGCGACAGCCAGAACAGCTATTTCCTCAACGGCACCAAATGCCGTCGCCGCGACATCACCGATATATTCCTCGGCACCGGCCTGGGCCCGCGCAGCTACTCGATCATCGAGCAGGGCATGATCTCCAAGCTGATCGAGGCCAAGCCGGAAGACCTGCGTAATTTCATCGAGGAAGCCGCCGGCATCTCCAAGTACAAGGAGCGGCGCCGCGAGACCGAAAACCGCATCCGCCGTACCCACGAGAACCTTGCGCGCCTGACCGACTTGCGCGAGGAGCTCGAACGTCAGCTCGAACGACTGCATCGCCAGGCCGAGGCCGCCAAGAAGTATCAGGAATACAAGGGCGAGGAGCGCCAGCTCAAGGCCCAGTTGTCAGCGTTGCGCTGGCAGGCGTTGAACGAACAGGTCGGCCAGCGAGAGGCGATCATCGGCAACCAGGAAGTCAGTTTCGAAGCACTGGTGGCCGAGCAGCGCAATGCCGATGCCGCCATCGAACGCCTGCGCGACGGGCACCACGAGCTGTCCGAGCGCTTCAATCTGGTGCAAGGACGCTTCTATTCGGTGGGCGGCGACATTGCCCGGGTCGAACAGAGCATCCAGCACGGCCAGCAGCGTTTGCGCCAGTTACAGGACGATTTGAAGGAAGCCGAGCGCGCACGCCTGGAGACCGAATCCCACCTGGGCCATGACCGCACCTTGCTGCTGACCCTTGGCGAAGAACTGGACCGTCTTACGCCGGAACAGGAAATCACCAGCGCCGCCGCCGAAGAGGCCGCGGCAGCCCTCGAAGAAGCCGAGCTGACCATGCACGGCTGGCAGGAGCAGTGGGACAGTTTCAACCTGACTTCCGCCGAACCGCGGCGCCAGGCCGAGGTGCAGCAGTCGCGCATCCAGCAGCTCGAAACCAGCATGGAGCGTTTGGCTGAACGGCAACGGCGCCTGGCTGAAGAGCGGGCATTGCTCGCTGCGGATCCCGAAGATGCGGCGATCCTCGACCTGAGCGAGCAGCTCGCCACCAGCGAAGCGACCCTGGAAGATTTGCAGGCCAGTGAAGACGCCCAGGTCGAGCGTTTGGAACAACTGCGCCAAGCCTTGCAACTGGCCTTGCAGAACCAGCAGCAGGCCCAGGGCGAACTGCAGCGCCTCAACGGCCGCCTGGCCTCGCTGGAAGCTTTGCAACAGGCCGCGCTGGACCCAGGCACCGGCACGGCCGAGTGGTTGCGCGACCAACATCTGGCCGAACGCCCGCGTCTGGCCGAAGGACTGAAAGTCGACGCAGGCTGGGAGCTGGCGGTGGAAACCGTGCTGGGCGCCGACCTGCAAGCGGTGCTGGTGGACGATTTCGCCGGCTTCGATCTCTCGGGGTTTGCCCAAGGCGATTTGCGTCTGCTCAGTCCGGCTGACGATGGCGTGCGGATCCCTGGAAGCCTGCTGGACAAAGTCGAGGCCCAGGTTGACTTGTCGCCCTGGTTGGGTCAGGTCAAACCCGTGGATAGCCTGGAGCAGGCCCTGGCCTTGCGTGGTCAATTGGCCGTCGGCGAGAGCCTGATCAGTCGTGACGGGTATTGGCTCGGCCGGCATTTCCTGCGGGTGCGCCGGGCCGGCGAGGCCGAAAGCGGCATGCTCGCCCGTGGCCAGGAAATCCAGCGCCTGGGCGCCGAGCGCGAAGAGCGCGAGGCCAGCGTCGAAGCCCTGGAAACCGAATTGCAGAACCTGCGGGCGCAACAGCGTCAACAGGAAAACGGTCGCGAACACCTGCGCCGGTTGTTGCAGGACGAGGCGCGCCAGCAGGGCGAACTCAAGGCGCAGCTGTCCGCCGGCAAGGCCAAGGTCGAGCAACTGGCCCTGCGGCGCACCCGTCTCGATGAAGAAATCGCCGAGTTGGGCGAACAGCGGGCGCTGGAGCACGGACAGATCGGCGAGGCGCGCCTGCAATTGCAGGAAGCCCTCGACGCCATGGCGCTGGACACCGAACAACGCGAATTGCTCCTGGCCCAGCGCGACAGCCTGCGCGAACGCCTCGATCGGGTGCGCCAGGAAGCGCGCCAACACAAGGATCATGCCCATCAGCTGGCGGTGCGCCTGGGCTCGCTCCAGGCCCAGTACGATTCCACGCGCCAGGCGTTGGAACGTTTGGAAATGCAATCCGAACGCCTCACCGAAAAGCGCGAACAGCTGAGCCTCAACCTGGAGGAGGGCGAGGCGCCGCTGGAGGAGCTGCGGCTGAAACTCGAGGAATTGCTCGACAAACGCATGAGCGTCGACGAAGAACTCAAGACCGCGCAGATCGCGCTGGAGGACGCCGACCGCGAATTGCGCGACGCGGAGAAGCGCCGCAGCCAGGCCGAGCAGCAATCCCAGCTGATTCGCGGCCAGATGGAGCAGCAGCGCATGGAATGGCAGGCCCTGACGGTCCGCCGCAAAGCCTTGCAGGACCAGTTGCTGGAGGACGGCTACGACCTCAACGGAGTGCTCGCCACCCTCGTGGCAGGTGCCAACGAGAAAGAGGCCGAGGAAGAACTCGAACGCATCGCCGCGCGCATCCAGCGCCTGGGCGCGATCAACCTGGCCGCCATCGACGAGTATCAGCAGCAGTCCGAGCGCAAGCGCTACCTCGACGCCCAGAACGATGACCTGGTGGAGGCGCTGGAGACCCTGGAAAACGTCATTCGCAAGATCGACAAGGAAACCCGCAATCGCTTCAAGGATACCTTTGATCAGATCAACGGCGGTTTGCAGGCACTTTTCCCGAAAGTTTTCGGCGGCGGCAGTGCCTATTTGGAACTGACGGGCGAAGATCTACTCGATACTGGGGTGACAATCATGGCGCGTCCTCCCGGCAAGAAGAACAGCACCATTCATTTGCTTTCCGGTGGCGAAAAGGCCCTGACCGCATTGGCCCTGGTTTTTGCCATTTTCAAGTTGAATCCGGCGCCGTTCTGCATGCTCGACGAAGTCGATGCGCCACTGGACGACGCCAACGTCGGCCGTTACGCACGCCTGGTAAAGGAAATGTCTGAAACGGTGCAGTTCATCTACATCACCCATAACAAAATCGCCATGGAAATGGCCGATCAGTTGATGGGCGTCACCATGCACGAGCCGGGTTGCTCGCGACTGGTGGCGGTGGATGTGGAAGAGGCCATGGCGATGGTTGATGCGTAAGGCATGTCTGTAGGCGCTTTGCGTAGGGCGTTGTAGGCCTTTTTACCCTTTTGGCTTGTCACTCAATTCACAGATTGGGCATAAGCCAATGCGACAGACGGTGTAAAGTTGTCTTTGGTCGTGCTAGTTTAATGTCAATTTTTCGTGTGCGTGGGCAAAACGCCATTCAGAACATAGAGTTGGCGCCACGTTTTAAAGCGGTTTGCAAATAGCTAAGCCCCTTATTTATCAGCATTTTTATAGAGGCACGGGATTACATGGAAATCGGTCTGCGCGAGTGGCTGATCGTCATCGGCATCATTGTCATTGCCGGTATTCTTTTCGACGGCTGGCGTCGCATGCGCGGCGGCAAGGGGAAACTCAAGTTTCGCCTGGATCGCAGCCTGTCGAACCTGCCGGATGAAGATGACAGTGCCGAACTGCTGGGCCCGCCCCGGGTGCTGGATACCCACAAGGAGCCGCAGCTGGACGAACACGACCTGCCGTCCATGAGCGCGCCGGCGCGCGAGCCACGTGAGTCGGGCTCCAAGCGCGGCAAGCGCAACAGTGAGCCGTCCCAGGGCGACCTGAACCTGAACCTGGATCTTGATGGCGGTCCGGGTTTCAGCAGCCGCGACGGTGATTTCCCGGACGAGAGCAAGGCCTCCGGTTCCAGTAGCGACAAGGACCAGGCCCAGGCTGAAGAAGTGCTGGTGATCAGTGTGATCTGCCGCGATCCAGCCGGCTTCAAGGGCCCGGCGCTGCTGCAGAACATTCTCGAAAGTGGCCTGCGTTTCGGCGAAATGGATATTTTCCATCGCCACGAAAGCATGGCAGGCAATGGCGAGGTGCTGTTTTCCATGGCCAACGCCGTCAAGCCAGGCGTGTTCGATCTGGACGACATCGATCACTTCAGTACCCCTGCGGTGAGCTTCTTCCTCGGGCTGCCAGGCCCGCGCCATCCAAAACAGGCTTTCGATGTGATGGTGGCCGCGGCTCGCAAGCTGGCCCAGGAACTCAACGGTGAATTGAAGGATGACCAGCGCAGCGTGCTGACCGCCCAGACCATCGAGCACTACCGCCAGCGCATCGTCGAGTTCGAGCGCCGGGCACTGACCCAGAAGCGCTGAAGTCAGTCTTTGGCCAGGAGCTTTTTTGTGGCGAGGGAGCTTGCTCCCGCTGGAGGGCGAAGCCCTCCGCAAAATGTCTTGAAAAATGAGCAGCCCAGGCTGCTCTTTTGCTTTATGAGAGAACACCCATGAACGCCGTCGAAACCCGCATCCTGGAGCTGCGCTCCGAGCTGGACCAGCATAACTATCGCTACCACGTCCTTGACGAACCCACCATCCCGGACGCCGAGTACGATCGCCTGTTCCACGAACTCAAGGCCCTGGAAGAGCAGCATCCGGAGCTGGTGACCAGCGATTCCCCGACCCAGCGGGTCGGCAGCGTGGCGCTGTCGGCGTTCAGCCAGGTGCGTCATGAGATCCCGATGCTCAGCCTGGGCAACGCCTTCGACGAAACCACCATGCGCGAGTTCGACCGCCGGGTGACCGAAGGTCTTGACCTGCCCACCGGCGATTTGCTCGGCGCTGGCGCGGCGGTGGAATACAGCTGTGAACCGAAACTCGATGGCCTGGCCGTCAGCCTGTTGTATCAGGACGGCATGCTGGTGCGCGGGGCGACGCGCGGCGACGGGACCACGGGCGAGGACATCAGTGTCAACGTGCGCACCGTGCGCAATATTCCCCTCAAGCTGCAGGGCAGCGGCTGGCCACCGGTGCTGGAAGTGCGTGGCGAGGTGTACATGTCCAAGGCCGGTTTCGAGCGCCTCAACGCTACGCAACTGGAGGCGGGCGGCAAGACCTTCGCCAACCCGCGCAACGCTGCGGCGGGCAGCTTGCGCCAGCTGGATTCGAGGATCACCGCCAACCGTCCCCTGGAGTTCTGCTGCTATGGCATCGGCCAGGTGACCTCGGACATCGCCGATACCCACATCGGCAACCTCAAGCAGCTCAAGGCCTGGGGCATGCCCGTCAGCCGCGAGCTGAAGCTGGCCCACGGCATCGATGAGTGCCTGGACTACTACCGCGACATTGGCGAGCGGCGCAATTCGCTGCCCTACGAAATCGACGGCGTGGTGTTCAAGGTCAACAGCATCGCCTCGCAGCGCGAGCTGGGTTTCCGGGCACGGGAGCCGCGCTGGGCCATCGCGCATAAATTCCCCGCCAGCGAAGAACTCACCGAGTTGCTGGACGTAGAGTTCCAGGTCGGCCGCACCGGCGCCGTCACCCCCGTGGCGCGGCTCAAGCCGGTCAAGGTGGCTGGCGTGACCGTGGCCAATGCCACGCTGCACAACATGGACGAAGTGGCGCGGCTGGGCTTGATGATCGGCGATACGGTGATCATTCGCCGCGCCGGCGACGTCATTCCGCAGGTGGTGCAGGTCGTCACCGAGCGTCGTCCGGACAACGCCCGGGCGGTGCAGGTGCCTGAACAGTGTCCGGTCTGCGGTTCCCATGTCGAGCGCACGCAACTGATCAAGCGCAGCAAGGGCCGCGAAACCGTCAGCGAAGGCGCGGTGTACCGCTGCGTCGGTCGGCTGGCCTGCGGCGCGCAACTCAAGCAGGCGATCATCCACTTTGTCTCGCGCCGGGCGATGGACATCGAAGGCCTGGGTGAAAAAAGCGTCGAGCAGTTGGTGGATGAAGGCCTGGTGGGCTCGCCAGCCGATCTCTACGCGCTGACGTTCGAGCAAGTGGTCGATCTGGAAGGTTTCGCCGAGTTGTCGAGCAGGAACCTGCTGGCGGCTATCGTCGACAGCAAGAAGCCGAGCCTGGCGCGCTTCATCTATGCCCTCGGCATTCCGGACGTGGGCGAGGAAACCGCCAAGGTCCTGGCCCGCTCCCTCGGTTCGCTGGAGCGCGTGCAGGCGGCCTTGCCCCAAGTGCTGACGTACTTGCCGGATGTCGGCCTGGAGGTCGCTCATGAGATCCACAGCTTTTTTGAGGATCCGCACAATCGCCAGGTGATCAAGGATTTGCTGCGGCATGGCCTGGAGATCCAGGACCAGGGCGAACTCGGCGCCGAATTTTCCGCCAGCACTACCCTGGGCGGCTTCCTCGACAAGCTGCACATCCCTTCGGTCGGACCGGGAGGGGCGCAAAAACTGGCGGACAAATTCGGCTCCCTCGAAGCGGTCATGAATGCCGACTGGCTGGACATGCGCCAGGCATTGCCGGAGAAGCAGGCCAACGCCGTGCGGGAGTATTTCGCCAGCGCCGCCAACCGCGAGCAGGCCTTGGCCGCCGAGCAGCAACTGCGGGATTTCGGCATGCACTGGCAGAGCGAGAAAAAAGTCGTCGAGGGTTTGCCTGAAGCGGGACATACCTGGGTGCTGACCGGCTCGCTGGAATTGATGAGTCGCGACATCGCCAAGGACAAGCTGGAAAGCCTCGGCGCCAAGGTGGCCGGTTCCGTATCGGCAAAGACCCATTGCGTAGTGGCCGGGCCGGGCGCCGGGTCGAAGTTGGCCAAGGCCAATGAGCTGGGGCTCAAGGTGCTCGACGAACAAGCCTTCGTCGATTTCTTGAAGGGGCATGGCATCACAGTGTGAGTGGGCAGCCCACTCTTGTGGCGAGGGAGCTTGCTCCCGCTGGGTGGCGCAGCCGCCCCAACCGGAACGACGCAGCCCTCCAGGTGGACCGCATCAGCCGGTTTACGACGGCTGCGCCGCCGAGCGGGAGCAAGCTCCCTCGCCACGGGTTGTGGTCCATGGCTAGAACGTGGGAACGATCATGCACGCAGGGTGATCTAGTCTTGCAGGCTCCAGGGAGAGATCGCCATGTACCGCTTCTTCGAACAACTGAGCTCACGCATCGCTGCGCCGTTCCTGGGCGACCGATCACGTAACAGCAAGATCTGGCCGTGTCGCTGCGGCCAGTCATTATTCTTTCGCAACAGCCAGTGCCTGGCTTGCCTGGCGGCGCTGGGCTATCAGCCGGAGCAGAGCCGCCTGTCGTCCCTGCAACCCGGCGAGCACCCCGATACCTGGACCCTGGACGTTGATCCGCAGGCGGGGCTGTTTCGTCGCTGCGCCAATCTCGATACCCCGGCGTCCTGCAACTGGCTGCTGCCCGCCAACGGGCAAGACACGCTGTGCATCGCTTGTTGCCTGAACCGGACGATTCCCGATCTGTCGATCCCGGAAAACCCCGAGCGCTGGCGCAAGGTCGAAACCGCCAAGCGTCGGTTGGTGGCACAACTGATCACGCTCGGCTTGCCGGTTATTCCGAAGACCGTCGACGAAAATATTGGCCTGGCCTTCGATTTCATCGGCGTCGACCTCGACGGCAAGCCGCCGACGACCGGGCACGCCAGTGGACTCATCACCCTCGATATCAAAGAGGCCGACGATGCTCACCGCGAACACGTGCGCCAGCAGATGCGCGAGCCGTATCGCACCTTGCTCGGGCACTTTCGCCATGAGGTGGGTCATTACTATTGGGATCGCCTGATTGCCGACAGCCATTGGCTGGAACCCTTCCGCGAGCTGTTCGGCGACGAGCGCGCCAGCTATTCCGAAGCCCTGGAGCGGCACTACCAGCAAGGCGCGCCAGCGGACTGGCAGTCCCGTTACGTCAGCGCCTACGCCACCATGCATCCGTGGGAGGATTGGGCCGAAACCTGGGCCCATTACCTGCACATGATGGATGCGGTGGACACGGCGCTGGGCTTTGGCATGAGCGCGCGGGAAATGGATTTCGACTACCAGCCATTTCCCCCCGAAACCCTGTTCGACCCCGAGCACGCCGGCGGTACGGCGTTCCTGTCATTCGTCAACGCCTGGATCGAACTGGCCGGCATGCTCAACGAACTTTCGCGCAGCATGGGCCAGCCGGATTTCTACCCGTTTGTCGTGCCGGCGGCAGTGATCACCAAATTGCATTTCATCCATCTGGTGATCCAGGAGGAGGGTGGCCGGGCGGATGAGGTGCTGTTGTAGTCTGTGGAAGGAGGCTGCCCCTATCTCGAATGTACCGACGCCTTCGCGAGCAGGCTCGCTCCCACCTTTGGATAACTTATCTGTTCTGTGGGAGCGAGCCTGCTCGCGAAAGCGTCCGGCCGGCTTGCATCCGGGTTGATGTGTGCAGATCAGCCGAAGCAAGTGCTTGAGCTTAATCAGTTTTTAATCCCGCACGAACGGTTGTAACTTCTTGTCAGATAGGTACAATGGCGCGGCTCGCCGTCAGGCGGGCGTCGTTATGGTGACCCCATCGGTCCCCCCGCAACGATTACCCGTGAACCTGGTCAGATCCGGAAGGAAGCAGCCACAGCGGGAACATTGTGTGCCGGGGTGTGGCTGGTGGGGTTGCCTCCATAACGCCCCAGGCCTTCGTTCGCAAGGTTTGCCAATCTCTCATATATTTTGCTTGCTGCTCGGTTCGATGTCTGATCGAGGCGACGGTTTTCCATTGTCCAGATTTGGGCTGGGATAAACCGTGGCTATCTCGATATCGCACCAATAGTATGATAATTTCGCCTGAGTCGGCCATTCTCCCCGGAGGCTATGCATGGGTACCGTGCGAAAAACCATCACCGTTACCGACCAGCAGGACGGCTGGATCAAGTCTCAGATCGAAGCGGGTCACTACACCAATGACAGCGAATACATCCGCGATCTGATTCGGCGCGAGCAGGAGCGTAGCGCTGAACTCGAGGTTATCCGGTCAGCCCTGAAAGAGGGTGAGTCCAGCGGAAATCCGCAATCATTCGATCCCGATGCATTCAAAAAGAGAATGCTGGAAGCGCATGGCTGAATATCGCCTTGCACCGGCCGCCGAGCGTGATCTTGAAAAAGTCTGGACCTATACCGTCCAGCATTGGGGCTTAGGGCAGGCCAATCGATACATCGATATCATCTCAACGGCGTTCAGGAACTGGCGCAAAAGCCGGAAACAGCTCCAGCATGTGATCACATCCGAGTTGGGTACCGTCGGCATAGTGTCGGACGACATATGATTTACTTCTAAATCACAACCTACGGGGTTGTGATTGTTCGTGTGCTCCATGATCGGATGGATACATTTCGGAGGCTGTGACGGTGCCTCAAGACTTGGCCAACGCCTGCTCAACCGCGGCAATCAGCTTCCCAAGATCCTTCGAAGTGGCTTTGTGAATGACATTGAACAGGTATGCCCGCTGTTCATCTTCCTCGCCCATGTCGGCGAAAAAAACCTTGGGCTGTACGTCCAGTGCGTTGGCCAGCAGGAACAAGGCTTCGACGCTGGGCGTGTAGGTGCCGGTCTCGAAGCGGCTGATGGTTTTGGGGTCAAAACCGGTCTTTTCGCCAAGTTCAGCCTGAGTAAGCCCCGCTACTTTGCGGTAGCGTCTGATGGCCGAGCCCAGACTTGAAATTTGCATCGCTTAATTCCCATTCAGAATCAAGAACTTAACGATAGATTTTCGCATTAGGCAACCGCGTGTTCCATCACCTTGCTTTGCAAAATGTGATGTGTTTCGTAGAATCGGCCTTTGGCATGGGGATTTGGTGACCTGCTTCAGAAGCCGGGTGTGTGAAAAGACCGGGGCTCGCGCTTCTTTGCAGCGACACAAGGCGGGGCCTGGAGCATGCAGGTCGCACCGCCAGCGTCCGTGCTCCAGCTTTCTCAAGGTATTTGAGCCTAGTTGATTTTCGCCCGTCCGGGGGCGGTGCAACCGCGCGCGACAAACGAGCCTGACTCATGGATGACTGCTTCGATGGATAAGAAGTACCGCAGGGCTGTTGACGCCGCCGCGATCTTTTCCGAAACCGATTTGAGCGGGCGCATCACCTACGTCAACGATCAATTCTGCGCCCTGTTCGGCTACCGACGCGATGAGCTGCTGGGGTTGAACTACCGGTTGCTCAACTCGGGCCAGCACCCCAGCGAATTTTTCAGTGCGATGTGGCGCACCATCGCCCTGGGTAATGTCTGGAAAGGTGAAATCTGCAATCGGTCCAAGGACGGCACGCTGATTTGGGTCGATACCACCCTGGTACCGGTAGCCGACGAAACCACCGGGCATATCGAGCGCTACCTGGCGATTCGCTTCGATGTCAGCGAAAAGCGCCGATTGCTGCACTCGTTGCAATGGCGTGTCGGGCACGACGTGCTGACCGGGTTGCCCAATCGCACCTATCTGTCCGAGCTGCTGGACCAGGCCCTGGAGTCCTCGCGAGGGGAATGTCTACCCCTGGCGGTGTGCATGCTCGATCTGGATGGCTTCAAGGCCGTCAACGACGGTTATGGCCATGCCAGCGGTGACCGGCTGCTGGTGGAAGTCGCCCGGCGGCTGCGCAGCATTGTGCGCGGCGAGGATGTGGTGGCGCGCCTGGCTGGCGACGAGTTCGTGCTGGTGCTGCGTCATGTGCTTGGAATGGACGAACTGCATGCCGCGTTGAACCGGGTCCTGATTGCGGTTTCCATGCCCTATGCGATCGATGGCAAGAGTATCAATGTCTTCGCCAGCATTGGTGTCACGCTGTCGCCGTGGGATAACGAAGACGCCGATACGTTGCTGCGCCACGCCGATCAAGCCATGTATGTCGCCAAGCAGAGCGGTCGTAACCGTTTCCATCTGTTTGATGTATCCCGGGACAAGGAGGTGCGGGCCACTTACCAGATCGTCGATCGGGTTCGGCAGGCACTCGCCGGCGATGAGCTGCGGTTGCATTTCCAGCCCAAGGTCAATATGCGCAACGGCGCGGTCGTCGGCCTTGAAGCCTTGTTGCGCTGGAAACATCCGCAACGAGGCCTGGTGCCACCGCGTGAATTCCTGCCACTGGTAGAAGAGACCGACCTGATTGTCGAGATCGGCGAATGGGTCATGGGCCAGGTCCTGACGCTGCTTCAGCAATGGCAGCAGGCGGGGCAGGGCTGGCCGGTGAGCATCAATATTTCGGCGCGGCATTTCCAGCGGGCGGATTTCGTCGAGCGGCTGCAACGTATGCTGGAACAGCATCCGACGGTGCCGCCGCGGATGCTCGATCTGCAGATCGTCGAGTCGGTCGCCGTGGAAAACCTGGCCCATGTCAGTGCCTGCCTCCAAGCGTGCCAGGCCTTGGGCGTAGGGTTTTCACTGGGCGGTTTCGGTACCGGTTATTGCTCGCTCAATGACCTCAAGCACTTGCGCACGCAAACCATCAAGATCGACAAGACGTTCGTGCGCGACATCCTCGACGACCGGGACGACCTGGCACTGACCGAGGCGGTAATCGGCTTGGCCCGGGCGTTCGGCCGGCAAGTGGTCGCGGAAGGCCTGGACAGTCTCGAACATGGGCAATTGTTGCTGCGCCTGGGCTGCGAAGTGGCCCAAGGTTATTTCATCGCCCGGCCCATGCCGGCCGACGAGATACCGGGCTGGGTAAGGAACTTCATCTCGCCGCCGCAGTGGCAGGCCCACCCGTGCAGTCAGGGGGAGGCGGCCTGGGACCCTTCGTTGCGGCCGGTATAAAGCTTGATAATCGCGTCGATTTCCCCGGACATCTTCATCTTCAGCAAGGTGCGCAGAATGCGTTGCGCCGGGATGTCCGGGTCATTGCGCACATAACAGCTCAGTTGCTGTTCCTGGAGGACGGCAACCTCATGCAGTTGCCGGTCGGCGCCATGCCGTTGATTGAACCAGTCCAGCGCCCATTGATTGCTGACCGCATAGCGGTAGCGGCCGGCCAGCAGTTTCGCCAGCACCTGGTCCTGGCTGCGCGCGTCGTCACGACGCAGATGGCCGTTGTCGAACAAGGGTTGCAGCGTCGGGTAGTGATAGCTGAGCACTGTGCCGATGGACTGCTGGGCAAGTGTTGCCGGGGTCACTCGGGCGGAGGCGCTGGCCGAGCCAACGAGTACATCGCGCTGAAAGAACAGCGGAACGCTCCAAAGGTAATCGCCCCCTTTATCCTTCACCCAGTCGGGCGAGACGTAACATCGCATGTCTATTTCGCCGTGTTCCATGGCGCTGTCCAATCGCGCGCGGGCAAGGACATGAAACTGTGCCGGTATGCCGACCTGGGTTGCCAGGCTGGTCATGACGTCCGGAAGAATGCCCTGGGTCGGACGGCCCCGTTCGATCTGCACCATGGGCATGGCCCAGCCATCGGTAATGGCGAAGCGCAAGGGCACTTCGGCGGCGAAACATCCTGTACCCAGCAACAGCAAAGCCCCCATGGCTGAGCGCATAAACTCTCCTGACTGTGCAAAACCGCGTCGACAACCGAGCCCCAACTCAAGCTTAGTCAGATTAGACGAGCACACCGGATGCAATTTCGGCCCTGCTCCGCTAGCATTAGCCGCTTATGTTCCTTCGTTGCGACGGTTTTCGATGAGTTATCAGGTTCTTGCACGTAAATGGCGTCCGCGCTCGTTCCGCGAAATGGTCGGCCAGACCCATGTGCTCAAGGCTCTGATCAATGCCTTGGACAGCCAGCGGCTGCACCATGCCTACCTGTTTACCGGCACCCGTGGCGTGGGCAAGACGACCATCGCGCGGATCATTGCCAAGTGCCTGAACTGTGAAACCGGTATCACCTCGACGCCCTGCGGCGAATGTTCGGTCTGCCGGGAAATCGACGAAGGCCGTTTCGTCGACCTGATCGAGATCGACGCCGCCAGCCGCACCAAGGTCGAAGACACCCGCGAGCTGCTCGACAACGTGCAGTACGCACCGAGCCGTGGGCGCTTCAAGGTCTACCTGATCGACGAAGTGCACATGCTTTCCAGCCATTCCTTCAATGCGCTGCTCAAGACCCTCGAAGAGCCGCCGCCCTACGTCAAATTCATCCTGGCCACCACCGACCCGCAGAAACTTCCGGCAACGATTCTGTCGCGCTGCCTGCAGTTCTCGCTGAAGAACATGACGCCGGAACGGGTGGTCGAGCACCTGACGCACGTCCTCGGCGTGGAGAACGTACCCTTCGAGGACGACGCGCTCTGGCTGCTGGGCCGCGCTGCCGATGGTTCGATGCGCGACGCCATGAGCCTGACCGACCAGGCGATCGCCTTTGGTGAGGGCAAGGTCATGGCTGCCGATGTGCGCGCCATGCTCGGTACCCTCGATCACGGCCAGGTCTATGACGTGTTGCACGCGCTGATAGAAGGTGACGCAAAGGCGCTGCTTGAAGCGGTGCGTCACCTGGCCGAGCAGGGGCCGGACTGGAATGGCGTGCTCTCGGAAATTCTCAACGTACTGCACCGTGTCGCCATCGCCCAGGCCTTGCCCGAGGGTGTCGATAACGGTCACGGGGACCGCGATCGCGTACTGGCATTGGCCCAGGCGCTGCCGGCCGAAGACGTGCAGTTCTATTACCAGATGGGCCTGATCGGTCGACGCGACCTGCCGTTGGCCCCGGATCCGCGTGGTGGCTTCGAAATGGTCCTGCTGCGCATGCTCGCGTTCCGGCCGGCCGATACGCCGGACGCGCCGAGACAAGCGCTAAAGCCAGTGGGGATCAGCCAGGCCACAGCTGATTCCGCCAAGCCAGTGGCTGCCACGCCCGTTGTTGCGTCGGCAGCGGCTTCTGCCCCTGCAGCGGTGGCGCCCGTGGCCGAGCCGACAGCTGTCGTCGCCACGCCCGAGCCGGTCGTCGAGTCGCGGCCTGAGCCGGCTGTCGAGGCGCCATCCGAGCCGGTCGCCGAAGCCATCATCGACTTGCCTTGGAATGACCCGGTCGAGCCGGAGATCGTCCAGCAGCCTGCCGTGGAGCCGGTGCTGGAAACCGTCGCCGAGCAGCCTGAGCTGCCGCCCATGCCGATGCCCACGCCTGACAGCGTGGTGCCCGATGCGCCCGAGTGGGTGGCCGCGCCGATGCCTGAGCCGACCGTGGCTGACGTTGCTGTCGCCACGCCGGGCATCGACCTGGACGATGAGCCGCCGTTGGACGAGGACTATATCGAGCCGGACATGGACTCGGCCTACAGCTATCTGGACGACCTGGCCAGCGAGCACGCCGCCGAGCCGGCGCCGGAGCCCGAACCGGAACCGGCGGCAATGCCGGCCACCGGGCTGGCGCTGCAATGGCTGGAGTTGTTCCCGAAACTGCAGATCAGTGGCATGACCGGCAGCATCGCCGCCAACTGCACCTTGATTTCGGTGGACGGCGACCATTGGCTGCTGCACCTGGACCCGGCCCACAGCGCGCTGTTCAACGCGACCCAGCAACGTCGTCTGAACGATGCGCTGAACCAATATCACCAGCGCACCCTGACGTTGACCATCGAGCTGATCAAGCCCGAGCAGGAAACCCCGGCCCAGGCCGCATCCCGTCGGCGTGCCGACCGCCAGCGCGAAGCCGAGGAGTCGATTCACAACGATCCGTTCATCCAGCAGATGATGCAACAGTTCGGCGCTGTGGTCCGTCACGATACTATCGAACCCGTCGAGGCCCCGGTTACCCAGGGCTCATAATTGAAAGCGCCGGCCTGAACGCCGGGCGCTGTGTTTATCCACGTACTTTCGAGGTGATTCCCATGATGAAAGGTGGCATGGCCGGCCTGATGAAGCAGGCGCAGCAGATGCAGGAAAAAATGGCCAAGATGCAGGAAGAGCTGGCCAACGCCGAAGTCACCGGCAAGTCCGGCGGCGACATGGTGACCGTGGTCATGACCGGTCGCCACGACATCAAGCGCGTCAGCATTGATCCGAGCGTGGTCGAGGGCTTGAGCGAAGACGACAAGGAAATGCTCGAGGCCCTGTTTGCCGCCGCCGTCAATGACGCGGTGCGCAAGATCGAAGCCAACAGCCAGGACAAGATGTCCGGCATGACCGCCGGCATGCAACTGCCGCCGGGCATGAAGCTGCCGTTCTGATTCGCCATCCCGCTCGGGATGGGCTACATACAATGCCAGGCATCGCGCCTGGCATTTTTGTTTGTGGCCCGGATGTTTTGCGTGAATGCCAGGCCGCCTTCGCGAGCAGGCTCGCTCACACATGGATAGGTGATCGCAATCAAAATGTGGGAGCGAGCCTGCTCGCGAAGGCCGCACTGCGGACCAACTGAACAAACATCGAACGCCGCCCCCTCGGCAATGGTCTGCTCCCTATACGTGTCCACTCACCGAACAAGGAGACCGCCTCCATGTCATCGATTTCCAATCAGCGCATCGTCCTGGCCTCGCGCCCCCAAGGTGCGCCAACCCCGGAAAATTTCCGTCTTGAAGATGTGACGCTGCCGGACCTGGCGGACGGGCAGATCCTGCTGAAGACGCTGTACCTTTCGCTCGATCCCTACATGCGTGGCCGTATGAGTGACGCGCCTTCCTACGCCGCGCCGGTGCAAATCGACGAAGTGATGACCGGTGGCGCCGTCAGTCGTGTGGAGCGCTCGATGCACCCGAAATTCCAGGAAGGTGATCTGGTGGTCGGCGCTACGGGCTGGCAGAGCCACTGCATCAGCGATGGCCGCAACGTTATCCCCATCCCGTCCGGACTGCCCAGCCCCTCGATGGCGCTCGGGGTCCTGGGCATGCCGGGCATGACCGCCTACATGGGACTGATGGACATCGGCCAACCCAAGGCAGGCGAGACCCTGGTGGTCGCGGCGGCATCGGGCGCCGTGGGCTCGGTGGTCGGCCAGGTGGCGAAGATCAAGGGGCTGCGGGTGGTGGGCGTGGCCGGTGGCAGTGAAAAATGCAAATACGTGGTCGACGAGTTGGGATTTGACGCCTGCATCGACCACAAGAGTGCGAATTTCGCCGACGAACTGGCCCGGGCCTGTGACCAGGGCATCGACATCTATTACGAAAACGTCGGCGGCAAGGTCTTCGACGCGGTGGTGCCGCTGCTCAACGCCAAGGCACGCATCCCACTTTGCGGCTTGATCGCGTCCTACAACGATCATCAGCCGCCAAGTGGTCCGGATCGCTTGCCGCAACTGCAACGCACGTTGCTGACCAAGCGCGTGCGGATCCAGGGCTTCATCGTCTTCGACGACTACGGCGACCGCCAGCCGGAGTTCATCAGCGCGATGGCGCCGTGGGTGCGCGATGGCAAGGTCAAGTTCCGCGAAGATGTGGTGGATGGCCTGGAGAACGCGCCTCAGGCTTTCATCGGGCTGCTGGAAGGGCGCAACTTCGGCAAATTGGTGATACGCGTGTCGAAGGACTGAGTATTTGACGCTAAACGGAGGCGCGGGTATAAACCGCGTCTCGTTGTTATGTCGGACGTTTCCTCCATGAGCTTCAGCCCTTTGATCCGCCAACTGATCGATGCCCTGCGAACCTTGCCGGGTGTGGGTCAGAAAACTGCCCAGCGCATGGCGTTGCAATTGCTTGAGCGTGATCGCAGCGGCGGGTCGCGCCTGGCCCAGGCCTTGAGCCAGGCCATGGAAGGGGTAGGGCATTGCCGCTTATGCCGCACCCTCACCGAAGATGACCTCTGCCCGCAGTGTGCCGACCCGCGTCGTGACGACAGCCTGCTCTGCGTGGTGGAGGGGCCGATGGATGTCTACGCGGTGGAGCAGACCGGGTTCCGTGGCCGCTACTTTGTACTCAAGGGCCACTTGTCGCCGCTTGATGGCCTGGGACCGGAGGCCATCGGCATCCCACAACTGATGGCCCGCATCGAAGAGGCGGGCACGTTCACCGAAGTCATCCTCGCGACGAACCCGACGGTGGAAGGCGAAGCTACCGCCCATTACATCGCTCAGTTGCTCGGCAACAAGGGCCTGGTTGCCTCCCGCATCGCCCATGGCGTGCCATTGGGTGGCGAGCTGGAATTGGTGGACGGCGGGACGCTGGCGCATTCGTTTGCCGGGCGCAAGCCGATCGCTCTGTAACCAAACTACAAAAGTCCTCCCTGTGGGAGCGAGCCTGCTCGCGAAAGCGGTGGATCAGTCAAAAAATCATGTACTGACACAGCGCCTTCGCGAGCAGGCTCGCTCCCACAAGGGATAGATGTTTTATTGGCGGGAATTATTTCTCGCTGAGCGAAAACCGGGTCAGGCAGAACGTCGGTATGCCCATGTCTTCCAGCCGCCGGGAACCGAGCAATTCCGGCAAGTCGATGATCGCGGCCGCTTCATGGACCGTGGCGCCCATGCGGCGGATCAGGTTGGCGGCGGCAATCAACGTGCCGCCGGTGGCGATCAGGTCATCGAACATCACCACCGAATCGCCCTCGCACAGGCTGTCGGCGTGGACCTCCAGGAAAGCCTCGCCGTACTCGGTCTGGTAACCCTCGGCCAAAACGTCGGCTGGCAATTTACCTTGCTTGCGGAACAGCACCAGCGGTTTGTTCAACTGATAGGCCAGGATCGAGCCGATCAGGAAGCCGCGCGCGTCCATCGCGCCGATGTGCGTGAAGCTGGCCTCGACGTAGCGATGGGCGAAGCTGTCCATGACCAGCCGCAGCGCGGTGGGGGACTGGAACAGCGGGGTGATGTCGCGAAAGATCACGCCTGGCTTGGGGAAGTCGATTACCGGGCGGATCAGGGATTTGATGTCGAAGGAGTCGAAGACCATCGTCGAGGTGTCCTGGCTGGCTGCAAACGCGGCAGTATAGCGCGGCGGCGGCAAAAGCCTCAGCCGCGCAGGCGCATCAGCCTTCGACCGAGCCGCCGGCCAGGGCGCAGAGCTGGATCGGGTCAAGGATATGGATTTCCTTACCCTCGGCGGCAATCAGTTTGCTCTGCTGGAAACGGGTAAACACCCGGGACACGGTTTCCACCGCCAGGCCCAGGTAGTTGCCGATCTCATTGCGCGACATGCTCAGGCGAAACTGATTAGCCGAAAAACCACGGGCGCGGAAGCGTGCCGAGAGATTGACCAGGAAGGTCGCGATGCGCTCGTCGGCGGTTTTTTTCGAGAGCAGCAGCATCATCTGCTGGTCGTCGCGGATCTCCCGGCTCATCACGCGCATCAGTTGACGGCGCAGTTGTGGCAGTTGCAAAGCCAGTTCGTCCAGGTGATCAAACGGAATTTCGCACACCGAGGTTGTCTCCAGCGCCTGGGCCGAGACCGGATGGGTCTCGGTGTCCATGCCCGACAGGCCCACCAGCTCGCTGGGCAAGTGGAAACCGGTAAGTTGTTCTTCGCCACCGTCGCTCAGGTTGAAGGTCTTCAAGGCGCCCGAGCGCACGGCATAGACCGAATCGAAGGCATCGCCCTGGCGGAACAGGAACTCGCCTTTTTTCAACGGACGGCCTCGTTTGACGATGTCGTCCAGCGCGTCCATGTCCTCCAGATTCAACGAAAGTGGCAGGCACAGAGGGGCCAGGCTGCAGTCCTTGCAATGGGCCTGGTTATGAGCGCGCGATTTGACTGGCTCGGACATTTCTTAAATCCTTGTGGGAAAACACACATAAGCCGTAAGGGTAACTCAGCACGCAAACACCGGCCAGTGTGGTATTGCCGTCAAATTGTCGCGCTCAGATGACGCGGGAGAAACGCTGCCGATTCTGCTGCTGCAGATACGCGTCGAACACCATGCAAACCGATCGCACCAACAGACGTCCGGCAGGGAGTACCTTGATGTGCGTAGCCGTCACTTCGACCAGCCCGTCGTCGTCCATCGCCTGTAGTTGCGGCCATATAGAGCCGAAATACCCCCGGAAATTGATATTGAAGACTTGCTCGATCTCGGCGAATGCCAGGCTGAAATGGCAAATCAGTTGTTGGATCACCGCGCGTCGCAGCCTGTCGTCGGCATTGCACACAATGCCCCGGCTGGTTGCCAATTGCCCGTCGGCGAGGGCGTTCTGGTATTGGTTCAGGTCACTGCTGTTCTGGCAGTACAAGTCGCCGATCTGGCTGATTGCCGAGACCCCGAGGCCGATCAGGTCGCAATGGCCGTGGGTGGTGTAGCCCTGGAAGTTGCGCTGCAAGGTCGCTTCCTCCTGGGCGATCGCCAGTTCGTCATCGGGCAGGGCGAAGTGGTCCATGCCGATGTAGCGATAACCGGCGGCGGTCAGCTGTTCAATGGTGCCTTGTAACATGGCCAGTTTCTGCACAGGATTCGGCAGGTCCTGGCTGTTGATGCGCCGCTGCGGCATGAAGCGCTCCGGCAGGTGGGCGTAGTTGAACACCGAGAGACGGTCCGGTTGCAGGCTGATCACTTCCTCGACGGTGCGGGCGAAATTTTCCGGGGTCTGCTTGGGCAAGCCATAGATCAGGTCGATGTTGATCGAGCGAAACTGCAGGGTCCGGGCGGCTTCGACCACCGCGCGGGTTTCCTCCAGGCTTTGCAGGCGGTTGACGGCGCGCTGCACGGTTGGGTCAAGGTCCTGCAGGCCGATGCTGACTCGGTTGAAACCCAATTCCCGGAGCAGACCCATGGTCGACCAATCCGCTTCCCGCGGGTCGATTTCGATGCCGTAGTCGCCGCCGTCATCGTCCATCAGGTTGAAATTCTCGCGCAGCTTGGCCATCAACTGGCGCAGCTCGTCGTGACTGAGGAAGGTTGGCGTGCCACCGCCCAGGTGCAACTGTTCCACGCGCTGGGCCGGGTCCAGGTGGCAGCCGATCAGCTGGATCTCCTGCTCCAGGCGTTGCAGGTAGGCATGGGCGCGGCCGCGGTCCTTGGTGATGACCTTGTTGCAGGCGCAGTAGTAGCAAATGTTTGCGCAAAACGGCACGTGCACATAAAGCGATAAAGGCCTGCGGGCCTTGCGGCTGTCGCGCAGGGCGTGGAGCAGGTCGAACGTGCCCACCTGGCCGGCGAACTGGGCCGCGGTCGGGTACGAGGTATAGCGCGGTCCCGCCAGGTCGTAGCGGCGGATCAGGTCTGAGTCCCAACGAATGGCGTCGAGCATGCGGGCGTTCCCCGGTTAGGCTGGCATGCTTGAAGTCTATGGGGGCGGGGGAGCAAGCGTGTTGATTTGCGTCAACGGGGCATGGGGTTGAGGCTGCTGGCCTCATCGCGAGCAAGCTCGCTCCCACATTGGTCCCAGGAGCTTCCCAATCCGTTGCTCGCCACAATTCCCTGTGGGAGCGAGCTTGCTCGCGATTGCGGGCGCCTCGGTCAATGTCCCATGAGCCAATGCTGATGCGGCCCCGGCAATGTCCAGATGCCGAAGACCATCACCAGCAACCCCCCGGCCATGCGCACGCTGCGTTTGCGCAGCAGCGCCGTGACGCGCTCTGCCGCGAGGCCGGTGGCGAGCAGGACCGGCCAGGTGCCCAGGCCGAAGGCGAGCATCAGCAGTGCACTGTCCAGCGCGTTACCCTGGCTGGCGGACCACAGCAGGGTGCTGTAGACCAGTCCGCAGGGCAGCCAGCCCCACAGCGCGCCGAGCAGCAGGGCCCGGGGCAGGCTCGACACCGGCAGCAAGCGGTTGGCGATGGGTTGGATATACCGCCACAAACCACGGCCCAGGCTTTCGATACGGGTCAGGCCGCTCCACCAGCCTGCCAGGTAGAGTCCCATGACGATCAGCAGTAAACCGGCCAGCACGCGCAGGATCATCGCCGCCGGGCTGTTCGCCACGGCCCAGCCGGCCAGGCCGATCAGCAGGCCGGCCGCGGCGTAGCTGACGATGCGTCCCAGGTTGTACGCGAGCAATAGTCGCAAGCGGCGGCTGCGTTGTTCCTTGGGAATCGCCAGGGTCAGGGCGCCCATCAGGCCACCGCACATGCCCAGGCAATGGCCGCCGCCGAGCAGGCCGAGGATGACGGCGGAAACCAGCATCGGCGCCAGGTCAAGCATGGGGCGGCGCCTTGTCGTCCGGTTTGTGTTCCGCGCCGCTGGCTTCCTCGACGGCCGCCTTGTGGTTCGGGTCCTGGTCGTCGAACAGGATGCTATGGGCCGGGCCGTCGAGGTCGTCGTACTGGCCGCTGTCCACGGCCCAGAAGAAAATGTAGACGGCAACGGCCACGATCAACAGTGCTGCCGGGATCATCACGTAGAGAGCTGGCATCTCGGAACTCCAGGTCCACGCGGCTCAGGCCGGCAGCGGACGGGTATCGGGCGTGGTTTCGCCAACCTGCGCCTGCGGTTGGCGGGTCAGCCGCAAGGCATTCAGCACCACGGTCAACGAACTGATAGACATGCCGACCGCGGCCCACACCGGCGTGATCCAGCCGAGGGCGGCGAACGGCAACATGAGGCCATTGTACAGCCCTGCCCAGACCAGGTTCTCGATGATCACGCGGCGGGTGCGCCGGGCCAGGCTGAACGCATGAATCAGGGCATCGAGGCGGTTGGACAGCAGCACTGCGTCGGCGCTGGTCTTGGCAAGGTCGGTGGCCGAACCCATGGCGACACTGATGTCCGCCGCCGCCAGCACCGGCACGTCATTCACGCCATCACCGAGCATCAGCACCTTGCGACCCTGCTGGTGCAACTGCTGAAGCACCGCCAGCTTGTCGTCCGGACGCAAGCCGCCGCGGGCCTCGTCGATGCCCAGTTCGGCGGCGACACTGGCCACCATCGGCGAGCTGTCACCGGAGAGCAATAGCGTACGCCAGCCCCGCGCCTTGCAGGCGGCGAGCAGCGCCGGCGCATCAGCGCGCAGGCGGTCATCGAGGACGAACCAGGCCAGTGGCCCGATGTCGTCGCCCAGCAACAGCCATTGTCCGGGTTCGTCCGGCATCGGCGGTACGGCCGAGCCGCTCAGTTCGCAGACAAAACCGGGCTGGCCGATGCGCAGGCGTTGTTCGGCGACCAGGCCTTCGAGTCCCAGCCCAGGGCTGCTGTGTACCTGCTCGGCGGCCAATGGTGCGCGACCAAAAGCTCGGGCGATGGGGTGTTCCGAACGATTTTCCAAGGCCGCGGCCAAGCCCAGGCATTGATCACCGTCGAGGGCGGCCAGTGGCCGAATGGCGCGCAACGCCAGGCGACCTTCGGTGAGGGTGCCGGTCTTGTCGAAAATCACCGTGTCGATCTGGTTCAGGCCTTCCAGCACATGACCACGCGTCAGCAGCAGGCCGAGTTTGTGCAGGGTTCCGGTGGCCGCTGTCAGAGCGGTTGGTGTCGCCAGGGACAGCGCGCAAGGACAGGTCGCGACCAGCATCGCCAGGACTATCCAGAACGCACGCGAAGCATCCAGCTGCCACCACAACACGCCGATGGCCGCCGCTGCGACCAGGGAGAACAGCAGGAACCATTGGGCGGCGCGGTCGGCGATTTCCGCCAGCCGTGGCTTTTCGGCCTGGGCCCGCTCCAGCAGGCGCACGATCGCCGATAACCGCGTGTCCTGTCCCAACGCCCGTACCTCGACCGTCAGGGCGCCTTCGACGTTGAGCGTGCCTGCCGTTACCGCGTCGCCTGCCTGGCGCGGTTGCGGCAGGTATTCGCCGGTCAGCAGCGATTCGTCGACGCTGGACTGGCCGTCGAGAATCGTGCCATCGGCGGGCAGGATCGCTCCGGGTTGGACCAGCACCCGGTCGCCGGTGCGCAGTTCGCTGAGCAGGATGCGTTCGCTCTGGCCGCGCTCGTCCAGGCGCAGGCACGACGCTGGCAGCAGGTTGACCAGTTGGGCGGTGGCCGCAGCGGTGCGCTCCCGGGCCCGGCGTTCCAGGTAGCGGCCGGCGAGCAGGAACAGGGCGAACATGCCGACCGCATCGAAGTACAGCTCGCCCACGCCGGTGATGGAGGTCCAGATCCCGGCGATATAGGCGCTGCCGATGGCCAAGGACACCGAAACGTCCATGGTCAGGTGGCGGGTGCGCAAATCTCGCAGCGCACCTTTGAAGAAGGGCGCGCAACTGTAGAACACGATAGGCGTGGTGAGGAACAGTGCGACCCAGCGCAGGATGGTGTGCATCTCCGGGCTCAGGTCGATGTTGAATTCGGGCCAGGTCGCCATCGTCGCCATCATCGCCTGGAACCACAGCAACCCGGCCACGCCCAATTGACGCAGGGCCAAGCGGTTCTGTGCGGCGAGCTGCTCGCTGGCCTGGTCGGCCTGGTACGGGTGCGCGGCATAGCCGATCTGGCGCAGTTCGGCGAGCAGCGTGCTCAGCGGGAGCTGCGCATCGGCCCAGCGTACGTGCAGGCGGTGGTTGGACAGGTTCAATCGCGCCTCGGCCACGGCCGGCAGGCTGCGCAATTGCTTTTCGATCAGCCAGCCGCAGGCGGCGCAACTGATGCCTTCCATCAGCAGGGTGGTTTCGGCCAGCTCGCCTTCATGGCGGACGAACGATTGCTGCACGTCGGGGCGATCGTATAACGCCAGTTCGTCGGTCAATTGAACGGGCAGGGTTTGTGGGTTGGCCGACGCTTCGCTGCGGTGTTGGTAATAGTGCTCAAGGCCACCGGCAACGATTGCTTCGGCCACCGCCTGGCAACCGGGGCAACACAGCTCGCGGGTCTCACCGAGGACAACGGCGGTGAAGCGACTGCCGGGCGGGACGGGCAGGGCGCAGTGGTAGCAGGGCTGTGGAGTGGTCATGGTTGTCGCGTGAAAACCTTTTTGTGGCGAGGGAGCTTGCTCCCGCTCGGCTGCGAAGCAGTCGCAGTCTGAGTACAACAATACGCCTGGGGAATGCTGGATTAAAAAACCGGGGCCGCTTTGCGGCCCAGCGGGAGCAAGCTCCCTCGCCACACGACAGCGGTCTACTTTTTCAGGTCTTCAGCGCCTTGCAGCGGCTCGTCGCCAAGCTCGATATCCTGGCCGTGGGTGATCTGTTCTTCTTCGAACAAGCGCCAGGTCTGATCGTGTTCCACCCCCAGCAATTCGACAAAACGCCGACCTTCGATCTTGTCCGCCAGTTGGCCGACGTAGCGTCCTGGTTCGCTGTCGTTGCGGGTCAACACGATCTTGCGGTCTTTCTCCGGCTGCGTTGGGGAGATCAGGCTCAGCTCCACGGTCTGGGGCCGGCTGTTACCGTTCAGGCGCAGGCTCACTTCGCCGGTGAGGTCGTCCAGTTGCACATTGGCATGCAGTTGCAGGGTCTGGGCCAGCAGTTCGCGTTCCAGCGAGCGATTGATGCCCTTGCCGGCTTCGTAATAGTTGTCATTGACCAGATTGTCCGGGTTTTTCACCGCGATGGTCACCATGGTCAGGCTCAGCGTCACCGAGCAAGCAAGGATCCCGATAATGATCCACGGCCAGAGGTGCTTGTACCAAGGGCTGGTGGCGGTTGCTGCAGGCATGTGCATTTCTCTCAACGAGTCTGTGGGCCGATGAACCGGCTCTTGGCTTCAACATGGACGCTGTCGTCATCGGCATCCTTGAGGATGAAGGTCACCTCATTGGTGCTGGACGGCAATTGTTCCGGTGCACTGGATAACTCTACCGGCTGGCTGTAGATGTCGCCGGCCGCGACCTTGATTTCCCGTTTACCCTGCAGCTTCAGATCAGGCAGACCGGTGGCTTCGAGCACGTAGGTATGGTCACGCTGGTCCTTGTTCATGATCTTCAGGCTGTAGACGTTCTCGATCCGGCCTTCGGCGTTCTCGCGGTACAGCACGCGGTCCTTGCTGACATCGAAACCCACCAGCGAGCGCATGAAGAACGCGGTCACCAACAGGCTGATCATGGCCAGCAGTACCAGGGCATAACCGATCAGGCGCGGACGCAGTTTATGGGTTTTCTGCCCCGAGAGGTTGTGTTCCGTGGTGTAGCTGATCAGGCCGCGGGGATAATCCATCTTGTCCATGATGTTGTCGCAGGCATCGATGCAGGCTGCGCAGCCGATGCATTCGATCTGCAGGCCGTCGCGGATGTCGATCCCGGTAGGGCAGACCTGGACGCACATGGTGCAATCGATGCAGTCCCCCAGGCCCAACGCCTTATAGTCGATGCCTTTCTTGCGCGGGCCACGGGCTTCGCCGCGACGCGGGTCGTAGGAGACGATCAGGGTGTCCTTGTCGAACATTACGCTCTGGAAGCGAGCGTACGGGCACATGTAGATACACACTTGCTCACGTAGCCAGCCGGCATTGCCGTAGGTGGCCAAGGTGAAGAAGCCGACCCAGAAATACGACCAGCCGTCGGCCTGGCCGGTGAAAAACTCGAAGACCAGCTCGCGGATGGGGGTGAAATAACCGACGAAGGTCATGCCGGTGACAAAACCGATGAGCAGCCACAGGCTGTGCTTGGCGAACTTGCGCAGGAACTTGTTGGCGCTCATGGACGTTTTGTCGAGCTTGATGCGCTGGTTGCGATCGCCTTCGGTGACCTTTTCGCACCACATGAAAATCCACGTCCATACGCTTTGTGGGCAGGTATAGCCGCACCAGACCCGACCGGCATAGACGGTAATGAAAAACAGGCCGAAGGCCGCGATGATCAGCAGCCCCGAGAGCAGGATGAAGTCCTGGGGCCAGAAGGTCGCGCCAAAAATAAAGAATTTGCGCTCCGGCAGGTTCCACCAGACGGCCTGATGACCGCCCCAGTTCAGCCAGACTGTACCGAAATACAGCAGGAACAGAACCGCCCCGCCGACCATGCGCAGGTTGCGAAACAGGCCAGTGAAGGCGCGGGTGTAGATTTTTTCCCGAGAGGCATAGAGGTCGACGCTTTTGTTGGCGTCCTTGGCAGGCGGGGTAACGTCATGTACCGGAATCTGGTTGCTCATCAATTGCATCCCACGGCAGTGGAAAAATGCCGAGGCCAGTACGTGCCGACCACGGTCAGAAAGGGTGTTGCAATGGCGCAATGATACGCCTGTCGCTCTGGCTCAAGCGTGCGACCTTTGGTCGCGTTGGGCGTTGGCGCCGAATGGTGTAGCGGATGTAACAACTCATGACGCAGATCAATTGACTATAGCCAGCATGCCGTTTTGAAAACAAGCGGGTGGCCCGGGTCTCATATGCTGCAATCAAATTGCGCTGGGATCAGGTCTCTTCACGTTATAGGGTCGGCTTACGGATGAACGCCTGTCTCGGCCTTCGCTGCGATCGGTCATCCGTTCAATGTTTTTACCCACTGACAAGGAAGCCAAGATGAGTGAGCAGGAAATTGTAAAAACCGATACCACGGCTGCGGACCGAGACCCGATTCCGCAGAATGAAGCCCCTGTCGAGACCACTCGGTTGAACAGGCGTGCCCGATCTGTCGATGACGAGAGTGCTGCCGACAGGAAGCGAGGCCATGGCGGGCTCGATAGCCTGGGCAGGGGAAACATCCTGTGATGTGTCGCTGACGCGGGCGGCACTGACACAGTGCGCTGTTACAGACACAGATAAAAAAGGCCCCGTCAACATTGTTGGCGGGGCCTTCGTGTATCAGCTACTTGCCTTACTGAGCGTCAGCGGCCGGAGCCTTTTCGCCGTGGGACAGGCTGTAGACATAGGCAGCCAGCAGGTGGACCTTGTCGTTGCCCTGCAGATCGGCCTGGGCCGGCATCTGGCCTTGGCGACCGTAGCGGATGGTCTGCTGCAACTGAGCGAAGCTCGAACCGTAGATGAAACCGGCCGGATGCGTCAGGTCGGGTGCGCCCATGGCGGGCGTGCCTTTGCCGGCGGGTCCGTGGCAGGCCACGCAGTTGGCTGCGAACAGCTTCTGCCCGTTGGCCGGATCGGCCTTGGCGCCTTCCGGCAGTTTGCGGCTGTGCAGGCTGGTTACCAAATAGGCAGCCACGTCGGCGACGCCTTGTTCGCCAACCACGGCAGCCCAGCCCGGCATGACAGCATGACGACCGCCCATGATGGTGGTCTTGATGGTCTCCGGCTCGCCACCCCAGCGCCAGTCGGCGTCGGTCAGGTTAGGGAAGCCGTAGGCGCCCTTGGCGTCGGAACCGTGGCAGACCGAGCAGTTGGAGGCAAACAGGCGGCCACCCATCTTCAGGGCCTGCGGGTCCTTGGCGACTTCTTCAATCGGCATGGAGGCAAACTTGGCGAAGATCGGACCGAATTTGGCATCCGAGCGGGCCATTTCCTTTTCCCATTCGTGCACGCCGGTCCAGCCGGTCTGGCCGTTGGCGAAGGGGGTCTGCTTTTCGGTGTCCAGGTAGTTATAGCCTGGCAGCAGGCCTTTCCAGTTGCCCAGGCCAGGGTAGAGCACCAGGTAACCAAGGGCGAACACGATGGTGCCGATGAACAGCATGAACCACCATTTCGGCAGCGGGTTGTCGTACTCCTCGATGCCGTCGAAGGAGTGGCCAACCGTTTCCTCGGTGGCTTCGCTGCGCTGGCCCTTGCGGGTCGACAGCAGCAGCCAGGTCAGGGCGAAGATCGTTCCCAGGCTGAGGACTGTGACGTACAGACTCCAGAACGTAGTCATTCTTTGTTACTCCTAGAAGCTTGCTCGACGTGCTTGATGGCTTCGGGATCATCCGCGAACGGCAGCAAGGTCGCGTCTTCGAACTCCGACTTGCGCTTGGGGCTGAACACCCACAGGGCCAGGCCGATAAAGGCCACCATCACGACGACGGTGCCCAGGCCACGAATCATCCCGATATCCATCCAGATCACCGTTTGCTTTTGATGATGGTGCCCAGGCCTTGCAGATAGGCCACCAGCGCGTCCATTTCAGTCTTGCCTTTCACGGCATCCCTTGCGCCGGCGATGTCTTCGTCGGTGTAGGGCACGCCGAGGGCACGCAGGACTTCCATTTTCTTGGCGGTGTCTTTGCCGTCGAGCTTGTTTTCTACGAGGAACGGATAGGCCGGCATCTTCGATTCAGGCACTACGTTGCGCGGGTTGTACAAGTGCGCACGCTGCCAGTCATCGGAGTAGCGACCACCGACGCGGGCCAGGTCCGGACCGGTGCGCTTGGAGCCCCACAGGAACGGGTGGTCCCAGACGCTTTCACCGGCAACGGAATAGTGACCGTAGCGTTCGGTTTCAGCACGGAACGGACGGATCATCTGCGAGTGGCAGCCGACACAACCGTTGGCGATGTAGACGTCACGGCCTTCCAGTTCAAGGGCGGTGCGCGGCTTCATGCCTTCGACCGGCTTGTTGGTGACATCCTGGAAGAACAGCGGAACGATCTGGGTCAGGCCGCCAATGCTGACGGCGATGACCATGAAGAAGGCCAGCAGGCCGATATTCTTCTCTACTGCTTCGTGCTTCATCAGTGAGCTCCAACTACGGCGATCTTGGCGGCGGCTTCTGCTTCAACCGGGTCAGAGGCACGAACGGTGCGATACACGTTGTAGGCCATCAGCAGCATGCCGCTGGCGAAGAACGCGCCGCCCAGGGCACGGACGATGAAACCGGGGTGGCTGGCTTGCAGTGCTTCGACGAACGAATAGGTCAGGGTGCCGTCGTCGTTGATGGCGCGCCACATCAGGCCCTGGGTGATGCCGTTGACCCACATCGAGGCGATGTAGAGCACGGTACCGATGGTGGCGAGCCAGAAGTGCGCGTTGATCAGGCCGGTGCTGTGCATCTGCGCACGACCGAACAGTTTCGGGA
Source organism: Pseudomonas sp. FP198 (assembly GCF_030687895.1). Classification (NCBI taxonomy): domain Bacteria; kingdom Pseudomonadati; phylum Pseudomonadota; class Gammaproteobacteria; order Pseudomonadales; family Pseudomonadaceae; genus Pseudomonas; species Pseudomonas sp. FP198. The sequence goes on from NZ_CP117452.1 coordinate 2,000,650, forward strand.
TCATGTGGTAGATGGCGCCGATGGAGATCATCGCGACCCAGCCGAGCGCACCGGCGTGTACGTGGCCAATGGTCCAGTCGGTGTAGTGGCTCAGGGAGTTGACGGTCTTGATCGCCATCATCGGGCCTTCGAAGGTCGACATGCCGTAGAACGCCAGGGATACCACCAGGAAGCGCAGGATCGGATCGGTGCGCAGCTTATGCCAGGCGCCCGAGAGGGTCATCATGCCGTTGATCATGCCGCCCCAGCTTGGCGCCAGCAGGATGATCGACATTGCCATGCCCAGGGATTGCGCCCAGTCCGGCAGCGCGGTGTAGTGCAGGTGGTGCGGACCGGCCCAGATGTACAGGGTGATCAACGCCCAGAAGTGCACGATGGACAGGCGGTAGGAATAGATCGGACGCTCGGCCTGTTTTGGCACGAAGTAGTACATCATCCCCAGGAAGCCGGTGGTCAGGAAGAAGCCCACGGCGTTGTGGCCGTACCACCACTGGATCATCGCGTCGGTCGCGCCCGAGTAGGCCGAGTAGGACTTGAAGAAGCTGACCGGCAGCGACGCGTGGTTGACGATGTGCAGCATGGCGGTCACGACGATGAATGCACCGTAGAACCAGTTGCCGACGTAGATGTGCTTGGTCTTGCGCTTGACGATGGTACCGAAGAACACCAGACCGTAGGTCACCCAGACAATGGCGAGCAGGATAGCCAGCGGCCATTCCAGTTCCGCGTATTCCTTGGTGGTGGTGAAGCCCATTGGCAAGGTCACGATCGCGCCGATGATCACCGCTTGCCAACCCCAGAAGGTGAAGGCGGCGAGGCTGTCGGAAATCAGTCGCGTCTGGCAGGTTCGCTGCACGACGTAGTAGGAGGTGGCAAACAACGCACAACCACCGAAGGCGAAGATCACCAGGTTGGTGTGCAGCGGGCGCAGGCGTCCAAATGTCGTCCATGGCAGATCGAAGTTCAACTCCGGCCAGACCAGTTGCGAGGCGATGAAGACACCGAGCCCCATGCCAAGGATCCCCCAGACCACCGTCATGATGGCGAACTGGCGGACTACCTTATAGTTATAAGCAGTCGGACTGATTGCTGTGCTCATTCTAAGGTTCCACGGTTTGGGTATTTTATTAGGATAAAAATCGGCCGCAAGTATGGAGAAAGCGGGGGGTCATTGCAACGCGCCATGACCTGCGTCAATGCTTTCCAACGCTGATTCTGCGGCCTTTCCATGCGCCGCGTAGGGACAAAAATCGCCCCCGGTAAATTGTCGCGCCAAATGTACGAGGCGAGGGGGGCGGGTCGGTTGTAACGGGGTGTGTTCAAACGCTGCGTTCGAGTGATGCCCAGGCTTCCTCGCAACAGTCAGTATCTGCCTGACTTCACGGGATTTTTGTCGAACGAGCGGCAAACACATCGGGTCGGCTCGACCAGGTCCCGGCAGTCGCCCAGATGCTTTGGGGCAAGCTTAGACGCGATTGCAGCGAACCGAAAGGAAGACCTTGGAAGGGTGCGACAATGCGTCGCGCAATGACATGGATCAGCCGCATCCGGATGAATGCGACTGATCAAGTGGACAGGATTTATTCGCCTTCGCCTTCGCCTTCGCCTTCGCGTTCAGCTTGCAGGCGCTCGGTACCGCGCGCCGTGGGAAAGGCTGTAGACGTAGGCGGCGAGCAGCTGCACCTTGTCGTTGCCGAGCAGTTCGTTCTGCGCCGGCATATGCCCCTGGCGGCCATGGCGGATGGTCTGCTGCAACTGGGCCAGGCTGGTGCCGTAGATGAACCCGGCCGGTTGCGTCAGGTTCGGCGCGCCCATGGCTTCGGTGCCCTGGCCGTTGGCGCCGTGGCAAGCCACGCAAGTGGTGTTGAAGGCTTGCTGGCCGGCTTGCAGGTCGGCACCGCTGTCGGCCGGTAGAGGCAGGCCAGCCAGGTCGTGGCGTACATAGGCGGCGACGTTCCTGACCCCGGCGTCACCCAGCACTTCGCCCCAGGCCGGCATCGCCGCCATGCGACCGCCCAGGATGGTTGCCTTGATGGCCTCGGCATTGCCGCCCCAGCGCCAGTTGCTGTCGGCCAGGTTCGGAAAGCCGAAGGCGCCCTTGGCGTCCGAGCCATGGCAGACCGAGCAGTTGGAGGCGAACAGGCGGCCCCCCATCTTCAGCGCTTGCGGGTCCTTGGCGACCTCCTCCAGCGGCATTGCGGCGAATTTGGCGAAGATCGGCCCGAACCTGGCGTCGGCCCTGGCCATTTCCCTTTCCCATTCGTGGGCGCCGGTCCAGCCATTTTCGTAGCCGGGCAGAATGCCTTTCCAGTTGCCCAGGCCGGGATACAGGATCAGGTAGCCGACGGAGAACACCAGGGTGCCGGCAAACAGCAGGAACCACCATTGCGGCAAGGGGTTGTCGTACTCCTCGATGCCGTCGAAGCTGTGGCCCATGGTCTGGTCGACGCTGCCCTTGGTCTCGCCCTTGCGGGTGCCGATCAGCAGCCACGTCAGGCCGATGAGGCTGCCGAGGGTCAGTACGCAGATCCACGTACTCCAGAAAGTGCTCATGACCGGGTACTCCTTGGTGCGGGGTCTTGGGGGGTAGCGTCAGCGGGCGGCTCGTCGGCGAACGGCAGCAGGCGCGCCTGGGCGAATTCCGGGCCGCGCTTGCTGCTGAATACCCACAGGGTCAGGCCGATGAAGGCCACGAACACCACGACCGTGCCCAGGCCGCGAATCATTCCAGTGCTCATTTCAAGGAACATGGCGCTTACCTCTTGCTCTTGATGGCAGTGCCGAGCACTTGCAGGTAGGCCACCAGTGCGTCCATCTCGGTCTTGCCCTTCAGCGATGCCACGCTGCCAGCGATGTCATCGTCGGTATACGGCACGCCAAGGGTGCGCATGGCGCGCAGCTTGCCTTCGGTGTGGCTGCTGTCGACCGCCTGGGTCACCAACCACGGGTAGGCCGGCATTTTCGACTCGGGGACGACGTTGCGCGGGTTGTACAAGTGGGCGCGATGCCAGTCATCGGAGTAACGCGCGCCGACCCGGGCCAGGTCCGGCCCGGTGCGCTTGGAGCCCCACAGGAAGGGGTGATCCCAGACGCTCTCGCCAGCGACGGAGTAATGCCCGTAGCGTTCGGTTTCGGCGCGGAACGGACGGATCATCTGCGAGTGGCAGCCGACGCAGCCTTCGCGGATATAGATATCGCGGCCTTCGAGCTGCAGGGCGGTGTAGGGCTTCATGCCGTCCACGGGTTTGTTGGTCACGTCCTGGAAGAACAGCGGCACGATCTGGGTCAGGCCGCCGATACTCACGGCCAGGACCATCAGCAGCATCAGCAGGCCGACGTTTTTTTCGATTGTTTCGTGTTTCATGGCGGACTCCTCAAGCCATCTGCGCGGCAGCGGCGGCTTCGGCAGGCTGGTAGGCCCGCACGGTGCGCCAGGTGTTGTAGGCCATCAGCAGCATGCCAGCGAGGAAGATCGCCCCGCCCGCCAGCCGCACGATGAAGCCGGGATGGCTGGCCACCAGGGTTTCGACGAAGGAGTAGGTGAGCGTGCCGTCCTCGTTCACCGCTCGCCACATCAGGCCCTGGGCGATGCCGTTGACCCACATCGAGGCGATGTACAGCACGGTACCGATGGTCGCGAGCCAGAAGTGCGCATTGATCAGGCCGATGCTGTGCATCTGCGCCCGGCCGAAGACTTTCGGGATCATGTGGTACAGCGCACCGATGGAAATCATCGCCACCCAGCCGAGCGCGCCGGCATGAACGTGGCCGATGGTCCAGTCGGTGTAGTGGGAGAGGGCGTTGACGGTCTTGATCGCCATCATCGGGCCTTCGAAGGTCGACATGCCGTAGAACGCGAGGGATACCACGAGAAAGCGCAGGATCGGGTCGCTGCGCAACTTATGCCAGGCCCCCGAGAGGGTCATCATGCCGTTGATCATGCCGCCCCAGCTGGGCGCCAGCAGGATCAGCGACATCACCATGCCCAACGACTGCGCCCAGTCCGGCAGCGCGGTGTAGTGCAGGTGGTGCGGGCCGGCCCAGATGTACAGGGTAATCAGCGCCCAGAAGTGCACGATGGACAGCCGATAGGAATACACCGGGCGCTCGGCCTGTTTTGGCACGAAGTAATACATCATCCCGAGGAAACCGGCGGTGAGGAAAAAGCCCACGGCGTTGTGCCCGTACCACCACTGCACCATCGCGTCCGTGGCCCCGGCATACACCGAGTAGGACTTGGTGAGGCTCACCGGCAGTTCCAGGTTGTTGACGATGTGCAGGAGCGCCACGGTCAGGATGAACCCGCCGAAAAACCAGTTGCCGACGTAGATGTGTTTGGTGTTGCGTTTGGCCACGGTGCCAAAAAAAACGATGGCGTAGGCGACCCAGACAATGGTGATGAGGATGTCGATCGGCCATTCGAGCTCGGCGTATTCCTTGGAACTGGTGTAGCCCAGTGGCAGGCTGATGGCCGCCAGCAGGATGACCAGCTGCCAGCCCCAGAAGCAGAACGCGGCGAGTTTCGGCGCAAACAGCTGGGTCTGGCAGGTACGTTGCACCGAGTAGAACGAACTGGCGAACAGGGCGCAGCCGCCGAAGGCGAAGATTACCGCGTTGGTGTGCAGCGGGCGCAAGCGACCGAAGCTGGTCCAGGGCAAATCGAAGTTGAGTTGTGGCCAGACCAATTGGGCCGCGAGAAAAACCCCGAGGCCCATGCCGACGATGCCCCACACCACCGTCATAATGGCGAATTGGCGGACCACCTTGTAGTTGTAGGCGGTACTGATAGAAGTGTTCATGGTTCCCCATCCACGGTTCAGCCGAAGTGCGCCTGCGCAGGGCAGTGCAGCGATCTTCGCCTGGAGTTATAGGCAGACTGAAAGCGAGGCAAGCATGGACAAACAGCACAAGGCCAGTATTGACGGGGATCAATGGGCGCGATGTGTGACCGAGCGCGGCTGGTTGTGGACAGCGGCGAAATCAGGTGCGGGTGCCGATTCGCCGACGCTGATCCTGGCCCATGGCGCCGGTGCGCCAATGGACAGCGGCTTCATGAACGAAATGGCCACGCGCCTTGCCGCACAGGGTGTCAATGTGCTGCGCTTCGAGTTTCCCTACATGGCCCAACGGCGCGTGGATGGGGGCAAGCGGCCACCCAACCCGGCGCCTAAGCTGCTGGAATACTGGCGTGAGGTCTACGCCACGGTGCGACCCTATGTCGCTGGGCGGCTGGCGATTGGCGGAAAATCCATGGGCGGGCGCATGGCAAGCCTTGTAGCCGATGAGCTGGGTGCCGATGCGCTGGTATGCCTCGGGTATCCCTTCTATGCCGTGGGCAAGCCGGAGAAACCGCGGGTCGAGCATTTGGCGGCGTTGGAAACCCGGGCGTTGATTGTCCAGGGCGAGCGGGACGCGTTGGGTAATCGCGAGGCGGTGCAGGGCTATACCTTGTCACCGAGCATTGAGGTGTTGTGGTTGGTAGCGGGGGATCATGATCTGAAGCCGCTGAAGGCTTCGGGATTCAGTCATGAAGAGCATTTGGAGGCGGCGGCGCTCAAGGTAGCCGAGTTTCTCCGATAGGGTCTTGACAGCCTGTCCCGGCCTCATCGCGAGCAAGCTCGCTCCCACATTGGAACCCGGTTGAATGAACCACGGTGAACCCCTGTGGGAGCGAGCTTGCTCGCGATAGCGGCCTGCCAGACGACAAAGAACCCGGAAGCTTTCGCTGTCCGGGTTTTCAGTTTGCCAACTGAAATCAGCGGTTGAACCGTTCCACCAACGAATACTGGGTATTGGCCGTTCGAGTCAGTTCTTCGCTGAGCAGCGCCGAGCTGTGGGCCTGTCCCGAGGTCTGGTCGGCCAGTTCCGAGATGTTGCTGATATTGCGGCTGATCTCCTCGGCCACCGAACTCTGCTCCTCGGTGGCAGCCGCGATCTGGGTGGTCATATCGGTGATGTGGGCCACGGCTTCGCTGATCCCGACCAGCGCCTGGTCCGCTTCCATGACCCGCGCCACGCCTTCTTCGGCCTGGCGATGGCCAGCGTCCATGGTCTGTACGGCGTTGTTGGCGGTCTGTTGAAGCTTGGCGATCAGGGCATGGATCTGCCCGGTGGATTCGCTGGTACGCTGGGCCAGTTGCCGCACTTCGTCGGCCACTACGGCAAAGCCGCGGCCCATTTCACCGGCGCGGGCCGCTTCGATGGCGGCGTTGAGCGCCAGTAGGTTGGTCTGGTCGGCAATGCCCTTGATCACGTCGACCACACCACCGATTTCGTCGCTGTCCTTGGCCAGTTGGGTCACGGTCTGCCCGGTCTCGCCCACTACCACCGACAGGCGTTCGATGGCTTCACGGGTTTCCCCGGCAATGTCACGACCGCGACCGGTCAGGCGATTGGCTTCCTGGGTGGCATCGGCGGTGCGCTGCACGTGGCTGGCAACTTCCTGCGTAGTCGCGGCCATCTGGTTGACGGCGGTGGCCACCTGTTCGGTTTCCACCCGCTGGCGCTCAAGGCCTGTGGAACTGTCATGGGCCAGGGAATTGGACTGCCGCGCTTGCGCGTTGAGATGTTCGGCGGTGTCCTGCAGGCGGGTCAGGCAGGTTTTAAGACGCGCTTCCTGACTGAGAATCGACATCTCCAGGCGTGCCTGGACACCACGGCTGTCGGTATACATCCGCGCGATCAACGGATCGGAGGTGGTCTGCTCGGCCAGGCGCAGCAGGCGCTTGATCCCGCGTTGCTGCCACTGCAGGCCCATCAACCCCAACGGCACCGACAGCAGGGCAGCCAGGGCGAAGCCCCAGGAAGAATTGAGGAACGCGCCAACGACGAAGCTCAACTGGCTGACCAGGATGAAGGGCAGCCAGTCCTGCAGGATCGGCAGCCATTTGTCGCTGCCGGGTACCGCGGCCTTGCCCTGGTTGATGCGTTGATAGAGCGCCTCGGCGCGGGAGATCTGCTCGGCGCTGGGTTTGACCCGTACCGATTCATAGCCGACCACCTGATTGCCTTCGAATACCGGCGTGACGTAGGCATTGACCCAGTAATGGTCACCGTTCTGGCAGCGGTTCTTGACGATGCCCATCCATGGCAAGCCTTGTTTCAGCGTGTCCCACATGTGGGCGAACACGGCCGACGGAACGTCGGGATGGCGTACCAGGTTGTGCGGCGCATGGATCAGCTCTTCCTTCGAGAACCCACTGATTTCAACGAACGCGTCGTTGCAGTAGGTGATCACACCCTTGGTATTGGTGGTGGAAATCAATCTCTGCTGGGCCGGGAAGGTCCTTTCGCGTTGTGTAATAGGTTGGTTGTTACGCATGGTGGTGTAGTCCGCAAGGCTTTGAAAGGTTGTCGGCACCGTCAGCTTTTTGTTGAAAAAATTCTGCCCGGCGGCGTCACGCCAGCATCGGGTAGGTAAACAGGGCGAAATGCAGCAGGTTGAGGCCGAAATGCGTGGCAATCGCCGCGCCCAGGCCGCCAAACCGATAGGCGAGGCCATAACCGATCCCGGCCAGCCCCGACAGCAACACCCACTGCCAACCAGCCCCGGCATGCACCAGGCCGAACAGCAGCGAGGCCAGCAGCAATGCGAGGTTGTCGCCATGCCGCAGATGTTCGAAGCGTCGGCTCAGGCCGCCCTGGATGTAGCCACGAAACAGTGCTTCCTCCACCAAGGTCACCAACAAAAGATTGTTGAGCAACCAGATCCAGGCCTGGTCCGGCCATTTCGGTGCCCAATGGATCATGCCCAGCAACATGGCCCCGCCCAAGGCCATTATCGCGCTTAGCGCAAGCCCCAGCGCCGTGCCGTAGACAGCGCCACGAAACGAGCGGCGGCCAACGATCCAGGGGCACGCCAGCAACAGCCAGAAACCGATCAGGGGTTTGTCCTGGTTCAGATACATCGCAAACCGCACGGCGTCATCGCTGAAGCGTTGCGCCGCGATCGCCCGGCCGTTGAAGAACCCCGGCATCCAGTGCAATGCCAGCGCGACCGCCAGGACGATGAACAGGCAATGCCCGAGAAACTGCCCGACCGGCGTCTGCCGCTGTCGAACCGCGTACCCGGCAAACAGCAGCAGCGCGACCGAGATAATGGCCGTCCAGGCCAGATGGCCGTACGCAAGGGCCAGGCCATAACCGATCGAGAGAAGGGCCAGGTACGGCCAGGGTAGGGCGAGCATGTTAGGTCCTTTGATGCGGAAACATTCGAGGCTGTCGGGGCCGGCGGGATTATAGGCAGACCCAAACGAAAACACCGCCCTCAAGAGGCGGTGTTTTCGTAGGACGCTTCTTTTTTTATCCTGCAATTAATTGCCGCAGGACAAAATGCAGGATCCCGCCAGCCTTGAAATATTCCACTTCGTTCAAGGTGTCGATCCGGCACAACACTTCAATCCGCTCCTGGCTGCCGTCCTCGCGGGTGATGACCACGGGCAGGTTCATGCGCGGCGTCAGCTCGGCATCCGTCAGACCGAGGATGTCCACGGTCTCCCTGCCGGTGAGGTTCAGGCTCTTGCGATTCTGGTCGAGCTTGAATTGCAGCGGCAGCACGCCCATGCCCACCAGGTTGGAGCGGTGGATGCGCTCGAAGCTTTCGGCAATCACGGCTTTTACGCCCAGCAGGTTGGTACCCTTGGCCGCCCAGTCCCGGCTCGAACCAGTGCCATATTCCTGTCCGGCAATGACTACCAGGGGCGTGCCGGTGGCCTGATACAACATGGCTGCATCGTAGATCGACATTCTTTCGCCGTTGGGGATATAGATCGTATTGCCGCCTTCTTCGCCGCCGAGCATCTCGTTGCGGATACGGATGTTGGCGAAGGTGCCGCGCATCATCACCTGGTGATTGCCCCGTCGCGAGCCATAGGAGTTGAAGTCCCGCGGTTCCACGCCTTGTTCGCGCAAGTAACGGCCGGCTGGACTGTCTGTCTTGATATTGCCGGCTGGCGAGATATGGTCGGTGGTCACCGAGTCTCCGAGCAGCGCAAGGACGCGCGCGCCCTCGACATTCCTGACCACCGGTGGCGGCCCGCCGATATCGTCGAAGAATGGTGGATGCTGGATGTAGGTCGAGTCGTCCTGCCAGACATAAGTAGCCGCCTGCGGCACTTCAATCGCTTGCCATTGTTCATCCCCGGCGAACACGGCGGCGTATTCCTTGTGGAACATGCTGGTGTCGACCTGGGCCACGGCGGCGGCTACTTCCTTGCTGCTCGGCCAGATGTCGCGCAGGTAGACCGGATTGCCGTCCCGGTCGTTGCCCAGCGGTTCGCTGCTGATATCGATGCGCACGGTGCCGGCCAAGGCGTAGGCGACCACCAATGGCGGCGAGGCCAACCAGTTGGTTTTCACCAGCGGATGCACCCGGCCCTCGAAGTTGCGGTTACCCGACAGCACCGAAGCCACGGTCAGGTCGGCTTTCTGGATAGCTTTTTCGATGGGGTCGGGCAGAGGGCCGGAGTTGCCGATACAGGTCGTGCAGCCGTAGCCCACCAGGTCGAAGCCGAGTTTGTCGAGGTACTCGGTCAAGCCCGCGGCATTGTAGTAGTCGGTCACGACCTTGGAGCCAGGCGCCAGGGAGCTTTTGACCCAGGGCTTGCGTGTCAGGCCTTTTTCCACGGCTTTTTTTGCCACCAGCCCGGCGGCCATCATCACGCTGGGGTTGGAGGTGTTGGTGCAAGAGGTGATGGCGGCAATCACCACCGCGCCGTTTTTCAGGCGATGGGTCTGGCCATCGAATTCGTACTCGGCTTCCCCTACCTGATCGGCATTGCCTACCGCAACGCCCCCGCCGCCTTCGCTTTCCAGGCGGCCCTCGTCCTTGCTGGTGGGTTTGATCTGCAGGCCGAGGAAATCACTGAAGGCCTGACCGACATTCGGCAGCGAGACCCGGTCCTGGGGACGCTTGGGGCCAGCGAGACTGGCCTCGACGCTGCCCATGTCCAGTTCCAGCGTGTCGGTGAACACCGGTTCCTGGCCAGGCAGGCGCCACAGACCCTGGGCCTTGCAATAGGCTTCCACCAGTTTCACGGTTTCCGCGGGGCGCCCGGACAGGCGCAAGTAATCCAGCGTTACATCGTCCACCGGGAAGAAACCGCACGTGGCGCCGTATTCCGGAGCCATGTTGGCGATGGTGGCGCGGTCGGCCAGGGGCAGGTCGGCGAGACCGTCACCATAGAACTCGACGAATTTGCCCACCACACCCTTCTTGCGCAGCATCTGCGTGACGGTCAGCACCAGGTCGGTCGCGGTGATGCCTTCGCGCAGCTTGCCGGTGAGCTTGAAGCCGACAACCTCGGGTATCAGCATCGATACCGGTTGGCCGAGCATCGCCGCTTCCGCTTCGATCCCGCCGACGCCCCAGCCGAGCACGCCGAGGCCATTGATCATGGTGGTGTGAGAGTCGGTACCCACCAGTGTGTCGGGGAAGGCGTAGGTGCGGCCGTCTTCCTCTTTGGTCCAGACGGTGCGACCGAGGTATTCCAGGTTCACCTGGTGGCAGATGCCGGTGCCCGGTGGCACCACGCTGAAGTTGTCGAAGGCACTCTGGCCCCAGCGCAGGAAGGCATAACGTTCGCCGTTGCGTTGCATTTCGATGTCGACGTTCTGCTCGAAGGCCTGGCGGCTGGCGAACTTGTCCACCATCACCGAGTGGTCGATCACCAGGTCGACCGGTGACAACGGGTTGATTCGCTGGGGATCGCCTCCGGCCTTTTCCACGGCGGCGCGCATGGCGGCCAGGTCGACCACGGCGGGCACGCCGGTAAAGTCCTGCATCAGCACCCGTGCCGGGCGATACTGGATTTCGCGGTCGGAGCGGCGCTCCTTGAGCCAACCGGCCAGGGCCTTGAGGTCGGCGCCGGTGACGGTTTTTTCATCTTCCCAGCGCAGCAGGTTTTCCAGCAGCACCTTGAGGGACATCGGCAGTTTATCCAGGTCACCGAGGCTTCGCGCGGCGTCCGGCAGGCTGAAATAGTGATAAGTCCTGGCGTCGACTTGCAATGTTTTAAGGGTTTTCAGGCTATCGAGGGACGGCATTGAAATCACTCCTTTGAGTCCGCACGGCTACGGACTGACGGAACGGACAGAGCCTTTAACCTAGCCCTGTTTTGAGCGTATGACTAATCACTGGACTCTATGGACAGGTTCGCGGTTCCGAACTCCGCTATCATGCGGCGGTTTTCGTGACAGGCTTTGCTACGGAGTTTCAATGAACACGCTTTTTATGCACTGCCGACCGGGCTTCGAAGGCGAGGTCTGTTCCGAGATCGCCGAACATGCCGCGCGGCTGAACGTGGCCGGCTACGCCAAGGCCAAGCCGGCCAGCGCCTGCGCCGAATTCGTCTGCACTGAAGAAGACGGCGCCGAGCGGCTGATGCGTGGACAGCGCTTTGCCGAGCTGATTTTCCCGCGCCAGTGGGCGCGTGGCTCGTTCATCGAGTTGCCGGAGACCGACCGCATCAGCGTCATCCTCGCCCATCTGGCGGCTTTCCCGACGTGCGGCAGCCTGTGGCTGGAAGTGGTCGATACCAACGACGGCAAAGAGCTGTCGAACTTCTGCAAGAAATTCGAAGGTCCGTTGCGCAAGGCCTTGAGTGGCGCCGGCAAGCTGGTGGACGATGCGCACAAGCCGCGCCTGCTGCTGACGTTCAAGAGTGGCCGCGAAGTGTTCCTAGGTTTGGCGGAGGCCAATAACTCGGCGATGTGGCCGATGGGTATTCCACGCCTTAAATTCCCTCGCGAAGCGCCGAGCCGCTCGACCCTCAAGCTCGAAGAGGCCTGGCACCATTTCATTCCCCGTGACCAATGGGATGAGCGGCTGCACAGCGACATGACCGGCGTGGACCTCGGCGCTGCGCCGGGTGGCTGGACCTGGCAACTGGTCAACCGGGGCATGTTGGTGACGGCCATCGACAACGGTCCGATGGCTGAAAGCCTGATGGACACCGGCCTGGTGCAGCACTTGATGGCGGACGGCTTCACGTTCAAGCCCAAGCAGCCGGTGGATTGGATGGTCTGTGACATCGTCGAAAAACCCGCGCGCAATGCCGCAATGCTGGAAGAGTGGATTGGCGAGGGGCATTGTCGCGAGGCGGTGGTCAACTTGAAACTGCCGATGAAGCAGCGTTACGCCGAGGTGAAGCGTCTGCTCGAACGCATCGCCGAGGGTTTCAAGGCCCGGGGTATCAAGGTCGAGATCGGCTGCAAGCAGCTGTATCACGACCGTGAGGAAGTGACGTGCCATCTGCGGCGGCTGGATAGCAAGAGGCCGAAGTCTCGCTAATTCCTTAAGGTACCAAAGTCCCCTGTGGGAGCGAGCTTGCTCGCGATGGCGTCGTCACATTCAGCATTGATGCAAACTGACCCACCGTCATCGCGAGCAAGCTCGCTCCCACAGGGTGCGGCGTTAAGCCAGGGGTGACCGAGCGCCGACATTGCGCGACAATAGCGGCCAGTTTCAGGAGTAGAACATGAGTGAAATGAACGAAACGCCGGTCGACGGCACGCTGGACGCCACCGGCCTCAACTGCCCGGAGCCGGTTATGATGCTGCACCAGCATATCCGTGACCTGGCCCCCGGCGGATTGCTGAAAGTCATTGCCACCGACCCGTCGACTCGCCGTGATATCCCCAAGTTTTGCGTGTTTCTCGATCACGAACTGGTCAGCCAGGATGAAGTGGACGGCACCTACCGCTACTGGATCCGCAAGAAGCTCGCTTAAGCCGTCGAGCGACTGATGCGAATCTGCCCGCGGGCACTGCGCGTCAGTCGGATCGTCAGCATCAACGCCGCGCAGCTCAATCCCACGATCAAACCCTGCCACAATCCGCTTGGGCCGCTGGCGGTGCCGAGCCAGTCGGTCAGGCCCAGGGCGTAACCCACCGGCAAGCCGATGCCCCAGTAAGCGAAGAGCGTCAGGATCATCGTCACCTGGGTGTCCTGGTAACCGCGCAACGCGCCCGCCGCCGTGACCTGGATGGCATCGGAAAACTGAAACAGCGCCGCGTAGACGATCAGCATCGAGGCCACTTCGATCACCACGGGGTCGGCGGTATAGATCGCCGCGATAGGCCCGCGCAACGCGAACATCAGGCTCGCCGACAGGCAGGCGTACGCCAGGGCCGTGGCCATGCCGACACCCGCCGCAAAGCGCGCTTCCCGAGGCTGGCTACGCCCCAGCGCCTGGCCGACCCGTACGGTCACGGCCATGCCCAGGGAATAGGGAATCATGAACACCAGCGAGCTGAAATTCAGGGCGATCTGGTGTCCGGCCACCACTGTGGCGCCGAGGCTGCCGATCAGCAGGGCGATGACCGCGAAGATGCTCGATTCGGCGAACACCGCGATGCCGATCGGCAGGCCGATGCCCAGCAGGCGCTTGATGACCGACCATTGCGGCCAGTCGAAACGGCTGAACAGCTGACTCGATTGATAGATCGGGCCCCAGCGTGTCCAGGCGGCCATGCCCGCCGCCATGAACCACATCACGATGGCCGTGGCCCAGCCGCAGCCGACACCGCCCATGGCGGGAACGCCCAGGTGTCCATAGATGAAGATATAGTTGAGCGGAACGTTCAGGGCCAGCCCGCATAGCCCCAGCACCATCGCCGGTCGCGTACGCCCCAAGCCGTCGCTGAAGCAGCGCAGCACGTAATAGATTGCCACCGCCGGGAGGCCGCTGCCGATGCCGCGCAAGTATTCCATGCAAGGGCCGATCAGTTCGGGATCGACTTTCATGACATGCAGGATCGGCTCGGCGCTGAGCAGCGCCAATGTTGCGATCAGCCCCACCGCGAGGGCCAGCCATAATGCCTGACGCACCAATGGACCGATCTGTTCAAACGTACCGGCACCGAAACGCTGGGCCACCTTCGGCGTGGTAGCCAACAGCGTGCCGGTCATCAACAGGAATACCGGAACCCAGATCGAATTGCCCAGCGCCACCGCCGCGAGATCCCGCGGCCCGACCCGGCCGGCCATCACCGCGTCGACAAAGCCCATGGCGGTGGTTGCCAATTGCGCCACCATGATTGGCAACGCGAGGGCCAGCAACGTCTTGAGCTCCAGGCGCACCCGGGCCGGGCGGGAGACAATGGTGGGGGTGTCGATCACAGGATTCACAGGGCAAGCATCCGAAAAATATTAAGCGCAAGGCGGCGAATTCTACGCCTTGACGCATCGGTCAGTAAAAAACCTGTGTTGGGGATTTGTAATCAATTCTTCGGGGAGACTGGCTGGCTAGTGAGTCTTGTGGTGAGGGGATTTATCCCCGCTCGACTGCGTAGCAGGCGCGAAAAATCGAGGAGGGCGCTTCGCACCCAGCGGGGATAAATCCCCTCGCCACAACATCAGTCGCTCCAGGTAATGCACAGGCCCAGTGGAACGCCTACACTGCCCACCCCGCCAAAGGAGCTTTGCCATGCTGATCGTTGCCGACGAAAACATTCCCCTGCTCGATGCGTTTTTCCAAGGTTTTGGTGAAATCCGCCGGGTGCCGGGGCGGGGCATCGACCGGGCGCTGGTCGAGCAGGCTGACGTGCTGCTGGTGCGTTCGGTCAGCCAGGTCAATCGGGCGCTGCTGGAAGGCAGCAAGGTGCGTTTTGTCGGCACCTGCACCATCGGCACCGATCACCTGGACCTGGAATATTTCGCCGAAGCCGGCATTCGCTGGGCCAGTGCCCCGGGCTGTAACGCCCGTGGTGTGGTGGACTATGTGCTGGGCAGTCTCATGACCCTGGCGGAAATCGAAGGCGCGGATCTTGCGCAGCGCACCTTTGGCGTCGTCGGCGCGGGGCAGGTAGGCGGGCGATTGATCAAGGTACTCAAAGACCTGGGCTGGGTCGTGAAAGTCTGTGATCCGCCGCGTCAGGCTGCCGAAGGCGGCGATTACCTGAGCCTGGAGCAGATTATCGAGCAGTGCGATGTGATCAGCCTGCACACACCGTTGACCCGCGACGGCGAGCAGCCGACCTGGCACCTTTTCGATGAGCAACGATTGAACAGCCTCAAGCCGGGGACCTGGTTGATCAACGCCGCGCGCGGCCCGGTCATCGACAACGCGGCGCTGCGCGAAGTGCTGCTGGAGCGTGAAGATCTGCAAGCGGTGCTGGATGTCTGGGAGCAGGAGCCGACAGTCGACGTCGATCTGGCCGACCTCTGTGTGATCGCCACGCCGCACATCGCCGGCTACAGCCTTGACGGTCGCCAGCGTGGCACGGCGCAGATTTATGAAGCCTTGTGCGGATTCCTGCAGCGGCCGGTGGAAATCAGCCTGGCCGAGCTGTTGCCACGGCCGTGGCTCGCCGGTCTCACGCTGGATGCCGCCACCGACCCGGCCTGGGCCCTGGCGGCCTTGTGCCGGAGCGTGTACGACCCGCGCCGTGACGATGCGGACTTTCGCCGCAGCCTGATCGGCACCGACAGCGAGCAACGTAGCGCTTTTGATGCCTTGCGCAAGCATTATCCGCCACGCCGGGAAATCGACAGCTTGAAGGTGCGGATCGAAGGGCAATCGCCGACGTTGGAAAATATCGTGGCAGCCCTGGGCGCCACCATTGCTTGAGCGTAGAGCGCTTTTGTGGCGAGGGAGCAAGCTCCTTCACCCCGCAAGCCGGCGAATCAAAAGCATAAAAAACCCGACATCAAGGTCGGGTTCAGTTGAAGACGGGGCTGTATCACTTTTGTTCGGCAGGTTTGACCAGTCGTTTTTCCAGTTCGCTGCAGGCTTTCTGGATCATGTCTTCGGTGATCGGTACTTCGCGCCCTTGGGCATCGATGAACGAGCAGCCCAGGGACTGGTCCGGTTGCGTGCGGATCACTTGAATCTTGTCTTCGCTGCTGTGTTGCAAGGACATGGCCTGTCTCCTCATCAGGTTGCGTGCCTATAGTAATGTCGCCAGGTGACCGAGCCATGACACTCCTTGAAGGTTCACGGCGACAGCTCCACTCAACCAGAAACGCCGATGCATTTCCAGCCAGACTTTAGACCGATAACATCTAGAGCCTGATCTTGGCGGTCATATCTAACCTGACTCATCCTGATTCAAATTGGTTCCGCTGCGTTTCGGTGCTCCTGACCAACTCCTTTTCCCGTTGCATTATCGGATGCCCTCGATGCTTTCTTCCCGACAACGCCGTGCCATACGCCTGGCCAGTGGCTTCATCGCTCCTTACCGCAAACAGGTCGTTGGCGCTTTGCTGGCCCTGATCGTCACCGCCGGCATTACCTTGTCCATGGGGCAGGGTATCCGGTTGCTGGTGGACCAGGGTTTCATGACGCGCTCGCCGCATCTGCTCAATCAGTCGATCGGGTTGTTCATGGTCCTGGTGGCGGGGTTGGCGGTCGGTACGTTTGCCCGTTTCTACCTGGTGTCGTGGATTGGCGAGCGGGTGGTGGCCGATATCCGCCGACAGGTTTTCAACCACCTGGTGTATCTGCATCCCGGATTCTACGAAAACAACCGCAGTTCGGAAATCCAGTCACGCCTGACCGCCGACACCACGCTGCTGCAATCGGTGATCGGTTCGTCGTTATCACTGTTTCTGCGCAACGCGCTGATGGTGGTCGGAGGCATCGTGCTGCTGTTCGTCACCAATCCCAAGCTCACCAGCATCGTGGTGATTGCGCTGCCGCTGGTGCTGGCGCCGATCCTGGTCTTTGGCCGGCGAGTGCGCAGCCTGTCCCGCGAGAGCCAGGACCGTATCGCCGATGTCGGCAGTTACGTTTCCGAAACCCTCGGCCAGATCAAGACGGTGCAGGCCTATAACCACCAGGTCCAGGACGAGCACCGTTTCGCTGCTACCGTGGAGCAGGCCTTCGACACTGCCCGCAAGCGTATCGCCCAGCGCGCCTGGTTGATTACCCTGGTGATCGTTCTGGTACTGGGTGCGGTGGGCGTAATGCTCTGGGTCGGTGGCATGGACGTGATCGCCGGGCGCATTTCCGGCGGTGAGCTGGCGGCATTCGTGTTTTACAGCCTGATTGTCGGCAGCGCTTTCGGTACGCTCAGCGAAGTGATCGGCGAGCTGCAGCGGGCGGCTGGCGCCGCTGAACGAATTGCCGAGTTGCTGCGTTCGCAGAACATCATCCAGCCGCCGGCGACGGGCCTTGTCACGTTGCCGCAGCGGGTCAGGGGCGACCTGCGCCTTGAAGGTGTACGGTTTTCCTACCCGTCGCGGCCGGAAAGCTATGCGGTCGATGGTTTGGACCTGAGCGTCAACGCTGGCGAAACCGTCGCGCTGGTCGGTCCGTCCGGGGCGGGTAAATCCACCGTGTACGACCTGCTGCTGCGGTTCTACGATCCAGTGCAGGGGCAGATATTCCTTGACGGCGTGCCGCTGACCTTGCTCGATCCGCTGGACCTGCGTCGTCACTTCGCCCTGGTCTCGCAGAGCCCGGCACTGTTCTTCGGTACGGTGGAAGAAAATATTCGCTACGGCAATCCGCAAGCCACCGACGAACAGGTGCGCGAAGCGGCGCGGATCGCTCACGCCCATGACTTCATCGAGAAAATGCCGGATGGCTACCAGACCCATCTGGGTGATGGCGGCCTGGGTTTGTCCGGTGGCCAGCGCCAACGCCTGGCCATCGCCCGGGCATTGCTGATCGACGCGCCGATCCTGCTGTTGGACGAAGCCACCAGCGCGCTCGATGCGCAAAGCGAACACCTCATCCAGCAAGCCCTGCCCAGCCTGATGAAAAACCGCACCACCCTGGTCATCGCCCACCGCCTGGCGACGGTGAAAAATGCCGACCGGATCGCGGTGATGGACCAGGGCAGGGTGGTCGCCGTGGGCACTCATCAGGAGTTGGTGGCGAGTAATGCGCTGTATGCGCGGTTGGCGGCGTTGCAGTTCAGTCAGCAGGAAGAGGATGTTCGATGAGTGCTGCTCGCACCGAAGTGTTGGGGCATTATGTCGAACTGTGTGTCTGGCTTGGATAAGGTATGAGTCGTTACGCGCCACCGTTGACCCTGACGACTGGAATGCTGGGATTGATCGCAGATATCAGCGAGCAGATCGGCCAGCTTTCAGCTGTCGGCGAGAGCCAGCAGACGCCGCAGCTGCGCCGGGGAAACCGGATCCGCACGATTCAAGCGTCCCTCGCGATCGAAAACAATACCCTGACTGTCGAGCAGGTCACTGCGGTTCTGGCTGGGCAACGGGTGTTGGGTCTGCCTCGTGAAATCCAGGAAGTGCGTAATGCTTTTGCTGCCTACGAAGCGATGTCGAATTGGCAGCCCGACAGCCGAACCGACCTGCTCACTGCTCATGAATTATTAATGCACGGGCTGATTGACGAGGCGGGACAGTTTCGCCGTGCGGGCGTGGGCATTTATCGCGGTGATCAACTGGTCCATATGGCACCGCCGCCCAGCCGCGTGACACATTTGATAGACGATTTGCTGGCATGGGCCGGGTCGTGTGATTGGCATCCATTGATCATCAGCTGCGTATTTCATTACGAATTCGAATTCATTCATCCTTTTGCAGATGGAAACGGACGCATGGGGCGTTTGTGGCAAACATTGATTCTCAGCCGGTGGCGACCTGTGTTGGCTTATCTGCCGGTCGAAGCGGTCATTCGCGATCAGCAGGATGCTTACTACGCTGCGCTATCGACTTCGGACCGGCTGGCCGAGGCGACCCCTTTTGTTGAGTTCATGCTGAGCTCACTCAATGTCGCGCTTGGAGAAGCAATTCATAGCGAACCTTCAACCGACCAAGTAACCGACCAAGTAACCGACCAAGTAGCCAGGTTGCTTCAGGCGTTGCGCGGGGGTGGGGCCTTCAAGGTCAGTGAGCTGATGGGGCAGTTGGGGCTGGCGCATAAGGCTACATTTCGCAGCAACTACCTCAGGCCGGCGTTGGCTTGCGGTTTGATCGAAATGACCGATCCCGGATCACCCAGGAGCCCGGCGCAACGGTATCGACTTGCTCCATTGGGTAAGCAAAAGCTGATGCGGTCTGGTTGAACCCCTGCAAAACGATGTGGGAGCGAGCCTGCTCGCGAAGGCGATAGACCCCCAACATTGATGTTGACTGTCACACCGCTTTCGCGAGCAGACTCGCTCCCACAGGTTCTTTCAGGATTTTTGGTCGTTACTGATCGTCAAAATACCGCTCATGCCAGTCCACCAACGGTTGTGGCGAGTTGAGTTTCTGGCCGTAGATCACCGAGTATGACAGCACGTTCTGTACGTATTGGCGGGTTTCGTCGAAAGGGATGCTTTCGACCCAGACGTCGAAGCTCAGGTGGTCCGCGCCACGCAGCCATTGGCGGACTCGGCCGGGGCCGGCGTTGTACGCGGCGGAGGCGAGGACCCGGTTGCCGTTGAACTGGCTGTGCACCTGGCTCAGGTAAGCCGCGCCAAGCTGGATGTTCTTGTCCGGGTTGAACACTTGCTGGGGCGATGCCAGGGGAATGTTGAACTTGCGGGCGGTTTCCTTGGCGGTGCCTGGCATCAACTGCATCAGGCCGCTGGCACCGACGCTGGAGCGGGCGTCGTCCATGAATGCGCTTTCCTGGCGGGTGATGGCGAACGCCCAGCTTGGATGCAGGCCGCGGATTTTGGCTTCGCGCACCAGGGTGTCGCGGTGGGCCATCGGGAAGCGGATATCCAGGTCGTCCCAGTATTTGGCCTGGCTGATGGTGCGGATGGCCGGGAAGTACCATTTCAGGTCATAGGCCAGTTTCGCCTGGGCAACCATTTCGTCCCGGTTGAAATGGCGGCTGACGTGATACCACTCGCGGCGTCCGTCGACGATCTGTCCGCGTGCATGAAACTCCAGCGCGCGGCGCACTCCAGGGGTGTTGCGTACTTTGTTGATCAGCGCCTGGCTCATCACCAGCGGCTTGTTGTTGAGTGAATAGGGTGACTGGGAGCGGTCGGCCGCCAGGAAGCCGTAGAAGTCACGTTCCCGTGCCAGCTGCTTGTAGAGCGTCACCGCTTGAGGATTCTGTGGCTGCGCCAGCTCCAGGCTGCGGGCCTGCCAGTAACGCCAGCGGTTGGTGGTGGCGAGCGACTCGGGCAGGCGGCGGGTCAACTGATAGGCATCTTCCCAGCGGGCCAGGCGCAACAGCAGGCGCAGACGCCATTCCGAGACAGTGTCATCGCGCAGCTCCGGGTCGTATTTGGTCATCACGTCGAGGGCGCGGCTGTCGAAGCGTTTGGCCAGGGTCAGACCGATTTCCCGGGCGATTGCCACTTTCTCGTCTCGAGAGAAATGCATGGTGCTGGCATACCCGTCCAGCAACGCCATCGCTTTTTCCGGGTCCTGGCGTGCCAGGCGTCGCAAGCCGAGGCTCACGACATCGGACATCGGTTCATCGGCGGGCGCGAAGCGCGAAGGCTGGTTGAGCAGTTCGGGCTTCTGCGCCACGTCGATCAACAGACTGCCGCGAGGCGCCAGGGTGGTCAGGCCGCTCACCAGGCTGTTGGCCAGCGGATAGTTACGCGCCTGGGCGGCCAGTTTGGCGCGCTCCCAGCGTTTCTGCTCAGTCAGTTGGCCTTGGGCCGCCCACATGCCGAACAGCGCATCGCAGGCCGCCGGCTGGGATTTGCCGGTAAGCCAGAGTTTTTCGGCGTTGGCGTAGCCTTCGGCCTTGAGGCCATGGCCCAGTTGATATTGAGCGTTGAGGCAATCGAGCTCGGTGAAGTTGAGCTTGGGGTCGTAATACTTGACGAAGGTCGCCCAGTCGCCACGCTCGGCCAGCCAGCGCAACCAGCGCAGCTTCATCCAGTTGGCCTGGGGCAGGTCGCCATGTTCGGCGAGGAATTTCTCGATCTCGGCATTGCTCGCGCTTTTCAGGCGAGCGGTCAACTCATCGTAGGCCAGGTAGGGCTCCAGCGGATAATCGCGCAGGGCCTGGCTGTAGCGCAAATAGGGGCCGGAATCACCTTTGGCCAGGGCGCGCTTGGCCTCATCGTAATACTGGCGCTGGGTGGAAATATCCACCGCCTGGGCGGTCTGAACGGCAGTGGCACACACAAACAAACAAGATAAGACACTGAAAAGGCGACTGCGCATGATACGTCCGGGCAGAAAAAACAAGACAAGCCCGGGGGGGAGCCCGGGGTAACTGCCTGTAGCTTAGCCTTTTGCCAGCAACCGGCGAAAGCTTTGCAGGGCCGTTCGCGCAAGTTCGCAACAATTGTTGTGCAGAGTGCTTCGGAGGAGAAATTGGCGGACCTTTGAAGCCTCTTCTCAGGTAGAATGCGCGCCCGGTTTTTGGAGAAGCTCATGACCCTGCTCAAATTCAGCGATGTGTCCCTTGCTTTCGGCGCGATGCCGTTGTTGGACAAGGTGTCCTGGCAGATCGCCCGTGGCGAGCGGGTGTGCATCATCGGCCGCAACGGCACTGGCAAGTCCAGCATGATGAAGCTGGTCAAGGGCGACCAGAAGCCCGACGACGGCTCGGTCTGGCGCGCGCCAGGCCTGAAGATCGGCGAATTGCCCCAGGAACTGCCGGTAGCCGACGAGCGGACGGTATTCGACGTGGTTGCCGAAGGCCTGGACGGTGTCGGCGCGCTGTTGGCCGAATATCATCACCTGAGCCAGAACATCGTTACCGATGCCGACCTGGACAAGCTGATGCATGTCCAGCACGACCTCGAAGCCCGTGACGGCTGGCGTCTGCAGCAGTTGGTCGACAGCACGCTGAGCCGCTTGCAACTGCCGGCCGACAAGACCCTGGCCGAGCTGTCCGGTGGCTGGCGTCGCCGCGTCCTGCTGGCCCAGGCCCTGGTGTCCGAACCCGACCTGCTGCTGCTCGACGAGCCGACCAACCACCTCGACATCGGCGCCATCGCCTGGCTTGAAGAAGCCCTCAAGGATTTCCAGGGCGCGGTGCTGTTCATCACTCACGACCGTTCTTTCCTGCAGAACCTGGCGACCCGCATCCTCGAACTGGATCGCGGCGGCCTGATCGACTGGAACGGCGACTACGCCAGTTTCCTGGTGCACAAGGAAGCAGTGCTGGCGGCGGAAGAAACCGCCAATGCGCTGTTCGACAAGCGCCTGGCCCAGGAAGAAGTCTGGATCCGCCAGGGCATCAAGGCCCGGCGTACCCGTAACGAAGGTCGCGTACGCGCCCTCAAGGCCTTGCGCGTTGAGCGTAGCGAGCGACGCGAGCGCACCGGCAAGGCGAACATCCAGCTGGAAACCGCCGACAAGTCCGGCAAGCAGGTCATGGTGCTGGAGAACGTCAGCTTCGCCCACCCGGGTGGCCCGTTCCTGGTCAAGGACTTCTCCATGGTCCTGCAGCGCGGCGATCGGATCGGCCTGCTGGGCGCCAACGGTACCGGCAAGACGACCTTGCTCAAGCTGATGCTTGGCGGCCTGGTGCCGACCAGCGGCAAGGTGGAAGAGGGGACAAAAATCGATGTCGCCTATTTCGACCAGTTGCGCCACCAGTTGGATCTGGAAAAAACCGTGATCGACAACGTGGCCGAGGGTCGCGACTTCATCGATATCGACGGCCAGAGCCGCCACGTGTTGAGTTACCTCGGCGATTTCCTGTTCAGCCCGCAGCGCGCCCGTACCCCGGTGAAGGCGTTGTCGGGTGGCGAGCGCGCCCGTCTGTTGCTGGCCAAGCTGTTCAGCAAGCCGGCGAACCTGCTGGTGCTCGACGAACCGACCAACGACCTGGACGTGGAAACCCTCGAACTGCTGGAAGAGGTGTTGCTGACCTTTAACGGCACCGTGCTGATGGTCAGCCACGACCGGGCCTTCCTCGACAACGTGGTCACCAGCACCCTGGTTTTCGAAGGCGAAGGGCTGGTTCGCGAGTACGTAGGTGGTTACCAGGACTGGCTGCGCCAGGGTGGCTCGCCACGTCTCCTGGGCGTGACCGAGAGCAAATCCGGCAAGGCCGACCTGAATTCGGCAGTCGTCAAGGCTGAGCCGGCTCCGGTTGCCGCCACTGCCGCGCCTGCCCCTGCGAAAAAGAAGCTCAGCTACAAACTGCAGCGTGAGCTGGAGGCATTGCCTGGCGATATCGAGGCGAAGGAGCAGCAGATTGCGGCGGTGGAGGCCGAGATGGCTGACGCCGGTTTCTACCAGCGACCAGCGGCCGAAACCGCCAAGGTGATTGCCCACCTGGAGCAGTTGCAGGCCGAGCTGGATGCGCTGGTCGAGCGCTGGGCTGAACTGGACGCCTGATCCGTTGACGTAAAAAATCCCGGCACTCAGCGATGAGTACCGGGATTTTTGTTCGAAACGCTTGCCCTTGTGGGAGCGAGCCTGCTCGCGAAAGCGGTGTATCAGGCGACTTGAGCGTCGGCTGTCATGGCGCTTTCGCGAGCAGGCTCGCTCCCACCGGTTTGCCGTTTACGAGCGCTTGACCAGATGCACCGCCAGCACGTCGCATGGCGCGCCATGCAATACGTCGTTGGCCGTGGAGCCCAGCAGCAGCGCGAGGCCGTGGCGGCCATGGCTGCCGACAACGATCAGGTCGCAGCCCTGCTCCTTGGCCAGGTGATGAATTTCCTGGCGCGGCTGGCCGTAGGTCAGGTGGCTGTTTTCCTTTTTTAATGCCGGGTATTTCACGATCAGTCGATCAAGGCGTTCCTTGGCCTGGTCAAATTGTTGCTGCTGCAACTGGGAAAGGTCCATTGGGACGTCACCGCCGAAGGCCATGGCCATCGGCTCGACGATATGCACCAGCGACAGTTTGTTGTCCCGGCCTTCGCAGAGAGCGAGGGCTCGCTTGACGACAGGATCGCATTCTTCAGTAAGGTCGACGGCGACCAGGACGTGTTCGTAGTACATGAAAAGCACTCCAGAGAATGGCGATACGGTAAGTATGGCTGGTTTCAAGCGCATTGACGGTGATGCGGGTCAACGGGCTCATCAGAATTCGGGAGTACAGATATGACGGTCTGGATAGTGGTGTCAATCCTGTTGGTGGTATTGAGCCCCTTGGCATGGTTGCGGCCATCGCGTGTTCAGAGCGGCCGCATGGCCCTGCGCATGGAGGCGCGACGCCTCGGCCTGGCCATGCAACTGGCTTCCCAGGAGTGGCCGCACTGGCTCAGTCAGCCGCCGCCCAACCCTTGCGCTCAGTACCACCGGCCCCGACGTGGCAAGCAGCCGGCCCTTTGGAGCTACTGGCAGAGCGCCCCTGGCGTGTGGGTCAATCAGTGGCGCGAGCCCTGCCTGGACGAGTCGCTGCTGGCGCATTTCCACAAGCTGCCCGCCAACGTGTACAAAATCGAAGCCGACAAGCAGATGATTACCTTGTACTGGGGCGAAAAGGGGGAAGCGAGTGTTTTGCAGGATATATCCGCAGTGCTCAACGCATTGGCTTGAGGCGTAAAAAAGCCCGACAGATTCATCGGGCGGGTTGGCCAGGCAGGCCGGTAAACCATCTCCTCGGGGCGTTCATTCGAACGTCCTTTCTTCATTCGGCTCAAACCTATTGTCACCAGCTTAGCCGGTTGAATACGGCGCGCTCGGAATTAGGGCGACTTTTCTAATTATTGATTCTATGAATGGCTGCCCATGCGGCGTCGTGTTGCGGATCCGAACGGTACGGAAATGACCATAAAGTCGCGTTCAAGCGCTTGTTTAGGGCGATTGACAATTGACGGAAATTCCGTGAAGGTGACGTACCCAAATCAAACGGGCGTATGAATTGAGCGTTTGTATTTTCAGAACGTTCCTACAGAACCCGACGATCGCGTTGGCGGGTGTGCCTGGCGGATTGGCGTAGCATCGACGGTAATGTCCATGCCGAACCAGCGGTCAGCGTTCAACGTGTACTGTTCAGCTTCCATATCGTGGAGATCAGTTGATGATTTACGAAGGTAAAGCCATCACGGTTAAGGCTCTTGAAAGTGGCATTGTCGAACTGAAGTTCGATCTCAAGGGTGAGTCCGTCAACAAGTTCAACCGTCTAACCCTGAACGAACTGCGTCAGGCCGTGGACACTATCAAGGCAGATGCTTCGATCAAGGGTGTGATCGTCAGCAGCGGCAAGGACGTGTTCATCGTCGGCGCCGACATCACCGAATTCGTCGACAACTTCAAGCTGCCCGATGCCGAACTGATCGCAGGCAACCTCGAAGCGAACCGTATCTTCAGCGATTTCGAAGACCTTGGTGTGCCAACGGTTGCGGCCATCAACGGCATCGCCCTGGGTGGCGGCCTGGAAATGTGCCTGGCGGCCGATTACCGTGTCATGTCCACCTCCGCCAAGATCGGCCTGCCGGAAGTCAAGCTGGGCATCTACCCGGGCTTCGGCGGTACCGTGCGCTTGCCGCGCCTGATCGGTGCCGATAACGCCATCGAGTGGATTGCCGCGGGCAAGGAAAACCGTGCCGAAGACGCGCTGAAAGTCGGCGCCGTGGATGCCGTGGTCGAACCTGGCAAGCTCCAGGAAGCGGCCCTTGAGACGATCAAGCGCGCCATCAGTGGTGAGTTCGACTACAAGGCCAAGCGCCAGCCGAAGCTGGAAAAGCTCAAGCTCAACGCCATTGAACAAATGATGGCCTTCGAAACCGCGAAGGGTTTCGTCGCCGGCCAGGCTGGCCCGAACTACCCGGCGCCGGTCGAAGCCATCAAGACCATCCAGAAAGCCGCGAACTTCGGTCGCGACAAGGCCCTGGAAGTCGAGGCCGCCGGTTTCGTCAAACTGGCCAAGACCTCGGCTGCGCAAAGCCTGATCGGCCTGTTCCTCAACGATCAGGAGCTGAAGAAAAAGGCCAAGGCCTACGACGAAATCGCTCGCGACGTGAAGCAGGCGGCTGTGCTGGGTGCTGGCATCATGGGCGGTGGTATCGCCTACCAGTCGGCGTCCAAGGGCACGCCGATCCTGATGAAAGACATCAACGAACAAGGCATCGAACAAGGCCTGGCCGAAGCTGCCAAGCTGCTGGTCGGCCGTGTCGACAAAGGTCGCATGACCGCCGCGAAGATGGCCGAAGTGCTCAACGGCATTCGCCCGACGCTGTCCTATGGCGATTTCGGCCATGTCGACCTGGTGGTCGAAGCCGTTGTCGAGAACCCGAAGGTCAAGCAGGCGGTACTGGCTGAAGTCGAAGACAAGGTCAAGGAGGACACGATCCTTGCCTCGAACACCTCGACCATTTCCATCTCGCTGCTGGCCAAGGCCCTCAAGCGTCCGGAAAACTTCGTCGGCATGCACTTCTTCAACCCGGTGCACATGATGCCGCTGGTGGAAGTCATCCGTGGCGAGAAGTCCAGTGAGCACGCGATCGCCACCACGGTGGCCTACGCGAAAAAAATGGGCAAGAACCCGATCGTGGTCAACGACTGCCCGGGCTTTCTGGTCAACCGCGTGCTGTTCCCATACTTTGGCGGTTTCGCCAAGCTGGTCAGCGCCGGCGTGGACTTCGTGCGCATCGACAAGATCATGGAGAAATTCGGCTGGCCGATGGGCCCGGCGTACCTGATGGACGTGGTTGGCATCGACACTGGCCACCATGGTCGCGATGTCATGGCCGAAGGCTTCCCGGATCGTATGAAGGATGATCGCCGTTCGGCTGTCGACGTGCTCTATGAAGCCAAGCGTCTGGGCCAGAAGAACGGCAAGGGCTTCTACGCCTACGAAACCGACAAGCGCGGCAAGCAGAAGAAAGTCGCCGATTCGTCGGTGCTGGAAGTGCTCAAGCCGATCGTCTACGAGCAGCGCGAAGTCACCGACGAGGACATCATCAACTGGATGATGATCCCGCTGTGCCTGGAAACCGTGCGTTGCCTGGAAGACGGCATTGTCGAAACCGCCGCCGAAGCCGACATGGGTCTGGTCTACGGTATCGGTTTCCCTCCATTCCGTGGCGGTGCGCTGCGCTACATCGATTCGATCGGTGTCGCCGAGTTCGTTGCCCTGGCTGACCAGTACGCTGATCTGGGCGCGCTGTACCACCCGACCGCGAAGCTGCGTGAAATGGCCAAGAACGGCCAGCGTTTCTTCGGTTAAGCGCCCAACGACTAGAGCGAGAGAACATTTATGAGCTTGAATCCTAGAGACGTCGTGATTGTCGACTTCGGTCGTACGCCGATGGGCCGCTCCAAGGGCGGCATGCACCGAAACACCCGTGCCGAGGACATGTCGGCGCACCTGATCAGCAAGCTGCTGGAGCGCAACGCCAAGGTCGACCCCAACGAGGTCGAGGACGTGATCTGGGGCTGTGTGAACCAGACCCTGGAGCAGGGCTGGAACATCGCCCGCATGGCTTCGCTGATGACCCAGATCCCTCACACCGCGGCCGGCCAGACCGTCAGCCGCCTGTGCGGTTCGTCCATGAGCGCGCTGCACACCGCCGCCCAGGCGATCATGACCGGCAACGGTGATGTATTCGTCGTCGGCGGTGTCGAGCACATGGGCCACGTGAGCATGATGCACGGCGTCGATCCGAATCCGCACATGTCGCTGTACGCGGCAAAAGCTTCGGGCATGATGGGCCTGACCGCGGAAATGCTCGGCAAGATGCACGGCATCACCCGCGAACAGCAGGACGCCTTTGGCGTGCGCTCCCACCAGCTCGCCCACAAGGCGACGGTGGAAGGCAAGTTCAAGGATGAAATCATCCCGATGCAGGGTTACGACGAGAACGGCTTCCTGAAGCTGTTCGACTACGACGAGACCATTCGTCCGGAAACCACCCTGGAAAGCCTGGCGACGTTGAAGCCGGCCTTCAATCCAAAGGGCGGCACCGTGACAGCTGGTACTTCGTCGCAGATCACCGATGGTGCCTCGTGCATGATCGTGATGTCGGCCCAGCGTGCCCAGGACCTGGGCATCCAGCCGATGGCGGTGATTCGTTCGATGGCCGTCGCCGGTGTGGATCCCGCAATCATGGGCTATGGTCCAGTACCGGCCACGCAGAAAGCCTTGAAGCGCGCGGGCCTGAGCATCTCCGACATCGACTTCTTCGAGCTCAACGAAGCTTTCGCCGCACAGGCCCTGCCAGTGCTGAAAGATCTGAAAATACTCGACAAGATGAACGAGAAGGTTAACCTGCACGGCGGCGCCATCGCCCTGGGTCATCCGTTTGGCTGCTCCGGTGCGCGTATCTCCGGCACGCTGCTCAACGTCATGAAGCAGAACGGCGGCACTTTTGGGGTGTCCACCATGTGCATTGGCCTCGGCCAAGGCATCGCCACCGTCTTCGAGCGCATCTAAGCGTCACGTCGATGGAAGCCGGGGCCAAGTGCCCCGGTTTTTGTTTTTCTGGGTTTTCAACAAGAAAAATTTTGTTTTTATTTTGGAAAGATTCAGCGAGGGCCAAAGCATGCCGATACAACCTGGGCTCTACCAACATTACAAAGGTCCGCAGTACCGCGTATTCAGTATCGCGCGGCACTCCGAGACCGAGGAAGAAGTGGTCTTCTATCAAGCCCTGTATGGCGATTACGGTTTCTGGGTGCGTCCGTTGAGCATGTTCCAGGAGTCCGTCGAGGTTGACGGCGAACAGGTGCCACGCTTTGCTTTGGTGCAGGCCGAGGAGAGCATTTTTTCCAGGCCTTGAGGCCGACATGAGGGCGAGCCTGCCCTTGACCTCACCTTGCAGCCACTATATATAGCGGTGCCGCGTCAGGCGCCAACCGCCTTTCACTTTTTAGAATTCAGGAATTTTCTGATCCATGGGCAAATCGCTGGTCATTGTGGAATCCCCGGCTAAGGCCAAGACCATCAACAAGTATCTGGGTAACCAATACGTGGTGAAGTCGAGTATCGGCCATATCCGAGACCTGCCCACCAGCGGTTCGGCTAGCGCCAGCAAAGAGCCTGCTGCCAAGCGCGGCAAGGCTGCCGCGGGCGAAGCGCCAGCGTTGTCGCCGAAGGAAAAGGCGCGCAAGCAGCTGGTCTCGCGCATGGGGGTTGATCCGGAACACGGCTGGAAAGCCAAGTACGAGATCCTCCCGGGCAAGGAAAAGGTCATCGAAGAGCTGCGCCGGCTCGCCAAGGATGCCGACACCATCTATCTCGCGACGGACTTGGACCGCGAAGGGGAAGCCATTGCCTGGCACCTGCGCGAAGCCATCGGTGGTGATGACAGCCGCTACAAGCGTGTGGTGTTCAACGAAATCACCAAGAAGGCCATCCAGGAAGCCTTCTCCCAGCCGGGCGAGCTGGATATCGATCGGGTCAACGCCCAACAGGCGCGACGTTTCCTTGACCGCGTGGTGGGCTACATGGTCTCGCCATTGCTATGGGCCAAGATCGCCCGCGGCCTGTCCGCCGGACGTGTACAATCGGTCGCGGTGAAACTGGTAGTGGAGCGCGAGCGGGAAATCCGCGCGTTCATCCCTGAAGAATACTGGGAAGTCCACGCTGATCTGGGTACCGCCAAGGGCGCCACCGTGCGCTTCGAAGTGGCCCGCGAGAAAGGCGAGGCCTTCAAGCCGCTCAATGAAGCGCAGGCCATGGCCGCGCTGGAGAAGCTCAAGGCTTCGAACTACAGCATCGTCAAGCGTGAAGACAAGCCCACCAGCAGCAAGCCTTCGGCGCCGTTCATCACGTCCACGCTGCAGCAGGCCGCGAGTAACCGCCTGGGCTTCGGCGTGAAAAAAACCATGATGATGGCCCAGCGTCTGTACGAAGCAGGCTACATCACCTACATGCGTACCGACTCGACCAACCTCTCGGTCGATGCCGTGGCGATGGCGCGCACTTATATAGAAAGCGAGTTCGGCAAGAAATACCTGCCGGAAACGCCAAACGTCTACAGCAGCAAGGAAGGCGCCCAGGAGGCTCACGAAGCAATTCGTCCATCCGACGCCAATACCACGCCGAGCAAGCTGTCTGGCATGGAGCGCGATGCCGAGCGTCTCTACGAGCTGATCTGGCGCCAGTTCCTGGCTTGCCAGATGCTGCCGGCCCAATACCTGTCGACCACCGTCAGCGTCGGTGCTGGCGACTTCGAGCTGCGTGCCAAGGGCCGTATCCTGAAATTCGACGGCTACACCCGTGTCATGCCGCAGATCACCAAGCCGGGGGATGACGATGTCCTGCCTGACATGGCCCAGGGCGACGTGATGAAACTGCTCAAGCTGGATCCGACCCAGCACTTCACCAAGCCGCCGGCGCGGTATTCGGAAGCCAGTCTGGTCAAGGAAATGGAAAAGCGTGGCATCGGTCGCCCTTCGACTTATGCGGCTATCATTTCGACGATCCAGGATCGCGGCTACGTGGCGCTGCACAACCGTCGTTTCTATTCGGAAAAGATGGGCGACATCGTGACCGAGCGCCTGTCCGAGAGCTTCTCGAACCTGATGGACTACGGCTTCACCGCCGGCATGGAAGAGAACCTCGATGACGTGGCCCAGGGTGAGCGGGACTGGAAAAACGTGCTCGACGAGTTCTACGGCGACTTCAAGAAGAAGCTCGAAGTGGCAGAAAGCCCTGACAGTGGCATGCGCGCCAACCAGCCGGTGATGACTGATATTCCATGCCTGACCTGCGGCCGACCGATGCAGATCCGCACGGCTTCGACCGGCGTTTTCCTCGGATGCTCGGGCTACAGCCTGCCGCCAAAGGAACGCTGCAAGGCAACGGTCAACCTGGTGCCCGGTGATGAAATCGCTGCGGACGACGAAGGTGAATCGGAATCCCTGGTGCTGCGCGGCAAGCATCGCTGCCCGATCTGCAGCACGGCAATGGACGCCTATCTGCTGGATGAAAAGCGCAAGCTGCACATCTGCGGTAACAACCCGGATTGCGCCGGTTACGAGATCGAAGAGGGGAGCTACCGCATCAAGGGCTATGAAGGTCCGAGCCTGGAATGCGACAAGTGCGGCAGCGAGATGCAGCTCAAGACCGGGCGTTTCGGCAAGTTCTTCGGTTGTACGAACCCGACCTGCAAGAACACCCGCAAGCTGCTCAAGAGCGGCGATGCGGCACCGCCAAAAATGGACCCGGTGAAGATGCCCGAGCTCAAGTGCGAGAAGGTCAATGACACCTACATCTTGCGCGACGGGGCTTCTGGCCTGTTCCTGGCGGCGAGCCAGTTCCCGAAAAATCGTGAAACCCGTGCGCCGTTGGTCATGGAGATCGTCCCGCACAAGGACGAAATCGATCCGAAGTATCACTTCCTTTGCGACGCACCGCAGAAAGATCCGGACGGCCGCCCGGCGGTGATTCGCTACAGCCGCAAGACCAAGGAGCAATACGTGCAGACCGAGGTTGACGGCAAGCCTACCGGCTGGAAGGCGTTTTACGACGGCGGCAAGTGGACCGTCGAAGACAAGCGCTGATCGGGATGGCCTGAGGGCCTTTGATGGCGAGGGAGCTTGCCCTCGCTCGCCGACGTGGTCGTCGTCCTACACTTCAGGCAAAAAAAGGCCGCATGACAACCTATAGGTTTCCATGCGGCCTTGCTGTTTTTGGCTTGCAGTGGCCTCGGTTGATCCACGACACTGTCGCACCTGCGTGACGCTTTTATTTCGTTGGGGAGATGCCGCCATGGCCCACGAACTCTATACCCGCACCAATCAGAAAATTTATTTCGCCGGCCTTTCGCTTGAAGCGCTTGCGCGGGCGGAGGATGGGCGTGCAATGAATTCCCCCGCGCTGATCCAGGCGGGACGCGAATCAGCGTTGTTTCATCTGTACGGTGCGTTGTTGGGCCTGTGCCACGAAATCGCCGGTTTTTATCGCTTGCCCCAGGCGAATGCGTCACGGGCCGAGCTGGTGTTGACTCGTGAGGTGCTGGAAACCATCGCAATTCCGGAGCTGGCCGAAATGGTCGAGCTGGCGCAGAACCCCGAAACCTGGCTGGCCAGATTGCTGGCCGCCCACCAGGCGCTGTTCCAGCCACCACGGGCTCCGCGCAAGCCCAAGGGCGACGTGACCCAGCCGCTGATCGTGGCGGTCAATCTTGACGAAGAAGAGCCAGAGCAAGAGCTGAATCGGGAAGAGTTGGAGAGCTGGCGGCAGAATCTCAAGAACCTGGCCATTCGCTTTCGCGAAGGGTTGAACGAGTGCTGAGTTCAGTCCGTCCCGTAACGTTCGCTAACGACGCTTGGTCAAGATCCCGAGCGAAGCCTGGCCGATGACTATATAATCCCCGCCTTTCGTGGAGAACAGACTTTTATGCCTACGTCCTTTCTAGAAATTGTCGAGCTTCCTGATGGCCGCATCGAGCTGCGCCGGGCCGAAGACGAGGGGTCTCTGGTTACCCTGAACTTCTCTGAGGACGCCAAGGTATTCCTGCAAGGTCAACACGTTGAGGTCGCCAAGGCGATGCTGAGCGTGGGTGTCCAAATGGCCGGCCGCCTGGTTGAAGGCGAATTCAACAAGGAAGAGGGGCCACGGGTTCTTCATTGATCCCGTTCGGTAACTTTTGAGATCTGGTAGCTGTTCTGGCTTCTCTGCCCTGGAGAAGCCCTGCGTTTGTCTTAGCCCAATCGAATATTCAGGCTTTGTGCGTCCCCGGTGCGTGCGGCGCTGATCAACTGTTGGCGAGCTGTCGCGGTCAGGGGATTGAGCCAGCTGACCACCGTATGACTGCGACCCAGGCGCAACGCTTCGCACGTCAATTGCTGGGCGCTCTGTGTGCCGCGCGGTTGCAATAGCAGGATCCGCTCGCGATTGAGACCGGCATCCCGCAACCAGGCCTGGGTAACGCTGGCGGGTGGCGCGATCAGCGTCAGCCAGCGAGCGTCCTGGTCCTGGCTCAACTCCCGCAGAATAGGTGCCAGCAGGTTCAGGCAATTCCCGGCCGCACCACGCAACGACAATTCGCTGAAGGCCTCGGGCTCGACGCCCCAAGGCGATTCGATGACCTCTTTCAGGACTGGAACCAGCGGTTGGGCCATGAATGCCTCGAACAGCGGAAGTTGCGTGTGCTGTGGTGTGTGAGGGAATTGCATAAAGCCTCCTTTAGCGGCGAATGACGCCGACACTCAAGCCTTCGATGACCAGGTCCTGATCTTTCAGGTCCACTTCGATGGGGGCGAACTCGGGATTTTCGGCTATCAGCCAGACCTTGCTGCCATCGCGCTTGAACCGCTTGACGGTGACTTCGTCGCCGATGCGCGCCACCACGATCTGCCCGTTGCGAGCCTCGCGGGTGGTGTGAACAGCCAGAAGGTCGCCGTCGAAAATGCCGATATCCTTCATGCTCATACCGTGCACGCGAAGAAGGTAATCAGCCCTTGGGTGAAAGAACGAGGGGTTGATGTTGCAGGATTCTTCAACGTGCTGCTGGGCTAGGATCGGAGCGCCAGCGGCTACGCGGCCGATGATCGGCAACGTGGTTTCGTCAGCCTTGGCTTCGAAACCGGGGATGCGAATGCCTCTCGAGGCACCGGGCGTCATCTCGATCGCGCCCTTGCGAGCTAGTGCCTTGAGGTGTTCTTCCGCCGCGTTGGGCGACTTGAAACCCAATTCCTGAGCGATTTCCGCGCGGGTTGGCGGGTAGCCATTGTCTTCGAGGCAACGTTTGATGAAGGCCAGAATCTCTGCTTGGCGTGGCGTCAGCTTTAGCATATCGATCGCTCTGTCTTTTTATACAGTGACTGGGATTATATACAGTGCGAGCCGCTTGGCAATGCCCCTTTTTTCGTGCGCCGCTCGACGGTCGTTTCGGCCGCTATGAAGGGCAGGGCTACAGCCCGGATGAAGGTGTGGTTAAATAGCTGACCGAGCGTTCGCAAAACGTCCCGGCAGGCTTGACAAGCCCAGGGCTGAAACGTATGTTTCAAACAAGTGTTTGTCAGGCGGAGTAGCCATGGCCCAGTCGGAAACCGTTGAACGCATTCTCGATGCTGCCGAGCAGTTGTTCGCGGAAAAAGGTTTTGCCGAAACCTCTTTGCGTCTGATCACCAGCAAGGCCGGGGTGAACCTGGCTGCGGTGAACTATCACTTCGGTTCCAAGAAGGCGCTGATCCAGGCGGTGTTCTCACGTTTCCTCGGGCCGTTCTGTATCAGCCTCGACCGTGAACTGGAACGTCGTCAGGCCAAGCCTGACGTCAAGCCCACCCTGGAAGAGCTGCTCGAGATCCTGGTCGAGCAGGCCCTCGTGGTCCAGCCACGCAGTGGCAATGATCTTTCCATCTTCATGCGCCTTTTGGGCCTGGCCTTCAGTCAAAGCCAGGGTCACCTGCGGCGCTACCTGGAAGACATGTACGGCAAAGTGTTCCGTCGCTACATGCTGCTGGTCAATGAAGCGGCGCCACGCATACCACCGATCGAACTGTTCTGGCGCGTGCATTTCATGCTTGGCGCCGCTGCGTTCAGCATGTCCGGGATCAAGGCGCTGCGGGCCATCGCCGAAACCGATTTCGGCGTGAATACATCCATCGAACAGGTCATGCGTCTGATGGTGCCATTCCTGGCCGCCGGCATGCGTGCCGAAAGCGGCGTCACAGATGAGGCAATGGCGACAGCGCAGTTGCGTCCTCGCAGCAAATCCGTCCCGGCGCTCGCCAAGGCGTAAGGCCACGGGTGGGCGCGGCTGCTTACATCCGCTAAGCTAGCCGCCCATGCTGATTCTGCCTTTGAGTTCGTATCAAATTTCATCGCCGATGCGCGACCTGCCAGGCCTGGAGCCTGGCGGCGTCATCGTGCAAGCGTCGCCGTGCGCATCCATCGTTATTAAGGAATTGCTATGACTGCTGGCCTGCAAGGCTCGTTGATGGTGGACGTCGCCGGTACCTGGCTGACGGCCGAGGATCGCCATCTGTTGCGTCAGCCCGAAGTGGGCGGCTTGATCATCTTCGCTCGCAACATCGAGCATCCGCGCCAGGTGCGCGAGCTGAGTGCGGCGATCCGCGCCATTCGTCCCGACCTGTTGCTGGCGGTCGATCAGGAAGGGGGGCGTGTCCAGCGCCTGCGCCAAGGGTTCGTGCGTCTGCCGGCGATGCGGGCCATTGCCGATAACCCGAATGCCGAATACCTGGCCGAACAATGCGGCTGGATCATGGCCACCGAGGTGCTGGCGGTCGGCCTCGATCTGAGTTTCGCCCCGGTGCTGGATCTCGATTATCAGCGCAGTGCCGTGGTTGGCAGTCGTTCATTCGAGGGCGATCCCGAACGCGCCGCATTGCTGGCCGGTGCCTTCATTCGGGGCATGAACACCGCGGGCATGGCCGCCACGGGCAAGCATTTTCCTGGGCACGGCTGGGCCGAGGCGGATTCCCATGTGGCCATCCCCAATGATGAGCGCAGCCTGGAACAGATCCGCGCCAACGATCTGCTGCCGTTTGCCAGGCTGAGCAAGCAGCTTGGCGCCGTGATGCCTGCCCATGTGATCTATCCGCAAGTCGATGCCAGCCCGGCCGGGTTTTCCCGACGTTGGCTGCAGGACATCCTGCGGGGCGAGTTGCAGTTCGACGGGGTGATTTTCAGTGATGACCTGTCAATGGCCGGTGCCCATGTGGTGGGTGATGCCGCGAGTCGTATCGAGGCTGCATTGACCGCCGGTTGCGACATGGGATTGGTGTGCAACGACCGCGCTGCCGCAGAGTTGGCTTTGAGCGCCGCCCAGCGCTTGAAGATCAAGCCGTCGGCGCGGATCGCCCGCATGCGTGGCCAAGCCTTCGCAAGTATCGAGTATCGCCAGGATCCACGCTGGCTGACAGCGATCGGCGCATTAAAAGCTGCCCAACTGATCGATTAAGGACGTTTGTCATGACCGTTTACGCAATTATCGGCGGCACTGGCCTGACCCAGCTGGAAGGCCTGACCATTCGCCAGTCCCTGGCGGTGGAAACGCCCTATGGCGCGCCATCGGCCGACGTGCAGATTGGCGAATATGCCGGGCGTGAGGTGCTGTTCCTGGCCCGTCATGGCCATCCTCATCGTTTTCCGCCGCACCAGGTCAACTATCGCGCCAATCTCTGGGCTCTGAAGCAGGCGGGTGCCGAGGCCATCCTGGCGGTCAACGCCGTGGGCGGGATCCACGCGGCGATGGGCACCGGACATTTCTGCGTGCCCCATCAGTTGATCGATTACACCAGTGGCCGCCAGCACACGTATTTTGCCGATGACCTGGAAGCGGTTACCCATATCGATTTCAGCTATCCCTACACGGAGACGCTGCGCCAGAAGTTGATTGCCGCCCTGGCCGCCGAGGGCTGCGGCTACAGCAGCCACGGCGTCTATGCCTGCACGCAGGGGCCGCGCCTGGAAACGGTGGCTGAAATCGCCCGCCTGGAGCGTGATGGTTGCGACATCGTCGGCATGACGGGCATGCCGGAAGCAGCATTGGCTCGCGAGCTGGAGCTGGACTACGCGTGCCTGGCTCTGGTGGTTAACCCGGCGGCAGGCAAATCCACGGCGGTGATCACCATGGCCGAGATCGAGCAGGCGCTGCATGACGGGA
The DNA here is from genome assembly GCF_030687895.1 of Pseudomonas sp. FP198. Taxonomy (NCBI): domain Bacteria; kingdom Pseudomonadati; phylum Pseudomonadota; class Gammaproteobacteria; order Pseudomonadales; family Pseudomonadaceae; genus Pseudomonas; species Pseudomonas sp. FP198. Next base: position 2,036,953 of record NZ_CP117452.1, read on the forward strand.
TGGGGAAGGTGAAGTCGACCTTGGCGCGGGTGCTAGCGGCAGGCTGAACCGGTCATCTTGACGCAGGGTGGGAGCGAGCCTGCTCGCGAAGCGGCTAACCGTTGTTACGAGGGTGGCTGTGCAGTAGCCATCGCGAGCGGGCTGCTCCCACAGGCATAAACGAACCTCAGCGCTTCTCCAGCTTATCCGGCAGCGGTGCGAACAAGGCCTCGATGTCTTCGTTCTGCAGTTTCCAGTCCCCGGCCACGCGCCCATCCAGCACGCCGGCCGCGAGATCGGACTTTTCCTTCTGCAGCAGTTGGATCTTTTCTTCCACTGTTCCCCGGGCTATCAGCTTGTAGACGAATACCGGCTTCTCCTGGCCGATGCGATAAGCGCGGTCGGTTGCCTGGTTTTCGGTGGCCGGGTTCCACCACGGGTCGTAGTGAATCACCGTGTCCGCTTCCGTCAGGTTCAGACCCACGCCGCCGGCCTTCAGGCTGATCAGGAAAATCTGCCGCTTGCCGCTCTGGAATTCCTTCACCGGAGTGCGTCGGTCCCGGGTCTGGCCGGTCAGGATGGCGTATTCCACACCGCGCTTTTTCAGTTCGTCTTCGATCAGCGCCAGCATGGACGTGAACTGGGAAAACAGCAGCACCCGCCGACCTTCTTCAAACAACTCCTCGAGCATCTCCATCAGGCTGTCGAGCTTGCCCGACGCACTGCCTCGGGCTGGCAGGGCGGCGTCGCTGATCAGGCGCAGGTCGCAGCACACCTGGCGCAGCTTGAGCAGCGCCTCGAGGATGATGATCTGGCTGCGCGCCACGCCTTTGCGGGTGATCTCGTCACGCACCTTCTTGTCCATCGCCAGGCGCATGGTTTCATAGACATCCCGTTGGGCGTCGCTGAGTTCGACCCAATGGATGATCTCGGTCTTGGGCGGTAATTCGGTTGCCACCTGTTCCTTGGTCCTGCGCAGCAGAAACGGTTTTATCCGACCGTTAAGGTGCTGCAATCGTGCGGCGCTCCCGCGTTTTTCGATCGGCACGCGGTAGTCGCGGTTGAATTCCTTGATGTCGCCGAGCCAGCCCGGCAACAGGAAATGAAACAGCGACCACAATTCACCCAGGTGGTTTTCCAGCGGTGTCCCGGACAGGCACAACCGCTGCCGGGCATCGAGTTCACGGGCGGCCTGGGCGGCCTTGCTGGTGGGGTTCTTGATGTACTGGGCTTCATCCAGGATCAATACGTGCAGCGGTTGCGCTTTAAGGCGCTCGACATCCTTGGGCAGCAATGCATAGGTGGTCAGGATCAGGTCGTAATCGGCCAACCGCTCGAAATGTTTCTTGCGTCCGGCGCCGTACAGGGCCAATACCTTGAGCTGCGGGGTGAAGTGGCTGGCTTCATCGAGCCAGTTGGGAATCAGGCTCGTCGGCATCACCACCATGCACGGCCTGTCGAGGCGGCCGGCGTTTCTTTCGCTAAGGATGTGCGCCAGGGTCTGTAGGGTTTTGCCCAGGCCCATGTCATCCGCGAGAATGCCGCCAACCTCCAGTTGTCGTAGCGATTGCATCCAGCTCAGGCCTTCGAGCTGATAGGGCCGCAGCGTTGCGTTCAAGCCTTCCGGTGCCGCCGCGGTGTAGTCCTTGATGTCGCGCAGCCGCTGGGCCAGGCCCCGGATGTGTTCGCCCCCTTCCCAGCGCAGCGGCATGTCTTGCAGCGGGTTCAGGCGCAGGGCGTCCGCGCTGTTCAGGCGCAGTTTGATGGTGCCGGGTTCTTGCAGGTAAAACTCGCCGAGGGTCGCCAGCACCGGCTTCAGGCGTCCATAGGGCAGGGCCACTTGCTGCGGGCCGAATTCCGAATTGGGACGGTGCGGCAGGTTGACCAGGATGAGTTCGTCATCGCGGCGCCGGGCCAGGCGTTCCGGGTTGAACAGCTCGATGTGCGAGCGCATCAGGTTCAGCAGGATCGGCAGCAGGCTCAAGCGCTCGCCGTTGACGATGATCCCCAGTTCCAGATCAAACCAGTCTCGCTCCGGAGTTTCCTCGACGGTGGCGTACCACTCGTCCACGGCCGTCAGGTCGAAGCCGAAGTCTTCGTCGATCTGCAACTCCCAGCCTTGGTTGCGCAGTTTTGGCAGGTCATTGAGGGTAAAGGTCAGCCAGGCGCTGTCGTTGACCATCTCGTAAAGCTCGCCGGCGCTTTCCGGCAGCGCCTTGCTTTGCCGGGTGGCGACCTTGAAGCCGAGGATTCGCAGTTGTTCGCGGTAGGACTGTTCCACATCGGTCTGGCGTTTTATGCGCAGCGTCTGGGTTTCCTGGCGAATCATTACGTCGGTGTTGCGCTGGCCACTGACGTATTCGTCCAGGTAGCTGAAGGACAGGGCCGCGCGGTGCTGGATGTAGCGCTGCATCTTGCCGTTGCGCGGCTCGAAAGCGCTGAACTCGATACTCGCCAGCCACAGGCGCGGCAGCGGTTGCACGTTGTCCACGAGCACCTGCGGCGGGGCCTTGGGGCTGCGGTTGTCGAGCACGGTCTGGAGTTTTTCCAGCAGATGCGCGTCTTTCTCGGCGGCTGGGTAGGCCAGGGTTTCCTGGACCTGCAACAAGACCGCCGCGCAATGTTTGCAGTTGATGCGCACCGGGCAGGAGCAGGCCGCTTCGAGCAGGATCAGCGTGCCCTTGGCTGACTCCTTGAGGCGAATGGTCTGACGATAGACGCTGCCGCCAGAGCCTTCGCAGCTGGCGATGATGGTGCTGTCTCCGGTCTCGACGATCCTGACGCGATTTTCCAGCGCGTATCGGCGTCCGCGCTCCAGGCTTTGTTCCTTGAATCGATTGACCCAGGAGGGTGCCAGGGGTTTGCTCAGGGGCGAGGGCATAGGCGCGCCGGTCAGTCCGGAATCGCTTCGGGCGCCTGCCGTGGCGCGGGCGCGGTCAGCGAGGTGATCTTGATCAGCAGGCCGAGGTGACCGTTATCGAGGAAATTCAACTGGCCGTTCTTGGTGTGGCTCTGTTGCTTGAGGCGTTCGCTGGCGGTGACCAGGCCATTGGCGTCGATCTGGTTGACCCAGAAGTCGGCGTCGACGTCGGTAAAGCGGCCCAGTTTCAGTTCCAGGGTGCCCTCGATGGGAAACTGGCCAAACTGTTCGGCGCCGGCGCTGACGGCGACCTTGCTGCCCTGTTCGCCCAGGTTCTGTTGCCAGGCCTTGTGCATCAGCACGCTGTATTGGCCGCTGGCGTTGAGTTTTTCGACGATATTGCCCAATGCTGGCGTGCGCTGGCTGTCCGTGGGCAGGCGTTGTGCGCCGGCGTCCCAGTCTTCCGGCGCGGCGCGACTGAGAATCGCCGGCTCGGCATTCTGGCGAACCAGGATCATTTCCACCTGATACAGGTCGTCGGCGAAGGCCAGGGGGGCGACCAGGGTCAGCAACAACGTCAAGGAGCGAAACAGGCGCATTGGGCGTCCTTCAAGCAGTGGTCGGAGTGAGGCGCTCGAACAGCGCCTCCACGGTATTAAAACGCTCTTCCGGGCGTTCCATGGGCACCATGAACTTGAACATCGTGGCGCCTTCGAACTTGTAGCGTTTGGGCTGGCCCTGGATCAGCTTGATCAGCACCAGCGGATCGACCGGCGTCTGGGCTTCGAATTCGATGCGGCCGCCGTTGGGCCCGCCGTCGACTTTTTTGATGCCCAGTTGCTCGGCCTTGAGCTTGAGCAGCGTGGTGCGCACCAGGTTCTTGGTCGGCTCCGGCAACAGCCCGAAGCGGTCGATCATCTCCACCTGCAAGTCCTTGAGACCTTCCTCGTCGGTGGCCGAGGCGATGCGTTTGTAGAGGATCAGCCGCGCATGGACGTCCGGCAGATAGTCTTCCGGGATCAGCGCCGGCACCCGCAGGTTGATCTCCGGCCCGCCCCCCAGGGGCTGGTCGAGGTTCGGTTGCTCGCCCTTGCGAATCGACTTGACCGCGCGTTCGAGCATTTCCATGTACAGCGTGAAGCCGACGGCCTGGATCTGGCCGCTCTGGCCGTCGCCGAGCAATTCGCCGGCACCGCGGATTTCCAGGTCATTGGTGGCCAGCACGAAGCCGGCGCCGAGGTCCTGGGTGTTGGCGATGGCCTCCAGGCGCTTTTCCGCGTCTGGGGTGATCTGCTGGCGCGGCGGCGTCAGCAGGTAGGCATAGGCCTGGTGGTGGCTACGGCCGACCCGGCCGCGCAACTGGTGCAACTGGGCCAGGCCGAACTTGTCGGCGCGCTCGATGATGATGGTGTTGGCGCTCGGCACGTCGATGCCGGTCTCGATGATAGTCGAGGCGATCAGCACGTTGAAACGCTTGTGATAGAAGTCGCTCATCACCTGTTCGAGTTCGCGCTCGCGCATCTGTCCGTGGCCGATGCCGATACGGGCTTCCGGCACCAGCTCGGCGAGGTCGGCGGCACATTTCTCGATGGTCTTCACGTCGTTGTGCAGGTAGTAGACCTGGCCGCCACGCAGCAACTCCCGCAGCAGCGCTTCCTTGACCGTGCTCTTGTTTTGCTCCATCACGAACGTACGCACCGACAGGCGGCGGGCCGGCGGCGTGGCGATGATCGACAGGTCACGCATGCCCGACACCGCCATGTTCAGCGTGCGCGGGATTGGCGTGGCCGTCAGGGTCAGGATGTCGACTTCGCTGCGCAGGGCCTTGAGCTGTTCTTTCTGGCGCACGCCGAAACGGTGTTCTTCGTCGATGATCACCAGCCCGAGGCTTTTGAATTTCACGTCGTCCTGGAGCAATTTGTGCGTGCCGATGACGATGTCGATCTTGCCTTCGGCCAGGTCGGCCACGGCGGCATTCACTTCCTTGGTCGACTTGAAGCGGCTCATCACTTCCACGGTCACTGGCCAGTCGGCGAAGCGGTCGCGGAAACTGTTGTAGTGCTGCTGGGCGAGGAGGGTGGTCGGCACCAGGATCGCCACCTGCTTGCCGCCATGCACGGCGATGAACGCGGCGCGCATCGCCACTTCGGTCTTGCCGAAGCCGACGTCGCCGCACACCAGCCGGTCCATCGGCTTGGGGGCGAGCATGTCGGCGCGCACGGCTTCGATGGTGGTCTGCTGGTCGACGGTTTCCTCGAACGGGAAGCCAGCGCTGAAGGTTTCGTAATCGGCTTTCGGATCGGCGAACGCGTAGCCTTCGCGCGCGGCGCGACGGGCGTAGATGTCAAGCAATTCGGCGGCCACGTCGCGCACCTGTTCGGCGGCCTTGCGCTTGGCTTTCTGCCAGGTTTCCGAGCCCAGGCGATGCAGCGGCGCCAGCGCATCGTCGCTGCCGGTGTAGCGGGCGATCAGGTGCAGGTTCGCCACCGGCACGTAGAGTTTGGCGCCCTCGGCGTATTCCAGAGTGAGGAATTCGGCGGCCTGGTTTTCGATCTCCAGTGTCGCCAGGCCCAGGTAGCGGCCCACGCCGTGGTCGATGTGCACCACCGGCGCGCCCTCGCGCAGCTCGGTGAGGTTCTTGATGACCGCGTCGTTGGCAGCGTCGGCGCGCTTCTCGCGACGGCGACGCTGCATCACCCGCTGGCCGAACAACGGGCTCTCGGCGACCAGTGCCAGGGCGGGATCATCCAGGACCAGCCCGTCATTGAGCGGCGCGATGGTGATTGCCAGGCGCTCCTTGCCAGCGACGAAATCCGGCCAGCTGTCGACAGTCTTCGGTCGCAGCTTCAGGCGTTCGAGTAGCTCCAGCAATACTTCGCGACGGCCGGCGGACTCGGCGGTGAACAGCACGCGGCCAGGGAATTGGTCGAGGAAACCGGCCAGGGCCGCCAACGGTTGCGTGGCCTTGGCTTCGATTGCCAGGTCCGGCAGCGGTCTGGCGGGGAAGCGTTCGCGACCGACGCCGGTTTCCACGTCCTGTTGGCTCGCCACCACGCGCGGCCAGCTCTTGAGGCGGGCGAAGCAGTCTTCAACCGGCAGGAACAACTCGGCGGGTGGCAATAGAGGACGGGACGGGTCGACACGCCGCTCTTCGTAGCGGTTGCGCACGTCATTCCAGAAGTTTTCCGCCGCTTGCTCGATGCCGGGCAGGGAAAACACCTGGGTGTCCTGGGGCAGGTAATCGAACAGGGTGGAGGTTTCTTCGAAGAACAGCGGCAGGTAATACTCGATACCGGCCGGGGTGATGCCGCTGCTCAGGTCCTGGAAGATCGGGCAGCGTCGGAAGTCCACGTCGAAGCGTTCGCGAAACCGCGCCTTGAAACGCGTCACCGCGTCTTTCTGCAGGGGGAATTCCTTGGCCGGCAACAGGCGGATCGACTGCACTTTGTCGATGGAGCGCTGGTTTTCCGGATCAAAGGTGCGCAAGGTCTCGATCTCGTCATCGAACAGGTCGATGCGATAGGGCAATTTGCTGCCCATCGGGAACAGGTCGATCAACGCGCCGCGGACCGTGAACTCGCCGTGTTCGTACACGGTATCGACGTAGCGATAGCCGCTGGCCTCAAGCCGGGTGCGCATTTGCTCGACGTCGAGCTTCTGGCCGATGTCCAGCACCAGGCTGCTGCCCAGCAGGAATTGGGTCGGCGCCAGGCGATGTAGGGCTGTGGTAATCGGCACTACCAAAACGCCATGACTGAGCTCCGGCAGCCGGTAAAGGCTGGCGATGCGCTGGGAAATGATGTCCTGGTGCGGCGAAAAAAGGTCGTAGGGCAGGGTTTCCCAGTCCGGGAAATGCAGCACTGGCAAATCCGGGGCGAAGAAAGCCAACTCCTGTTCCAGCCGTTCAGCGCTTTGGCTGTCGGCGGTCAATAGCAGGGTAAAGCGCTTTGCAGCGCTGGCAGCCTCGGCGATAGCCAGGCTCAGGGCGGCACCGGGCAGGTTGCCCCAGTGCTGTTTACCTGCCGCGGCAGGGAGAAGCGGAAGACGCAGAACGGGCACGGAAGGTTGAGCTCCAGCGTTGCGACAAAGTCGACAATTGTAGCGGGGGAAGGGGGCTTCTGTCAGTCGCGGACTATGCTGCAGGAACGCAAAACCACGGCGCGACGGGCGCGCATTGCTCCGCCGATGACTCGGCGGCATAATGTAGCCCCTTTTTTCAGCCCCTACATGTGGAAGGTTACCGTGACTCAGAAGCCCGACCAGTGTCTTGGTGAATGGATTGATCGTGAAGCACTCGCAGAAGCGATGATCCCTCTCATCGGTCAGCTCTACCGCAATAACAACGTGGTGAGCTCGATCTATGGCCGCAGCCTGATCAACCAGTCTGTCATCGCGATCCTCAAGGCCCACCGCTTTGCTCGCCACCGTTCTTCCGACGACAGCGAACTCTCCGTCCACGAAACATTCCCCCTGCTCAAGGCGATGAGCGAGCTCAAGCTCGGCGCGGCCTCGGTGGACCTGGGCAAGCTGGCGTTCAAATTCCGTAACGAAGCCAATGGCCGTAGCGCCGAACAGTTCGTGCGCGAAGAAATGGCTGACGTGGTTGGTCAGCAGAACGCTTCGGCTCGTAAAGGTACCGACGTGGTCCTGTACGGCTTCGGTCGTATCGGCCGTCTGCTGGCGCGTATCCTGATCGAGAAAACCGGTGGTGGCGACGGCCTGCGCCTGCGCGCCATCGTCGTGCGCAAGGGCGCCGAGAACGACCTGACCAAGCGTGCCAGCCTGCTGCGCCGCGATTCGGTGCATGGTTCCTTCAACGGCACCATCACCATCGACGAAGAAAACAACACCATCACCGCCAACGGTAACCTGATCCAGGTGATCTACGCGAAGAACCCGACCGAGGTGGATTACACCCAGTACGGCATCAAGGACGCCCTGCTGGTGGATAACACCGGTGTATGGCGTGACGCCGACGGCCTGGGCCAGCACCTGGCCTGCCCGGGTATCGACCGCGTTGTCCTGACTGCACCTGGCAAGGGCAAGCTGAAGAACATCGTTCACGGTATCAACCACACCGAAATCACCGCTGACGACAAGATCATCTCCGCCGCTTCCTGCACCACCAACGCCATCGTGCCGGTGCTCAAAGCCGTGAATGACAAGTTCGGCATCATCAACGGTCACGTCGAAACCGTTCACTCGTACACCAACGACCAGAACCTGATCGACAACTTCCACAAGGGCGATCGCCGTGGCCGTAGCGCCGCGTTGAACATGGTCATCACCGAAACCGGTGCCGCCACTGCTGCTGCCAAGGCCTTGCCTGAGCTCGCTGGCAAACTGACCGGCAACGCCATTCGGGTGCCGACGCCGAACGTGTCGATGGCCATTCTCAACCTGAACCTTGAGAAAGCCGCCACTCGTGAAGAGATGAACGAGTACCTGCGCTACATGGCGCTGCACTCCGACCTGCACAAGCAGATCGACTTCGTCAACTCGCAGGAAGTGGTGTCCACTGACTTCGTCGGTTCGCGCCACGCTGGCGTTGTCGATGCCGAAGCGACCATCGTCCAGGACAATCGTGTCGTCCTGTACGTCTGGTATGACAACGAGTTCGGCTACAGCTGCCAGGTAGTTCGCGTAATGGAAGACATGGCTGATGTGAATCCGCCTGCGTTTCCGCGCTAAGTAAGCATTAGCTGCTGGTAAAAAAAACGCCCCGACTTGTCGGGGCGTTTTTTTGTCTGGGTTTATGTCGTTTGGGAGTGCCTCTCTCAGGCGCCGCCGCCGACGACTGAGGCCTGCGCCGTGCGCAGCTCATGGCGATTACCCTTGAACAGTACCAACGTCGCAATCAACCCCAGCACCGCCGCGCCACTGAGCCAGATTCCCGGCGCGGCTTTGTTATCCAGCACATGGATCAGATAGGTACAGGCCGCCGGCGTGAACCCGCCAAACGTTGCCGTCGCCAGGCTATAGGCCAGGGAAAAGCCGGTAGTACGTACTTCAATCGGCATGATTTCCGTCAGGGCGACCACCATGGCGCCGTTGTACGATCCATACAGGAACGACAACCACAGCTCGACGATCAGTAAATGGCTGAAGCTGGGGTTCGCCACCAGCCAGGATAGCGCCGGGTAGGCGGTCAGGATCGCCAGGATTGTCGCAGCCAGCAGCAGGGGTTTGCGCCCGATCTTGTCGGAAAGCGCGCCCATGACCGGTAGCCAGAAGAAGTTCGACAAGCCGATACACACCGTGACCAGCAGCGCATCCAGGTCAGACAGGTTGAGCTCGGCCTTGCCAAATGTCGGCGTGTAGGCCGTGATCAGGTAGAACGACACCGTGGTCATCACCACCAGTGCCATGCCGGCCAGGACAATGCCGAAGTTCTGGCCAATGGAGCGGACGATTTCCGACAGGGTAGGGCGGTGTTTTCTCGCCTGGAATTCCGGCGTTTCTTCCAGCGAGCGGCGAATTACAAAAATGACCGGCACGATCAGGCAACCGATCAGGAACGGCACCCGCCAGCCCCATTCGCCCATTTCCTGCGGGCTCAGCCAGTGATTGAGGCCAACCCCCAGCAGACCGGCGAAGACCACGGCGGCCTGTTGGCTGGCGGACTGCCAACTGACAAAAAAGCCCTTGCGCCCCGGCGTAGAGATTTCCGCCAGGTACACCGAGACCCCACCGAGTTCTACGCCTGCGGAAAAGCCCTGCAGCAATCGGCCCAGCAATACCAGCAGCGGTGCCGCCACGCCCAACGTGGCGTAACCCGGTACACAGGCGATCAGCACCGTGCCGGCGGCCATCATCGCGAGCGTGATGATCAGGCCTTTGCGCCGGCCGTGACGGTCGATGTAGGCGCCAAGGAAGATCGCGCCCAGCGGACGCATCAGGAACCCGGCGCCGAATGTCGCCAGGGACAGCATCAGCGAGGCGAAGGCACTGTCGGTCGGGAAGAATGTCTTGGCGATGGCTGTGGCGTAGAAGCCATAGACCATGAAGTCGAACATCTCCAGGAAGTTGCCGCTGACAACGCGAAAAATCGCCTTGCCGTTGCTCGTGTTGGAAGGCATGTGTAGGACTCACTCTGGCAATCTTGTATGAAAGCGCTGCAATCCCACAGGGGTTTTTTGCATGCGCTGTAGCCCATAATGGCCGGCGTGGTTTTGTGGGGAGATGAAGATTTGTTAACTGGACGATGGATTGGGCTTGTGATGCTGGCCGGCGTTGTGTCCGGCTGCGGCCGGGGCGATACCCTGGAACGCTTCGATGGCCCGACCATGGGCAGCCGTTATTCCGTCCAGTACGTCAGGCATGCCGCCACGCCCGGTCCGAACGTGGTGCAGACCGAGGTGGGAAAAATTCTCGCTGAAGTGGATCGGCTTTTTTCCACCTATCGCAGCGATTCGGACATCGAGCGCTTCAATGCCCTGCCTGCCGGCAGTTGCCTGGCCATGCCGGGACCGGTGCTTGAACTTGTCCGGGTGGGTGAGCAGTTATCTTCGCAAAGCCATGGCGCGTTCGATCTGACGGTGGAGCCTTTGCTGAACCTGTGGGGCTTCGGCCCGCAATCCCGGCGAGAGGCGGTGCCCAGCGCCGAGGCCCTGGCCCTGGCGCGACGACAGGTTGGCCATGGCTACTTGCGGATCGAAGGCGAGCGGTTATGCAAGGACGCCGCGGTGGAAGTCGATTTCAACAGCATCGCGGCCGGTTATGCCGTCGATCGCATCGCCGCGAGGCTCCAGGCGCTGGGCATCGACAGCTACCTGGTCGAGGCGACCGGTGAACTCAAGGCCGTCGGGCACAAGCCGGATGGATCGGCCTGGCGCATCGCCCTGGAAGAGCCTCGGAACGATCGGCAAATGGCTGAGCGTGTCATCGAGGTCAACGGCTACGGGGTTTCGACGTCGGGCGACTATCGTAAATATTTCGAGCAGGGCGGCAAGCGTTACTCCCACACCTTTGATGCGCGCACCGGGGCGCCGGTCCTACACAACCTGGCGTCAGTCACGGTAATTCATCCTTCGGCGATGTTGGCCGATGGACTATCGACGCTGTTGCTGATTCTCGGTCCCGAAGAGGGTTGGGACTATGCTCAGGAGCACGGCATCGGAGTATTTTTTGTGCTGCGCGATGGGGAGCGTTTTGTCGTACGCACAAACGATGGGTTTGAACGGATGGTCGGCGGAAAAACCCAATAGATCGTCCAGCAATGAATCCGTGGCGAGGGAGCTTGCTCCCGCTTGAGTGCGAAGCGCTCACAAAAGGGCCGCTGCGCAGCCCAGCGGGAGCAAGCTCCCTCGCCACGATGATGCAGGCGAACTTGATTGAGCGGTGACAGCGTCATGAAAGCCCACCTGTGGCGAAATAGCGCAGGCAGAGGGGGCGTTCTCAATTAGTTTCCCCACCGCGCCGGGTCTGCTGTTGTGCAGGGCAAGGCGCGAGAAGCGCGGTTTGGTCATTCCAAATAAGCTTCGAGCAACGCAGCCCTGCACAACAGCAGGCCCGGCCCTCCGGGTTGCGCCTTAAAGCGGGCCATGCTGCGTTGCAGGCCTTGGAAAGGGAATACCATTCCCAGCGGCCTGCGCCTTGCCTGGCCCGCTTTAAGGCACAACGAGGTGGGGAAACTAATTGAGAACGCCCCCTAGCCTACGACGCGACCAAGGGGTAATGTGCGCGGCGTTGACGCTTCTATAGACTGTGGCCGGGCGCGTGAACCGGTCCCAAATTGTTCCTTCATGCCGCCGGCCGGCATGATTTAGCCGTCGGTGCCAACTGTGGCATCGCGGCCTGTTCTGAGGAGTACGCATGGCTGTCTACAACTACGACGTGGTGGTACTGGGTTCCGGCCCGGCGGGGGAAGGTGCGGCAATGAACGCCGCCAAGGCAGGGCGCAAGGTGGCGATGGTCGACAGCCGTCGGCAGGTTGGCGGCAACTGCACCCACTTGGGTACCATCCCGTCCAAGGCCTTGCGTCACTCGGTCCGGCAGATCATGCAGTTCAACACTAACCCGATGTTCCGGGCGATCGGCGAGCCGCGCTGGTTCTCCTTCCCGGACGTGCTCAAGAGCGCCGAGAAGGTGATTTCCAAGCAAGTGGCCTCGCGTACCGGCTACTACGCCCGCAACCGTGTGGACGTGTTCTTCGGCACCGGCAGCTTTGCCGACGAGCAAACGGTCGAAGTGGTCTGCGGCAATGGCGTAGTCGAGAAACTGGTGGCCAAGCACATCATCATCGCCACTGGCTCGCGTCCGTATCGCCCGGCGGACATCGATTTCAACCACGCACGTATCTACGATAGCGACACGATCCTGAGCCTGGGGCATACCCCGCGCAAACTTATCGTCTACGGTGCCGGCGTGATCGGTTGCGAATACGCCTCGATCTTCAGCGGCCTGGGCGTGCTGGTGGAACTGGTGGACAACCGTGGCCAGTTGCTGAGCTTCCTGGACTCGGAAATTTCCCAGGCTCTGAGCTACCACTTCAGCAACAACAACATCACCGTGCGCCACAACGAGGATTACGAACGCGTCGAAGGCGTGGACAACGGCGTGATCCTGCACCTCAAGTCCGGTAAGAAGATCAAGGCCGACGCCTTGCTCTGGTGCAACGGCCGCACCGGCAACACCGACACCCTGGGCCTGGAAAACATCGGCGTGAAGGTCAACAGCCGCGGCCAGATCGAAGTCGACGAGAACTACCGCACCTGCGTGCCGAACATCTACGGCGCCGGCGACGTGATCGGCTGGCCGAGCCTGGCCAGTGCCGCTCACGACCAGGGTCGTTCGGCCGCCGGCAGCATTGTCGACAACGGCAGCTGGCGTTTCGTCAATGACGTGCCGACCGGCATTTACACGATTCCGGAGATCAGCTCGATCGGCAAGAACGAGCAGGAGCTGACCCAGGCCAAGGTGCCTTACGAGGTCGGCAAGGCCTTCTTCAAGAGCATGGCGCGGGCGCAGATCGCCGGCGAGCCGCAAGGCATGCTGAAAATCCTGTTCCACCGCGAGACCCTGGAAGTGCTGGGCGTGCACTGCTTCGGCTACCAGGCCTCGGAAATCGTCCACATCGGCCAGGCGATCATGAACCAGCCGGGCGAGCTGAACACGTTGAAGTACTTCGTCAACACCACGTTCAACTACCCGACCATGGCCGAAGCCTATCGGGTAGCAGCCTACGACGGGCTCAACCGGCTTTTTTGAGCGGCTCCGGCCGGTGGCCTGAGCCGGCCGGGGAGACCGATTTCAGCAATTCTCAAGGGTGGCGGTGGCCAAACCGGGAAAGTCTGTAATCAGGCTGTCAGCGCCAAAGTCGGCGAGCCTGCGCATGAGCGCGGGTTCGTTGACGGTCCATACCGACACATGCAGCCCCTGGCGCTGCGCCTTGATCAGGCGTTCCGGCGTGCACAGGGTCCAGTTCAGCGCCAGAATCTCGCAGCCATAGCTCTGGGCGACCTTCAACGGGTCGAGCCAGGCGTATTCGGCCACCAGTCCACGGGAAATGTCCGGCGTCAGGTCCAGCGCGGCCTTGAGCACTTCCCTGGAGCTGGAAGTGATGGTGATCTTGTCCAGCAGGCCGAAGCGCTGGGCCATTTCCCGGATCCCCAGCACGGTGGCGGCGGCACGGGTGCGTGAGGCGCTTTTCACCTCCAGCTGCCAATGCTCGAAATCGCACTTCTCGAACAATTCCTCCAGGCGCGGGATCGGACAGGGCTTGATCCAGCCCGGGCCGCCCTTGCGTGCGTCATAGGTCACCAGCTCGGCGGCGGTGTGTTCGACCACCTTGCCGCGGCGATCGGTGGTGCGCTTGAGGGTCGGGTCGTGGATCACCATCAACTCGCCGTCCATGGACAGGTGCAGGTCCAGCTCGCAACGGCGTACGCCGTGCTTGAGGCATTCCTGGAAACCGGTGAGGGTATTTTCCGGTGCTTCGCCCTTGGCGCCGCGGTGGCCATAAATGAGGGTCACGGTTATTCCTTATCGATGCCAGATTCGTTCAGTTCCCGGGCCAGGCGCCGTTCCTGCGCCTGCTTCTGCAGGATGTAGCGGGCCAGCAATTGGCGCTGGGCGTCGGTCGGGTGCTCAAACTCGGTGCCTACGTCATAACCGTTGCCCTTGGGGTCGCAATGGGTGACGCGGGCGCGCAACAACAGCCCCAGGGCCTGGGGCATCAGCACCAGCTTGACCGACAGGTGGGCGCCGACGGCAATGGCGCTGGGGTATTGGAAATCGATGCCGCCTTCGGAAATGATCACCGGCTGGGGATCGCCGATTTCGCCGAGCACCGTTACGGCGATGACCTGGCTGAGCAGGTCGATGCGTTTGTTCATGGCCTTGAGGTAGGCCGCGATGCTGCGCTCGCGCTCGCTGATCTGGCGCAACAGGTGTTGTGATTCGAACTCGCTCAGGTGCAGCTCGCTGAGCAGGTTGAACAGTGGGGACTCATCCTGCAACACTTCCTGGCTGGCTGCTTCAGGAATGGACAGGGGCCGAATTTCCAGTGCGATCGTGTCCTCGATACGGTAGTATTCGCGACGATCTTCTTCATCTAATGTCGACATGGCGAACCCATGGTAGCGGCGGTGGTCTGAGTGTAAAGCTGGTTTGTGACCCCCGCCACAAGGACGTTCCTTTTCCCTCCGAACAAGCCCCGACATGTTCAGACCTCTCTTCGTATTCATCGGCACGCGTTATACCCGTGCAAAGCGTCGCAATCATTTCGTATCGTTCATTTCCCTGACGTCCATCATCGGCCTTGCCCTCGGCGTGGTCGTGATGATCGTCGTGCTGTCGGTCATGAATGGCTTCGACCATGAAATGCGCACCCGCGTGCTCGGCATGGTGCCCCACGCGACCCTCGAAACCGGCGAAGCCATCAGCGACTGGCCGAGCCTGGCCGCCAAGGTCAAGCAGAACCCGCAGGTGCTGGCCGTTGCGCCCTTCACCCAGATGCAGGGGCTGCTGACCAACGACGGCAAGGTCTCCAAGGTCTTGCTCAATGGCATCGATCCCGGGCTCGAGCGGCAGGTGTCGATCATCGACAACTTCATGCGGCAGGGCAAACTCGACGACCTCGCGCCGGGCAGCTTCGGTATCGTGATCGGCGACAAGGCGGCGACCAAGCTCGGCGTAGCCATCGGCGACAAGCTGACGTTTGTCGCGCCGGAAGTCACTGTCACTCCAGGTGGCATGTTCCCGCGCATGAAGCGCTTCACCGTGGTCGGCATCTTCCATGTCGGCGCCGGCGAGCTGGACGGTTACCTGGGGGTGACCAACCTTCAGGACCTCGCGCGCCTGCATCGCTGGAAGCCGGACCAGGTCCAGGGCCTGCGGTTGAAGTTCGACGACCTGTTCCAGGCGCCGCGCGTTGCATGGAACATCGCCCAGCAGCTCGGCGAAGACCGTTATTACGCCCGCGACTGGACCCGCACCCACGGCAACCTGTACCAGGCGATCCGCATGGAAAAAGCCATGATCGGCCTGCTCCTGTTGCTGATCGTCGCCGTGGCGGCGTTCAACATCATTTCCACGCTGGTGATGGTGGTGAACGACAAGAAAGGCGACATCGCCATCCTGCGCACCCTCGGCGCCACGCCGGGGCAGATCATGCGGATCTTCATGGTCCAGGGCACTGTCATCGGCGTCATCGGCACGTTTGTAGGCGCCTTGGTCGGGATGTTCGCCGCACTGAATGTCAGCGCCGCGATTGCCGCCCTCGAAGGGCTGATCGGGCACAAGTTTCTCAACGCCGACGTGTACTTCATCGACTACCTGCCCTCGCAGTTGCAGGCCGATGACGTGTTGATGGTCTGCGGCGCCGCGTTGATCCTGAGTTTCCTCGCCACCCTGTATCCAGCCTGGCGTGCCGCGCGCACCCAGCCGGCGGAGGCGTTACGTTATGAGTGAGTCGGGCATGAGTGAAAAAGCAATCTTGAGCTGCCGCAACCTGGGCAAGTCCTACGAGGAAGGCCCGGAGTCGGTGGTGGTGTTGTCGGGCCTGCAACTGGAGCTGCATCCCGGTGAGCGCGTGGCGATCGTCGGGACGTCCGGCTCGGGCAAAAGTACCTTGTTGAATTTGCTCGGTGGCCTCGATACGCCGACCGCTGGCAGCGTCTGGCTGGCGGGCGAAGAGCTTTCGGCGCTGAACGAAAAGGCCCGCGGCCTGTTGCGTAACCGCTCCCTGGGCTTCGTCTACCAGTTTCACCACCTGCTGCCCGAGTTCACCGCGCTGGAAAACGTCTGCATGCCGCTGTTGATCGGTCGCACCGCAATTCCCGAAGCCCGTCAGCGAGCTACGGCGTTGCTGGAGCGGGTGGGACTGGGCCATCGTCTGGAGCACAAGCCCGCTGAACTGTCCGGCGGCGAGCGCCAGCGCGTGGCGATTGCCCGGGCCCTGGTGAACAAGCCTGGGCTGGTGATGCTCGACGAGCCGACCGGCAACCTCGACTCCCACACCGCCCAGGGCATCCAGGACTTGATGCTGGAACTCAGCACCTCGATGCGCACGGCGTTCCTGGTGGTGACCCACGACATGAACCTGGCTCGACAGATGGACCGCGTCCTGCATTTGCAGGAAGGTTGCCTGACGCCCATCTGACCGACCGAAACCCGGTAGCTGATGACGGCGCCGGGTATTTTATTTTCATACGGTGCCCAGCGAATGTTCAGACCGTTATCGATTTTCATCGGCACGCGCTATACCCGCGCCAAGCGCCGCAATCGTTTTGTCTCGTTCATTTCCATGACGTCGATGATCGGCCTCGCCCTTGGCGTGTTGGCGATGATCGTCGTGTTGTCGGTGATGAACGGCTTCCAGCGCGAGATGAGCTCGCGCATCCTCGGCATGGTTCCTCACGCCACTATCGTCGGCGTCAACCCGATCGACGATTGGCAACCGGTGGCCGCCGCGGCATTGAAAAATCCTCAAGTGACGGCTGCGGTGCCGTTCACCGAGATGGAAGGGATGCTGAGCCATAAAGGCTCGATGCAGCCGATCCAGATCAGCGGCGTCGATCCGGCCCAGGAAGGCAAGGTGTCGATTGTCGCCCAGCACATCGTCCAGGGGCGTCTCGACGCCTTGAAGCCCGGCGAGTTTGGCGTGGTGATCGGTGAGATCACCGCGCGGCGCTTTCGCTTGAATGTCGGCGACAAAGTCACCTTGATCGTGCCGGAAGTCAGCACCGCGCCGGGGGGCATCACCCCGCGGATGCAACGGCTGAATGTGGTAGGGGTGTTCAAGGTCGGCGCCGAGCTGGATGGTTCCATGGCGTTGATTCACCTGGCCGACGCCGCGCAGATGCAGCATTGGCAACCGAACCAGGTACAGAGCGTGCGTCTGGCGGTGAAAGATTTGTACGCAGCGCCGAAAGTCTCCGCTGACATCGCCAGCGGGCTTGGCACGGCCTACAAGGCCGACGACTGGACCCACACCCAGGGCAGTCTGTTCAGCGCGATGAAAATGGAAAAAACCATGATTGGCCTGCTGCTGTTGATGATCGTTGCGGTGGCGGCATTCAACATCATTGCCACCCTGATCATGGTGGTGAACGACAAGGGCGCGGACATCGCGATCCTGCGCACCATCGGCGCCACGCCGCGACAGATCATGGCAATCTTCATGGTCCAGGGCACGGTGATCGGCGTGGTAGGCACGTTGATCGGCGGGGTGCTGGGGGTGATTGCGGCGTTGAATGTCAGCGCGCTGGTGGGTTGGCTGGAAAGAGTCAGCGGCCAGCACATCTTCAGTTCCGACGTGTACTTCGTCAGCAACCTGCCGTCGGAACTGCAGCGTGGCGACGTGGTGCTGATCTGCTCCGCCGGGTTCATCCTCAGCTTCCTCGCCACTGTATACCCGGCCTGGCGCGCGGCGAAGATCGAACCGGCGCAGGCGTTGCGGTATTCCTGAGGCATGTGCCGGAAAGGCTTTTGTGGCGAGGGAGCTTGCTCCCGCTGGAGTGCGTAGCGCTCCCAAAAATCGAAGCGCCCGCATCTCATTTAGATGAGCGAGATTTTGGGGCCGCTACGCAGCCCAGCGGGAGCAAGCTCCCTCGCCACAGGGTTTTGTGTCAGGGCTGACCGGCCTTGGGCAACTCGACCACGAACCGCGTCCAGCCATCGGCCGATTCGCAGCGGATATCCCCGCCATGGGCGCGGATGATCGAGCGGGTAATGGCCAGCCCCAGCCCGGCGTGTTCGCTGCTGCCTTCCTGGCGAGCCGGGTCGGCGCGGTAAAAACGGTCGAACAGGCGCGGCAGCAGCGCCGCCGGAATTTCCCCGCCATTGTTTTCCACTTCGATGCGCACAGTCTGCGGCCCGTCGGCAATCCGTATCCGCACCTCGCCACCACCGGGGCTGAAGCGCAGGGCGTTGTCCAGCAGATTGGACAGCGCGCGGCGCAGCATGCTGCGGTCGCCCTCGATATGTGCGTTCCCTTCGCGGCTCAGCCTTACCTCGGCGTCTTCGGCCAGCGGCGCGAAAAACTCCAGCAGCAGGTCCGTTTCCAGCGCCAGCTCCAGCGGTTCGCGCTGGACGGCCAGCAAGCCATGGTCGGCCTTGGCCAGGTAAAGCATGTCGTTGACCAGTTGTGCCATCCATTGCAGCTCTTCGAGATTGCTGTGCAGGGCTTCGCGATAGTCGTCCAGCGAGCGTTCGCGGGTGAGCGTGACCTGGGTATGGGTCAGCAGATTCGACAACGGCGTACGCAGCTCATGGGCGATGTCGGCGGAGAAGGCGGAGAGGCGCTGGAAGGCATCGTCGAGGCGTCCAAGCATGTCGTTGATGCTGTGGGCCAGTTCCGCCAGTTCGGCGGGCATGTGTTCTTCCGGCAGTCGAGCATTGAGCGAACGTGCCGAGACGCTGCTGGCAATGGCGCCCATGCGGCGCAGGGGGCGCAAGCCGCGCCGGGCGGCCCAGGCGCCAAGCAGGGCGGTCGCCAGCGCCGAGAGGCCGACGGTCAGCCAGATCAGGCGCTGCATGCGTTGCAGGAAATGCTGGTGGTGGGTGATGTCCAGCAGCAGTGTCAGCTGGGGCGAATCCGCACGATTGGGATCCAGTGGCGCGTTTAATACGCGGTAGTCATTGTCGGTGTCGTTGAGGGTCGACAGGCCGGGCCGTTCAGGCACCTGGGCCGGCAGGCGGATCGAGCTGTCATGCCAGCGCACGCCATCGCGGTCCTTGATGCGCAAGGCAAGGTCCGGCTGGCGGCTCAACTCGTCCGCCAGGCGCGCCTGGAGATTGGGGCCATCTTGCAGGGCGCGGCGCACGCCGGTCAATTTGGCCTCGAGCAACTGCTGGTCCAGTTCGATGAAGTGCGCCTCGCTGCCGCGGCTGAACAGCACGCCGGCAAACAACGACACGATGGCGGTGCAGGCGGCGAAAAGCAGCGCCAGCCGATTGCTCAGCGACCATCGGCGGCTCACAGGTTGCGCTCTTCGAGGACATAGCCCATGCCGCGCACGGTGTGGATCAGCTTGTCGGGAAACTCGTCGTCGATCTTGATCCGCAGGCGCCGGATCGCCACCTCGATGACATTGGTGTCACTGTCGAAATTCATGTCCCAGACTTGTGAGGCAATCAACGACTTTGGCAAAACCTCGCCCTGGCGCCGCAGCAGCATCTCCAGCAGGGCAAATTCCTTGGCGGTCAGGTCGATGCGTTTGCCGCCGCGCTCTACCCGGCGCCGGATCAGGTCCAGCCGCAGGTCCGCCAGTTGCAGGCTGGTTTCCTGGGCCGCCGAACTGCCTCGGCGCAGCAGGCTGCGCACCCGGGCCAGCAGTTCGGAAAAGGCGAAGGGCTTGACCAGGTAATCATCGGCACCCAGTTCCAGGCCATGCACACGATCCTCTACCGCATCCCGCGCGGTGAGAAACAGCACCGGCGTGTCCAGCCCGGCGCCGCGCACCGCTTGCAGAATCTGCCAGCCATCGCGGCCGGGTAGCATCACGTCAAGAATCAACAGCGCGTATTCGCCGCTCACGGCCAGTTGCTGGCCGGTGCTGCCATCAGCCACCAGATCGGCGTTGAACCCGGCTTCGCCCAGGCCTTGGCGCAGGTACTGGCCGGTTTTCAGTTGGTCTTCGACGATCAGCAGTTTCATGGTCGGGCTCAAGGCTGTGTTTGAACGTGGGCGTTATACCGTGGTGCATGGTGTCATGGGGCAAGCTGACAAAGTTGTAATGCAACTGTAAGCCAGTTGGCGGAGCAAGCGCTCAAGGAACCCATAAAGGCTGGTAGAATCCGCTGATTCTTCAGTCAGGTTTCCGTCATGCATCCCGCAGCCGAACACTCGCCGCTGGGCAAATCCAGCGAATACATCGCCACGTACACGCCGTCACTGCTGTTTCCGATCCCGCGCACCGCGAAATGGGCGGAACTGGGCCTGACGGCCGAGACCCTGCCGTACAAGGGCGTGGATTTCTGGAACTGTTTCGAGCTGTCATGGCTGCTGCCGTCCGGCAAGCCGGTTGTCGCCATCGCTGAATTCGCAATCCCGGCGGATTCGCCGAATATCATCGAATCCAAATCTTTCAAGCTGTACCTGAACTCCTTGAACCAGACGGCGTTCAACGACAGCGCGAGCCTGGAAGCCACGCTGCGCCAGGACCTTTCGGCCGCGGCGGGCAAGCCGGTAGGCGTGCGGATTCGCAGCCTCAAGGATGTCGAGAGCGAAGGCATCGTTGCATTACCCGGTGTCTGCGTTGACGACCTGGACATCACTGTCGACTCCTACGAGCACCCGCGTCCGGAGCTGCTGCGTTGCGATGCATCGCGTATCGTCGAGGAAAGCCTGCACAGCCATCTGCTCAAGTCCAACTGCCCGGTAACCAGCCAACCGGACTGGGGCAGCGTGGCGGTGGAATATCGCGGCGCGGCGCTGGACCACGCCAGCCTGCTGGCTTACATCGTCAGCTTCCGCCAGCATTCGGACTTCCATGAACAATGCGTCGAGCGGATCTTCCTCGACCTGCAACGCTTGCTCAAGCCGGAGAAATTGACGGTATATGCGCGGTATGTGCGCCGGGGTGGGTTGGATATCAATCCGTACCGCAGCACCGAGGATGTGCAACTGCCGAACCAGCGTCTGGTTCGGCAATAAAACTTCCGTGCTGAAGAGTTCTTGTGGAAAGAGCCCTTGTGGGAGGACTCTGTGGGAGCGAGCCTGCTCGCGAAGGCGGTCGTACATTCAACACATGTGCTGACTTTCACACCGCTTTCGCGAGCAGGCTCGCTCCCACAGTGGATTGCATTTCAATTCGCAGATATTAAAAAGCCCTGCTGGTGATAGCAGGGCTTTTTTTGCGTCTGGCGGGCTTAGATCCCCATGCTGCCCAAGGTGTTCACAATATTGCGCAGTGTTCCGGCGATCGTTGGATGCTCCAGCTCAAAGCGCTCGACGGCCAGGTTCACATTGTCAGCGAGGTTGGCGTCCGATGTTTGGGTTTCCAACTCAAGCTCAAGTTCTATCTGTTGCATCAGCGCGTGCAGGTCGTCGCGCTCGACTTCGGAAAGAGGTGGATTCTGTTCCAATTGCTCGCGCAGTTTGTTGAGCTGTTCTTGCAATTCGCGGGCAGGCATTGGCGTACTCCCTTTATTGATAGGCACTGCCATGGACCGCGACGCAGCGTCAAAAGTCCATGGCTTGCCTTAAGAGTAATCCACACTCAAGCGCCCTGCATGATCCTGGTCACGGCTTCTCGCCTTTGAGGCGACGCAGGCTGATATCGGCCAGGCAGGTATCGAGTTCGCCCAGGTGATCGATCACCGAATGCACGCCCAGGCCGAACAATTGGACCGTGGCCTTGGCCCGTTTGATTTCCCGTTCCTGCTGGCTCAAGGCCTGCCATTCGGCGGGCGTAAGGCCGCACAGCGAGCCGCAGGATGCCAGCCCGATGGTCCATAGACCGGCGTTTAGCCCCGACTGCAACAGCTTCGGTTCGCCGCTGACCAATACGCAGCCATCCAGTTGCCTGACATCCAGCGCCATAAGGGCTTGCCAACAGGCGTGGGGCGCTGGCCACGGATTATTTGTTGCAGGAAGTTGCGGAGATTTCACCCATGCCGGCAGTGAGGCCGCCAACCCGTGGCTGATGGCGGGCGGCAATTCGTCAAGCCAGGCGCAGGGGATGTCGAGCTGCCGCAGGCGTTGCAGGCTTTCCAAAGCCCCGGGCGTAAGTTGCGTGTGCTCGGCCGGCACAATCCCTGGCTGGCGAGCACGTGAGCCGAAATCAACCAGGCATCCGCTGAGGCCAAACAGGACGGCCGTCAGGCTGGGGGCGGGGAGGGGCTTGGCTTCGGCGCGGGGCATGTGGACGTCCTTGAAATAACCTGCAGCCTAACGAGGCACGATGACAGTCCGGTTACAGTGGGATGAAGGCGACCCATATGGAAAATTCCTACGGAGAGCTTCCTTTTTCTGTGCTGCCTATCCACGCGTTCCGCCTTATACTAGCCACCTTACCGCCTGGGCTCGGCGCCCTTGCCTGAATAATCCAAGGAGTTTTTCCCTATGCGCTGGAGCCATCGTCTAGCTCAGCTGTGTCTATCTGCCAGCGTTCTGCTGGTGCCGTTCGCCGCTCACGCCGCCACGGAAGAAGATCCTTGGGAAAGCATCAACCGTCCGATATTCACCTTCAACGACACCATCGACACCTACGCGCTGAAGCCGCTGGCCCAGGGTTACCAGTACGTGACGCCACAGTTCCTCGAGGACGGCATCCACAACATGTTTCGCAACATCGGTGACGTCGGCAACCTGGCCAACGATGTGCTGCAAGCCAAGCCGGCTGCCGCCGGGGTCGATACTGCCCGGTTGATCTTCAACACGACGTTCGGCCTGCTGGGCTTCTTCGATGTTGGGACCCAGATGGGGCTGCAGCGCAACGACGAAGATTTCGGCCAGACCCTGGGATATTGGGGGCTGGGCAGCGGCCCTTACCTGATGCTGCCACTGCTGGGGCCGAGCACTCTGCGTGATGCGCCGGCCAAGCTGGTCGACAGCTACGCCACCCCATACCCCTACATCGACAACGTCTCGGTGCGTAATTCCATTTGGGGCCTGAACATCGTCGACACCCGCGCCAGCCTGTTGTCGGCCGAGAAAATGGTCAGTGGCGACAAGTATGTGTTCCTGCGCAACGCCTTCCTGCAGAACCGTGAGTTCAAGGTCAAGGATGGTCAGGTCGAAGACGATTTCTGATTTCGGCCGGTTGAATGCGAAGGGCGGCCCGAAAGGCCGCCTTTCGTGCTTTGGCTTCTGTCCAGGGCCGGAACGAACCTTCCATTGAGTTACGCTTCGCTCGGTTCTTATAACTCTCTGTGCTTTGACAAATAAAGAGCTCGAGCGGGCTATCTGCATGAGCTTGAAACGCCCCGCGGATGGGAGTACCGTCTGCGCCTTAGAAGGGCACCTCTGATGTATATGCGTATAGGGCAAAGGCCTGAAACCTGTACGACAGAGAGGCTAGAAAGCGAATCCAGTAGTGCGTGCCAGGCCCAGTTGCCCAGCCCCCTACGCCAACCTAATTCTGGCGCCGTTTGCCCACATGCCAAAAACCAGTGCCACGCTGCTGATAATCGATGATGACGAAGTGGTGCGAGCCAGCCTCGCCGCCTACTTGGAAGACAGTGGTTTCAGCGTCCTGCAGGCCAGCAACGGCCAGCAGGGTCTTCAGGTATTCGAGCAGGACAAGCCCGACCTGGTCATCTGCGACCTGCGCATGCCGCAGATGGGCGGACTCGAACTCATTCGCCAGGTCACCGAGCTGTCTTCAGAGACTCCGGTGATCGTGGTGTCGGGCGCGGGGGTGATGAACGACGCGGTCGAGGCATTGCGCCTGGGCGCGGCGGATTACCTGATCAAGCCCCTCGAAGACCTTGCCGTGCTCGAGCATTCGGTGCGTCGAGCCCTGGACCGCTCGCGCCTGTTGGTCGAGAACCAGCGCTATCGCGAGAAGCTGGAAACGGCCAACCGTGAGCTGGAAGCCAGCCTGAACCTGTTGCAGGAAGACCAGAACGCCGGGCGCCAGGTGCAGATGAACATGCTGCCGGTCAGCCCCTGGACCGTCGACGGTTTCCGTTTTGCCCACCAGATCATCCCGTCGTTGTACCTGTCGGGGGATTTTGTCGATTATTTCCGGGTCGACGAGCGTCGAGTGGCTTTCTATCTGGCGGATGTTTCCGGACACGGTGCTTCGTCGGCATTCGTGACCGTACTGCTGAAGTTCATGACCACGCGTCTGCTGTTCGAATCCAAGCGCAATGGTACGTTGCCCGAATTCAAGCCTTCGGAGGTCCTTGGGCATATCAACCGAGGCCTGATCAGTTGTAAGCTGGGCAAACACGTCACGATGGTCGGTGGAGTCATCGACGAGGAGACTGGTTTGTTGACGTATAGCATCGGCGGTCACCTGCCGTTGCCCGTGTTGTACACACCTGACAGTGTTCGTTACCTGGAAGGGCGTGGCTTGCCGGTAGGCCTGTTCAACGAGGCCACCTATGAAGATCACGTGCTGGAACTGCCCCCGGCGTTCAGCTTGACGCTGATGTCTGATGGCATTCTGGACCTTTTGTCGGAACCTACACTCAAAGAGAAAGAAGCGGCCTTGCCTGAACGGGTAAGTGCGGCGGGCGGCAGCCTGGAAGGCCTGCGGCAAGTGTTTGGATTAGCCACGCTAGGGGAGATGCCGGATGATATCGCCCTGTTAGTGTTGAGCAGGAATCTTTGATGAGTACCGGTAGAATCCAGTTCGCCGAGCAGGACGGCACCTTCGTCCTGAAGTTTGTCGGTGAAGTGCGCCTGACCCTGTGTTCAGCGCTGGATGCGACAATCGAGAAGATCTTCACCGCGTTGAACTTCAACGCCATCGTGATCGACCTGACCGAAACCCGCAGCATCGACAGCACCACCCTGGGCCTGCTGGCCAAGTTGTCGATCCTGTCGCGGCAAAAGGTCGGCCTGCTGCCGACCGTTGTCACCACCCACAACGACATTACCCGTTTGCTGCAGTCGATGGGCTTTGATCAGGTGTTCAACATCGTCGGCGATCCGGTGCCATGCCCGGAATGCCTGGATGATCTGCCTGATCAGGACCAGTCCGAAGAGGACGTGCGGATCAAGGTGCTTGAAGCGCACAAGATCCTCATGGGGCTGAACGACTCCAATCGTGAAGCGTTTCATGACTTGGTGAGTGCGTTGGAGCGGCCGTGATTCCCGGGTGTTGTAGATCGAGCTGAGGCCTTCGCGAGCAGGCTCGCTCCCACAGGGATCAAGGTTGGACTCGGTCAGAAACTGTGGGAGCGAGCTTGCTCGCGATGGCGTTTGTCGATCCGCCATATCTCTTGAGCCAAACAGAATAAAAAAGGGCGAACCCATTCAGGTTCGCCCTTTTTGCATGCCGCCGATTCAGCTCAAAGCTTGGCTTGCAGCAACGCTTCCAGCTTCTCCTGGTCCCGAGCGAACTGACGAATGCCTTCAGCCAGTTTCTCGGTTGCCATGGCGTCTTCGTTGGACAACCAGCGGAACTGCGCCTCATTGAGGCTCAGACGCGCTTCCCCGGCCTGGCCAGGCGCCAGCTTGCGTTCCAGCTTGCCCTCGTCGGCGGCCAGTTTTTCCAACAGTTCGGGGCTGACGGTCAGGCGGTCGCAGCCGGCCAATTGCTCGATCTGATTGAGATTACGGAAGCTGGCGCCCATGACCACGGTCTTGTAGTCATTGGCCTTGTAGTAGTTGTAGATGCGCGTCACCGACTGCACGCCGGGATCGTCGGCCCCGGTGTAGTCATTGCCATTGGCCTTTTTGTACCAGTCATAGATACGGCCCACGAATGGCGAGATCAGGAACACGCCGGCGTCGGCACAGGCGGCGGCCTGGGCGAAGGAGAACAGCAGCGTCAGGTTGCACTGGATGCCTTCGCGCTCCAGTTGCTCGGCGGCGCGGATGCCTTCCCAGGTGGAGGCGATCTTGATCAGCACGCGGTCCCGGCCCACACCGGCCTTTTCGTACAGGTCGACCAGGCGATGGGCGCGCTTCAACATGGCCTCGGTATCGAACGACAGGCGTGCATCCACTTCGGTGGAGATGCGCCCCGGAATCACCTTGAGGATTTCTTGTCCGACCGCTACACCAAAACGGTCGCTGGCCAGGCCCACGTCGCCCTTGCAGTCCGCCACGCAGGCGTTCAGCAGCTCGGCATAACCGTGAATGGCCGAAGCCTTGAGCAGCAGGGAAGGGTTGGTGGTGGCGTCCACCGGTTTGATGCGGGCGATGGCTTCGAAGTCGCCGGTATCGGCCACGACGGTAGTGAACTGCTTGAGTTGTTCCAGCTTGGAAGTCATGAGCGTGCTCTGTCCTATGGGTCCGTTGACATTACCCGAGGGCCGGCAGCCACTCAAGGGCGTGAAGAGGTATCGATGGCCCCAGCGGCAACAACCCGGAAACGGCTGTTTGAAAGGCCGGGACAACTATCGGTAGATACGATGCCGAAACAGCGCGCAGGTTCAAAGCAAGTGATGGTTAACGCCCTTCAAGCAACTGCCCGGCCTGATCCAGCAGCGCCAACGGATCCTTGGTCTTGTGAATGTCCACCGACAACAACTGCCGGAACCGCCGCGCCCCCGGAAACCCCGTGCCCAGCCCCAGCACATGCCGGGTGATGTGATGCATGGCGCCGCCAGCCGCCAAGTGCGCGGCAATATAGGGCCGCAGTTGCGCCAAGGCCTCGGCGCGGCTGATCACCGGCGCAGTGCTGCCGAACAATTGCTGGTCCACTTCGGCCAGCAGATAAGGGTTGTGATATGCCTCGCGTCCGAGCATCACCCCGTCGAACGTCCGCAGGTGTTCATGACACGCCTCCAGCGTCTTGATCCCGCCGTTGAGGACGATTTCCAGCTCAGGGAAGTCAGCTTTCAGTTGCGCCACCACGTCATAACGTAGCGGTGGAATGTCGCGGTTCTCCTTGGGCGACAACCCCTCCAGAATCGCGATTCGCGCATGCACGGTAAAACTGCCGCACCCGGCCTCACGCACTGTCCCGACGAAATCGCACAATTGTTCGTAACTGTCTCGACCATTTATTCCAATCCGGTGCTTCACCGTCACTGGAATCGACACCGCATCACGCATGGCCTTCACACAATCGGCCACCAGCCCGGGATGGCCCATCAGGCAGGCGCCAATCATGTTGTTCTGCACCCGGTCGCTCGGACAACCTACATTCAGGTTGACCTCATCGTAGCCATGTTCCTCGGCCATTCGCGCGCAGGCGGCCAATTCGGCGGGAACACTGCCGCCCAATTGCAGGGCCAGCGGGTGCTCGGCTTCGTGATGACGCAGGAAACGCTCGTGATCACCGTTGAGCAGGGCGCCGGTGGTGACCATCTCGGTGTAGAGCAGGGCATGTTTGGAGAGGATGCGCAGGAAGTACCGGCAATGGGGGTCAGTCCAATCCATCATGGGGGCAACGGAAAAGCGGCGAGACAGCGGAGCGGCGTGTAAAGACATTGGGGAATTTGAATCAGAAGGGCGGATGGGCGCAGTTTATCAGGGATGAAGTGCAAGTGTTCGCGGCTCAGGTCTGAATCATTTCCCCAATGCACTTCTCAAAAACCGCCTCCATGGGGCCCAGCACACAGTTATAAGCCGCGATATTGGCGTCGATCCATTCCTCTTTATCGATCCCCCACCAACTGATCTCGAATCCGGCATTCATGATGAGGTGTTCGAACAGGATGCGCTGGGCGCGGCCGTTGCCTTCGCGGAATGGGTGGTTGATGTTGATATCGGAATAGGCATCCGCCACGGCGATGATCAGTTCAGTTCTGCTCAGTCCCTCGAACCAGTTCGACGCCGCCAGGTTGCCGAATATCTTGTTGGCTTCCTTTTCCATGTATTCAGGTTGGCAGAAACGCGTGGCTTGCTTGGCCATGCCAACGGTCCGCAGCTCTCCGGCCCATTCGAACAGGTCCGAGAACAGCGCTCGATGAATATTCTGCAAATAAGGCAGGCTGTAAGGCGGAGGGTTGAATTCGACATGGCTCGCAGCGATGGCCGAGAGCTGTTGTTCGGCTTCGCTCAGGGTCTGTTCATCGCGGATATCGAGTTTATTGCGCAGGACCGTGGAGCCCGGGTAACAATAGGCGTCTTCGCCGACGCCGTATTTGTCAGGCATCAGGCTCGGGTCTTGATGAAAGTCTTCAGGACTTCCTCACGGGAAGGCAGCTTGTCTTCGCTGTCTTGCGCAGACACCTTGAACCCTTCCAGGCGCAGGCTGGCCGCGTAGTTGGACCGGCGCGTCCTGGCCGCGTAGGCCTTTTTTGTTTCCAGGCTGACAGTGCCCATCGGGGTGGACCTCGAATCGCGTTGGTTGGCGAATTATAGCCCATCGCCTCGGCGAGGCCTATGCCGCGGTCGGGATCAGTCATCCAACGGCAAACGGATTGACCAACGGGGCTTGCATATCGGCGCATCTCCAAATACTGTTCATGCATCCAGTATTCGAGAATTCTCCATGCAGCTCATCGCCAAGCTCGGCATTCTTGCAGACGCCGCCAAATATGACGCGTCGTGTGCCAGCAGTGGGGCGCCCAAGCGCAGTTCGCGCGGTCGCGATGGGCTTGGGGCCACGGATGGCATGGGGATCTGCCACAGCTACACGCCGGATGGGCGCTGTGTGTCGCTGCTCAAGGTGCTGCTGACCAATTTCTGTCTGTACGACTGCCAGTATTGCGTCAATCGTCGTTCCAGCAACGTGCCGAGGGCGCGCTTTACGCCGGAGGAAGTGGTGCGGCTGACGCTGGATTTCTATCGTCGCAATTGTATCAGCGGGCTGTTTTTGAGTTCCGGTATCATTCGCTCGGCCGATTACACCATGGAGCAATTGGTTCGCGTGGCGCGCTTGCTGCGCGAGGAGCATCAATTCCGAGGCTACATCCACCTCAAGACCATTCCCGATGCTGATCCGCTATTGATCGAAGAGGCGGGTCGGCTAGCGGATCGCCTGAGCGTGAACATCGAATTGTCCTCCGAGGTGAGCCTCAAGCGCCTCGCGCCGGAAAAGCAATTGACCACGATCCGTCAGGCCATGGGCACCATCCATGACGGTCAGCAGGCGGTGGCCGGCGAGCCGCGGGCGCCGCGCTTTGCGCCGGCCGGGCAGAGCACCCAGGTGATCGTGGGAGCGGATGCCACCGACGACCATGCCATCCTCAGCAACGCCGAGTCGCTCTACCAGGGCTATGGTTTGCGGCGGGTCTACTATTCCGCTTTCAGTCCGATTCCCGACAGCCCCGCCAGTGTGCCGCTCGCCGCGCCGCCGTTACTGCGCGAGCATCGGCTGTATCAAGCCGACTTCCTGATGCGTGGCTACGGCTACAAGGCGGGCGAACTGTTGAACACGTCCAGCAACCTGGACCTGGACATTGACCCGAAGCTGGCCTGGGCGCTGGCCAATCGCGATGTGTTTCCACTCGACCTCAACCGTGCCGAGCCGGCCCTGCTGGCGCGCATACCCGGGATCGGCCTGCGTAGCGTGCAGCGCCTGGTGACGCTGCGCAGGGAGCGGCGGATTCGTTATGACGATCTGGTGCAGTTGCGCTGCGTGCTGGAAAAGGCCCGCCCCTTCATTGTGACCAGCGATTACCGGCCCGCTGACGCGCAAACGCGCAGCGGCTTGCTACGGGCACGTTTGCGCGATCCGCAAAGACCTGTGCAAATGGGGCTGTGGGGATGATCGCGCTGGATTGCGATGACGATTTCGCCATCTGGCGCGACCAAGCCCGGACGTTGCTTGGTCATGGAATAGACCCCTGTGACGTGACCTGGGCCCAGGGCCCCATGGCCGATCTGTTGGCAATGCCGACGCCCTTGCCGCAAGGCCCGGGTCCGTTCCGCACTCGCGTCCCGGCAGCGTTGTTGAGCCAGTTGCAACAGGCCAGTCGTTATCACGGCGAACAGCGTTGGAACCTGTTGTACGAAGTGCTCTGGCGCGTAGCCCACGGCGACCGCACCGCCATGCTCGCGGGCGACCGCCTGGGCAGCGAATTGCAACGGCGCATCAAGCAGGTCAGTCGCGAGGCTCATCACTTGCACGCCTTCGTGCGCTTCATTCCCTTGCCGCCAGCCGCTGCCGAACAATTGCAGTTGGACCTGGTGGCGTTCCACCAGCCGGCACACGACATCCTTGAAAGCGCGAGTGGCCATTTTGCCGAGCGGCTTGGTCGGCAACGCTGGCTGATAGCTACGCCTCGCGACGGTATTCGTTTCGACGGCCAATCGCTGGATTACCAGCGCCACTGCCCCGAGCAATGGCAACAATGGGCCCGCCACGCCGAAGACCCCGGCGCCGAGTTGTGGCGCACCTATTACAGGCACATCTTCAACCCGGCGAGGCTCAACCCGACCGCGTTGCGCCAGCACATGCCCGGGCGGTTCTGGAAGCATTTGCCTGAAGGGGAATTGATTCCTCAACTGGTGGGGCAGGCGCGGCAGGGGAAGCAGAGGGATGGGCAGGCGTTGGAGGTGGGGGAGAAAATGGGGAAGCGGATTGTCGTAGGCGCTGCGGTAGGGGCACAGGGATAAGACAGTGCCCACGATGACTCCGGCACAGTAGTCAAACACCCTTGCTCGCACTCGCCGGCCTGCGCAACGCCGCAATGTCCCGCTTGGGCGATGCACCAAACAGGCGGGCGTATTCGCGGCTGAACTGCGAGGGGCTTTCGTAACCCACTCGGTAGGCGGCGCTGGCCACGTCCAGGTGTTCGTTGAGCATCAGCCGTTTTGCTTCGTTCAGCCGCAGCCACTTCTGGTATTGCAGGGGGCTCATCGCCGTGAGTTGGCGGAAGTGATGGTGAAAGGTCGGGGCGCTCATCTTCACCCGCGCGGCCAGGTCATCCACGCGGATTGGCGCGGCGTAGTTCAACTTCAGCCAGTCGATGGCCTTGGCGATCCGGTAGCCCTGGCTGTCGACGGACGCGATCTGGCGCAGCCGCGCCGCCTGGTCGCTCATCAGTAATCGGTAATGGATCTCGCGCTGGATCAGCGGCGCCAGGATGGGGATCGCCTCGGGTTCATCCAGCAATGCCAGCAGGCGTACGAACGGCGCCAGGAAGTCCGCTGTACTGGTGCCGATGCCCGCACCAATCCCGACTGGGCGCTCAAGACGCGGCGCCAGCCCGCCCTGGGCGACCAGATCGGCAACCATGCGCAAATCCAGCCGCAGCACCAAGCCCAGGCATGGCTGTTCCGGGCTCGCGACCATCACTTCGGAATTTGCCGGCATATCCAGTGAAGTCATCAGGAATCGCCCGGTGTCGTACCCATACGCCTGGCCACCAATCCAGACCTGCTTCATCCCCTGGGCGACGAGGACGATGCTCGGTTCGATCATGCAGGTCGCGGGCGGGGCAGGGGCGTCGCGCCGGAAAAGGCAGAGGCCGGGCATCGACGTTTCGACGTCACCCGATTCTGTGGTCCGGGGAGCGATGAAGTCTGCGAGCATCTTTTGCGGCGATTTGCCGTGGGTGGTCATGTCGATTGTCTGTCGGAGTGATAGTTATAGGCAGAACCTTAACTCGCCAAGCGAAGCGCTGCCTACGGCAAATAAGCAGGCTCACAGGATCGGGCAAGAACTCCAGCGAAATGTTCTACCGGCCAATGACGCCGGTCCCTGAAACTGCCAGTCGAATTCAACTCAACAAGGAGTCATCTCATGCGTGTACAAGCCTACGGCGCCCACGCGGGCGACAAACCCCTTGAACCGATGCAAATCAATCGCCGCGCACCCGGCGCGCACGACGTGCAAATCGACATCGCCTTTTGTGGGATCTGCCACTCGGACCTGCACCAGGTGCGCGCCGAGTGGGCAGGCACTCAGTTCCCTTGCGTCCCTGGCCACGAAATTGTCGGCCGCGTGTCGGCGGTGGGCGCCCATGTTTCCGCGTTCAAGAGCGGTGATCTGGTCGGCGTCGGCTGCATTGTCGACAGCTGCAAGCACTGCGAGGACTGCGAAAGCGGCCTGGAAAACTACTGCGACGACATGATCGGTACCTACAACTTCCCGACGCCGGATGAACCGGGCTGGACCCTGGGTGGCTACTCGCAGAACATCGTGGTGCATGAGCGTTATGTGCTGCGCATCCGTCACCCCGAAGAGCAATTGGCCGCCGTCGCGCCACTGCTTTGTGCCGGCATCACCACCTATTCGCCATTGCGTCACTGGAACGCCGGGCCGGGCAAGAAAGTCGGCGTGGTCGGTATCGGTGGCCTGGGGCACATGGGCATCAAGCTCGCTCATGCGATGGGGGCGCACGTCGTGGCGTTCACCACATCAGAATCCAAGCGCGAGGCCGCCCGGCAGTTGGGCGCCGATGAAGTCATCGTGTCGCGTAATGCTGATGAAATGGCCGCCCACGCCAAGAGCTTCGACTTCATCCTCAACACCGTGGCGGCGCCCCATGACCTCGACGCTTTCCTGGTATTGCTCAAGCGCGACGGCGCGATGACCCTGGTGGGCGCTCCAGCGACGCCTCATTCGTCGCCCAATGTCTTCAACTTGATCCTGAAG
Organism: Pseudomonas sp. FP198; assembly: GCF_030687895.1. NCBI lineage: Bacteria > Pseudomonadati > Pseudomonadota > Gammaproteobacteria > Pseudomonadales > Pseudomonadaceae > Pseudomonas > Pseudomonas sp. FP198. The sequence goes on from NZ_CP117452.1 coordinate 2,069,353, forward strand.
CGTCGAACCATTGCCGGCTCGATGATCGGTGGGATTGCCGAAACCCAGGAAATGCTGGATTTCTGCGCTGAGCACGGCATCGTTGCCGACATCGAGCTGGTTCGTGCCGATCAGATCAACGCGTCCTACGAGCGGATGCTCAAGGGCGACGTCAAGTATCGCTTCGTGATCGACAACGCTACGTTGGCCGGTTGAATGTAAGCCTCAAAGCGTTCAGGCCCGATTGATGCGGGAGCGGGCCTGCTCACGATCGCGGTGTTCCAGTCGCCTGTGCGTGGATTGTGCCGTCGTCATCGCGAGCGAGCTCGCTCGCTCGCCCAAGGGGTTCGAGCCCTTCCATAAATTTCAGGTTGTTATCCATGATCCATACTTTATCGCCCAGCCCGCAGGGTAAGCCTGCGTGGGGCGCGGTGCTGGCCATGTCGTTGGCTGCCTTCGCGCTGGTCGCCTCGGAATTCATGCCGGTCAGCCTGCTGACACCGGTAGCGGCGGACCTTCATGTCAGCGAAGGGCAGGCCGGCCAAGGCATCGCCGTCTCCGGCGCCTTCGCCCTGGTCACTAGCCTGTTCATCGCCTCGATTGCCGCCCGGGTCGACCGCAAATGGCTGCTCTCGGCGTTGACGCTGCTGATGATCGTTTCCGGCACAGTGGCTGCGCTGGCCCCCGACTACGTGACGTTCATGGTCGGCCGCGCCTTGATCGGCGTTGCGATTGGCGGCTTCTGGTCGCTGTCGGCCGCCACGGCCATGCGCCTGGTGCCGGAGGATAAGGTCCCCCGCGCATTGGCCATCGTCAACGGCGGCAATGCCTTGGCGACGGTAGTCGCTGCGCCATTGGGCAGCTTCCTGGGGGCAATCATCGGTTGGCGTGGGGCGTTCTTCTGCATCGTCCCCGTCGCCGCGCTCGCCCTGGCCTGGTTACTGTTGAGCCTGCCCTCGCTGCCCTCGCGGGTGAAGCAGGACAGCGGCAATCCTTTCAAACTGATGACCCAGGCACCGGTTGCGTTGGGCATGCTGGCCGTCAGCACCTTCTTCATGGGCCAGTTCATGTTGTTCACCTATCTGCGTCCCTTCCTCGAAACGGTGACGCAGGTGAGCGTGTCGCTGTTGTCGTTCATGTTGCTGGTGATTGGCCTGGCCGGTTTGCTCGGCACCTTCCTGATCGGTTCGTTCTTGAGGAACGGCCTGTATCGGACCCTCATCGTCATCCCGTTGTTGATGGCTGCAATCGCTCTTGCGCTGGTTGCGTTCGGCGGGTCAGCGGTAATGACCGCGGTGCTGCTGGGCGTCTGGGGGCTGGTGGCAACGGCGGCGCCGGTTGGCTGGTGGACCTGGCTGGCCAGGACGTTGCCGGAAAATGCCGAGGCCGGCGGCGGATTGATGGTGGCGATCGTCCAGCTCGCCATTGCGTCTGGTGCCACGGTGGGTGGCGTCCTGTTCGACCTGAGCGGTTATCGGGCGACGTTTGAAACCAGCGCGGCCGTGTTGGTCGTTGCGGCGGTGCTGACCATGCTGGCGGCCCGTGCCGCGGCTCGCAAGTCTTCGCAAGTGTCGAGCGACGCGACATATGGCGCTGTGCGGGAGCCAACCTGATCGAAACCAATGCAGGCTTCGTTGATCTATAAGCGGGGGGAAAAATCCCTGATGCTATCGGGCGAAGGCGAACCGAAGCTGGACGAGACCGTTGGGCGCCTGCAGTTTGGTGGCATATTGATATCTTGGTAAGCTTTAAGCTCGTTACCTACCGAGTTGGTTAGTTGTGTCTACTGAAAGAATTTCCCAATTGGAGCAGGCGCTCCTGGCCGTCATTGCGGCCGCGGGCAAGATGGGCGTCAGTTGTGATGAACTTTGCGCGCAGGCTGTGGGCGGGCTGGTGTCCGAGCGCTACTGGGGCTGGGCGGATGCCCAGCACGCTCAAGGCGCGGCTGACGAGATCGATAACGCCTTGGCGGTCCTGGTCGGCCGGCAAACGGCTACGCCTGGCAATCCCGTGCAAAGCGGACCCGATGCAGCATTTGAATCGGCTGCCGGCTGAACCTCCTGTCTTCAGAAATGGGCGACTCAACAGGTCGTCCATTTGCTTTAAAGCCCCAACCCTTCCTCGATGATCAAGAGAAGAGCCTCTTCATTCAGCGCTACGGGTTCGGTCTGTTGCCCGGCCGGCCGGAGCTGCCAAAGCGATTCGCCATGCTCGCCCACGGTGCGCAGGATGCAGCGCTTCCCGCCTTGCATATGGATTTCGATGCAGCCCTCTGCGCTGGTGGAGAAGCGGGCGATCGGATCGAGCGAGATGCGCCGGTGGTTGCCCTCGATCACCAATTGGTCAATGGCGTAGTTGTACGTCGAACCGCTGGAGTGGCGCTCGAAGACGTGGGTCGGATTGCGCCGGATAACTAGGCCCGCCTCACACACCGGCGCCAGCCATGTTTCGATCTGACGGTACAAGTCGTAGACCTGGCCGGGCCAGTGTTCGATGGCCAGGTCGGCGCAGTTGTCGACGCCGGCTGGGGTTCGTTGGGCCTGCCTCAGCTTCGCCGCGAGTTCGTCTGCCTTGCTCATGTCGATTCCCTGTCGTGGTGATAGGTTGAGCGTAGCTGATGGAGTGGGGGGCTCAATTGCGCTGGGTCATGGCGAGGTTTCGTTTTGCGCAGCGAGCTGATTTCGGGCGTTTCGCAGCCATATGCGAGTAGCCTTTCGAATCTGGTGACCTATATGGCGAGGGCATTGATGACGTGTTCAGGGTCGTTATGAATAGCGCGCAACAGAGCTTTCGCGGGACCGGTTGGCTCGCGCCGCCCTTGCTCCCAGTTGCGTAGCGTGCCCAACTGAACGTCGATCAATGCTGCAAACTTGGCTTGGGTCAGGCCGGTGGCTTTTCGTATCTCCTTCACCTGCAGCGCATCGACGATGAATTCCCGGAACGGCTGGCGCTCTCCTCGGACAATCTCATCCATCTGTTGCACGCTTTCCATCAGCTCATCGAAAAATCTGCTCATGGTTATCTCCATTGCTCGACGATCATTTTCAACGCCTTGCGTTGATCACCCGTCAAGTCTTGCTGTTCGTTTTTCGGATAGATCATCAGTAAGGCAATCTTTGAGGCCGAGTTGAAGTGATAGTAAATCACCCGGGCAATGCTATAGGACGCAGTTCCCCTATTCATCTGGAAAGTTGTAACGACAATCTCCAACGTATGCGTGGACTCAGTGTTGCGCCCGAAACGAGGGAGCGCTTTGCGTGGCGGACCTCTCATTACCTCTGCTGGCCATCCGCTCGACCGCATCCGGCAACGAAGCCACATGCACCGCGCGCGACGGCATGGCGAAGCGCACGCCGATTCTGGCGAACTCTTCCATCATGCCCAGGTTGATCGCCTGCTGGATGTCCATGTAGACGTTGTAGCTGGGGTCCAGCACGATATAGACCGTTTCGAACTCCAGTGCGCTTTCGCCGAAACCGCGAAAATGCGCGCGGTCGAAGCGGGTCTTTTCCTGGGCCTTGATGATTTTTTCGACGATGACCGGCACTTGCCGCAGTTGTTCTGTCGAGCATTCCTGGGGCAGGGCGAATTCGAAGACGATGCGGCGCTCCTGAAGGCGTTTGTAGTTCTGGATGGTGGTGCTGATCATGCCGGCGTTCGCCATGACGATCTGCTCGCCACCCAGGCTGCGGATTCGCGTGGTCTTCAGGCCGACATGTTCCACCGTCCCGGCGAGGGAGCCGACGACGATGAAATCGCCGACTTCGAAAGGTTTGTCCACGGCAATCGACAGCGAAGCGAACAGGTCCCCGAGGATATTCTGCACCGCGAGCGCCACGGCGATGCCGCCCACGCCGAGGCTGGCAACGAACGCCGTGATGTTCACGCCCAGGTTGGAAAGCATCGCCAGGAGCACCACCGCCCAGAGGAATACTTTCGCACCCCACAGGCTCAGGGTGGCCAAGGCGCTTTTCTGATGAATGTCGGAGTGGCTGTGGCGGGCGAAATAATGCATCAGCGCCAGGGCGATCGCTCGGTTTGCCCATAATCCCACTTGCAGGGCCGCCACCACGAACCAGAGGCTGCTGACTCGACTCAGCCAGCGTTCCGGCAAGTCCAGTACGCCAACGCCGATCAGGATCGAGGCCAGCAATAACAAGGTATTGCTGGTACTGGACAGTACTTCGACGGCGATGTGGCTGACATAAGCGTCGGGTTTTTGTGCCCGGGCACGCACGTTTTTCAACAGGAAGCCGACGCCAGCCCTGGCGATGATGAAACTCACCGTCATCACGCTCAGTGCCAGCAGCCAATTGGCAATGGAGATGCCCAGTACCTGGGTGTCGGTAAAAATATCGAGGGAGCTTGAGTCCATGGATGGATCACCTGTGCCATTTCTGTTCAGGTTGTGCCCTGGCCGCACCGGCCGGGCCATGAACCTGGTTAGTTCGCAGATGGCAGAGGCCCGTTCAATTTTCTTGCCGTCAGCGGCACCGGGCATGGGCCGCTGATCCGACTCAAGCGCCTCTCCTAGCGCAACAGATGCACCGCCAGCCCGGCCAGGCCGCAGGCCAGCAACACCTGGATGACGCCGCGTTTATAGCGGAACAGTGCAATGAACGCCGCGACTGCAAGAATTGCCGATGGCCAGTCCAGTGCTGCATAGAAGCCCTTGGGCCAGAGCACGTGGTAACCGAAGAAGCAGGCGAGGTTGAGAATCACCCCCACCACCGCCGCGGTGATCGCTGTGAGCGGCGCGGTGAATTTCAATTCGTCATGGGTCGATTCCACCAGCGGACCGCCGGCCAGGATGAACAGGAACGAGGGCAGGAAGGTGAACCAGGTCACCAGCGTGGCCGCAACCGCGCCCGCCAGGAACGCCTGTTCGGGGCCGAACACCTGCGTCACGTAACCCCCGACGAAACCAACGAACGCGACCACCATGATCAACGGTCCCGGAGTGGTTTCGCCCAGGGCCAGGCCGTCAATCATCTGGGTCGGTGTCAGCCAGCCGAAATGTCCGACGGCGCCTTGATACACGTAGGGCAGAACCGCATAGGCGCCGCCGAAAGTCAGCAGTGCCGCCTTGGTAAAGAACCAGGCCATCTGCGTCAAGGTTCCTTCCCAACCAAACATCCCGGTCAACAGGCCTATCGGCAGAATCCACAGCAGCGCCCCGACGATCAGCAGTCGGGCCAGGCGGGTGGCACTGAAACGAGCGTGTTCCGGGGTCGGTGTATCGTCATCGATCAGGGCCGGGCCGAACGACTTGTGCCTGGCATCGTGGCCGCCCAGGCTGAATTTTCCCGGTGCCCAGCGACCGCCGAAGTAACCGATGACTGCAGCCCCCAGTACGATTAGCGGGAAGGGTACGTTGAAGGCGAAGATCGCCGTAAACGACGCGGCGGCGATTGCCCACAGCCAGTTGTTCTTGAGCGCGCGCGAGCCTATCCGGTGCGCGGCATGCACGACGATCGCCGTCACGGCGGGCTTGATGCCATAAAAAATGCCGGCCACCACCGGCACTTCGCCAAAGGCGACGTATAGCCAGGATAAGGTGATGAGGATGAACAGCGAGGGCAGGACAAACAACGCCCCGGCGATTACTCCGCCCCAGGTTCGATGCATCAGCCAGCCGAGGTACGTCGCCAGTTGCTGGGCCTCGGGGCCGGGCAGCAGCATGCAGTAGTTCAAGGCGTGGAGGAAGCGACGCTCGGAGATCCAGCGCCGACGCTCGACCAATTCCTGGTGCATGATCGAGATCTGGCCCGCCGGTCCGCCGAAGCTGATGAAACCCAGTTTCAGCCAGAACCAGAAGGCCTCTCGCAGGCTGACGGTCGACGGTCTGGCCTGTACCTGTTCTACAGTGCTCGGGTTCGGAGTGCTCATGGTCCGCGGGGCCTTGATATAAAGGCCACCTACGTTATGGGGCGAGACACGTTTTAGATAGTCCCCGGTAAGGCTCGCGTGTAAAAAAAACGCGCCAAGGGGCGGCATCCTTGCCAAATGATAAGGGGGATTTTGGATCCACTGCGCCATCCATCGACTTCGCCCCACCGGCAAATTGCCGCCCTCCAAGCGGTACGCTAAGCTCACGAATATTAGGGGCTTTGAGCGTTTTGCTCATGCTTTGCCCTCTTCAGGAATTCGCTTGCCTATCCCCATCAACGATCCGCTCCATGCGCCCGGCGGCACCCTCAAGCGCCTGCCATTGCTCAAGGCTGCGGTGGCGTTTATCGCGACGGTGTGCCTGTGCCTCTGCGGTTTGCTCTATCTGCAACTGGAGCAATCTCGTCGTCACGACCTGGAGTCGGCGCGGATTGCTTCGGCCAACCTTACCCGTGCCATGGCCCAGCAGGCCCAGGATACTTTCCTGCAGGCCGATCTCGTGCTCGGCAGCCTGGCAGACTGGATCCAGATCGATGGCTACGGCCCGGCCGTGCGCACGCGCCTGCAACAGACATTCGCCCGGCGCGTGTTATCCCTGGAGCAACTGCACGGCCTGTTTCTGTTCGACAAGAGCGGCCAGTGGATCATCACCTCGTTTGAAAAGCTGCACCGGGGATCCGGTATCGCGGATCGCGAGTATTTCCAGTTTCACCAGGAGAACGCCTCGCTCGTCGCCCATATCGGCCCGGCGATCCGCAGCCGGCAGAATGGCGAATGGATCATCCCCGTTTCCCGTCGGCTGAATGACCGCAAAGGCAATTTCCAGGGCGTGCTGCTGGCCGGGATCAAGATGTCGTATTTCGACCAGTTCCTGAAGAGTTTCAATCTCGATGACCAAGGCGAGATGGCCCTGGCGTTGTCCGATGGGACTTTGCTGGCGCGCCGGCCCTTCGACGAGGCGCTGATTGGTGCGTCCATGGCGCGGCATCATATTTTCCAGCACGATCCGGCGGTGGGGGCCTCCGGCGATGAGATGATCCGCTCCGACACCGATGATATCGTCAGGCTCTATGGCCATCGGCATCTGCAAGCCTACCCACTGGTGGTCATTGCCGCGATGTCCGAGTCGGCGATCCTGGCGGGCTGGTATGACCGGGCAGTGCAATCGAGCCTGATCGTGGCCTTGGTGGTGCTGGGTATCTGTCTGTTTGGCTGGGTATTCGTGCATCAGGTGCGTAACAGCGAGCGGATTGAAGCGGACCTGCGCAAGGCCCAGCAAGCGCTGGAGCTGATCGCCACTCATGACAGCCTGACCGGACTGGCGAACCGCCGGCTGTTCGAGCGGGCCCTGGGCATCGAGTTCGGCCGAGGCGCCCGCCAGCGCAGCCCCCTGAGCCTGATCATGCTCGACATCGATTTTTTCAAGCGCTACAACGATACCTACGGGCATGTCGCGGGTGATCATTGCCTGGCGGAGGTCGCGAAGGTGCTCAAGGACTGCTGTCATCGCAAGGCCGACCTGGCGGTGCGTTATGGTGGCGAAGAGTTTGCTGTCCTGCTGCCCGATACCAACCTGCACGGCGCCATGGCATTGGCCGAACAGATCCGCCGTCGCGTCATCGACAAGCAGATTACCCATTCGGCTGCCCCCTCCGGCTACCTGACGGTGAGCCTGGGTTGCCATGCCTTCGTGCCCAGCAGCCTGGACAGTACGGAAGTCTTCATTCAGCGAGCCGATGCGGCGCTGTATCAGGCCAAACACAGCGGTCGCAACTGTGTCGCGGCGTTGTCCAGGGAAGACTCGTTCGATGCGCTGGAGCGTTCCGATCGCTGAGATTCGTCGGAATCATCGGCGGCGGATCGAGGTCCATTGTTCAACGCACAGGCGACGCGTAGCCCTTTTCGTCAAACTCTGTAGGCTCGCCAACTGACGCGGCAGCGGCTGCTAAGGTTAAGAAAACCCAAGGGTCGAACGCAGTTCATGCAGTGAAGTTTGCACGGCGAAGCCAACGCCGAAGGACAGGAGCAGGTCAATGGACACCGCTGCCGATATCCCCCCTGACGTCACGCGTCATACGCCGATTACCCGTCGCCTGGTGGTGGCGGTCGGCGTGCTGTTCGTAATGGGTGTCCTGATGGCTGTCGCCGCGCTGTTCAACATTGCGCAAAAGCTGGACGCGGACGACGTGGGCAAGACTCACTTCTACATCGAGCGCGCGCTCGAAAATCGCATCACCGCGTCGAAAAACTACATGGCCAGTTACGCCTACTGGACCACCGGCTATGAGCGTCTGAACGGCGAGGTCGATGTGCAATGGGCCTATGCCGAACAGAACATCGGCAAGACCCTGTTTACCAACGATGAATACGAAGGGGTGTTCGTCGTCGACCGTGAACGCACCAAATATGCGGTGGTGCGGGGACAAAATGTCCAGGCAGACGCGACGGCCTACATCGATACACCGCTGAAGGAGCTTGTCGATCAGCTCCAGGCGCAACCGGACCTGACCAGGCCCATGATCCGCTACACCTTGTTCGAAGGCTGGCCAGCCATCGTCACGGCTTCGGTGATCCTGCCCAACGACGAACGTCCTCAGGTCGAGGCCAAGGGGACGTCGGTGCTGCTTTTTGTCGACCAACTGACGCCGGTCAAGCTTCGCAAGGTAGGCAAGAGCTACGGCCTGAACGAGTTGAATCTGGTGAAAGATATGGCGCTGGCGCCCGGTCAGCCAGCCGTACCGCTGGATAGCACCGGTTACAGCCTGGTATCCCGGCTGGAGCGGCCAGGCCAGCAATTGCTGTGGTCCCTGGTTCCGCCATTGGGCGGGGCGTTGCTGATCCTGGCGTTGCTCACCGCTTATTTTTTCCGCTATGCCATGCGTACCGCTCGACAGGTGGATGCCAGCTACGACAGCCTGGAAACCTCAAAGCAGGCGCTCCAGGCGAGCGAGGAGCGCTTCCGTGCCGTGGCGGAGGCGGCGTCGGACTGGATATGGGAAATCGACAGCCAGCAGCGCATCACCTATCTGTCGGGGCGCTTCAACACCGTTACCGGTTTTTCCGATCAGCAATGGCTGGGACAGGACATCGAACAGTTGCTGTATTGCGACACCACGCCGATTGCCTTGTGGCTGGGCAAACTGGTCGAAGAGCAGAATGCCAGCAACCTTCGATGTTCCTACCGCGACCATTCCGGACAGTTGCGATTTTGTCGGGTATCGGCGCGGCCGATCTACGACAAGGCCTTGGTAACGGGCTATCGCGGCACCGCCAGCGACATCACCGATGAAGTGGCCGCCCATGCCCAGGTCCAGCACCTGTCGATGCACGATGCGCTGACCGGCCTGCCGAATCGCAACAAGTTGGCCCGGCACCTGGACGATGCATTGCTTGCCAAGGAGCATTCCGTACCGCTGGCCTTGCTGATGGTGGATCTGGATAACTTCAAGCCGATCAACGATTCACTGGGCCACCCGGCCGGCGATGCAGTGCTGCTGGAAGTGGCCCAGCGCCTGCGCGACTGCACCCGAGAACACGATCTGGTGGCGCGCCTGGGTGGGGATGAGTTCGTGGTGGTGCTCAGCGGAGTGGAGCACTCCGCCGAAATCGACCGGTTTTGTGCACGGCTGATCGACAGCCTGCAGCAACCGATCCATTACGAGACCCATTCGTTGCACATTGGCGCCAGCATCGGCATTGCCGTAAGCCGGCGCCAAGGTTATGTGCCGGGCGAGTTGATCCGTTGCGCCGACATCGCCCTGTACCAGGCCAAATCCGAGGGCAAGAAGACCTGGTGCTACTTCGCCTCGCACATGAACGATCAGATCCAGCATCGTCGCCAGCTGGAAAGCGACCTTCGCCAGGCATTGAAGAAAAATGAGTTCGTCCTGCATTTTCAGCCTCGCTATACCGTGGATGGCAAGACCATCGTCGCGGTCGAGGCGCTGGTCCGTTGGCAACATCCGACCCAAGGCTTGCTGGGCCCCGACGCGTTTATCCCGCTGGCCGAGCAAACCGACCTGATTGTCCCGCTTGGGCGTTGGGTGTTACGCGAGGCCTGCGAAACCGCGTTGACCTGGCCGGGCGAGCTGATGGTCTCGGTCAACCTCTCGCCTGCGCAATTCGAACGCAGCGATGTGGTCGAGGACGTGCGCCAGGTATTGATCGAAACCCACTTCCCGGCGAGTCGCCTGGAGCTGGAAATCACCGAGAACGTCATGCTGAACGATGTGGACGGTGCGCTCCAGGTCATGAATGCGCTCAAGGAACTGGGGGTGCGCCTGAACATGGACGATTTTGGTACCGGCTATTCGTCGCTCGGTTATTTGCGCACCTATCCATTCGATGGCATCAAGATCGACAAGCGCTTCATCGCCTCCATGAGCAACAGCAGCAACGACCGCGCCGTGGTCCAGGCGATCATCAACCTGGGCAAGGCCATGGGCCTGACGGTCACCGCCGAAGGTGTCGAAACCCTGGCCCAACTGGGCACGCTGGGCTCGGATGAATGCCACGAAGTGCAAGGGTATTTTCTCAGCCGCCCCATCGACAAGCAGGCGTTCGCGCATCTGCTGGAGAGCGCTCCGCCCCTGTCGAAAACCGGCTCCTGAGCGGTTGTTGCAACCTCCACGGCTTGTCATCGGTCACAGCTAGTACTTTGGTTTTTCGAGTTGTCTGTCCATGAAAAAGCTGCGAATCGCGACCTTCAATATCAACGGCATCCGGGCTCGGCTGCCCAACCTGCTGGAGTGGCTGGAGCGGGAGAAACCCGACATCGCCTGCTTGCAGGAGTTGAAGGCCGCCGACAAGGATTTCCCGGCGGCGGAGCTTGAGTCGGCCGGGTACGGGTCGATCTGGCACGGCCAGGCTTCCTGGAATGGCGTTGCGATCCTGGCCCGCGATGCGCAACCGCTTGAGAGTCGGCGCGGCCTGCCGGGCGGAGAGGAAGACAGTCACAGTCGGTATATCGAGGCGGCTGTGCATGGCGTCCTGGTAGGTTGCCTTTATCTGCCCAACGGCAATCCGCAGCCGGGTCCGAAGTTCGACTACAAGCTGGCCTGGTTCGAGCGGCTGATCGATTATGCCCAGGGGCTACAAGCCAGCGATCACCCGGTGGTGTTGGCGGGTGACTACAACGTGGTACCCACTGACTTCGACATCTACAACCCACGCTCGTGGCTCAAGGATGCCCTGTTGCAGCCGGAAAGCCGCGAGCGGTACCAGCGCCTGCTGGACCAGGGCTGGACGGATGCGTTGCGTCATCTCTACCCGGAGGAGCGGATCTATACGTTCTGGGACTATTTCCGCCAGCACTGGCAAAAAAACTCCGGGCTACGTATCGACCACCTGTTGCTCAACCCCGTCGCCAGTGCCTACCTGAGCGAGGCGGGGGTGGATGCCTGGGTCAGGAACCAGCCACACCCCAGCGACCATGCCCCGACCTGGATTCGTCTGTCTTCGCGCAAGCGCCGTTGAGGCCGCCGGATCATTGTCCACCCAGGGGAAATGCCTTATACCTGTGCCAACGGCGGGGTGCCTGCACAAGCCCTGCACCTGAACAGGAAAGGACATCCCATGAACCCATCTCGACTGAGTGATTGCGCTCGTTATCTGCGGCGCCTGGGCTTCGACACGGCACCACTCCCGACGCTCGATTCGTTGCGCCAGTTGCAGTGGCGTCATACGGCCGAGTTCCCCTTCGAAACCCTCGCGACGCTGCTGGGGCAGCCGGTGCCGATCGACCTCGAGTCGGTGGAACGAAAAATCTTCGAGCAAGGGCGCGGCGGTTATTGCTACGAGCTCAATCAGCTATTCCTGGCCCTTTTGCAGGACCTGGGCTTCGAGGCTCGCGGCATCACCGGACGAGTAGTGATGAACGCGCCTGAAGGCGCCTGGACCGCACGCACCCATCGCTTGAGCCTGGTGACGCTTGACGGCGTGCGCTATGTAACCGACGTCGGCTTCGGTGGCATGGTGCCGACCGCGCCACTGTTGCTGGACAGTCGCGAGGTCCAGGCCACTCCTCACGAGCCGTACCGCATCGAGACCACTGAAGACGGCTACATGCTGCGCGCCAACGTAGGGGGCGAATGGCGGCCGATGTACCTGTTCGACCTGCAGCGCCAGGAAGAGATCGATTACATCGTCGGCAATTGGTACGTCTGCAGTCATGCGGATTCCCCGTTCAAGGACCGGTTGATGGTCGCCCGCACGGGTGACGGTTGGCGCAAGACCCTCAACGGCAACAGCTATGCCGTGCACCAGATCGGGCAGGAAAGTGGGCGACGCACAATCATGGACGCCGACGAGTTGATCGACCTGCTGGAGACGGAGTTCGGGCTGCGGGTGCCGCCACGGGAACTGCTGCGGCCGGTGCTGGAAGGACTGATAGCGCGAAGTTGAATGCAATCTGGTTCGGGATTTGCAACCTGGTCTGTGATCCGTGCGCAACAAGTTGTATACAACTCTATGGACATTTGTCCTGACTTTTGAATACAGTGTGCGCATAACAAAAACCAGGGAACCCCCGAACCATGAAAACGTCCCATGTTTCACTCCCACGGCCCGAGGACGAAAACCTTGGCGTCGGCGCGAATATGGCTTACGGCCTGCAACATGTGTTGACCATGTACGGCGGCATCGTCGCGGTGCCCTTGATCATCGGCCAGGCGGCCGGCTTGTCGCCGGCGGACATCGGCCTGCTGATCGCTGCGTCATTGTTCGCGGGAGGGCTGGCGACGTTGCTGCAAACGCTTGGCCTGCCGTTCTTTGGCTGCCAGCTGCCGCTGGTGCAGGGCGTTTCGTTCTCCGGCGTCGCGACCATGGTGGCGATCGTCGGAACCGGCGGGGAAGGGGGCTTCCAGGCCATCCTTGGCGCAGTAATCGCGGCGTCCCTGATCGGTTTGCTGATCACTCCGGTATTCTCGCGCATCACCCGGTTCTTCCCGCCACTGGTCACCGGCATCGTCATCACCACCATAGGCCTGACGCTGATGCCGGTGGCGGCGCGCTGGGCCATGGGCGGCAACAGCCACGCCGCGGATTTCGGCAGCATGGCGAACATCGGCCTGGCTGCGCTGACCCTGGTACTGGTGCTGGTACTGAGCAAAATGGGCAGTGCGACGATTTCCCGCCTGTCGATCCTGCTGGCGATGGTCATCGGCACCGTCATCGCGGTATTCCTCGGCATGGCGGACTTTTCGTCCGTCAGCGAAGGCCCGATGTTCGGGTTCCCAACGCCGTTCCACTTCGGCATGCCGACTTTTCATATCGCCGCGATCCTGTCGATGTGCATCGTGATCATGGTGACGCTGGTGGAAACCTCCGCTGACATCCTGGCGGTGGGGGAAATCATCGACACCAAGGTCAATTCCCGCCGTCTGGGCAATGGTCTGCGAGCCGATATGCTGTCGAGCATGATCGCCCCGATCTTTGGCTCCTTCACCCAGAGTGCCTTTGCCCAGAACGTCGGGCTGGTGGCGGTGACCGGTATCAAGAGCCGTTTTGTCGTGGCGACTGGCGGGATATTCCTGGTGGTGCTCGGGCTGCTGCCGTTCATGGGGCGGGTGATCGCCGCCGTGCCGACCTCGGTGCTCGGTGGTGCTGGTATCGTGCTGTTCGGTACGGTTGCCGCCAGTGGTATCCGAACCCTGTCGAAGGTTGACTACCGCAACAACGTCAACCTGATCATCGTCGCCACTTCCATTGGCTTCGGCATGATCCCGATCGCCGCACCGAACTTCTACGACCATTTCCCCAGCTGGTTCGCGACGATCTTCCATTCGGGGATCAGTTCTTCGGCAATCATGGCGATTATCCTGAACCTGGCGTTCAACCATTTCACCACCGGCAACTCCGACCAGCAGTCGGTTTTTGCCGCCGGTACCGAGCGGGTGCTGCGCTACCAGGACCTGGCCGCACTGCGTGAAGGTGATTATTTCAGCGACGGAAAATTGCATGACTGCGACGGCAACGAGATTCCAGTGGTGGCGGAACCCGCTCACTCGCCGGAAGAGCACGGCCCGGTGCGGCTAAAGAGCAGCGAGCACGTCTGATCTGGCGATCGCAAAGGAGTAAAAAACAAAAGCAGCCGGTGATCATCGATCACCGGCTGCTTTTTTTATTGCCTCTGAACGGACTACCAGCGACCGTAATGGCCGCGCGGCGGGCCATAGTAATAGCCCCGTGGTGGCCCGTAATACACCGGCGCCGGGCGATAGTAGACCGGGTGCTCGATGTATACCGGTTGCGGCGCGTAATAGACCGGTGGCGGTTGTTGCACATAGACAGGTTGTTGCACGTAGACCGGTTGTGGCTGGACATACACCGGTTGCTCGACATAAACCGGTCGGTCGCGGCTGATGAGCGCGGAGCCGACAATGGCCGAGCCGACGATTGCACCAAACACCGCGGGACCCTCCCAACCACCGCGACCATGGGCGGATGCCTGGCCGGTGACCGCGAGTGCCCCCACGAGCAGGGCGATGATGGGAAGTTTGCGTTTCATGGCGATTCCTCGTTCCGGCCCCGGCGCCTGTGGCCTGCGACAGACCCGATTAGGGGCGCGGGGATACTTGCTCTGACAGCGATTTTCCCAGGATTTGCACCGCCGCTGGGTAAATATTGTGTAAGGTCTGTGGCTGATTTTTTTACAGCGGATGACGAGTCGCTGCGCTGCGCCCGAGGTCTGAGCATCGAACAGGACCGGTCGGTACGGCGATCGCGTTTATCCGAAAGTGTTTCAAGGAGACGAGCATGCAGATGAACCCCAACAAAGACACCCAGCTGTGCATGTCACTATCGGGGCGCCCGGGCAATTTCGGCCTGCGCTTTCATAATCACCTCTATGAACAACTGGGCTTGAACTTCTACTACAAGGCGTTCAGCAGCCGCGACCTGCCGGGTGCGGTGCGTGGCATTCGCGCCCTGGGCATCCGCGGATGCGGCGTGTCGATGCCGTTCAAGGAGGCCTGCATCGCCTTGGTCGATGAGTTGGATCCTTCCGCCGCCGCGATCCAGTCGATCAACACCATCGTCAACACCGACGGCCATTTGAAGGCCTATAACACCGACTATATTGCCGTCGCTCAATTGCTGCAGACCCATGCCGTACCCAAGGATTCGACTTTCGCCCTGCGTGGCAGCGGCGGCATGGCCAAGGCGGTCGCCAGTGCCTTGCGCGATGGCGGCTATAAAAATGGCCTGATCGTCGCCCGCAACGAAACCACCGGCCGAGCCCTGGCCGACTCCCTGGGATACGAATGGCAAGCCGAGCTGGGCGATCGCCGGCCACAAATGCTGATCAACGTGACGCCGATCGGCATGACGGGCGGTCCTGAAGCGGACCACCTGGCGTTCGAGGCCAATGCTCTCGTGGCAGCCGAGACGGTATTCGACGTGGTGGCGATTCCTTCGGAAACGCCGTTGATCGTCCGGGCCCGGGCAGAAGGCAAGCGGGTCATCACCGGGCTGGAGGTGATCGCGATCCAGGCCTTGGAGCAGTTTGTGCTGTACACGGGCGTGCGGCCCAACCTGGAGCAATTCGACAAGGCCGTGGCTTTCGCCCGGTCCTGATTACTCCAGGCGCGCCAGACGCTCCTCCAGCGCGGCGATCCGCGCTTCGAGTTCTTCAAGGCGTTCCATTGACACACCGCTGCCGGCGCCACCGCGTTCTACCGGGTGCTGGCGGGCGGCGAGGAGGGTCTCGATGTCCGCGGGGTCGCCCATGGCATGCATATAGCGGTCTTCACGCTGGCCGGCCTGGCGCGGCATCAGCAGCGCCAGGCCTCGGGCGATCAGGCGCTCGAGCTGGTGCACGACCTGCTCGGTGTCTTCGAAATCATGCATGCGGCCGCTGCGGGTCAGCAGTTCATTGACGGTCTGTGGGCCGCGCAGGAACAGCAACCCCATCAGGATCACCTGGGCCGGCACCAGCTCCAGCGCCTTGTCGACCCGGTGCTCCCAGCGGTCGGCGCGGCTGCCCATGACCAGCCGGGTAAAACCGCGGCCTTCCAGGGCCCGCAAGCTCTGGCCGACCTGGCCCGGATTGAGGTTCGTCACCGGTTCGCGACTGGTTTTCTGGTTGCAGGCCAGCACTAGCGCGTTGAGGGTGAGAGGGTAGGTCTCAGGGTTGGTGGCCTGTTTTTCGATCAGGGCGCCAAGGATGCGGATTTCCGTGCTGTTGAGCCGTGGTTCTTCGGCCTGGCTTTGTTCTTCGATGCTCATTGCGCGTTTCCCTATGCCGTGGAAGCCGCCTAGCCTAATCCTTGCGTAATAAAAGACAAGGAGCGCAACAAGCCGTGGCTATAATCGCCGACGTTTGATTTGTTTCCTCCTACCACCCGCATGAGATCGCCATGACCATTTCCCTGTACGCCGCCTCCGTCCCGGTTTTCAAACAGATGCTCAACGCCCTGAGTGATGTGCTGAACAAGGCCGAAGCCCACGCCACCGCGAAAAACATCGATCCGAACGCTTTGCTGCAAGCACGCCTGTTCCCGGACATGTTCCCGCTGGTGCGTCAGGTGCAGATCGCCGTCGACTTCGCCAAGGGCGTGTCCGCGCGCCTGGCCGAGATCGAAGTGCCGAAATACGACGACAGCGAGACCACCTTCGCTGAGCTGCAAGCGCTGATCGCCAAGGTGCTGGCCTTCATCGACGGCATCAGCCCCGAGCAGATCGATGGCAAGGAAGGCATTGAAATCGTCACCCGTCCGGGCACCCCGAAGGAAAAACGCTTCAGCGGTCAAACCTACCTGCTGACCTACGGCCTGCCGCAGTTCTTCTTCCATGTCACCACCACTTACGCACTGCTGCGTCACAACGGCGTGGAAGTAGGCAAGCGCGATTACATGGGCGCGTTCTAAACCCGCGAGCATGAAAAAGCCCGGGACGGTGTGAGCCGTTCCGGGCTTTTTTGTGGCTGTCAGTTCCGCAGCGTCTGGTCCATCGCTATCGCGAGCAAGCTCGCTCCCACATGGTCCTTGCTACAAACATCAATCCAGTGTGGGAGCGAGCTTGCTCGCGATGAGGACCGTACATCCACCACACAATTACGCGGTGCGCCGCGCCCGCTCTTCTTCACCCAGGCAAGCCGCCGCCGTGAACAGCACATCCGTGGAGGAATTCAGCGCGGTTTCAGCGGAATCCTGCAGCACGCCGATGATGAACCCGACCGCGACCACTTGCATGGCGATTTCGCTAGGGATGCCAAACAGGCTGCACGCCAGGGGAATCAACAGCAGCGAGCCGCCGGCGACCCCGGACGCGCCGCAGGCGCAGATGGCGGCGACGACACTGAGCAGCACGGCCGTGGGCACATCCACGACGATGCCCAGGGTATGCACGGCCGCCAGCGTCAATACAGTGATAGTGATGGCTGCGCCGGCCATGTTGATGGTGGCGCCCAGCGGGATCGAGACCGAGTAGGTGTCTTCGTGCAGGCCGAGGCGCTTGCTCAGTTCCAGGTTCACGGGAATGTTCGCCGCCGAGCTGCGCGTGAAGAACGCGGTGATGCCGCTTTCACGCAGGCAGGTGAGCACCAGCGGGAAGGGGTTGCGACGCAGTTTCCAGAACACGATGAGCGGGTTGACCACCAATGCCACGAACAGCATGCAGCCGATCAGCACGGTTAACAGGTGCAGGTAACCGAGCAGCGCACCGAAGCCGGAGGTGGCCAGGGTCGAGGCCACCAGGCCGAAGATACCCAGCGGGGCGAAGCGGATGACCAGCCGCACAATCACGGTCACGCCATTGGACAAGTCTTCGAGTACGGTGCGCGTGGTTTCGCCAGCATGGCGAATGGCAATGCCCATGCCGATGGCCCAGGCCAGGATGCCGATGAAGTTACCGTCCATCAGCGCTCGAACGGGGTTGTCCACTACGCTGAGCAACAGGCTCTGCAGCACTTCACTGATCCCGCCGGGCGCGGTAACGGCAACGTCCTGCGCGCTCAGCACCAGGCTCGAGGGAAACAGCGTGCTGGCGATGACCGCGACCACGGCCGCAGCGAAAGTGCCCAGCAGATAAAGGAAGAGGATCGGGCGGATATGGGTTTCCTGGCCGTGCTTATGGTTGGCGATCGACGCCATGACCAGCACGAACACCAGGATCGGCGCCACGGCCTTGAGCGCCGACACAAAGACCTTGCCGATGAACGCCGTGGATTTCGCCACGTCAGGGGCCAGCCACGCCAGGACAATGCCAGCGATCAGGCCGATGACAATTTGCGTCACCAGGCTGGTGCGTTTGAAGCGGTGCATAAGGGAAGAGGACACAGCAGTCATGACGGTATCTCTGATTTTTTATGTGCAACGGTCCGTCAATCAGGGCAACAAGCGGGCAGGCCGCATGATCGGGACCGAAAAGAGGGTGGAGCATTTGCAGGCCGCGGACTTTATCACAGCCCGGCGAAAAATCTGACGGACCTGTGACGATCCGTCACCTGCCTGTTTATCTGCGTTTTTCTGACGGCCCCAATCTGTTAGGCTTTGCCACTCTCACCTCATTTGTTTTCCAGCGGGCCCTTGGGCTAACGCTGGTGTCGTCGTTTTGTTGGAGTTCTGCATGCTGTTGCCCATTTTCCTGTTGTCCGCCGCCGGCTTCACGGTGCTGACCACGGAATTCATCATTGTCGGCCTGTTGCCAGCCATCGCCCGGGATCTGCAAGTCACCATCCCTCAGGCTGGACTGCTGGTGACGTTGTTCGCATTTACTGTCGCGGCGTTCGGGCCGTTCCTGACCGCGTGGTTTGCCCGTGTCGAGCGGCGTCGGCTGTTTATCAGCGTGCTGGTGATGTTCGGCTTGGCCAACACTTTGGCGGCGCTGGCGCCGAACATCTGGGTCATGGCCATCGCCCGGTTGGTCCCGGCTTTGGGTCTGCCGGTATTCTGGGCGTTGGCCAGCGAAACCGCGGTGGACATCGTCGGGCCGCAGTTTGCCGGGCGAGCCATCGCGCGGATCGGCTTCGGTATCGTCTGTGCCACGGTATTCGGCATTCCGGTCGGCACGCTGATCTCCGACGCATTCGGCTGGCGCAGCGCTTTTGCGATCCTGGCGGTCATCGCGTTTGCCAAGGCGCTGCTGTTGTTTATCTACCTGCCGAAAACCAATCTGCACCAGCATCAAGTGAGCTTCCGCTCGCAATTCAAGATCCTGCGCAGCCCCCTGATGCAGGGGCATGTGCTGCTGTCGATCCTGGTATTCAGCGGCATGTTTACCGCCTATACCTATCTGGCGGATATCCTCGAGCGCCTGGCCGGGTTCGACGGTACGCTCGTGGGTTGGTGCCTGATGGGCTTCGGGGCCGTGGGCCTGCTCGGCAACTCCCTGGGTGGTCGCGCGGTAGACCGGCATCCGCTGATTGCCTCGATGGTGTTCTGCCTGTTCATGATCGGCGGCATGGTAGCCCTGGTGCCGAGCATTCATTCGACGCTGGGGTTGGCCGCCGCGATGGGTATCTGGGGCGTGACCCAGGCGGCGCTGTTCCTGGTCAGCCATGTGCGGCTGATGAAAGCAGCCCCCGAAGCGCCGGCGTTTGCTGCTTCGCTGAACATCGCCGGGGCCAACCTGGGTATTGGCCTTGGAGCGTTGGTGGGCGGTCGGGTCATCGATACCCTGGGCCTGGGGAGCGTCGGTTTCGCCGCGGCCGGATTCATCCTGGTATCGATCCTGCTGGCGCTGCTGCTGATGACGTTCAAGCCGCGCAATGCCTGCGCTGATTGCTAGGCGCTGAACAGCTCGCGGCGTGCTCCTTCGGCAATCGCGACGATGCCTGGGTGGCTGACCTTGCGTTCCACGGAAATGGCGTAGAACGACTCGCTCACCGCCTCGGTCTGGCCGATAACCTGCACGCCATATTGTCGCTTGACCTCTTCGGCAATCACGCTGGGACCGATAAAAATCCCGCTGCCTGACTGGCCGAATGCCTGCATCAACGCACTGTCGTCGAACTCGCCAACGATCCGCGGTTGGATCTGTTGTTCGGCGAACCAGCGTTGCAGGCGGCTGCGTACGACGGTTTCCGGTCCCGGGATCAGCAGCGGGGCGTCATGCAGGCCATGGGGAAAATCCTGCCCATGACGATCGGCCAGCGCGGCGGTGGCAAAAAAGCTGATCCCGCATTCTCCAAGCTTCTGGCTGTAGCCCTTGATATCCAGATGAGTCGGCATCGGACTGTCGGAAATCACCAGGTCCAGGCGTTGGATCGCCAGGTCCGCCAGCAGCCGTTCGAGCTTGTCCTCGCGACAGGTGATACGTAGCGGCTCGCTCAATTCCATGGTCGGGGCCAGCAACCGATAGACGATGGACTTGGGCACGACATCCGCCACCCCGACCCGAAACAGCGTCTGCTGTTCGTTGGGCTGGGCGCGCAATATCAATTCCAGTTCACCACCGAGTTGGAACATGTGTTCGGCGTAAGGCAACGTCTGGCGGCCGGCTTCTGTCAGCTCCAACTGGCGCCCGACGCGCTGGAACAGTTTGATGTTGTAGGTCTGTTCGAACAGGGAGATCTGCCCGCTGATGGTTTGCGGGGTCAGGTTCAATTGCTCACAGGCGCGCACGATGCTGCCGGTTTTTGCCACCACCCAGAAATAATGCAGCTGTCGATAATTGAGCATGGTTTTCGCCGATTCGTAAAAGCCGAAGTATAGCCGCTGAAAATACGAATTTTCCTGAAGTATTACCCTCTCTAGAATGCCGGGCCATCGGTGAGCCATCTTTGTGCTCCGTCCATTTCTGAAGAGGCACTGTCCATGACGTATAAATCCTTGGGTCTTGCAGCCTTCCTGTCGCTGTCTTCGATAGCGCTCGTGGGCTGTGAACAAGCGGAAAAGAGCGCCCAGCAGTTGGCCCAGCAACTTAAGGAACAAGCTGTCGAGACGGCCAAGCAGGCAATCGACGATACTCACAAGGCTGCCGAGCAGGCCATCAGCGAGGCTACCGGTGGGCTGATAAGCCCCAAGAAAGAGCCGGAGAAAGACGCTGAAGAATCCGAATCCTCCACCAAGACCATCTAACCCCGTCATATCGAGTCAGGACTGACCCATGGATTATCTGTTACAGCTTGCCGCCAGCCCCACCGCCTGGATTGCCTTGGCCACCCTGGTCGTCATGGAAATCGTGCTTGGCATCGACAACCTGATCTTCATTTCGATCTTGACCAACAAACTGCCCGAACAGCATCGCGCCAAGGCGCGGCGGATCGGTATCGGCATGGCGCTGATCCTGCGCCTGGGCCTGCTGAGCACCATCGCGTTCATTGTGCAGTTGACGGAACCGGTCATCGAAATCCTTGGCCAGGCCTTCTCCTGGAAGGACATGATCCTCATCGCCGGTGGCCTGTTCCTGTTGTGGAAGGCGACCACTGAGATCCATCACAGCATGGACCCGGCGCCGAACGATCCCAAGTCGGCCACGTCTGGCGTGACCCTCGGGTTCGCTGCTGCGATCAGTCAGATCCTGATGCTCGACCTGGTGTTTTCGATCGATAGCATCATTACCGCGGTGGGCATGACCGAACACTTGCCGATCATGATCATCGCCGTGGTGGTTTCGGTGCTGGTGATGCTGCTGGCCGCCGAGCCGTTGGCGAAGTTCATCAATGACAACCCCACCGTGGTCATGCTGGCCCTGGGCTTCCTGATCATGATCGGCATGACCCTGATCGCCGAAGGTTTCGGTGCCCATGTGCCCAAGGGTTACATCTACGCGGCCATGGCCTTCTCGGCGGCCATCGAGGTGTTGAACATGTTGTCCCGACGCGCCAGGGAGAAAGCGCTCGTCGACAAAGCCTGATACCAGGCAGACAAAAGCCGCCCGGGTCCAAGGCCCGGGCGGCTTTTTCATGCGCGGCGATAATGTCAGTGTGCGGTGGCGTGGCGCCTGGCGGGTTTGGAAGGCTGTTTCGCTTGAGGGGGAGGTGCGTGGTGATGGCGCCGGGCGATCCGCAGGACGCCCCACAACATGGCCGTCGCTACGCTCAGCCAGCCAAATATCAGCATCAGAATAGTCGTCGTCAGGCTCATCTGTGCCTCCTTCAGCCCGGACTCGGGCAATGCACTCATTACAATGGACAGTCTAGCCGCTCGAGTGTTACGAGCAGTCGATCGCCGGCGGTGGCGACGGATCGGTTCGTTCTATCGCGGTGGTGAAACTCTTGCTTGTGGCTATACCCAGGCGGGCGCGCACTTTATGATCGTCGGCCCAAGCCCGGCCCGGATGCCGGGTCTGCCTGAACAAGAGAGTCATTAATGGTGCCGGTAATTTCATCTTTTCGATCACTGGTAGTGGCGCTGACCTGCGCCGCCGTCCTGGCGGGGTGCGCGGGGGGCGTATCGCCGCAGATAAAACGTCTGCCCGAGCGGGTCGAACTCAACAGCGTGCCGTTCTTCCGCGGCGAGATGTATCAGGGCGCGCCGCAATCATTGGCGGCCCTGCTGACCTTGCAAGGGACGGTCATCACGCCCGGGTTGCTGGAAAAACCGTTACACCTGCCCGGTGGCGAGGCGCGTTTGCAGCAGAGTCTGCAAACCCTGGCACGTGAATACGGACTGGTGGTCTATCCCCTCGACGATGAACTTGCGGCGTTGCTTGAACAGGTGGCGGCGGGTTATCCCGTGCTGTTGCGCTACACCGAGGGTTCGGCGTTCTGGTCCGGGCCGCGCTACGCGATCCTGGCTGGCTACAACCGACAAAAACGCACCGTGCTGCTGCGGTCGGGGATGAACCGGCGGTCGTTGATGAGTTTCGATGCATTCGAATCGGCGTTCAAGGACGCGGGCGGTTGGGCGGTGTTGATTCAGCAACCCACACAACTTCCGGCCAGCATTGACTCCCAGCGCTGGCTGAAGGCCGCCGACGATTTGGCCGGGGCAGGGCAGGAGCAGGCCGCCGCGCGGGCCACCAAGGCGTTGGGCTCCGCACGCTGAGTCGGGTCCCCGTTCGTCAGCTCTCGGGCACGACCTCGCATGCCTTGGGTTCTTAACGTCAGGGCCTGGAATTTCCGGGCCATGATTCAAGGAGGCAACCATGGCACAGTCGAAAACACCATCAGGGCCGCACTCTTCCGAGCATTCATCCGGTGATGATGACTTGGGATTCGATCCGGACTCGCCGGATCTCGACGATCCGCAAGTGGACCCGGTAGGGCCGGCCAAGGCGCCCCGGGATGAGGAGGATGAGGAACCACCTTCTTCGAGAGCCTATGACCCACTGGGTAACCTTAAGCCCTGACAAAAATAGCCCCGACGAGTCGGGGCTATCTGTTTGCGCCAGCCGAATTATTTTGACGCTTCTACCACGCCACTCTGGCGGCTCTTGAGGTTCTTCGCGGCCTTGTATTGCAAGGCCACGGCCGGGACACTGGCGCTTTTGCCTGTCTCGACCCAGCTGCGAATACGGCTGGCATCGGCAAAATGAGTGTATTTGCCAAACGCGTCGAGAATCACCAGCGCCATCGGACGATTACCCATTTTGGTCACCAGCACCAGGCAATGACCGGCCTGGTTGGTGAAGCCGGTCTTGGTCAGTTGAATGTCCCAGTTCGCCTTGTGGACCAGATGATCGGTGTTGCGAAAGCCCAGGCTGTAGGCCGGCTTGCGGAACGTCACGGTCTTTTCCTTGGTGGTACTCAATTCGCTCAGCAATGGATACTTGCGCGCGGCGATCAACAGCTTGGTCAGGTCCCGGGCGGTCGAGACGTTGTGAATGGACAGGCCGGTGGGCTCGACGTAGTGGGTGCTGGACATGCCCAGCGCCTTGGCCTTGGCGTTCATCGCCGCAATGAACGCCGCGTAGCCGCCCGGATAATGATGGGCGAGGCTGGCGGCGGCGCGGTTCTCCGACGACATCAGGGCGATCAGCAGCGTGTCCCGGCGTGACAGCTCGCTGTTGAGCTTGACCCGGGAAAACACACCTTTCATTTCCGGCGTGTTGGCGATGGTCATGGAAATGTATTCGTCCAGGTTCTGCCTGGCGTCCAGCACGATCAGGCCGGTCATCAACTTGGTCACCGATGCGATCGGCACCACGACGTCCGGATTGCTCGAATAGACCACCTTGTCCGTCTGCAGGTCCAGCAGGATCGCACTGCCGGAGGCGACCTGCAGTTTTGAAGTGTCTCGTGGCGGGGCAATGGTTTCCTGCGCGCTGACGTTCTGCGTGATGAAGGTGCCTGTGAAAAGGAAAAACAGGCTGAGGATCGAAAGACGGATTTTCACGCGAGTAGACTCGATGGAGTTGAAGGTGCTGTCGAGCAGCGGCTTGTTGAAAAAGCGCCGCATTTTAGGAGTATGGGCGACGCCAGCGCTATATGCCTGTGCCGTCGGGGCGCATCAATAAATAAAGTTTAATGAAGGCGATTCTGGCGAATCGGATCTGAAAAATTTGTAAATCGTCAGATTCGGGCGCGCGCTGCACGGACCAACGTCCGCCGATCAGGGATCAGATGACAAAATACTGTGGGAGCGAGCCTGCTCGCGATAGCGGTGTCTATGCCAGCATTGATGTTGGCTGATCCCAAGCTATCGCGAGCAGGCTCGCTCCCACAGGGTGTGTAACTGAGTTGAAGCGGCTAATTCAGCTATGCAGCGTCTCGGCCGCATAAAGGGTGTTTTCCAGCAGGCAGGCCCGGGTCATCGGTCCTACGCCGCCGGGTACCGGCGTGATCCAGCCGGCGCGGGGCAGGGCGGTCTCATAGACCACGTCGCCCACCAGCTTGCCGTCGTCCTGGCGGTTGATGCCGACGTCGATGACGATGGCGCCTTCCTTGATCCATTCGCCTTTGACCAGGCCCGGCTTGCCGGCGGCCACCACCACCAGGTCAGCCCGACCGACGTGGCCCGCCAGGTCCTTGGTGAAGCGATGGGTCACGGTGACGGTACAGCCCGCGAGCAGCAATTCCATGGCCATCGGCCGGCCAACGATGTTGGAGGCGCCCACGACCACGGCGTCGAGCCCGTAAAGATCCACGCCAGTGCTTTCCAGCAAGGTCATGATGCCCTTGGGCGTGCACGGGCGCAGCAATGGGATGCGTTGAGCGAGGCGACCGACGTTATAAGGATGGAAACCGTCGACGTCCTTGTCCGGGCGGATACGCTCCAGCAGTTTAGAGGCGTCAAGGTGTTCGGGCAGCGGTAGCTGGAGCAGCACGCCATCGATGTTCGGATCGTCATTGAGGCGGTCGATCAGATCGGCCAGCGCTTGCTGAGTGGTTTCGGAAGGCAGGTCGTAGGCCTGGGAAAGGAAGCCGACCTCTTCACAGTCTTTACGCTTGTGCGAGACATAAACCTGAGAGGCAGGATCGCTGCCGACCAGGATCACCGCAAGGCCGGGCGTGCGCAGGCCTTGCTGGCGGCGCTCGGTGACTCGTTGGGCGATCTGCTGGCGCAGGCTGGCGGCGATCGATTTGCCGTCGATAAGTTGTGCAGTCATTGCGCGTGGTTAACCATCGAGAGGGGAAAAAAAGAGAACGCATTCTCGCATGCCGAGGCGTGAGGGCAAAGGCGCTTGGTCTGCAAATTCCCCTAAGCCCTTTAATTAAATGAATTTTTTTTAAAAAAGAGTTGACGACCTATCGGGCCGTCTATAACATTCGTCGCACTTGTCGGGCACAGCCTAGCACTGGTTAAGAAGGTTGAGCGGAGTTGGTAGTTTAAACTCGGCAAAACTGAAAGCACTTAGTTTGTAATCGTCCAAGAATACAGATTAAAAAGGCGCCCGTAGCTCAGCTGGATAGAGCATCCGCCTTCTAAGCGGATGGTCGCAGGTTCGAGTCCTGCCGGGTGCGCCAATTAGGCAGCTTTGGCACAAGTAACGCTACAAGGCAATATGGTGGGCGTAGCTCAGTTGGTAGAGCACGGGATTGTGACTCCCGTTGTCGTGGGTTCGATCCCCATCGTCCACCCCATATTCTAGAAAGGCGCCAGATCTAACAATCTGGCGCCTTTGCTTTAAAAGCTTGATACGCGGATGTGGTGGAATTGGTAGACACACTGGATTTAGGTTCCAGCGCCGCAAGGTGTGAGAGTTCGAGTCTCTCCGTCCGCACCATACAAGTCGCTATTTAATTAGCAGAGAACGGCGCAGAACCTGAGAAGGGGCTGCGCCGTTTTTGTTTTCACTGGTTACCTGTCGGCGTCGGTCCTGGGGCGGGCGCGCGGCGGCTGTGTTCGCGATTGTGTTTCGCGATGATACTCGGCATGCCCGTCGGTCTTTTTATAAAGGGCCGCATGCCAGGCGCGCGGTTGCGGTGCTTCTATATAGGAAGGTGCTGCGCAGAGCCTTGGCGGTGATCGACTGTATTAGCAAACCGGGCGGGGCATGAACCATGGCCCTGCTTATAAATTCGGCGTCTGTTTCCTGCGTGTTTTCAGTAGGGTGACTTCTTGAGTTTGACCTACTAGAATGCATGCCCTTGATTCTGGGGTCGGAAACGCCCGGCCAACGTCTGTGCAACGAGGAATATCCATGCAAGTTTCTGTTGAAAATACTTCTGCTCTTGAGCGCCGCATGAGCATCACCGTGCCAGCTGAGCGTATCGAGACTCAGGTCAACAAGCGTCTGCAGCAGACTGCCCAAAAGGCCAAAATCCCAGGTTTCCGCCCAGGCAAAGTGCCAATGAGCGTGATCCGTCAGCGTTACGAAGCTGATGCGCGCCAGGAAGCCGTGGGCGACGTGATCCAGTCTTCGTTCTACGAAGCGGTGGTCGAGCAGAAGCTGAACCCGGCTGGCGCTCCCTCCGTCGAGCCTAAAGTGCTGGAAAAAGGCAAGGATCTCGAGTTCGTTGCCACGTTTGAAGTGTTCCCCGAGTTCACCGTCGCCGGTTTCGAGTCCATTGCCGTCGAGCGCCTGAGCGCTGACGTTTCGGATGCCGACCTGGACAAGATGCTCGACATCCTGCGCAAGCAGAACACCCGTTTCGAAGCCACTGATCGTGCCGCCCAGAACGAAGACCAGCTGAACATCGATTTCGTCGGCAAGGTCGACGGCGAAGTGTTCGCTGGCGGTTCCGCCAAGGCTACCCAGCTGGTGCTGGGCTCCGGTCGCATGATCCCGGGCTTCGAAGACGGCCTGGTTGGCGCCAAGGCCGGCGAAGAGCGCGTTCTGAACGTGACCTTCCCAGAGGATTATCAGAGCCTGGACCTGGCCGGCAAAGCCGCCGAGTTCACCGTGACCGTCAACAGCGTTTCCGAGCCTAAGCTGCCTGAGCTGAACGAAGAGTTCTTCGCCCAGTTCGGTATCAAGGAAACCGGTCTGGAAGGTTTCCGCGCCGAAGTTCGCAAGAACATGGAGCGCGAGCTGCGTCAGGCCATCAAGTCCAAGGTCAAGAACCAGGTCATGGACGGTCTGCTGGCCTCCAACCCGATCGAAGTGCCGAAGGCTCTGCTGGACAACGAAGTGAACCGTCTGCGCGTGCAGGCCGTTCAGCAGTTCGGTGGCAACATCAAGCCTGACCAACTGCCGGCTGAACTCTTCGAAGAGCAAGCCAAGCGCCGCGTCGTGCTGGGCCTGATCGTCGCCGAAGTGGTCAAGCAGTTCGAACTCAAGCCTGACGAAGCCCGCGTTCGCGAGCTGATCCAGGAAATGGCCTCGGCTTACCAAGAGCCTGAGCAGGTCGTGTCCTGGTACTACAAGAACGAGCAGCAGCTGAACGAAGTCCGTTCGGTTGTGCTGGAAGAGCAAGTTGTGGATACTGTTCTGCAGAAAGCTAGCGTGACCGACAAAGCGGTCTCTTACGAAGAAGCGGTCAAGCCGGTGGAAGCTCCACAAGCCGATTGATGGTTCTGCGGTAAGAAATACACACCATAAGCCAGCCTTCGCGCTGGCTTATGCGTATTCAAGACATAACTATTTGGGAGTGACTGCGAGACATGTCCCGCAATTCTTTTTATCAGCAGAGCTCTGACATCCAGGCCGCAGGCGGCCTGGTCCCTATGGTTATCGAGCAGTCCGCCCGTGGCGAACGTGCCTATGACATCTATTCGCGTCTGCTCAAGGAACGAGTGATCTTTTTGGTAGGTCCGGTAGAGGACTACATGGCCAACCTGATCTGTGCACAACTACTGTTCCTTGAAGCCGAAAACCCGGACAAGGATATCCATCTCTATATCAACTCCCCGGGCGGTTCGGTGACGGCGGGCATGTCGATCTACGACACCATGCAGTTCATCAAGCCTAACGTTTCGACGACCTGCATCGGCCAGGCCTGCAGCATGGGTGCGTTTTTGCTGACCGCCGGTGCTCACGGCAAGCGTTACTGCCTGCCGAATTCCCGCGTGATGATTCACCAGCCGCTGGGCGGTTTCCAGGGCCAGGCATCCGATATCGAAATCCATGCCAAGGAAATCCTCTTCATCCGCGAGCGCCTCAACACCTTGATGGCCAAGCACAGCGGACGCACGCTTGAAGAAATCGAGCGCGATACCAATCGCGACAATTTCATGAGCGCTGAAGCCGCACGTGAATATGGTCTGATCGATGAAGTGATCAGCCAGCGCCCCGCTTAAAATAAGCAGCTCAAAATGAGGTTGATCGGTAGCTCCGATCATCTGCGGGCTTGAAAAAGCCCGCAATTGCCTTCATCTTGTGTTGCAAGCCTATCGGATTTGGATCGATCGAATGACTGACACCCGCAACGGCGAGGACAACGGCAAACTGCTCTATTGCTCCTTCTGTGGCAAAAGCCAGCATGAAGTACGCAAATTGATTGCCGGCCCCTCGGTCTTCATTTGCGACGAGTGCGTCGACCTGTGCAATGACATCATCCGCGAGGAGGTGCAGGAAGCCCAGGCCGAAAGCAGCGCGCATAAGTTGCCTTCGCCCAAAGAAATCAGCGGCATCCTTGACCAGTATGTAATCGGTCAGGAGCGTGCGAAAAAGGTACTGGCCGTAGCGGTGTACAACCACTACAAGCGCCTGAACCAGCGTGACAAGAAGAATGACGAAGTCGAACTCGGCAAGAGCAACATCCTGCTGATCGGCCCGACAGGCTCGGGTAAGACCCTGCTTGCCGAAACCCTGGCCCGTTTGCTGAACGTTCCGTTCACCATCGCCGACGCAACCACCCTCACCGAGGCGGGTTATGTGGGTGAGGACGTCGAGAACATCATTCAGAAACTGCTGCAGAAGTGCGACTACGACGTGGAAAAGGCCCAGATGGGCATTGTCTACATCGACGAAATCGACAAGATTTCCCGCAAGTCCGACAACCCGTCCATCACCCGGGATGTTTCCGGGGAGGGTGTGCAGCAGGCCTTGCTCAAGTTGATCGAAGGCACGGTCGCTTCCGTTCCGCCGCAAGGCGGTCGCAAGCACCCGCAGCAGGAATTCCTGCAGGTCGACACGCGTAACATCCTGTTCATCTGCGGTGGTGCGTTCTCCGGCCTGGAAAAGGTCATCCAGAACCGTTCCACCCGTGGCGGCATCGGTTTCAACGCCGAGGTTCGCAGCAAGGAAGAGGGCAAGAAGGTCGGTGAATCCCTGCGTGAAGTCGAGCCTGACGATCTGGTCAAGTTTGGCTTGATTCCGGAATTCGTCGGTCGTCTGCCGGTCCTGGCGACACTGGACGAGCTGGATGAAGCTGCGTTGATGCAGATTCTGACCGAGCCGAAAAACGCCCTGACCAAGCAATATGCCAAGCTGTTCGAAATGGAAGGCGTAGACCTCGAGTTCCGTTCCGACGCGCTGAAATCCGTCGCCAAGCGTGCCTTGGAGCGTAAAACCGGTGCCCGTGGGTTGCGTTCGATTCTCGAAGGCGTATTGCTCGATACGATGTACGAAATCCCCTCGCAGTCCGAGGTGAGTAAAGTCGTCATCGACGAAAGCGTCATAGAAGGCAAGTCCAAGCCACTGTATATCTACGAAAACAGTGAGCCGGCTGCCAAGGCTGCGCCGGACGCATAAGTGTCCCGCTGTCGGAATAAAGGAGGGGCCTTCGGGCCCCTTTGCTATTAGCGCGTTTTAGACGTGTCTTAGCGCTTGTTTTTTTTGAAGGCTGCCCCCATCTTGGTTTCAAGCTTACTTCCATCTGTTCACGGCCTTACGGCCGCCGTAGAGGCGAAATCATGAAGACAACCATCGAATTGCCTCTCCTGCCATTGCGCGATGTCGTGGTATATCCGCACATGGTTATCCCGCTGTTCGTGGGGCGCGAGAAGTCCATCGAAGCCCTCGAGGCCGCGATGACGGGTGATAAGCAGATTCTTCTGATCGCTCAGAGAAACCCTGCCGACGATGATCCCGGTGAAGACGCACTTTATCGCGTAGGTACGATTGCAACGGTCCTGCAACTGCTCAAGCTTCCTGACGGCACCGTCAAGGTTCTGGTCGAGGGCGAACAGCGCGGGGCGGTCGAGCGTTTCAGCGAAGTGGACGGGCATTGCCGTGCCGAGGTGTCGCTGATCGACGAAGTCGAGGCGCCGGAGCGTGAGTCGGAGGTTTTTGTCCGCAGCCTGCTGTCGCAGTTCGAACAGTATGTGCAGTTGGGCAAGAAGGTGCCTGCCGAGGTCCTGTCGTCGCTCAACAGCATCGATGAGCCAGGACGCCTGGTCGATACGATGGCGGCCCACATGGCCCTCAAGATCGAGCAGAAGCAGGAAATCCTCGAGATTATCGAGTTGTCGGCGCGTGTCGAGCACGTACTGGCATTGCTCGACGGCGAAATCGACCTGCTGCAGGTCGAAAAACGCATTCGTGGTCGTGTCAAGAAACAGATGGAGCGCAGTCAGCGTGAGTATTATCTGAATGAGCAGATGAAGGCCATTCAGAAAGAGCTCGGCGATGGCGACGAAGGTCACAACGAAATCGAAGAGCTGAAAAAGCGCATCGATGCCGCTGGCCTGCCAAAGGATGCGCTTGCCAAGGCCCAGGCCGAGCTGAACAAGCTCAAGCAGATGTCGCCGATGTCTGCCGAAGCCACCGTGGTGCGGTCCTACATCGACTGGCTGGTCCAGGTGCCGTGGAAAGCCCAGAGCAAAGTCCGCCTGGACCTGGCGCGTGCCGAGGACATCCTCGATGCGGACCATTACGGCCTGGAAGAGGTCAAGGAGCGCATCCTTGAATACCTCGCCGTGCAGAAACGCGTGAAGAAGATTCGTGGCCCGGTCCTGTGCCTGGTCGGACCTCCGGGTGTCGGTAAAACTTCCCTGGCGGAATCGATCGCCCATGCCACCAACCGCAAATTTGTGCGCATGGCACTTGGCGGCGTGCGTGACGAGGCGGAAATTCGTGGGCATCGCCGCACGTACATCGGTTCCATGCCAGGAAGATTGATTCAAAAGATGACGAAGGTGGGGGTACGCAACCCGCTGTTCCTTTTGGATGAAATCGACAAGATGGGCAGCGATATGCGCGGTGATCCTGCGTCTGCGTTGCTTGAGGTGCTCGATCCCGAGCAGAATCACAATTTCAACGATCACTACCTGGAAGTCGACTACGACCTCTCCGACGTGATGTTCCTGTGCACCTCCAACTCGATGAATATCCCGCCAGCGTTGCTGGACCGGATGGAGGTGATTCGTCTGCCGGGCTACACCGAAGACGAGAAGATCAACATCGCCGTCAAGTACCTTTCGCCCAAGCAGATCCAGGCCAACGGCCTGAAAAAGGGCGAGCTGGAATTTGACGAGGAGGCGATTCGCGACATCATTCGTTACTACACCCGTGAAGCCGGTGTGCGTGGTCTCGAGCGGCAGATTGCCAAGGTCTGCCGCAAGGCGGTCAAAGAGCACGCGCTGGAAAAACGCTTCGCGGTCAAGGTGACATCCGACCTGCTGGAGCACTTCCTCGGCGTGCGCAAGTTCCGCTACGGGCTCGCCGAGCAGCAGGACCAGATCGGCCAGGTGACCGGCCTCGCGTGGACGCAAGTCGGCGGCGAGTTGCTGACCATCGAAGCCGCCGTGGTTCCGGGCAAGGGCCAATTGATCAAGACCGGTTCCCTCGGCGATGTCATGGTGGAGTCGATCACCGCGGCGCTGACAGTTGTGCGTAGCCGTGCCCGAAGCCTGGGCATTCCCCTGGATTTCCATGAGAAGCGTGACACGCATATCCACATGCCGGAGGGCGCTACGCCCAAGGATGGACCGAGCGCCGGCGTGGGCATGTGCACAGCCTTGGTTTCAGCGTTGACGGGCATTCCGGTACGTGCGGATGTCGCCATGACCGGTGAAATCACTCTGCGTGGCCAGGTCCTGGCGATTGGCGGCCTGAAAGAAAAACTTCTGGCCGCTCACCGTGGCGGGATCAAGATCGTGATCATTCCGGAAGAGAATGTCCGTGATCTCAAGGAAATTCCCGACAACATCAAGCAGGATCTTCAGATCAAACCGGTTAAATGGATTGACGAAGTCCTGCAAATTGCGCTGCAATACGCGCCGGAGCCCTTGCCGGATGTGGCTCCGGAGATTGTCGCAAAGGAAGAAAAGCGAGAGTCTGACTCTAAGGAAAGAATTAGCACGCATTAATACGCATTTGCCTGGGGGGCTTCCTTGACAGTTTTTTAGAGCCCTTGTTATAAAGCGGCTCTTAAGTGTCTGCAGGCCATTCAGCACTCGTTTTTGCTTTCACCAAAAAAACTTAGAATCATCTCAAATAGATATAAGGGGACTTAGAGTGAACAAGTCGGAACTGATTGATGCTATCGCTGCATCCGCTGATATCCCGAAAGCTGCTGCTGGCCGTGCGCTGGACGCTGTAATCGAATCCGTCACTGGCGCTCTCAAGGCCGGCGACTCTGTTGTCCTGGTGGGTTTCGGTACTTTCTCCGTTACCGATCGTCCAGCTCGTGTTGGTCGCAACCCGCAGACTGGCAAGACGCTGCAAATCGCCGCTGCCAAGAAGCCAGGCTTCAAGGCTGGTAAAGCGCTGAAAGAAGCCGTCAACTAAGGTTTCATTGAGTTTATCCGGGTCGGGGTCATGCCTGGCTTGGCAGCGGAGCGGTAATGCGGCCGGTAACAAACGGGCTGTCACGCCAGGGCTCGCGGGTTCGAGCCCGGTCCGCTCCGCCAGTTACGAGAAGGCGCATCCTCGGATGCGCCTTTCTTCTATCCGGATTCTACCCACGCTCCACGGTTGCCTAATTTTTGAAGTTCAACCGTTTCTGGGGGACGCATGCTGCAGAATATCAGGGACAATTCACAAGGCTGGATTGCCAAGACCATCATCGGGATCATCGTCGCATTGATGGCGTTGACCGGTTTCGAAGCTATTTTTCAAGCCACCACCAACAGCAATGACGCGGCCAAGGTCAACGGCGAAAAAATCAGCCAGAACGAGCTGAGCCAGGCGGTCGACATGCAACGCCGTCAGCTCATGCAACAGTTGGGCAAGGATTTCGATGCCTCCCTGCTGGACGAGAAGATGTTGCGTGACTCGGCGCTCAAAGGGCTGATCGATCGCAAGCTGCTGCTGCAAGGCGCACACGATGCGAAATTCGCTTTCTCCGAAGCCGCGCTGGACCAGGTGATCCTGCAAACGCCGGAGTTCCAGGTCGACGGTAAATTCAGCCCGGAGCGTTTCGACCAGGTGATTCGCCAGTTGGGCTACGGCCGACTGCAGTTCCGCGAAATGCTGGCGCAGGAAATGCTCATTGGCCAATTGCGTGCCGGTCTCGCGGGCAGCGGCTTTGTCACCGATGCCCAGGTGTTGGCATTCGCCCGCCTGGAAAAACAGACCCGCGATTTCGCTACGCTCACCGTCAAGGCGGATCCGGCAGCCGTGAAGCTGACCGACGATGAGGTCAAGGCTTACTACGACCAGCACGCCAAGGAATTCATGACGCCTGATCAGGTAGTCATCGACTATCTCGAGCTGAAGAAAGCTTCGTTCTTCGATCAGGTCAGCGTCAAGGATGAAGACCTGCAGGCGGCTTATCAGAAAGAAATCGCCAATCTTTCCGAACAGCGTCGTGCTGCGCACATCCTGATCGAAGTGAACGACAAGGTCACCGAAGCCCAGGCCAAGGCCAAGATCGAGGAAATCCAGGCTCGATTGGCCAAAGGCGAGTCGTTTGAGGCGCTGGCGAAGGAGTTCTCCCAGGATCCGGGCTCTGCCAACAACGGCGGCGATCTCGGTTATGCCGGTCCAGGCGTCTACGATCCGGAGTTCGAAAAGGCGCTGTATGCGTTGAGCAAGGATCAGGTCTCGGCACCGGTGCGAACCGATTTCGGCCTGCATTTGATCAAGCTGCTGGGTGTCGAAGCGCCTGAGGTTCCGAGTTTCGCGAGCCTCAAGGACAAGCTGACCCGCGATTTGAAGACCCAGCAAGTGGAGCAGCGGTTCGTCGAGGCGACCAAACAACTGGAGGACGCTTCGTTCGAAGCTTCCGACCTGGCCCAGCCAGCCCAGGACCTTAAGCTGACCGTCCATACGTCGGCACCGTTCGGTCGTGAAGGCGGCGAAGGGATCGCGGCCAACCGTGCCGTGATCACCGCTGCGTTCAGCCCGGAAGTGCTGGAGGAGGGGGCCAACAGTACCGCCATCGAGCTGGACCCGGAAACCGTCGTGGTGCTGCGTGCCAAGGAGCATCGCAAGCCCCAGCAGCTTCCGCTGGAAACCGTGGCCGGGCCGATCCGAGCCCAGTTGGCCAAGGAACACGCCAGCGCTGCCGCCAAGACCCAGGCCGATGAGTTGATTGCCAGCCTGCGCGATGGCAAGACGGCGCTGGACAAGCCTGTCAACGGTCAAGGCTGGAAAGTCGTCGAAGCGGCGACCCGCAACCAGGAAGGTATCGACCCTGCGGTACTGCAGGCGCTGTTCCGCATGTCCAAGCCTGAGTCGAAGGACAAGCCGACGTTCGTCAGCGTGACCCTGCCTGACGGCGGCGTGACGGTCCTGCGCTTGAACGGCGTCAACGAAGGCGCTGCACCGACCGAGGAAGAAAAGGCCGAATACCGTCGGTACCTGGCGTCCCGTGTCGGCCAGCAGGACTTCGCGGCTTATCGCAAGCAATTGGAGAGCGAGGCGGACATCAAGCACTTCTGACTTGATGCGTGATCCTGAAGACCCCGGCCGAAAGGCCGGGGTCTTTTTGTATCCGTGTATTGCCACGACGGCGATGTTCGTCGATTCATCAGGATTGCTTCTTTTTCCCGCTGGCATCCCCCCGTAGACTTGTAAGCCCTTTGAGACAAGATTAGCCAAGCTGTCCGGCCGCGTTCTGTTGCACAATACGCCCCGGACTGTTTTCCTCAGGATGTTCAATGTTCAGATCATTTCACATGCGCACCGTTGGGCTGGCATTGCTGCTGGTCGTCGCGACCGGTTGCTCTTCCAAGAAAGCGGCCATCTACGAGCACGAGAACTTCGATGATTCGGGCACGTTCTCGCGTACCTATCCGGTGACTGACGTGGCGACTTGTGAAGCAGGGCGTCGTGCGTTGCTGAGCCAGGGGTACATCATCACCAGCAGCGATCCGAAGCTGGTCAGCGGCCACAAGAGTTTCCAGCAGACTGGCGACACCCACATGGAGATCAGTTTCAACCTGGTCTGTGCCGAAGATGGCGGTCCGGGCCATCGTGCAACCATCTTTGCCAACGCGCTACAGGACCGGTATGCCCTGAAGAAGACCAATAACTCCGCCAGCCTGGGCGTGGGTGTATTGGGGTCGGTGTCGATGCCGATTGGCTCGTCGGACGATTCGATGGTCAAGGTCGCCAGCGAAACGGTGTCCGCAGCCAAATTCTATGAGCGTTTCTTTGCGCTGGTGGAGGTGTTCCTGCCTCCCGAAGCGAAAAAAGCCGCTGGAAACGTCGACAAACCGAAAGCCGAACTGGGCATTCCAGAGCCGAAGGTGGAGCCGGCTCCCCTGGCTCCCGCCGCAACTCCAGCGCCCGCGACAATCCCGGCACCCGAGCCGACTCCTGCTCCCGTTGCGCCGGTCGAAGAGGCTGCTCCAGCACCTGGCGAAACCGCGCCTGCCGCTTCCGAGCCGGTCGCGCCGCCTGCCGAGCCTGCGCCGATCGCTCCCAGCGAGCCGGAGTCCTACGCACCCCCGTCGACAGAGACCGTTACTCCGCCACCGCCCAGTTCCTTGCCGGCGCCAACCGAGCCGATCCAGCCGCTCCCTGCATCCTGAGCCTGTGGTGGGGCGGTAACGCCTTGCCACACCTGCGCTGATTAAATTCCCAATGCTGTGCTACGTTTAATTCATGAAGCCTTGGCTTCATGTTTTGTTCATCAAGCAGCTTTATGCTGATTCCAGGGCCATCAGGCATCGGTTTCAACGATTATTGGGAAGGACAGGCAATGGACGATTATCAGGAAGAGCTGCTCGAATATCAGGCTTATGAGCTGGACCCCCTGGAACCTGCCGAAGACGCCACGGAACTGTAGGTAGCAGACGTTACATTGCAGGCCGGGAGCCTGGTGTTCAAGTCGCTCTACGGCTACGCCGGAACTCTCCCGGCGTCTGGTTGTTCCAGCGCTTGAAAGCCCGTTGGAATGCCTCGGCCGAGGCGAACCCCAGCAGGTAAGCGATTTCGCCGAAGGCCAGTTCCGTGTCGCGGATGTACGTCATGGCGAGGTCTCGGCGCGTGTCGTTGAGGATCGCCCGGAACTGCGTACCTTCTTCCGCCAGCTTGCGGCGCAGCGTCCAGGTCGGCAGCTTCAGGCGCATCGCCACTTCTTCCAGATCCGGCTCCCGTCCGCCGTTGAGCAGCGGCCCCAGCAACTGAATGATTCGCTCGCGCAGGGTGCGGGTGCGAGTCAGTTGTTCCAGTTCCCGCTCACATAACTGAACCAGATGGTGCCAGGTGCTCGGGCAATGCTGTGGGTTGCGCAGCGCGAGGCTGTCCAGCCCCAGGCGCAATTGGTTCTGCTCGGCTGCGAACTGGATCGGGCCTTCGCCGAGGCTGCGGTAGGCTTCGAGGTAAGTTGGCTCCGCGAATTCGATTTCGATACGTTCGGCCCGCAACACCACGTCGCAGACGCTGGACAGCTGCTGGAGCCAGCCAGCAATGATCGAGTCCACGACGAAGCGGTTGTAGGCGTTATACGGGCTGATGGAATAGAACCGCAGCCACGCGCCCCGGGCATCCTCGTGAAGACTCGATTGACCACGGTAGTTGGAACCGTAAAGCGGCTCGAAGCGGATCATGCAGCGTGCGGCTTCGCGTACGGTGGGCGCCTGGGCCGCGGTGACGCCGGCCAGTCCGGCCTGGCTCAGGCGACTGAGCTGGCCCATGCGCAGGCCCAAGGCCGGATCCTGTGTCAGTTGGATGGCGGCATGGCCCAGGCGCATGTAGCGCGGGATCGACAGGCGCGCCCCGGGCTCAGCCAGGCGCGCGGCATCGAGGCCGTATTGTTCGAGCAATGGCTGTGGGTCATGGCCGTGACTGGCTACTGCGTCCGCCAGGCTATGGACGAAACCTACGGACAGGTCACCCAGGCGCATAGGCTTTTGCATATCTAGAGCCACAAGTTCAGCAGACGTGCGCCACGGGCTTCACCATCGGTGAATTGCTCGCCGTTGTGGCTGATGAAGCTCTGGCCAGCGCTGCCGTTGTCCCAGAACTGCCCACGCAAGAATACGCTGACGCCGCCGCGGGCCTGGCTGATGGGCAGCCGGCTGGTCAACGTCAGCCGACGCCAGGCCTGCCCCTCACTCACCTCACCGGGCTTGAGGCTCACTTCGCCTGGCGTGGACAGGCCTTTGTAGCCGGCCCAAGGCTTATTCCAGGCGTCGCGGCCGATGACAAAGGCCGGCACGGCGATCAGTTGGGCTCCTTGTTCGTCGAGTTGTCGATAGTGAAGCGGATACCAACTGTCGCTGCCGATCAGCACCGCCCAGGCGTCCGGCCGGCGTGTCAATGACCTGGGTGACGTCCGGCCGTTCGGCGCCAAGCACGTCCTGCTGGTCAAACACCGGGTGTCGCTGACGTTGGGGTTGGCCGAGCGGCCGGCCATCGCGGCCGAACACCAGGCTGCTGTTGTACAACGCGCCACCACCGATTTTCAGCTCGCCTTCGCTGACGCTGGGCTCGGGCAGTACGATGGAGCCGGCCACGAGCGTTACGCCGAACTCCTTGGCCAGTCCACCAAACAGCGCCTGGTAGTCATGGGCCATGCTGTCCGCCTTCATGCGCAAGTACGCATCATCCAGCCGGCTATCGCCCTGGGCGCCCGCCAATGCGCGGATAAAGGCCAACGGATTGCTGATGGCAAGCCAGTTCATAGCCTGTTTGAAGGTAGTGGCCTGGTACACCTCGTCCTTTTCACCGCTGACCATCAGCCAGGTGCCGATATGCTCGGGCAGGACCACGACGGTTTTTTCGTTGACGAACCCCTGGTCGCGGGCAGTCTGCAGGTACGCCGCCAGCTTGCGATGCAGGCGTTCGGGGCTCTGGTAGTCGGTAGGGAACAATTCTGGCTGAATGCCCAGCAGGTTGCCTCGATCAGCCGGCGTGCCCCGGTCGACCGCCAGGTCGATCCGCAGGTCTGACAGGTAATGGCCCGCCGGACGGTCTGCTGTCCACAGTGCATAAGTGATCAGGACAGCCGCCAGGGCCAATGAGAACAGCAGGTACAGAAATTTGCGCATGGGGACAGTCGATGGCCGCGTACAGGTTCGTGATTTTCATCAGAAGTCACGCGGCAGGGTACGGTAAAACAATGGTTTAGCGAAAGGGCGCGTGCGCGCACTTCAGGAACCGTCTACCGGCGCGGGCTCTGCGCATTTCGATCATCAAGTTGTCAGTTACGGCCATTGAGCGCTCGCATCCCGACTCTTACGCTGTCGGTCATGACTGATGGGAGCCGCAGAGCTTCCGCATTTTTCCGTGATCGCCCGTGGAGTTATCGATGACCGCCCCTCATTACCCGCATTTGCTGGCCCCGTTGGACCTGGGTTTCACCACGTTGCGCAACCGTACCCTGATGGGATCGATGCACACCGGCCTTGAAGAAAAGCCCGGCGGCTTCGAGCGCATGGCGGCGTACTTCGCCGAGCGGGCCCGGGGTGGGGTCGGCCTGATGGTCACCGGTGGAATCGGGCCGAACGATGAAGGTGGCGTGTACTCCGGCGCGGCCAAGCTGACCACCGAGGAAGAGGCCCTCAAGCATCAGGTCGTCACGCGGGCCGTGCACGAAGCGGGGGGCAAGATCTGCATGCAGATCCTCCACGCGGGACGTTATGCCTACAGCCCCAAGCAGGTGGCGCCAAGCGCGATCCAGGCGCCGATCAACCCGTTCAAGCCCAAGGAGCTGGACGAAGAGGGCATCGAGAAACAGATCGGCGATTTTGTCACCTGTTCGGTATTGGCTCAGAAGGCCGAGTACGACGGTGTCGAAATCATGGGCTCGGAAGGCTATTTCATCAACCAGTTCCTGGCGGCGCATACCAACCACCGTACCGACCGCTGGGGTGGGAGCTACGAAAACCGCATGCGTCTGCCGGTGGAAATCGTGCGCCGCGTACGCGAAGCGGTGGGGCCGAATTTTATCATTATCTTTCGTCTGTCCATGCTCGACCTGGTTGAGGGTGGCAGCACCTGGGATGAAATCGTCCAGTTGGCCAAGGCCATCGAACAGGCTGGCGCAACGATTATCAACACCGGTATCGGTTGGCATGAGGCGCGTATTCCCACTATCGCCACCAAGGTCCCGCGGGCGGCGTTCAGTAAAGTCACCGCCAAGCTGCGCGGCTCGGTGAGTATTCCGTTGATCACCACCAACCGCATCAACACCCCTGAGGTGGCCGAGCAGATCCTCGCCGAGGGCGACGCCGACATGGTGTCCATGGCGCGGCCGTTCCTTGCGGACCCGGAGTTCGTCAACAAGGCCGCCGCTGGCCGCGCGGACGAAATCAATACCTGCATCGGCTGCAACCAGGCCTGCCTCGATCATACGTTCGGGGGCAAGCTCACCAGTTGCCTGGTGAACCCGCGGGCCTGCCATGAAACCGAACTCAATTACCTGCCCGTGACCCAGGTGAAGAAAATCGCCGTGGTGGGCGCCGGTCCTGCCGGATTGTCCGCGGCCACCGTGGCGGCCGAACGCGGTCATCAAGTGACGCTGTTCGATTCGGCCAGCGAAATTGGCGGCCAGTTCAACGTCGCCAAGCGCGTTCCGGGCAAGGAGGAGTTCTTCGAAACCCTGCGTTATTTCAAACGCAAGCTGCAGACTACCCACGTCGAGTTGTGCCTCGATACCCGGGTCGATGTGGCGCAACTGGTGGCCGGCGGTTTTGACGAGATCATCCTGGCCACCGGCATCGCCCCGCGCGTACCGGCGATCCCGGGAGTCGAGCATCCCAAGGTGCTGAGCTACCTGGACGTGATCCTGGGCCGCCAGCCGGTGGGCCGCAGTGTCGCCGTGATCGGGGCCGGCGGGATCGGTTTCGATGTGTCGGAGTTTCTCGTCCATCAGGGGGTTGCCACCAGCCTGGACCGTGAAGCGTTCTGGAAGGAATGGGGCATCGACACCCAGCTGCAGGCTCGCGGCGGCGTGGCTGGAGTCAAGCCCGAACCTCATGTACCGGCGCGGCAGGTGTTCCTGTTGCAGCGCAAGAAGTCCAAGGTCGGCGACGGGCTGGGCAAGACCACCGGCTGGATTCATCGCACCGGCCTGAAGAACAAACAGGTGCAGATGCTCAACAGCGTCGAATACCTGAAGATCGATGACGAAGGCCTGCACATTCGCATCGGCGAAGCGGGCGAGCCGCAAGTGCTGGCCGTCGACAACGTGGTGATTTGCGCCGGCCAGGATCCGTTGCGCGAGTTGCAGGAAGGCCTGGAAGCGGCGGGGCAGACTGTCCACCTTATCGGCGGTGCCGACGTGGCGGCCGAGCTGGATGCCAAGCGCGCGATCAACCAGGGCTCGCGGTTGGCGGCGCAGTTGTAGCGCTCAACCTTCCGGGAAAGGTTTGCCCTTGTGGGAGCGAGCTTGCTCCCACAAGGAATGGGGTGTATCCGGATCCTTCATACCGGCCGCCACCAAGCTGATAAGATCCCGGCACCTTCCCATCCGGTCTGCTGCAATGCTTTTGTCTGCCCTCGACTGGCATCCTCAACCGCGCCTCGAACCCCTTCACCTCGACTGGCTGGCGCGGGCCGGTATCGAGGTGGCGGTCTTGCGCCTGGACCGGATCGATCCGCTCATCAGCGGCAATAAATGGTTCAAGCTGCTTCATCATCTGCGTGCTGCCCAAGCCAACGGTGCAGAGGGCGTGATCAGCCTCGGCGGCGCTTATTCCAATCATCTGCATGCGTTGGCGGCGGCGGGGCAGCGATTCGGTTTCCAGACGGTGGGGTTATTGCGCGGCCATCCCCGGGAGACGCCTACGACGCTTGATCTACAGACGTTCGGCATGACCTTGCACTGGTTGGGTTACGGCGGGTATCGAGAGCGGCATGAGCCGGGGTTCTGGGCTCCCTGGCAGGCAAAGTACCCGCATTTATGGCCGATAGCTGAAGGGGGCTCGGGGTTGCCCGGCGCGCAAGGCTGCATGTCCTGGGTAACGGCCGCCCGCAGCCAATTGGCCACGTTGGGTTGGGAGGATTATGACGGTTGGTGGCTGGCGTGCGGCACCGGGACGTCGCTGGCGGGGCTGGTTCTGGCTGAAGCGGGCGAGCATCCGGTTCATGGTGTCCTGGCGGTGCCTGAAGACCATGGGGTGCTGCAACATGTTGAAAGCATTCTGGTGGAGGCGGGGCTGGGCAATCCAGGTTATGAGTTGCTTGACGGCAGCCGTGGCGGTTTTGCCCGGGTGGATGCCGAGCTCAGCGAGTTCATCGAGACCGCTGTCGCTATCGAGCTGGAACCGCTGTACACCGGCAAGGCGCTGATGCTGCTTAAGGCCCGGGTCGAGGCCGGGGTGTTTGGCGCAGGCACTCGCTTGATTTTCGTTCATACCGGTGGTTTGCAAGGCCGCCGCGGGTTCGAGTGATCGAGCGTCACCCCCATTGGGCATCATCTGGAGCAATGCGGCTGAGTAGTGCTGGTTTTGGCTGAATAATATTTGTACGCTTTTTATAATTTGAAGAATGCGCGGTATCTATTTATTGTTGTCCGCAAGTTCGCTGGATTGGCGAACTAACGATTCGGCTTGGCCGCGTCGTACTTGTTTTTAAAAGGGAATTTAAAGATGAATAAATTATGTGGTAGCCACGGCTATAAAGACCTCGCTACAAGGTTGATGGCAATAGGGCCGCCCTCGAAATCGAAACCAAAACCGAGACCAGCGCAGAAGCCTGTCGTTCCGTCGACGCCTAAACCAGGGCCAAAACCGACCCCGAAGCCAGTACCTAAACCCAGGCCCAAGCCGACCCCGAAGCCAGTACCACAACCTACGCCCAAGCCGACCCCGAAGCCAGTGCCAAAACCCAAGCCCAATCCGGCCTCGCGGCCAATACCCAAGCCAAAACCAAACGACGCCCCGCCAGCGCCTTCCCAGCCCAGGCCTAATCCCACGTCCCGGCCAGCGCCTTTGCCAATCTCTTGGCCTGTTTTAAACGTCGCTGTTGATCCTCTCGCCATTTATAACCTTATCAACGCGCCCGGAAGTGTCCAGAACAAAGATGGAACAACTTCTTTAGCCGATAAAAGTGTGGTTGATGCAGAAAAAAATTCCGTGACGCGACCGGATGGAATTATTCAGTACGATGACGGAACAGTGAAACATCCTGACGGGCGTATTGTTTTTGCCAACGGCCAGACTGAGTATCCGGATGGCAGCGTGTTGTATCCCGATGGAGATTGGCTGGATAAAGACGGTCATAAAATCAATTGATGCCTTTATATCTTTTCGCAACCGTGCCGGACGGTACCGACATTTCAAGTGGGCATCTTCGAAGGGGAGCGGCCGCTAGACAATCCGCGCGTTCAAGCGGTGGGGTCAGGACGGTTCAGCAGCCAGTCCAGCAATAATCCCGTATTACGACGGGGCGGCGTTGAAGGGCCGACGATTGGCCCGCCGACGTCGCTAGCGCCGAGTCCCGGGGGGCCGAATATTCCAGGGCATAACACTGGCCTGTCGGGATCGCCGTCGAGAAAAGTCACCAGCACCTGGCTGCCAGCCGGCGGCGCCTGGGTGTCATGCAGGGTCAACCGCGACAGAGGCAATGTGACGACTTCGCCCTCCCGGGTCCAAAGGCTGACGTTAACCTGGCCATGCCCATGCTGACCGTGCACATAGGCAAGATGACTGCCGGCGATGCGCGGCTTCGGGTGCTTGAGGGCTGGCCTGAACACCGTCGACCATGGGATCGCCAGGAACCGATTGCGATAGTGTCGGGACGCAGGAAGCAAGGAAGACGGGGCGTCGAGGATCGAAGGCTGCCGCCCGCGATGCGTGATCTCGGTAACCAGCCATTGATCGTTGAACGTTGATATCGGATGGCCTTCGATCTGCACGATGACGGCGCTGCGCAGGGTTGGCTGGCTGCTCTGGCCGTGGATGTCGCTGTATGTGCAGCGCAGCCGCTCAAGGGTACGGCGACCCGCTTGCTGGGTATGTGCGACGTTGTGCCAGGCGGCTTCCAGCGCGGGGCCGATGAAAGGGTGGTTGGCTGCCGAGGTTGCAAAAATCGCCGCCGACGCCCGATCCCTGGCGTTGGCCGGCAACATCGGTGGCGTGAGGTGATGGCGCTGGTACAGTCGCGCTATTGCTGGCCGCCGGCCTTCCTCCTGATGCAGGTTCAACCCGACCGGCTGATCAGGGAAACTTGTCGCATCTTCGGCAAATACCAGCACATGGCCGGTAGGGGCGTGCTCGAAGTGATAGTGGATGCCTTCTTCCTCACACAGCCGTTGCAACAGTTCCAGATCGCTTTCGTCGTATTGGACACAGAACGGCCGGCATGGGTAGTGCCCGTGTGGCAATTCAAACCGGTAACTGTGGGCGGGCAGTTCGTGTTCTTTCAGCAAGTGTTGCAGCACCTGGACTGCGCTGAGTCGGCCAAAGACCCGGCGTCGCGGACTCTGCTCCAGCCTCTGCAGGTAAGGCACCAGCGTCAGGCGATAGCCTATGCATTGCCGGGCATGGGAGGTCAGGCTGACGCTGTCCACGATCCCATGCACACCCGACTCGGTACCCAGGTGCAGAAACGCCTGTTGGCCGAGAATGGTGTCGAGGTTTATCGGGGGCGCCAGGCCAATCAAGTCGAGGTCGAACCGAAAAGGTTGGTTGAGGGCTTCTCGGCCGTCGAATCTCTGGACGTGAAGCTGCAGGTTGCTTTCGGTGAGTGTGAGGCTGAAGGAATAATCCGTGTCGTTGCGCATCGCAGCTCTTATTTACTGGGAGAGGGCGCTGAGGGTACGAAACCGCTGTGCACTAAGGTGTACCCGAACGGCACTTTCAGAAATCCCCTACATCAGATTGTGAAAATGTCGATCCGGCCAGCGCGATTTTTTGGTCGATCAGCCGGTTTAGGCCGTATAAACTTGGCGCCACAGCGCCGGCCGGCAGATGTCTCGGCGCGTCAGACAAGAGAGTGAGTAATGGGCGCACAGTGGAAGGTTAAACACAAAGAAGCGGCTGCCAACGCCAAAGGCAAGATTTTCGGCAAGCTGGTGAAGGAGATCACCATCGCGGCGCGTAACGGCGCCGATGTCGCTACCAATGCGCACCTGCGCCTGGTGGTTGAACAGGCGAAAAAGGCCTCGATGCCCCGCGAGACCCTGGAGC
Source organism: Pseudomonas sp. FP198 (assembly GCF_030687895.1). Classification (NCBI taxonomy): domain Bacteria; kingdom Pseudomonadati; phylum Pseudomonadota; class Gammaproteobacteria; order Pseudomonadales; family Pseudomonadaceae; genus Pseudomonas; species Pseudomonas sp. FP198. Next base: position 2,113,839 of record NZ_CP117452.1, read on the forward strand.
GCGCGATCAAGAAAGGCTCCGGCCAGCTCGGTGAAACCGTCCAGTATCATCGCGTGACCTACGAAGGGTTCGCGCCCCATCAGGTGCCGCTGATTGTTGAGTGTGTGACCGACAACATCAACCGTACCGTTGCCGAAATCCGCGTCGCGTTCCGCAAGGGCCAGCTGGGTGCTTCCGGTTCGGTCGCCTGGGATTTCAATCATGTCGGCATGATCGAAGCTGCGCCGGACAGCCCTGACGCCGATCCGGAAATGGCCGCCATCGAGGCCGGTGCCCAGGATTTCGAGCCGGGCGAAGACGGGGCGACGCTGTTCATCACCGAACCTGCCGACCTTGACGCCGTCCAGAAAGCGTTGCCGGAGCAGGGGTTCACCGTGCTGTCGGCCAAATTGGGCTATCAGCCGAAAAACCCGGTCAGCGGCCTGAGCGACGAGCAGATGGCCGAAGTCGAGGCGTTCCTGGAAGGCCTCGACAACCATGACGATGTGCAGGACATGTTTGTCGGCCTGGCCGGTTAAGCGACTTTTAGCTTGTGGTGAGGGAGGCAGCTCCCTCGCCACGGTCGCCGAACAAGGCAGCTATCTCGTCAAACCCCGGCCGCGCCAGTACGTCCGGCTGACAGCAGCGCGCCTCCAGCTGCCGCAACCGCTCAAGCGTCTCATCCGCGAGCGCCGGCTCGATCCGCGCCAGCAACTCCCCCAGCAGAATCCCGAACGCCCGCACCTCGATGCGTTGCAGGGCGCGCGTTTGCGGCGTGTCAGCCGTGGCATGGAAAGACGCCGCGCCGAAGTCGCCGAGCAGGCAATCGCCCTGGTCGTTGCAGAGGATATTGTGGCCGTACAGATCCCCATGGGTGATGCCTTGGCGATGCAGGTGCGCCGCCACTGATGCAACGCCTCGGGCGATGCGCAAGGCCGCCGCTGCGCTCAGCCGCAGTTCGTCGTCGTAGACGTCGCGGGTGCAGGACGCCAGGCTCGGCAGCCCGGCCAGGTTGCGGTAATCGGGTCCGATCAGGGCCATCACCAGCCCGACCTGTTGCTCGGGATGACCGCTGACTTGGCCCAATACTTCAATCAGGTTCGGATGCTTGCCGGCTGTGATGCAGGCATGCATTTCATGCAGTGGCGAGCCATCGCTGGTCATCTGGCCTTTGTACAGCTTGACCGCGACGTTTCGCGCGGGGCGGCCCGGTGCTTGCCACAGCGCTTGATGGATCACCCCCGAAGCACCTTCGCCGAGGGTGTGTTGCAAGCTCAGTTGCAGCCAGTCGACAGGCGTGGCGGCATGCAGCGCGGCAGCCTCGGCCTGGGCTTCCAAGGGATTCCCGGCGTAGGCCAGCCAACTGAGGCTCGGCAGCTCCAACAACCAGGACGGCAATTCGGTCAGTTGATTGGCGGCGATGCGCAGCAATTCGAGGCGATGACATTGGGCGAGGCTCTCGGGCAGTTGCTGAAGACGATTGCCCGCCAGCATCAGCTTTTGCAGGTGCGGGCGATGGCCCAGTTCATCCGGCAACTGGCTGACGCGGTTATCGGTCAGGATCAGCCAGCGCAGCAGTGGCGGCAAAGCCTGAGCGGCCACGTACTCGATGCGGTTGGCCTTGAAGCCGATCATCGTCAACGCGCTGCAGTGTCCCAGGCATTCGGGCAATTCAGTGAAGCGGTTGTCGGAGCAGAACAGCACGCGCAGGTGCGGCAGCCGGTATAGATCGTCGGGCAGCGTATCGAGCTGGTTGCCGCTCAGGTCGAGAATTTCGAGGGAGTCCGCCAGGTTGAAAATTTCCCGGGGAAACTCCGTCAGGCCGCACGAGAGCTTCAGTCGGGTAATGCCCGAAAGCTGGCCGGCGCGCAGTTGGGTGAGGGTGTGCATGGGTGGGTTCGCTGTTACCAAGAAGGGGCGCTGCGCTGGGGTCCGACAGTTAATCAGTTTATCAGCCTTCCCTGATACCGTTCAGATCCAGCACAGGTACCTATGCAAACATCCGGGCGTATCGCCCTGCGCTTGGCGATGCCTCCGGAAACGGTCAATTGGCTGCTCGATACCGAAGGCTATGACGAGGGTGCATTAAGCAAGAGCAGTTCGTCCGCCGATCATTTTCTCCATGGCGATTCGAAGTTCTTTCATTGAAGGCTTTTCAATCAGCCTATAAGAAATGTAAGAGAAGATTATACAGATGGAGCACAGGATTATTCCGCTGACCAAGCCATATTGCGACCATCCGGGTATGTGTCGATTAAAGAATGGGTAGTAATATTCAACGACATAAATGATTTGATAATGCCAGATATATATGCTGTAAGAAATTGTGCCAAGGAATGCAAATGGTGAGATTAACCATGCGAATATCTGATTGCACTCCTTGCCCTTGGTAAGGGAAATGCAGGACAACGCAAAAGCGATAGCTATGATGCGCCCAGCTTGGGCATGCAGCATATCGCCCAGACATGCGTATACCGCCAATGCACTAACCAAAAGGCAGATAACCAGTCTTGCTCTGTTGCTGGCCTCAGCAATGAAGATTCCCAGGGCAAAGGCGTAAAAAATTTGTGCAAATTTGAAGTATCCCAGCCAGCCGCAAGCCCAGAAAACCCCGAACAGTGCGAATGATGAAAGGAGGATGATATGTTTGTTGCGGATACCTGCCATTAATATTATGGGAACCAGGATGTAGAACATTACTTCGTGGGTGAGTGTCCACAGAACAGGGTTGATGTCTCTTGCAACCGAAGGGTATAAGTCTTGAGAGAAAGTGAGGTGTCTGAATAGACTCCATGCATCGTAAGTAGGAGTCCAGCGACTGCCGATATAGCTGATTGCGACCGTAACGACAAGTAAGTTTATGAGGTATAGCGGAACTAAGCGAGTAAAGCGATGGATTGCGTAGAGCTTAATCCCGCCGGGTGTTCCGATAATTCGCGTACCCGATTGCCAAATCAGATATCCACTTAAGCAAAAGAAAACATACACTCCAAAGTCACCGAGGAGGCCCTTGTGGGCAGAAAGCCATGCATTAGTTGCAAGCCCGGACGTGTCTGAGTGATCAAAAAAAACGGCGGCGGCGGCGATTCCTCGCAGCGCGTCAATGGTTTTTGTATGGAAATTGTAGCTCATGTGATAAGAAACCAAAGTGTTGTAGGCCAGTATAATGGCATCAATAACCTATGGGTCGAAGCCTCGCCACGTATGGGTTTTCGCCTCATGCAAACATGGGGGTACTCACCGCGGCCGAGAACTGAAACATCCAGAGGTTCCGTTTCCAGGGGAGACCGCCAGTACGGTTACCTGGCAAACTCAGCCGCCGGCCATTCGTGCTGATGGACTCACCATGGCCTCGTCCAACAAGCGTCGTGTAACGGGGCCGTACATTTTTGCCCCTTCTTTTGAAAGGTGCGTCGCGTTGAAAAATACGGGTTTATTATTGCCATCGATGACAAGGCATTGGTCGGCACTTGGGCAGGTCGCTTGCATCATGTCGATGTACTTGACGTTCCTTATCAGCCTCAGCGGCGCATTGATCTTTTCTGTTTCTGGGCTTTTGTATGTCGCCGCATAATGGCTGAGCCCCGCGCTCCTTCCCAAGGTAGTCGCGATGAAAGCGCTGTCTTTCAGTAGGTCCTTCCTGCCAAAGATATAAATTTCTGCCTTGGTCCGAGATGCCAGTTTATTGATTGCATCCAGATAGTATGGCTCCGCGAAGTCGCGCCAATAAAAAGCTATAAATATCTTGTCGGCCTCGAGGAGAAGTTTCTGGTCGTCTGCTCTAGCGATACCCGTTTCGCATCGTTTTATATATTCGGGTTGTTTCATGGTTATGGGGTTGATTTTCTTAAAGAAGCTATCTTGTTTGTCTTTTTCTAGTAATGGAGTGCCGCAAGCGCTATCCACGAGGCGTGAGATAACGTTGAATTTCGAAAGGTAGTTATCTTCGTTGAGGATGTTCATTAGATCTCCTGCCTGAGAGTCTCCAATGACAAGGATCTTTTCTTTTTCTGAGGAAGTATCGAAGCCCTCTGCTTTATTGAGACTTTTGATCAGTTCGAAAACGTAGATCGAGGCTGAGCGCTCGTCAATATTGCCGATTTCTCGAAGCTCGGCCGGTATACGCCATGTCCATCCATTTTGAGTCCAGCTACTAGCAGCGGGAATAATAAGTACTATGGAGGCCAAGGCTGTCGCTAACGAAAACGCTGGGCCGCTCAAGAGAGCAGCTTGTTGATGTCGGAAAAACTTCTCGACCAGATAGTAAAGCGCGGTGGCTAAAACGAGAGTGCAGCAGATAAGCCAGAGTTTATGAAGGGGGGTGACGTTTCCCATGAGTGTGTAACTGGTAAAGACAAAGACCGGCCAGTGGACCAGATAAAGTGAATAGCTGATTTCTCCAATCTTCACCGCCGGCCAGGATGAAAGCGGATACGCCAACGTCGAGTTTCGGCCTCCAAGGATCATCAAAGCAGCGCCAGCAGCGGGCACGAGAGCAGCTAAACCAGGAAATAGAGTTGTTTCGCTGCTAAAGACAAAGATGGCATAGGCGACTAAAATCATTCCTGTCGCATAAACTGCGTTCGAGACAAGCTTGTTAAACTTATGTCGTTCTATAAAAGTCACCAGTCCACCGAGCAGGAATTCGTGAACCCTGAAGGGTGTTAAGAAAAAAGCCCCGGACGCATCTGATTTCAAAAAAAGTACGGCGGAAGTCGCGCCTAGGGCTATGAGTGCAAGCAGGGTGACCGTGATGTGTGTGGTTTTCCTCAGTATTCCTAATAATACGATAGGCCATATTAGGTAAAACTGTATTTCTACGCCCAATGACCATGTGTGGAGGAGTGGTTTTATAGAAGCGCTTGAATCAAAGTATCCGCTTTCAAGCCAGAAAAATATGTTAGGTATGCCTGCAAGTGCGTAAACGGCTGATCCCGACATTGACTTGAAGTCTGATGGCGAGAATAAAAATAGAGCCGTAATATAGGATGCGCCAATCGTAACGATAAGGGCTGGTAATAGTCTTCTGACGCGACGTAGATAAAAGTCTCCGAGATTAACCCGCTGATGTTCTTTCCATTGCTCGGTTATGATTCGAGTTATCAAGTAGCCACTGATTACAAAGAAGATGTCTACACCAACGAACCCTCCGCTGATTGAGCCGATCTTGAAGTGATACAGTATCACGGCGATTACAGCTACTGCTCGTAGCCCATCGATATCCGAGCGATAGCCGCCTTTTATATTTTGCATTGAGGCTCCGAGGTCCTTTCCTATAGCTGCGGAATTCTAGCCGAGTCGTTCCTGTCTCAGCCAGAGAATTCTGGACTCTACGATGCTTAGGCGCTGTACAGAAGGTAATGTCGTAAACACCGCATGGCGCAGCCCAGCGAGACCATCGCCGTATACTTATCGCAAGCTTGTCGGAAACTGTAACCATGCGGCGGTTTTCGCTCCAATCAGCCGAGCATCCGTTCAATGATGTTACGCTGTTGATTTAAATTCGTGATTGTGCAAGTCACGAAAACGTTGAGAAATCTTTGCCTTGAACCCAGGCGCTGAGGCATGTGGCGCCAGGGAGCGCCAGAACAGAGCACTCACAGGACGCCATTTAGCATCAAGCGGTCCTCTGTTACTGGGGGCTCGTTACGGCGGGGTTCATTCAAATTGGTTTCGGCTGTTTTCGTAACCTAGCGCTCAATGCTGCGATTCCACCGCGCGTTCCAGGCCGGACGCTGTTCGTTGACCTGGTCCCAATCCACCGCGATCGCGGTATCCAGGTATTGCTTCATCGCTTCCACCTGGCCACGAGTCTTGTCGGTGGTCGGGGTGTTGGGGTTGGACGGGATCTGGTCGCCTTCCTCCAGGGCAATGGCCTGGGCTTCAGGCGTCAGCAGGAAGGCGGCAAGTTTCTGCGCGAGTTCGGGCTCGCTGTTGTGGGCCACTGCGCATTCCGCGACGTTGAGCACCACCGCGCCTTCCTTCGGTTGTGCGTACTCGACCGGCATGCCCTTGAGTTTCAAGGCAGTCACCTGGGTCGGCGTCAGCGGGAACAGCGCGGCTTCGTCGGTTTGCAGCATTTCGGAGATTTTCGCCGAGCTGGGAATGTACTCCAGCACGTTGCGCCCGATCGTGTTCGGCCAGGCCTTGAAACCCGGTTCGACGTCGGTTTCGCTGCCGCCCTGGATCCGGTTGAACATCAGGAAACCATGCAGGCCGAAGGTCGACGACGCCATGGACTGGAACACCACCTTGTCCTTGAACCGCGGGTCGGCCAGGTCCATCCACGAGGTGGGCGTGTTCCAGCCTTTTTCCTTGAACAGCCGCGTGTTGTACGCGAGCCCGGTGACCCCGAGGCTGACAGCTACGGCCTGGTCCTTGATCCGGCCCTTGGCCGGAATCTGCGCCAGGGGTGGGCTGTCTTCAAGCTTGTCGCAGAGCCCCATGGCGATGGCGCGGTACATGATGCCGTCGTCGAGGAACATCACGTGCATCTGCGGGTTGCCCTTGCTGGCCTGGACCTTGGCGAGGATGTCGGCCGAGGTGCCCGGCACGATCACTACCTTGACGTTGTTGGCTTTCTCGAAGGCCGGCAGGACCTTGTCGGCATACAGCCGCTCCATGGTGCCGCCGTTCATGCCCAGGTAAAGCGTCGGTTCGGCCAACGCCTGGGTGACCGGGAGCAGGGCGCCCAGGCAAGCGGAGCCCAGCGAGCAGAAACCGAACAGTGCACTGCGTTTGACGTTATTCATTGGCGCGACCTTCCTCTATCAAGCAACGGAGATGGAGTGAAACCGGGTGATGGAAAACGCATCCAGCGGCGTGGTTGAGGCGCCGCAGCAGATGATCTCAGTGAGCGCCTGGCCCACCGCCGGGCCGATCTGGAAACCGGCGCCGGCAAAGCCGAACGCATGCAACAGACCGGATTGGGTACTGCTCGGACCGATCACCGGTTGGCGATCGGGCAGGTAGCCTTCGGTGCCGCTCCAGGTGCGAATCGCCTGGGCGCCCTCCAGGAACGGGTAGAGTTCGACGGCCTGGCGCAGGATCTCGATGACGGCGCTCTGGCCGGGGCGGGCACGTGCGTCATCGAGGGCGAAACCCTGGCCGCCACCCAACACGCAATTGCCCCGGGCGACCTGGCGCGCATAAATGCCGCCGCCTTCCACGCCGGTGCTGGCGTCCATTACGACCGGCAGCGGCTCGGTGACCAGCATGGCCGGGTGCCCGGCGTGCATCGGTACCGCCTCGCCAAACTGCGCGGCGAACCGACTCGCCCAGGCCCCGGCGCAGTTCAGCAGCCACGGCGCGCGCAGCTCAAGGCCTGTCTCGGTGCGTACGACAAAGCGCTGGCCGTCGTGTGTCACCTGGCTGACCGGGCATTGTTCGTAAACCTTTGCGCCATGCCTGCGGGCCGCCTGGGCAAATGCCGGCGAGACCAGGCGTGGATTGGCGTGACCGTCGTCCGGACACAGCGAGGCGCCGACCGCGACGTCGCCGACCCAGGGAAACCGCCTGCGCAGTTCATCGCGATCCAGCAATTGCAGATCCAGGCCGAAGCCATGACTGCTCGCGGCATAATCATGCAACGCACGCAGGTCATCGAGGCTGCGGGCCAGCTTCAGATGACCGCTGCGCTGATACTCACCGTCGATGCCGATCAGTTGCGGCAATCGCGCCCAGATCTCATGGGCACGTTGCGACAACGGCAGCTGTGACAATGGTCGCCCCTGGCGCCGTACGCCGCCGTAATTCACGCCACTGGAATGCGAACCGCAGAAGTCCCGTTCCAGCAGTGCCACGCGCCGCCCGGCCTGGCTCAGGAACAACGCCGCCGAGGCGCCGACGATACCGCCGCCAATGATCAGCGCATCCACTTCGATCATGGCTCGACCTCCAGGCCAAACGGGACCGGCTTGAGCGGCGCCTGTGCCCGCAGACGGCCGATTTCCTGAATGTTGCGTCCACTTTCCCGAGCGATGATTTCCGCCGCCGCGGCGCCGCACATCCGCCCCTGGCAGCGGCCCATGCCGACCCGGCAATGGGCCTTGACCCGGTTGATCTCCCAATGACCTTCACCGACCACCTGGCGGATGTCACCGACGCTGACTTCTTCGCAGCGGCAAATCATCAGCTCATCAGGGGCGCGGCCGGCCCAGTCCTCGGGAAACGCAAAGGCGCGCTCCAGGCCTTGCCGGAAACGGCCGATGCGCTCGAGGGATTGTTCCAGCTGGGCGCAGCGTTGCGGGTCGACCTGGTAGCCGAGATCTTCGAGCAATGCCAGGGCTGCCCGTTCGCCGGCCATTTCGGCGGCATCGGCGCCCATGATCCCGGCGCCATCGCCGGCCAGGTAGACCCCTGGCGAGCTGCTGCGCCCGGCGCGGTCGCGCTGCGGCAACCAGGCTCGGTTGAGCGGGTTCCAGGCAAATTCACAACCGAGCAGATCGGCCAGTTGGGTTTCGCTGCGCAAGCCGTGGGCGAAGGCCACCGCATCGCAATCGAGCCGGTGCTGGCCTTTTCCGTTTTGCCATGACAACGACTGCACCCGGCGTTCGCCGTCGATGCGCGAAAGGCTGGCGCCTTGCTGCACGGCGATGCCGTGGGCTGTGAGCCAGGCGCGGTAATATAGGCCTTTGGCGAGGGTGGCCGGTTGTGCGAGCAGGCCGGGCAGGGCGCGGGCCTGGGCGCTCAAGGGGGAGCTGTCGAGCACCGCGACGACATAGGCGCCGGCCTTGGCGTATTGATACGCCACCAGATACAACAGCGGCCCGCTGCCGGCGAACACCACTCGCTCGCCGATGGCGCAGCCCTGGAACTTCAAGGCGATCTGCGCCGCGCCCAGGCTGTACACCCCGGGCAGCGTCCAGCCGGGGACCGGCAGGATCCGGTCGGTGGCGCCCGTCGCGACGATCACGCTGGCATACGCCAGGCGCGCGGCGCGGCCGTCATGCAAGGTATCCAGCAGCCCGCCCTCGGCGTTCCAAACCAGCGTGTCGGGGCGATAGTCGATCTGCTCGCGCAATTCATCCACGGTCTGGTGCAGGGCGCTGGCCTTGTGCGCTTCGAAGCCATAGAGCTGGTTCGGCGTGCGCGTGAAGTTGGCCGGCTGGCGCCGGTAGATCTGCCCGCCGCCGCGTGCCGCCTCGTCCAGCAGGACCGGGTACACACCATGGGCAACCAGGGTTTGCGCAGCGCGAATGCCGGCGGGGCCGGCGCCGATGATGGCTATGGGGTTCATGGCCACCTCGCTGGCGATGCTTGGAGATCGGTGGACAGGCTGATGCCGCCTTCGCGAGCAGGCTCACTCCCACAAGGGGGTTGTGATGATGCCGGCGCTTCTGTGGGAGCGAGCCTGCTCGCGAAGAGGCCGCGTCTGCCAAAGTCATTCATACCTTGCGCCCCGGTTCGCGGCTGATCTGCTGGCCGGCTTCGAGCAGCGTCGAGCAGGCGCGCACGCGGCGGCCGTCGCCCAATCGGACCCAGCAGTCCTGGCAGGCGCCCATCAGGCAGAAACCGGCCCGGGGCTCGGCGCTGAAGTCGCTGCCGCGCAATTGCTCAGCGCAGGTCAGCACGGCGGTCAGCACGGTATCGCCGAGCAAACCGCTAGCAGGCAAGCCGTCGAGCGTGAAGTCCAGGGCCGGGCGATCGCGCTCGGCCAGTCGTTTCAGCAGAGCCATGGCGCCCTCATTGTTTGCCCACCAGGACCCGATCCAGGCCATAGACCCGATCGAGCAGAATCATCGTCAATGCAGTCAGCCCGATAACCAGCGCCGACACCGCCGCCATCATCGGATCGATGGATTCGGTGGCGTACACGTACATGCGCACCGGCAGGGTTTGCGTGGCCGGCGAGGTGACGAAGATCGACAGCGTGACTTCATCGAAGCTGTTGATGAACGCCAGTAACCAGCCTCCGGCCACGCCCGGCAGAATCATCGGCAAGGTGATCTGCCGGAACAGGGTGAAGCGCCCCGCGCCCAGCGATTGCGCAGCCTGTTCGGCGCTGCGGTCCAGGCCGATGGCCGATGCCAGCACCAGGCGCAGCACATACGGCGTGATCACCAGCACATGGGCGAAGATCAGCCAGGTAAAACTGCCGTTCACGCCCATCAGCGCAAACAGGCGCAGTAACGCGACGCCCAGCACCAGGTGCGGAATGATGATCGGCGACAGGAACAGACCGTTGAAAAAGTCCCGGCCAGGAAACTCCAGCCGGGTGATTGCCAGCGCCGCCGGCACCGCGATCAATGTCGCCAGCGACGCCGCGCAGAACGCCAGGACCAGGCTGTTGTAGAACGCATCGATAAAATCCGCGCGCTCGAACACGGCACGGAACCAGCGCAGGGAAAACTCCGTGGTGGGCAGGCTCAGGGTGTTTTCCGGGGTGAAGGCCACCAGGCAGACCACCACCAGCGGCGCCAGCATGAACACCACGACCAGGGCGTGAAACAACAGGGAGAAAGGACCGTTCCTGGACATGAAGAATTACCCCAATGATTTCTTGTAGCGGCCTTCGATCATGCGGTTCCACGAGAGCATGATCAGCAGGTTGAGCAGCAGCAGCGCGACGGCAATGGCCGCGCCCATGGGCCAGTTGAGTTCCGACAGGTACTGGTCGTAGATCAGCGTGGCGACCATCTTCAAGCGACGCCCGCCGAGCAGGCCGGGTATCGCGAAGGAACTGGCGGCGAGACCGAACACGATCAGGGTGCCGGACAGCACGCCGGGCATGATCTGCGGCAACACGACCTTGCGGATCACCGTGAACTGGCTCGCGCCCAGGGACAGCGCGGCCTGTTCGGCGGCCGGGTCGAGTTTTTGCAGCGAGGTCCAGACCGGAATGATCATGAACGGCAACATCACATGGACCAGGGCGATGACCACGGCAAACGGCGTGTAGAGCAGCTTCATCGGCGAGCCGCCAAGGGCCTGCAACGTCTGGTTGACCAGGCCGTCGGCGCCGAGCAGCAGGCTCCAGCCGAAGGCTCGCACCACCACCGAGATCAACAGCGGCGTGAGAATCAGAATCAGGAAAATCGAGCGCCAGGGCGCGCCCATGCGGCTGAGGATGTAGGCCTCGGGCACGCCGATCAGCACGCAGAGCAGGGTGGTCAGGGCGCTGATCCACAGCGTGCGCAGGAAGATTTCATAAAAATACGGATCGCCCAGCAGGCTGGTGTAATGCTCGAACGTGTAGGCCTCGCTGTTGATGCCCGAGCCGTAGTCGAAGACGTTGAACGACAACACCAGCGTCAACCCGAGGGGAATGACCAGCAGGCTCAGGTACAAGGCCAGGGCCGGGGCCGACATCAGGTAACCCTGGCGGCCGCGCTTGATGGCATCGATCAGCTTCATGCCGACACCTCGTCCACGCTCAGCACCCGCAGCAGCGCCGGATCCCAGTCCAGGCCGACGGCGGTGCCTTCGGTCAGGGGCGCCGAGCCGTCGTTGCGGCGCACCACGCTGAGCTCGCCCAGGGTGGTGTCGACGCCGTACAGCCACTGGCTGCCGAGGAAAAAACGGCTGGTGACAGTGCCTTGCAGCCGCCCCGCGCCGGCGGCGCACAGATCGATTTTCTCCGGGCGCAGGCTCAGGGTCAGCTCGCCTTGACCGGCGCTACAGGCTTGCACGACGCCGGCGCTGTCCCGCTGGCCCGGGAGCAGGTTGGCTTTGCCGACAAAACCGGAAATGAACTCGGTGCGCGGGTGTTCATAAAGCGTGTAGGGCGCGTCGATCTGGGTGATCCGACCGGCCTGCATCACCACCACCCGGTCGCTGATCGACAGCGCCTCGGACTGGTCATGCGTCACCATCAGCGTGGTGATGCCGACCTCGCGCTGGATGCGGCGGATCTCGAACTGCATTTCCTCGCGCAGGTTCGCGTCGAGGTTGGACAACGGTTCGTCGAGTAGCAGCACCGGCGGTTCGATCACCAGCGCCCGGGCCAAAGCCACGCGCTGGCGCTGGCCGCCGGAGAGTTCACGCGGGTAGCGCTCGGCGTGCTGGTCGAGGCGCACCAGCTTGAGTACCCGATCGACCCGTGTCTGCAATTCGGTGCTCGGCACTTTGCGCATACGCAAGCCGAAGGCAACGTTGTCCTTGACGGTCATGTGTGGAAATAGCGCGTAGCTCTGGAACACCACGCCCAGGCCCCGGCTGGCCGGCTTGGCGTGAGTGATGTCGCGACCGTCGAGGAGGATGCGCCCGCTGCTGGCTTCGACGAAGCCGGCGATCATTTGCAGGGTCGTGGTCTTGCCGCAACCTGATGGCCCCAGCAGGGAGACGAACTCGCCTTTTTCCACCGCGAGGTTGGTGGCGACCACGGCGTCGAGGTCGCCATAACGTTTGCTCAAGTTTTCAAGTTGCACGAAAGCCATGACTGCGCTCCACCTGAGATTGTTATGCGTCGCCGCGAGGCGCGCTTTTTTGTATGGGCAGATACGAAAGGATGTCGCGGGGTGCGTTGGCGCTCGAGATCAAGTCGGCTGCCGCTGTTGTTCGAATCGCCCCTGTATGGACGCAGAGTAGGACGAAGAATAGGATGGGCTCAATGGACTATTTCACTGAGACGACGACTATTTTCAGTTTCATCCGGTGAGTAAATTATCTGAAGAGAAATGACATGCCTGATTCCACTGAGCGAAATAATGAAAAAGGTGAAGTTGGGGTCGGCTCGGTCTCACGGCTGTTTGCGGTGCTGCGCAGCCTGGGCGAGACCGTTGAAGGCGGTGAGCGCGTGACCCAACTGGCCCAGCGCATCGGCCTGTCCCAGCCGACTACGCACCGCTTGCTGCGCAACCTGATGGACGAGGGCATGGTCGAGCAGGATACGCGCAGCAAACGCTATCGACTGAGCCTGGACTTCTTTGCCCTGGCTGCCCGCGCCGGCAATACCGGTAACCTGCGTGAACTGGCCAGGCCCGCCATGTTGCGGCTGTCGGCGTCGCTGGGGGATTCGTTGTTCCTGCTGGCCCGATGCGGCTTCGATGCCATCTGCCTGGATCGCAGCGAGGGGCCGTTTCCGATACGCACCTTCACCGGCGACATCGGCGGCCGCGTGGCCCTGGGCGTGGGGCAGGGCAGCCTGGCGATCCTGGCATTCCTGCCAGAGGAGGAGCGCGAAACGGTGATCCATTACAACCTGCCGCGGCTGAAGGATTTTCATTTGTACGATGAAGTCTTCCTGCGCACCGAGGTCGAGAACGTACGGACGCTGGGCTACGCCGGACGCAACACCGGTGTGTTGCAAGGCATGGCCGGGGTCGCGGTGCCCATTCTCAATCGTGAAGGCCGGGCCGTCGCAGCGCTGAGCGTGGCGACCATCAGCGACCGGCTCGGGCCGGATCGCCTGCCGACGGTAGTGGAGATGCTCAAGCGCGAAGCCGCGGCGATCGGCCCGCGCATCAACCCGTTCGACCCGCTGCTGCGCAGGCCTTCGCAGGTGTTCAGGCAGGGCTGAGCAGCGCTTGTTGGCCGTCGCTGATCTCTGTGGGAGCGAGCCTGCTCGCGAAAGCGTTGCGCCAGTACACATCACCGGGCAGATACGCCGTCTTCGCGAGCAGGCTCGCTCCCACAAGGGGGCCACAGGGGGCCCGCAGGCGACAATGACGATCAGAAGTTCAAGGTTTGCTTGAGCTTCTGCGCCGCCGGCATATCACTCGGGATGACCATCGCATAGTTGTATCCCGGCCCGGACCAGTATTCAGCCTGTAATTCACCGTCGCGCCGGCTGCCACGGGGCAGCAGGTAGTTTTTCGGGCCAGGTGGGCGCACGTAGAAACTGATCTTCAGGCCGCTTGGGTCCTGATAGACCACCATCGCCGCGGCGCCTTGGTCAGTACTGAGCAATCGTCCGCTGACCGGCTTGAAGCCCGCCGCCGAGAGATCCGGCAGGCGGTCGGCCTGGGTGAAGTAACGGTCGAGCCAGCCTTGCATGCTTTGCTCGTCGCCCGTCTGGTAGTCGGCGGGCAGGACGCCCTGCTGGGCAATCAAACGGTAGGCCTGCAGCGCATCAGCCATGGGCGCTGCGGCGCTGAGCAGGGTCATCTGCCGGGCCTGCCATCCGCCAAATCCGCCGATCCCGACCGCCAGCACGAGCACTGCCACACTGGCCAGCTGGCGTCGGGCCCGATGCCTGAGGCGTTGCCGGATGATCGCCGGGTCCAGGCCGGGGTTGGGTGATTGCTGCAGGGCCGCGCTCATGGCCGCGCGCAATTGCTGGGTGTCTTGCTGCCATCCGCGGACCCGCGCGGCGACATCGGGATGGCTGTCGAGGTAGATCTGCATCTGGCGTTGGTCGTCTTCGCTGAGCTGGCGATCGACATAGGCGTGCAGGTCGCTGTCGCTGGGAGGCATGCTGATCATTTGAGTATCCGCAGGGCAGGGCGGGCGATTTCGCCTTCGCTGAGTTGACGCAACGCTTGGCGCGCGCGGGACAGACGCGACATCACGGTGCCCGTCGGCACGTCCAGGATGTCGGCCACTTGCTGGTAGCTCAAGCCTTCCACCGAGACCCATAACAGCGGCGCGCGTTGCTCGGTGGGCAGTCGGTCGAAGGCCTGGAGTGACGATTGGGCGATGACACTGCGTTCGGCCGAAGGGTGCGCATCGTCGCGGCCGGTGAACAGTTCCAGCATCCGCGCATAACGTCGGGAGCGGCGATGGGCGTCGAGGAACTGCCGGTAGAGAATCGAAAAAAGCCAGGCCCGCAGGTCGCCGTCCGGGCGCTTGTCGGTCCATTTCGACAAGGCTCGTTCCAGGCATGCCTGCACCAGGTCATCGGCATTGCTGGGGTTGCGGGTCAGCGACACGGCAAAACGTCGTAGCCGTGGGATGAGCAGGCGCAACTGGTCGTCGAGTTCGTTCATGGGCAGGGGGCTTCGTTGGGCAATCGCTGAGTTGGGACTGGAAAGACGACCCGGGAACGAGATTATTCCAGCGCAGGAAAAATAAATACGCGACGTGGGAATAAACCCGTCGGGCTTTCGTCTGACAGGTCCTTTCCACAGATGGCCGTGTGCCCTGGAGTCTGCAAATGGTTGACCCTTCTTCTGAATCGAGTCGGCCGCGGTTGAGCGCTGCCAGCCTGGCGTTGCGCCTGACCGGCATCGCCGCGGTCGTCGCCGCGCTGGCCGGGGCATTCGCTTACGTAAACGGTACCCTGGATCCGCATCGACTGACGCCCAAGGCCTTGGTCAACGTGCTGGAAACCAATAACGGGGTTCATCCGGGTTTTCGGCGCAATCACTCCAAAGGCGTTTGCGTTGCCGGCTATTTTGAGAGCAGCGGCGAGGCGCGGGCCTACTCCAGCGCGCAGGTGTTCAACGATGCGCGGACGCCGGTGGTCGGCCGTTTTGCACTGCCCAGCGGCAACCCCTACGCACCCGATGGCAGCGTGCCGATCCGTAGCCTGGCGTTGCGTTTTACCCAGTCCGATGGCCAGCAATGGCGCACGGGCATGAACAGCATGCCGGTTTTCCCGGTGGGGACGCCCGAGGCGTTCTTCCAGCTGCAACAGGCCCAGTCGCCGGATCCGGCCACGGGTAAACCGAACCCGACGGCGGTGCCGGCGTTTTTTGCCGCGCATCCCGAGGCGATGCCGTTCCTGCAATGGATCAAGACCGCAAAACCCTCGGCCAGCTATGCCACCGAAACCTATAACGGGATTAACGCGTTCTATCTGGTCAACCCCTCGGGGGAGCGCCAGGCGGTGCGCTGGGCGGTACTACCAACAAGCCAGGACGCGGCTCAGACCACGCCGCCCCAAGGCGCTGATTTCCTTGAGCAGGACCTGACGAAACGCCTGGCCGCCGGGCCACTGCGCTGGCAGCTGAACATCACCCTGGCCAATCCTGGCGACCCGGTCAACGACGCCAGCAAGGCCTGGCCCGGCGACCGCAAGGTGCTCAACGCCGGCACCCTGGTACTGGAGCGCGCCCAGGCGCAGGACAACGGGGATTGCCGCGACATCAACTATGACCCGCTGATCCTGCCCAGTGGCATCGAAGGCTCGGATGATCCGCTGCTGGCCGCCCGCTCGGCAGCCTATGCCAGTTCCTATCTGCGGCGCACCAGCGAAGTCAGCCAACTGCCCGCTACCCAGGAGTCCCGTCAATGAACGCCCCTCGACACTTCGCACCGTTGGCTCGGCTGCTGCATTGGCTGATGGCCCTGATGATCATCGCCATGCTGTTTATCGGCGCAGGCATGGTCGCCTCGGTGTCCGAGCGCCACGAATGGTTGCTCCAGTTGCACAAACCTCTGGGCATCGCGATTCTGTTGCTGGTGATCGTGCGCCTGGTGGTGCGTTTCACTCGCCGTACGCCGCCGCTGCCAGCCGATCTGCCGGGGTGGCAGGTATTGGCGGCCAAGGCCTCGCATGTCTTGCTGTACGCCTTGATGCTGATCCTGCCACTGTTGGGCTGGAGCATGATTTCGGCAGCAGGCGACCCGGTGATGCTCAGCGAATCGCTGCGGTTGCCCTCCATCCTGCCAGCGGATGCCCGGACTTTCGCATGGCTGCGCAAGGCCCATGGCTATCTGGCCTATCTGTTGTTCCTGACCGTGCTGGTGCATCTGGCGGCGGCGCTGTTCCATGGGTGGGTGCGCCGGGATGAGGTGTTGGGCAGCATGTTGCGTGGCAAGGACTGACGCGTAACCCGTGGCGAGGGAGGATTGCTCCCTCGCCACATCTCAGCGCAATTGGTCGACCATGTCCTCGACCGTGCTCAGCACGTCCTTGCCCAGTTGCATTGAACGTTTGCCGGACCAGCCCGTGCGTGGGTTCGGGTGGTCGTCGTGGTCCTTGAACGGCATTTCCAGGGTCAGGGACAGGCAATCATATTTCTGCCCAACCGCGTTGCAGGCCAAGGTCATGTTGGCCTGGCCCGGTTCGTCGCGGGTGTAGCCGTGGGCGGTCTGGAAGTCTTTGGTCTGGTGCTTGAGGTGGCTGCGAAAGCGCTCTTCGAGTCCGGCGATGCGCGGCGTATAACCAGGGTTGCCTTCGCAACCGGCGGTGAAGACATGGGGTATCTCTTCGTCACCGTGGACATCGAGGAACAGATCGACGCCGTACTTTTCCATCTGTTGCTGTACGAAATAGACCTCGGGGCTGATTTCCGGACTGGCGCTCTGCCAGGCCCGGTTGAGGTCCTGGCCCATCAAGTTGGTGCGCAGGTGCCCGTGGAACGCGCCATCCGGGTTCATGTTCGGCACCAGGTACAGGTCGGCCTTGGCGAGCAAACGGTTCAGCTGGGCGTCGTCCTGATGCTGGAGGCGTTCGATTACTCCCTCCATGAACCATTCGGCCATGTGCTCGCCGGGATGCTGCTGCGCAATGATCCAGATCTTGCGTCGGCCCTCGGCACCGCTGCCTTTGCGCAGCAATTGAATATCACGGCCCTCGACGCTTTTGCCGGTCGCCAGCAGTTCGGTACCGGCCTTGTGCTGCGCCTGTTCGATCAGCCAGTCGTGACGGCCGCGGCTGTAGGGTTCGAAATAGGCAAACCAGGCGTGGGGCTGTTCGGCTTCCAGATGAAAGCGCAGGGCGTCGCCCTCGAATTGCGTAGGAATACGGAACCAGTTGACGTGATCGTAGGACGCTACGGCTTGGTAGCCTGTCCACGCCTTGTTGTAGGACGATTGGCTGGCATTGAGCAGGCGGAAAGAATATTCCTGGCCGACGTGCAGGCCACTGGCCTTGAAATGAAACCATTGGAAATGCGCGCTTCGGGTGTCTGGCCTGATTTTCAGCAGCGACTGCAATGGGTTGCTGATGTCCACGACGGCAATATTGCCGCTGTCGAAGTTGGCGCTGATATCAAAGGAAGATTTAGCCACGGTCACGGTTCCGGTAGAGGATCTTGTGGCCGTTACTTTACACGCAGGACGGGCGAACCGGGACGATTAGCGCCATGGAAAGAAGGGGGCGCCCTCCCTGGACGCAGTAGCAGATTAGACAGTCCCTGAATGATTCTCAAGTGCTGCCTGTCGTTCATTCACTCTGTTGCAGCGCAGAAGCTTTGGTGAGCGAAGTGCGTTTGTTATCATCGCCGTCATCGAATCAGCAGCATCCAAAGACTTCATTAGCCTGAAGCCATAAGCCGAAAAATCGGCAAAAAAAGACCCGGCAAAAAGCCGGGTCAAAAACCGTGATTAGCCTGATGAGGAGATATTCCAGAGGTCCGACCTAAGGTCCTCTGGGCTATCGACTGATCTCGCGACCAGCTGATTCAATAATAATCATTATCATTTGCAAGTCAAATGTTTTTATTGCCTCGATTGGAAATTATTTCTCGTGGCCCGCGTTCGCGGCGTCATTTCAAGCGTTGCGGCTAGCGTGCCGGATAGCCATCCAGGGTCCGGTCGAGCATGACCTTGACCAGATCGATCATATGCACCACCGAAAACGCCAGGTCACGGCTCGGGCCGTTCAATCGGCTGGCGGATTCGTGGGCGGTGGCGGCTGCACAACGTAGCAGGTCGCAAGCATGAACCAGGGCTTCCTCCCCACTGATGTTTCGGTTGACGTCGAAGAAGCGATGTTCCGCCGGGTTGTCGGCAATATCCGGTTTCAGGTAGTGGTCCAGGGCGCGTTTGGCCGCCGGACAATCCTGAAGCGACGAAAATGGGGTGTTCGAGGGGCCTGCGGGCTCATCGTTGTTGGGCTTGTCCATGATGTCGAGTTTCTCCGTGCGGGTTTGGAAATCCTGATCCCAGCTTAGTACTCAGCGTAATTGTGACGATAATTTAAATACTACAACTTGTGTTTTGCTGGACGGCGTCAGCCACGTATCGTGCCGCTCATGGATAAATGGATAGAGTTGGTCAAGGCCAGGATGAAGGAGCAGCACATCACGCAAGTGGTGCTCGCAGAGCGTCTGGGGATGTCTCAGGGAGGGGTCGGCCATTGGCTGACCAAGCGCCGGCAACCCAGTCTCGGAGACATGAACCGGGTGCTGCAGGAGCTGGGGCTGGAGTTCCTCGAGGTGGCAATGGTGATCCGCGAGCCGGACACCTCCACCGACGAGGGGATGGCCCTGGCACAGAAGTACAACCCGTACTTTCGCTACCCGGTCAGTGACTGGCGCGACATCGGTCTCGTCCGCGAAGAGAATGTCGCGGACTACGGCCAGCCGCGCTATGAGCTGACGGACTACCATGCACGGGGCGACGCGTTCTGGCTGGTGGTGATGGGGGATGCGATGACGGCGCCAAGCGGCTTGAGCATTCCCGAGGGCATGTCGATCCTGGTGGATCCGGCGATCGAGGCGGTGCCCGGCAAACTGGTGATTGCCCGATTGCCAGGCAGCAGCGAAGCGACTTTCCGCAAGCTGATGGAAGAGAGCGGGCAGCGTTACCTGGTTCCGCTCAATCCGACTTATCCGAAAAACCTGTTTACCGACCAATGCCGCATCATCGGCGTGGTCGTACAGGCAACCATCAGGTTCTGACTGGATCGGCCCGGAAACCGGGCCGAATGTCTATTCTTCCAGTTCCACCAGCGCGCTGCCCTCGCTGACCATCTCGCCCTCCTGGCAATACACCGCCTTGATCACGCCAGCCTTGGGCGCGCGGATGCTGTGCTCCATTTTCATCGCCTCCAGCACTACCAGTTGCGCGCCGGCTTCCACCGCCTGGCCAGCGCTCACCAGCACCCGAACGATGCTGCCATTCATGGGGGCGACCAGGCCGCCCTGCTGGCTATGGCTGGCCTCGGCCGCCGCCAGCGGGTCGTAGGAGTCGACTCGATACAGATCGCCCTTCCATTGCAAATAGAGACTGTCGCCGTGGCGAATGGCTCGATGTTCGCGGCGCACACCGTTGTGCTCGATGATCAAGTGCTCGCCCCTGAGCTCGGCGCCGCGACCAGCAACATCCAGGGTCACGGCGCGATCCTGGCCATCGCAACTCAGGTGCAGGGTGATTTCCGCTGGCAGCCCCAGGCGCAGCCCGGCGGTAGCGGCCCATGGCGAGTTGCTGTCATCGGCGCGGACACGTGGCGTCAGGCTCAAGGCGAAACCCTGGGCCGCAGCGCGCCAGAAATCGTCATCCAGTTCGCCGGGCTCCGGCAACAATTGCGCCTGGTAGCGCGGGATGAAACCGGTGTCCAGTTCCGCCGCCGCGAAGGCGGGGTGAGCGATGATACGGCGGAGAAAACCGATGTTGGTTTTCAGCCCGCCAATGGCGAACTCGTCGAGCATGGCCAACAACCGCAAACGTGCCTGTTCACGGTTTTCTCCCCAGGCAATCAGCTTGCCGAGCATCGGGTCGTAGAAGGGCGAGATCTCATCATCTTCATCAACACCACTGTCTACCCGGCGACCTGGGCCTTCGGCCGACTCGCGATACAGCGACAGGCTCCCCGTGGCGGGAAGAAAATCATTGGCCGGATCTTCGGCGTACAGACGTACTTCGATGGCGTGACCCAGCAGCGGCACCTGCTCCTGGTTGATCGGCAACGGCTCGCCCTGGGCGACGCGGATTTGCCAGGCCACCAGGTCGAGCCCGGTAATCGCTTCGGTCACCGGATGCTCGACCTGCAGCCGGGTATTCATTTCCATGAAAAAGAATTCGCCTCGCGAATCCAGCAGAAACTCCACCGTACCCGCGCCGACATAGCCGATCGCCTTGGCCGCCCGTACGGCGGCTTCGCCCATCGCCCGGCGCAGTTCCTGGCTCAGGCCCGGCGCCGGTGCCTCCTCGACGACCTTCTGATGGCGACGCTGGATCGAGCAGTCGCGTTCGTTGAGATACAGGCAGTTGCCGTGCCGGTCGGCGAACACCTGGATTTCCACGTGGCGTGGCTTGAGCAGGTATTTTTCCACCAGCATTCGCGCATCGCCGAACGACGACTGCGCCTCACGCTGCGCGGAGGCCAATGCCTCGGCCAGTTGGCTGACCTCCTCGACGACCTTCATGCCCTTGCCGCCGCCGCCTGCCGTGGCCTTGAGCAGCACCGGATAACCGATGCGCTCGGCGGCGGCGCGGAACGTCTCCAGATCCTGGGCTTCACCGTGATAGCCTGGTACCAGCGGCACGCCGGCGGTTTCCATCAAGGCCTTGGCGGCGGACTTGCTGCCCATGGCTTCGATGGCCGAGGCGGGTGGGCCGAGAAAGATCAACCCGGCATTTTCGATGGCCCTGGCGAACCCGGCATTCTCGGAAAGAAAACCGTAGCCTGGGTGGATAGCCTGGGCGCCACTGGCTTGCGCCGCAGCGATCAGTTTGTCGATTTGCAAATAGCTGTCGGCGGCCTTGCTGCCGCCCAGATCGACACGCACATCGGCTTCCCTGCTATGACGCGCATCACGGTCGGTGGCGCTGTGCACCGCAACGGTGGTCAGGCCCATGGCCTTGGCTGTGCGCATGACGCGGCAGGCGATTTCGCCGCGGTTGGCGACCAACAGGGTAGTGAGGGCAGGGGCGCTCATCGACGCGGCTCCTTGTTGTCTGACTCGGTTTGCCAGCTCGGTGGCCGTTTTTGCAGGAACGCCCGCAGGCCTTCCTGGCCTTCAGGGCTGACCCGTATCCGCGCGATGGCATTTTCGGTGTAGCGTCGCAACGCCGGGGTCAGCGCACCGTTGCCGACTTCGCGCAGCAGTTCCTTGCTGGCGCGCATGGCCGCCGGGCTGTTGAGCAGCAGGTTGTCGATCCACTTGCCGAGCTGATCATCCAGGCTCTCGGCCGGGTAACTGTCCGACAGCAAACCGATTTCCTTGGCCCGTTGCCCACCGAAACGTTCAGCGGTCAGGGCGTAACGCCGTGCCGCCCGTTCGCCGATGGCCTGCACCACGAATGGGCTGATCACGGCCGGCGCCAGGCCGATGCGTACTTCGGACAGGCAGAACTGCGCATCATCGGCACCGATGGCCATGTCACAGGCGCTGATCAAACCCAGCGCGCCGCCGAACGCCGCGCCCTGGACAACGGCGAGTGTCGGGATCTTCAGCTTGGCCAGGTTGTACATCAGCTCCGCCAGTTCCCGGGCGTCGTCGAGGTTGGTGTGGTAATCGAGTTCGGCGGATTGCTGCATCCAGGCCAGGTCGGCGCCGGCGCTGAAATGTTTGCCACGACCACGGATCAGCAGGAAGCGCAGGGTCGGATCGCTGCCGACCTGGTCCAGGGCGAGGATCAGCTCGCGGATCATCTCGGCGTTGAACGCGTTGTTTTTTGACTCGCGATCGAGCCACAAGGTGGCGAAGCCGCGCGGGTCCATTTGCAATTGGAGCGTGTTGTATTGAGTCATGGGCGTTCCCCGGTTACATCCTGAACACGCCGAAGCGGCTCGGTTCGATGGGCGCGTTCAGCGACGCGGACAAGGCCAGGCCCAGCACATCGCGCGTCTGTGCCGGGTCAATGACACCGTCATCCCACAGCCGCGCGCTGGAATAGTAGGGATGCCCTTGTTCTTCGTACTCGTCGAGGATCGGTTGCTTGATCTCGGCCTCCTGAACTGCGCTGAACGGCTGGCCGCTGCGTTCGGCCTGTTCGCGCTTGACCTGCACCAGCACGCCGGCCGCCTGTTCGGCGCCCATCACGCCGATCCGCGCATTCGGCCACATCCACAAAAAGCGCGGGTCATAGGCGCGGCCGCACATGCCGTAGTTACCGGCGCCGAAACTGCCGCCGATGATCACGGTGAATTTCGGCACCCGGGCGCAGGCCACCGCGGTCACCAGTTTTGCGCCGTGCTTGGCGATGCCGCCGGCTTCGTATTTCTGACCGACCATGAACCCGGTGATGTTCTGCAGGAACAGCAGCGGTATGCCGCGCTGGCAGGCCAGTTCGATGAAGTGCGCGCCTTTTTGTGCGGCCTCGGCGAACAGGATGCCGTTGTTGGCCAGGATGGCCACCGGGTAACCGTGCAAGTAGGCGAAACCGCAGACCAGGGTCGTTCCGAACAGGGCTTTGAACTCGTCGAACACCGAGCCGTCCACCAGACGTGCGATCACTTCTCGCACGTCGAATGGCTGCTTCGCGTCGGCCGAAACCACGCCGTACAGCTCCTCACTCGAATACAGCGGGGCGATGGGCGCACGTTGCTGCACATCACCGAGCTTGCGCCAGTTGAGGTTGGCCACGCTGCGACGGGCCAGCGCCAGGGCGTGTTCATCGCTGTCGGCGTAATGGTCGGCGACACCGGAAATCTTGCAGTGCACGTCGGCACCGCCCAGGTCCTCGGCACTGACCACCTCTCCAGTCGCCGCTTTTACCAACGGCGGGCCGGCGAGGAAAATCGTTGCCTGCTGGCGGACCATGATCGCCTCGTCCGCCATCGCTGGCACGTACGCGCCGCCAGCGGTGCAGGAACCCATGACTACGGCAATCTGCGGAATGCCCTGGGCACTCATGTTGGCCTGGTTGAAGAAGATCCGGCCAAAGTGCTCACGGTCGGGGAACACTTCGTCCTGGCGCGGCAGGTTGGCACCGCCGGAATCCACCAGGTAGATGCAGGGCAGGCGGTTCTGTTGGGCGATGGTCTGGGCACGCAGGTGTTTTTTCACCGTCAGCGGGTAATAGGAACCGCCTTTGACGGTCGCGTCGTTGGCGACAATCATGCATTCGACGCCTTCCACGCGACCGATCCCGGCGATCACGCCGGCAGCGGGAACGTCTTCGCCGTACACCTCGTAAGCCGCCAGCGGACTGATCTCCAGGAACGGCGAACCCGGGTCGAGCAAGCGATTGATGCGCTCCCTGGGCAGCAATTTGCCCCGTGAGGTATGCCGTTCCTGGGCCTTGGCTCCGCCGCCTTGCTGGACGTGGGCGAGCAAAGTACGCAGGGCCTCGACCTGGCCGAGCATCGCATCGCGGTTGGCGCTGAATTCCGGCGAGCGTGGGTTGAGCTGAGTGTGCAGCGTGGCCATGGTCAGCTCCGTTAGCGGGTTTCGTTGAACAGTTCGCGACCGATCAGCATCCGTCGGATCTCACTGGTGCCGGCGCCGATTTCATACAGCTTGGCGTCACGCAGCAGACGCCCGGCCGGGAATTCATTGATATAGCCATTGCCGCCCAGGATCTGGATGGCATCGAGGGCCATTTGCGTGGCGCGTTCGGCGCTGTAGAGGATCACCCCGGCAGCGTCCTTGCGCGTGGTTTCGCCGCGCTCGCAAGCCTGGGCCACCGCATACAGGTAGGCGCGGCTGGCGTTGAGCTGGGTGTACATATCCGCAACCTTGCCCTGGATCAGCTGGAATTCGCCGATGCTCTGGCCGAACTGCTTGCGATCATGGATATAGGGCACGATCAGGTCCATGCAGGCCTGCATGATCCCGGTGGGGCCGCCGGACAAGACCACGCGCTCGTAGTCGAGGCCGCTCATGAGGACTTTCACGCCGCCGTTGAGTGCGCCGAGGATGTTTTCTTCCGGCACCTCGACGTCGTCGAAAAACAGCTCGCAGGTGTTGGAGCCGCGCATGCCGAGCTTGTCGAACTTGTTGCTGCGGCTGAAGCCTTTCCAGTCGCGTTCGACGATGAACGCGGTAATGCCGTGGGCGCCTTTTTCCAGGTCGGTCTTGGCGTAGATCACATAGGTGTTGGCATCAGGCCCGTTGGTGATCCAGGTCTTGCTGCCATTGAGAACGTAGCGGTCGCCGCGTTTGTCGGCGCGCAATTTCATCGAGACCACATCGGAGCCGGCGTTCGGTTCGCTCATGGCCAGGGCGCCGATGTGTTCGCCGCTGATCAGCTTGGGCAGGTACTTGGTTTTCTGCTCATGGTTGCCGTTGCGATTGATCTGGTTGACGCACAGGTTGGAGTGGGCGCCGTAGGAGAGGGCGACCGAGGCCGAGCCGCGGCTGATTTCTTCCATCGCCACCACATGGGCCAGATAGCCCAGGCCAGCGCCGCCATATTCTTCCGGGACGGTGATGCCCAGCAGGCCCATGTCGCCGAACTTGCGCCACATATCGGCGGGGAACAGATTGTCGATGTCGATCTGCGCCGCCCGAGGCGCCAACTCTGCCTTGACGAAGGATTGCACCTGGTCGCGCAACATATCGATAGTTTCGCCGAGGGCAAAATTCAGGGATGGGTAGCTCATGGGACACCTTTTGGATTTTTTGTCGGGTGCGGGGAGCGGCGGGAGCGCGCTCACCTTTACGTTAACGTAAGCGCGTGACCCATGGCTGTCAATCGCTCTTTACGTTAACGTCAACTTGGGCCAGAGTAAGGCCGCTTGAACAGCTTTCGAAGTCGTGAGATTCCACCGATACACCCACTAATAAAGACAACAGGGGGCGTCATGGATCAACCCGGTTCGCATTCACAACCCAGCTATACCCGCGGTTCCCAGGCCAAGGCCTTGCTGGCCCAAACCATCGGCGAGGCGTTTGACCAGACGGTGGCCGACTGTCCTGACGGCGAAGCGCTGGTGGTTCGCCACCAATCATTGCGCTACAGCTGGCGAGAATTGGCCGCGGCGGTCGACCTGCACGCCCGGGCCATGCTCGCGCTGGGCCTGGAGACCGGCGATCGGCTGGGCATATGGGCACCCAATTGCGCGCAGTGGTGCATTACCCAGTTTGCCAGCGCAAAGATCGGCGTGATCCTCGTCAACATCAACCCGGCCTATCGGGCCTCGGAACTGGAATACGTGCTCAAGCAATCCGGATGCCGCTGGCTGGTGTGTGCCGGGGCTTTCAAGACTTCGGATTACCACGCCATGTTGCAGGCATTGGCGCCGGAACTGGCAGAGCAATCGATCGGCCAACTGCGAAGCGAACGCTTGCCGGATCTGCGCGGCGTGATCAGCCTCGATTCCCAGCCGCCTTCAGGCTTCCTGCCCTGGTCGCAGCTGGCCGACCTCGGTGCAGCGATCTCGCCTGGGCAATTGGCCGAGCGCCAGGACAGCCTGCATTTCGATCAGCCGGTGAATATCCAGTACACCTCCGGCACCACCGGATTTCCCAAGGGTGCGACCCTCAGTCACCAGAACATTCTCAACAACGGTTACATGGTCGGTGAAAGCCTCGGCCTGACCGCCAGCGATCGGCTGGTGATCCCGGTGCCGTTGTACCACTGCTTCGGCATGGTCATGGGTAACCTGGGTTGCATGACCCACGGCAGTACCATGATCTACCCCAACGATGCCTTTGATCCGTTGCTGACACTGCGTACCGTGGCCGAAGAAAGAGCCACCGCGCTGTACGGCGTCCCCACCATGTTCATCGCCATGCTGGACCAGCCGCAGCGCGGGGATTTCGACTTGTCCAGCCTGCGCACCGGGATCATGGCCGGAGCCACCTGTCCGATCGAGGTGATGCGGCGGGTCATCAATGAGATGCACATGGCCCAAGTGCAGATTGCCTACGGCATGACGGAAACCAGTCCGGTGTCGTTGCAGACCGGTCCCACGGATGAACTGGAATTACGCGTCACCACCGTTGGGCGTACCCAGCCGCAACTGGAGAGCAAGATCATCGACGGGAACGGCGAGGTTGTCCCTCGCGGCACCATCGGCGAATTGTGCACGCGCGGTTACAGCGTGATGCTCGGCTACTGGAACAACCCCAAGGGCACTGCCGAGGCGATCGATGCGCAAGGCTGGATGCACACCGGCGACCTGGCGAGCATGGATGAGCAGGGCTACGTCTGCATCGTCGGACGGAACAAGGACATGATCATCCGTGGCGGCGAGAACGTTTATCCCCGTGAGCTGGAAGAATTTTTCTTTACCCATCCCGCCGTGGCGGATGTGCAGGTGATCGGCATTCCGTGCCCACGCTACGGTGAAGAGATCGTGGCCTGGATCAAGTTTCATCCCGGCCACAGCGTTACCGAGGAGCAGTTGCAAGCGTGGTGCAAGGAACGCATCGCTCACTTCAAGACACCGCGTCATTTCAAATTTGTCGAGCAGTTCCCGATGACGGTTACCGGCAAGATCCAGAAATTCCGCATGCGCGAAATCAGCATCGAAGAGCTGCGTAATCACCAGGGCCAACCACAATCCTAGCGTGGGAGCGAGCCTGCTCGCGAAAGCGGTGTGTCATTCAAGCTGCCATGGTGTGACACATCGCCTTCTGAGCCCATGGAAGAAAGCCAAACCCCAGACAGCACAAAGGGGAGCCGAAGCTCCCCTTTAATTTTGTCGTCGCGTGCTCTTTTTTTATTATTGAGGGGCGGCCTGTTGTTGTTTTTGGCAGCCGTGACCCTTTACCGCTGTTTTTGGCGATCCCCATCCGGGATCAAGAGCAAACGTATTTTTTTGAGCGCTGATCTGCTTTTTCGCCTTGCGATCCAACCGATTCGGGAGCTACCTGGAGGTAGTTTTATTGTTCTCTGCCCGGTTGCGGGTTGCTCCTGGAAGCACCCTGAAAAGCACATCTTCTCCAAAAAAATCTGTTAGCTGCGTCTCTGCCGTGTTGTTTTTGTTATGTCAGAGTCGTTTCGTCTTGTTTTTATTGGGTTTGTCGCTTTTTTTTATTTTTGTTGTACTGGAGATATAGCAGGTGCCGTGCCAACTTTTTAAAATCCTTTTAAATCAATAGATTAGGTTTTTTTGCTGAAAACCCGGTACGACGATTCCAGACAAATTGTTTCCGTGTTACTCGTTTCGCCCCCGTTACAAGCGGTGCGGTAACACCTCACCGCGCCAGGCGCGCCTTGGCCACGCGCGAACCAGTCGGGCGACCCAGCACGTCGCAGATCTGCCGGCCCGCGGCGATGAGCGCGTCCAGGTTCACGCCGGTCTCGATGCCGAGGCCGTTGAGCAGATACAGCACGTCTTCCGTGGCGACGTTACCGCTGGCGCCCTTGGCATAAGGGCAGCCGCCCAGGCCGGCGATGGAGCTGTCGAACACGGCGATACCTTCCAGCAAGCTGGCGTAGACGTTGGCCATGGCCTGGCCATAGGTGTCATGGAAATGTCCCGCCAGTTTGTCCCGGGGCACGTCCGAGCTTACCATCTCGAACATCCTGCGCGTTGCACCGGCGGTGCCGGTGCCGATGGTGTCGCCGAGGGACACCTCGTAGCAGCCCATGGCATACAGCTCCCGGGCGACCCACGCGACCTGCTCGGGCTTGACCTCGCCCTCATAGGGGCAGCCCAGCACGCAGGACACGTAGCCGCGCACGCTGACGCCGCTGTGCTTCGCTGCCTCCATGATCGGTGCGAAGCGTTCCAGGCTTTCCTTGATCGAGCAATTGATGTTGCGCTGGGAAAACGCTTCAGACGCCGCGGCGAATACAGCGACCTCCTTGACCCCCGCCGCCAGTGCGTCCTCGAAACCCCGCAGGTTCGGTGCCAGGGCGCCATAGGTCACGCCGGGCTTGCGCTGGATCTGCGCAAATACCTCGGCCGAACCGGCCATCTGCGGCACCCACTTGGGCGAGACAAAACTGCCGACTTCGATGTAACCCAGGCCCGCATCGCTCAAGGCGTCCACCAGGCGTACCTTGTCCGCCACGCTGATGGGTTGGGACTCATTCTGCAGGCCGTCGCGGGGGCCGACTTCGATCAAACGTACAAAGGAGG
Organism: Pseudomonas sp. FP198; assembly: GCF_030687895.1. Classification (NCBI taxonomy): domain Bacteria; kingdom Pseudomonadati; phylum Pseudomonadota; class Gammaproteobacteria; order Pseudomonadales; family Pseudomonadaceae; genus Pseudomonas; species Pseudomonas sp. FP198. The sequence goes on from NZ_CP117452.1 coordinate 2,142,292, forward strand.
GGAGGGACATGGGGATTGACCTGTAGTGAGTTGCCAGAACATCGAGAACGATGATGGGTACCCCTGTGGGAGCGAGCTTGCTCGCGATGACGGAACAACTGGCAAAATTGATATGACTGACACACCGCCATCGCGAGCAGGCTCGCTCCCACAGGGGACGTGTTGCGTTACTGGACGACTTCCTCGCCCTTGATCGTCTGCTCCAGCGCCTGGATACAGCGCTCTTCGGCGGTGTCGAGTTCCAGCTTCATCTGTTCGATGTCCAGCAATTGCTGTTCGAGCTGTTCGCGTCGTTCGGCGATTTTCGCCAGCATGCTGTGCAGCTGTTTCTGATTGCCGCTGCTGGGATCGTAGAGTTCGATCAACTCACGGCACTCGGCAAGAGAGAAACCGATGCGCTTGCCCCGCAGGATCAGTTTCAGGCTGACCTTGTCCCGCGGCGAGTAGATACGTTCCTGACCACGGCGCTCCGGGCGCAACAGCCCCTGTTCTTCATAGAAGCGGATGGCACGGGTGGTGATATCCAGTTCGCGGGCGAGGTCGGAGATGCTGTAGGTCTGGCTGCTCATGGAAGCGCTCGAAACGAAAGGGGTTGGCGCTAAGCTAATGGCAGGTTGACGTTCACGTCAAGCAATGAGCTGTCGACGAAACCTGTGGGAGCGAGCCTGCTCGCGAAAGCGGTAGTCCAGCCAATAGGAATAGTGACTGATCCGACGCTATCGCGAGCAGGCTCGCTCCCACATTGGACAGGCTAAACCTTATCGAGCTTCTTCTCATGCGCCGTCACCTGCTGGCACAGCTCGATCATCTGCTCGCGCATCCAGCGGTTGGCCGGGTCCTGGTCGGTGCTTTCGTGCCAGTAGAGATGGGTTTCCACCGGCGGCACGTCGTTGACCGGCAGCAGGAAAGCATGCAGATCGTGGCGACGGGCGAAACGTTCGGGAACGGTCATGACCATGTCGGTCTGCTGGAGCACCTGGGAAGCCATCAGGTAATGCTGCGAGCGCAGGGCGATCTTGCGCTGGATGCCCATCTTGCCCAATGCCAGGTCGACATAACCGAGGCCGTTGCGGCGGCTGGAGATATGCACGTGGGTCTGGGCCAGGTAATCATCCAGGCTGAGTTTTTCCTTGCCCGCCAACGGGTGGCCCTTGCGCATGGCACACACGTAGCGATCTTCCATCAACTTGACGTGGCGCACCTGCGGATCGGTATTGAGTGGGGCGTCAACCGCGAAATCCAGGCGCCCGGCGGCCAGCTCCTTGGTGGTTTCCCGGCGCTTGGACAGGAAACTCTCGATGGCCACGGTCGGCGCCAGGCGGCGCAGGCGCTGGAACAGCGGCGGCAGGATCACGCCCTCGGTGAGGTCGGTCATGCTGATGCGATAGGTCTTGGCGGCTTGCAGCGGGTTAAAGATCCGGCTTTCCTGCACCGACACCCGTAGCAGCGACAGGGCGTTGCGCACCGGCCCGATAATATTCTGCGCCATCGGCGTGGGCACCATGCCTTGGGCAGTACGCACGAACAGCGGGTCGTTGAACGTCTCGCGCAAACGCGCCAGGGCATTGGACACCGCCGGTTGAGTGATGCCGACGATCTGCCCGGCCCGGGTCAGGTTGGCTTCGGTGTAGATCGCATCAAAGACAATGAAAAGGTTGAGGTCGACCTTGCTCAGATTCATGGCGCTGCACTCTTGTTCTTGGGCTTGTTGTGAGGTGCCGGAAGGCGATGCGAATCAGTGAACCATATATCGGTGATGAATGTTAATACACGCCGAGAATAGGTTAGGTAAATTTTCGTAGCTGAACTAGCATCGATTTCATGACCTAAAAACAACCTCTGCCAAGAAGGTGCTGCCCATGGATTTTGCCTACTCCCCCAAGGTTCAGGAACTGCGTGAGCGCGTCACGGCGTTCATGGATGCCTATGTCTACCCGGCCGAGGCCGTGTTCGAACGGCAAGTGGCTGAAGGCGACCGTTGGCAGCCGACCGCGATCATGGAGGAGCTCAAGGCTAAGGCCAAAGCCGAAGGGTTGTGGAATCTGTTCCTGCCCGAGTCCGAGTTGGGGGCCGGCCTGACCAACCTGGAATATGCACCGCTGGCGGAGATCATGGGGCGTTCGCTGCTGGGCCCGGAGCCGTTCAACTGTTCGGCGCCGGACACCGGCAACATGGAAGTGCTGGTGCGTTACGCCAACGAGGAACAAAAGCAGCGCTGGCTCGAACCGCTGCTGCGGGGCGAGATTCGTTCGGCCTTTGCCATGACCGAACCGGACGTTGCTTCGTCGGACGCCACCAACATGGCTGCCCGTGCCGAGCGTGACGGCAATCAGTGGGTCATCAACGGCAAGAAATGGTGGACCTCAGGCGCCTGCGATCCACGCTGCAAGATCCTGATCTTCATGGGCCTGAGCAATCCCGACGCACCTCGCCACGCCCAGCACTCGATGATTCTGGTGCCGGTGGACACCCCCGGAGTAAAGATCGTCCGCCCGCTACCGGTGTTTGGCTATGACGATGCACCTCACGGCCACGCCGAAGTGCTGTTCGATAACGTGCGGGTGCCGTACGAAAACGTCTTGCTGGGCGAAGGACGCGGCTTTGAAATTGCCCAGGGTCGCCTCGGCCCGGGCCGGATTCACCACTGCATGCGCTCCATCGGCATGGCCGAGCGTGCATTGGAATTGATGTGCCAGCGCGCCATCAGTCGCACCGCGTTTGGCCAGCCGTTGGCGCGCCTGGGTGGCAACATCGACAAGATCGCCGACTCGCGGATGGAAATCGACATGGCGCGCCTGCTGACCTTGAAGGCGGCATACATGATGGACACGGTCGGCAATAAAGTCGCCAAGAGCGAAATCGCCCAGATCAAGGTCGTCGCGCCAAACGTGGCCTTGAAAGTCATTGATCGGGCGATCCAGATTCACGGCGGGGCCGGGGTTTCCAACGATTTCCCGCTGGCCTACATGTATGCCATGCAGCGCACGCTGCGCCTGGCCGATGGTCCGGATGAGGTCCACCGGGCGGCTATCGGCAAGTTCGAGATCGGCAAGTATGTGCCGAAGGAGATGTTGCGTAGCGGGCGCTGAAGCTCGTTCACACAGAGGTTCATCGGTGGACGCGTTATTAGCGTTCACCGCAAGCCCCTGTGGGAGCGAGCTTGCTCGCGATGGCGACCTCCAGGTCAACGAATCAGTTCACTCCTTGACGCTCATATACTCCTCGGCCCAACGGATATATTCCTCGGGCTGGGTGTAGGTGTGGGTCAGTTCCGTGGCGCTGAGGTCTGATGCCTGGGTGAAGATCTGACGCTGTTCCCGCAGGCTGTCATAGGTAGCCTTGATCGCGGCGAAATACGCGCCGTGACCGTCAATCGTGATCCGCACGCCCAGTTCAGCCAGGCGTTTATCGTCGCGCAGCAGCGGGTTGCCATAAGTCACCAGCATCAGCGGAACGTTCAGGTTCTCGCTGATCTGCTCCAGATGCTCGAAATCCTGCACGCCTACCATGCAAATGCCGTCCGCGCCGGCGCGCTCGTATTGCCGGGTGCGACTGATGATCTCCTGGACCGGCAGAATCCCCGCGTTCGTGCGGGCGACGATGGCCATTTCCGAGTCGACTCGCGCCTCCAGCGCCGCGCGAATCTTGCCGACGCCTTCGGCTACGCTGATCAGGTCGGTGGATTTGCGGCCAAATTGCGCCGGCAGCAAGGTGTCTTCAATCGTCAACGCCGCCACGCCGGCGCGTTCGAGCTCGATGATGGTACGCATCACGTTCAGTGCGTTGCCGTAGCCGTGGTCGGCATCGGCGATCACCGGCAGTTGCGCGACACGTCCGATGCGGGTGGCCTGCTCGGCAAATTCGCTGAGGGTGATCAGGGCGAAATCCGGCGCGCCCAATACTTGCAGTGACGCTACCGAGCCTCCAAGGATGCCCACCTCGAAACCCAGGTCGGCGGCAATGCGCGCCGACATCGGATCGAACACTGAAGCGGTGTGGTAGCAATTTGGTGGAAGCCAGCAATTGGCGGAAATTTCGACGCAAATCTTGATGGGAAAGCCTGGACATATGAGTTCCACCAATGGAATGGAAGGGCTTGAGCAAAAGTGTCAACGCCTAAGGATGGAAAGCTATCACGCGGGACGGCCAAGGATGATGACGAATTTACAGGGACAGGCTGGCCGAAGTCGATCCCGTGAGATATGGCCGGTGCCGCGCCGCTATGCCGCCACCGCCTGGCGATCCTGTTTGAACAGCGGCACCGCGCGCACCGTGTCGCCCGGCTGTACTTGCAGGCGTTTGGCGGTCAGGCGATCGACGACCAGGCCCTGGCCGTGCAGGTGCCCCCGGGCGCTGGTGACGCGGCAGTTTTCCAGGCGCCGGTTATGAATCAGCCAGACGGGTGCCCGTTCGTCCGGGGTGCCTATGGTCAGCGTCAGCGACTGGCTGTCGCGGACGCTGCGGATCTTCGATACCGGTGCTTCGATCACCGGGCCGGCGTCAAAGATATCCACGTACCCTTTATGGGCAAAACCTTCATCGCCAAGGATCTTCAAGGCCGGCTCGGTGTTGGGGTGAGCCTTGCCGATCACGGCCTGGGCCTGTTCGGTGAGCAGGCAGGTGTACAGCGGTTGGCGGGGCATCAGCTCGGCGATGAAGGATTTGTTGCCCATGCTGGACAACTGGTCGGCGTGGCTGAAGTCCTTCTGGAAAAAGTGTCGTCCCAGGCTGTCCCAGAACGGCGAGCAACCTTGTTCATCGGCGTGGCCGCGTAACTCGGCGATCAGCTTGTCGCCAAACAGCCCGGAAAACTCCGCGACGAACAGCAGGCGCGCCAGGGACAGCAGGCGTCCGTTATGGCCGCGACGGTGCTGGGGATGAAGAAACAACGAGCAGATTTCCGACTGCCCGGTCATCTCGTTACTCAGGAACAGCGTCGGAATATGCCGCTGGATACCCAGCTCGGGCGCCGAGCTGACCGTGACCCCGAGCCTATAGTTGTACCAAGGCTCGCGCAGTCCGATGGCGCCAGTGAGCGCGCTGATACCCAGTACCTGACGGTCATCGTCTTCGAGCACGAACAGATAGTCGGCGTCCGCCCGTTCGACCTGTCCGGCGAAGGTGCGCTGGGCCCAGCGTACCCGGTGCGCCAGGCGCTCCTCGTTGGCCGGCAGGCTGGTGAACCCAGGGCCGGCGCAACGGGCGAGGTCCATCAATGCGGGCAAGTCGGTCAGGGCAACCGGGCGGACTACCACGAAGCGCCTCCTTCAACAGGCCTGGCGCGACGCTGCCGCACGATGCGCAATCGATTGCAGTTCATAGGCTGACCACCCGGACCCGGTCACCGTCGGCAACGTCAAGCGCTGCCAGCATGTCAGGGGACAGGCGCACGAAGCCTTCGGCGTCAAGGTCCAGGTCGGCGATGATGGCCCGGTAATTACCCAGGCCATCATTACTCACCAGGTAGCGCCCCGTGGCGTCAACCTGCTGGCTCGGACGCACGATGGCCGAGCGGCTGTGGATGATCGAGCGGATGTTCGCGACCCGGGCATGCATCGTCGGCCCGCCGTCAAAGATGTCCACGTAGTTATTGGTTTCGAAACCCTCGCGCTCGAGAATGTCGAAGGCTTCCTGGCCGTCGGGGTGGATCCGGCCGATACAAGCCTGGGCCTGTGGCGGCAACATAGGGACATAGATCGGGTATTGCGGCATCAGGTCGGCGAGAAAGGTCCGACTCTGCAGGCCGCACAATCGTTCGGCTTCGGTGTAGGACAGGTCGAAAAAGTGCTGGCCGATGGCATCCCAGAAGGGCGAATGGCCTTCCTCGCTGCTGTACCCGACGATCTCGGTGATCACCGAGTCGGCAAAGCGTTGGGGATGAGCGCCGATAAACATCAGCCGGGCGCGGGACAACAATTGCGCTTGCGCCGTGTGCACGTGTGCGGCGTCGATATGAAAGCCGCGCAGCAGCGTCTGGCCATTCAGGTCCTGGCACAACGACAGTGCCGGTACGCCATGCTGGATGTTCAACTCCCGGGACTCGCTGGAAAACGGTCGGTTGCGCAGGCTGTAGAACGGCTCGTCGCAACCGGTGGCCGCAACGATTTCCGAGCAGCCCAGCAGGCGGCCCGACACCAGGTCCTGCAGGACAAAAAAGTAATTCTGCGCCCCGGGGCCTTGCACGTCGGTTTCGAACGAGGCGCATGAGCTGAGGATTCTGTCCCGCAGGCGCTCGGTGTCGTCGGGAAGCGAGGTGACGCCCACCAGGCTGTCGCGGGCCAGCTGCTGCAACTGCGGCAAATCGGTTAACTGAACTGGGCGTAAAGCCAGCATGGATAACACTCCTGTTTCAAAGAGCCCGCCGAGAGGTGCCGGGCCTGACGATCACTGTCGATGTCCACGCGTTGAAGCTTGTAGCAGAGATTTGACACTGTCGCGTTACAGCAGCGGCGCGAGATAGGCGCTCCAGGTCCGCACCGATTCGGGACTGCGCAACAGGTCATTGCGTACTTCGATCAGCACCGAGTCCAGGCCGCGGCCGTCGCCGTGGACTGGAACCGTCATGTCACTCAACGGGCTGACCTTATAGGGCTGATTGCCGGCGGCCCGCAGCGAATGGCGCGCCAACCCGTCGACGATGCGCTGGGCATATTCCCGGGCTTCGCCAAACAATACTCCGGCCTCAAGGGCCCGCGGTTGGCCGTAGAACACCGGGGCGAAGCTGTGGATGCCGACCACTCGCACGGTCCGCTTGTCGGCCAGGCGTCGGTCGATCAAGGCGCGCAATTGATCATGGAATGGATGGAAGAGGCACCGTTGGCGATACGTGCGCGTAGCGTCATCCAAGGCCTGGTTGCCAGGAATCTGGTAGATCTCGCTTTGCGCCGGAATGCTGTCGGCGACGTGCAGCGGACGGTTCAGGTCGATCAACAGCCTTGAATAGTTGGCCGACAGCAAGGTGGCGCCGAGGGTTTCGGACAGCCGCTCGGCCAGGGCCAGCGCACCGATGTCCCAGGCAATATGTTCCTGAGCGGCGGTTTCATCCAGGCCCAGGTCGTTCAGTGCATCAGGAATGTAGCGGCTGGCATGTTCGCAAACCAGCAACAATGGATGCTCGGAGTCTTCACGCAGCAACCGGAAAGCAGGCTTGGTATAGAGGCCCGATTCGGCACATTCAATGGATTCACGCATAGTGCTCACAAAGTTCGGCTGGTGACAGCGCCTGGGGCAAGGCGTCGGGCGGCGCCCGGCCATACAGGGCACATATGACCTTGTGTACCGATAGCATCATAGCCAGGCACGGATCAGTGATCGGGTCTCTGAAGAGAGGCATCCGTGCTCCTTGCCGGGATGAGTGCTGGTTTCTTTTCTAGCGCCGAAAATAGTATTTGGGCAGCAGGTGCCGCGTGTCCAGAGGTTTTTACTTTCCGTTTGAAAAGCCTCAAGTCATGTAGAGGCCTTGTAGGGCAAGGGTTTGGTTGGAACGCCAATGTATGTCAGCTATCGCTTCCGTCTGTGTCAGACATACCGCCTTTTTGTCCGGATTATTTGATTCCATATAAGGTGTTGTACAAGAAAAACGGGAGGGTTGCTGTGATGAGCCGTCCGACAGCCTGAGTATCCAATGTGCAAGCCACTCGCCTGACCCTGATCTGCCATGCCCGCACCGCCGCCCAGAAAGAGGCGCGTTTCGGCTTGGACGAACCGCTGGACGCCGGCTGGCTGGCGACGCGTGCCGAGATCGGCCGTGAATACCGGAACGTGCGCCGCCTGCTCTGCGGGCCAGAGCTGCGCACCCGCCAGACCGCGGCGCTGTTGGGCGACGATCCGCGGGTGGTCCAGGCGTTGGCCGATTGTGATTTCGGCCGTTGGCGCGGGATGTCCGTCGATGAACTGCTCAAGACCGAGCCGGAATGCCTTCAAGCCTGGCGTGACGACCCGGACGCCGCGCCCCACGGCGGCGAGTCCGTCAGCGGGGTATGTCGGCGGGTCGGCGACTGGCTGACGACGCTGCAACACACTCCGGGCCACTGGCTGGCCGTCACCCATCCGTTCGTGATTCGCGCTGCCCTGCTGAACGTATTGGGTTGCCCGATGGGCATGTTCCACCGGATCGACATCGAATCGCTTTCCGTCACTGAGTTGCGTTTCAACGGGGTGTGGCGATTTCGCACCCAGGGGCCTGGCCGGGAGCCGCAAGCATGAAGAAATTGTCGGTGATAGGCATCGGTGCCGGTGATCCCGATCACCTGACGATGCAAGCAGTGAAGGCCCTGAATCAGGTCGATGTGTTTTTCCTGATGGACAAAGGGCCCGGCAAGGACGCGCTGTTGGACCTGCGTCGCGACATCTGTCGCCGCTACATCACTGATCGCACCTACCGTTTCGTCGAAGCCGGCAGTCCCGAGCGCCAGCGCGAGGATCTGGACTACACCGCCAGTGTCGAGGCACTTAACCGGGCGAAGCAGGCGACGTTCGAAAGATTGATCAACGAGGAGTTGTCTGACGGGCAGCGGGGCGGTTTCCTGGTGTGGGGCGACCCTTCGCTGTACGACAGCACCCTGCGCATCCTGCAGGCGATTGTTGATTCGGGGCGCTGCGTCTTCGAGTTCGATGTCGTTCCGGGCATCACCAGCGTCCAGGCCCTCGCGGCGCGACACAAGGTGCCGTTGAACAGTATCGGCGGCTCACTGGAGATCACCACGGGCCGCAGGCTGGCGGCGGGGCAGGTTGGCGATGCAGGGAGCATGGTGGTGATGCTTGATGCCGAGGATGCGTATCGCCAGGTCAGCGATCCTGATACGCAGATCTATTGGGGCGCCTACGTGGGAATGGCAGATGAATTGCTCATTGCCGGACGGCTGGGGGACGTGGCCGACGACATCGAACGCACCCGCAAGGCGGCGCGACAGGCCAATGGGTGGATCATGGATACGTATTTGTTGCGTAAACCTTGATGCTGCGAATGAACCTGTGGCGAGGGAGCTTGCTCCCGCTCGACTGCGAAGCAGGCGCAAGACTTCAGCCACCTTGCGTATCGGGGTTGCTGCGCAACCCAGCGGGAGCAAGCGCCCTCGCCACGGAACCTCGAAGGCGTCGTCACCCTCGCCCAAACCGCTCCCGGTACACCGACGGCGCCAGCCCCACCACGTTGCGAAACGCTACCCGGAAACTTTCCACCGAACGATAGCCACACAGTTGGGCAATGTTGTCGGTGTTGTCTTGCGTGCTTTCCAGCAATTCCCGCGCCCGTGCCAGGCGCTCATGTTGCAGCCAGGCCTTGGGCGACAGGCCGCAAGCCTGGGTGAAGCGGCGCAGGAAGGTCCGTTCGCTCATGGCCGCGTGACTGGCCAGGTCGCGCACTCCCAGTGGCTCGTGGAGACGTTCCCGAGCCCATTGCATGACGCCGGACAAATCGCTGCGCGGCGTGCGGCTGACCGGCGAGGGAATGAACTGCGCCTGGCCACCGGTGCGTTGGGTCGGCATGACCAGCCGGCGCGCCACGGCATTGGCAACCTGGGCGCCGAAATCCCGCGCCACCAGATGCAGGCAGGCATCGATGCCGGCCGCGCTGCCAGCCGACGTGATGATCTGGCCTGAGTCGACATAAAGTACATCGGGATCGACTTCGATGGTCGGGTAGCTGTCGGCAAGTTCGTCGGTGTAGCGCCAATGCGTGGTGGCGCCCAAGCCGTCGAGCAGCCCGGTGGCCGCCAGGACAAAAGCCCCCGAGCAGATCGACAACAGGCGGGCGCCACGGGCATGGGCTCGTCGCAAGGCCTGGAGCAGGGCATCGGAGGGCGGTTCGCTGCGACTGCGCCAGCCCGGCACGATAATGGTTCGCGCGCTGTCGAGCAGCTCCATGCCGCCATCGGCCAATACCCGGAAGCCGCCCATGGCGCGCATCGGGCCGTCGTCGACCGCGACGATGCGGTGTTCATACCAGGGAAAATCAAACTCGGGCCGTGCCAGCCCGAATATCTCGACGGCAACGCCGAATTCGAACGTGCACAGCCCGTCGTAGGCGAGAATCGCGACGAGGCCAGGGCTAGGCTGCATTTGGCGGAAAATTCCCACAGAGTGTCTTGTACGCCACTGTAGCGGTTGGCGGCGGGTGGATAAAGTCTCTCCAAGCCCTTATTCGTCCCTGGAGTAAACCCGATGACCAGCCTTGTTCGCGAAGTGCCTGCCGCCCCGTCCGACATTGCCCTGCAGCATTTCAGCCGACGTCTGATGTTCGAAACCGATTGTTCCGACGTACGTGCCAGCCAGGACGCCGGTGAGATCGATTTTGTCCTCGTCGATGTGCGCGGGCCGCAGGCCTACGCACGGGGGCACGTGCCCGGGGCGATCAACCTGCCGACCCGCACGCTGACCGCCGAGGCGCTTGCGGCCTATCCCCAGACCACCCTGTTCGTGGTCTATTGTGCGGGGCCGCATTGCAACGGCGCCAACAAGGCCGCGGTGCGCCTGGCGACCCTGGGGTACCCGGTCAAGGAAATGATCGGTGGCGTCATGGGCTGGCTCGACGAAGGTTTTCGCCTGACCGGTTCCGTGGAGCGCGTGACGGAGCAGGCGGTCAGCTGCGATTGTTGAACGGTGCGTCCTCCTTGTGGTGAGGAAAACAGGCTCCCTCGCCACAAGGGCTATTGCTTTAGTAGTTTCGCAAATGCTCTGCATCTTTATAACTATTTGTCGCCTATACGCAATTCCGCTGCCGAGTGCCCCTCTAGACTCCTGCCCACTTCGGTTTTCGCTGACCGAACGCTGTTTCCGAATCTGCCCATAACGATCAAAAAAACCTGCGCACTCAGGAGCAAAAATGAAGAAGCTTGTCATGTTCGGTGCCCTGGCACTGTCCGTACTCTCCCTGTCGGCTGTGGCCGAAGACGCCAAGCCGATCCGCCTCGGGATCGAGGCCGGTTATCCGCCTTTTTCGATGAAGACGCCTGACGGCAAGCTGACCGGCTTCGATGTGGATATCGGCGACGCGCTGTGCGCGCAGATGAAGGTCAAGTGCACCTGGGTCGAGCAAGAGTTCGACGGGCTTATTCCAGCGCTGAAGGTGAAGAAGATCGATGCGATCCTGTCGTCGATGACCATCACTGACGACCGCAAGAAAAACGTCGACTTCACCATCAAGTACTACCACACCCCGGCGCGTTTCGTGATGAAGGAAGGTACCGACGTCAAGGACCCGCTGACCGAACTCAAGGGCAAGAAAGTCGGCGTGCTGCGCGCCAGTACCCATGACCGCTTCGCGACCGAAGTGCTGGTGCCGGCGGGAATCAACCTGGTGCGCTACAGCTCCCAGCAGGAAGCCAACCTGGACATGGTCGCCGGTCGCCTCGACGCAATGCTGGCCGACTCGGTCAACCTCGACGAAGGTTTCCTGAAAACCGACGCCGGCAAAGGCTTTGCCTTCGTCGGGCCGACCTATGAAGACGCCAAGTATTTCGGCGGCGGCGCCGGCATCGCGGTGCGCAAGGGTGACAAGGCCCTGGCGGACAAATTCAACGCCGCCATCAGCGAAATCCGCGCCAATGGCACCTACAAGAAAGTGCAGGACAAATACTTCGCTTTTGACGTCTATGGGCATTAATCGCTGAAGAAAACAGGTGGCCCGCCGCTGACCCGGCCGGCCACCTTTTTCATGGGCGATTGTTTTACCCTGAGCCTGTCGAGAACCGAAATCTGGAGTGCCAATGCAACGCATCGACCATACCCTGCCGTGGAGCCACTTGGGCACGGAGCGCCGGCTCAGCGTGTTTCGTTTCGGCCATGGCCCGCGCAAGGCCTACATCCAGGCCAGCCTGCACGCCGATGAACTGCCGGGCATGCGCACGGCATGGGAACTGAAACAGCGGCTCAGCGACCTTGAGTCCCGCGGCCTGCTCAAAGGCGTGATCGAGCTGGTGCCGGTGGCCAATCCCATCGGCCTGGACCAGCATCTGCAGAGTGCCCACATGGGGCGCTTCGAACTGGGCAGCGGGAAGAATTTCAACCGTTCCTTCGTCGAACTCAGTGCCCCGGTGGCGCAGCGCATCGGGGCTCGCCTGGGCGACGATCCGGCTGCCAACGTCACCTTGATCCGGCAAACCATGGCCGAGGTGCTCGACGAACTACCCGCGCCACCTTCGCAACTCGAAGCCATGCATCGGCTGTTGCTTCGCCATGCCTGCGACGCCGACATTACTCTCGACCTGCACTGCGATTTCGAGGCCGCGATCCACTTGTACGCGTTGCCGCAACAATGGCCGCAGTGGCGCTCGCTGGCCGCGCGGCTGAGGGCCGGTGTGGCGTTGTTGTGCGAGGATTCCGGCGGCAGCTCGTTCGATGAGTCCTGTTCCACGCCCTGGTTGCGCCTGGCGAGGATCTTTCCGCAAGCGGCCATCCCGGCGGCCAACCTGGCGACGACGCTGGAACTGGGTAGCATGGGCGACACCCGGGTGGAGCAGGCCCGGGCCAATTGCGAGGCTATCCTCGGATTTCTCGCCGAACAGGGACTCATCGGCGGTGACTGGCCGGCCGCGCCGGCGGAATGCTGCGAGGGTTTTCCGTTCGAAGGCACCGAATACCTGTTTGCCCCGCACCATGGCGTGGTCAGCTTCCTGCGCGACGCTGGCGAGTGGGTGGAGCGGGGCGATGCTTTGTTCGAAGTGGTCGATCCGTTGAACGACCGAGTGACCACGGTCCGCGCCGGCACCAGCGGCGTCCTGTTCGCCCTGGATCGCGGACGTTATACCCAGCCGGGCATCTGGCAGGCGAAAGTCGCCGGGCGTGAGCCGATTCGGGCGGGGAAATTGATCAACGACTGATAACTGCTGTCTACCTCACCGCACGGTGGTCACCGTGCGGTTATCCAATGCTGGAGGAAGACCGATGTTCAAAGCGTTCGCCCTGTTTATGCTGCTGGTGTCTGCCGGAGCGCAGGCCCAACCGTCGCTGCACACCGACTTGCCACTCAACTACCTGACCCGCGCCGATGAACAGGCCAGGAACCGGCCGCTGGTGATTTTCCTGCACGGTTCGGGCAGCAACGAAGAAGACCTGCTGACGCTCGCCGACGAACTGCCCAAGCACTACAACTACCTTTCGGTGCGGGCACCCAAGTCGATGGAGCCGGGGCGCTACCAATGGTTTGCCAGGAAAGGCGAGGGCGCCTATGAAGGTGACACGTCAGACCTGAAGGCCAGCGGCCAGATGCTCCTGGAATTCATCGAGAAGGCTCGGGCCAAATACCCGACCGATGCGAGCAACGTCTATCTGGTAGGGTTCAGTCAGGGCGCGATGATGAGCTACGAGGTAGCCCTGAGACACCCCGAAGCCGTCGGCGGCATTGCCGCGATGGGCGGGCGCGTTCTTTCGGTGTTGCGCGCCGAACTGACGCCCGATGAATCGCGCCGGGATCTGGCGGTGTTCATCGGCCACGGCACGGTGGACCCGATCATTCCCTACCACGACGGCACCGACGCTGACACGTTCCTCAAGACCCTGGCCCTGGAACCGGAATTCCACGCGTATCCGGGGCTTGGTCACAATATCAGCGCGCAGGAGGTGAAGGACCTGCGGGCCTGGCTGGAGCGGCTCAACCCTTGATCCAGCCGGATCCCTGTGGGGTCGGGCTTGCTCCTGCAGTTCGACGGCGGTGAGCCTCTGTTTTCGAGCATGCCAAATTTCTCTGTGGGAGCGAGCCTGCTCGCGAATACAGCAATGGCGCCCATCAGGCACACCGCACAGGCTCATCACTTCCCGCTGGCGATCTGCTTGACCAATGCTTCGTGACCGGCCTGGTCGCTCGCCCTGGAGATGATCTGCACCACTGCCATGCGCGTGCCGGAAGCCCCTATCAGGGTAGTGTCCAACGTGGGCCCGCCACCCTGGATGGCCCGGGTGTCGAGCTGGCGCAGGCCGAGGCCGGTGGCTTTCAGGGTCAGGCTCTTTTCCCCGAGGATCTTGGCATCCGGCAGGGCCTTGGTCTTCTGGACGGCGAAATCGGCAAAGGTCGTATCCAGGAAGGCTGCGTCGTTATCTTTTACATTTGCCCCGTCAACCAGGGTGTTCTCCGCCGTGATCACCACCGTTTTGCGGGTGGCATTGCTGTACATCGTACCGCTCGCCCCGGCGGTTCCCTGCGCCACGTCCCCTGCGGACAAGGGCGTCGCCGTGAAGCCCGGGGGGAGGGTGAAGCTGAACTTGCCGCCCAGCAGCGAAACCTTCTGGGCTGGCGCTTGCGCCACGGGTTTCTTGGGCTGGGCGGCAAGGGCGGGGAATGCGGCCAGGCTGGTGATAGTCGCCAGTAGCAGGGCGGCGGCTGGTTTACTCAGCAAAGACATAAAACGCTCCATGGGCTGGTTGGCTTGAAACCTGAACACGCGGTGTCCTTGTCGGTCATGGGTTCGATACGTTAACACCGACGGCACTGAAGCGCCGCGCCAACGCCTGATGTTCGAAGTGTTCGGTGATGAAGTCGACAAAGACCCGGGTCTTGGCGGGCATCAGCGTACGACTCGGGTAATAGAGCGAAATCGCGCCAAGGTCGACATACCATTGCGGCAACAGCCGCACCAGCTCGCCGCGCTCCAGCCAGGGCAGGACATCCGGCACCGTCAACAGCGTAACGCCCAGCCCCAGCAAGGCAGATTCACGCATGGCGACCGGGTCGTTGAGGGTGATCGACTCCGGCAACGACACCGCGCACTCGAGTCCGGCGCTGTTGCGCATCATCGGCTGGCGCACACGGCCGGTCAGGCTGGAGCGCAGGACGATGTTAGCGTGATCGGCCAATTGCTCCGGATGCTGGGGCTGGGCACGACCGGCCAGGTACCGCGAGCTGGCGACGGCAATCAGGTGGGCTGGCGCCAAGGTCCGGGACACCACGCCGGGTGTCAATTCGAAACCGCCTCCAATCGCCGCGTCGAAACCCTCGGCAATCAAGTCGACCCGACGATTTTCGAAATGCCATTCCGGCCGGATCAGGGGATATCGATCGAGGAAAGCAGGCATTAACGGCAAGACGTGAGCCATGCCGAAGCTGGGCGAGAGGCTGACCCGCAACACGCCGGCCGGATCGCCACGTTCGGCGCTCACCGCGCCAATCGCAACTTGCAGGGCTTGAAGGTTGCCGCCGATGCTGGCGAGGAAATGTTCGCCGGTTTCGGTCAGGGATAGCTTGCGGGTCGAACGCTGGAACAGGCGTACACCCAGGTTTCGCTCCAGCATTGCCACATTGCGGCTGACGGCGGCGGGCGTCAGCGCCAGCAGTCTGGCGGCAGCGGAAAAACTGCCGGTCTCGGCACTGCGCACGAAACATTCGAGGTTGGCGAGGGTTTCCATTTGATCGGACCTGATACTGATGCTTGAAGATAATTCAAGCCATTACCGACTAATCAGGGCGCAATGGCAAGCGCAATATGCACCTCAACGGCGGACATCACCGCACGGTTTTTCCAACCATTGAGGACATCACATGAACACCATCGGCATTATCGGCGCTGGCGCCATCGGCAGTGCATTCGCCCGGGCCCTGGCCCGCCACGACATCAACGTGGTCATTTCCAACAGCCGTGGGCCGCAAAGCCTGACCGAACTGGTCGCCGAACTGGGCCCGACCGTACGTGCCGGCACTGTGCAGGAAGCGGCCGCGCAACCGATGGTACTGGTGGCCGTCAACTGGCAGAAATTGCCGCAGGCCCTGGCGGGTTTGCCGGACTTCGCCGGGCGGATCGTGATCGACGCCAACAACGCTATCAAGGTGCCGGAATTCCAGGCGATCGATCTGCAAGGACGGGCCTCCACCGAGGTGTTCAGCGAGTGGGTGCCCGGTGCGCGGGTGGTCAAGGCGTTCAACCACATGCTGGCGAAATTGCTTGAAGCCGATCCGGCGGCCGAAGGCGGCAAGCGTGTACTGTTCCTGACCGGCGATGATCAACAGGCGCGCGGGGAAGTGGCCGGGTTGATCGGTCGGCTCGGATTCTTCGCCGTGGACCTGGGCCCGCTGAGCGCCGGGGCGCACCTGACGCAGTTCCCCGGCGGTCCGCTGCCCGCGCTGAATCTGGTCAAGTTCGACTGAGCCCCTACGGATCAAGGACGATCCCAATAGGGCACTTCGCCGAAACACTCGAGGAAAAAATCGATCACCGTGCGCACCTTCACCGACAGGCGTCGGCTGCCGGGCCAGAGGATGGCGATTTGCTGGGGTTCGAGGCTGTTGGACGCTTCGTAATCGGCCAGGACCGGTACCAGCGTGCCGTTGCGCACGGCTTCGCCGATCAGCCATGACGGAAACATCACCAGGCCCAGGCCTTGTTCGGCGGCCTGGGTCAGGGTGTCGGCGTGGTTGCCGGTGATCGGCCCTCTGACGCTATAGGGTTTCCAGGCTTGACCCGGCTTGCGGAAAAACCAACGCTGTTGCCCGGCTACGCCTTTGTAGGCCAGGCACTGGTGGGCCGCCAGCTCTTCGGGTTTTTGTGGAGCGCCGTGGCGGGCCAGGTAGGCGGGGCTGGCCGCGATCTGGAAACGGTGCGGCGCGATGATCCGCGCCTGCATGCTGGAATCGTGCAACGGGCCGATGCGAAAGAGCAGATCGGCACCTTCCTGCAAAGGGTCGACGTAACTGTCGGTCTGCTGGAGATCCAGCTGCAGCTTTGGGTAGCGCTCGCACAGTTGTCCCAGCCAGGGCGTCAGGTGGCGCTGTCCGAAGACGACCGGGGCGTTGATCCGCACGAGTCCGGCCGGTTCGCTACGCTGTTCCTGCAGGGCTTGTTCGGCTTCCTCCAGTTGCACCAGCAGCAAGCGTGCATGGTGCCCGAGCAGGCGGCCGGCTTCGGTGGGCGAAACGGCGCGGGTATGGCGATACAGCAACTGCTGGTTCAGCGCTTGCTCCATCAGTTGGATCTGGCGGGAAATCGATGAGGGCGCCAGCCCCTCGCGCCGCGCGACTTCCGAAAAGCTGCCGAGGTCGAGCACCGCGACGAACAATCGGAGTGCCTTGAAACCCAGTTCATCAAGACCGTGCATGGGAACATCCGCTGTGCGTATTGCGCAAAAGTGTTGTCGGAATGCTCGCATTTATCGCACGGCAGCACCAGTCGATAATGCCCGTCGTTTCTTTTCAGGCAGGTCTATCCCATGCAATCGATATCAACCAATACGGCCGCTGCGGACGCGGATGCCGCGCCACCCCGGACTTTCCTGCGCTGGCTCCTGCTACCCCTGGTGATCCTGGCGGGCATGGGGCTATCGGTGGAGGCCGGCCTGCTCGGGCCGCTCGGTGTCCAGGTCGGTCATCTGTGGGCAACGTTGAGCATCTTTGGCGTCGGCTCGGCGCTGTTGTTCCTGCTGTTGTTGCTCAGCGGTCCGCAACAAGGCCCGGCCCTGAATGAGTTGCCGCGCTGGCAGTTGATCGGTGGCTTCCTGGGGCCGATCTACTTGGTGGTACTGACCCTCGCCACGCCGCACATCGGCATTGCCATGACCATGATCGCGATTCTCTCCGGACAGGTCGGCAAAAGCGTTCTGATCGACCATTTCGGCTGGTTCGGCGCGAGCCGCAAGCCTGTCAACCGCGAACGCTGGCTGGCGTTGGCGTTGATTGTCGTGGCCCTTGTCCTGATTGCCCGAGGTTGATATGAGCGTGATCCTGTTATTGCTGGTGGTTGTCGCCGCCGGCGCGGTATTAAGCGTGCAGGCGGCCATCAACGGGCGTCTGGGCGAGACGGTGGGCGTACTGCGCAGCAGTCTGCTGACCTTCGCGGTAGGCACGGTGGTGACCGGGCTGTTGATCGTGTTTTTCGAGCCGGCCCATGCGGTAAGCCTGTTGGACGTGCCGAAATGGCAGCTCAGCGGCGCATTGTTTGGCGTGGTGTACATGATCGTGATGGTCGGCGCGGTGCCGAGAGTCGGCACGGCCGTGGCAACCGTCGCGGTCATCGTCGGGCAACTTGCCATGGGCATGCTGATCGACAACTTCGGCTGGCTGGGCAATCCACCTGTCGAACTATCCGCCAGCCGCCTGTTGGCCATGGCCTGCCTGGCGCTGGCGCTGGTGTTCATGTATCGCAGCAGTACGCGGCAGACCTGAACGGCTCAGTCCGGTTCGACGTCCAGTTGCAGGCTGTCATCGGCCAGGCGCTCGGTACGTCGGACTATGCCGCTGATGCGCCGGCCTTCGACACTGAACACCACTATCTGGGCTTTTGCCAGGTCTTCGGGCAGCGGTGGGCGTACATGCAGGGCAAACCATGGCGGCTCGCCGTCGTCGAGGCGCTTTACATCGAACTGGCAGTCGACGCTTTTGGTTTCGCGTCCGAACAGCGTGTCGAGGCCGTAATCGAGGTGGGTGTCCACGCGTGGGTTCAAGTCCATCGGCAATCTCCCGGATGAAGGCTCGGCTAATGTTCAAGTGAGTCTGTTGGCAACGGAAAAATTCCGTCGGATGAGTGCCGACTGGTCGTGACCGGCAGTGAACGGCTGGCGTTGCTGCTAGAATCGGCCACCTTGACTTACGAGAGGTATGCCCATGAGCGAGCCGATTCGCCTGACCCAGTACAGCCACGGTGCCGGTTGCGGCTGCAAGATTTCGCCCCAGGTGCTGGAAGTGATCCTGGCCGGCAGCGGTGCGCAAAACCTTGATCCCAACCTGTGGGTCGGGAACGCTTCCCGGGACGATGCGGCGGTCTACGCCATCGACGAGGAGCGCGGCGTGGTCTCGACCACCGATTTCTTCATGCCGATCGTCGACGATCCGTTCGACTTCGGTCGCATCGCCGCGACCAATGCCATCAGTGATATCTATGCCATGGGCGGTGATCCGCTGATGGCGATTGCGATCCTCGGCTGGCCAGTCAACGTGCTGGCCCCGGAAATCGCGCGCGAGGTGATTCGCGGTGGCCGCTCGGTGTGCGACGAGGCAGGCATTCCCTTGGCGGGCGGGCACTCGATCGATGCGCCCGAGCCGATCTTCGGTCTGGCGGTGACGGGCCTTGTGCAAAAGCGCCACATGAAACGCAACGACACCGCCACCGCGGGCTGCCGGCTGTACCTGACCAAACCCCTGGGAATCGGCATCCTCACGACGGCGGAAAAGAAAGGCAAGCTGCGCGCCGCCGACGTGGGCCTGGCCCGAGACTGGATGTGCACGCTGAACAAGCCCGGCAGCCGTTTCGGCAAGCTCGATGGCGTGACGGCGATGACCGATGTCACCGGTTTCGGCTTGCTCGGGCACCTGGTGGAGATGGCCGATGGCAGCCAACTGACCGCGCGTATCCGCTACGACGCGGTGCCACGCCTGCCAGGCGTCGAGTACTACCTCGATCAAGGCTGCGTACCGGGCGGCACATTACGCAACTATGACAGCTACGCCAGCAAGGTCGGTCGCGTCCAGGAACTGCACAAGCGAGTGCTGTGCGACCCGCAGACCAGTGGCGGCCTGCTGATTGCCGTCACACCCGAAGGGGAGAGCGAGTTCCTGCGGGTCGCCGTTGAACTGGGTCTGGCGCTGGAACCGATTGGTGAATTGGTCGAGCGACAGAGCCACGCGGTCGAGGTGTCTTGATGCCCAACGACATCACCGATTACCGCGATATTTTCCTCAATGATCGCCCGATGATGGACACTCGCGCGCCGGTGGAATTTCTCAAGGGCGCGTTTCCTGGCGTGGTCAACCTGCCGTTGATGACCGACATCGAGCGGCAACGCGTCGGGACCTGCTACAAGCAGCAGGGGCAACAGGCCGCCATTGTCCTGGGGCATCAACTGGTCAGCGGCGAGACCAAGGCCCAACGCATCCAGGCCTGGAGCGAATTTGCCCAGGCCCATCCTGATGGCCTGCTGTACTGCTTTCGCGGTGGCTTGCGCTCACAGATCGTCCAGCAATGGCTCAAGGACGAGGCGGGCATCGAGTATCCCCGAGTCGGCGGGGGCTACAAGGCGATGCGTACGTTCCTCTTGGGCACTATCGACCAGGCGGTCGCTCAGTGCGACCTGGTCCTGCTGGGCGGCATGACCGGCACCGGCAAGACCGAGGTGTTGACGCAACTCGATAACGGCCTGGACCTGGAAGGCTATGCCAATCATCGCGGTTCGAGCTTCGGCAAGCGTGCGACCGGGCAGCCTTCCAATATCGATTTCGAAAACCTGCTGGCGGTGGATGTGCTGAAAAAGCGTGCCGCCGGCATCGAGCAATTCGTGCTGGAGGATGAAAGCCGCATGGTCGGCAGTTGCGCCTTGCCGTTGCCGTTGTACCAGCGCATGCAACAGGTGCCGATGGTCTGGCTGGAAGACCGCCTGGAGCAACGGGTCGAGCGGATCCTGCGCGACTACGTGATCAACCTCTGCGCCGAGTTTGTCGAGGTCCATGGCGACGAAGGGTTTTCGCTGTTTGGCGAACGGTTGCTGGCAAGCCTGGACAATATCCACAAACGCCTGGGTGGCGATCGCCATCGGCGATTGCTGGGCATCATGGAAGCCGCCCTGGCCGAACAGGCCGCCAGCGGCGCCGTCGATCTGCATCGCGCTTGGATCGAAGGCTTGCTGCGCGAGTACTACGACCCGATGTATGTGTTCCAGCGGGAAAAGAAGGGCGGGCGCATCGAGTTTGTCGGGGAGCAGGCGGCGGTATTGGACTATTTGCGTGAACGCGCCGCCAGGGAAGGATAAAACTCAAGTCTTGGCACGCAACCTGTGGGAGCGAGTCCTTGGCTGCCCACAGATCCTGCGCGCACCACCGATTTCCTGTGGGAGCGAGCTTGCTCGCGAAGAGGCCAGCACATCCAACATCTTCTTCAGCAGTGACACCGCTTCGCGAGCAGGCTCGCTCCCACAGTAATCCTTGGCAGGTTACGTCGGGCAAGTCTTCTGCCCGTTATCCAGGCCTTGCTTGTAGCTTTGGCTGGTTAGGCTGGCCTTGCCGTTGTGCCAGGTCAGGGTCAGTACGTACAGGGAGTCGAAATCGCTCGATGCCCAGTCGTCGGTGATGGTCTGCCGCTTGCCCACCGCTTCACCCGCGACCTTGTTGATCAGTTCCGGCAGGTAGCCGTGGGACCAGGCCGTGTAGATCGTGGAGTTGTGGTATTTGTCCTGCATCAATTCATCAGCCAGGTCACTGGTGTCGTTGGCTGAATACTCGATGTTTACCGGCAGGCCGAGCTTGATGGCGCTGGGGCTGATCGTCATCAATGGACGAATGTAGCTGTAGGAGTTGTCCAGTTCACCCTCTTCGACGTTACGGGTCGGATTGGCCGCGAACACGTAGTCGGCTTCGCCGAATCTTTCCGGCAGCAGGGTGGCCAGGTCGATGGCGCGGTTCAGCCCCTGGCAATTGAGTTGGCCGAGGCCGCCGGCCGGTTTTTCCGCGTGGCGCAGGAACACCAGCGTCTGCACGCCGTCGACGGGCTGGGCACTGCTGACGCTGGATTCCAGCGACAGCACCAGCCCACAGGTCACGAGCAGCGTCGGTAGCAGCAGCCACGAACGGCGTTTCAACTGGGCGAACTTCAGTGGGTTGATCATCGATATACGTCTTTGTCTTCTCGATTCAGGCTGACAAACCCCGGCACCGCAAAGTCCATGGGCTTAGGGTGTTTTCCCTGTCGTTATGGCCGCTTCGATTGCTCGGGGCCTCTTTCAGAGTCCCCGCCGCTTCTTTGGTTCGATCCTGACCAATCCGGGCACTGTAGCGGCGTCCCGCCAAGGGACGCAGCGAATGTTAGCGACAGGATGTTGCGGAATTAAGAAAGCGGCGCTGTCCACAAGAGCCGAGGCTCTTGTTCAAAGGCCCCAAAGCCTGCTCAGCTGATTTATGCTTGGGCTTTCTGACTGATCCATGGAGCCCATGCCATGCCCGACCTGACCCCTTTTCCCATCATCCAGAAATGGCCCGCCCAGTTCCCTGAATGGCTCCAGCTCTATTCCCTGCCGACTCCCAACGGTGTGAAGGTGTCGATCATGCTGGAGGAGATCGGTCTGCCCTACGAGCCGCACAAGGTGGATTTTGGCAACAATGACCAACTGTCCCCCGAGTTCCTCTCGCTCAATCCCAACAACAAGATCCCGGCGATCCTTGACCCCCACGGGCCGGGAGATCGGCCGTTGGCGTTGTTCGAATCGGGAGCAATCCTGATTTATCTGGCCGACAAGAGCGGCCAGCTGCTCGCCCAGGAGTCGGCGGCGCGCTACGAGACGATCCAGTGGCTGATGTTCCAGATGGGCGGCATCGGGCCGATGTTCGGTCAGCTGGGGTTCTTCAACAAATTCGCGGGCAAGGATTACGAGGACAAGCGGCCGCGCGACCGATACGTCGAAGAAAGCAAGCGCCTGCTCAAGGTGCTCGACGGACGCCTGGAAGGACGCGACTGGATCATGGGCGAGCGCTACACCATCGCCGATATCGCCACGTTCCCATGGGTACGCAACCTGCTTGGCTTTTATGAGGCTGGCGATCTGGTGGGTATCCAGAACTTCCCGAACGTGACGCGGGTGCTGGAACGTTTCCTGGCGCGGCCGGCGGTGGTTCGTGGCTTGAAGATTCCGGAATGACGGGACGATTCGATTGGATGACTTGCATCGGCGGCTCGCTGACGTCGTGAGTGGATTATTGCCTGGCCGGTAACACTCTGTTCCTGTGTCGGCGTTTGTGCCCTGCCTGGCCAGGGCATAAGCTTTGTCTCGTGTTCCATTTCGCCCCCGGAGTCCCATGTCCAGTCAGTTCCCCGCAGCCCGTCCACGCCGTCTGCGTCGCAATGCAAGCCTGCGCAACCTGTTCCAGGAAACCGAGTTGACCTTGAATGATCTGGTGCTGCCGATTTTCGTCGAAGAGGAAATCGACGATTTCGTGCCGATCAAGAGCATGCCCGGCGTGGTGCGTATCCCGGAATCGAAGCTGGCCGGGGAGATCGAGCGGTATGCTCGTGCCGGTATCAAGGCGGTGATGACCTTTGGTGTGTCCCATCATCTGGACAGCGATGGCAGCGACACGTGGAGCGAGCGTGGGCTGGTTTCGCGCATGGCCGGAATCTGCAAGGACGCCGTGCCGGAAATGATCGTGATGTCCGATACCTGTTTTTGTGAGTACACCGATCATGGCCACTGCGGCGTGCTGCACGGTCACGAAGTCGATAACGACCGAACCCTGATCAACCTGGGCAAACAAGCGGTGGCGGCGGCACGCGCCGGGGCCGATGTCATCGCGCCGTCGGCGGCCATGGACGGGCAAGTCCAGGCCATTCGCAAGGCACTCGATGACGCGGGCTTCAGCCAGACGGCCATCATGGCCTATTCCACCAAGTTCGCCTCCGCGCTGTACGGGCCGTTCCGCGAGGCCGGCGGCAGCGCGTTGAAAGGCGACCGCAAGAGCTACCAGATGAACCCGATGAATCGCCGCGAAGCCCTGCGCGAGTCGCTGCTCGACGAGCAGGAGGGCGCCGATGCACTGATGGTCAAGCCGGCCGGGGCCTATCTCGACATCATCCGCGACATCCGCGAGGCCTCGAACCTGCCATTGTCGGCCTACCAGGTCAGCGGCGAGTACGCGATGATCAAGTTCGCCGCACAGGCCGGCGCCATCGACGAAGCCCGAGTCGTGCGAGAAAGCCTGGGCGCGATCAAGCGGGCAGGGGCGGACCTGATCTTCACTTACTTCGCGATGGATCTGGCGCTGGGCGGGATCTGAGCCAGCACTACTTCTGTGGGAGCGAGCCTGCTCGCGATAGCGGTCCATCATCAAGCATTTGGGGTGATTGACACACCGCCATCGCGAGCAAGCTCGCTCCCACAAGGTTTGTGCTCGCTTTGCATCAGTAGCCTCCACAGGCTTTTGATCGTATGGTTGCTCCCGAACAAGGGAACTGATGGAACACCATGCATTTCACTCGACTGATGACCACTCTTGTCGCGTTGCTGGCCCTGGCCGGCTGCGGCAGCCGTCAGGCCCAGGAGCCTGAGCGTCAGCCTGCCGAGGTCAAGGCGCAGATCGTGCGCTTATTGCCGGCCAAGACCGCCGATCGGGAGGGCTGGGCCACGGACATCTACGTGGCCTTTGCGGCGCAACAGATCCCGTCAACGACCCAGAACATCTGTTCAGTGCTGGCGGTGACCGAGCAGGAGTCGACCTTCCAGGCCGATCCCGCCGTGCCGGGGCTGGGCAAGATCGCCCGCCAGGAAATCGATCGCCGGGCGGCGAAGCTACGCATCCCCGGGTTTCTGGTGAGCGGCGCGCTCCAGATGCGCTCCTCCAATGGCAAAAGCTACAGCGACCGCCTCAACGCGGCGCGCAGCGAGAAGGAACTCAGCGCAATTTTTGATGATTTCATCGGCATGGTGCCGCTCGGCAAGACCCTGTTCGATGGCTTCAACCCGGTGCACACGGGCGGGCCGATGCAGGTCAGCATCGCCTTTGCCCAGGCCAATGCGCGCGATTATCCCTACACGGTGGATGGCTCGATTCGTCGGGAAGTGTTCAGTCGTCGCGGAGGGATGTATTTCGGCATCGCGCATTTGTTGGGGTATCCCGTCAGTTATACCGAGCCGCTGTACCGCTTCGCCGATTTTAATGCTGGCTGGTATGCCAGTCGCAACGCGGCCTTCCAGCATGCGGTGAGTCGCGCTTCGGGCATTACGCTGGCCCTGGACGGTGATTTGATCCTGCCTGATTCGATCATGCCCGGCAGCACGGAACTGGCGGTGCGCACGTTGGGCAAGTCATTGGGCCTGCGCAACCCGACCATCCGCGATCAGCTGGAACTGGGCGACAGCCTGGCGTTCGAGGACAGCAAGCTCTACAAGCGGGTGTTCGAATTGGCCGAGAAGGCCGAGGGCAAGCCGCTGCCTCGGGCGGTGTTGCCGGGCATCGTGCTCAAGAGCCCGAAAATCACTCGCAAGCTGACCACTGCATGGTTTGCCAAGCGCGTGGACGAGCGGTATCAGCGGTGCATGACGCGGGCTTCGGGGCGCTGAATCTTCGGCCATGAAAAAGCCCGGCGGATGAGGCCGGGCTTCTACTGTGATGGCTTGAAGGATCTTGCAGCACGGTGGTAACAATTCATGCGCGGTTCTTGGCCAGGTTATCGGAGCCACCTTCGGCAACACGGTTTTCGATCAGCTTGTCGGAGCCACCTTCGGCAACGCGGTTTTCGATCAGCTTGTCGGAGCCACCTTCAGCAACGCGGCGTTCCAGCAGACGGTCGGCACCGCCTTCGGCAACACGGTTTTCGATCAGCTTGTCGGAGCCACCTTCAGCGACGCGGCGTTCCAGCAGACGGTCGGCACCGCCTTCGGCAACACGGTTTTCGATCAGCTTGTCGGAGCCACCTTCAGCGACGCGACGTTCCAGCAGACGGTCGGCACCGCCTTCGGCAACACGGTTTTCGATCAGTCGGTCAGAGCCGCCTTCGGCAACGACGGGTTGGGAAGTGGCGGCGAATATGTTGGCTGCCAGAACGGAGAAAGCGAGGCTGAGGATGATTTGGCGTTTCATGATGGTGTGCTCCGGGGTGCGTTGGTTTGTGTGGGGCCATTGTTGCCCCGGAGCCTGGTCATGAGAACTTCATTGAGTTGATGGTGACCATCGACGGCGGTGATAGCTGGTCGGGTTGGTGTCAGCCAGGTTGATGGAACACTGGGGCACTGGTGCGCTCTACCGACCTGAATCCCTTTTTGAAGGAGGCCAGTCCATGTATCAGTTATTCGGCCACAGCCAATCCGGTTCCTCTGCCGTGGAGGTCGCCTTGGATCTTTGCGGCGTGCCTTATCGCCGGGTAGATACCTATTCGACCGAGGACAGCGAGGCGGCGAAGGAGCTCGAAGCCCTGAATCCGCAGAAGCAGGTCCCGACCCTGCAATTGCCGGACGGCTCGGTGCTCACCGAGGCGGCGGCGATCCTGATTCACCTGGGGCTGTCTTTTCCGGAATCGAAACTGCTGCCGGATGATCCGGCCCAACGTGCGCAAGTCATACGCGGCCTGGTGTATATCGCCGCCAATTGCTACACACCGATCGGCATCATCGATTTTCCGCAGCGCTGGCTGCCCGACGCCGACGACGCTGCCCGGGAGCGATTGGTGGCGGGCACCAAGCAACGTCTGTATCGCAACTGGGCGTTGTTTGCCGACCAGTTTCCTGCGAGCCCTTTCCTCGGCGGTGCCGAGCCCGGTGCGTTGGATATCCTGGCGGCGGTGATTACCAAGTGGGTCGAAACCCGGGAGGCGATGCTCAGTGCCCGTCCCGAGTTCTACGCCCTGCTGGAGCGCATCGACCGCCATCCGCGAGTCGCGCCAGTGCTTTCATTGCACTGGCCCGAATGAGTCAGGGACACGCATTGCGCGAGGCGGCCTGGCGGACGAGTTCTGCAAGCTGTCGAACGTTCTGCTGATGGCCTTCGACCAGGTCGCCGATACTACCGCCGGCCGGCGTTTGCAGGCTGCTGCGGCAGGTAAGGGCCTGAGCTTCGTTGCCATGGCTGCGCAAGCGCCATTGCACGTCCATGCGCGCATAGCGGCCGGGGATCGAGTCGAAGCGTTGCACCTCCACCCGCAACAGCCGCCTGGGAGCCCCGGGGTTGCTCAATTGCTCATCCAGGCTGCTGCGTAGTTCATCCGCCAGGCTTGAGCCCCACCATTCGGTTTCCAGGATCGCCAGACCGCTGTCGCCCTGACGAATCACCATCTGGGTGCGATCCACTTGCGGCGGGACGCTGAGCTGTTCGATCTGGATATCCACCCCTGCACGCGCCTGACCAGCCGGCTGGACCGGGCTCAGCGTGTGGTAGTGAATGGGATCGCTGCGGCAGGCACCGAGCAGCAGCGCCAGGGCGATCAACGAACATTTCAGCATCAGCGGCATCGGGCGTGCTCCTGTGATCATTCTTTCACCGGAAAGGTAAGGTTCTGCGCCGGAGCATCTTTCGGACGGCCACGAAGCAGCGACTCAGGGTGTCGGCTCAGGTAATCGGACAGCTCGCGCAGCGAACGCGACATGCGGCCCAGGTCATCCAGGGTCTGGGTCAATTGTTCGCGCTGCGGCGAATCTTCCGCCAGGGTCGAGTTCGCCGACTGCAAGGTCTTGCTCACGTCCTGCAAGGTGCTTTGCACGCCCGGGAGGGTCTTGCTGTTGAATTGCGACAGGCCCTTGCGCAGCTCCACGAGGTTACCGTCCAGGTTGCTGGCGATGCTTTCCAGCGGCAGCTTGTTGATGCGCTCGACCACCGTCTGCAATTGTTCCTGCAACTGCTGGAGGCTGCCCGGGATAGTCGGGATCCGCAGGGGGCGCGCGGCGAGGTCGAACGCGACTTTCTCGGCCTTGGGGTAGAAATCCAGGGAAATGTACAACTGCCCGGTCAGCAGGTTGCCGCTGCGGGCCTGGGCGCGCAGGCCGCGTTCGACGAAGCTGCCGACCAGGCGTGCGGCGGCGGCTTCGTCTTCCGGGTCGTAGTTCAATGACTTGAGCAGTTTCTCGTGGGCCTTGCCGAGCAGTTGCGGGTAGATCACGATTCCTACGTTGACCGGGAACGTGCGCTGCTTTTCGTCGAAGTCCAGGTTCATGGAGACCACGCGGCCGATCTCGATCCCGAGGAATTCCACCGGGGCGCCGACGCGCAATCCGCGCAAGGCCTGGTCGAAGCGCAAGGCCAGGTACTGCGCCTTGCCGCTGGGCGGGGCCAGGGCGCTTTGCTGGTCGGCGAACAGCTCGAAATCCTTGTCCTCGGCGGCGGGCGTGTCGTTGGGGCTGTATTCCGGGGCCCGGAATGCAATGCCGCCGACGAGCAGGGCGGACAGCGATTCGGTCTTGACCGCAAAACCGTTGGCGCCGACGTTCACGTCGACGCCACTGACGTTCCAGAACCGGGTGTTCTCGGTGACGTAGGCGTCATTTGGCGCGTTGATGAACACCTCGATATTGACGCCTTTGCCATCGGCGTCCAATGCGTAGGACACCACCTGGCCCACCGGAATCTTGCGCAAATACACCGGCGAGCCGATGTCCAGCGAACCGAGGTCCTGGGAATGCAGGGTGAAGCGCTTGCCCGGTTCGCCGTAGGTAATCGGTGGCGGAGCCTCCAGGCCGGTGAACGACTTGGCGCGCACTTTCGAATGACCGGCGTCGGCGCCGATGAAGTCCCCCGACAGCAAGGTGTCGATCCCGGAGATCCCGCCTGCGCCAATCCGCGGCCGGACCACCCAGAACACCGAGTCTTCATGAGTGAAGGTGTCGGCGGTCTTGGCGAGCTTGACCGTGGCGGTGACGTTTTTCTGATCGTCGCTCAGTTGCACGTCGGTGACCTGGCCAATGACCACATTGCGGTATTTGACCGGGGTCTTGTTGGCGGTCAGGCCTTCGCCTGTCTTGAAGGTGATGGTGATGGTCGGGCCTTCCTGCAGCCAGTTGTTGACCACCAGGGACACGCCCACCAGCACCGCGATGATCGGCACGATCCACACCAGCGACACGGTCCAGCGGCGGGTGGAGACATGAGCGCGGCCCGGTGCGGGTTGTCCGTCAGTGGCTTGTGACTTCATCCATGACCTCCTCGGATGGTTGGGTGTCCCAGATCAGCCGCGGGTCGAAACTCATGGCCGACAGCATGGTAAACAGCACCACGAGGCCGAAGAACAGGATCCCCGGTCGCGGTTCGATGTCGCTCAGGGCCTGGAACTTGACCAGTGCCGCCACCAGGGCCACGACCAGCACGTCAAGCATCGACCAGTAGCCGATGACTTCGACCAGCCGATACAGCTTGGCACGCTGCACCTGGGCCCAGGTACTGCGCCGTTGCACGGTCACCAGCAGCAACGTCAGCACGACGAACTTGATGCCCGGCACCGCGATGCTGGCGATGAAGATGATCAGCGCGATGTCCCAGGCACCACTCTGCCAGAACTCGAGGACGCCGCTGATGATGGTGCTGTCCGCGCCGTCACCGAGCATCTGGGTATTCATGACCGGGAGCAGGTTGGCCGGGATGTAGAACACCAGTGCCGCCAGCATGTAGGCCCAGGTGCGAGTCAGGGTATCGGGTTTGCGCCGGTGCAGGGCGGCATCGCAGCGTGGGCAGGTGTCGGGTTCGTCGGTCATGTCGCAAGCCAGGCCGCAGCTGTGGCACAGGCACAGGTTCAGATCGCTGGCGCGGGGCGGATTGCCCGGCGTTGCGGCGTTCACAGGGTGTTCCACAGGTCGCGCACATCGCGACCGGCAATGCGGATCATCAACAGGCTCAAGGCTGCCAGGGCGAACAGACCGATACCGGGAAGCACATCCAGCAACCCGGCAAGCTTGATGACAGCCACCAGGGCTCCGAGCAAGCACACCTCCAGCATGCTCCATGGCCGCAGGGTTTCCAGGCTGCGCATGCACAGGTTGAAGGCCGGGGCGCGCCGGTTGGAATGGGCGTAGCCCAGCACCCAGAGCAGCAGCGCCAACTGGAACGCCGGAGCGATGATGATCGCGACCGCGGCCACCAGGGCGATGAAGGTGATGGGCCCCTGGCTCAGGGCCACGACCGAATCCCACAGGGTCGCGCTGTTGCTCAGGCCCTGGAGGCGGATGCTCATCACCGGATAGACATTGGCGAAGGCCCACAGCACCGCTGCCGTGATGGTCAGGGCCAGGCGCTGTTCGATGGTCAGGCCGTTGTAGCGCTGGATCACTGCATGGCATTGCACGCAAGAGGCTTTTTGATGCGGGGCGAGCACAACCGGCTCGTACACTGCATCGCAATGTTCACAAATGATCAGTCGGTCGGTAACGGCCATGAGGATGCTCGGCGGGGGCAACTCCTTCAATATAGAAGTGAGTCGAGAATGAGCAACCCGCCCTAGCCAATCATTCGCCGCGAATGTATTGCTCCAGTTGTCTGATCAGGTCCGCCTGCTCGGCAATGGCTTCCTTGACCAGGTCACCGATGGACAACAGGCCGACCAGCTTGCCGTTTTCCACCACGGGTAAATGCCGCAGGTGTTTCTCGGTCATGATGCTCAGGCAGGTCTCGACGTTCTGGTGCGGATCGATCGTGATCACGGGCGAAACCATGATGTCGCTGACTTTCGTGCCCACCGAAGAGCGCCCGTGCAGGACCATTTTGCGCGCATAGTCGCGCTCGCTGATGATGCCCAGCACTTCATCGTTCTTGACCACCAGCAGGGCACCGACATTTTTCTCGGCCATGCGCATCAGGGCCTGCAAGACCATGTCATCCGGGGAGATGGTGTGCACTTGCTGGTTTTTCTCGTCTTTTATCCGGAGCAACTGCGCGACGGTTTTCATGGGGAAGCCTCGGGTGTTGTTTTTGCGGGTGGTTCAAGAATCGTAGACCCAACGGCGCAGAGCAAGCGGTAAAGCGGCAGTCAGCCGTCCAAAACCGTCATGGATGGTGAAAATCCACTGATTTATTGCGACAGCAGATCCAAGGGCAGGTGAAGTCCCCAGGTCAGGTAGAATGCGTAACACGCAAAATTCGAGGTTTCAGCGGTGGATCTACAGCAGGGCTTCGTCCTGACCCGGCATTGGCGCGATACCCCGGCGGGCACCGAAGTCGAGTTCTGGCTGGCGACGGATGCCGGTCCCCGGCGCCTGCGCCTGCCGGTGCAGACGTCGGTGGCGTTCGTGCCGCAGGTCCAGCGTGGCCAGGTCGAGGCGCTGTTGCGGGGCGAGAAGGACGTCGAATTGCGGCCCCTGGAGCTGCTGGATTTCGAGCACCGCCCGGTGCTCGGCCTGTATTGCCGGCAACATGCGCAACTGATGCGCCTGGACACGACATTGCGGCGGGCTGGCGTGGATGTATTCGAGGCCGACATCCGGCCGCCGGAACGTTACCTGATGGAGCGTTTCATCACCGCACCGGTCTGGTTCGGCGGCACGCCCTCAACCGATGGCTTGCTCCTGGATGCCCAGCTGAAACCCGCGCCCGAGTACCGGCCACCGCTGCGGTTGGTGTCCCTGGACATCGAAACCACCGCCCAGGGCGATTTGTATTCGATTGCCCTGGAGGGCTGCGGCGAGCGCCAGGTCTATATGCTCGGGCCGCCCAATGGCGATGATCGTGAGGTGGATTTCCAGCTGCAATACTGCGAGTCCCGGACGGCGCTGTTGAAGAAACTCAACGAGTGGTTCGCCCGCTTCGATCCCGACGCGATCATCGGCTGGAACCTGGTGCAGTTCGATCTGCGCGTGCTGCATGAACACGCCCGCCGCCTGGCCGTACCGCTGCGTCTTGGCCGTGGCGGGGAAGAAATGCAATGGCGCGAGCACGGCGCGCGTAACAACCATTTTTTTGCCTCGGCGGCTGGCCGGTTGATCATCGATGGGATCGAGTCCTTGCGCTCGGCGACCTGGAGTTTTCCTTCGTTCAGCCTGGAAAACGTCGCCCAGACCCTGTTGGGCGAGGGCAAGTCCATCGACAACCCGTACCAGCGCATGGACGAAATCAACCGCATGTTCGCCGAGGACAAACCGGCCCTGGCTCGCTACAACCTCAAGGATTGCGAGTTGGTCACGCGCATCTTCGCCAAGACCGAGCTGCTCAAGTTCCTGCTGGAACGGGCCAGCGTCACCGGCCTGCCGGCGGATCGCAGCGGCGGCTCGGTGGCGGCGTTCACGCATCTGTACATGCCGCTGATGCATCGCCAGGGTTTCGTCGCGCCGAACCTCGGCCAGCGCCCGCCGGAGGCCAGCCCAGGCGGGTTTGTCATGGATTCCCAGCCGGGGCTCTACGAATCGGTGTTGGTGCTGGACTACAAGAGCCTGTATCCGTCGATCATCCGCACCTTTCTCATCGACCCGGTGGGCTTGATCGAAGGCCTGCGCCACCCGGACGACACCGAGTCGGTGCCAGGTTTTCGCGGGGCGCGGTTCTCGCGCACCCGGCATTGCCTGCCGGCCATCGTGGCGCGGGTTGCCGACGGTCGGGAAACCGCCAAGCGCGAACACAACGCGCCGCTGTCCCAGGCGCTGAAAATCATCATGAACGCGTTCTACGGCGTGCTGGGTTCCAGTGGCTGTCGTTTCTTCGATTCGCGCCTGGCCTCGTCCATCACCTTGCGCGGCCACCAGATCATG
The DNA here is from genome assembly GCF_030687895.1 of Pseudomonas sp. FP198. Lineage (NCBI taxonomy): Bacteria > Pseudomonadati > Pseudomonadota > Gammaproteobacteria > Pseudomonadales > Pseudomonadaceae > Pseudomonas > Pseudomonas sp. FP198. The sequence continues at coordinate 2,174,335 of NZ_CP117452.1, forward strand.
CAGCGTACCCGGCAACTGATCGAAGCGCGGGGCCATGTGGTGATCTATGGCGATACCGATTCGACCTTCGTCTGGTTACGCCGCCCCCACGGCCAGGAAGAGGCCGCGACGATCGGCCGGGAGCTGGTCGCTCACGTCAACCAATGGTGGCGTGATCACGTACGAGAAGAGTTCGGGCTGGAAAGCGCGCTGGAGCTGCAATTCGAAACCCACTTCAAGCGTTTCCTGATGCCGACCATCCGCGGCGCGGAGGAGGGCAGCAAGAAGCGCTACGCCGGTTTGGTGACCCGTGCCGACGGCAGCGATGAAATCATCTACAAGGGCCTGGAGACCGTGCGCACCGACTGGTCACCCCTGGCCCGGCAGTTCCAGCAGGAACTGTATGGACGGATCTTCCACCGCCAGCCCTATCAGGATTACGTCCGCGATTATGTCCAGCAGACCCTGGCCGGCGCGTTCGACGAACGCCTGGTCTACCGCAAGCGCCTGCGCCGTCCGCTGGACGACTACGAGCGCAACGTGCCGCCACATGTGCGCGCCGCGCGGCTGGCCGACGAGTTCAACGAGCGCCAGGGCCGGCCACGGCAATACCAGAATGGCGGCTGGATCAGCTACGTCATCACCGTCGCCGGGCCCGAGCCGCTGGAAACCCGCAGCGCGCCGATCGACTACGACCACTACGTGACCAAGCAGCTGCAGCCGGTGGCGGATGCGATCCTGCCGTTTGTGGATGATGATTTTTCAACGTTGATTGGCGGGCAGATGGGGTTGTTCTGATCGGATTGTCGGCTGGAGGAATACTCTTGTGGCGAGGGAGCTTGCTCCCGCTGGGCTGCGTAGCGGCCCTGAGTTTCTGGCGGTTGCTGCGCAACCGAGCGGGAGCAAGCTCCCTCGCCACAAGAGCGCGCCGCTGAGGACTAAACCATCGCCAACCGCTGCTTGCCCTGTGGCTGCGGGAACACCAGGTCCAACGCCGCCAGATCCTGAGGCTCAAGCTGCAAGTTCGCCGCTTCGGCATTCAGGCGCACGTGTTCAGCTTGCACAGCCTTGGGGATGGCGATGACGTTGTCCTGGCGCAGCAGCCAGGCGAGGGCGATCTGTGCCGGCGTCGCGCGGTGGCGTTCGGCGATCTGTTGCAGGGTGTGGTCCTTGAGCAAATGCCCGCCCTGGCCGACCGGACAATAGGCCATGATCGGCATGCGCTGTTGCTGGCTCCAAGGCAGCAGGTCGAATTCGATGCCGCGTTCTTGCAGGTTGTACAACACTTGATTGGTCGCGCAGACCGGCGAGGCCAGCTCCTCCAGATCGTCGACGTCAAAGTTCGACACGCCCCAGCGGCCGATTTTGCCTTCTTCGCGCAGGCGCTCAAACGCTTCGACGGTTTCCTCCAGTGGGTACTGGCCGCGCCAGTGCAGCAAATAGAGGTCGATATAATCGGTGTCGAGGCGCCGCAAGCTGCGCTCGCAGGCCAACGGAATGCCTTTGCGGCTGGCATTGTGCGGGTAGACCTTGCTCACCAGGAACACTTGGTCGCGGAGCCCGGTGATCGCCTCGCCAACGACCTGCTCGGCGCCGCCCTCGGCGTACATTTCGGCGGTGTCGATCAGGCTCATGCCCAGTTCGATGCCCAGGCGCAGGGCGGCTACTTCTTTCTTGTGATGGGACGGTTCCTCACCCATCCGCCAGGTGCCCTGGCCGATTACCGGTACGGATACGCCGGCCAATTCCACAGTTCTCATGCACATCTCCTGTCGTGCTGGTCGATACAGCGTGTGGCAGCAGGATAGACCAGGCGTTCCAACCTTGATCGTTCCCGCGCTAAAGCCGGGAACGATCGGTTGGTGGCAGGATTACTCGGCCGAGAACTTCAGCACCATGGTCTGGGTGTAGGTCTGGCCAGGATCAAGTCGCGTGGTAGGGAAGGACGGCTGGTTTGGCGAATCGGGATAATGCTGGGTTTCCAGGGTAAACGCGCTCCAGTGCGGGTAGACCTTGCCTTGCTTGCCCTTGATCGTGCCGTCGAGGAAGTTGCTGGTGTAGAACTGCACGCCCGGCTCGCTGGTATAGAGCTGCAGGCGCCGTCCGGACTGCAGATCCTGGACCTCGGCGGCGAGTTTGCTCACGTCGCCCTTGGCGTCGAGTACCCAGTTGAAATCGAAGCCGCCTTGTTTCGGTTCGGCAAATTTCAGCTGCGGATGATCAGCCTTGATATGCGTGCCAATGGGCGTGGGCTTGGTGAAATCCATCGGGGTGCCGGCTACTGGCGCCAGCTCGCCGGTGGGGATCAGCTTGGCGGTCACTGGGGTGTAGCGGGACGCGTGCAGCGTCGCGACTTGCTTGAGGATGTCGCCATTACCGGCGCCGGCCAGGTTGAAATAGCTGTGGTTGGTCAGGTTCAGCACGGTCGGCTTGTCGGTGCTGGCCTTGTAGTCGATGCGCAATTCGTTCTGGTCGTTGAGGCTGTAGGTGACGTCGGTCTTCAGGTTGCCGGGAAAGCCCATTTCGCCGTCCGCCGACAGATACGTCAGGGTCACGCCTACCGAGTCCTTGCCGTTGCTCGGCTCGGCCTTCCAGACACGCTTGTCGAAGCCTTGCGGTCCGCCGTGCAGGGAATTGTCCTTGTCGTTCTGCGGCACCTGGTAACGCTTGCCATCCAGCTCGAACGCACCACCGGCCAGACGGTTGCCGAAGCGGCCGATGGTCGCGCCGAAATACACGTTGCCGTTCTTCTGGTAGCCCTGCACATCGTCGAAGCCGAGCACGATGTCCGCGGTCATGCCGTTTTTGTCCGGCACGATCAGCGACTGGAGGATCCCACCGTAGGTGATGACGGTCGCCTCGACGCCGTGGCTGTTGCGCAGCACGTATTTTTCAACCGGCGTGCCGTCGTTGGTCTTGCCGAAGGCAACGCGTTCATTGGTCAGGCCGGCGGCCTGGGCAGAGGTGGCAATCATCAGAGAGACTCCGAGGGCCGTGAGCAGATGTCTGGATTCAAGCATGGTGTGACCTTCCTTTCCTGTTGTTTTGTTGTTGTTTTTAACGTGGTCGAGTCCGTTACCTGTCGGACAGCGATGAAGGTTTTGCTGTTCAGTAGTCTTTCTATTTGAGGGTGGAGAAGGGATTTATAGCTATAAATCGAGATTTATCAATTAAAAAGTAAGACTAATTGAGCGAGGCGAGCCTTGGCCAAACGTGCACTTTCACGGCCGCTACCGCACTTTTACGGTTTTTGCCGCTCTATCCATGGCCAGGAAACGGCGATTCCCCACCGCTTCCCCCATGCCCAGACCGAGATTCGATGGCCGCTGTCTTACATTCCGTGAGGGTCTTGCCACGTCGCTGCGGCTTGCTGCTGGCGTGCCTGTTGCTGATGCTCAGCGGCGGATGCAGCCATCAGCAAGGCCAGGACATGGTTACCCAGTTCAGCAATACCAGGCCTCAGGAGTTCTTGCAGACCAGCGTCGACCGCATGGCCACGCTGTCGATGCATGACAACCTGCAGAGCCTTTACCTGCTGATGCACAAGCTCTACCTGCGCAACCCGGAAGAACTGCGCAAATCCGGCTTTCTCGACGCCCGTATCGCCGTCAAGCAAGTGCGCGAGGCGATTGAACAGCAGCAACCCTTGCCGGCCCTGGGCAACAGGAAGGACCTGGCAGCGCTGAGCTATGCGATGAGTCCCGAGTTTCTCGGTGACCGGGTCGGAGCGTTCATCTATGCCATTGGCAGCATGCTGGTGACGGCTCACGGCAACCGTCTCGAGTTCTACATGACCGACACCATCGATCCGCGCTTCGTCAGCAACGCGGCGCGCAATATCGAGAAAGCCACGTGGCTGTTGGGCCAGCGACAGAACAAGGACGGCACGCCGATGCTGTTCTCCAATGAAATCTCAGAGGAGGGCAGCAACCTGAGCTTTGCCGTGGAGTTCGGGAAGATCGTCGCGCGCCTCGACCTGCTGACCCAGATGCTGGACGAGCGCTATCGGCGAATCGGCTTGAATTATGCGCAGAGCCTGCTGTTTCTCAATTTCTTGCCTGTTCAGTAGCTGCGTGTGCAAATGGAATAAACATAGATCACATCGATATAGGGAGTTATAAGAAAAATCGCTATGCTCGCGGCCAGATTTTTCATGCGGTCGCGCTGAGACGGGTTTGATGGATTTCGGTAATGTCGGTTTAGTCGTAGCGGGACTGGTGGTCGGTTTCATCGTCGGGATGACCGGCGTCGGCGGCGGATCGCTGATGACGCCCATTTTATTGTGGTTCGGCATCAACCCCGCGACGGCGGTGGGGACTGACCTGCTGTACGCGGCGATTACCAAATCCGGCGGCGTTCTGGTCCACGCGAAAAACCGCAATATCGACTGGGCCATCACCGGTTGGCTGACTTTGGGCAGCGTGCCGGCGGTTGGGCTGACCCTGTGGTTTCTCAGCAGCCTGAACAGTTCTCCCGACGCGATGAACGCGGTCATCAAGCAAGCCCTGGGCTTCGTGCTGTTCGCCACCGCCCTGGCAATCCTGTTCAAGAAGCGCCTGCTGCAATTTGCCCATGACCGCGCCGGCGGCCACTACAACCCCAGTGGCTCGCGGCTGAACGTGCTGACTGTCATCACCGGCCTGGTGCTGGGCACGATGGTCGCATTGACGTCCATCGGCGCCGGCGCCCTGGGCACCGTCGCGCTGTTCATCCTTTATCCATTCCTGGTCACCAAGCGCCTGGTCGGCACCGAAATCGCCCATGCCGTGCCGCTGACCCTGGTCGCGGGCCTTGGCCACGCAAGCATGGGTAACATGGACTGGCACATCCTCGGCTTTCTGCTGATTGGTTCGTTGCCGGGCATCTATCTGGGCAGCCACTTGTCGGGACGCATTTCCGACGAACTCCTGCGCCCTTGCCTGGCGGTGATGTTGGCCATGATCGGCTTCAAGCTCGCGTTCTGATTTGGTCGGAGTCATGGCTGCCTCGGCATAGTCATACCTGTAAACCAGGTACTGATGAGGCCTCGATCCATGAACAGCCCAGCCAGAGATCTGCTGCAACGCCTGCGCCGTCGTCGCGCCGAACCGCGCACCGACATCGCCGACATCCTGCGCCGTCACGCCGAGCCGCTGCCTGCCGAGGACAGCCCGACCTTTGGCGAAATGTTTGATCGCTTTGCCGATGCCAAGGTCGTGCTGATCGGCGAAGCCAGCCACGGCACCCATGATTTCTACCGCACCCGCGCTGCTATCACCCGGCACTTGATCGAGCGTCACGGCTTCGGCATTGTCGCGGTCGAAGCCGACTGGCCCGACGCCGGACAAATCGACCGTTGCGTGCGCGACCTGGGGCCTTCGGCCTGGAAACAGCAGGCGTTCGCCCGGTTTCCCAGCTGGATGTGGCGCAACACCGATGTCCAGGACTTTGTCCGTTGGTTACGCGGCTACAACCTCGGCCAGCCTGACGCTCATCGCGTGGAGTTTCGCGGCTTGGACGTCTACAGCCTGCGCCATTCCATCGACGAGGTACTCGATTACCTCGACAAGAGCCATCCCCACCTGGCCCGTGACGCCCGCCATCGTTATGGCTGCCTGACGCCCTGGCACGACGACCCGGCGCTGTATGGCCATTTCACCGAGCGCGGCAACCTGGCGACGTGCGAAGACGCCGTGGTCGAACAGCTCAACACACTGCTCGCCGAGCGCCTTGATCCGTTGATCGAGGATGACGAGGGCTTTTTCAGCGCGGTGCAGAACGCCCGCGTCGTACGCGCCGCCGAACAGTACTACCGCGCCATGTATCGCGGCGGCAAGTGATCCTGGAACCTGCGCGACCGCCACATGTTCGACACCCTGCAAAGCCTGCTGGAGCATCGCGGGCCCAATGCGAAAGCGATCGTCTGGGCGCATAACTCCCACATCGGCAACGCCGCCGCGACACGAATGGGCTGGGAAGGTGAGTTCAACATCGGCCAGTTGTGCCGCATGGCTTATGGCCGTGGCGCGGTGCTGCTGGGCATGGGCACCGACCGTGGCAGCGTGGCGGCGGCCGACGACTGGGACGCGCCGATGAAAATCAAGCAGGTGGTGCCAGCGCTGGCCGGCAGTTGGGAGCGGGAGTTTTCGCTGGCGGGTGTTCGCGCATCGCTTACGGACTGGCGGACCGACCCGGACGAGGCGCTGTTGGAGGTGCTGTCCGAGCCGCTGCTCGAACGCGCCATCGGGGTGATCTACCGCCCTGAAACCGAACGCCAGAGTCATTATTTCGAAGCGGTACTGGCCGAGCAATTCGATGACTGGCTCTGGTTCGAGCAGACCGAAGCCGTCACGCCGCTGCCCACGCCGCACACGCTGGAGCGCGAGGAAGACACCTTCCCGTTTGGCCTCTGATGCCGGTCTGCCGTGGTTGCGCTATGAGTCCGTTGGCCTAAGCTTCAGGGCAGGCAATAGCGGTATCGGGCGACTCTCGCGGAACAATCGCCGCCATGTGCAATCAGTACAGCGTAATTATCAAAAGGAGAGGCGCATGCTTATTCGGTCGTTGACCTTCGCTACCTTGCTGGCCATTGCCGGCCCGTTGTTCGCTGCCGATGGCGACTCACCCCTGGTGGCGGAGGTGGGCAAGGCCCGGCCCGTGATTGTCATTGCGCCCAGCTCTGTCGATCCTGCGTGGGTCAGCCTGAAGAAAGCCTTGGACGAGCCGGCGGGCAAGCAGGGTTTCTCGGAGCGCAACATGGTGCTTTATACCGTGCTCAATACCATCGGCCAGCGTGATGGCAAGGACCTCGACCCGCAAAGCACCATGGCGCTGATCCGTTCCCTCAAGCTGGGAGCGGGAGCGCAGACCAAGATCATCCTGGTGGGCAAGGATGGGGAAAAGAAGCTTGAACATTCCGGCGCGATCGAACTGAAGGCGCTGTTCGATACCGTCGACAAGCTGCCCGAGACGGAAAAACAAGCCACGGCGCCCACCCCACCGCCAGCGCCGGAACCCGAGCCGGCCAAGGACACCAAAGGCGTCAAGCCGGGCAAGGCGACCAAGCCTGCGGCTGCGCCGAAGCCGTTGGATGATTGATTCCTGAAGGCGATGAGTCCCCTTGTGGTGAGGGGATTTATCCCCGCTGGCTGCGAAAAGCAGCCCTATGCTTCTTCCTGGCTCATCGCCTGACAGCTTTGGGGCCGCTTCGCGACCCAGCGGGAGCAAGCTCCCTCGCCACAAAAGCAGCTCATCGCGCTTCTAATGCCAGCAGGATCTGGTGTGCGGCTCTCACCCGTGCTTCAATCGGGTAGTTCTTGTTCGCCAAGATCACGATCCCCAAGTCCTCTCCAGCGACGAACGCTGCGTATGCGCCGAAACCGTTGGTCGACCCTGTCTTGTTGATCCAGGCGCCGTCGGGGGCCGGGAGCGGTGGGGTGAGCGGCTCGGCCTTTTGCGGCGTCAGGGCCATTTGTGGGGTGTTGCCGGCGAGCAAGCCATCGAGGGTGAGCGGAGGTAGGTAGAACTCCCAGCCCAGCCCCTGGTGCATCCTTCCAACCTTGTAGAAACCTGTCTGTGTCGTAGCAATGGCTTGCTGCAGATCCGCGTCCAGTTTCCCGGGCTGCAGATTGACCTCGACAAACCGGATCAGGTCCGCTGAGCTGATCTTCACCCCGTAGGCTTCGGAGGCCAGCGCGCCAGGCCCGACCCGCACAGGCTTGCCATCCTTGGCATAACCTTGGGCGTAGGTTCCCATTTGATCTTGTGGCACGTGTACGTAGCTGTGCTTGAGGCCCAGCCCCGGCATCAGCGTCTGTTCCATCACCTCATCAAACGGTCGACCCAGGCTGCGGGCCGCCAGGAAGCCGAACAGGCCGATGCTCGGGTTCGAATAGAGCCGCTGGGTGCCGGCCGGGTAGAGCGGTTTCCAGGATTTGTAGTAGCCGAACATCCGGTCGGGATGGTCGGCATCGTCGGGAAACTGCAATGGCAGGCCGCCCGCGCTATAGGTGGCGAGATCGAGCAGGCGGGCGTTTTCAAGGGCACTGCCGCGCAGTTCGGGGGCGTAGCGACCGGCGAGGTCCGACAGCTGCAGTTTGCCCTGGGCCTGGGCGTAGGCGCCGAGGGTCGCGGTAAACGTCTTGCTGATCGAGCCGACTTCGAACAGGGTCTGCTCGGTGACGGCTTTTCTGGTGTCTTTGGAGGCAACGCCATAATTGAAGAACCGGCGCTGGCCGTTGTGCGTGATCGCCACGGCCATGCCCGCGATGTCCTGCTCTTTCATCAAGGGTTGGATAACGGCATTGACCGTGTCTTCAATGCGCTCCTGGGCGAAGCCCGGGGTCGTCCCGCAGGCCAGGACAAAAGTCCCGGCGAGTATCGATTTGGCAATGTGCATCTGGACCGCTCTCGTTAGCCTTCCTTGAGGGCGGTCAATCTAGGACGTTTTCCGCTGTCGGGCAATCCGAGGCGATCGAGTAGAGGGCCAGGTTCAGAGTGGTCCCACAAGGATGCGGGAGCATTCCTACAAAAAAGCCCGGCGGCCTGACGCGACCGGCCTCAAGCCGAACCACACAAAGCGGCGGCCGCCGGGTAAACTCGCGGCTCTTTCCAAAGGAGTTCCCATGAGTTACTACCAGCCCGGCATTCTCGCCACCCCTGTTCCGCCTCAGGCCCGTCATCTGTTTTTTGCCCTGGAATCGGTCGAGGCGCTGCCGGCTGCGATCGACAAGCTGTTGTTGCAACTGGATGGCCGCGTGGTAGTCGGCTTTGGCGAGTCGCTGGTCCAGGCGTTGGGCGCCAAGGTCGAGGGCTTGCGCGCGTTCCCGGCGCTGGCGGGCGTCGGCGTGGACAACCCTTCGACCCAGCACGCGCTCTGGTGCTGGCTGCACGGCGAGGACCGGGGCGAACTGATGCACCGCAGTCGCGCCATCGAAGCGGCATTGGCGCCGGCACTGCGTCTGGTGCAGATGAACGAAACCTTTCGGCACATGACCGGCCACGACCTGACCGGCTACGAAGATGGCACCGAAAACCCTCACGACGAAGCGGCCGTGGCCGCCGCCCTGGCCCAGGGCAACGACGGGCTGCGCGGTGGCAGTTTTGCTGCGATCCAGCAATGGCAGCATGACCTGGACGGTTTCGCCGCGATGCACCCCCATGAGCGAGACAACATCATGGGCCGGCGCCTGAGCGATAACGAAGAGCTCGAAGATGCGCCTGAGTCGGCCCACGTCAAGCGCACGGCCCAGGAAAGCTTTGCTCCGGAGGCTTTTGTCGTACGCCGTTCCATGCCCTGGATCGAAGGTGACCGCGCTGGCCTGATGTTCCTGGCGTTCGGTTTTTCCCTGGACGCCTTCGAGGCGCAATTGCGGCGCATGAGCGGTCTGGAGGACGGTATTACCGATGGCCTGTATCGCATGAGCCGGCCGATTACCGGTGGTTACTACTGGTGCCCGCCGCAGCTGGACGGGCGCCTGGACCTGCGGGCTCTCGCCCGCTAAGCAGCGTCCCGCCCCGGCAGGCCGGTCGCGTTGTGCAAATCGTCGAGTCAACGCTATCCTTGGGCCCGACGTATTTGCCTGGAAACGGGAGAGCAAGCGTGGATAAAGTCATCGTCATCACCGGTGGCGGGCGTGGGATCGGGGCGGCCACGGCGTTGTTGGCGGCCGACCTGGGCTATCGGATCTGCATCAACTACCAGTCGGATGAAAACGCTGCCCAGGATGTGCTCGCCCAGATCCGTGCCAAGGGCGCGCAGGCCATTGCGGTGCGGGCCGACGTGAGCATCGAGGACGAAGTGGTCGGCCTGTTCAACCGCGTGGATACCGAGCTGGGCCGTGTCACCGCCCTGGTGAACAACGCCGGTACGGTTGCCCACAAGTCCCGACTCGATGAAATGTCCGAGTTCCGCATGCTCAAGATCCTGAAGACCAACGTGCTCGGGCCGATGTTGTGCGCCAAGCAGGCGGTGCTGCGCATGTCACCCCGGCATGGCGGGCAGGGCGGCAGCATCGTCAACGTTTCCTCGGTTGCCGCGCGCTTGGGCGCACCGGGTGAGTATGTCGACTACGCGGCCTCCAAGGGCGCGTTGGACACCTTCACGGTCGGCCTTTCCAAGGAGGTCGCCGGCGAAGGTATTCGCGTCAATGCGGTCCGCCCGGGCTACATCTACACCGATTTCCATGCCCTCAGCGGCGATCCGGAGCGGGTCAGCAAGCTGGAATCGGCGATCCCCATGGCCCGGGGCGGACGGCCGGACGAAGTGGCCGAGGCGATTATCTGGCTGCTGTCGGACAAGGCTTCGTATGCGACCGGGACGTTTGTGGAGCTGGGGGGCGGGCGCTGATCTCAGTTTCTTCTTGTCTGTGCCGGCCTCTTCGCGAGCAGGCTCGCTCCCACATCGGGTCTCTTTTTGGCACATATTTCAGGTGTGCAGCAAAATCCAGTGTGGGAGCGAGCCTGCTCGCGAAGGCAATCCCAAAGGCGAAATCGCACTCAGAACGATCGAATAATCCGCCCCAACGTCTCCATGGCCTTTTCCGACACATCGGTCCAGGGCCCGCCATAGTTCAGGCGAATACAGTTCCTGAAGCGCCGCGTCGCTGAAAAGATCGGCCCCGGTGCGATGCTGATGCCTTGCGCCAGGGCCATCTGGAACAGTTTCAGCGAATCGATCTGCTCCGGCAGCTCCAGCCATAAGAAGTAACCACCCGCCGGCTGGCTCACCCGAGTCTGCGCCGGAAAATACCGGGCTATGGCGGCGAGCATGGCGCTTTGCTGTTCTTCCAGGGCGTAGCGCAACTTGCGCAGGTGCCGGTCGTAGCCTCCATGTTGCAGGTAATCGGCGATCGCGGCCTGGGCCGGCATCGAGGCGCACAGGGAGGTCATCAACTTGAGTCGTTCGATCTTGCGAGCGTAGCGCCCGGCCGCGACCCAGCCGATGCGGTAACCCGGGGCCAGGCTCTTGGCGAATGAGCCGCAGTGCATCACCAGGCCTTCGGTGTCGAACGCTTTCGCCGGCTTGGGTGCCTGCTGGCCGTAGTAGAGTTCGGCATAGACATCATCCTCGATCAACGGCACCTGGTAGCGACGCAACAGTTCGACCAAGGCCTGTTTGCGCGCTTCGGGCATGGTCGCGCCAATCGGGTTCTGGAAGCTGGTCATGCACCAGCAGGCCTTGACCGGATGGCGCGCCAGCGTCTGTTCCAGCACGTCGAGATCAATGCCGTCGCGTGGGTGGACGGGGATTTCCACCGCCTTGAGTTTCAGCCGTTCGAGCACTTGCAGGCTGGCATAGAACGCGGGCGCCTCGATTGCCACCAGGTCGCCCGGCTCGGTCACGGCTTGCAGGCACAGGTTCAATGCCTCCAGGGCGCCGTTGGTGACGAGCAGTTCCTCCATGGGCAGCATCAGCCCGCCGACCATATAGCGCAGGGCGATCTGGCGGCGCAGTTGAGGGTTACCCGGTGACATGTCGGTGACCACTACGCGCGGATCCATGTCCCGCGTGGCGCTGGACAACGAGCGGGACAGGCGTTGCAGGGGAAACAGCGTCGGGCTGGGGAATGCCGAGCCGAACGGTACGGTCGTCGGATCCTTGATCGAGTCGAGCACCGAAAATACCAGTTCGCTGACGTCGACCTCGGTGGACTCGTGGACCTGGCTGCTGGCGACCGGCTCGCAGAACGGGCTCGGCGCGTGATGATTGACGAAGTAGCCGGAGCGCGGCCGGGCGCGGATCAGGCCACGTCGCTCCAGCAGGTAATAGGCCTGGAACACGGTGGACGGACTGACGCCGTAGGTCTGGCTGGCGTAGCGCACCGACGGCACCCGTTGGCCGGGCCCGAGCATGCCGGAGCGGATCAGTTCGGCGATATCGTCGGCAAATTTTTCGTAGCGTTTCATGGCAGGCCCGGTTTGGAATAACGCGTGGTTCGCGCTTTTAAGTGTGGGAGCGAGCTTGCTCGCGATGAGGCCGGCACATTCAACGCTGAGGCCGTCTGGCGGTCCGCCATCGCGAGCACGCTCGCTCCCCACAAAAGCAAGGCATCTTACGGCTTCACCGATTCATCGGTGCCACAAAACGGCTTTTTGCTTGGCTGTAAATGTCGGGCTCATCACTGTCGGCGACCTTGAACGTCAGTTCCTGCGAGCCTTTGTCCGGCCGTTCGTTGAGCATCGCCACCGACACCGGCACGTCGACGATTTCTCCCGGTGCCAGGCTCAGCTGCGTCCTGCCTTGCAGGACGAAACCAGCGCCGTCCACCAGCGATAATTGGTACGCCTGGCGTTGCTGGGTCTTGTTGATGATCTTCAGGCTGTAGATGTTTTCGATCTGGCCTTGGCTGTTCTCACGGAACAGGCCACGGTCCTTGCTCACATCCAGCGACACCATTGGCCGCTCCACCAGTGCCAGGGCCAGCGCAGCGATCATGACCATCAGTACCGCCGTGTAGCCGACCAGCCGTGGTCGCAGCAGGTGAGTCTTGCCGCCTTGCAACTGACGTTCGGAGGTGTATTTGATCAGGCCACGGGCGTAGCCCATCTTGTCCATGATCGAATCACAGGCGTCGATGCAGGCCGCGCAGCCGATGCACTCCATTTGCAGACCGTCGCGAATATCGATGCCGGTCGGGCAGACCTGTACGCACATCTGGCAGTCAATGCAGTCGCCCAACCCGATGTTGGCCGGGACCGCATCGCGTTTGCGCGGTCCGCGAATTTCGCCACGGGCCGCGTCGTAAGAAATAGTCAGTGTGTCTTTATCGAACATCACGCTCTGGAACCGCGCATAAGGACACATGTGCATGCACACGGCTTCGCGCAGCCAGCCGGCATTGAGGTAGGTCGCCCCGGTGAAAAAAAGTACCCAGAACAGGCTGACGCCAGCCAGCTGCAGGGTCAGCAGTTCTTCCGCCAGCGGCCGGATCGGGGTGAAGTAGCCTACAAACGTCAGGCCAGTGAGCAGGCTGATGGCCAGCCACAACGTATGTTTGGCCGAGCGTCGCAGCATTTTGTTCACACCCCACGGCGCGGCTTGCAGCTTGATCCGCTGGTTGCGCTCACCTTCGGTGATCTTCTCGACCCACATGAAGATCCACGTCCATGAGCTCTGGGGGCAGGTGTATCCGCACCACACACGGCCGGCAAATACGGTGATCGCAAACAGGCCGAACGCGGCAATGATCAACAACGCCGACAGCAGGATGAAGTCCTGGGGCCAGAAGGTCGCGCCGAAAATGTGGAATTTGCTTTCGGAAAGATCCCAGAGCACTGCCTGGCGACCGTTCCAGTCCAGCCACACCGTGCCGAAGAACAGCAGGAACAGGACGCCGGCACCGCTGATGCGCAGGGTACGAAACAAACCGCTGAAGCTACGGGTGTGGATCAGGTTGTCGGTAGTCCTGGCCCTGATCCTCGTGGGCGCGGGGTCGAAGGTCTGTATCAACTGGGCGGGGATTCTTTCGCTCATGGTCGGTCGCTCATCAGCCGCTATCTGGCCGGAGCACTATGACCATCGAACTGTTTGCATAACAGACTCAGGTAACGGGATAAAAACCGGATCAGATACCGTGCGGCCCCGGCCCTGCGACACTTTGCTGCACCCCAGCGATGACCGAACAACACTCTGTGGCAAGGGGGCAAGCTCCCTTGCCACAGAGGGTTCAAACCACCGAGTCGCTATCAGTCGCCTTGAGGTTTTGCCGTCCGTCAGCCGCCCCGGCCACGGTCAGCGCATCCACTTCCGCCTCGGTCAGGTAGACCCGCCCGCCATTAAGCTCCACGGCTGACATGGCCTTGTCTGGGTCGGTGATGATCGTCAGTTCGCTCGCGGGCCGCTGCTCCTGGCCTTTGGGGGTGTCGAAGTAACAGATCTGGTGATCGATGCGCACAGCCATGGTGATACTCCTTCCTTCAATGTCTGAACGTTAGGTGTCATGCCACCAGCAGGGTTCGTTGCGGCTGATCAGCGGTCGGTCGCACGTCTCGCATCGCTTGTGGTCCATCATTTATCGAGTGAAGAGAGGAAGGTCCATGGAATCCTGGTGGGATGAAGTCTGGATAACCCTGCAAGCTGAATTCGCCGACATCACCGATACCGAGCAGATGACACGGGTGACGGTACGCCTGGTGATGGCTGCACTGCTGGGAGGCATCCTGGGATTCGAGCGTGAGCACAAGGGCAAGGCCGCCGGCGTGCGCACCCATATGCTGGTGGCGCTGGGCGCTGCGCTGTTCGTGCTGGTGCCGCAGATGTCCGGTTCCCAGGCCGACGCGATGAGCCGGGTGATCCAAGGCGTCGTCGCCGGCATTGGCTTCCTCGGCGCCGGCACCATCCTGAAAAACGACAATGGCGACGAAAGCCACGTAAAAGGCCTGACCACCGCCGCCGGCCTGTGGATGACCGCCGCCATCGGCGTTGCCGCCGGATTGGGCCGCGAAGCGACAGCGGTGCTCAGTACGGTGCTGGCGCTGGCGATTTTCAGTGTGATGCCGATGATTGTTCGCGCGTTGGAGAAAAACGAAAAGTTGTAACCATTCGCCCGGACGGGGCATGGAATCCTGTGGGAGCGAGCCTGCTCGCGAAGGCGGAGTAATCAGCACCACCTATGCTGACTGGCACGGCGCTTTCGCGAGCAGGCTCGCTCCCACAGGTTTATCACTGATCTGTCGAATCAAGCCCGCTCTGGCGGCGCCTCGCTCGGCGGATCGCCCAATGGCGGTTGCGGGTCCAGCGGTGGGTCTTTCTCTGGAATCGGTTCGGGATCCGGACCGGGTGGCGGCAGGGTCGGGTCGTCGATGTTCGGATCGGGTGTTTCGGCCGGGATGGGAATGGTCATTCGATCGGGCCTCCGGGGCGGATGTGGCTTGAGTCGTGCTTGTCTGGTTGACCATGGCCCGACGGGTTTGATTCCCCGCTGCCGACCAGTAAATCGCGCTGAACTTTTGGTCGCCGGTCCGGTTCGGAGCTTAAGTGAGTTAAATCAGGGACCCATTGGGCCTTTACCGCCACAAGCGCGTCCATGGGGCGTAGAAGGAGCGATGCTCGATGACTGCCGAACAGCCGACTGACCTGGTGTACAACCCGCATCTGCCGTTGTCCCAGGCCTTGTTATTGCCACGTATTGCGATTGAAAACACCATGCCGGTGATCGATGGCGGACAGTTTGCCGCCAAGGCCCTGGCCGGACGGGACGTGACGGTGACCAGCAAGGTGTTTGCCGATGGCCACGATAAGTTGGCTGTGCGGATCCGCTGGCGTGCGCTGGAAGACGATATCTGGAACAGCGAAGTGATGACCGAGCTGGGCAACAACAGCTGGCGCGGTCAATTTAATGTACCGGCCGTCGGCCGCTACGTGTTTTGCATCGAGGCCTGGTTCGATCAGTTCGCCAGCTTCCGCTACGAACTGGAAAAGAAATTCGCCGCCGGGGTCCCCATCAGCCTGGAGCTGCAGGAGGGTCGCAATCATGTGCAACAGGCTGCCGAGCGCAGCGATGGCGAATTGAGCGAACAGCTGGCCGCGTTGCACCACCAGCTTTCGAGCCTGTTGCCGGAAGAACAGGTCGCCTTGTTCCTTGAACCGCGCAGTGCGGACCTGATGTCGCTGGCCGACCATCGGCCTTACCTGAGCATCAGTCCCGAATATCCGCTTGACGTGGAACGCGAACGGGCCGAGTTCGCCAGTTGGTATGAACTGTTCCCCCGTTCGATCACTGATGATGCCAGCCGCCACGGCACCTTCAACGACGTGCATTCGCGCCTGGCGGTGATCCAGGACATGGGTTTCGACGTGCTGTACTTCCCGCCGATCCACCCGATCGGCCGTAGTTTCCGCAAAGGTCCGAACAACTCCCTGACCGCCGGTCCCGACGATCCGGGCAGCCCTTACGCCATTGGCAGCGAGGAGGGCGGGCACGAGGCGATTCACCCGCAGTTGGGCACGCGCGAGGATTTCCGCCGTCTGGTGGCCGCCGCAGCCGATCACGGCCTGGAGATCGCCCTCGACTTCGCCATCCAGTGTTCCCAGGACCACCCCTGGCTCAAGCAGCATCCGGGCTGGTTCAGCTGGCGGCCGGACGGCACGATCAAATACGCGGAGAACCCGCCGAAAAAATACCAGGACATCGTCAACGTCGATTTCTATGCCGCCGATGCGATTCCGAGCCTGTGGACCGAGCTGCGCGACATTGTGGTGGGCTGGGTCAACGAGGGCGTGAAGATATTCCGCGTCGACAATCCTCACACCAAGCCGTTGCCGTTCTGGCAGTGGCTGATCGCCGATGTGCGCGCGCAGTACCCCGACGTGATGTTCCTGGCGGAAGCCTTCACCACGCCGGCGATGATGGCGCGGCTCGGCAAGGTCGGTTATTCCCAGAGCTACACCTACTTCACCTGGCGCAACACCAAGGCCGAACTGGCGACCTATTTCACCGAGCTCAATGAGTCGCCCTTGCGCGAATGCTACCGGCCGAATTTTTTCGTCAATACACCGGATATCAACCCGGCGTTCCTTCACGAGTCGGGGCGCGCCGGTTTTCTCATTCGCGCCGCGCTGGCGACCATGGGGTCGGGCCTGTGGGGCATGTATTCGGGCTTCGAGCTTTGCGAATCGGCAGCGGTGCCAGGCAAGGAGGAGTACCTCGATTCGGAGAAGTACGAAATCCGGCCACGGGATTTCACTGCGCCCGGCAACATCATCGCCGAGATCGCCCAGCTCAACCGTATTCGCCGCCAGAACCCGGCGCTGCATACGCACCTGGGCCTGAAGATCTAAAACGCCTGGAACGACAACATCCTGTACTTCGGCAAGCGCACGCCGGATGGCAGCAACTTCATCCTGGTGGCGGTGAGCCTCGATCCGCACAACGTCCAGGAAGCCAATTTCGAATTACCGTTGTGGGAAATGGGCCTGCCGGACGATGCCCAGACCCAGGGCGAGGATTTGATGAACGGCCACCGCTGGACCTGGTACGGCAAGTACCAGTTCATGCGGATCGACCCGGCATACCAGCCGTTCGGGATCTGGCGGATCAGCGTGGGGTGAGGCGTAAGCGATTTCAGTGATCGCTCTTGTGGCGAGGGAGCTGCTCCCGCTTGACCGGGCTGGCGCTCCAGTGCGAAGCGCTCATCGCCTTTTTTTGGGGCCGCTACGCAGCCCAGCGGGAGCAAGCTCCCTCGCCACGTAGATATCGCCAGCCAGCCCAACGGTTCTATCGAATTTTCAGGAGTTGCAAATGGCCAAGAAACCCCGGTCTGCCACCTTTATCAACGACCCGCTCTGGTACAAGGACGCGGTGATCTATCAGGTCCACGTCAAATCCTATTTCGACTCCAACAACGACGGGATCGGCGACTTTCCCGGGCTGATCGAGAAGCTCGACTACATCGCCGACCTGGGCGTCAACACCATCTGGCTGCTGCCGTTCTACCCTTCGCCCCGGCGCGATGACGGTTATGACATCGCCGAATACCGTGGCGTCAGCCCCGACTACGGCACCATGGCCGATGCGCGGCGCTTCATCGCCGAGGCCCACAAGCGCAACCTGCGGGTCATCACCGAGCTGGTCATCAACCACACCTCGGACCAGCATCCCTGGTTCCAGCGCGCGCGCAAGGCCAAGAAGGGCTCGAAAGCGCGGGATTTCTACGTCTGGTCGGATGACGACCACAAGTACGACGGCACGCGGATCATTTTCCTCGATACCGAGAAGTCCAACTGGACCTGGGATCCGGTGGCCGGCCAGTACTTCTGGCACCGCTTCTATTCCCACCAGCCGGACCTCAACTTCGACAACCCGCAGGTCATCAAGGCCGTGCTGTCGGTGATGCGTTACTGGCTCGACATGGGCATCGATGGCCTGCGTCTGGACGCGATTCCGTACCTGATCGAGCGCGACGGCACCAACAATGAGAACCTGCCCGAGACCCATGACGTCCTCAAGCTGATCCGTGCCGAGATCGACGCCAATTACCCCGACCGCATGCTGCTGGCCGAGGCCAACCAGTGGCCGGAAGACACCCAGCTGTATTTTGGCGATGTCGACGCCCAAGGCCTCAATGGCGACGAATGTCACATGGCGTTCCACTTCCCGTTGATGCCGCGCATGTACATGGCGCTGGCCCAGGAAGATCGTTTCCCCATCACCGACATCCTGCGCCAGACGCCGGAAATCCCGGCCAATTGCCAATGGGCGATTTTCTTGCGCAACCACGATGAGCTGACCCTGGAAATGGTCACCGACAAGGAACGCGACTACCTGTGGAACTACTACGCGGCCGATCGCCGGGCGCGGATCAACCTGGGCATTCGCCGGCGCCTGGCGCCGCTGATGGAGCGCGACCGTCGCCGCGTGGAATTGCTCAACAGTTTGCTGCTGTCGATGCCCGGTACGCCGACTTTGTACTACGGCGATGAAATCGGCATGGGCGACAACATCTACCTCGGTGACCGCGATGGCGTGCGCACGCCGATGCAGTGGTCGATCGACCGCAACGGCGGTTTTTCCCGCGCCGACCCGGCGAGCCTGGTGCTGCCGCCAATCATGGATCCGCAGTACGGCTACCTCTCGGTGAACGTCGAGACCCAGGCCGGCGACCCGCATTCGCTGCTCAACTGGACCCGTCGGATGCTCGCGGTGCGCAAGCAGTCCAAGGCCTTCGGCCGGGGCACGCTGAAGATGCTGTCGCCGAGCAACCGCCGGATCCTTGCCTACACCCGTGAATACACCGGCCCGGATGGCAAGCATGAAATCATCCTCTGCGTCGCCAACGTTTCACGTAGCGCCCAGGCGGCGGAGCTGGACCTGTCGGCCTATGCCGGCATGGTCCCGGTGGAAATGCTCGGGGGTAATGCCTTCCCGCCCATCGGCCAGTTGAATTTCCTCCTGACCCTGGCGCCGTACGGCTTCTATTGGTTCGCCCTGGCGGCGGAAAACCAGATGCCGAGCTGGCATGTGGAACCTGCCCAGAGCCTACCGGACTTCACCACGCTGGTACTGAAAAAGCGCTTGGAAGAATTGCTTGAGGCGCCGTCACGCACGACGTTGGAGCAGAGCATTCTGCCAAGCTGGCTGCAGAACCGTCGCTGGTTCGCCGGCAAGGACAGCGCCATCGAGAAAGTCGACATCGTCTATGGCGTGCGCTTCGGTGATCCGCAACGGCCTGTGCTGTTGAGCGAAATCGACGTGACCAGCGCCGGTCAGACGCTGCGCTATCAACTGCCATTCGGTCTGTTGGCCGAGGACCAGGTGGGCGCGGCGCTGCCGCAGCAACTGGCCTTGTCGCGGGTTCGCCGGGGGCGTCAGGTCGGGCTGATTACCGATGCGTTCACCCTGGAGAGCTTCGTGCGAGCCGTGATGCAAGGCATCCAGGCCAGCACCGTATTGCCGTGCGCCGATGGCGAGTTGCGGTTTGAACCCACCGCAGGCCTGGCGGCGCTGAACCTTGGCGCCGAGCCGGAAGTGCGCTACCTGTCCGCCGAGCAGTCCAACAGTTCGGTGGTGGTCGGCGGCAGCCTGGTGCTCAAGCTGATCCGCAAGGTTGCGTCGGGCGTGCATCCGGAACTGGAGATGAGTGCTTACCTGACCGCTGCCGGCTTCAGCAATATTTCGCCGCTGCTGGGTTCGGTGATTCGCCGCGACGCCCAGGGCGAGGATGCGCTGCTGATGATCGCCCAGGGTTACCTGAGCAATCAGGGTGATGCGTGGGAATGGACCCAGAACAACCTCGAGCGCGCCTTGCGCGACGAACTGGCGGACGCGGTGTCCGAACAGGAACAGCACTACAACGCCCTGGGTGAGCTGAAGGACTTCGCCGGCATGCTCGGCCAGCGCCTGGGGGAAATGCACAAGGTGCTTGCCCAGCCCACCGACAACACGGACTTCGCGCCGCAGGCCACCAGCGCCAAAGAGGCCCAGGCGATCGGCAAGGATGTCGTCGCCCAGGTGGAAAACGCCTTGCGTCTGCTCAAGCAGAACCAGGGGCAATTGAACCCGGCGGACCAAGCCATGGTCGCACGCTTGCTGGAACACAGGAAAACCGTGCTGGCCCATGTCCAGGAGCTGGCCGGCAAGGCCGCCGGTGGCTTGCGTATCCGGGTGCATGGCGACCTGCACCTGGGGCAGGTGCTGGTGATCAAGGGCGACGCCTACCTGATCGACTTCGAGGGTGAGCCGGCGCGGCCGTTGCATGAGCGGCGTGGCAAGCACAGCCCGTACAAAGACGTCAGCGGTGTGCTGCGTTCCTTCGATTACGCGGCAGCGATGGCGGTCCAACTGCACACCGTGGACACCACGGCCGACGCCGATGCGGCGCGCAAACGGGTCGCCGAGCGCTATTTGATTGAGGCCCGCCAGGCATTTGTCGAGGCGTATCGGCTGGCGGCAGCTAGTCTTGCCCATGAATGGAAGGATGCTGAAGGCGAGGACGCCGCGCTGGCGTTGTTCGGCCTGGAGAAGGCGGCCTATGAAGTGGCTTATGAAGCCGAGAATCGCCCCGCCTGGCTGCCCGTGCCGTTGCACGGTCTGTACGGGCTGTTGAGTGGGCTGCAACCCTTTTCCGATTTAGCCGGACCGATTTAGTGGAGAGAATCATGAGCGTCTCGAACAAGGAAACCCAGGGGCAGGCCAAAGAGGCATTGTTGCCGGCCCCCCATGACATCGACGCGCTGGTGCGCGCCGAACACCATGACCCGTTCTCGATCCTGGGCCCGCATGGCGACGGGGCGGGCGGGCAATTCATTCGCGCGTATCTGCCCGGTGCGTTGAGCGTGCATGTGCTGGCCCGTGACGGCGGCGAACAGCTGGGCGAGTTGCAGGCCACCGAAACGCCGGGCCTGTTCGTCGGCCATTTCGACCGCGCACAGCCGTACCTGCTGCGCACCCGTTGGGCGGGCGGCGAGCAGGTTGCCGAAGATCCCTACAGCTTCGGCCCGCTGCTGGGGGAAATGGATCTTTACCTGTTCGCCGAGGGCAATCACCGCGACCTCAGCGCGTGCCTCGGTGCGCAACTGAAGACGGTCGATGGCATCGACGGTGTGCGCTTCGCGGTCTGGGCGCCGAACGCGCGCCGGGTGTCGGTGGTGGGCGACTTCAACGTCTGGGACGGGCGCCGGCATCCAATGCGCATCCGTTATCCGTCCGGCGTGTGGGAGATATTCATCCCGCGGCTGGGTCCGGGTGAAGGCTACAAATACGAAATCCTCGGCGCCCACGGCATCCTGCCGCTCAAGGCCGACCCGGTGGCCCTGGCCACCCAGATGCCCCCGGATACGGCATCCAAGGTCGCCGCGCCGTTGAAAATCGAGTGGCAAGACGACGAGTGGATGCAAAGCCGCCGCGAGCGCCAGCTACCCGGCGCGCCGCTGTCGATCTACGAGTTGCACGCCGGTTCCTGGCAGTGCGAAATCGACGAGGCGGGGGAGGTTTCCCGGCAGTACAACTGGCATGAAATGGCCGAGCGGCTGATTCCCTACGTCAAGGACCTGGGCTTCACCCACATCGAACTGATGCCAATCATGGAACACCCGTTTGGCGGCTCGTGGGGCTATCAACCGCTGTCGCAATTTGCCCCGACCGCACGTTTCGGTTCGCCCGATGACTTCGCCGCGTTCGTCAACGCCTGCCACCAGGCAAATATCGGCGTGATCCTCGACTGGGTGCCAGCGCATTTCCCGACCGATACCCACGGCCTGGCTCAATTCGACGGGACCGCGCTGTATGAATACGGCAACCCGCTGGAAGGCTTCCACCAGGATTGGGACACGCTGATCTACAACCTCGGGCGCACCGAAGTCCATGGGTTCATGCTGGCCTCGGCGTTGCATTGGCTCAAGCATTTCCACGTCGACGGCCTGCGGGTCGATGCGGTGGCCTCGATGCTCTATCGCGACTATTCGCGCAAGGCCGGCGAGTGGGTGCCCAATCGCCACGGCGGACGGGAGAACCTCGAGGCCATCGATTTCCTGCGCCACCTCAACGACGTGGTTGCACTGGAGACGCCCGGCGCGCTGGTGATTGCCGAGGAGTCCACGGCGTGGCCGGGTGTCAGCCAGAGCACGCAGCAAGGCGGCCTGGGTTTCGCCTACAAATGGAACATGGGCTGGATGCACGATTCGCTGCATTACATCCAGCAGGACCCGGTGTACCGTGCTCATCACCACAATGAATTGAGCTTTGGCCTGGTTTACGCCTGGTCCGAGCGTTTTGTCTTGCCGATTTCCCATGACGAAGTGGTCCACGGCAAACGCTCGCTGATCGACAAGATGCCCGGTGACCGCTGGCAGAAATTCGCCAACCTGCGCGCCTACCTGAGCTTCATGTGGGGCCATCCCGGCAAGAAACTGTTGTTCATGGGCTGCGAGTTTGGCCAATGGCGCGAGTGGAACCACGACCAGCAATTGGACTGGTACCTGCTGCAATACCCCGAGCACCGGGGCGTGCAGAAGCTGGTGAGCGACCTGAACCGGCTCTATCGCGAAGAACCGGCGCTGCACGACCAGGACGATGCGCCGCAAGGCTTCCAATGGCTGATTGGGGACGACGCAGTCAACAGCGTCTATGCGTGGTTGCGCTGGAGCAAGGATGGCCGGCCGGTGCTGGTGGTCGCCAACTTCACGCCGGTGCCGCGCGAGGCGTATCGGGTCGGCGTGCCGTTTGGCGGACGCTGGGTGGAATTGCTCAACAGCGACGCCGACACCTATGCCGGTTCCAACTATGGCAATGGCGGCGGCGCCTCCACCGAGGCGATCCCCAGCCATGGCCAGGCGCTGTCGCTGGAACTGAACCTGCCGCCGCTGGCAGTGCTGATCCTGCGACCGGAGGGGTAGGCCCGGATTCATTTGGATCACATTGATCCAATGTGGGAGCGAGCTTGCTCGCGATGGCGGTCAATCAGTCACAAAAGTGCTGACAGACACTCCGCTATCGCGAGCAGGCTCGCTCCCACAGTGCTGAGCTAAAAGTCCTCAGCCTCTCAGCGAACCAGGCACGGCTGCTTGTTGTTGAACGTCCAGCCCGGGATCAGATACTGCATCGCCACCGAATCATCCCGCGCCCCGAGTCCCATGCCTTTGTACAACTCATGAGCCTTGGCCAACTGGTCCATGTCCAGCTCGATCCCCAGCCCCGGTTTCTTCGGCACCTGCACGCAGCCACCGCGGATCTGCAAGGGCGCCTTGGTCAGCCGTTGGCCGTCCTGCCAGATCCAGTGAGTGTCGATCGCGGTGATGTCGCCCGGCGCGGCGGCCGCGACGTGGGTAAACATCGCCAGGGAAATATCGAAGTGGTTGTTGGAGTGAGAGCCCCAGGTCAGGCCCCATTCATTGCACATTTGCGCCACCCGCACCGAACCCTGCATCGTCCAGAAATGTGGGTCCGCCAAGGGAATGTCGACCGACTGCAACGTAATCGCGTGTCCCATTTCGCGCCAGTCGGTGGCGATCATGTTGGTGGCGGTCTTGAGGCCCGTGGCGCGACGGAATTCGGCCATGACTTCACGACCCGAATAACCATTCTCGGCACCGCAAGGGTCTTCGGCATAGGCCAGCACCTTGTGCTGGTCACGGCACAGGCGGATGGCCTCCTTGAGTGACCAGGCGCCGTTCGGGTCCAGGGTGATGCGTGCCTGGGGGAAACGCTCGGCCAAGGCCGTCACCGCTTCGATCTCTTCATCGCCCCTGAGCACGCCGCCCTTGAGCTTGAAATCCTCGAAGCCATAGTGCGCGTGGGCCGCCTCGGCCAGACGCACCACCGCGTCAGCATCCAGGGCTTTTTCGTGGCGCACGCGGAACCAGTCGGTTTCAGCCTGCGGTTCGCTGCGGTAGGGCAGGTCGGTTTGCTGGCGATCACCGACGTAGAACAGATAACCCAGCATCTTTACTTCATCGCGCTGCTGGCCTTCGCCAAGCAGGGCGGCGACCGGCACATCCAGGTGCTGGCCGAGCAGGTCGAGCAACGCCGCTTCCAGGCCGGTGACGGCGTGGATGGTGATACGCAGGTCGAAGGTCTGCAGGCCGCGACCGCCGGCATCACGATCGGCAAAGGCCTGGCGTACGCTGTTGAGGATTTTCTGGTAGGTGCCGATGGGGCTGCCGACCACCAGTGAGCGAGCATCTTCGAGGGTCTGGCGAATGCGCTCGCCGCCGGGCACTTCGCCCACGCCAGTATGCCCGGCGTTGTCCTTGAGAATCACGATGTTGCGGGTGAAAAACGGGCCATGGGCACCGCTGAGGTTGAGCAACATGCCGTCGTGACCAGCCACGGGCACGACTTGCATGCTGGTGATGATCGGGGCTTTGCTGGTTTCTGGAGTAGTCATCGTGTACGGATCCTTGAGTTATTGTTGTGGTCAGGCGTGACTGGTAGCCGGGTCGGTGGAAGGCTTGAGGGTTTTCGGCTTGGGCGTATTGCGCGCGGCAAACACGATGATCGCGGCAATGATCGATGTGGCCGCCAAGCCATAGAGCCCGCCCTGGATCGAGCCGGTGTGCTGCTCAAGCAGGCCGAAAGTAGTCGGGGCGACGAACCCTCCGAGGTTGCCCACCGAGTTGATCAGCGCGATGACGCCGGCGGCGATCCGGGCGTCCAGGTAGGCCTGGGGGATCGGCCAGAACAGCGAGGAGGCAGACTTGAAACCCAGGGCCGCGAAGCAGATCGCAACGAAGGCGAAGATCGGCCCGCCAGTGGTGGACATGAACATGCCTGCCGCAGCGATCAACAGGGCAGCGGCAACCCAGGCCTGCTGGAACTTCCATTTGGCCGACAGCGAGGCGAAGGCGTACATGCCGACGATCGACAGCAACCAGGGAATCGAATTGAACAGCCCGACCTGAAGGTCACTGAGCTCGCCCATCTTCTTGATGATGCTCGGCAACCAGAAGGTCGCCGCGTAGATCGTCAGTTGGATAAAGAAATAGATCAGGCAGAACAGGATGATCTGGCGGTCCTTGAGCAATTGGCCAATCGACAGTTTGATCGGCGTCGCCGCTTCACGGGCCGCCTGTTCATCGTCGATGGCCTTGACGAGCGCGTCCTGCTCGTCGCGGCTGAGCCACTT
The DNA here is from genome assembly GCF_030687895.1 of Pseudomonas sp. FP198. Classification (NCBI taxonomy): domain Bacteria; kingdom Pseudomonadati; phylum Pseudomonadota; class Gammaproteobacteria; order Pseudomonadales; family Pseudomonadaceae; genus Pseudomonas; species Pseudomonas sp. FP198. The sequence continues at coordinate 2,199,352 of NZ_CP117452.1, forward strand.
GGCGTCGTGAGGCTTGGAGTCCAGCCAGAACCAGACGAACACACACAGGCAGACCGAAAACATCCCCTCGATGAAGTACATCCACTGCCAGCCGTGCATGCCCAGGCCGTTGATCTGCAGGAGCAGCCCCGACAGCGGGCCGGAGATCAGCGAAGCGATCGCCGAGCCGCTGAGGAAAATCGCGATGGCCTTGCCGCGCTCGACGCCGGGCAGCCAACGGGTGAAGTAATAGATCACGCCGGGAAAGAAACCGGCTTCGGCCACACCCAGCAGGAAACGCAGGATGTAGAAGTGGGTTTCGTTCTGGATAAAGGCCATGCCTGCCGCCACCAAGCCCCAGGTGAGCATGATGCGGGTCAGCCAGATACGGGCGCCGATGCGTTGCAGGAGGATGTTGGACGGGACTTCGAACAGCGCGTAGCCGATGAAGAACAGGCCGGCGCCAAAACCATAGGCGGCCGCGCCGATGCCCAGGTCGTGCTCCATATGGGAGCGGACGAAGCCGATGTTCACACGGTCGATGTAGTTGACGATGAACATGATGACGAACAGCGACAGGATGTGGCGCTTGACCTTGGATATAGCTGAGGACAGCACCGGATCCGCGCCGGCATCTGCCTTGAGGCTGGATGAGTTCACTGGATTTTCTCCCACTCGTTATTTTTATGCGGGGCATCGTGCAGGTGTCGATGTTGATAGACATCATACAAGTTGATTTTTTTGTCTGACAAGCAGTTTTTGAGCACGATTGGATTGGATGTGGTCGATCCTTATGCCGTGTTTGTTGGGTTTTGTGAGAATGTGGCCGGATTGGCCAGGCGTTTGGGCACCCTATGCCTAGTGAGCTTTCCGGGATTAAACCAGCGTTATATTGGCTGTTGTCATACAAGTTTGCCTGCATCCGCAAACAACTCCGACGCGGCGGGTGGTAGGATCGACGAGCCTGTTTTCAAGGAACCCGTGGCACATGCAGCAAGACACTCAAACGCCTCTGCGCAAGCGCACCCACAACCTGGCCCATGACCTGGTGGCGAAGTTGAGCCAGAGCATCCTGCTGGGGCAGTTGAAGCCCGGAGAGAAACTGCCGTCGGAGGGTGCCTTCGTGCGCGAGCATGGGGTCAGCCGCACGGTGGTGCGCGAGGCGATTTCCAAGTTGCAGGCCTCGGGACTGGTGGAGACGCGCCATGGTATCGGCACTTTTGTACTGGAGCAGACGGGAGAGCAGGGGCTGAGGCTCAACGTCGATACCGCTGCGGGCGTGCGCGGGATTCTCGAATTGCGCCTGGGCCTGGAAACCCAGGCTGCGGCGCTGGCGGCCCAGCGTCGCAGTGAGGAACAATTGCAGCAGATGCGCCAGGCGCTGGACGACTATCAGCGCTTGCTCAACAACAACGACAGCTGCGTCGAGGCTGACCGGCGTTTTCATTTGCTGATTGCCGAAGCCACGGACAACAGCTGTTTTGTCGAGATCATGCAGCACCTGGGCAGTGCGATGATCCCCCGCACCCGGGTGAACATGGCCGAACGCGGCCAGGCGGACCTGGGCAAGCTGGCGCAGTTTGCGAACCTGGAGCACGAGGCGATTTTCAACGCCATCAAGCGCCAGGACCCCGACGCCGCCCGCGCCGCCATGTGGCTGCACCTGACCAACAGCCGCGACCGGTTTGGCGCAGGGACCTGAAGGATCCGCGTCGCCTGGTTTGTCGCCTTCGCGAGCAGGCTCGCTCCCACATGGATCCTGGCTGTTATCGAGTTCCGCAGCTGTCACAGAACCTGTGTGGGAGCGAGCCCGCTCGCGAAGAGGCCGGCACATTCAGCATCAATGCAAACTGACCCACCGCCTTCGCGAGCAAGCTCGCTCCCACATTCGATCGCAGGCGCTGCCGAATTCGGCGCCGTGGCGAATCCCCCGTGGCGAGGGAGCTTGCTCCCGCTGGCCTGCGCAGCAGGCCCTTTGCGTTCCTGCAGTCGGATCGCATCAGCCGGTTTTGCGACTGCTGCGCAGTCGAGCGGGAGCAAGCTCCCTCGCCACAGGGCCGGTGCAGGCAAAAAAAACCGGCGCAACCAAAGTTGCGCCGGTCTGCTGCCAGTGGTCACGCGGATATCGTGGGTCCGCGCAGCCACCGTTGTGCCTGTTGCCGGTTACGCCCGTTCCAGCGCGAGAGCCACGCCCTGGCCGCCGCCGATGCACAGTGTCGCGAGGCCTTTCCTGGCGTCGCGCTTGATCATTTCATGCAACAGCGTCACCAGCACCCGGCACCCCGATGCCCCGATCGGGTGGCCCAGGGCGATGGCGCCGCCGTTGACGTTGACCTTGTCCATGTCCCATTGCAGTTCCTTGGCGACGGCCAGGGATTGGGCGGCGAAGGCTTCGTTGGCTTCGATCAGGTCAAGTTGATCCAGCGACCAGCCGGCCTTGTCCAGGCAGCGGCGGGTGGCCGAAACCGGGCCGATGCCCATGATGGCCGGGTCGACACCGGCGTTGGCGTAGGCACTGATTTTCGCCAATACCGGCAAGCCCAGCGCCTGGGCTTTTTCCGCGCTCATCAGGATCACGGCGGCGGCGCCATCGTTCAGCGAGGACGCATTGCCCGCGGTGACGCTGCCGTCTTTCTTGAAGGCCGGCTTGAGCTTGCCCAAGGATTCAGCGGTAGTACCGGCGCGGGGCTGTTCGTCAGTAGCAAAGGCCACCGGATCGCCCTTGCGCTGGGGAATCAGGATCGGCGTGATCTCATCGGCGAAACGCCCGCCTTCGATGGCGGCGACGGCTTTCTGTTGGGACGCCGCGGCGAAAGCATCCTGCGCCTCGCGGCTGATGCCGTATTTGTCCACCAGGTTCTCGGCGGTGATGCCCATGTGGTAATCGTTGAACGCGTCCCACAGGCCGTCGGTGATCATGCTGTCGATCATCTTCGCGTGACCCATGCGCAAACCGGTGCGGGCCGCTGGCAACACATACGGGGCCAGGCTCATGTTCTCCATGCCGCCGGCGATGATGACTTCGGCATCGCCGCAGCGAATCGCCTGGGCGCCCAGGTGCAGCGCCTTGAGACCCGAGCCGCAGACCTTGTTCAGGGTCAGTGCTGGCACGGCATGGGGCAGGCCGGCAAGGATCGACGCCTGGCGCGCCGGGTTCTGTCCGGAACCTGCGGTCAATACCTGGCCGAGGATCACTTCATCGACCTGCTCGCCGGACAGGCCGGTCTGTTCCAGCAGACGACGGATCACCGCGGCGCCAAGTTCCGGCGCGGGAATGGCAGCCAGCGAACCCTGGAAGCTGCCGATGGCGGTACGGGTAGCGGCGACAATCACGACTTCTTGCATCGAATCTCTCCTCACTGGGCAGCGAACTGCATTTCAGGTACGTGGTCCGGCACGATCAGCTTGCCGGCGGTCTTGGCGACGATTTCCTCGACGCTGACGCCTGGGGCACGTTCCTTGAGAATAAAGGCGCCGTCCTGGATTTCCAGGTAGGCGAGGTCGGTCAGCACGCGCTTGATGCAACCGGCGCCGGTCAGCGGCAGGCTGCAGCGCGGCAGCAGTTTCGACTCACCGTCCTTGGACGCATGAGTCATGGTGACGATGATGTTCTCGGCACCGGCCACCAGGTCCATCGCGCCGCCCATGCCCTTGACCAGCTTGCCGGGAATCATCCACGACGCGATGTTGCCCTCGACGTCGACTTCGAACGCGCCGAGCACGGTCAGGTCGATGTGGCCGCCACGGATCATGGCGAAGGATTCGGCCGAAGAAAAGATCGAAGCGCCGATGCGCGCGGTGACCGTCTGTTTGCCGGCGTTGATCATGTCCGCGTCGACTTCGGCTTCGGTGGGGAATGCGCCCATGCCGAGCAAGCCGTTTTCCGATTGCAGCATGACTTCCATGCCTTCGGGAATGTAGTTGGCGACCAGGGTCGGGATGCCGATGCCGAGGTTCACGTAGTAGCCGTCCTGCATTTCGCGGGCGACGCGCTGAGCCATTTGTTCGCGGGAAAGTGCCATGGTGTTATTCCTTCATTCGGGCCGGGGGCAGGGGATCACTTACGCACGGTGCGCTGTTCGATGCGCTTTTCGAACGTGCCGCAAATGACCCGGTCGACGTAGATGCCGGGCGTATGGATGTGCGCCGGGTCCAACTCGCCGGGCTCGACGATTTCCTCGACTTCGACCACGGTGATCTTGCCCGCCGTGGCGGCCAGCGGATTGAAGTTCTGCGCGGTGTGGCGATAGACCACGTTGCCGAAATGGTCGGCCTTCCAGCCTTTGACGATGGCGAAGTCGCCGGTGATGGATTCTTCCATCAGGTACTGGCGGCCATGGAACTCACGCACTTCCTTGCCTTCAGCCACGGGCGTGCCGACACCGGTGGCGGTGAAGAAGGCCGGGATGCCCGCGCCACCCGCACGCATTTTTTCCGCGAGGGTGCCTTGGGGGGTGAGCACGACTTCGATTTCACCGCTCAGCAATTGCTGCTCGAACAGGGCGTTTTCGCCCACGTAGGAGGCCACCACTTTGCGGATCTGCCGGTCCACCAGCAGCACGCCGAGGCCGAAACCGTCGACGCCGCAGTTGTTGGAAACCACGGTGAGATCGCGGGTGCCCTTGCGCTTGATCTCGGCGATCAGGTTTTCCGGGATACCGCACAGGCCGAAGCCGCCAGCAATGACAGTCATGCCGTCCTTCAAGCCCTCAAGCGCTTCCTCATAGGAGCTCACGCGTTTGTCGAAACCTGCCATAGACACCTCTTTTATTCTTGAGTGGGGTCGCAATGAAATGCAGTGTTGCGCCAAGTCATATATTTGTTAAGTTGATTTTTGCGTGTGATTGATTGATAAAACTCAATAGTTGCTGCCCTTCGCTTGCAGCTTGAAACTCACTGCTTGCCGCCGGGAGCGCAGCGACCATGACCCTCAAGCAAATCCGCGCCTTCCTTGCCGTGGCCCAGAGCCTGAGCTTCGCCGTCGCCGGCGAGCGGCTGCATCTGTCCCAATCGGCCCTGAGCCTGACGATCAAGGCCCTGGAAGAAGGGCTGGGTGGCCGCCTGTTCAGTCGTAACACTCGTAACGTGGCGTTGACGCCCGAAGGTGAATCGCTGCTGCCACTGGCACGCCGCTTGGTGGCCGACTGGGAAAACGCCGAGGATGAAATGCGCCAGCGCTTCACCTTGCAGCGCGGCCGCGTGACGCTGGCGGCGATGCCCTCGTTTGCCGGCAACCTGCTGCCGCCGATCCTCAAGACCTTCCGCGCCCGGTTCCCGAATGTCAACGTCACGGTCAACGACGTGATCAACGAGCAGGTGCTGGAAATGGTCCGCGATCGTCACGTAGAGCTGGGCGTTGCGTTCGAGCCGATGCAAAGTTCATCGCTGGCGTTCACGCCGTTGTACCTGGATCGTTTCGTCGCGGTGGTGCCGCTGGATTCGCCCTTGGCCCAGCTCGGCGAGATACGTTGGCAAATGCTGCTGGAGCAGCCGTTCATCACCTTGCAACGACCCTCGACGGTACGGGTGATGCTCGAAGAGCATCTGCAGGCTCGCGGCCTGAAATTGCCGGTCGAGTTTGAAAGCCATCAATTGGCGACTGTCGGACGGATGGTTGCCAGCGGCCTGGGCGTGAGCGCCGTGCCTGCCCTGTGTGTCGGCCAGATGCACGAGCTGGGCGCCCGCTGCATCACCCTCAGCGATCCGGTCATAGAACGGGCCATTGGCGTGCTGACCAAGCCGGGTCATGAATTGTCGGCGGCGGCCCAGGCGATGTTCGATACGCTCAGGGGGCAGGATATGGGCATGCAGTTACCTTTGGCATAACCCAATCCCTGTGGGAGCGAGCTTGCTCGCGATAGCGGTGTGTCTGCCAACATTGATGCAACTGATCCAATGCTATCGCGAGCAAGCTCGCTCCCACAGTGGATGGCGGTGTTAGATCAGCAGTGGCAACAAGTCTTCGCAAGCCACTTCAACCTTCAAATCCAACAGCTCATCGGCGCGGGTCTTGCCGCGGTTGATCGCCAGCAGCGGCTTGCCCTGATCCTTGATCGCCCGGCACAGGCGAAAGGCCGAATACGCCATCAGCGATGAACCCACCACCAGCAATCCATCCGCCTGCCCGACAGCCTCGGTGGCGCGAGTCGCGGTGGTGGCGGCGACGTTTTCACCAAAGAACACCACGTCTGGTTTCAAGCGTTCGCCATCGCAATGCGGGCAGCGGGGGACTTGAAAGCGTGCCTCGAAGGCCGGGTCCAGCAAGGTATCGCCGTCGGGCGCTTGCACCGCATCGACACCGGCCAGGTACGGGTTCTGGTCCTCCATCAACAACTGGATCTGCTGCCGCTCGCTCGGCTGGCCGCAGTCCAGGCACAGCACCCGATGCAGGCTGCCGTGCAACTCGATGACATCGCGGCTGCCGGCCCGGTCATGCAAGGCGTCGACATTCTGGGTGATCAAGCCGCTGATGCGCGCCTGGCCCTGCAACGCCGCCAAGGCCTCATGGGCCTGGTTCGGCCGTGCCTGGCGCAAGCGTGGCCAGCCCAGCATCGCTCGCGCCCAGTAGCGCCGTCGCGCTTCGGGCCTGGCGAGGAACTCCTGGTACATCATCGGTTGCCTGCCCCGTCGCACACCGTCGCTGTCCCGGTAGTCGGGTATGCCGGACGGCGTGCTGATGCCCGCTCCGGTGAGCACCAGGAAGCGCCGCCCGGCCAGGTATTCCTGCAATTGTTCGACGGGGTCACGGTGAAGATCGTCGGGCATTGGTGTACTCCGCTGGCCTGGATTCCTTGAGGGTAGCATCGGCTTCGCCACGCGCCTTTCGTCGCCCGCCGAGAGTGATTGTTCAAACTTTCCCGACGCGCGAGACATCCACCTTATGTGCGGTATTTCAGCGCTCTCGCACTGCGGTGCGTCGATGAACACTGATTAAGGAGAAGGTAAATGGCAACCCCTAAAGAGAACCTGCTGGATTGGCTCAACGACGCTCATGCCATGGAACAGCAAGCGGAGAAAATGCTCAAGGCCCAGGCCGAGCGGCTGGAGCACTACCCCGTGCTCAAGGCGCGGATCGAACAGCACATCGAAGAGACGCTCGGCCAGCAGAAGCTGGTGGAACAATGCATCCAGCGCCTGGGCGGTAGCCCGTCGATGCTCAAGGACATGGCCGGCAAGCTGATGGCGTTCGGTCAAGCCATGGGTGGCATGGCGATGAGCGACGAAGTGGTCAAGGGCGCCATGAGTGGCTACGTCTTCGAGAACCTGGAAATTGCTTCGTACACGGTGCTGATCGAAGCGGCGAAAGTGGCCGGTGACGTGGAAACCCAAAAGGCCTGCGAGCAGATTCTGCCGCAGGAAATCGCCATGGCTGAATGGCTGCGCGATCACCTGCCGGAAATCACCCAGGCGTTCCTTGAGCGTTCGGCCAATCCGCATACCGAAGCCAAGCGCTGAGGTGCAATGTGAGGCGCGGACCGGCACGGTTCGGCCGCGCCAAACCTGCCATCAACCGCAAAGAGGACAGGTATGAAGCAGACCACCGGTGAGGTGAGGGCCATCAATCGCCAGAGTGCCAGGGTGGGCGTCTACGTGGCGGAAGACGACGGCCATACGGTGCTTGAGCTGGGGCCCGCCAATGATGTCGACATTGGCGATGTCATTGAATGGGACAGCGGAGCGGCCCTTGGCACGCAGACTTATCGCAACCTGACCAAAGGCTGGACCGATGAAGTGTATGTAGCGAAGCATGGCGTCGCGGCGGCCAACCTTGAAGTTCAATTACTGGTGGGATCCTGACGACACCGGACCCGAGGAGGACAAACATGAGCGAACTGCAGTGTGGCTGCCCCGGCTGCCATTGCGAGGTAGATCCCGAGCGGGTGTTCAATCATGACGGCGAGGCCTATTGCAGCCAGGCCTGCGCGGAACAACACCCGAATGGCGAGCCATGTCCGGCGGCGGATTGTCATTGCGAACAAAGTGGCAAGGTCGGCGAGCGGGACATTACCAACAATCAACTGGATGAAGCGCTGGAGGAAACATTCCCGGCCAGCGATCCGATTTCACCCTGAACATTGCTTTTATCCGGGCATCGGCGACAGGGTGCCCGGACACCGCAAGCCGGTCAGTGCGGTGGTGCAAGACAACACCGGCAGCTCGCGAGTTTTGGCTTCCTGGAACGGCGCGCGGCCTGGGTGACGAGACCGGTGCAGTGGGGTGCCGGCGCCATTCGGCCCTTGGCGGACAGCGTGGAAAGACACGCACTGTTTTTGAGGCTTGGAGTAGGCCCCTGTGGGAGCGAGCCTGCTCGCGAATGCTATTTATCATTCGATATGAATGTTGAACTTTCTACCGCTTTCGCGAGCAGGCTCGCTCCCACATTGGTATTTGCTGTTGTTAATTGAGCGCCGCTTGTTTGATAGCGAGTTTCAATACATGCCAAGCGCAGCGGTATATAAATAAGGCGATGACCGTTCGTCGCCGTTTGAAGAACTTTCTTCAAACCTTGAACGGTTAAGGTTTTCCGAATAATACGAGCCAACGGGGTTCGCAAATAGCAACTAACGAGGTGAATGAAATGGCAAATACAGGTAATAACAACCCTGGCAATTTCGCTAACGATCGTGAGAAAGCATCGGAAGCCGGCAAGAAAGGCGGCCAGGCATCGGGTGGCAACTTCGCCAACGATCCGGAACGCGCAGCCGAGGCCGGCCGTAAGGGTGGCCATATGTCGGGTGGCAATTTTGCCAACGATCCGGAACGTGCCGCAGAGGCCGGCCGCAAAGGTGGTCAAGCCTCGGGTGGCAATTTTGCCAATGACCCTGAGCGGGCCTCTGAAGCAGGTCGCAAAGGTGGCCAGGCGTCGGGCGGCAACTTTGCCAACGACCGGGAAAAAGCTTCCGAGGCTGGCAAGAAAGGCGGTGAAAACAGCCACGGTGGCGGTCGTAAATCGTAATGTCCCGTGGTCTTTGCAGACCCCATGCCGTTGGCATGGGGTCTGTTCCGGCCTCACATCAATTTTTATTCGGCGTCGGTCATGTCATGCCCGTTTCGTTGAATGATTCATATATATAAAGGGTTGGAAGAGTTTGTGTCGCTTGCAACTACCATTCGTCTTCTGCCTTGAATAAAAAACAAATTTTATTCGTTTAACTTCTTCTGACTTTCATGGGCCTGCCGTCGGCAGTGTTCTCATGAACTGCGTCCTGATCGAGGAGTTTTATCATGTTCGTACATAACAAACGACTGCAATATACCGTGCGTGTCGCTGAGCCCAATCCAGGACTGGCCAATCTGTTGCTTGAACAGTTTGGCGGCGCCCAGGGCGAATTGGCGGCGGCGTCGCGCTATTTCACCCAGGCCTTGTCCGAAGATGATCCGGGCCGCAAGGACCTGCTGATGGACATTGCCACCGAAGAGCTCAGCCATCTGGAGGTGATCGGTTCGATCATCGTCATGCTGAACAAGGGCGCCAAGGGCAAGATGGCTGAAGGCGTCGAGCAGGAGGGCCAGCTGTACCGTGAAATCAACGGGGCCGGTAATGATTCGCACATCACCAGTGTGCTGTATGGCGCCGGCTCGCCGTTGACCAACTCGGCCGGTGTGCCATGGACCGCCGCCTACATCGATACGATCGGCGAACCGACGGCGGACATGCGTTCGAATATCGCCGCCGAGGCCCGGGCAAAGATCGTTTATGAGCGGCTGATGAACGTCACTGACGATCCTGGTGTAAAAGAAGCCCTGGGCTTCTTGATGACCCGTGAAATCGCCCACCAGCTGTCGTTCGAAAAAGCCCTGCATTCGATCCAGCCCAACTTTCCGCAGGGTAAATTGCCAGGCATGCCGGAGTTCACCAACGTGTACTTCAATATGTCCCAGGGTGAACCTACCGTACGCGGTCCATGGAACCAGGGCGACGATTGGGAGTACGTCGAGAACCCGACGCCAGCGGTCGACGGCGGCGATGGCATGGCCAGCGTACAGTTGAGTGAAAAGGACGAGGCATTGTTGATGGACATGAAGGCGCGGACGATGTCCAACCCTGAAAGCAATCCCACCACGGGCGCCGACTTGGGTTCGGGGATGCAAGGTGACAAACTGTAAGAAACCGGCGAGGGGGCTTTGCCCCCCCGCCTGAAAATATCGCCTGACCGTTCTGCCATGGCGTTCGACGGTCGGGTATTGCACGGCCAAATCAACAAGGACCTTTGATGGACCAGCCCACCTCCCGGATCCGATCACCCTGGCGTACCTGGCTTGATCCTGTGCAAAACAACCTGCTGCTGGGCGTGAGCTTCTGGCTGGGATTGGCACTGGTCGCCGTACTGCTGCTGTATAGCGGCTACAACGCCCTGGTGGGGGCCGATCGTCAACACCTCGGCTACGCGGCATTGGGTGGGTTATCCGGTTTTGCCGCTACCGCGCTGGGGGCGATGATGGCGGTGGTGCTACGCGATATCTCATCGCGGACCCAGGACATCATGCTCGGTTTCGCTGCCGGGATGATGCTCGCGGCCAGCTCGTTTTCGCTGATATTGCCGGGGATCGAGGCTGCGCAGGTCATCTGCGGCAACCAGTTGCTCGCGGCCCTGGTGGTCGTTGTCGGTCTCGGGTTCGGCGTCGCGTTGATGGTCGGGCTCGACCGCTTCGTGCCTCACGAACATGAGCTGAGTGGGCGCCGCGGTCCCGAGGCCAAGCGCATCAACCGGGTGTGGTTGTTCGTCCTCGCGATCACCCTGCACAACCTGCCGGAGGGCATGGCCATCGGCGTCAGCTTTGCCAATGGCGATCTCAAGGTCGGTCTGCCCCTGACCACCGCTATCGCGATCCAGGACATCCCCGAAGGCCTTGCCATTGCCATGGCGCTGCGTGTGACCGGGATCAGCACCCTGCGGGCCGCGCTTATCGCGGTCGGCTCGGGATTGATGGAACCGCTGGGTGCGGTGATCGGCCTGGGCATGTCCTCGGGCGTGGCCGTGGCTTATCCCATCAGCCTCGGACTGGCGGCGGGGGCGATGATCTTCGTGGTGTCCCATGAAGTCATCCCGGAAACCCATCGCAACGGCCATGAGACACCCGCGACCCTGGGCCTGATGATGGGCTTTGCGGTGATGATGTTCCTCGACACCGCGCTGGGCTGAAAGCGCAACCGCAACCCTCTGTCCAGGCGTGCACGAATTTTCTTGAACATCCGGATTTTGCTTCGGGTCAGTGTTGATGACAGGTGAAGCGGCGCTTCACCACTTCAACCCGAAGGAGGATGCCGAGATGGCCAGAACAACCGTGACGGACCTGTTCATTCATGAACTGTCCGATGTCTACAGCGCCGAAAAGCAGATCACTCGTGCCTTGCCGCGCATGGCCCGGGCCACCACCAACCCTTTGCTGGCGCAAGCCTTCAACGATCATCTTGAGGAAACCCAAGGCCAGATCGAACGCATCGACACCCTCGTCGAAGTGGCGGGTATCAAGCTCAAGCGCATGAAATGCGTCGCCATGGAAGGGCTGGTGGAAGAGTCCAAGGAGCTGATCGAAGAAATCGAAAAAGGCGCAGTGCTCGATGCGGGGCTGATCGGTGCCGCACAGAAAGTCGAACACTATGAAATCGCCAGCTACGGCACGTTGATCGCCATGGCCAAACATTTGAACCTGGGCGATGAAGTGGTCGGGTTGCTGCTGGCGACGCTCAAGGAAGAGAAAGCCACCGACGAGAAACTTTCGAAGATCGCCGAGCAGGGCGGTAACCAGGCGGCGACGATGGAAACCTGAGGCCGAACTGACGAGCTCTCGTGTGCAGTATTGAATCGGGCATTGGTGTTCACCTCCAATGCTCGTTTTTTTAAGCGAAACCCAGCCAAACGCGCGCAACGACCGCACAGCGTCCGGCAATAAAACTCGTTGGAACTACGCTCCCGCGCGTCCCGTCACTTGTTCTGAGAGGCACTTATCCAGGCAGCGTTTCGGCGCTTGCCTGATGTTGAGTTTTTCATCACGGAGGCGATGGACAGACATGACTATCCCGGACAACAACACCGAGCGACAAAGCGGTAACGCAAACCAGGGACGACCTGAAGAATCCCTGAACCACATCAAGGAGGACGTCAACGAAGCCATCGGCAGCGCCCGCGAAAAGGCCGATGCGCATTTCGGCCAGTACCGCGATACCGCGGCGGACCAGATCGATGCCCTGGCGCGTGGCGCCAAGTCCGCGATGTCGGAGCTTGAAGCCAACGACACCCTTGGCCTGTCGCACTACCTGGCGGACATGGCCGACAGCATGAGCGGCCTGGCCAGCAAACTGCGCAACAAGAGCGCTGAAGAGCTGCTGCACGATGGCTCTCGCCTGGCGCGGGATAACCCCGGTCTGTTCCTCGCCGGCAGTATTGCGGTGGGGTTCGGGTTGTCACGTTTCCTCAAGGCCGGCACCTCGCCGATCACCACCGAGGCGCAAAGCCCTGCCTCCTCGGAGTCGGATCCAGCCGCCGAAGGCTTCGGCGCCCAGCCCTTTGACGCCCAGCCCTTCGATCCTGTGCCTGATCCTATCGGTCCGGGGGCAGGGACCAGCAGCGGCCTCGCCACCGGCGTAACCCCGACCTCACCCAGCGTTCAGGACCATCCCAGTGATTCCGCCACCGGCTCGCTGCCGGGCTCGGCCAATACCAGAGGAGAATTGTGATGAATCGACCAGACCCGGATATCCAGCGTCCCGCCGGCGCCTCGACGCCCGAAAACGATGCCTCGGTCATGGGCTTGCTGCGGCAATTGACCCACGAAGTCCCCTCGCTCTTCACCAAGGAGCTGGCGCTGGCCAAGGCTGAATTCCAGGCGAGCCTAAACACCCTCAAGGCGGGTATCGCCGGCGTGGCCGGCGGCGCCATGGTGCTGATGGCCGGCTTCATCATCCTGCTGATGGCGGTGGTGTATGGCCTGAGCACGATGATGGCGCCCTGGCTGGCCGCACTGATTGTCGGCGTGGTGGTGATGATCATCGGTTTTGTCATGGTTCAGTCCGGCAAGAAGCAATTCGAGCCGTCCCACTTCAAGCCTGACCGAACGCTCGACGCCTTGCACAAAGACCAGGAAGCCCTGCGGAGGAAAGCCTCATGAAGGATGAATTCAAGACCGAATCGGAAAAAAGCCCGGAAACCATCGAGCGTGAAATCGACGAGCAACGCGCCCATATCAGCCACATCGTCGACGCCTTGGGCAGCAAGTTCACGCCAGGGCAGATGCTTGATCAGGCCCTGGGCCTGGTGAAGGGCAATGGCGCGGAATTTTTCGGCAATCTGGGCACGACGGTACGCAACAATCCGGTGCCAACCGTGCTGACCACGGTGGGCTTGTGCTGGCTGATGCTCGGCCAGAATCATCCGCCCCGGGTCGGTTATCGCGTTGGACCCGACCAGGACGCCAGCGGCTGGAGCGAGGGGCTGTCGGGTGGCCTGGACAGCGCGCGCAATCATCTGCATGACACCACCCATTCCTTGCGCGAAGGTTTTCACCAGCTCAAGGACAAGGCGTCGCATCTGGCTGATGGCCTCGGGGCGAGCGCCCGTCATGCGCGGCACAGCGCTACGCAGACAGGCGACCGCCTGGCCCATGGCTCCCAGGACCTGGGTGATCAGTTCAGCCGCCTGCTCAAGGAGCAACCGCTGATGATGGCGGCTGCAGGTATCGCCTTGGGCGCCATGCTCGGGGCTGCCTTACCCAGCACGTCGACCGAACAGCGGGTGATGGGCAAGACCAGCGCCGGCCTGGCCGACAAGGCCAAGCAAAAGGCCCGGGAGGGCTATGAAACGGTGCGCGATACGGTGAGCAAGACCACCGAGCACCGTGATGAGCCAAGCCCTGCGACGGCCACCGGGCACGCGCATTCCGGCGCGGATCTGTCTGGCGGCCTGGGTACCTCGTAAACGGCAATGATACGGCGCGGGGTGGCCCGCGCCTTATCTGCGCAGTTTGACGGCAGCCTTGGCCGTCCGATTATTTTTTGCGCTTAAATCCTCAAGGAGACGGCACATGAACCATCAGGTTGCGTTCAGCGGCCACCTGGTCTTCATCGGTTTCGGCTCCATCGCCCGGGCTACTTTGCCATTGGTATTGGGGCAGGACCATATAGAGGTCAGGCAAATAACCGTGATCGCGCCGGTGATCGACCAGAACCTCTGGTTCAAGGACCGGGGGATCCGTTTTGTCCGCAAAGCGTTAACCGAGCAAACCTTCGCGCAAACGCTGGATCGCTGGGTCAGGCCCGGCGACTTCATCGTCAATCTTTCGGTGGAAGTCAGCTCCCTGGCGGTTATCGAATATGCCTGCGCCAAAGGCGCGCTGTACCTGGATACCTGTGTCGAACCGTGGGCCGGCGGCTATGACGATCCGCACCTGGATTTTTCCCATCGCACCAATTACGCGCTGCGTTATCAGGTCCTGAGCCTGCGCAAGAAGTTGGCGGGAGGGCCGACGGCGGTGGTCGCTCACGGGGCCAATCCGGGCTTGATCACCCACTTGCTGAAGGCCGGCCTGGTGGAGCTGGCCGTGCAGTTGGAGCAGCCGATACCTCAATGCCGCGACGGTGTCGATTGGGCCAGGTTATGCATGGAGCTGGGGATCAAGGTGATTCATTTTGCCGAGCGTGATACCCAGCGTTCCCGGCAACCCAAGGAGGACGATGAGTTCGTCAACACCTGGTCGGTGGAGGGCTTCATCAGTGAAGGCAGCCAGCCGGCGGAACTGGCTTGGGGCAGCCATGAGCGAACCTGGCCGACGTCCGCCCGGCGCCATCGCTTCGGCAGTCGCAATGCGATCTACCTGGCACGCCCGAGCGCCAGCGTGCTGGTCAAGACCTGGACACCATTGGGCGGTCCGTGCCTGGGGTTGATGATTACTCATCATGAAACCGCTTCCACAGCTGACCTGCTTACCGTGAAGGACCAGCGTCGGCTGATCTATCGACCGACGCTGCATTACGCCTATCACCCCTGCAATGACGCCTTGCTCTCGGTCCACGAGCTGATCGGTCGCGGCTGGCAACCCCAAGCCCGGCAGCGCATCCTCAACGGCGAAATCGACAGCGGCGGGGCAGATGCGCTGGGGGTGTTGTTCATGGGGCATGAGCTGAATGCCTACTGGTTTGGCTCGGTGCTGAGCATTGACGAAGCTCGCGCGCTGGTGCCCTTCAACAGCGCCACCACCCTGCAAGTGGCGGCAGGCGTGCTGTCCGGCATTGTCTGGGCGGTGGAGCACCCGGATCGCGGCATCGTCGAGCCCGAACAGCTGGACCATGAGCGGGTGCTGGAAGTCGCCAGGCCTTACCTCGGCACGCTGCTGGGCCAGCGCACCGATTGGACGCCGAGTGGCACTTCGCAGAAACCGTCCGAGGACGGCGCAGCGGATGGCTGGCAATTCGAGCATTTCACCCGGTTTTAACTGCCGCGACCACAATTCGTGGCGAGGGAGCTTGGGGCAAAGCCCACCCTGTGGGAGCGAGCTTGCTCGCGATAGCGGTGTGTCAGCAAAGTTGATATCGACTGATACGCCGCCATCGCGAGCAAGCTCGCTCCCACAATGATTTGTCTAACGGCCTACACTCAATCCATGGTTGAGAAGATTCCAAGGTGGCGCAATCGTGCGGCGTTCGCTGATGCTGGCCGTGATGCTCGTTCTGGCGGGGTGCGCCACGACGCAGCGCGGCCAACAGGTCGCCCCGGTGGCGATTGCGCCGGACACCTGGCGGCAGGCGGACCGGCAGATCATCGCCGCGTCGAAAAGCGCCACCGAGCAAGCCGAACTCTATGCGCGCGGATCGATGGAACATTGGCGAGTGCTGGTCTACGAGCGCACCGAGGCTGCATTCATTCCCTGGTTCAGCAGCTACTGGACCCAGGAGTGGCTGGCCGTGAAGGTCAGTTGGTATTCGGCAAGCGCCAAGGGTGAGGCGGACTCGTCGTCCAGGCGCCTGGCGGGTTATCTGCAGGAACAATATCGCGAGCAGGTGCTGGAGCCGGTGGCGGTGGAAATCGATCCCGAGGCGATCCGGGCCAACGCGACGGGTTATTACCTGCGCCTGCTCAACCAACAGATCCAGGTCATTGCGCAACGGCACCGAATCCCGACCGAACTGATGAGTCGACGTCTGCACGCAATTACGGCCATCAACCTGGGGCCGCCGGCGACGCGCAACGCAACGTTGTACGAAATGGTCCACACCGAACCGCTCAATACACTGCCGGCCTATGCGGCGCTGATCGATCATGTCGACAAAGCCGCCGACACCGGTTCCGGCCCGTCGGACGCCGTGATTGCCACCGTGGCGCAACGTACCAGTGAAAAAATCGAGGCGCAGTTCGCCACGCGTGGAGCGACCGGTGCGGCGGCGGCCGTCGCCGGGAAGGCGGCAGGCGCGCTGATTTCGGTAGGCGTGGCGGGCATCCGGGCGATCATCCATGAGGGCGAACGGCCGGAAATGGAAGCGCAGATCCGTAAAAGCCTGAGTGCGGCATTCGACGAGGCCTGGTTCAAGTCGCTCAGGCATCCCCTCAGCGGCGTCATGGCGGCGGTGTACTACCTGGCCGGGCAAATCGACGATAGCCTGGTGGCGGCGGACCTGAGCAACCGACCGGTGTTCCTGCCTGTCATCGAACCCTGACCGCGATCATTCGGCTCCGAGCGTGACCCGGCAGCCCTTGCGCTGACGGATCTGCTCGTCCGTGGGACGTTCCTTGATGAACTCGAAACGCGGCTCGCCTTCGCTATAGACCACCAGCCAGCCCCATTCCAGTTCACTTTCATCCTGCCCAGGCCGGGGCGGCGCGGCCCACCAGGGTTCCTTTTGCATGATCTGGCGCATCGGTTACCTCCTGCGGGTTGATTCTTGACTATAGACCGCGGGATATCACGACAAGCGCCCAGGCAGCTCAAGCACTGTGCGAGGCTTTTGTGGCGAGGGGATAAATCCCCTCGCCACTAGGGTTGAATGCCTGGAGGTAGATAATCAGTGTGCTCTGACCCCACCCACCAGCGTCTAGCGTCTGTATCCCCGCACTCGAACGGGGAATGACCGGACCCCTGCGCACATGCAAGCACTGTTGAACGAGATCCTCGATGCGGTTCGCCCCCTGATTGGTCAGGGCAAGGTGGCCGACTACATTCCTGCCCTCGGCACCGTGGCGGCCAATCAATTGGGCATCGCCGTGTACAGCAACGATGGCGAGATGTATTGCGCGGGCGATGCCGAGACGCCGTTCTCGGTGCAGAGTATTTCCAAGGTCTTCAGCCTGGTGCAGGCCATCGAGCATTCCGGCGAAGCTATCTGGGAGCGCTTGGGCCATGAGCCCTCCGGCCAGCCCTTTAACTCCCTGGTGCAGCTGGAATTCGAGCGCGGCCGGCCGCGTAATCCGTTCATCAACGCCGGTGCCTTGGTGATCTGCGATATCAACCAGTCACGCTTCGCCGCCCCGGCGTTGTCGATGCGCGATTTCGTCCGGCGGCTGTCGGGCAATCCCCAGGTGATGGTAGACGGCAAGGTCGCCGAGTCGGAATATCAGCACCGCGCCCGCAACGCAGCGATGGCTTATCTGATGCAGTCCTTCGGCAATTTCCATAACGACGTGGAAGCGGTGTTGCGCAGCTATTTCAGCCATTGCGCGCTGCGAATGAACTGCATCGACCTGGCTCGGGCGTTCTGCTTCCTCGCCAACGATGGTTTCTGCAAGCACAGCGGTGAGCAGATCCTCAGCGCTCGCCAGACCCAGCAAGTCAATTCCATCATGGCCACCAGCGGCTTGTACGACGAGGCCGGCAACTTCGCCTATCGTGTCGGCCTGCCCGGCAAGAGCGGCGTGGGGGGCGGGATTGTGGCCGTGGTGCCCGGGCAGTTCAGCGTCTGCGTCTGGTCGCCGGAACTCAATACCGCCGGCAACTCCCTGGCCGGCATGGCCGCGCTGGAACTGCTCAGCCAACGGATCGGCTGGTCGGTTTTCTAGAAGCAAAAAAAGGGCCCGCTCCTGATGCAGGAGCGGGCCCTTTGTGTTTGTGGATGTCAGCAGAGGCGGTCGATGACCCGGACCTCGGCAGAGTTCTGCACCGATTGCCAGGCCTGGGTCAGCGTTTGCAGCACGCGGCCCATGAAGTCCTTGTCGGCGGCGGCTTTCTTGCCGACGTAGCCCTGGCCGCGACGGTACATCTTCAGCCGGGCACACAGGTCTTCCTGGCTCTTCTCGAATTCTTCTTCCTGGGTGAAAGGCGAGAGGCAGTCCATATGGACCTGGCCAGTCTTGCTGATCCACAGGATATGGCTATCCAGGGTGTCCTTGTGTGCTGCGAACATGCGAGCCAGTTCATCAATAGATGGTTGATTATTCAGATTCATGTGTAAGCCCCTTGACCATTTGGTTGATCTGTCTGGTGGTTCGCAAAACTTCGCTGTCCGGTAATTGCCTGCCTGCTACCGAAAACAGGTCGTCAGCGCTCGTCCGTCGAATCCGACGGGGTCGTGCATCGGTTGTGTAGTGTTATCGAAGGGCTGCTACGCAAATGCGCTACAACGATGAGAAACAGCGAAGAATCTTCAGGTCAGTGTCGACTTTCGACAGTCGAGCCCATGCGTCATGAGGATTGATCGCCAGCGTTTCTCGTCCTTGTTACCGGACGGTCTTGCCAGGTCAGCACCTTCAATCTGCCTTGTGGGCAGTCCCTTATCGAAAAAAACAGCTCGGCGGTCAGACGAGCTTGCTCAAACATTTACCGTACTCCCGATCGGGGAGACGTCTGCATCATGCAAGGGCAAATCGGAGGCGTCAACGGTTTTGTAGTGATTATTTTTGGTCACTACATATTGTCGGACAAAATGGTTTGGGTATGAAAAATCAGCGAAAAGGAATCATGCATCTTTAGGATGAGGGGGTTCTTTGTGGCGAGGGGATTTATCCCCGCTGGGTCGCGAAGCGGCCCCGGGCATTCCTGCGCAAGCACGGCGGTGGCAGATATTTTTGGGGGCGCTTCGCACCCCAGCGGGGATAAATCCCCTCGCCACGAAGGGACTCAGTGGGTTCAGGTGGCCTTGGCCTTGCTCGTCTTGCGCGGTGTGCCGGCGGCCTTGCGCTTGGCTGGTTTGCGTTTTTTCTTCCACGGCTCCGCGCCACGTCCGGCGGGGCTGGCCGGGCCGCTGATGGTCAGGCTCATGCCTTGGCAGCGGGCGACGTGCTTGCTCATCCAGGCGGCTTGTCGCGTGACGAATTCTTCCAGGCTCATCTCACCGCTCTGCACCATGTCCAGGGCCTGTTCCCAGATGGCGGTGGTGCCCGGGTCGGCGATCGCCCGAGGCACCGCGTCGATCAGGCTGAATGCCGCTGGAGTGGCGGACAGGGCCTTGCCGTTTTTCACCAGGTAACCACGATCGAGCAGGCCCTGGATGATCGAGGCTCGGGTTGCTTCGGTGCCGATGCCGGTGGTGTCCTTGAGCTTCTGCTTGAGCAGTGGGTCCTCCACCAGCTTGGCGACATTTTTCATCGCCTTGATCAGGTCGCCCTCGGTAAACGGCTTGGGCGGCTGGGTCCACAGGTCCTTGGGGATCACCTCGTCCACATTGCAATCGCGGCCTTCGGCAAGCGGCGGCAGGGTTTGTGGCACGGGTGCTTCGCGGCCGCGTGCGGGCGCCAATGCTTCGGGCAGGGCGCGTTTCCAGCCAGGTTCGATGATCTGCTTGCCGACGGCCCGCAGGGCTTGGCCGGCACAATCGAAGTCGGCCTGGTTCCGGTCGTATTCGTGGTTGGGCAGGAACTGCGCCAGGTAGCGCGCGCGAATCAGCGTATAGACGGCCCGTTGCTTGCCGGCGAGCTTGTCGATGTTCTTCGCCGCGGCCGTGGGAATGATGCCGTGGTGCGCGCTGACCTTGGCATCGTTCCAGGCGCGTGATTTGCGTTGCGGTTGCAGGTGCTCGCGCAGCGACGCAAGGCCCGGGTCGGCCTGGGCGAGGGCGGCGAGAATGGCGGGTGCTTCGCCGTGCTGGCTCAAGGGCAGGAAGCCGCAATCGCTGCGCGGATAGGTGATGAGCTTGTAGGTTTCGTAGAGCGACTGGGCAATATCCAGGGTTTCCTGGGCGCCAAGGCCGAGCTTTTTCGAGCAGACCTCCTGCAGCGTGCCCAGGTCGAACGGCAGCGGCGCGGCCTCACGCAGCCGTTCGGTGCGGACCTTGATCACCCGGGCGGTGGCGGCATCGCCCATGGCTTGGGCCGCATCGCGGGCGAGGGCCTGGTTCAGGCAGCGCTCCTGATCGTCGCAGGCATCCGGATCGGCGCGCCACTGGGCGGTAAAGGCCGTGCCGGCATGGCTCAGTCGCACGTCGATGGCCCAGTAGGCGACCGGGACGAAATCGGCAATGCTACGGTCGCGGTCTACCACCAGCCGCAAAGTCGGTGTCTGCACGCGGCCTACCGGCAGCACGCCCTGATAGCCGGACTGACGCCCAAGGAGCGTGAACAGGCGACTCATGTTCATGCCGATCAGCCAGTCGGCCCGAGAGCGGCCCAGGGCCGAGTGGTAGAGGTTGAAGGTTTCCGCTCCGGGCTTGAGGGCGGCCAGGGCCTTGCGGATCGATGCTTCGTCCAGCGCCGACAGCCACAGGCGCTGGATGGGCCCACGATAGCGGCAATGCTCGACCAGCTCGCGGGCAATCATTTCGCCCTCGCGGTCGGCGTCGGTGGCGATGATCAGTTCCGTTGCCTCGCCCAGCAAGCGCTTGACCGCTTTGTACTGGCTGGCGGTTTTCGGTTTGACGGTCATCTTCCATTGCGCCGGCACAATGGGCAGGTCGGCCAGTACCCAACGCTTGTAGCGGGCATCGTAGGCGTCGGGCGGGGCCGTCTCCAGGAGATGGCCGATGCACCAGGTGACCGTGACGTGCGCGCCCAGCCAGCAGCCGTCGCCGCGTCGCGTGGCGCCCAGCACCGCGGCGATATCCTTGGCCTGGGACGGTTTTTCACACAGGTACAGCCGCATAACGCCTCTTCCTAAGCAGGTTTCATGGGGCGCTAGCATGGTCAGGGATCGGCGTCGCGGCAAGCTTTATCTGTATGGATATACAGATAAAACGTTGCGCTGCGTTGCAACGGGCCGTTCGGCGCAACGCCCGGCGGTTGTCTGCGCAAGCAGAATGAATTTCTCGCAAGGGCATCGCTCATAACTTGCAGAGCGGGTGAAACCGCAAAGCAAGTTAATGGAATCAAGGAGAGTCACTTTCATGAATTCGATGCCGAAGGGCAACGGACAGGCGACCACACGTTTGATTCTCGTCGTTGAGGATGATCCGACCATCCTGGAGTTTCTGTGCGAAATCCTGGAAGAGGAAGGTTTTGTCGTCGAGCCTCGGGAAAGCGCAGATTCAGCGCTGACGTTCCTGGAGGAGAGCGCCGACTATGTGGACCTGCTGCTGACCGATATCACCATGCCCGGGGCGATGGACGGAGCGGACCTGGCCAACCTGACCGGGGACCGCTGGCCACAGATACCGCTGCTGATCATGTCGGGCTTCGAGACGCCGGAAAGCGCGGGGATCAAGCACCAGGCCTCGTTCATCGCCAAGCCATGGGCGCTGGGACAGATGCTCGATCTGGTGGAGAGCACGGTGAAAAGCCATTCGGTTCACTGATCAGGCTGAAGCCACGGCAGGATTTTTCGCTCACATCCGGTTGCAATACGGCGGTCGCTACGATGACAATGCGAGTCATTATCAGTCGCGAACAATTCCATTGTCATGTCCGCCCACGATCTGTCCCTACGCAGCGCCGTCAACGATCTGTATTGCGACCATCACGGTTGGCTTCAGGGCTGGCTGCGCAAGCGCCTCGGCAATACCTTCGATGCGGCGGACCTGGCCCAGGATACGTTCGTTCGGGTGATCAAGGCGCGCTCGGCCCTGGATATCCGCGAGCCGCGACCCTATCTGTCGATGATCGCCAAAGGGCTGCTGATCGATCTCTTTCGCCGCCGTTCCCTTGAGCAGTCGTACCTCGAAGCGCTGGCCGCGATGCCTGAAGCGCAGCAGCCATCGCTGGAAGAGCAGGCGATCCTGTTCCAGGCCCTGATGGAAATCGATCGGCTGCTGCAAGGCTTGGGGCCCAAGGTCAAGCAGGCGTTCATCCTCTCGCAGTTCAACGGCCTGACCTACCCGCAGATCGCCGAGCGCCTCGGCGTCAGCGTACGTACAGTCAACAACCACATGGCCAAGGCCATGGAACACTGCTGTCTGATGCAAATCCAGTTGCAGCTCGCATGAACGTGTCGCCCGAGCAATTGCAGGCCATCCGTGTCGCGGCGCAATGGTATGCCCGGCTTCATTCCGGCACGACGACTGATGCGGAGCGGGACGGATGGCGGGCCTGGCTGGCTGCGGATCCGCTGAACGAGCAGGCCTGGCAACGCATGGCGGCGGTGTCGGAACAGATGGCCAGCGTGCCGGGCGCATTGGCGGCGCCAACCTTGAGTGCCCACCCTGGCCGACCTCGTCGAGAGGTGCTGCGCAGCGCCTTGCTGCTGACCTCCGCCGGCTGCCTGGGATGGCTGGGCTGGCGCAGCGAGACCGCGCAGAACCTGCTTTGCGATTACCGGACCGGCGTGGGCGAGCGGCGTGAGTTCCAGTTGGCGGACGGCAGCACGCTGCTGCTCAACACCGACACCTCGGTAAACGTCCGTTTCGATGGCCGCCAGCGGACACTGACGCTGCTGCGGGGCGAAATTCTCGTGACGACCGGGGTCGATCCCTTGCAACGGCCGTTCAAGGTCGTCACCGGCCAGGCTGAAGTGCTGGCCCTGGGAACGCGATTTATCGTCCGCGCCCAGGCCGACGGCGGTGAGGTGGCGGTGCTGGAGAAGGCCGTGCAAGTCAGTTTGCGCAGCGGCGGGCCAGCCCAGCGGGTCGACGCGGGCAATCGCCTGGGCTTCACTGGTCGGTCGCTGGGTGCGTTGCGCGCCAATGATGTATCGGTGGGTGCCTGGCAACAGGGCAGCATCATCGTCATCGACCGCCCGCTGTCGGCCTTGCTGGTGGAGCTTTCCCGCTATCGCACGGGAATATTGCGCTGCGACCCGGCCATCGGCGACTTGAAAGTCTCCGGCGTTTTCCCCATCGACAATACCGATCTTGCCCTGGCGGCACTCGAAACCGGTTTCTCGTTGCGAGTGACCCGCTACAGCCGGTTCTGGGTTCAGGTGTCGCGTGGCTGACGCTCACGCGTTGGTCCGGTTGAAAATGTTTTTGCACTTTTCCTCGGCATCGTTCGGCTCATCCCTCAGTGAGTTTTCTTGACTGTTTTGGGGGGAGGGGACACATGTCTCGCGTGAACACGCCAGGTCGTCTGGCAATCGCAATGAAAATCGGTTTTCTGGCCGCCACGTCTTCCGGCGCTTGGGCGGCGTACGCCAGTCCGGTGGCGCAGGCTTCGGTGCCGCAACGCGCGGTGCAGGCCTACGATATCGGCGCTGGCGCCCTGGTGGATGTGCTGACGCGTTTCTCCAGCCTCGCCGGCGTCGCGATTTCGTTCGATGCCGCACAACTGCAGGGGCTGCGGTCGCCAGGACTGAAAGGCTCCTTTGGCGTGGCCGAAGGTTTCGCGCGCATCCTCGGCAGTAGCGGCCTGCAAGCCGAACCCCAGGCCAACGGGACCTACCGGCTGCGTACCGCACCTGCGCCCGGCTCGGCGCTGGAATTGGGCACCACGACCATCGACGGACAACTGCTCACGGCAACCACCGAAAACAGCGGGTCCTACACCACTGGGGCGGTGACGATCGGCAAAGGCGAGCATTCGCTGCGCGAAACGCCGCAATCGGTCACGGTGATCACCCGCAAGATGCTCGACGATCAGAACCTGAACACCATCGAGCAGGT
The DNA here is from genome assembly GCF_030687895.1 of Pseudomonas sp. FP198. Lineage (NCBI taxonomy): Bacteria > Pseudomonadati > Pseudomonadota > Gammaproteobacteria > Pseudomonadales > Pseudomonadaceae > Pseudomonas > Pseudomonas sp. FP198. The sequence goes on from NZ_CP117452.1 coordinate 2,223,215, forward strand.
GATGGAAAAGACCCCGGGTATCACCGTCTACGACTCGACCATGGGCGGCAAGTATTTCTATTCCCGCGGGTTCCGGATGTCCGGTCAGTACCAGTACGACGGCGTGCCGCTGGACATGGGCAACAGCTATGTCCAGGCCGACAGCTTCAGCAGTGACATGGCCTATTACGACCGGGTCGAAGTCCTGCGCGGCGCTGCCGGCATGATGAAGGGATCCGGCGGTACGTCCGGTGGCGTCAATTTCGTCCGCAAGCGCGGCCAGGCCACGGCGCAGAATGAACTCAGCCTCTCGGGCGGCACCTGGGACAACTATCGCGGGCAGGTCGATACCGGTGGCCCGTTGAACGAGGCCGGCACCGTGCGGGGCAGGGCGGTGATCGCCGAGCAGAGCCGGCACTACTTCTACGACGATGCCCGGCGCAACGACCAGGTCTATTACGGGGCGCTGGATATGGACCTGACGCCCGACACCACGCTCGGCCTGGGCGTGGCGTACGAGGATGTCGACGCGAGCCCTTGCTGGGGCGGGCTGCCACGCTACCGCAATGGCAGCGACCTGAAACTCAGCCGTTCCACTTGCCTGGACCCGTCGTGGAACACCTGGCGCAGCCAGCGGACCACGGTCTTCGGCGACCTTCGACATCAGCTCAACGATGACTGGGCCGTGAAAGTCGCAGGCGTCTATACAAAAAACACCCAGGACACCAAATACGCGTTTGCATCGGGTGCGGTGACGCCGGGGGGCTCGACCACCAACCTGTTGGGCAGCCTGTATGACTACGATCAGGTCGACTACGGCCTCGACGCCTACCTGGACGGCAAGTTCGACGCCTTCGGCCAGCAGCATCAATTGATCTTCGGGGCCAACGCCAGTCGTTCGGACAAGGATGACTTCTATTCGGTCGCCTTGTTGCCGCAGAAGCAGAACGTCTTCGACCCGGATCGACACATCCCGGAACCGGACGACAGCTACTTCATTGATAACTCGACCCGCGGCGGGCCGGTCAAGACCCTCACCGAACAACAGGGCGTGTATTCCACGTTGCGCCTGAAACTGGCGGATCCGTTGACCTTCGTTGTCGGCGGTCGGGTGAGCTGGTACAGCTCCAGGAGCGACTCGGTATTTCTCACCGGCGGCACCGAACACGCCAGGAGCACCGAGACCGGCCAGGTCACGCCATTTGCCGGCGTGTTGCTCGACCTCAACGAACACCTCACCGCCTACGCCAGTTACTCGGACATCTTCACGCCCCAAGGCAACTACCGCTCGCAAAGCGGCTCGGCGCTCAAGCCGCTGGTGGGCGAAAGTTATGAACTGGGGATCAAGGGCGAGTGGTTCGAAGGGCGCCTGAACACGGCGTTCAACCTGTTCCGCACCGTGCAGAAGGATCAGGCCCAGACGGATTACAACTCCACCTGCGCCTCATCGGACGGCTACTGCTACGAGAACGCTGGCAAGGTCCGCGCCCAGGGCTTCGAGGCCGAGATCAGCGGCGAAGTCATCGAGCGCCTGCAACTGCTCGCCGGATATACCTACACCCAGACCAAGACCCTGGAAGATATCGACAGCAGCCTCAATGGTGGTTCGTTCAACAGCTATGTGCCGCGCCACGTGCTGCGCCTTTGGGGCGATTACGCCCTCGGTGGCGCCTTCGAGCGGTTCAGCGTCGGCGCCGGGGTCAATGCGCAGAGCGATAATTTCCGCGTATCGCCGCTTAGCGGTGAAAAGATTACCCAGGCCGGTTATGCGGTGTGGAACGGTCGGATCGGCTACCGCATCGATGACACCTGGTCGGTGGCGCTCAACGGCAACAACCTGTTCGACAAGCGCTACTACACCACCATCGGTACCGAAAGCTTCGGTAACTATTACGCTGAGCCGCGCAATTTCACCGCGACGGTGAAGGCGCACTTCTGAGTGCCGTGGCGAGGGGGGCTGCCCCTCGCCACGGGCGGTTTTCAGTTGGTGTCGAGGTCGACGTTGCGGGTTTCCCGCAGGCAGATCATGCCCACCACCAGGCTCACGCCCGTGATCACCACCGGGTACCACAGGCCGTAGAAAATATCCCCGGTGTAGACCACCAGGGCGAACGACACGGTTGGCAGGAAACCGCCGAACCAGCCGTTGCCGATGTGGTACGGAAGGGACATGGAGGTGTAGCGAATGCGGGTCGGGAACAGTTCGACCATCAGCGCCGCCAGCGGGCCGTAGCACATCGCCGAAATGATGATCAGCGCCACGATCAGGGCAACGATCATCGGCCGGTTGATCTGCTGGGCATCGGCTTGTTGCGGGTAGCCCGCCAGGGTCACCGCGCCGCGCAGGGCGGCTTCGTCGTAGCCTTCAAGTTTCATGTCGCCGACGCTGACCTGCACGTTGCTGCCGGCCGGTGCCGCGACGCTTTTGTAGGGCAGGCCTTGCTTGACCAGGAAGGTCTTGACCTTGTCGCAAGGGCTGTCGAAACGCGCCTTGCCCACCGGGTCGAACTGGAAGGTGCAGGTGGCCGGGTCGGCGACGACGGTGATCGGCGCCTGGCGGCTCGCCAGGTCGATGGCCGGGTTGGCGTAATGGGCGAGCGTCTTGAAGATCGGAAAGTACAACGCCGTCGCCAGCAGCAGGCCGATCATCAGCACCGGTTTGCGCCCGACCTTGTCCGACAGCCAGCCAAAGAAGATGAAGAACGGCGCGCCGATCACCACGCTGACAATCAGCAGGCTATTGGCAAGGGCCGGGTCCATCTTGAGGAACTGGGTGAGGAAGAACAGCACGTAGAATTGCGCGGCATAGAAGGTCACCGCTTGCCCGGCATTGATGCTGAACAGGGCGATCAGCACCACCTTCAGGTTTTCCCATTTGCCGAAGGACTCGCGGATCGGCGCCTTGCAGCACTTGCCTTCTTCTTTCATTTTCAGGAAGGCCGGCGACTCGTGCAGGCTCAGGCGGATCCAAGTGGAGATGCCCAGCAGCAGGATCGACAGCAGGAACGGAATGCGCCAGCCCCAGACTTCGAACTGGTCACCGGTAAAGTAACGGCAACCGAGCACCACCAGCAGCGAGAGCAACAGGCCCAGTGTCGCGGTGGACTGAATCCAGCTGGTATGAAAGCCGCGCTTGCCCATCGGTGCATGCTCGGCCACATAGGTCGCCGCGCCGCCGTATTCACCGCCCAGGGCCAGACCCTGGAGCATGCGCAATACCACCAGGATGATCGGCGCGGCGATGCCGATGCTCGCGTAGTTGGGCAGCAGGCCGACGCAGAAAGTCGCCAAGCCCATGAGCACGATGGTCGCCAGGAACGTGTACTTGCGCCCGATCATGTCCCCCAGCCGACCAAACACCAGCGCCCCGAAGGGCCGCACGATGAAACCGGCAGCGAAAGCCATCAGGGCGAAAATGAACGCCGTGGTGTCGTTCACCCCGGCGAAGAATTGCTTGCTGATCACCGCCGCGAGGGCGCCGTAGAGGAAAAAGTCATACCACTCGAACACCGTCCCCAGGGACGAGGCGAAGATGACTTTCTGGGTTTCCTGGCTGGTGCCTGCGCTGCGCGTGGCTTCCAGGGGCTGAACATGTTCAGACATAGCGGTATCCCTCACAGTGATTGTTTTTGTTGTTCCACTGTCGACGCCGGGTTGGGGGCGTCTCCTGATTTGACGCACTTCCTTGGATCACACTCCTTTCAACCTGTGGGAGCGAGCCTGCTCGCGAAGGCGGTATGTCAGCTGAACAATGTTGACTGATACAGCGCTTTCGCGAGCAGGCTCGCTCCCACAGGGATCTTGGTATTGTTCAGACCGTCGCTGGCTCCTTCTGCAGCGTAGCGCCCACGGTGGCCGGCTCAAGCATCATCCGCGCGGCCTTCTCGGCGATCATCAGCGTCGGCGAGCAGGTGTTGCCGGAGGTGATGCGCGGCATGATCGAGGCGTCGGCGATGCGCAGGCCCTTGATGCCGTGGACGCGCAGCTGCGCATCGACCACCGCATCGCCGTCCTGGCCCATGCGACAGGTGCCCACCGGATGAAAAATCGTCGTGCCGATGCGGGCGGCGGCCTGGTGCAGTTCTTCCTCGGTCTGCAGGCTCGGGCCTGGCAGGTATTCCACCGGTTTGAAGGCGCTCAGGGCCGGCGCGGCGACAATCCGGCGGGTCAGGCGGATGGCGTCGGCGGCGACCCGCAGGTCCTCGGGATGGCTCAGGTAATTGGGTTGGATCGACGGCGCCTCATGAGGATCGGCCGAGCGGATGTCCACACGGCCACGGCTCATCGGGCGCAGGTCACACACCGACGCGGTGAACGCCGGGAAGTTGTGCAGCGGTTCGCCGAAACGTTCCAGGGACAACGGTTGTACGTGATATTCGAGGTTGGCCGAGGCCTGTTCCGGTCCTGAGCGGGCGAACGCGCCGAGTTGGCTGGGGGCCATGGACAGCGGGCCACTGCGGTCGTACAGGTAGCGCAGGCCCATGCCCATCTTGCCCCACAGGGTGCCGGCGATCTGGTTCAGGGTGCGGGCGTTTTCCAGCTGGTAGATCAGCCGCAGTTGCAAGTGGTCCTGCAAGTTGCCACCGACGCCGGGCAGTTCATGCACCACGCCGATGCCCAGACGCTGCAACAGGCTGCGCGGGCCGATCCCGGAGCGCTGCAAGATGCCCGGCGAGCCGACGGCGCCGGCGCACAGGACGATTTCCTTGCGCGCCTTGAAGCTCATGTTCTTGCCTTGCCAGCGGGCACTGACAGCGTCGGCGCGGTTGTCGCGCAGCAACACGCGATCAACCTCGACGTCGGTCAGCACCGTCAGGTTGGGGCGATTGCCAATCGGTTTGAGGAAGGCCTTGGCCGCGTTCCAGCGCACCCCGGCTTTCTGGTTGACCTGGAAGTAGCCGCAACCTTCGTTGTCGCCACCGTTGAAATCCTCGACGCTGGGGATGCCGCTCTGTTCGGCGGCGGTGCGGAAGGCATCGAGGATCGGCCATGACAGGCGCTGGCGTTCGACTCGCCATTCCCCGGCTGCGCCGTGGAGTTCGGAATCCCCCGCGAAGTGATTTTCGCTCTGCCGGAACAGCGGCAACACATCCTTCCAGCCCCAGCCGACATTGCCTTCGGCGGCCCAGCCATCGTAGTCCGCCGCCTGGCCACGCATATAGATCATGCCGTTGATGGACGAACAGCCGCCCAACACCTTGCCGCGCGGATAACTCAAGGCGCGCCCTTGCAGGCCGGGTTGCGCTTCGGTCTTGAAGCACCAGTCGGTGCGCGGGTTGCCGATGCAGAACAGGTAACCGACCGGGATGTGGATCCACGGATAATTGTCCCGCCCGCCGGCTTCGAGCAACAGCACCCGGTGTTGCGGATTGGCCGAAAGCCGGTTCGCCAGCAGGCAGCCGGCAGGGCCGGCGCCCACGATCACGTAATCGTATTCATCGACGACAGGTTGCATTCGCGACCTCATTTTTTGTTCTTGTGGGACTCATCCTAGTTGTTAGTTTTCGTCAAAAGAATGTTAGTTTTTGCGCAGCGGCTGTGCGTTTATGAACAGTCATGACTTCAGGCGATTCAAGGATGGCTCATGTTCGACTGGAATGACCTGCGCTACTTCCTCGAACTGCAACGCAGCGGCCGCCTGCTGACGGCCGCGCGACGGCTCAACACCACCCATGCCACGGTGGCGCGGCACATCGAGGCGATCGAGAAAAGCCTCGGCACCGCGTTGTTTGTCCAGCACGCCCAAGGGTATGAATTGACCCCGGCCGGGGAAGCGCTGCTCAAGCATGCCGAGGCCATGGAGAATGTCGCGTTGCTGGCCCAGGAGGACATCACTCAATCCAGCGCGCCGCTGGGCAAGATCCGCCTCGGCGTGACGGAAGGGCTGGGCATCATGTTCCTCGCTAGTCGCATGGACGGCTTGTTCCAGCGCTATCCGGGGCTTGAGGTGGAACTGGTGGCCGTGCCGCGGTTTGTCAGCATCCTCAACCGCGAGGCGGAAATCAGCATTCACCTCGAACGCCCGGCGGCCGACCTGCTGGTGACGCGCAAGCTCACCGACTACAGCCTCGCGCTCTACGCCAGCCAGGCTTACCTAGACCGTTCGCCACCGTTACGCAGTCGCGAGGATCTGGCCCGCCATGCCTGGATCGGCTACGTCGATGACCTGCTGTTCAGCCAGGAGCTGATGTTCCTCAACAGCTTTTGCCGAAACCCTCGCGTGGTGTTCCACAGCACCAGCGTCATTGCCCAGCAACAGGCCGCGCGCTCGGGCCTGGGGATCGCCGTGCTGCCGTGTTACATGGCCAGCAGCGACCCGACGCTGGTGCCGCTGCTGCCGGACGAAACCATCCGCCGCAGCTACTGGATCAGCACCCGCCGCGAGCTGCACAAGTCTGTCCGGTTGCGGGTGTTGTGGGATTACGTGGTGCAGTTGTGCGAGCGCGAGCAGGGGCTGCTGTTGCCCTGACCCGGCTCTAAGGTTATGTCCAAACGGTATTTCTCAAGCATTGAGCGCTTTCCCTAAGATCACCTCATAACTCGTTATGACAAGTGACTTGCGACCCATGCCCGACAATCTTCTCTCCCTCAGCAGCGTGCCGCTGCACACCCAACTGCGCGACGTGCTGCGCGCGCGCATTCTTGACGGTGAATACCCGCAAGGCAGCCAGATGCCTTCGGAAAGCGAGCTGGGCGCGCTGTTTCGCGTCAGCCGCATCACCGTGCGCCAGGCCTTGGGCGATCTGCAAAAGGAAGGGCTGATTTTCAAGATCCACGGCAAAGGCACGTTCGTCGCCAAGCCCAAGACCTTCCAGAACGTCAGCACGCTGCAGGGCCTGGCCGAGTCCATGACCGGTCGCGGCTACGAGGTGATCAACCGCCTGCGCAGTTTCAAGTTCATCCCGGCGGACAAGTCGGTGGCCGAGCGATTGAAACTGGCGGAAGGCGACGTGGTAACGCAGATCAAGCGGGTGCGGCTGATCAACCGCGAGCCGGTTTCCCTGGAAATCACCTACCTGCCCAAGGCCCTCGGCGAGCGCCTGGAAAAAGCCGACCTGGTTACCCGCGACATCTTCCTGATCCTGGAAAACGATTGTGGCCTGGCCCTCGGTCACGCCGACCTTGCCATCGATGCGGTGCTGGCCGACAGCGACTTGTGCCAGGCCCTCGACGTCGAGCCCGGCTCGCCGGTCATGCGCATCGAACGGCTGACCCATGACGCCGGCGGCCAGCCGCTGGACTTCGAATACCTCTACTACCGTGGCGATGCCTTCCAGTATCGCTTGCGCATCGACCGGCAAAAAGGGACGCAGGCATGACCCAAAGCTCCAGGAATACCCTCGAACAGGAATACGACATCGTCGTCATCGGCGGCGGCACCGCCGGCCCCATGGCGGCGATCAAGGCGAAGGAGCGCAACCGCGACCTGCGCGTGTTGCTGGTGGACAAGGCCAACGTCAAGCGCAGCGGCGCTATCAGCATGGGCATGGACGGGCTCAACAACGCGATCATCCCGGGCCATTCGACGCCCGAGCAGTACACCAAGGAAATCACCATCGCCAACGACGGCATCGTCAACCAGGCGGCGGTGTACGCCTACGCGACCCACAGCTTCGAAACGATCGAGCAACTGGACCGCTGGGGCGTGAAGTTCGAGAAGGACGAAACCGGCGATTACGCGGTGAAAAAGGTGCACCACATGGGCGCTTATGTGCTGCCGATGCCGGAAGGTCACGACATCAAGAAAGTCCTCTATCGCCAGTTGAAACGGGCGCGAGTCAGCATCACCAACCGGCTGGTCTGCACCCGGTTGTTGACCGATGGGGAGGGCGCGGTGAACGGTGTGATGGGTTTTGACTGCCGCACCGCCGACTTCCATGTGATCAAGGCCAAGGCCGTCATCCTCTGCTGCGGCGCGGCGGGGCGCCTGGGGTTGCCGGCCTCCGGCTACCTGATGGGCACCTATGAGAACCCGACCAATGCCGGCGACGGTTATGCGATGGCCTATCACGCCGGGGCCGAGCTGGCGAACCTGGAGTGCTTCCAGATCAACCCGTTGATCAAGGATTACAACGGCCCGGCGTGCGCCTACGTTACCGGCCCGCTGGGCGGCTACACCGCCAACAACAAGGGCGAGCGCTTTATCGAATGCGACTACTGGAGCGGGCAGATGATGTGGGAGTTCCACCAGGAGCTCGAAGGCGGCAACGGTCCGGTGTTCCTCAAGCTCGATCACCTGGCCGAGGAAACCATCCAGAACATCGAGGAAATCCTGCACAGCAACGAGCGCCCCAGTCGCGGGCAGTTCCACGCCAACCGGGGCACCGATTACCGCACGCAGATGGTGGAGATGCACATTTCCGAGATCGGCTTCTGCAGCGGTCATTCGGCTTCTGGAGTGTGGGTCAACGAGCGGGCGGAAACCTCGGTCAAGGGTTTGTACTCGGCGGGCGACATGGCCGCCGTGCCACACAACTACATGCTCGGCGCGTTCACCTACGGCTGGTTTGCCGGCCAGAACGCGGCGGACTTTGTCGCTGGCAAGGATTTTTCGGTGCTGGATACTCAGCAGATCGAGCAGGAAAAAAACCGCGTCTACGCGCCCCTCGACCGCGCGCATGGCCTGCCGCCGGCCCAGGTGGAATACAAGTTGCGCCGCTTCGTCAACGATTACCTGCAACCGCCGAAGGTCAGCAAAAAAATGCAGATCGGCCTGCAACGCTTCAGCGATATCCAGCGCGACCTTGATCAGCTCAAGGCCCACAACGCCCACGAACTGATGCGCGCCATGGAAGTCAGCGTGATCCGCGATTGCGCCGAGATGGCCGCCCGGGCCTCGCTGTTTCGCGCCGAAAGCCGTTGGGGGTTGTACCACTACCGGGTCGATCATCCGCAACGCAACGACAGCGACTGGTTCTGCCATTGCCATTTGAAGAAGGGTGAGGACGGCGCGATGACCTCGTTCAAGAAAGCCGTCGAGCCCTACATCATCGCCCTCGATGCCGACGAACTGCAGGCCTACGACCGGCTTCGGCTCGGTGCCGACGCGGCGTGAGCCCTACACCCAAAGAGAATGCCCATGGCCTATCAACCCCAGGAAATATTCTTCCGCTCCAATGCCCCCGTCACCGTGGACGAGGACAAATGCATCGCCCACAAGGGCTGCACGGTCTGCGTCGATGTCTGCCCGATGGACCTGTTGGCGATCAACCCGGCCACCCAGAAGGCCTACATGGCGTTCGATGAATGCTGGTATTGCATGCCCTGTGAAAAGGATTGCCCGACGGGGGCGGTGAAGGTCGAGATTCCTTATTTGCTGCGGTGACTGAGTAGACGCCTTCGCGAGCAGGCTCGCTCCCACAGTTTTACAGCGACTCGGTCCAATGTGGGAGCGAGCCTGTTCGCGAAGAGGCCACCACGGCCCCCAAAAAAAGCCATCCGGCCACCCCCGGACGCACCATCCAGAACACCCCTCGTTTCCCACCGCGCCCTGATCGTGGCGGAGACGAACATCCAATCAATGATTCGAGGGGACACACCCATGTTATTGCGTGCAGCGCTGGCCGGTCTGGTACTGGCTTCATTGACCTTGCCTGCCCAGGCAGAAACCATCCGCATTGCCATCGGCACCCAGGACACCACCATCAACTGCGCCGCCGGCGGGTTGCTGATTCGCGAGCTCGGCCTGCTGGACAAATACCTGCCCCACGACGGCGCGTACAAGGACGCCGAGTACGATGTCCAATGGAAAAACTTCACCAGCGGCGCGCCGCTGACCAACGAGATGGTCGCCGGCAAACTCGACTTCGGCGCCATGGCCGACTTCCCCGGGGCGTTCAACGGCGTGGCGTTCGAGACGGCCGGCAAGCACAGCCTGTTTATCAGCGTGCTGTCGGGCAGCACCCAGGGCAGCGGCAACGGCATTGTCGTGCCCAGCGCCTCGGGCGTGCAGTCCCTCGCCGAGCTCAAGGGCAAGACGATTTCCGTGCCGTTTGCTTCCACCGCCCATGGCATGTTGCTGCGAGCCGTCGCGGCCCAGGGCTGGGATCCGCTCAAGGACGTAAACATCATCGCCCAGCCACCGGAGGTCGCCGGCTCGGCGCTGCAGGCCGGCAAGATCGACGCCCACGCCGATTTCGTGCCGTTCGCCGAACTGTTCCCCAGCCGCGGTTTCGCCCGCAAGATCTACGACGGTGCGCAGGCCAGGACGCCGACTTTCCACGGCGCGCTGGTGGATCAGGCCTATGCCAGAAAGTACCCGGAAATCGTCGTCGCCTATCTGCGCGCGACCATCGAGGCCAATCAGCTGCTGGCCGCCGAGCCTGAGAAATACAGCGAGCTGATCGCCAAGGTCACCGGGGTAGATGCCGAGGTCAATTACCTGTTTCACGGGCCGCTGGGCGTACAGACCCGCGACCTGACCTGGAAACCCGAATACCGGCAAGCCGTCGGCACCGCGATCGACACCCTCAAATTGCTGAAAAAGGCGGATCGCGGCCTGGACCTCAACACCTTCATCGATGATCAGTACATCCGCGCCGCGTTCAAGGCGTCGAACCTCGATTACGCCGCGCAACTGGGCAGCTACGCCCAGACGCCCCTTGGCAACCCCGATGCCTTGACCGGCCAGCCCATTACCGATGCCCGCCATGTGGCGCAGATCTGGGTACGCGGCGAGCCGACAGTGCGTCATTACGCCTCGGCGCAATCGGCCTTCACCGCGCTGGCGAATCTCAAGCAGGAAGGCAAGGGCATCCGCGCCGTCTACGCCCAGGCCAGCGACAGCGGGATCAAGCTGCTGGCCGAGCAGGCGTGGTTCGCCAGCGATGCCAAGGGCCAACTCAGCGCGTTCTTGTTGAAAGGGCAGGCTGAGCAATTTGCCACGGCCGAGGGCGGCAAGGTCCTTGATTTTACCGAAGCCACCACCCAGGCAGTCGCCGCCCGATAAACCTGACACCGCCCCCTGTGGGAGCGAGCTTGCTCGCGATGGCGTCAGGTCAGTTGAAGTTGAAGTGCCTGATATACCGCTATCGCGAGCAAGCTCGCTCCCACAGGGTCCATTGCGGAGGATAGATTTGTGTACCCATCACCCAAACGCTGGCTCCTGCGAGCCGCTTCCTTGTTGCTCTGCCTGCTGTTCTGGCAGCTCGCCGCCAACGGTCACTGGGACCTCGGCCTGGTGACTTTCGCCAACGTCCCGGCCCCGCTGGCGGTGATCGAGGCCGCGCTCGGCCTGGGCGAGTCGGGCCATCTCGTTCGGCACTTGGGCAGCAGCCTGGGGCGGGTCTTTGCCGGGTATGGCGCGGCGTTGCTGGTGGGCGTGGCGCTGGGTTTGGCCATCGGCCGTTCCCGGTGGGCCGAAGACCTGTTGCTGCCACCGCTGGAAGTGCTGCGGCCGATTCCGGCGGTGGCCTGGATCCCGCTGGCGATCCTGATGTTTCCCTCGTCGGAACTGTCGATGGTGTTCATCACCTTCACCGGTGCGCTGTTCCCGATCCTGCTCAACACCGTGCACGGCGTCGAAGGGGTTGACCGGCGCCTGGTCGCATCGGCGAAAAGCCTGGGGGCAGGGCGCCGGGCAATCCTGCTGGAGGTGATCCTGCCGGGCGCGGCGCCGAGCATCATCACCGGCCTCGCCATCGGTATGGGCACGTCCTGGTTCTGCCTGGTGACGGCGGAAATGATCGCCGGCCAGTACGGCATCGGCTACTACACCTGGGCGTCCTACACCGTGCAGAACTACCCCGACATCGTCGTCGGCATGTTGTTGATCGGCGTGTTGGGCATGGGCAGCAGTTTGTTGATCAAGCGCCTGGGCGGGCTGTTCACGCCTTGGCACCGACCCCGAGGAAAAGCCTGATGAGCGCGATGCAAACCCCTGAAGGGCGGATCGATATCCGCCAGTTATCCATTGTCCTGGGCCAGGGTGCCCAGGCTTTCGAAGCAGTGCAGGGGCTGGATTGCCAGATCGAGGCCGGCCAGTTCGTCTGCATCCTCGGGCCGTCCGGCTGCGGCAAATCGACGTTGCTCGGCGCGCTTGCCGGGCACCTGCAACCGAGTGCCGGCACGTTGAATGTCGATGCGCTGCCGGTGGCCGGCCCGTCGCCCCAGCGCGGCATGGTGTTCCAGCAGCACACCCTGTTTCCGTGGCGCAGTGTGCGCGACAACGTCGCTTTCGGCCTGAAGATGCGCGGCCAGGGCAAGCTCGAACGATACCGTGCCGCCGATGAAATCCTTGCCCTGGTGGGCCTGGAAGGTTTCGCCGGACACTGGCCAGACCAACTTTCCGGCGGCATGCAGCAACGGGTGGAGATCGCCCGGGTGCTGGTCAACCGCCCGCGTTTGTTGCTGATGGACGAACCCTTCGGCGCGCTGGATGCATTGACCCGGTTGAACATGCAGGAGCTGCTGCTGGACATCTGGACGCGCATCCGCACCACCGTTGTCTTTGTCACCCACGACATCGACGAGGCGTTGTTCCTCGCTGATCGCTTGCTGGTGATGAGCCCGCGCCCGGGCCGGATCATCGAGGACCTGCACTTGGATTTCCCGCGGCCACGAACCACCGACCTGGTCACCCGCCCTGAGTTTTCCCGATTGAAACGCCATTGCCTCGAGCTGATGCGCCATGCAGACGGCCGGCAATTGCCGCGCCTCAATCCCCTCGGGCTTCCTCCTGAAACCTCCTTGCCGCGATTTGCCCTATGACTTCTCTCTTCGAAAACACCGACAACGATGACATTCTTGCCCTGCAACCACGCCTGACGGACGACGACGCCGGGGTGCGCCGGATCGCCCTGATCGAACTGGCTGACCTGGAGGAACCCGAAGGCCTGCTGTGGCTCGTCGACCGTCTGGCCCGGGATCCCAGCGCCGAGGTGCGGGCCGAAGCCGCACGCTTGCTCGAAGCCTGGGAGGACGCACCGGTGGTCGCGGCCCTGTGCCAGGCGCTGACCGATACCTCCCCGACCGTGCAGGCCGCGGCTGCCCAGAGCCTGAGCCTGCTCAAGAGCGAGGCGGCGGGGGAGGTGATATTGCCTTGGACCACCCACGCGGATGCCAGCGTGCGCATCGCCGCGTTCCGGGCCTTGCGCGAGTTGCGTCTGGGCGTTGCCGCACCGGCTGCGATCGCGGCCCTGGTCGACGCAGATGCCGGCGTGCGTCGCGAGGCGGTGGGCGTGCTGGGCTGGCTCAAGCAGCTTGAGGCTCTGCCGGCCCTGGCCCGGCTCGCCAGCGCCGACCTGGACAGCGAAGTGCGCCGCGCGGCCACTGGCGCCCTGGGCCTGGCTGCGGATGCGCAAGTCTTGCCGGCGCTGCGCCAGGCCTTGTGCGACCCGGCCTGGACGGTGCGTGAAGAGGCCGCCACCACGCTGGGCAAAGTGGGTCACGCCGATGCCGGCCCGGCCCTGATCGATGCCCTGGATGATGACTACTGGCAAGTGCGCCTGCGCGCCACTCGCAGTCTTGGCCGCTTGCGTTATGTCCAGGCGTTGCCGGCACTGATCGAAACCCTGGGCCATCGCATCAGCAATCTGCGCAAGGAAGCGGCGTTGGCGTTGGGCGAGTTGAACGATCCGGGAGCGATCCCCGCCTTGCAGGCAGCCCGGGACGATGGCGATCCGGAAGTGCGCAAGGCCGTGCGCATTGCCTTGGGCCAGTTGCAATGACTCCGTTGACGATCGGCAATTGCCGGGACAAGGGCCAGTTGCGGCTGAGTTGGCCCGACGGTCGCGAGCAGCGGCTGGACCATGTCGAGCTACGCAGGCAATGTCCATGTTCCCAATGCCGGGCGTTTCGCCTGCAAGGGCTGACGGTTCAGGTCGATGCCCGGGTGCGGGTGGTTGAGGTCAATGCCCAGGGGTATGGGGTTCAGCTGGTGTTCAGTGATGGGCACGAGCGGGGGATTTTTCCCTGGGCCTATCTGGCGGGTTTTTAGTTGAATCCAACTGTTCGCAGATTCTTTGTAGAAGATTCGTTGTGGGAGCGAGCCTGCTCGCGAAGGCGGTCTGATTGGGTACATATCCATTTTTTCGGTAACGGCCGCTTATGGTTCCGCTCTTACAGCGGGTCACTTTTGGAAAGCGCCAAAAGTAACCAAAAGCGCTTCGCCCCACCACTCGGCACCTCGCTTAGGCTCGGTGTGCCCTCACTCCAGCATTGCTCCGTGGGCCCGCCGCGAAGGGCCATCCTTGGCCCAGCGCGGCTATCCTGGCATCCATGCCAGGATGCCCACTGCGCAACGCCTGCGTTCGGCCATCGTGGTTAACGGGGCGCCCCAGATCAAGATAAGATCACGATCAAAAGCGAGGCGGCATGTCTTTTCAGCTATACCCCGATCTAACTGTGGGAGCGAGCCTGCTCGCGAAGGCGGTGGGCCTGCTTGCATGGATGTTGAATGTGTTGAAGCCCTCGCAAAAATTCCTCCTAGGGAGAATGTTGTTCATTTAAAGACGACGATGAACCCCGTGGCGAGGGAGCTTGCTCCCGCTGGGCTGCGCAGCAGCCCCAAACCATTCAGCAGGATGCATCCGGACAACAGCAGGTTTTTTACGACTGCTGCGCAGCCCAGCGGGAGCAAGCTCCCTCGCCACGGGTTTATCCTTTTCTTGGGGAAAACAACAAATTCGCCATCCATGCAAGCTGTCCCACCGCCTTCGCGAGCAGGCTCGCTCCCACAGAGGAAATGCAAAACCCACCAAACCAGGTCGGCTCAAAGGCCGCCTCGCGGTGGACGTTGATTTCGGCGCCCCGTTAACCACGCTGGCCGAACGCAGGCATTGCGCAGTGGGCATCCCGGCATGGATGCCGGGATAGCCGCGCTGGGCCAGGGACGGCCCTTCGCGGCGGGCCCACGGAGCAATGCCGGAGTGAGGGCACACCGAGCCCAGGCGAGGTGCCGAGTGGTGGGGCAAAAGCGTTTTGGTTACTTTTACGCTTCATAAAAGTGACCCGCCGTAAGGGCGGAACCATAAGCAGCCGTTACCAAAAAAATGGATATACACCCCAACAAGGCCACCCCATGAACTGACTGGCGGCGCTTGTCAGGCAAAACCGACAGGAGTACAAATGTACTCCATGACGACTCTAACTCCCCGCCGTACCGCCATCCTGACCTTCATCCGCGAACGCATCGCCGAGCAGGGCCAGCCTCCCAGCCTCGCTGAAATCAGCGAGGCGTTCGGTTTTGCCTCCCGCAGCGTGGCGCGCAAGCATGTGCTGGCGCTGACCGAAGCCGGTTTCATCGAAGTCAATCCGCACCAGGCCCGAGGCATCCGGCTGTTGAACCAGCCGCCGCGCCCCGAGCTGCTGGACGTGCCGGTGTTGGGACGGGTGGCCGCCGGCCTGCCTATTGGCGCCGATGCCGAGGTCCACAGCCGTTTGTTGCTGGACCCGGCGATTTTCACCAAGGCGCCGGATTACCTGTTGCGGGTCCAGGGCGATTCGATGATCGAGGACGGTATCCTCGATGGCGATCTGGTCGGTGTACAACGTACGCCCCAGGCCGCCAATGGGCAGATCGTCGTGGCGCGCCTGGACGGTGAAGTGACCATCAAGCGCTTTGAGCGAGTCGGCGAGCGCGTGCGCCTGTTGCCACGCAACCCGGCCTATCAGCCGATCATTGTCGAAGCCGACCAGGACCTGGCGATCGAAGGTGTGTTCTGTGGCCTGGTGAGACAAGGCTGATGGGCGCCGTCGTTGCACTGGACATGCTGTTCAATGGCGGCCAGGTCTGGAGAGGCCGGCCTGCGCCGCCGGCCGCCAGTCCGCAGCCCACCGGTCATGCTGCATTGGACGCGGCATTGCCCAGTGGTGGCTGGCCGGACGCGGCGTTGACGGAAATTCTCATCGGCGCGCCGGGCGTGGGCGAGTTGCAACTGGTGTGGCCGACCCTGGCGCGGCTGTCGGCGGCGGGGGAGCGCATCGTGCTGGTGGCACCGCCGTTCGTACCCTATCCCCAGGCCTGGCGAAATGCCGGGGTGGACCTGCGCCAGTTGTCGATCATCCAGGCCGACCCACGGGATGCCTTGTGGGCCACCGAGCAATGCCTGCGTTCGGGCAGTTGCGGCGCGGTGCTGTGCTGGCCGCGCCAGGCGGATGATCGGGCCTTGCGCCGCCTGCAGGTCGCTGCGGAAACCGGCCAGACCCTGGCGTTCGCCTGGCGCTCGATCCAGGAGGCGGTCAACCCGTCCCCGGCGGCCTTGCGCATCGCCATCGATGCTCGCCCCGCACAATTGCGGGTGCTCAAGTCCCGGGGTGGCCTGGCCCGTTCGGCGCCGATTGCGTTCACCACGCACATGGGGCATTGAGGTTGCGATGCGCTGGGTCTGTATCCTCTTCCCGCAACTGGCGTTGGACGCCGCGCTGCGCCAGCGCCCCGATCCCGACGAGCCCCTGGCGCTGCTGACCGGTCCGGCCCAGCGCCGGGTGTTGCAAGCGGTCAATGGGCCGGCGCGCGCCCTGGGCTTGCGGCCCGGTCAGAGCATGACCGCCGCCCAGGCCCTGAGCAAAGGGTTCGCCACGGCCGAATACGACGCGGCGCAGATCGAGCACTGGCAACAGTTCCTGGCGGCCTGGGCCTACCGCTTCAGTTCCCAGGTCAGCGTGCATTACCCGCGCACGGTGCTATTCGAGATCGAATCGAGCCTGGGGCTGTTCGGGCCCTGGCCGGTGTTCGAGGCTCGGTTGCGGGCCGAGCTGACTGAACTGGGCTTTCGTCATCGCATCGTCGCCGCCCCTAATCCCGTGGCGGCGCGGATGTTGGCCAATGCCCATGACGCCTTGGTGGTGCCCGATGGCGAAACCTTGCAAGCGTACCTGGGGCAAATGCCGGTAGACCGCATCGGCCTGGCGCCCGACGTCGCCACGGCGCTGTCGCGCATGGGCCTGCGCCACCTGGATCAGGTCCGGGCCTTGCCCCGGCACACCCTGGCGCGGCGCTTCGAGGCCGATGTGCTCAAGCACCTCGACGCGCTGACGGGCAGTCGTACCCTGGCGCTGTCGTTCTACCTGCCCCCGGACCGTTTTGATGTGCGCATCGAACTCAATTACGACGTGCAGTCTCACCAGGCGTTGCTGTTTCCGCTGCGCCGGTTGACCGGTGACCTGTCGGCTTTCCTGTGTGGGCGCGACAGCGGTGTGCAGCGCTTTGACTTGCATCTGGAACACGCCGGTCTGCCGGACACGGTGATCAAGGTCGGCCTGCTCAGCGCCGAGCGGGAGCCTTCGATGCTGTTCGAACTGGCCCGTGGTCGTCTTGAACAGGTACAGGTCGAGGCGCCAGTGCGCGGATTTCGCTTGTGTGCCGACAACCTGCCGAGCTTCGTGCCCCAGCGCCTGGAGTTGTTCGACGAGCGTCCTCAACAGTCCTTGCCCTGGGAACAACTGCGCGAACGGCTGCGGGCGCGCCTGGGGGATGACGCCGTGCTGGGGCTGGGATTCGGTGACGATCATCGACCCGAGTGCGCCTGGCAGATGACTCCCCAGCCGCGGCAACAGGCATGCCCGCTGCGCGAGGAAGTCCAGCGTCCCGGCTGGCTGCTCGGCGAGCCCCAGGCGTTGCCCGAGGGCCAGGCGCGAATCCTCATGGGGCCGGAGCGCATCGAGTCTGGCTGGTGGGACGGAGCCGACGTGCGCCGCGATTACTACCTGATCGAAACCCGCGCCGGGCAACGCGGCTGGGCCTACCGACCGGTGGGTGAGGGCGGGCCGTTGTGGCTGCAGGGCTGGTTCGCATGAGCAGCGAATACGCCGAGCTGCATTGCCTGTCGAACTTCAGTTTCCAGCGCGGCGCCTCCAGCGCCCTGGAATTGTGTCGCCGCGCCAAGGAGCAGGGTTATGCGGCCCTGGCGATTACCGATGAATGCACCCTGGCCGGGATCGTCCGGGCCTGGCAGGCGGCCAGGGAGCTTGAGCTGCAATTGATCGTCGGCAGCGAAATCCAGATCGAGGACGGCCCGAAACTGGTGCTGCTGGTGGAGAACCTCGAGGGCTACCAGACCTTGTGCCGGCTGATCACCCGCGCCCGGCGGCGCAGCGAGAAAGGCTGTTATCGCATCGTCCGGGAAGACTTCGACGAACCACTGCCGGGTTTGCTGGCGCTGTGGATCCCCGAAGGCAAGGCGCCCGAGGTGCAGGGGCGCTGGCTCCAACAGATCTTCAAGACGCGACTATGGCTGGCCGTGCAGTTGCATTGCGGCCAGGACGATCGCCAGCGGCTGGCGGACTTGCTCGCATTGGCCGGACACCTTGGCCTTCCCGCCGTCGCCACGGGGGATGTGCACATGCATGTGCGTGGTCGGCGTGCCTTGCAAGACACCATGACCGCCATTCGTCACCACGTCACCGTGGCCGAGGCCGGCCAGCGCCTGCACCCCAACGGCGAACGCCATCTGCGCAGCTTGCAGGCCTTGGCCGATCTCTACCCGCGTGCCTTGCTCGATGAAACCCTGGAAATCGCCCGGCGTTGTACGTTCGACCTCGGCCAGTTGCGCTACGAATACCCGCGCGAGCTGGTGCCAGAGGGTCACGATCCGGCCTCGTGGCTGCGGGAGTTGACCGAGCGCGGCCTGCGCGAGCGCTGGGAGAACGGCGTGACAGACAAGGTGCGCGTGCAGATCGACAAGGAATTGAAGCTGATCGCCGAACTGGGCTACGACAGCTACTTCCTCACCGTGCAGGACATCGTCAGTTTCGCCCGCAGCCGCCACATTCTCTGCCAGGGTCGAGGCTCGGCAGCCAACTCGGCGGTGTGCTACGCCCTGGGCATCACCGAAATCGATCCGAGCCGGACGGACATGTTGTTCGAACGCTTCCTGTCCCGCGAGCGCAATGAACCGCCGGACATCGACGTCGATTTCGAACACGAGCGCCGCGAAGAAGTCTTGCAGTATGTGTTCCAGCGTTACGGCCGGCATCGCGCGGCGTTGACGGCGGTGGTCAGCAGTTACCACGGCGCCGGGGCGGTGCGCGATGTGGCCAAGGCCCTGGGCCTGCCGCCGGACCAGGTCAATGCATTGGCCGATTGCTGCGGGCGCTGGAGTGATGAAGCGCCGCCCCTGGACCGCTTGCGCGAAGGCGGTTTCGACCCGGACAGCCCGGTGTTGCGCCGGGTGCTGAGCCTGACCCGGCAACTGATCGGCTTCCCCCGGCACCTGTCCCAACACCCCGGCGGTTTCGTGATTTCCCAGCAACCGCTGGACACCCTGGTGCCGGTGGAAAACGCCGCGATGGCCGAGCGCACCATCATTCAGTGGGACAAGGACGACCTCGATGCGGTCGGGTTGCTCAAGGTGGACATCCTCGCCCTGGGCATGCTCAGCGCGATCCGCCGTTGCTTCGACCTGATCGAGCACTACCGGGGTGTGCGGCATACATTGGCGTCGTTGCCCAAGGACGATCGGGCGACGTTCGAGATGATCAGCCGCGCCGACACCATCGGCGTGTTCCAGATCGAATCCCGGGCGCAGATGGCGATGTTGCCCCGGCTCAAGCCCAAGGAGTATTACGACCTGGTGATCGAAGTGGCGATCGTGCGGCCGGGACCGATCCAGGGCGGCATGGTGCATCCGTATCTGCGGCGGCGAAATGGCGAAGAGCCCGTCACTTATCCTTCGGAAAAACTGAAAAAAGTGCTGGGTCGCACCTTGGGCATTCCGTTGTTCCAGGAACAGGTGATGCAGATCGCTATCGTCGCGGCGGACTACACGCCCGGCGAGGCGGACCAGTTGCGGCGCTCGATGGCCGCGTGGAAACGCCACGGCGGCCTTGAGCCGCATCGCGAGCGCCTGGCAGAAGGCATGAAGAGCAACGGCTACACGCCTGAATTCGCCGCGCAGATCTTCGAGCAGATCAAGGGCTTCGGCAACTACGGCTTTCCGGAGTCCCATGCCGCCAGTTTCGCCTTGCTGACCTACGCCAGCAGTTGGCTCAAATGCCACGAACCGGCGGCGTTCGCCTGCGCCCTTATCAACAGTTGGCCGATGGGTTTCTACAGCCCGGACCAGATCCTCCAGGATGCCCGCCGGCATCAGTTGCAGATCCGTGCGGCGGACGTGCGCGCCAGCGACTGGGAATCCAGCCTCGAACCCCTGGAGGGCCGGCAGCCGGCGATCCGCATGGGCTTGCGCCTGATCAAGGGCTTTCGTGAAGACGATGCCCGCCGTATCGAGGCGGCTCGCAGACAGCGGCCTTTCAGCGATGTGGCGGACCTTGCCGAACGGGCTCGACTCGATGCCCGGGCCATGGAACAACTGGCCGACGCCGGCGCGTTGCGCGGTATGGCCGGCGATCGTCACCGTGCCCGCTGGGAAATCGCCGGGGTGCAAAAACAACTGGGCCTGTTCGCCGGTTTGCCCAGCGAGGAGGAACCGCCCGTGGTCTTGCCGACGCCCACGGTGGGGGAGAACCTGTTTGCTGACTACGCCACGTTGGGCACCACGCTGGGGCCTCATCCGCTGGCCTTGTTGCGTCCCGAATTGCGCGCCCGGCGTTGCCGCAGTTCGCGGGAATTGCAGACGGTGGAACACGGTCGCAACGTCAGCGTCGCCGGGCTGGTCACCGGCCGCCAGCGCCCGGGCACGGCCAGTGGCGTGACCTTCGTCACCCTGGAAGATGAATTCGGCAATCTCAACGTGGTGGTCTGGCGCGACCTGGCCGAGCGTCAACGCAAGGTCCTGGTGGGTTCGCAATTGCTTCGGGTGGACGGGCGCTGGGAGAGTGTCGGCGAGGTCCGCCACCTGATCGCCGGGCGCTTGAGCGACCTGACTGGATTGCTGGCGGGCATCAATGTGCGCAGCCGCGATTTCCGCTGAACAGCACCCTGTCCCCAGGACCAGGCAGGACCAGGCAGGACCGGCGCAGAGGCTTGTGCATGAACCATTTGCCAACCCCGCGCTCGAAGCACTAGCACAAGGGACTTGTGGTATGCCGCTTCCCTGCTGGTAGTTTGAGGTGAGAGTCGTTCCATGAAGTTCTTATCCCAGAGTAACGGGTGTCCCGGTTGGGACGGTGAGATGGCCCGACGTATCCGGGCCTACGATTGGAGTCGCACCGAACTGGGCGCGATCGAGCACTGGTCCGCCAGCCTGCGCAGCGCTGTCCAGTTGATGCTGGCTTCGCCCTTGCCGATGGTCATGTTGTGGGGCCGTCAGGGCTTCATGATTTATAACGACGCCTATGCCGAGTTTGCCGGCGGCCGTCACCCGTACCTGTTGGGGCGCGCGGTGGAGCTGGGTTGGCCGGAAGTCGCTGAATTCAATCGCCATGTACTCGACGTGTGCCTGGCTGGCGGCACCTTGTCCTACCGCAGCAAGGAACTGGTATTGCTGCGTGACGGCAAGCCCGAAGACGTCTGGATGGACCTCTATTACAGCCCGGTGCCCGACGATGACCATTCGCCGGCTGGCGTCCTGGCGATCGTCGTGGAAACCACCGAACTGGTGCTCAGCGAGCGGGCCCGACAAGAGGCGGAGCGCAGCTACCGTGCGGTCAACGAACGTATTCAGTTGGCGCTTTCGGCCGGGCCGTTGCTGGGCTCGTTTGTCTGGGATATCCCGGCCGATACACTGTCCGGCGACGAGCGTTTCGCCCGTACGTTCGGCTATCCGCCCGAATGTTCGTTGGATGCACTGCCCATCGAGATCGCTCGCCAGCGCATCCATCCGGATGATCTTGCCGACGTGGAGCAACGCGTCGACCTGACGGTGCGCACGGGCGTGCCCTACAGCGCTGAATACCGTGTGCGTCGTGGCGAGGAGGAATACCTCTGGGTATTGGCCAGCGGCCGCTGCGAGTTCGATGCGGTGGGCAAACCCCTGCGTTTTCCCGGTGTGCTGATCGACATCAATGAGCGCAAGACTGCCGAAGCGTCACTGCTCAAGTTCACCCGCGAGCTGGAGCAACGCGTCGCCGATGAAGTGCAGGCGCGGCTGGCGGCGGAAGAGCAGTTGCGCCAATCGCAAAAGCTTGAGGCCATCGGCGGGCTTACCGGCGGCGTGGCCCATGACTTCAATAATCTGCTTCAGGTGATCGCCGGAAACCTGCATCTGCTGGCTCGCCACGAGCCTGACAATGCCAACGTGCAACGGCGGGTCGGGGCGTCCATCCAGGCCGTGGAGCGGGGCGCCAAGCTGTCATCGCAGCTATTGGCTTTTGCCCGGCGCCAGCCGTTGTCCCCGGCCGTCTACAACCCCCGGCGCATCTACGATGGCCTGGGTGAGTTGTTGCAACGGGCACTGGGGGAAACCATCCGGATCGACGTGGCGCTGCCGGATGAGCCGTGGTGCATCCATGTCGACCGCAACCAATTGGAAAACGCCCTGTTGAACCTGGCGATCAACGCCCGCGATGCCATGGGCGGCGAAGGGACCATCTGCCTGATCGGCGAAAATATCGCGCTGGATGATTCGTCCTGCGCCGGCAAAGGCGTTGCCGCCGGCGATTACGTACGGCTGTCGGTGACCGATTGTGGCGCAGGCATGTCGCCTGAAGTCCTCAAGCAGGTTTTCGAGCCGTTCTTTACCACCAAGACCGACGGCCAGGGCACCGGGCTCGGCTTGAGCATGGTGTTCGGGTTCGTCAAGCAGAGCGGCGGCCATATCGAGATTTCCAGTCATCCGGGAGAAGGCACCCAGGTGCACATGTACTTCCCGCGCAGCCATAAGCCCGAGTCGGAGGAGCAGACGCACCACCGCACGCATCAGTCCGGCCTGCAGGAAACGATCCTGGTGGTCGAGGACAACGATGACGTGCGCGGTGCCTCGGTGGAATTGCTCGAGCTGTCGGGTTATCGCACCCTGACCGCCGCGAATGGCGACGAAGCCATGAAGCTGTTGCTGGAGGGTACCTCGGTCGACCTGATCTTCACCGACGTGGTCATGCCCGGGCTGATCAAGAGTTCCGACCTGGCCGCCTGGGCCAAGGTCCAGTCCCCGCCGGTGCCGGTGTTGTTCACGTCGGGGCACACCCGCGACATCATCTCGCGCAATCATCAGTTGAGCCCTGACACACATCTGCTGAGCAAACCCTATAGCCCGGATGCGCTGACACGGATGGTCAGGTCGGTACTGGGCGGCTGAGCATGCTGCAAAAGAATGGAACCCAGCCGCCTTGCCACCTTCGAATAACCAAGGCCGTCGATTGAACCGGCCCTGTCATGAACGAGGTGTCCAATGAGCGATCCTGCAAATACCCAGCAACAAGGCCAGACGCAGACCCAGTCTTCGCGTAGCGATCCGGCCGTCGATCCCCAAGCGCCGGGTAACCCGCCCGCCGGCCCGGCTGGAACACACCAGGCTCACAGCGCTGCCAGCGAGGTCGATCAGAAACAACATCACCAAGACAATGACAACACCTACAGCCCTGGCTTCAAGCCAGAGCCGGATCGGCCTGGCCCCGGCGACAAGACCGACGCCGACATCGATACCGCTGACAGCTAGCCAACAAAAAGCCCGACTCGATGGTCGGGCTTTTTCATGCGTGCTGCATTATTTACTAGGATGCGCAGCCTGGAGCTTCTTGGCCATCTCCAGGTGATGCTGCAGATCGGGCAGCATTTTCTGGGCAAACGCCTTGAGTTCGGTATTGCCGGGCTTCTTGTCGTCGGTGACGGTCTCGGCTTCCTTCTTGAACAAGGCGATGGTTTCCTCATGGGCCATCACCTGGTTGTTGGCGTAGGCCGGATCGAAGGACTCGTCACGCACATCGAGAATCTTGGCCTTGGCCTTTTTCATCAACGTGGTGTCGTCCGGAACTTCGATGTCATGTTTTTGCGCCAGCGCCTTCAGCTCTTCATTGGCTTTGGTGTGGTCGGCAATCATCTTGTTGGCGAACTCCTTGATGTCCGCCGATTGGCTTTTTTGCAGCGCCAGTTTGCTGGTTTCGATTTCAGCGATGCCGCCGGCTGCCGCGTTGTCGACAAAGTCGCTGGAAGTCGCGGCCCATGCCATGCCCATGCTGGTACTCAGGGCAACTGCCAGGCCGAGTTGACGCAGGGTAAATCTGTCCATAGGTAAGTCTCCACACAGGTTGTACGAGTGTTCTTGTGGTCACTGTTCAATGGAGAGCGGGAAGGGGCCGAAGGTTTGATCGAAGCGCGGCGCGGCACGACGAACGGTCACCGCTGGTCGGATTGGCGGTCGACAGAAGCCGACCGGCAAGGCCATGCTGGTGACAGGCAGTGCCATGAAAAGCACTCGCCACCGAACCAACCAAAGGAGGTGCTCCATGCCGGTGTCCCATGATCTTTGCCAGGATCTTGATTGCACAAAAGACCACATCCAGCAGAAGCGTAGCGAGGATCCGACGCTCGACGAATTGCTCAAGAAGTATGCGCGAATCGACGCCGAGGTCGTGAATGCCGAGAAGCCGCCCGTCACGCTGTCCGATCCTGCTTTGGAGACACTCAAGAAAGAACGCTTGCAGACCAAGGACAAGATCGCCGCGCGGATATAGAAGTCGCATAACGATCAGCTAGGAACCGTTGTGGCGAGGGGATTTATCCCCGTTGGGTCGCGAAGCGGCCCCATTTGAAGGTTGCGAGGGACTGCTGCGCAGCCCAACGGGGATAAATCCCCTCGCCACAGATAACCGGGCATCAACCCAACGGATCCCAGCGCTGGGACCAGTCGCTGCCAGCCTTGACGATCCCCCGCAGAACCTCGAACGCCTGCTGCAACGCCGCCGAATCGCGGTCCCTGGAATACACCAGGTAGGTCGGGTAGTTGAACTCCGGCGCCTTGGGCACCCGTTCCAGAATGCCGCTGTCCAGGTAGCTCTGCACGACCCGGGTGCGGAAGTAGCCGCTACCGCCGTTCTCCAGGATGTACTGCAACGCCAGTGGACCGAGATTGAAGGTCACGGCGGCCTTGGCCTTGTCCGGAAGCGCCGTGTCGTGCTGTCGTCGGAAGTCCGCGCTCCAGTCGATGTACACGTAGGGCTCGGGGCGAGCGGCCAGGCGCACCAGGATGAGTTTTTCCTCCAGCAACTGCTCCACCTGCAATCGCGGCCAGTACTCAGGCTGATAGACCACCGCCGCATCCAGCAGACCCAGCTCCAGTTGCTGCAAGAGTTTTTCACCGTCGCGGATGTCCATGCGCAGGGCATGGCCGGGGATCTTCTGGCGCAGCTCCCCCGCCCAGGCAAGCATCAGGGGATTGCACAAGCTGACCTCGCCACCGAGATGCAAGACGTTGCGATAACCCTCGGGCAACGGCAGGTCCCGGCGGGCGGCCTCCCACGTCTGTACGAGCTGGTTGGCGTAGACCACGAAGGCTTCGCCATCGGCGGTCAATCGCGCACCGGCACGGTTACGCACGAACAGCGCGCAGCCGAGCTGGCTTTCGAGCTTCTGGACCCGGGCGGTAATCGCCGTCTGGGTGACGTGCAGCTTTTGCGCCGCAGCGGCGAGGCTGCCGTGGCGGACGATTTCCAGGAAGGTACGGGCGAGGTCGATGTCCATGGTCGGGCCGAAGCGGGTGGAGCGGGCATTGTAGGTGTTTCGGCCGAGAAACAAAAAATCCCGCCACGAGGGCGGGATTTGGTGACAGCCAGGGCGCGATCCTATCTCAGGATGGGAACAGCTCGGACAGTTTCATGGCCAGCATCATGTCGCCTTCGGCGCGCAGTTTGCCGCCCATGAACGCTTGCATGCCGTCGGTGCTGCCGTCAACAATACCTTCCAGGGTTTCGCCGTCCATGACCAAAGTCACCTGGGCGTCGGGATTTTCACCTTCCTGTAGTTCACAGGTGCTGTCCTTGACGATCAGCGAAAAATTCTTTGTTTCGTCAATGCGGAAACCAAACACCAGGTCCAGGCCGGCAGCGGCGGCTGGGTTGAACTTGGCTTTCATGGCTTGTACGGCGTCGGCTACGGAGGTCATGGTTTCGATCCTTATTTGAGTGGTACAGCAAGGGTCTGCAAGTAATCCGGCCTCAGCGGAAGGTGATGAGGTCCGGGGTCTTCAGCAGTTGCAGATGCGCATGACTGTTGAAGGAAGCCAGGGCCACCTCGCGGCCTCTGAATTTCAGTTGGTTGAGCGAGGTGTTGACGATCTGCCAGTTCAGCTCGAAAGCTTGCCGGGCAGGCATCTGGGTGATCAGGTGAAGCAGGGCGGTGATGGTCCCGCCGGAGGTGAACACGGCGATCCTGTGGGTCTTGTCGGCCTTCTCGAGGATGCGGTGCAGGCCGGCCTGCACCCGCTCGACAAAACCCAGCCAGCTCTCCAGCCCGGGCGGGTCATACTGGCCGCTGAGCCAGCGTTCGACGATCAAGGCAAAAATGCGCTGGAATTCGCCACGGTTCTGCGCCGCGTTGCGCAGGATATGCAGCGCTTCGGGCTCCTGGGGCAGCATGTCCGGCAGCAGGGCACGGATCACCGCATCGGCATCGAATTCGTTGAACGCGGTGTCGATTTCCACCTCGGGAACCGGCAGCCCGGCAGCGGACATCGCGCCCAGCGTGCCGATGGCGGTGTCCTGCTGGCGACGCAGGTCGCCCGAGAGGCAGCGATCGAACACGACTCCGAGCTCCGCCAGGTGGCCGCCCAGCACCTGGGCTTGCCGCATGCCATTGGGCGAAAGGACATCGTAGTCATCCGCACCAAAGGAGGCCTGGCCATGTCGTATCAGATAAATGCTGCCCACGTCCGCGTCATCCCGGTACGTTGAAGGTTTGGCGAGGTTATGAGGATGGCGGAGGGCTGTCAACGAAAAAACATACGCTCGTTTGAAATGACCGTTACAGGCCCGTCCGGACTCACCCGCGTTACGGTAACAGCAGGTTTCATGGCTGGCAGCGGGGCAGGCGCATGGGTATGCTGGGACCGTTACGCGCCTGCGTTCAGTGGCGCATTGCATTTAAGGAGTCGCTGTGGAGTTTTTTGTCGAATACGCCGGTTTTCTGGCCAAGACGGTGACGCTGGTGATCGCCATTCTGGTGGTCATGGCCAGTTTTGCTGCGTTGCGCAGCAAGGGACGGCGCAAGTCGGCCGGGCAGTTGCAAGTCAGCAAGCTCAACGATTTCTACAAGGGCTTGCGTGAGCGTCTGGAGCAGACGCTGCTGGACAAGGACCAGCTCAAGGCGCTGCGCAAAAGTGAAGGCAAGGCCGAGAAGGCCGGGAAGAAACAGAAAGACAAGCCAGCGGCCAAGCCCCGGGTGTTCGTGCTGGACTTCGATGGCGATATCAAGGCTTCCGCCACCGAGAGCCTGCGTCACGAAATTACCGCGCTGCTGACCCTGGCGACCCCGAAGGATGAAGTGGTCTTGCGCCTGGAAAGCGGTGGCGGCATGGTCCACAGCTACGGCCTGGCCTCGTCGCAACTGGCGCGGATCCGTCAGGCCGGCGTGCCGCTGACGGTGTGCATCGACAAGGTTGCAGCCAGCGGCGGCTACATGATGGCGTGCATCGGCGAGAAGATCATCAGCGCCCCGTTCGCGATCCTCGGCTCCATCGGCGTCGTGGCCCAATTGCCCAACGTCAATCGCCTGCTGAAGAAACACGACATCGATTTTGAAGTGCTGACCGCCGGCGAGTACAAACGCACGTTGACGGTGTTTGGTGAGAATACCGAGAAGGGCCGGGAAAAATTCCAGGAAGACCTGGACATCACCCATGAGTTGTTCAAGAACTTCGTGTCCAACTACCGCCCGCAGCTGGCTATCGATGAAGTGGCAACCGGCGAGGTCTGGCTCGGTGTCGCTGCGCTGGAGAAACGCCTGGTTGACGAGCTCAAGACCAGCGATGAATACCTGGCCGAACGGGCCAAGGGTGCCGAGCTCTATCATCTGCACTATGCCGAACGCAAAAGCCTGCAGGAGCGCATCGGCATGGCGGCCAGCGGTTCGGTGGACCGGGTGCTGCTGAGCTGGTGGAGCCGCCTGACGCAGCAGCGGTTCTGGTAGTCCGGGAAAGAGCGGACACACTAAACCCTGTGGGAGCGAGCTTGCTCGCGATAGCGGCGGCACATTCAACAGAGATGCAAGCTGAGCCAGCGCTATCGCGAGCAAGCTCGCTCCCACAAGGTCCAGGGTGGGCTGAAGATTAGGTTTCGCCCCCCCCTCATCAACAAAAAAGCCCTGACCCGGTACACCCGGATCAGGGCTTTTTCATACTTCAACTATCAGCGACGACGAAACAGTGGCAACGGTTCGTCAGTGGCTGCCTGGTAGGTCACCGAAAAGTCCTTGAGGCTTTCGAGGGCTTCATAGGGGTCTTTGTCGGCACGCAGGGCAAAGGCGTCAAAACCGCAGCGGCGCATGTAGAACAGCTGGTCGCGCAGCACATCGCCAATGGCGCGCAATTCGCCCTTGAATCCATAACGCTCACGCAACAGGCGCGCGTTGGAGTAGCTGCGCCCGTCGGTGAAGGCCGGGAAGTTCAGGGCAATGACCTGGAGCTGATTGGCGTCATCGCCGATTTCTTCCGCTTCTTCGTCGGCATCCAGCCACACGCCCAGGCCGCCATCACGGGCTTTGAGCGCATGAGCGTGGTCGCGCCAAAGGGCGAGGGGCACGATCAGGTCGTCGCAGTTGGAAATGCCATCGAAGGTCGCGTCCTTGGGCAGCAAGTGCCAGGTTTCGTCGATGACCTCGTTGTTCTTAATGATTCGCTGCATAGACGCGTTCCTTGAAGAGGTCGATGCCGATACGTTGATAAGTGTCGATGAAACGCTCGTCTTCGGTACGTTGTTCGATGTACACGTCGATCAGCTTCTCGATCACATCCGGCATGTCATCCTGGGCAAACGACGGCCCGAGGATCTTGCCCAGGCTGGCGTCGCGGCTGCCGCTGCCACCGAGGGAAACCTGGTAGAACTCCTCGCCTTTCTTGTCCACGCCGAGGATGCCGATGTGGCCGACGTGGTGGTGACCACAGGCATTCATGCAGCCGGATATGTTCAGGTCCAGCTCGCCGATGTCGAACAGGTAGTCGAGGTCGTCGAAGCGGCGCTGGATCGATTCGGCGATCGGAATCGACTTGGCGTTCGCCAGCGAGCAGAAATCCCCGCCCGGGCAGCAGATCATGTCGGTCAGCAGGCCGATGTTCGGCGTGGCGAAGCCTTGCTCGCGCAGCTCGCCCCACAGGGTGAACAACTGGCTCTGTTCAACGTCCGCCAGGATGATGTTCTGCTCGTGGGACGTGCGCAGTTGGCCAAAGCTGTAGCGGTCGGCCAGGTCGGCCACGGCGTCCATCTGCTTGTCGGTGATATCGCCCGGTGCGACACCGGTCGGCTTCAGCGACAGGGTCACCGCGACGTAGCCCGGTTTCTTGTGCTTGAGGGTGTTGCGTGTCCGCCAGCGCGCGAAGCCCGGGTGTTCCTTGTCGAGGGCGGCCAGTTCGGCGTCCTGGTTGTCCAGGGCCTTGTAGGCCGGATCGACGAAATGCCTGGCCACGCGATGGACTTCGGCTTCGGTCAGGGTGGTCTGGCCGCCACGCAGGTGGACCATTTCGGCCTCGACCTTTTCGGCGAACACTTCAGGCGTCAGGGCCTTGACGAGGATCTTGATCCGCGCCTTGTATTTGTTGTCGCGACGCCCGTAGCGGTTGTATACCCGCAGGATGGCATCGAGGTAGCTCAGCAGGTCCTGCCATGGCAGGAACTCGTTGATGAACGCGCCGACCACCGGCGTACGGCCCAGGCCGCCGCCCACCAGCACGCGGAAGCCCAGCTCGCCGGCGGCGTTGTAGACCGCTTCGAGGCCGATGTCATGGACTTCGATGGCCGCGCGGTCCGAGGTCGAGCCATTGATGGCGATCTTGAACTTGCGCGGCAGGTAGGCGAATTCCGGGTGGAACGTGGTCCATTGGCGAACGATCTCGCACCATGGGCGCGGGTCGATCAGTTCGTCGGCCGCGACGCCGGCAAACTGGTCGGTGGTCACGTTGCGCAGGCAGTTGCCGCTGGTCTGGATCGCGTGCATCTGCACGGTGGCCAGTTCCGCGAGGATCTCGGGCACGTCTTCCAGGGCAGGCCAGTTGTACTGGACGTTCTGCCGGGTACTGATATGGGCATAGCCCTTGTCATAGTCGCGGGCAATCTGGGCCAGCTTGCGCACCTGGCGCGAGGTCAGTTGGCCATAAGGCACCGCGACGCGCAGCATCGGGGCGAAGCGCTGGATATACAGGCCATTCTGCAAGCGCAGAGGGCGGAATTCTTCTTCGCTCAGCTCGCCTGCCAGATAGCGTCGGGTCTGATCACGGAACTGCTTGACGCGGTCCTCGATGATCCGCTGATCGTACTCGTCATATACGTACATATAAGTCTCGTTCTCAGGCTTGGGCCGATCAGAAACAGCTGCAGGTTGGCTCGCTGAAATCGGGTTCTGCCTCGGCAATTCTGCGCGCACGGCCGCGCACTCCTAGAGGAGCCGGTGCAAGATACCTGTTTTGAGTTATGCGCAAAAGTGATGTTTGAGTATATGTAAAGAACCAAATCGACTAATGCCTTCGATTATTGGCTAACCCACATTTGTCGTACGGGCAATCATCGTCTTAACTGTGGTCGAGTCCCTATGCAATCACCTACAAAACCGACAAGAGGCGATGCAATGAGTAATCCGACCAAAGCAAGGAAAAGCGACAGTACCGTTGATGCCTGGGCCATTCTGTTCCTGATTATCCTGGTGGTAGGCACGGCGGTGTTCTGGGTCAGTCATCAATAAACGGTAGCCCTGTGGTGAAGAAACTGTGGGAGCGAGCTTGCTCGCGATGACGGTGGTTCAGTCACTATTGAGGTTGACTGACACATCGCCATCGCGAGCAAGCTCGCTCCCACAGGGGTATCGGGGTTTCCGTCAGATGTTTCTACAACCCCGCCAGATGCACCACCAGCTTGACGATGCCAAACAGGGTCAAGGCGAAGATCACCGTGAACGCGATTCCCAGTATCACGAAGTGACTTGGCTTGCCGTGGGTGAAATCCCGGGCGCGGTTCTTGCCGCTCTGCACGCCGAAAGCGGCGGCCAGCACGCTGTGCATCATCTGCAACAGGGTCGGCGGCTTGTTGTCGACTGGATCGTCCATAAATCCCTCGTCTGCCATGAGTTCAGGACAAGCATAGACAACCCCAGGGAAAAGATCGCAGCGCGCCTCGGCTGCGATCTTTTCAGAGGCGCCTGATCAGTTGTCGTAGCCCAGGTTCGGCGCCAGCCAGCGTTCGGTCACGCTCAGGTCCTGGCCCTTGCGCGCGGTGTAGCTCTGCACCTGGTCCTTGTCGATCTTGCCCACGGCGAAATACTGCGCCTGGGGGTGGGCGAAGTACCAGCCGCTGACCGCCGCCGCCGGGAACATCGCGTAGTGTTCGGTGAGGAACACGCCGCTGCGCCCGGCTTTCAGTTCGCTGGCCTCGGGGTCGAGCAGGCGGAACAGGGTGGCTTTCTCGGTGTGATCCGGGCAGGCCGGGTAACCCGGGGCAGGGCGGATGCCGGTGTATTGCTCCTTGATCAGCGCCTCGTTGTCCAGGCGCTCATCCTTGGCATAGCCCCAATACTCCTTGCGCACCTGCTGGTGCAGCCATTCGGCGCAAGCTTCGGCCAGGCGGTCGGCCAGGGCCTTGACCATGATCGAGTTGTAGTCGTCGCCGGCGTTCTGGTAGGCCTTGGCGACTTCTTCGGCACCGATACCGGCGGTGGTGATGAAGCCACCGACGTAGTCGGTCACGCCGCTGTCCTTGGGTGCGACGAAGTCGGCCAGGGAGAAGTTCGGCTTGCCGTCGGTCTTGATGATCTGCTGGCGCAGGTGATGCAGGCGCGCCAGTGGCTTGCCTTGATCGTCGTAGACTTCCAGGTCGTCGTCATGCACCTGGTTCGCCGGCCAGAAGCCGAACACCGCGCGCGCGCTGATAAGTTTCTCGTCGATCAGCTTGCGCAGCATCGCCCGGGCATCGGCGTACAGCGCGGTGGCCGCTTCGCCGACCACTTCGTCGGTAAGGATGCGCGGGTATTTGCCGGCCAGGTCCCAGGAAATGAAAAACGGCGTCCAGTCGATGTACTCGGCCAGGACGTTCAGGTCGATATCGTCCAGCACCCGTGCGCCGGTGAAAGTCGGCTTGACCGGCTGGTAGCTGCTCCAGTCGAACTGCGGCTTCTTCGCCACGGCCGCCGGGTAGCTCAGGCGCTCGGTGCGGGCGCTGCGGTTGGAGGTGCGCTCGCGCACGTCGATGTAGTCCAGGCGGGTCTTCTCGACGAACGCCGGCTTGAGCTCCTTGGACAGCAACTGCGTTGCCACGCCGACGGCGCGGGAGGCGTCGGTGACGTAGATCACTGCATCATTGCTGTACTTGGGCTCGATCTTCACGGCGGTGTGGGCCTTGGAGGTCGTGGCGCCACCGATCATCAGTGGCAGGTGGAAGTCCTGGCGCTGCATCTCCCGCGCCACATGCACCATTTCATCCAGGGACGGTGTGATCAGGCCGGACAGGCCGATGATGTCGCACTTCTCGTCCTTGGCCACCTGAAGGATTTTCTCCGCCGGCACCATCACGCCGAGGTCGACCACGTCGTAGCCGTTGCACCCCAGCACCACGCCGACGATGTTCTTGCCGATGTCGTGGACATCGCCCTTGACCGTGGCCATGAGGATCTTGCCCTTGGCCTCTGGCTTGTCGCCTTTTTCCGCTTCGATGAACGGGATCAGGTGCGCCACCGCCTGCTTCATCACGCGGGCGGACTTGACCACCTGGGGCAGGAACATCTTGCCGGCGCCAAACAGGTCGCCGACGATGTTCATGCCGGCCATCAGCGGGCCTTCGATCACTTCGATCGGGCGGGCGAAGGACAGGCGCGATTCCTCGGTGTCCTCGACGATGTGGGTGGTGATGCCCTTGACCAGCGCGTGCTCCAGGCGCTTGTTCACTTCCCAGCCGCGCCATTCTTCGGTTTCCGCTTCCTTGACGCTGCCGTCGCCCTTGTACTTGTCGGCGATCGCGAGGAGGGCGTCGGTGCCTTCGGGTGTACGGTTGAGGATCACGTCTTCCACCGCGTCGCGCAGTTCCACCGGGATCTGGTCGTAGATCTCCAGTTGGCCGGCGTTGACGATGCCCATGGTCAGGCCCGCGCGGATCGCGTGCAGCAGGAACACCGAGTGGATCGCCTCGCGCACCGGGTTGTTGCCACGGAACGAGAACGACACGTTGGACACACCACCGGAGGTCAGCGCGTAGGGCAGTTCATCGCGGATGTAGGCGCAGGCGTTGATGAAGTCCACGGCATAGTTGTTGTGCTCTTCGATACCGGTGGCGACGGCGAAGATGTTCGGGTCGAAGATGATGTCTTCCGGCGGGAAGCCAACCTCGTTGACCAGGATATCGTAGGAGCGCTTGCAGATTTCCTTCTTGCGCGCCTCGGTGTCGGCCTGGCCGGCTTCGTCGAAGGCCATCACCACCACGGCGGCGCCGTAGCGCTTGCACAGCTTGGCGTGATGGATGAACTGCTCGACGCCTTCCTTCATGCTGATGGAGTTGACGATGCCCTTACCCTGGATGCACTTGAGGCCCGCTTCGATGACTTCCCACTTGGATGAATCGATCATGATCGGCACGCGGGAGATGTCCGGTTCGCCGGCGATCAGATTGAGGAAGGTCACCATGGCCTTCTTCGAATCGAGCATGCCCTCGTCCATGTTGATGTCGATCACCTGGGCGCCGGCCTCGACCTGTTGCAGCGCCACTTCCAGGGCTTCGGTGTAGTTGTCTTCGCGGATCAGCCGGGCGAATTTTGCGGAGCCGGTGATGTTGGTCCGCTCGCCGACGTTGACGAACAATGAGCTGCGATCGATGGTGAACGGTTCCAGGCCCGACAGACGGCACGCCCGGGGAATCTCGGGAATCTGCCGTGGAGCATAACCAGCGACGGCCTTGGCGATAGCTTCGATGTGCGCCGGGGTGGTGCCGCAGCAACCGCCGACGATATTGAGGAAGCCGCTCTGGGCGAACTCCTCGATGACCTTGGCGGTGTCCACCGGCAGCTCGTCGTATTCGCCGAATTCGTTGGGCAGGCCGGCGTTGGGGTGCGCCGACACATGGGTGCTGGCCTTGTTCGACAGCTCTTCCAGGTATGGGCGCAGTTCGCTGGCGCCGAGGGCGCAGTTCAGGCCGACGGAGATCGGCTTGGCGTGGGCCACCGAGTTCCAGAAGGCTTCGGTGGTCTGGCCGGAGAGGGTGCGGCCGGAGGCGTCGGTGATGGTGCCGGAAATCATGATCGGCAGCTCGATGCCCAGCTCTTCATAGACGCCTTGCACGGCGAAGATCGCGGCCTTGGCATTGAGCGTATCGAAAATGGTCTCGATCAGGATCAGGTCGGCGCCGCCTTCGATCAGGCCCTTGGTGGCTTCGGTGTAATTCTCCACCAACTCGTCGAAGGTCACGTTGCGGTAGCCGGGGTTGTTCACGTCCGGCGACAGCGAGCAGGTGCGGCTGGTCGGGCCGAGCACGCCTGCGACGAAGCGCGGCTTGTCCGGGGTTTCGAGGGTCTTGGCGTCGGCCACCTTGCGGGCCAGGCGCGCGCCTTCCAGGTTCAGCTCGTAGGCCAGGCCCTGCATGCCGTAGTCGGCCTGGGACACCTGGGTGGCGTTGAAGGTGTTGGTTTCGAGGATGTCGGCGCCGGCATCCAGGTACGCCTTCTCGATAGCGCCAATCACGTCGGGGCGGGTCAGTACGAGCAGATCGTTGTTGCCCTTGACGTCGCTCGGCCAGTCGGCGAAGCGTTTGCCACGGTAGTCCTGCTCCTCCAGCTTGTAGCTCTGGATCATCGTGCCCATGCCGCCGTCGAGGATCAGGATGCGTTCCTTGAGGGCTTGCTGGAGAAGATAAAGGCGAGCGCTGCGATCAGACATAGGACTACCTGGAAAAAAGACCATTACGAAGGCCGGAATGATAGCAAACCTGTGCGGGATTTGATCATGCAGGGCTTTTGCATGAATATCGCTCATGTTTGCAAGGCCATGCTGGCCCGGTAGAATCGCCGGACTATCTCTTAGGGACCCGAGACATGCCGTACCGCGTCTTATCCGGCAGTCTGTTGCTGCTGTTATGTTTTACCGCAGCCGCCGGGAATCCCGCTTCCGCGATCTCCTACACTCGCGACATCCAGCCGATCTTCACGGAAAAATGCGTGGCTTGCCATGCCTGCTACGACTCCGCCTGCCAGTTGAACCTGGGCAGCGGCGAGGGCGCGCTGCGGGGTGCGAGCAAGCTGCCGGTGTATGACGGCGAGCGCCGCCAGGCCGCTGACCCGACCCGCCTGTTCTATGATGCCTCCGGCCAGCGGGCCTGGCAGCGCAAGGGCTTTTATTCGGTGATCGATGCCCAGGGCAGCCAGGCGGCATTGATGGCTCGCATGCTGGAGCTCGGACACCGCACGCCCTTGCAGCCCAACGCCAAATTGCCGGAAGACATCGTACTGGGCTTGAGCCGCGACAACAGTTGCCCGACGCCGGACCAATTCGACGCCTACGCGGCTGTTCATCCCAAGGAAGGCATGCCTCTGGCGGTCACCGGCCTGACCGACCAGCAATACCAGACGCTACAGCGCTGGCTGGCGGCCGGCGCGCCCATCGACCAGCAGGCCTTGGCGCCAAGCGCCGCCGAAGCCTTGCAGGTGGTGCAGTGGGAAAACCTGCTCAATGCCCCTGGCGCCCGGGAAAGCCTGGTCGGTCGCTGGCTGTTCGAGCACCTCTTCCTGGCCCACATCTATTTCAAGGGCGGCGAGCCGGGGCATTTCTTCCAGTGGGTGCGCTCGCGCACGCCGACCGGCCAGCCAATCGACCTGATCAACACTCGCCGTCCAAATGACGACCCTGGCACCCGCATCTATTACCGGCTCTGGCCGGTGCAGGGGGTGATCGTGCACAAGACCCACATCACTTATGGCTTGAGCGCGGCGAAGATGGCGCGGATCAGGAGTCTGTTCTACAGCGGTAACTGGCAGGTCAGCGCATTGCCGGGCTACGGGCCGGAGCGTCGGGCCAATCCGTTTTCCACCTTCGAGGCGATTCCGGCCCAGGCCCGCTATCAGTTCATGCTCGATAACGCCGAGTATTTCGTGCGCACGTTCATCCGTGGCCCGGTGTGCCGGGGCCAGATCGCCACGGACGTCATTCGCGATAACTTCTGGGCGTTGTTCCAGGCGCCCGAGCACGACTTGTACATCACCGACCCCAACTATCGCGGCCAGGCCACGCCGTTGCTGGCGATGCCGGGCCAGAACGATGACGTCGGCAGCGTCGTCAGCCTGTGGCTCGATTATCGCGACAAGCGCAACGCGTACGAAGCCCTGCGCCGCGACAGCTACGCCGAGCTCCCGGCGCCGGGCTGGTCGACGCTGTGGGCGGGCAATGACAATGCGCTGCTGAGCATCTTCCGGCATTTCGACAGTGCCTCGGTGACCAAGGGCCTGATTGGCGAGGTGCCGCAGACGCTGTGGCTGTTCGATTTCCCGCTGCTGGAGCGCACCTATTATCAACTGGCGGTGAATTTCGACGTGTTCGGCAATGTCTCCCACCAGGCCCAGACCCGGCTGTATTTCGACCTGATCCGCAACGGCGCGGAACAGAACTTCCTGCGCCTGATGCCGGCCGATTCCCGCGAAGGTTACCTCGACGACTGGTACCAGGCCGGTGGGAAATTCAAGATGTGGCTGGATTACGAGGCCATCGACGACGACAAGCCGACTGCGCTCAAGCTCGACGAAGAAGACCCCAAGCGCGACTTTGCCCGGCAGCTGTTGCTTCGCTATGGCGAGCTGAACGCGCGCCCCGACCCGATCAACCGCTGTGCGGGCGCGTATTGCTCGCGTCCCAATATCGACCCGGCGCTGCAGGATGCCGAGCAGGCTTTGAGTCGCCTGGTGTCGCGTCCGGCGGCGGGTCTCAGGGTCATTGATCAACTGCCGGAAGCGACGATGCTGCGCGTCGAAACCCTGGACGGTCGGCGCGAGGTCTACAGCCTGCTGCGCAACCGCGCCCACAGCAACGTGGCGTTCCTGCTGGGTGAAGCGCTGCGCTACCAGCCAGGGCTGGACACCCTGACCGTTTATCCGGGCGTGCTCAGCAGCTATCCAAATTTCATCTTAAATATCCCGGCGGGGCAGGTGCCGGCGTTTGTCGATGCCATGGAGAACGCGCCGGATGCGGCGGCTTTCGAGCGAATCGTCGAGCGCTGGGGGATTCGCCGCAGTCATCCGCAGTTCTGGCGGTATTTCCACGATCTGAGTCGCTACATCGAGGAAACCGACCCCTTGGAAGCGGGCGTGCTGGACATGAATCGTTATCAGAACCTCTGAGCAACGTAGCCGACGGAGCGCCCTTGCGCGCTCGGCTGCTTTCCTGACAAAAATACTGGGACTTTGTCCGGCGCGATGATTGGCGTAAACTGCCGGCAAGCCTGCGAGGAGTTTCCATGACCGCCATTACCATTACCGATGCCGCCCACGATTACCTGGCCGACCTGCTGTCCAAGCAGAACACCCCGGGTATCGGGATCCGCATCTTCATCACCCAGCCCGGCACCCAGTACGCAGAGACGTGCATTGCCTACTGCAAGCCGGGAGAAGAAAAACCCGAAGACACCGCGCTGGGGCTCAAGAGCTTCACTGCGTACATCGACTCGTTCAGCGAAGCTTTCCTGGACGATGCGGTGGTCGACTACGCCACCGACCGCATGGGCGGCCAGTTGACCATCAAGGCGCCGAACGCCAAGGTACCGATGGTCAACGCCGACAGCCCGGTCAACGAGCGCATCAACTACTACCTGCAAACCGAGATCAACCCGGGGCTGGCCAGCCACGGCGGCCAGGTGTCGCTGATCGACGTGGTGGAAGACGGCATCGCCGTGCTCCAGTTCGGCGGCGGTTGCCAGGGCTGCGGCCAGGCTGACGTGACCTTGAAGGAAGGCATCGAGCGCACCTTGCTCGAGCGCATCCCGGAACTCAAGGGCGTGCGCGACGTGACCGACCACACGCAGAAAGAAAACGCCTACTACTGATAGGTGCTGGCTGCGCGCA
Organism: Pseudomonas sp. FP198; assembly: GCF_030687895.1. NCBI lineage: Bacteria > Pseudomonadati > Pseudomonadota > Gammaproteobacteria > Pseudomonadales > Pseudomonadaceae > Pseudomonas > Pseudomonas sp. FP198. Next base: position 2,261,187 of record NZ_CP117452.1, read on the forward strand.
GAACACTGTGGCGAGGGAGCTTGCTCCCGCTCGATTGCGTAGCAATCGCAAGGCAACCCGCGTGTCTTCCGTGATTGACGCGTGAGTCGCCAGGGGACCGCTTCGCGGTCCAGCGGGAGCAAGCTCCCTCGCCACAAAAGCTTCTAAGGTCAGCATGCCATCCCAGGGGCGCCGCCGATCCCTGTGGGAGCGAGCCTGCTCGCGAAGGGGCCGGCATATTCGACATCGTTGCCGGCTGATCCACCGCTTTCGCGAGCAGGCTCGCTCCTACAAGGGATTCCGGTTGGGTCATGTCGACGAGTCAGGGCCTGTACAGATGCGCATGCCCGGCGCGATACAGCGATGATTCGCTGAACACATCATTGCCCAACACACGCCCCACCAGTATCAGCGCTGTACGTCGAAAGCCCTTGGCCTGGACCTTCCCGGCGATATCCTCCAGCGTACCCACCACCCAATCCTGATCCGGCCACGTGGCCCGGTGAATCACCGCGATCGGACAGTCCGTGCCGTAGTGGGGCAGCAGTTCGGCGACTATTTTTTCCAGGTGATTGACGCCCAGGTGAATTGCCATGGTTGCGCCATGCTGCGCCAGGCTGGCGAGTTCTTCCCCAGCGGGCATCGCGGTCTTGTCCGCGTAGCGGGTCAGGATCACGCTCTGGGACACGTCCGGCAGCGTCAGCTCGGCACCGAGCAGGGCCGCGCAGGCTGAGGTGGCGGTGACGCCCGGAACGATTTCGAAAGGGATGTCGAGCTCGCGCAAGCAGCGGATCTGCTCGCCGATGGCGCCATACAGACTCGGATCGCCGGAGTGCACCCGGGCCACGTCCTGGCCGTTCAGATGCGCGATCCTGATCAGTTCGACGATCTGTTCCAGGTGCAGCTCTGCGCTGTTGACCACCTGTTCGGCGCTGTTGCCTTCGAGCACGGCCGCCGGCACCAGGGAGCCGGCGTAGATGATCACCGGGCAACGGTGGATCAGGCGCTGGCCTTTCACGGTGATCAGTTCCGGGTCGCCGGGGCCGGCACCGATGAAGTAAACGGTCATGACCGGTTCCTGTAGAAAAGGGCCTTGCATGAGCAGCGCTCATGATTCCGGCGGCGATTATCGAGGGTTACGAAGCTGCCGCCAATGCCAGAGTGGCTTGCGCACTTTTCTGGCGGGTAATCAGCAGTCTGGCGGGCGAATCGCCCAGTTGATCGGCCAGGGCAAGGGCGGCGCTTTCGGCGACGCCGTGGCAGCCCGTACGCTCGAAGGCGATCCGGGAACGCTGGCTGAGCTGCGTTTGATAACCCGCCAACTGCTCGGCAGTGAAGCAGGTCAGTGGCAGCGCCAATTGCTCGGCCAGCTCCAGCAGGCCCGGTTCGTCGTGCTTGAGATCGATGCTGGCCAAGGCCTGTACGTTATCGAGCGCTATGCCGTGGGCCAGCAGCGTCTGCTCAAGCAATGCCCGCAACGCACTGGCCGGGCAACCGCGTTGGCAGCCCAGGCCGACCACCAGGATCGGCCCGCTACTCATGCGTCGTGGCGAGCCTGGGCGTCACGGCGAAACAGCCAGACGCTGATCAGTCCCAAGGCAAGCCAGAACGCGACGTTGGTCAGTTGCGCGGCGATCTTGAACTGGCTTTCCAGCGCCTCGGGCGCGAGCATCGAGTGGACTTCAGGCTGTGGCGCGCCGATGACGTGAGGCACCAGCAGGGTCGCAACACCCAGCAGCTTCAGCAGCCATTGCCGGCCGAAGGCAATCAGGGCGATGCCCACCGCCGTGGCCGCCGCCGTGCCGATCCACCACATCTGCCGCTGGGCCAGCTCGGCCGCCGCCGTGCCAGGCAGTTCCGGTGGCAGGCCAAGCGTTGGCGCGAGGACGAAGGTGGCGTAGCCGGCCAGGCCCCAAAGCAAGCCTTGGGACGTACGCGTCGGCTCGCGCAAGGTGTACAGGCCCGCCAGCATCAGGGCGAAACCCACCGCGACCACCAGGTTGCCGCCCGTGGTGGCGAGCAGGCGTTGCCAGCCGTCTTGCGGTTCCCAGGCTTCGTCGTCATGGTTGTGGGCAGCGCCCGAGGCATGCTCATGGACTTCGCTGGTCGGAGCCTTTTCGTAGGTTTCGGCCTGCTGAATCAGCGGCGAGACCCACAGGCTTTGCAGAAGAGTCAGCAGCAGGGCGGCCAGCAGCCCGCTGAAACCGGCAGTCCGGGCGATACGCTTGATCATGTCGTCAGGTCTCAGTGGCACGGGAATGCGGCGCTATGCCGGGTGTCGTGGGCCGCGTTGTGCACCGCTTCGATGTGGGAGAAACCGGCGAAGTAGACCAGGCCCGCGCCGAGGATCGAGGCGAGGACCGCCGCGCTCAGGCGCTGGCTCAGGGTGACAGTGCTGCTGCTGCTGGTGCGGGCGGTGCTGCTGATGGTCGACATGGCGCTTCCCTCGGGTTTGTCGGCGGGGAAGCGAGCGCAATGAAAACCCGGGCGAGGGCTCGCCAGAATTCGAACAGCGCCCGCCCACCGCGGGTTTGTTGAGCTTGAGTCATGGGCCGGTCTCCGGGCTCGCGAGGGGCTGGGCCGAAGCCTTGCCTGCAAGCGTCACCTTCCCATGCCAGGCACAGTGGATTCGACGCTTCGCTCGCTTACCGTTGCGGGGGCAGCACCGGACTGACGTGGCCTTGGAGTAAAGCACACGATTCACCGGTTTCCCGTTTCACCCTGTGAAGGGCACCCGTAACTAGGCCGACAGGAGACCATGGGCGAGGCCGGGGCGTCAATCGCGGCTTCGCGCCACCGATGCGGCGGAATATTTTTCACCTTGCCCTGCAAAAGCCGCAGGCCGGGCCGATAACGAGGTAGGCGTACACACAATTATCCCAAACAATACGCCGGCGGCATGGATGCTCGACCATCACCCGAGGCTTCCCCATGTCCCTACGCAGTTTGAATATCGCCCCCCGAGCCTTTCTCGGCTTCACTGTCATCGCACTGCTCGTCGTTGTTCTCGGCGTGTTCGCCGCCAATCGCATGTCTGTCATTCGCCAGGCCTCGGTGGATATGGAACAGACCCAGGTGCCCAGCGTCAGCCATCTGGCCAGTGTGATGGAAAGCGTCCTGCGCATGCGCATCCTCTCGTTTCGCATATTGGTGAACCGTGATCCGGCCAGCCTGAAAGAAGCCGACGGGCGCATCGGTGTGCTGGTGGAAAAACTGCACAAGGCCAATAACAGCTATGCGGCGCTGCCGGCCACCCCGCAAGAGGCCGAGCTGTACAAGACTTTTTCCGCGACGCTTGCAAAGTATCTCGAGGCCCAGCAGGAAATGCTCCAGCTGTCGCGTCAGGACAAGATTGATCAACTGCGCGCCCATATCAATACGCGGATCAAGGAAGGCACCGACCTGATGGGCGAACAGCTCAACAAACTCATCGAGTTCAACGTGGCCAGCGCCAGCGATGCATCGGCCAAGGCTGGCGACTATTACACCAGCGCCATCACCGGCATCATCGTCGTCTCGGTTATCGCCGCACTGGCGACCGTGCTGCTGGCCTTGCTCCTGACCCGCAGTATCGTCACTCCCCTGAACCGGGCGCTCGAAGCAGCCCGGACCATCGCCGGCGGCAATCTGGTCACCGTCATCGTCGACGCTGGCAAGGACGAACCCGCGCGATTGCTCCAGGCCTTGGGCGCCATGCAGGGCAGCCTGCGCCAGACCATCGAGCAGATTGCCGGTTCCGCCACCCAACTGGGCGCCGCGGCTGAAGAGTTGAGTGCCGTCACCCAAGAGTCTTCCCGTGGTTTGCAACGGCAGCACAGCGAAATCGAGCAGGCGGCCACCGCCGTCAATGAGATGACCGCCGCGGTCGAGGAGGTTGCCCGCAACGCGGTGTCCACTTCCGAAGCCTCGAACCAGTCCACCCAGGCGGCCCGGGAAGGGCGCACGCGAGTGGTGGAAACCGTCGATGCGATCCAGACCATGACCCACGACGTACAAGCCACCGCCGCGATGGTCGAGGGCTTGGCGGTCCAGGGGCGTGACATCGGCAAGGTGCTGGACGTGATCCGCGCCATCGCCGAACAGACCAACCTGCTGGCCCTCAACGCGGCCATCGAAGCGGCCCGGGCCGGGGAGGCCGGACGTGGTTTCGCAGTGGTGGCCGATGAAGTCCGCGCCTTGGCCCATCGCACCGCGCAGTCGACCCAGGAAATCGAAAAAATGGTTGCCGGCATCCAGAACGGCACCGGCCAGGCCGTGCAGTCGATGCAGCAAAGCAACCAGCGCACCCAAAGCACCCTGGAACTGGCCCGTGGCGCCGGTGTGGCGCTGGAACAGATCACCCAGTCGATCCACCAGATCAACGAGCGCAACCTGGTCATTGCCAGCGCGTCCGAAGAACAGGCCCAGGTCTCCCGTGAAGTGGACCGCAACCTGATGAACATCCGTGACCTGGCGACCCAATCGGCCAGCGGCGCGCAACAGACCAGCGACGCCACTCACGAACTGTCGCGCCTGGCGGTGGGTTTGAATGCGACGGTGGCGCGCTTCGTTATTTGAGATAGGGTTGAAGCTGGATACCGCGCTAACAGGAGCAATGCATGCGCTTTTCAGCCTTGACCCAACGCATCACCGGCGACGGCGCCGCCGCCTGGCAGATCCATGACCGGGCGCTGGCCATGCGCGAACAGGGCAGGGGGGTGCTGTTGCTGTCGGTGGGCGATCCGGATTTCGATACGCCACCGGCCATTGTCGAGGCCGCCGTCGCCAGCCTGCGGGCGGGGGACACGCATTATTCGGATACCCGTGGCCTGCATGCGTTGCGCGCCAGCATCGCCCGGCGCCACCAGCAACGTTGCGGCCAACCGGTGGGCGCCGGGCACGTCACGGTGCTGCCCGGCGCCCAGTGTGCGGTCTTCGCGGTCGCGCAGTGCCTGCTCGACCCTGGCGACGAGGTGATTGTCGCTGAACCGATGTACGTCACCTACGAAGCGGTCTTTGGCGTCTGCGGGGCAAAAGTGGTCCCGGTGGCGGTGCGTCCGGAAAACGCTTTTCGGGTAGAGCCGGCCGACGTGGCCCGGCTGATCACGCCGCGTACCCGCGCGATGCTGCTCAACAGCCCCAACAATCCCTCCGGCGCCAGCCTGCCGCTGGCCACCTGGCAAGCGTTGGCGCAACTGTGCATCGAGCATGACCTGTGGCTGATCAGCGATGAGGTCTACAGCGACTTGCTCTACGACGGCGAACATATCAGCCCGGCCAGCCTGCCGGGCATGGCCGAGCGCACCGCCACCCTCAACAGCCTGTCCAAATCCCACGCCATGACAGGCTGGCGCATCGGCTGGGCCATCGGCCCCGAGTCCCTGGCCGGGCATCTGGCCAACCTGTCGCTGTGCATGTTGTTCGGCCTGCCGGACTTCGTCCAGCGCGCCGCCCAGGTGGCCCTTGAGCGGGATCTGCCTGAAGTGGCGCGGATGCGCGAGGAATATCGCCAGCGCCGTGACCTGGTGTGCGCGGCGCTGGAGGGGCGTGCGGGCCTCAGGCCGGTACGGCCCGATGGCGGCATGTTCGTGATGGTCGACGTGCGCCAGACCGGCCTCGCCGCCCAGGCATTTGCCGAGCGCCTGCTCGACGGCCATGGCGTGTCGGTGCTGGCGGGCGAGGCGTTCGGGCCGAGCGCGGCGGGGCATATCCGGATCGGCTTGGTGGTCGATCAGATGCAATTGGCGGATGCGTGCCGGCGGATCGTCGAGTGTGCGGCGGCCTTGCAGCAGGTCGATTGGTGAAGTTTTGTAGAAGCTGTGTGAAATTGTGTAAGGGTTTTGCTCGACGGTGATCGCGGACGTATATCCTTGGTGGCTTGAGATTTCTTGCGCCTGTGGGACCGCTATCGCGAGCAAGCTCGCTCCCACAGGGGTTTCGGTATGCAGCAAAACCCTGTGGGAGCGAGCCTGCTCGCGATGAGGCCCGCCCAGATGCCACCGTATTTTCTGGACCACCCCATGCCCAACATCCTCCTCGTCGAAGACGACGCCGCCCTTTGCGAACTGATCTCCAGCTACCTGGAGCGCAACGGCTATCAGGTCAGCGTCCTCAATCGTGGCGATCACGTCCGTGAGCGGGCGCGGGCCAATCCGCCGGACCTGGTGATCCTCGACCTGATGCTGCCGGGCCTGGATGGCTTGCAGGTCTGCCGTCTGCTGCGCGCCGATTCGGCGACCCTGCCGATTCTGATGCTCACCGCTCGGGATGACAGCCACGACCAGGTGCTGGGCCTGGAAATGGGCGCCGATGACTACGTCACCAAGCCCTGCGAGCCGCGGGTATTGCTGGCGCGGGTACGCACCCTGCTGCGGCGCAGTAGCCTCACCGAACCGCAAACGGTCAACGACCGTATTGTCATGGGCAATCTGTGCATCGATCTGTCCGAGCGCACCGTTACCTGGCGCGGGCAGCCGGTGGAGCTGTCCAGCGGCGAGTACAACCTGCTGGTGGTGCTGGCCCGGCATTCCGGCGAGGTGCTCAGCCGCGACCAGATTTTGCAGCGCTTGCGCGGCATCGAATTCAACGGCACCGATCGCTCGGTGGACGTGGCCATTTCCAAATTGCGGCGCAAATTCGACGACAACGCCGGCGAGGCGCGCAAGATCAAGACCGTGTGGGGCAAGGGTTACCTGTTCAGCCGTTCCGAGTGGGAATGCTGATCGATGTGGAAACTGCTGATTCGCCTCTATCTTGTGACCATCGTCTCCTACAGCGCGGCGATCTACCTGATGCCGGAACTGGTGATCCGCCTGTTCCATGAGCGCTTCCAGACTTACAACCTCGACTATTCCCGTGGCCTGCAAACCTTGATGGCCAAGCAGTTTCGCGCCGTGCCCAGCGCGCAATGGCCGGCGCTGGCGGCGCAGATGGACAAGGAGTTCGAGCCGCTGCGCATCGAGCTCGCCGCCACCGATGATGCGGGTTTCACCGCCGCCGAGCAGGCGCGTCTGCAGCGTGGTGAGAATGTGGTGCGCATCGGCGACTGGGGTTGGCGAACCCTGGCGGCCGCGCCGCTGGATGGGCGCACCGCGGTCAAGATGATCGTTCCCCCGGATCCGGCGGATGTCAGCTGGCTGTACTGGAGCATCAACGTGCTGATCGGCGCGACGATGCTCGGCTGTCTGCTGCTCTGGCTGCGGCCGCACTGGCGCGACCTGGAGCGGCTCAAGCGCACCGCCGAGCGTTTCGGCAAGGGCCACCTGGGGGAGCGCACGCACATCGCGCCGCGCTCCAACATTGGCAGCCTGGCCCATGTTTTCGACACCATGGCGGGCGATATCGAGAACCTGCTCAATCAGCAGCGCGACCTGCTCAACGCCGTATCCCATGAGCTGCGCACGCCTTTGACCCGGCTCGATTTCGGCCTGGCACTGGCCTTGTCCGAGGATCTGCCTGCGCCCAGCCGCGAGCGTCTGCAAGGGTTGGTGGCGCACATTCGTGAGTTGGATGAGTTGGTGCTGGAGCTGTTGTCCTATAGCCGTCTGCAGAACCCTGAGCGCCTGCCGGAGCGGGTCGAAGTGCCGCTGGACGAGTTCATCGACAGCATCCTCGGCAGCCTCGATGAAGATCTGGCGGCGCCGGAGGTGGTCATCGACGTTTTGCTGCACGGGGCGCTGGAGCGTTTCGAGCTCGACCCGCGCCTCACCGCCCGGGCGTTGCAGAACCTGCTGCGCAATGCGATGCGCTATTGCGAAAAGCGCATCCAGGTGGGGGTGCTGGTCAGCGAGCAAGGCTGCGAAATCTGGGTCGACGATGACGGCATCGGCATTCCCGACAGCGAGCGTGAGCGGGTATTCGAGCCGTTCTACCGGCTGGACCGCAGTAGGGATCGCGCCACGGGCGGCTTCGGCCTCGGCCTGGCGATCAGCCGTCGCGCCCTGCAAGCCCAGGGCGGCACCCTGACGGTCGAAGCCTCGCCGCTGGGCGGGGCACGCTTCCGGCTCTGGCTACCGCCAACATGCTGATCACCTCCCGCTGGGCCACAAAGTGGCCCCCCTTCAGCCAAACAACCCCGCCGCAATATTGATCGAAAACCCCAGGATCGCCGTGTTGAACACAAACCCGATCAACGACTGCGCCAACACGATCTTGCGCAACTGCCGCGTAGCAACACCTACGTCCGAAGTCTGCACCGCCACGCCGATGGTGAAAGAGAAGTACAAAAAGTCCCAGTAGTTCGGCGTGGTCAGTCCCTCGGCAAAACGCAGGGCGGGCTCCTTGCCGGACCAGGTGTAATACAGGCGCGCGTAGTGCACGCTGAAAATCACTCCGATCAGTAGCCATGAACCGATCACGGTCAATGCAGTGAAACCGTAATGCAGCAGCTTGCCTGCGGTTTGCAGGTCGCGGCTGCCGGCCAGTTCGAAGGTGATGGTCGCCAGGCTCGCCAAGGCCGCGATGCAGACCATCAGCAGGACCAGCCCGGCGTTCTCGTCTTCGATCTCGGCGATGCGCTTGACGTCAGGTGCCTTGGCTCGCACCGTCAGCCAGAACATCAGCGCCAGGTAGGTCCAGACCCCGACGTTCCAGCCGATCAGGACCTTGCCGATGATCGAGTCCGCAGGGATCAGCAGGCCCGCCGCCAGGCCGATGACCGTGGCGCAGGAAAGACGCGGGTGAGTGCGGGTGAGGCGGGGCATGGGAGCTCACTGTGGCGGGGGAATGCCAGGGAATCAGATCTTAGCCGAAGCCGTTCAGGCTCGGGTTCTTCTTTGCGACGACTACCGTCTTCGCGAGCAGGCTCGCTCCCACATGGATTTGTGGCTGGATCCGAGATTTTCCTCTGCACCATAACCTCTGTCGGAGCGAGCTGCTCGCGATGGCGAAGTGTCTTTCGTCGAAAATATCCCGCCGATGATGGCTTTTTGATGCTTGGTTCGTGCACCGCCGTACCAATTGTGTACAATCGCCGACTTTTCAACCAGGCATGGAAGCAGTTCGGCCTTTTGGCCACGAGAAAAATCCATGCTCATCGGCAGTTATTCCCCCGCCCTTGTTTCGATTTCCCTGTTTGTCGCGATCCTGGCGTCCTATACCGCGCTGGACCTGACCGGACGCATAACCACTGCCCAGGGTCGGGCCGTGCATTTCTGGATGGCGGGTGGTGCCTTGGCGATGGGGGTGGGCATCTGGTCCATGCATTTCATCGGCATGCTCGCATTCAGCTTGCCAGTGGAGCTTGGCTACGATGTGGCAATTACTGCGTTGTCGTTGCTGATCGCCATCCTTTCCAGCGGCTTTGCCCTCTGGCTGGTCAGCCAGCCACAACTGCGGGCCTGGCAACTGGTGTTCGGCGCGCTGGTGATGGGCACTGGGATCAGCGCCATGCACTACACCGGTATGGCGGCCTTGCGGATGCAGCCGGGGATCGATTATGACCCGGCGCTGTTCGGCGCCTCCTTGGTAATAGCCGTGGTGGCGTGCGCGGCGGCGTTATGGATCGCCTTCCACCTGCGCCAGAACACCCCGCATGTACGTCTCGCTCGCGCCGGTGCCGCCGTGGTGATGGGCGCTGCCATCGTCGGCATGCATTACACCGGCATGGCCGCGGCGCAGTTCGGCGAAGGCAGTTTCTGCGGCTCCCTGGACGGTTTGAGCGGCAAGGGCCTGGATAACCTGGTGCTGATCACCACCCTGGCGGTGCTGGCGATTGCCTTGCTGACCTCGATCCTCGACGCGCGCCTGGAAGCCCGTACCGCGGAGTTGGCCAGGTCCTTGACCCAGGCCAATCGCGAGCTGACCCAACTGGCCCTGCACGACCCCCTGACCGGCCTGCCCAACCGGGTATTGCTGGCGGATCGCATCGGCCAGGCGATGCACCGGGTGCAAGAGCAGGGCGGTTGTTTCGCCCTGATGTTCATCGACCTGGACGGCTTCAAACCGGTCAACGATGCCTTTGGCCACCACATGGGTGACCTGTTGCTGCGGGACGTCGCGCTGCGCCTGCGTGAAGACCTGCGCAGCCAGGACACCCTGGCGCGGATCGGTGGTGATGAGTTCGTCCTGCTGGTGCAACTGGCCGAGCCGGACGACGCCTTGCGCCTGGCCGCGCGTCAGGTCGGGCTGATCGGTCGCACGTTCCGGGTCGCCGAGCATGACCTGCAGATTTCCGCCAGCGTCGGCATCGCGCTGTACCCTGGCAATGGCCAGAGCGCCGATGAATTGCTGATGAATGCCGATGCGGCGATGTACCACGCCAAGGGTGCCGGCAAGAATGGCTACAGCTTTTTCGACGCCTCGATGAACAGCAACGCCCGCAGGCAACTGCAACTGCTGCAGGATTTGCGCATCGCGGTCGAACAGCGCCAGTTCAGCCTCCACTACCAGCCCAAGTTCGATGCGGCGAACGGCCGTCCGGTGGGCGCCGAAGCGCTGCTGCGCTGGCACCATCCGACCCAGGGCCTGCTGATGCCCGACACTTTCATCGACCTGGCGGAAAAGACCGGGCTGATCATCCCGATCGGCGAATGGGTGCTGAACGAAGCCTGCCGGCAGATGCGCGAATGGTACGTGTTGGGCTACACCGACTGGCGTATCGCGGTGAACCTGTCAGCGTTGCAGTTCTGCCATGCGGGCCTGGTGCAGAGCGTGGCCAAGGCATTGGAGACGCACCACCTGCCGGCCAACAGCCTGACCCTGGAAATCACCGAGACCACCGCCATGAGCGACGCGGACGCGAGCATGACGGTGCTGCAACAGCTGTCGGACATGGGTGTGGACCTGTCCATCGACGACTTCGGCACCGGTTATTCAAGCCTGATGTACCTCAAGCGCCTGCCGGCCAACGAGCTGAAGATCGACCGCGGTTTCGTGCGAGACCTTGAGCACGACAGTGACGACGCGGCTATCGTCTCGGCCATCGTCGCCCTCGGCCAGGCCTTGGGCTTGCGGATCGTTGCCGAAGGCGTGGAGACCGATGTGCAACAGGACTTCCTCACCCAGTTGGGCTGCGATTCGCTGCAGGGGTACCTGCTGGGGCATCCGCAGCCGGCCGAACACTTCCTGAGGGACATCCGTCAGGCGCGACGCGTCGAAATGGCCTGAGGCGATCGTTCAGGGAACGATCTCGAACGCGGTACTGCCCAGCCGTTCGCCATTGATCAGCAAATGGACCGCATGCCGGCCCGCGTAGTGCCGGCGGGTGGTCAGCTCGCGAATCTGCTGGGAACGGCTGAGGTTGGCAGAAGCCAGGGCGGGCAGGTCGAAGGTCTTGAGCTTGAACACTTTGGCTGACGTGCCGCCGGATGCTTTCACATAGTCGATCGCGTAATCGATCACCAGACGCTGGCTCTGTCCGGCCGTGGACCGCACCTTGAACGACAAGGTGATGGGCTCGCCCAGGCGAATCACCGCTGGCGTCACTTGCAGCTCGGAGACCTCCACCTGCGCCTTGGCACCCGCGCCGATAACCGCCAGTGCCCGCAGATTGCCTTGCTTGATCAGGCTGCGCAGGGCGTGTCGGGCAATCCAGGCGCTATGGCGATCGTGCAATGGCCAGCCTTCAATTCGCTCCAGGACCCAATCGGGATGCTGCTTGGTCACGTCGTTCAGGTGATTGGCGACGGATTTGCGCACGTACAGGCTGTCGTCGGCCTTGAGCGCATCAAGGATTCCGGCGGCGAGTTGCGGGTTGGCCTGGATCGGCTCCAGGTGAAACGACCACGGCAAGCGCGGCCGGCTGCCTTCGCTGGCAAGGCGGCGGACGTGCTCGTTGGCGTCCAGCGCCCAGTCATGCATGACTCCTAGGGTGCGCGTCAGGTCGTCGCGCAGGAAATGCCGCACGGCAAACTCAGCGGAGCCAAACCGGGTGAAATACTTGAGCGCGTCCATCGACAGCTCGAAGGTGTGCCGACCGTAGGAGGCGACATAGTGCGGCAGGAACATGCTGACGAACATGCTGTTCACACGCGGGGCCACGGCTCGCAGCACCTCCAGCGAGGCTTCGTAACTCAGCGGCAGGACCTCATGCAGGCACTCGCTGACCCGCGCCATGCGCTGCATCACCGACAAGTCAGCCAACCCGTCGTTGGCCAGGTTCAAGAACGCCTTGGCATCGAAGGCCGGGTACACCGCGCGCATTTCGCTGGCGATGTGTTCAAGGCGCGCGGCGTTGAAGATTTCCTTGAGGGCAGGGGAAGAGGTGGTGGTGCTCATGTTGGGTTCGTCCGGCGGGTGTTGGGCCAAGGCTCGCCACTATGCCATGCCAGACCCGTGGCGAGGGAGCTTGCTCCCGCTCGGCTGCGCAGCAGTCGTAAACCCGGGGAATGCGGTATAACTGAATGATCGCGTTGCCTGGATTGGGGTCGCTGCGCAACCCAGCGGGAGCAAGCTCCCTCGCCACGGGGATGCGGTTCATGGAAAAAGGAATGATTCGCCGCCAGTGCAGTCCCAGATTCAGTACCTTGGATAACTGGAGTTTTTTATGCGTAAACCAACCTTGATCGCCAGTCTGGTCCTGATCGCCGGCCTCGGAGCCTTTGGGCCCGCTGCGCAAGCGGTCGAGAAAACCGGAGACGCCCTTGAGCATTCGCCGAGCAATGGCCGCCGGCTGGTGGAAAATGACCGGGTACCGGCAGACTATCAGCGCGCGGACAGGGCCATGAAGGACTGGAAGCAGAAGAAACTCGAGCAGCCGACCGACGAGCAGCAATGGGTGCAGATCGACGACAAGTACCTGCTGATCGAAACCGTGTCCGGCGCCATCGTCAAGATCGTTCCCGCTACGCGCTAGGCCCTCAGAGCACTTCGCCCTTGTCCCACAGGTGGACCAGCTCGCCAGGTGCCCGGTCCTCGGGCACCTGCAGCACCATCTCGTCATCCTGGTCGTTCGCCCGGTAACGCACCTCGATCTGGAAATACCGCTGGTCGCCCCGACCCGGCGTGGAGGACGTGAGCGGCAGGCAGCCCTCCAGCACCGAGCAGATGCGCGAGCGCTGGTTGATATCGCACTGGGCGAATTCGATTTCCCGGGGGCGGGTCAGGGCATGGATGGCCGCCACGCCACCTTGGCGTGACAGCTTGACCACGGCTTTATCGTCAAGGTCTGGAAGGGTTTTCATCCGTTCTCCTCGTTCAGGTCGACGCCCACCTGCGCCCAGCCATCCTGCACCGCTTGCACTTCCCGCTCACCGAAACGCTGGCGGGCATGCTCGACGGTCAGGCGGGCGAACGCACTGAAGGAGGCGTCGTTGGCCAGTTGTCTGTCGCACAAGGTGTCATACCAGATTCGCCCGGCCTTTTCCCAGGCAAATCCGCCCAGGGTTGTCGCCACCAGATAAAAGGCCCGGTTGGGAATGCCCGAATTGATGTGCACGCCGCCGTTGTCTTCACGGGTGATGACGAATTCGCGCATATGCCCCGGTTGCGGGTCCTTGCCCAGCAGCGGGTCATCGTAGGCGGTGCCAGGGTTGGACATGCTACGCAGGCCGTCACCGTTGATCTTGTCGGTGAGCAGGTAGGCGCCGATCAGCCAGTCGGCCTGGTCGGCGGTCTGGCCCAATACGAATTGCTTGACCAACACGCCGAACACGTCGGAGATCGACTCGTTCAACGCCCCGGACTGGTTGGCATAGATCAGGCCGGCTTCGCTTTCGGTGACGCCATGGGCCAGTTCATGGGCCACCACGTCCAGGGAGCGGGTGAAACGCTGGAAAATCTCGCCATCACCGTCACCGAACACCATCTGCGCGCCGTTCCAGAAGGCATTCTCATAACCTTGGCCGTAATGCACGCTGCCAACCAGGGCAAAACCCTTGTTATCGATGGAATCGCGCCCGAGCACTTTCCAGAAAAATTCATAGGTGGCGCCGAGGGCGTCATACGCTTCGTCCACCGCCGGGTCGCCGCTGGCCGCCTGGCCTTCCAGGCGTACCGGCTGGCCGGGCAACTCCATGGTGTTCTGCGCGTCGTGCACGCTGCGCTGTGGATGGCCGGCCTGGCCGGGTCTGGGCAGTTTCGCCGCGGCGGGTGGATTGCTCGGCGGGCCAGGGTTGTGGCGCAGATTCCTGACGTGGGTCAGGGTGCCCAAGGCGCTGGAACGTTGCTGTTCGGAGCCATGGGCAATGATGCGATTGAGAATATAAGGCGGAATGAAACCGTGGAGCGGACGAGAGTCGATCATCAGAAGGTCCTTATCTGAAAATGCAGGGTCGATACCCATGTGAACCGAAGTGGCCGTTGCGGTTCCCCTTTGCCGCAAAAGGTTGCCTGTCGCGCGGATTTCTGCGAAAACCCCGCGCCTGGATCTCACGGGAATAACGCCATGAATGAAGAGCTGCAAATCATCGACCTGGAACCGGGCGACGGCAAAAGCGTAGTCAAAGGGGCGCTGATTACCACCCAATATCGCGGCACCCTTGAGGACGGCACCGAGTTCGATTCGTCCTACAGTCGTGGCAAGCCCTTTCAGTGCGTGATCGGCACCGGTCGCGTGATCAAGGGCTGGGATATTGGCCTGATGGGGATGAAAGTCGGCGGCAAGCGCAAGCTGCTAGTGCCGGCCCATCTGGCCTATGGTGAGCGCTCCATGGGCGCTCACATCAAGCCCGACAGCAACCTGGTTTTTGAAATCGAGTTGCTGGAAGTGCTGACCCGCGACGATTGATGGCGCCTTTTTTCATCACCGATTGCTGAACAGCGGGATGCGCCCGTTGACCGAGGGGCGATAGCACCAGCTCAACCGATCCAGGCGTGGATTGCGCTCAAGGATTGTTTCCACGGTGGCCCGCGCGATGTTCATGGCCAAGTCTTGGCCAGGGCATTCATGGCGGCCGCTGCCAAAGCTGAAACTGCGGCGGTTGGCGCGATCCAACAGCAAGGCGTCCGGTTGCGGGTTGAGCTGCGGGTCGCGGTTGGCTGAAGCCAGCAGGACCAGTACCGCATCTCCCGGCTCTAGCGCAGTGCCAAGGATTTCGCAGGGCATGGCGACGAAGCGCCGGGTGTTCTGCACCGACGGGTCGAAGCGCTGCACTTCAGCCAGCAACGCGCCGATCTGTTTGGGATCGTCCCGAACCCGCTGGTGTAAAGCGGGGTCGCGCGCTAACGCCAACAGCCCATTGCCGATCAAGCCCGCCGTGGCTTCGTAGGTTTGCGAGAGCAGGCCGATCAGGTTGGCGATCCGGCTGTCCGGGGCGGCGCCTTCAAAACCCTGGCACATGAGGCTCAGCAAGGGAGTGTCCTGTGCCTCGATCCGCTCTTGGAAAAGGCTCATCAATTGCTCGCCGGCCCGGTGCGCGGCTTCAAGCTGCTTCGCCTGGCTCAGGGGTGACAGGCAGGCGACGAAATCAGCGGTCAGTTCGCTGATCAGGCGGCTCTCCGCCGGGTTGAAGCCCAGCAATGCCGTCACCACGCTGGCCGGGCCGATGAACTGGGCCTGGTGCAGACCTTCGGCGCCCTCCCTGAGCAAGCGTGCCCTGACCAATGCCTCGACCTGGCGCGGATCGATATCCTGCAACCGCGGCGCAATCGCCGCCCTCGGACAGCGCTGCCGTTCGCCTTCGTTCATTCGCATCAGGTGTGCGAACACTTGGCCGGCGGGGCCATCGGCAATTGCCTTGGGCACCGGCTCGTCAGCAGGGCGCACATGGCAATCGGGATGATGCAGTACCGCGCACACCGCCTCGGCGCTGCTGGCGACCCAGAGTTTCAGATGCGCGTCGAAACCGAATCCTCCGTGGGCTCGCAGGCTTGCGTAGTAAGGGTAGGGATCGGTGTCAGTCGCGGCGGTGATCGGGTCCATGAAGCGCAGCCTCGTTCGTGGTGGAGAAAGTGTTGCTACTATCTCCAGTCGATGCATGGCTTGATTCGTCCGGGAGCGAAATATGAACGCAGAACACCATGATATGGGCGTGTCCCAGGTGGCCGCAGCGATTGCCGAACCGGCCCGTACCCGAATGCTCTGCGCGCTGATGGACGGCCACGCTCGTACCAGCACGGAGTTGGCGGCGATTGCCGAGGTCAGCGCTTCCACCGCCAGTGCGCACTTGGCGAAGCTCAAGGACCTCGCCTTGGTGCGTTTGCACGTCCAGGGGCGCCATCGTTACTACAGCCTCGCCGACCAGCGCGTAGCCGAGGCCCTGGAGGCGTTGATGATGATTGGCCAGGGCGCCAGGCCGACCTTCACGCCGCGCACGCCGGATCGCCTGCAGTTCGCCCGCACCTGCTACGACCATATGGCCGGTACGCTGGCGGTGCGGCTGCATGATCGCTTGCTGGAAACCGGGAGGCTGGTGGAAGTGGAGGGGTGGGGCTATCGGCTCAGTGAATCCGGCGAAGCGCTGTTTGAAGGGTTGGGCATGGACGTTTCAACACTGATGATTCAACGACGCCGGTTCGCCTGCCCATGCCTGGACTGGAGCATGCGCCGACCGCACCTGGGCGGAGCCTTGGGCGCGGCGTTGCTGCAACTGGCGATCAAGCGCAAATGGGTACGGCAGGACCTGGACAGCCGGGCCCTGACATTGACGGCCTGCGGACGCAGGGAAATGGCGGGGCGGTTCGGGGTCAATGCAGAAGTCGATGTCGTACCCACTGGCGCCATCGCGAGCAAGCTCGCTCCCACCGTGGGCCTGAGGTGAATCCAGGATTTCTGGACACCGGCAATCCCTGTGGGAGCGAGCCTGCTCGCGAAGGGGCCTGCACATTCAACATATCTGCAAGCTGACCCAGCGCTTTCGCGAGCAGGCTCGCTCCACAAACGCTCGCTGCTACCGAGATGTACGGGTCAGACTTTGACGATCCAGCCCGCTGGCGCTTCCACGTCGCCGGTCTGTACGCCGGTCAGCTCTTTGTAGAGCTTCTGGGTGATCGGGCCGACTTCGGTTTCGCTGTGGAATACATGCAGCTTGTCCTTGTAGCTGATACCACCGATCGGCGTGATCACGGCTGCGGTACCGCAGGCGCCGGCTTCCTTGAACTCCGACAGCTTGTCGATGAATACGTCGCCTTCGATCACTTCCAGGCCCAGGCGTGATTTGGCCAGTTCGATCAGCGACAGGCGGGTGATGCCCGGCAATACCGAAGGGGAGTTGGGGGTGATGAATTTGTTGTCGTGGGTGATGCCGAAGAAGTTGGCCGAGCCGACTTCCTCGATTTTCGAATGGGTCAGCGGGTCCAGGTAGATGCAGTCGGCGAAACTGGCCTTCTTGGCCTGCGAGCCGGGCATCAGGCTGGCGGCGTAGTTGCCACCGACCTTGGCCGCGCCGGTGCCTTGCGGGGCCGCGCGGTCGAAGCTGGAGATCAGGAAGTTGTGCGGGGTCAGGCCGCCCTTGAAATAGGCGCCGACCGGGATGCAGAAGATCGAGAAGATAAACTCGGGCGCGGTGCGCACGCCGATGTTGTCACCCACGCCGATCACGAACGGGCGCAGGTACAGCGCACCGCCGGTGCCATACGGCGGGATGAAGCGCTCGTTGGCGCGGACCACTTGCTTGCAGGCTTCGACGAACTGCTCGGTGTCGACATGTGGCATCAGCAGGCGGGCGCAGCTGCGTTGCATGCGGGCGGCGTTCTGGTCCGGGCGGAACAGGTTGATCGAACCGTCCTTGCAACGATAGGCCTTCAGGCCTTCGAAGCATTGCTGGCCGTAGTGCAGGGCCGTGGAACCCTCGCTGATGTGCAGCACATTGTCGTCGGTCAGGGTGCCTGCGTCCCAGGCGCCGTCGCGCCAGTGCGACAGGTAGCGCTTGTCGGTCTTGATGTAGTCAAAGCCCAGTTTGTCCCAATTGATGCTCTCGTTACCCATGACACCCTCTATTTCCTGACAACCGTCGAAACGGTTCAAGGCTTCTGACGTTTTTTAATGGGGACAACAATACTTCATTCCGGGGGTGTTTCGCAGCCTGAGAGATAGGCAACAGGCAGATTTTCTGCCGACTGCCCGTGGCGAGGGAGCTTGCTCCCGCTCGGCTGCGAAGCAGTCGTAACCCGGTCAACGCGGTGTGACTTAAAGATTTCTACATCGGGATTGGGGCCGCTTCGCAGCCCAGCGGGAGCAAGCTCCCTCGCCACGGGTGAAACCCATACCTGCAGTGCACCGCATGCCTATAGATGCAACGCATGCCCCAATGCCCGCAACGCCGCTTCCTGCACGGCCTCGCCCAGCGTCGGGTGGGCGTGGATGGTGCTGGCGATGTCTTCCAGCCGTGCGCCCATTTCCAGGGATTGGCCAAACGCCGTGGACAACTCCGACACGCCGACACCGACGGCTTGCCAGCCGATTATCAGATGATTGTCCCGGCGCGCCACGACCCGGACGAAACCGCTTTTCGATTCCAGAGTCATGGCCCGGCCATTGGCGGCGAACGGGAAGCTCGACACGATGCAATCGACCCCGGCGGCCTTGGCCTCGTCCGGCGTCTTGCCGACCACGACCACCTCCGGATCGGTAAAGCACACTGCCGCGATGGCCGTCGGGTTGAATTCCCGATGCTGGCCGGCAATCAGCTCGGCGACCATTTCGCCCTGGGCCATGGCCCGGTGGGCGAGCATCGGTTCGCCGCTCAGGTCACCGATGGCCCAGACATTGCGCATGCTGGTCTGGCACCGGTTGTCGATTTTCAGCGCCGAGCCGTTCATCGCCAGGTCCAGCGTATCGAGGTTCCAACCCTGGGTGTTGGGCTTGCGTCCGACCGCCACCAGCACGCGGTCGGTCGCCAGGTTCAGCGTGTCGCCGTTGGGATCGCGCACTTGCAAGGTGCTGGCCTGGGCATCGAAGCCTTCGACGCTGTGCTTGAGGTACAGCTTCACGCCCAGTTGCTTGAGCGCCTCGTGCACCGGTTGCGTCAGCTCGCCGTCGTAGGCTGGCAGGATCCGTTCCTGGGCCTCGACCACGCTCACTTCGGCGCCCAACTTGCGATAGGCGATGCCCAGCTCCAGACCGATGTAGCCGCCGCCGACCACCACCAGATGCTTGGGCACCGAGGTGGGGGCGAGGGCTTCGGTGGACGAGACGATCGGCCCGCCAATCGGCAACATCGGCAGCTCGACACTTTTCGAGCCGGTGGCCAGCAGCAGGTGTTCGCACTGGATGCGGGTGTCACCGACGTCAACGGTCTTGCCATCGATCACTTTGGCCCAGCCCTGAATGACCTGGACTTTGTGCTTTTTCAGCAACGCGGCGACGCCGGTGGTCAGGCGATCGACGATGCCATCCTTCCATTCCACGCTCTTGCCGATGTCCAGGCTCGGCGCCGCCACGGTGATGCCCAAGGCCGAGCCCTGGCTGTGATGGCGGGTCTGGTGGAACTGCTCGGCCACATGGATCAACGCCTTGGACGGAATGCAGCCGATATTCAGGCAAGTACCGCCCAGAGCCTGGCCTTCCACCAGGATCGTTTCAATGCCCAGTTGGCCGGCGCGAATCGCCGCCACGTAACCGCCAGGACCGCCGCCGATAATCAGCAGCTTGGTGTTCAGAGTGTGCATTGCTTACTCCACAAACAAAGTGGCGGGTTGTTCGAGCAGGCCACGCAGGGCCTGGATGAATTGCGCCGCATCCATGCCGTCGACCACCCGGTGATCGAAGGAGCTGGAGAGGTTCATCATCTTGCGGATCACGATCTGGCCCTTGATCACCACGGGCCGCTCGACGATCTTGTTGACGCCGACGATCGCCACTTCCGGCAGGTTCAGCACCGGCGTGCTGACGATGCCGCCCAACGCGCCAAGGCTGGTCAGGGTGATGGTCGAGCCGGACAATTCGTCGCGACTGGCCTTGCCGTTGCGGGCCGCTGTCGCCAGGCGCGAGATTTCCGCCGCGCTGTCCCACAGGCTGCGGGCCTCGGCGTGGCGCACCACCGGCACCATCAGGCCGACATCGCTCTGGGTGGCGACGCCGACATGCACGGCGCCGGAGCGGTGAATGACCTGGGCTTCATCGTCGTAACGGGCGTTCATCTGCGGGAAATCCCGCAGCGCCACGACCAGGGCGCGGACCAGGAACGGCAGCAACGTCAACTTGCCGCGACTGGCACCGTGTTTTTCATTCAGATGAACACGCAGTTCTTCCAGGGCGGTGACGTCGATTTCCTCGACATAGCTGAAATGGGCCGCGCGCTGGGTGGCTTCCTGCATGCGCTGGGCGATCTTGCGGCGCATGCCGATCACCGGGATCTGCTGCTCGTCGTGACGTTCGGCATAACCCGAGCCGCCCTTGGCCTGGGACGATGGGCCTTGGGCCAGATAGGCCTCCAGGTCTTCATGCAGAATTCGCCCGGCGGGGCCGCTGCCCTGGACCAGACGCAGCTGGATACCCAGGTCTAGCGCGTGTTTGCGCACGGCCGGCGAGGCCAGCGGACGCTCGTCGGGATCGCGGGCCACCGGCGCCTGTGCCGCTTGGGCCGGGCGGGGCGCGGCGACGGGTTTTTCCGTCACAGGTTCGGGGCGGGAAGCCTGTTCAGGCTTCGCGACGGGTTCAGGCTTGGCCACCGGTGCCGTCGATTGAGCCGATTCCTTCAGGTTGCCGGCGCCTTCCACTTCAATGCGGATCAGCTCGCTGCCCACCGCCATGACCTCACCCGGTTCGCCACCGAGGGCGATGACCCGGCCATGCACCGGCGAAGGAATATCCACCATCGCCTTGTCAGTCATGACATCGGCCAACACCTGGTCTTCGACCACCATGTCGCCGACCTTGACGTGCCACACCGACAATTCAACTTCCGCGATGCCTTCGCCGATGTCCGGCATCTTGATAACGTGCGTGCCCATTCAGACCTCCATGACCCGTTTCAACGCCGCGCCCACACGGGACGGCCCTGGGAAATACGCCCACTCCTGCGCGTGCGGGTAGGGGGTGTCCCAACCGGTGACACGCTCGATGGGCGCTTCCAGGTGGTGGAAGCAATGTTCTTGCACCAGCGACACCAGCTCGGCGCCGAAACCGCAGGTGCGGGTGGCCTCGTGGACCACCACGCAGCGGCCGGTCTTCTTCACGGATTTGACGATGGTGTCCAGGTCCAGCGGCCACAGGCTGCGCAGGTCGATGACTTCGGCGTCGATCCCGGTTTCTTCGGCTGCTACCTGGGAGACGTAGACCGTGGTGCCGTAGGTCAGCACCGTCACGTCCTTGCCCGGACGGGTGATGGCGGCGACGTCCAGCGGCACGGTGTAGTAGCCGTCGGGTACTTGCGCCTGCGGGTGTTTGGACCACGGCGTTACCGGGCGGTCATGGTGACCGTCGAACGGGCCGTTATACAGGCGCTTGGGTTCAAGGAAGATCACCGGGTCATCGTTTTCGATGGAGGCGATCAGCAGGCCCTTGGCGTCGTAGGGGTTGGATGGCATGACGGTGCGCAGCCCGCAGACCTGGGTGAACATCGCCTCGATGCTCTGGCTGTGGGTCTGGCCGCCATAGATGCCGCCGCCGCAGGGCATGCGCAGGGTCATCGGTGCGGTGAACTCGCCGGCCGAGCGATAGCGCAGGCGCGCGGCTTCGGAAATGATCTGGTCCGACGCCGGGTAGACGTAGTCGGCGAACTGGATCTCGGCCACCGGCCGCAGCCCATAGGCGCCCATGCCCACGGCCACGCCGACGATGCCGCTTTCGGAAATCGGCGCGTCGAACACCCGCGAGGTGCCGTACTTGTTCTGCAGGCCTTCGGTGCAGCGGAACACGCCGCCGAAGTAACCGACGTCCTGGCCGAACACCACGACGTTGTCGTCGCGCTCGAGCATCACGTCCATGGCCGAGCGCAGCGCCTGGATCATGGTCATGGTGGTAGTGGTCATGGCGGTGTCCAACGCAATATTGTTGTTGTGATCGTTCATGTCAGATCCCCAACTGCTGACGCTGGCGCTTCAAGTGCTCCGGCATCTCTTTGTAGACGTCCTCGAACATGGTCGCGGCGCTCGGAATCTGCCCGCCGGCAAGGGTGCCGTACTGCTCGGCTTCTTTCTGCGCGGCGATCACCTCGGCTTCAAGCTCGGCGGTGACGGCGGCGTGTTCCTCTTCGGACCACTGGCCGATCTTCACCAGGTGCTGCTTGAGGCGCGCAATCGGGTCGCCCAACGGGAAGTGACTCCAGTCGTCGGCCGGGCGGTATTTCGAAGGATCGTCAGACGTGGAGTGCGGGCCGGCGCGGTAGGTGACCCATTCGATCAGGGCCGGACCGAGGTTACGGCGGGCCCGTTCGGCGGCCCAGCGCGACGCGGCGTAGACGGCGATGAAATCGTTGCCATCGACCCGCAGCGAGGCGATGCCGCAGCCGACGCCGCGTCCGGCGAAAGTGGTGGCTTCACCGCCGGCAATCGCCTGGAAAGTGGAAATCGCCCACTGGTTGTTGACCACGTTGAGGATCACCGGGGCGCGGTAGACGTGGGCGAAGGTGAGGGCGGTGTGGAAGTCCGATTCGGCGGTGGCGCCGTCGCCAATCCAGGCCGAGGCGATCTTGGTGTCG
This sequence comes from Pseudomonas sp. FP198, assembly GCF_030687895.1. NCBI lineage: Bacteria > Pseudomonadati > Pseudomonadota > Gammaproteobacteria > Pseudomonadales > Pseudomonadaceae > Pseudomonas > Pseudomonas sp. FP198. The sequence goes on from NZ_CP117452.1 coordinate 2,283,602, forward strand.
CCCTTGATCGCCGAGGCCATGCCCCAGCCTACGCCCTGGATGAACTGGGTGGCGAGGTTGCCGGAAATGGTGAAGAAACCGGCGTCCTTGACCGAATACATGATCGGCAACTGCCGGCCCTTGAGCGGATCGCGCTCGTTGGACAACAGTTGGCAGATCAGGTCCACCAGCGGCACGTCGCGGGCCATGAGGATGCTTTGCTGGCGGTAGGTCGGGAAGCACATGTCGTCGATGTTCAGGGCCAGGGCCTGGGCGCTGCCGATGGCTTCCTCGCCAAGGCTCTGCATGTAGAACGACATTTTTTTCTGGCGCTGGGCGACGACCATGCGGTTGTCGTAGATGCGTGTCTTGAGCATGGCGCGCATGCCCTTGCGGAGGATTTCGACGGGGACGTTTTCAGCCCATTCGCCGAGGGCGTTGCCCTGGTCGTCGAGCACGCGGATCAGGCTGCGCGCCAGGTCGGCGGTGTCGGCGGGTTCGACGTCGATGGGAGGTTTGCGCACCGTGCCGGCATCGGTCAGATGCAGGTAGGAGAAGTCGGTCTTGCAGCCGGGACGGCCCGAAGGTTCGGGGACGTGCAGGCGTAGCGGTTCGTACGCTGGGTTCATGGCTTTCTACGCTCGATCTTGTGAATTTCTTGTAGTGGGCGCGCTAGCTGACGAATTTCCCTGGGTAGGTGGGAAATTGTCCTACAACAATCATAGGCTCGACGTAGAAGAATTTTTTTCTCTGTTGGCTTGCTGTTTAGATGATTTGCAGATAAAAAATCTGCACAACGATAAGAAACAGGAAATTTTGTCTCATGCGCAAATTGGATCGCACCGACATCGGCATTCTCAACAGCCTTCAGGAAAACGCCCGCATCACCAATGCCGACCTTGCCCGTTCGGTCAACCTGTCGCCGACGCCGTGCTTCAATCGGGTCCGGGCGATGGAGGAGCTGGGAGTGATTCGCGAGCAGGTCACCCTGTTGGATGCCGACCTGCTGGGCCTGCACGTCAACGTGTTTATCCATGTCAGCCTGGAGAAGCAGGTGGAAGAGGCGCTGCAGCATTTCGAAGAGGCGATCTCCGACCGGCCGGAAGTGATGGAGTGCTACCTGATGGCGGGCGACCCGGATTACCTGATCCGCGTGCTGGTGCCGACCATCCAGTCACTGGAGCGGTTCATGATGGATTTCCTGACCAAAGTCCCCGGGGTGGCGAATATCCGCTCAAGCTTCGCCCTCAAGCAGGTGCGCTACAAGACCGCGCTGCCGCTGCCGGCCAATGGCTTGACGCTGGGTACCTGAAAGGCTGCGCCCCCACATTGGATTTATGGTGTGACCGGGCAATGTGACCGCCGCCGATCTCTGTGGGAGCGAGCTTGCTCGCGATGGGGCCATTACATCCGACATCAATGCAAGCAGACCCACCGCCTTCGCGAGCAAGCTCGCTCCCACATTGGATATGGGGTGATCCTAGAGCTGATTGATCGGAATCTTCAGATAGGTCACGCCATTACCCTCCGCCGGCGGCAAGTGGCCCGCCCGCACATTCACCTGGATCGCCGGCAACAGCAGCGTCGGCATGCCCAGGGTCTTGTCGCGCTGGGTGCGCATGGCCACGAACGCGGTCTCGTCGATGCCGTCGCGAACATGGATGTTGTGCTGGCGCTGTTCGCCAACGGTGCTCATGCACTGGGGCTCGCGGCCCTCCGGCGGGTAATCGTGGCATACGTAGAGTCGAACGCCGGCAGGGAAGGCCAGCAGCTTGCGGATCGAAGCGTAGAGCTGATGGGCGTCGCCGCCAGGGAAGTCGCAGCGGGCAGTGCCCACGTCAGGCATGAACAGGGTGTCGCCCACCAGGATCACATCGCCATCGATCAGGTAGGCCATGTCCGCCGGGGTGTGGCCGGGAACGTGCAGCGCGGTGGCCTTGAGGTTGCCGATAAAAAAAGATTCGTCGGCCGCGAACAGGTGATCGAACTGTGAACCATCCACGGCAAATTGCGCTTCGAGATTGAACAGCGTCTTGAAGACACTCTGGACCTGATGGATGGATTCGCCGATGGCGATCTTGCCGCCCAGTTTCTCCCGCAGGTAAGGGGCGGCGGACAAGTGATCGGCATGGGCGTGGGTTTCCAGCAGCCATTGCACCGTCAACTGGTGTTCAGCCACGAAAGCGATCACCCGATCGGCCTGCTCCGTGCCGCTGCGGCCTGACGCCGGGTCGTAGTCGAGCACCGGGTCGACCACCGCACAGGACCCGCCAGCGTGTTCATAAACCACGTAGGTATAGGTCTTTGAAGCGGGGTCGAGGAAGCTTTGGATCTGCGCGGGCATGACAACGAACCTGTGCGGGAAGAACTCATGAAAGGGGCGGCTACGCGGCCCAGCGGGAGCAAGCTCGCTCGTCATAGACCAATCTATGAATAGCGGGTTGCAACGCTTGGGGCTTACAACATATGGTCCGCAGCTTAAGTGAGGGCCACCGCGTCCTGCAAATGCGATCACACCTGACAACAGGCGTGCGCGGCTTGAGAGACGGTTATGTTACTGGCAAGTTTTTTTGGTGTGATCATGGGCCTGATCCTTGGCCTGACAGGGGCGGGCGGCGGAATTCTGGCCGTGCCGGCGTTGGTGTTGGGCCTGGGTTGGAGCATGACCCAGGCCGCGCCGGTGGCGTTGTTTGCGGTGGGCAGCGCCGCAGCTGTCGGCGCCATCGATGGGTTGCGCCATGGGCTGGTGCGTTACCGCGCTGCGTTGCTCATTGCGCTGCTGGGCGCGGTGTTTTCGCCGGTGGGTGTCTATTTCGCCCACCAGCTTGCGGAAAAAATCCTGATGATTCTGTTCAGCCTGCTGATGGTGCTGGTGGCGGCGCGCATGCTGCGCCGGGAAACCCCACGGCCGGGGCCCAGCGACCACGGTGCGGCCAGTTGGGGCCAGAAGAACTGCATGCTGGATCAGCAGACCGGGCGCCTGGCCTGGACCGCCCGCTGCACCGCCACCTTGTCGGCTTTGGGTGCGGTCACGGGCATGGTTTCGGGCCTGCTGGGCGTGGGTGGCGGTTTCCTGATCGTCCCGGCGTTCAAACAACTGACCGACGTGCAGATGCGCGGCATTGTCGCCACCTCCTTGATGGTCATCAGCTTGATTTCGTTGATCGGCGTGGTCGGCGCGTTTCATGCCGGGGTGAGCATCGACCGGGTCGGGGCGGCGTTCATTGCGGCGAGCATCGTCGGGATGATTTTGGGGCGACGCTTCTCGGCGAAGGTTCCAGCGCGGGCGTTGCAGGTGGGTTTTGCCGGGGTGTGCCTGGCGGTGGCGGGGTTCATGTTGCTGCGGGCTTAGCGGAGGAGGAGGCTTTTGTGGCGAGGGAGCTTGCTCCCGCTCGGCTGCGAAGCAGACGCCAGGCTTGATAATGGATGGGCCTGCTTCGCAGTCCAGCGGGAGCAAGCTCCCTCGCCACGTAGATCGCGGTGCTTATAACTCCCGGCACTGCATCGAAAACCCCAACGCCACCGACTGTCCTTGCTCCAGCAAGCGCAACCCCGGCCGTCCTGGCAGGTGATGAGCGTTGACCGGATGGCTGACCGGTTCGATGCAGAAGAAATCCAGACCGACGGGGCAGTACAACAGGAAATATTCGCTGCCGCTGGCGCGGCATTCCAGTTCATAACCCAGTTCCGGTTGCTGGATCAGGCATCGTCCGTCCCAGCCGCCGAAGCCGTTGTCGACGAGGGTGTCGGGCAATAGCCGCGGTTGTTGGAAATCCCACTTCGAAGGAACGTCCCTCAGTTCCGTTGGCAGTTTCGAGGCGTCGCACATCCACACTTCGCTGGCGCGGGTTTGCAGGCGGGTACCGGCGGTGCGTGGCAAATATGGATGCAAACCCAACCCGTGCCAGGCAGCCTGTTCGGCCATGTGGGTGACGTGGAGGGCGATTTGCAGTTGGCCGCCGCTCAAGCGGATCCGCAGGCTGGCGCAATAGGCGAAGGGGTACAGGCTGTCCAGTTGCAGCAAGGCTTCCTGGCCGGTTCGCTCGGTAACCTGCCAAGGTTGCTGCCAGGCACTGCCATGGATCGGAAAGGGATCGTTGGGGCTGTTGGCTTCCAGGGCGAGCCAGCCGCCAGGGCAATCGAAACCGCCCTCGGCAATCCGGTTCGACCAGGGGATCAACGGAAAGCAGCCGAGCTTTCCCGGCAGGCGGTTTTCCAGTGCTTGCGGTGCGGGCGGGCGCAGCAACGGCGCACCGGTGCTGCGCAATGTCCATTCAACGAGGCTGGCACCCAGGTGCGGAGCCAGGGTGAGGCGAGTGAGTTCGTCTTCGAGATGGAGAAGAGGTGGTGTCATGGCGGCGTCTTTTTCGGAAGGGCTGAAAGCTTTTGTGGCGAGGGAGCTTGCTCCCGCTCGGCTGCGAAGCAGACGCCCCGATTGACACCGGAGGGGCCTGCTGCGCAGTCCAGCGGGAGCAAGCTCCCTCGCCACAAGAGGGCTTGCTCACTGTTGGGGTTACAACACCAGATTCGGCAACCACAGCGAAATGGCAGGAATGTAGGTCACCAGCATCAGCACCAGGAACAGCATGGCGTAGAACGGCAGCAGCGCCTTGACGGTGCTTTCGATGCTCACCTTGCCGATGGCGGAACCGACGAACAGTACCGCGCCCACCGGCGGTGTGATCAGGCCGATACCGAGGTTCACCAGCATGATCATGCCGAACTGCACCGGGTCTACGCCGATGCCGACGATCACCGGCATCAGGATCGGCGTCAGGATCAGGATCAGCGGCGCCATGTCCATCACGGTGCCCAACAGCAGCAACATCACGTTGATGCACATCAGGATCACGTAGCGGTTGTCCGACAGTGTCAGGAACGCGGTGGTGATCTTCGCCGGAATCTCCATCAGCGTCATGATGTAGCCGAAGCTGGCGGCGAAGCCGATCAGGATCATCACGATGGAGATGGTGCGTACCGTACGGTGCATCAGTTTCGGCAACTCGCTCCACTTGTAGTCGCGATAGATGCACATGGTCACGAAGAACGCCCACACCACGGCAATGGCGGCCGATTCGGTGGCAGTGAACACACCCGAGAGAATGCCGCCAAGGATGATGAACAGGGTCATCATGCCCCACATGGCTTCCTTGCAGATCTTCAACGCTTGCTTGAGCGGAATCACTTCGCCCTTGGGGTAATTGCGCTTTTTCGCAAAAACCAGGCACAGCGCCATCAGGCACAGGTTCATCATGATACCGGGGACGATGCCGGCCATGAACAGCGAACCAATCGAGACGGTGCCGCCAGCGGCGAGCGAGTACAGCACCGCGTTGTGGCTGGGCGGTGTCAGCAGCGCTTGTACCGAACCGCTGACAGTGACGGCGGTGGCGTATTCACGCGGATAGCCCCGGCGTGTCATTTCCGGGATCAGCACCGAGCCGACCGAGGCGGTATCGGCCACCGAGGAGCCGGAGATCGCGCCAAAAAAACTCGAGGCCACGAGGTTGACCAAAGACAGGCCACCGCGCACGAAGCCTACCAACACACTGGCGAATGCCACCAAGCGGCGGGACATGCCGCCCTCGGCCATGATCGCGCCGGCCAGGACGAAGAACGGAATGGCCAGCAGCGAGAACTTGTTCACCCCGCCCGTTACCTGAATCATCATGGCCTGGAACGGAATATCGATCCACCACGCCCCGATCAGGGCGGCGGCGCCCAATGCGTAGGCGACCGGCATGCCGATCAGGATCAACAACAAAAAACTGCCCAGCAGAATCAGAGCGTCCATTAAACGGCACCTTCGTTTTCTTCAACCAGGTCGAACTGCACGACCCGACGCTGGCTTTGATCACCCAGCAAGAGTTTTTCCAGGACAAAAATCAGGGTCAGGAAGCCACCGATCGGGATCGGCATGTACGTGATGCCGACGCGCAGGGTAGGGATGGCGCTCATGAATTGATTCCAAGTGGCCATGCACAGCTTGGTGCCCCAGACGGTCATGAAAATGCAGACAGCGGCCATCAACAGCTGGGAAAAAATCGAGGCAGCGTTTTTCAGATGCGGTGGCAGGCGGCTGGTGACCATGTCAACGGCCATGTGCGAGCCGGAGCGGTAACTGGCGGCGGCGCCAATGAAGGTGAACACGATCATCAGCAAAATGGCGGTGGGCTCTGGCCAGCTGGAGCCTGAGCCCAGCACGTAACGGGCGAATACACCCCAGGGAATCATCAGGGCAACTGCCAGGACGGAAAGGCCGGCGACCCAGATGCACGTCATGTAAATCTTGTCGTTGATACGCAGCAGCAAATTCTTCATCGGGTTCCACCGTAACTGGGCGCGCCTTTTAACCGCAGGCGCGCCCAGCCTTTTCATGAGTACAGATTAAGAGGGTCTTACTGGACAGCCTCGATGCGCTTGATCAGGTCGGCGTACGGAGCACCGTATTTGGCCCGGATCGGCGCGGTGGCGTCATAGAAGGGTTTTTTGTCGACGGTGATGAACTCGACGCCGGCGGCCTTGAGTTTTTCTTCACTGGCGGCGGACTTCTTGTCCCACAGTACACGCTCTTCAGCCTGGGCAGCCTTGGCGGCTTTTTTCACCATCGTTTGTTGATCCGGGGTCAGTTTTTCCCAGGTTTTTTTCGACATCACGATCGGTTCAGGCAGGATCAGGTGGCCGGTCAGGCTGTAGAACTTGGCGTTCTGGTAGTGGTTGTGCTCAAGCATGGTCGGCGGGTTGTTTTCCGCGCCGTCGATCACGCCGGTCTGCAGGGCGCTGAAGATCTCGCCGGTGTCCATGGCGATACCGTTGGCGCCCATGGCGTTGAAGGTCTCGATGAACATCGGGTTGCCCTGGACGCGGATCTTCATGCCCTTGAGGTCTTCGATCTTGCGCACCGGCTTCTTGGTGTAGAGGTTGCGGGTGCCGCCATCCATCCAGGCCAGGGCTACCAGGCCGAATTCGGAGGTGGTGATCTTGTCGAGGATCGCATCGCCGACATCACCATCGATGACTGCGCGCATGTGCGCCTGGTCGCGGAAGATGAACGGCATGTTGAAGACGTTCACGTCCGGCACCACAGGCCCGACGATGCCCAGGCTGACCCGGGACATCTGTATCGCGCCGACTTGCATCTGCTCGATGACTTCTTTTTCGGAGCCGAGTACGCCGCCAGGGTAGAACTTGAACTTCAGTTCGCCGTTGCTCTCCTTTTCCAGGGTTTTACCCATGGATTCCTCGGCTACCACGGTCGGGTAGCCCTTGGGGTGGATGTCGGCGATCTTGATATCGAGCGCTTGTGCCGCCTGCGCCAGGAAGGCCAGGGGCAGGGCCGCGATCAGAAGCGTGCGTTTGAAATTCATGGTCAATCTCCAGTGTTGTTGTTTTTATATCTATCGATGTGAAGCGGCAAAGCAGATCAGTTCGCGGAGTGTTTCCGTCCTCCGAAAGCAGGTTCAGCCAGACCCTTGACGCCGGGTTTGAGAGCGAACACGCCACCGGCCAGGGATTGCGGATCATTGTCGTCACCCGGACGGATCGAGGTGACGAAGAGCGTATCGAGCCGGCTTCCGCCGAAGGCGCACATGGTCGGTTTTTTCACCGGCACTTCCAGCGAACGGTCGAGGCGTCCGTCCGGGGTGAAGCGGTGAATCAGCCCGGCGTCATTGGCGCAAATCCAGTAGCAACCGTCGGCGTCCACCGCTGCGCCGTCCGGGCGACCGGCCAGGGGCATCATGTCGACGAACAGGCGCCGGTTGGACGGGGTGCCACTGTCGATGTCGTAGTCGAAGGCCCAGATCTGCTGGCTCAACGGATGCGAATCGGAGAGGTACATCGTCCGTCCGTCGGGGCTGAAACCCAGGCCGTTGGGTACGATGAAACCGCTGAGTTGTGGCTCGACCGGGCTGCTTTGCCCAGCGTCAAAACGGTACATCCGGCCTTCGTCGGCATTGGCGCCCATGTTCAACACCATGCTGCCGGCCCAGAAACGGCCCTGGCGATCGCAACGGCCGTCGTTAAGGCGCATGTCGCTGCGGCTGTGTTCGACGCTGGCGCACAGTTCGCTGTCCAGGCTGCCGTCGTCATTGGGGTGCAGACGGAAGAAACCGCTTTCCATGCCCGCGACCCAGCCACCGTCCTGGTGACGGGCAATGCAGGCGAGCATTTCGGGGGCTTCCCAGCCCTGGATTTTTCCAGTGCTGGCGTTCCAGCGTTGCAGGCCGCCGCTGGGGATGTTCACCCAGTACAGGGCGTTCTCCTCGGGGACCCACACCGGGCTTTCCCCGACGGCGTTGCGTGCATCGACAATCAATTCGGCTTGCATGGCGATTCCTTGGTTCGTGTGTATCCCATGAAACAGGCGAATCAGTTGTCGAACGGGCCGGCAGCGACAAAGGCGCCGCCCTGGTAGATCCTGGCCGGATCATCCTCGGCCGGCATTGGCTGGGCTTCGACTTTGGCGCGGAAGATTTCCGAAGTGTCCTTGGGCTGGTAACCCAGGTGCGCGGCGTGGCTGTTGTCCCACCAGACATCGCGGTTGGCGGACACGCCGTAAACCACGGTGTGGCCGACTTTCGGGGTGTAGAGCGAGCATTCGATCAGTTGGGTGAGGTCGTCGAAGCTCAGCCAGGTGCTCATCATCCGGCGGTTCTGTGGTTCCGGGAATGACGAGCCGATGCGGATGCTCACGGTCTCGATGCCGTAGCGATCGAAGTAGAAACTGGCCATGTCTTCGCCGTAGGACTTGGACAGGCCGTAGTAGCCATCCGGACGGCGCGGGGAGAGGGCGTCGAGGGTCTGGTCCTGCTTGTAGAAACCGATGACATGGTTGGAACTGGCGAAGATCACGCGCTTGACGCCGTGCTTGCGCGCGGCTTCATAAATATGGAACACGCCGCTGAGGTTGGCGCCGAGGATTTCCTCGAACGGACGCTCGACCGACACGCCGCCAAAATGCAGGATGGCGTCGACGCCTTCCACCAACTGGTGCACAGCCTGTTTATCCGACAGGTCGCAGGGCACCACTTCTTCGCTTTCGTCGATGGCCGGCGCCATGTTGGCGATGTCCGACAGGCGAATATGGCGGGCGTAAGGCTTGAGGCGTTCGCGCAAGACTTTGCCAAGGCCGCCGGCGGCACCGGTCAACAGCAGGCGATTGAAGGGGTGGCGAATTTGTGTCGTGGTCATGGCATTACCTGAGCAAACAGTGAGAGGTACAGTTGTTATAAGTTGTCGTACGACCGAGGGCGAATATCCTTATCCTTCTGCTGCCTTGTCAACGTTTGATCGACGAACCGCTCTGGAACGGCGTCCTTGCCGTAGATTGCCATGGGATGCGCCCAGGCTGAATCCTTCCGTTACAGCAGCGAAATCGGATAGCTGATGAAGATACGGTTCTCGTCGAATTCGTTGGTGTTGAAGTCGCGACGAATCGATGCGTTACGCCATTTCACGTTGAGACTCTTCAGCGCACCGCTCTGCACGGTATAAGCCAGCTCAGTCTCGCGGCCCCATTCCTTGCCATCGTCGACCGTGGCGGTGTGCACGTTGTCACCACTGATGTAGCGGTTCATCAGGGTCAGGCCCGGCACGCCGACGGCGGCGAAGTTGAAGTCGTGGCGCAACTGCCAGGATTTTTCCTTGGCGTTATCGTAGCTGGAGTTGTAGCTGTCGTTCGCCAGAGTGCCGCCGCTGGTGCCGTTGACGCGCATCCAGGCGTCATCGCCGCCGACTTTCTGCAGGCCGACATAGAAGGTGTTGCCACCGTATTTGGCCGAGAGCATGGCGAACGCGGTCTTGTTGTCGAGATCGCCGGCCAGGGCGCTGCCGTCTTCCTTGCCGATGAAGTAGCCAAGGTTGGCGCCCAGGGTCCAGTCGCCCATGGGTTGGCTGTGGGTCAGGTTGAAATATTGCTGCTGGTAGATGTCGGACAGTTCCGCGTACCAGACGCCGACCTGGGTGCGTTTTTCGTTGAAGGCATATTCGCCGCCGCCGAAATTGAAACGGTCGGAAGTGAAGGCGCTGCGGCCGTTCATCGACATGTCTTCCATGCTCGCGTCGTTACGCGGGCTGTTGCCACGGAACTGACCGCCATAGAGGCTCAAGCCGTTGATCTCGGTGGAGGTGACCTGGCCGCCCTGGAAGGTTTGCGGCAGGGAACGACCATCGTCGGAACGCAGGATCGGCAGCACCGGCATCCACTCGCCGACTTTCAATTCAGTCTTCGAGACCTTGGCCTTGAGGGCCACGCCCAAACGGCCGAAGTCATCGGCCGGGCGACCGTCGTCGTGCACCGGCAGCAACTGGGTACCGGCGGTGCCGCGACCGCCGTCGAGCTTGACCGAGTACAGGCCGAGCACGTCCACGCCGAAGCCGACCGTGCCTTGGGTGAAACCGGACTTGGCGTCGAGGATGAAGCTTTGAGTCCATTCCTCGGCTTTGCCTTGGGCGGCGGCGTCGTTGACGAAGTTGCGGTTGAAATAGGCGTTGCGCAGATTCAGCGTGGCTTTGGCGTCATCGACAAAACCTGCGGCGCTGGCGGTCATGGGCAGGAACATGGCAAGGCTGCTGCAACTGATCAGGCCCAGGGCGACATTCGATGGGCAAAAAGGACGGGTTGGACGGTTCTTGGGCGAAAAACGGACACGTGTGCTCACTCTGACGCTCCCTTGCTTTTTTGTTGTTTTTATTTGTTATACGTCGTCGTACAACATGGCAGGGATTATTTGGTGGCGGCTGATTCTTGTCAACTGGCCATTACGGGGAATTTTCTCGCTGGTGGCCGCTGACGGTAGGCATTTCCTAGCTTTATAGGGGCGCTGCATTAGGCTGAAAAGGGCTTTGCTGTGGAGAAAAGCGCAGTCTCAGCATAGCTGCGAGGAGATTGGGTTGTGCGATGACTGGTCTAAGACATTAGTCGAATGGCAAGCCGATAAAGCTTCTGTGGCGAGGGAGCTCGCTCCCGCTGGGCTGCGCAGCAGCTTCAAAATATCTACACGATGCGCTCGTTGCCATATTTCCCTAGGCTGCTACGCAGCCAGCGGGAGCAAGCTCCCTCGCCACGGCGTGTGTATCTCGCGGAAAACGATCATAGGTATTTGCCTTTATGTGCAGTACCACTCTTATATGAAATTACGATCAGACCTATAGCAACAAAATCAAGTTACCTGTCATTTCTGACAGTAGCCCTCTCTCGGCAGTGAGCTTAAATTGCCGCCTGTGCGCTCAGGAGTTAGGAGATTTTACTATCTGTGCGCTACATGCATTTTACCTTACTCGCCACAAAGAGAACGCAGACATGTCAACCCCAATCGAACCATTAGCGCATAGAACAGATACTTGGATGACCGACAACAAGGAGAAACTTGGCATCCTTAAACTTCATGAGTTAGCACTTCCTTCTGCCCATAACTCGGGGGTGGATAAAAAAGGGGTGTTGGGCGCGGAAGAGGGTTGGGTTGCCTGTCAAGAAGACTCCTTCTATTACCAGTTAATGAATGGTATTCGCGTATTGGACTTGCGTATTCGTATGCACCGGTACCATGATGCGGTTGCATTCAACTTCTATCACGGGGATGTCGAGTCAACTAGAACCATAAAACATCTAATTGACGATTGCCGAAGGTTTTTCAATGAGGGTGGGGGTGCTCGAAATAATGAAATTATCATTTTTGATATAAATCACGCAGATTCAGAAATTGGAGAGTTTTGGTGGGAGGTTATAAAAAGTAAGTTTGTGGACGGCTTGTCTGATATCTTGATTCCCCCAGAAGCAGCGAGCTTGACACTTAAAGAAATCAACCAGCAGTATCCTGGAAAACATATCATACTCGCTTGGGCAGTGGTGGGCGGGCCAATGTTCTGGGGTGGTGTCCAAAGTGATTGGGTCGGAGAGGACCTGCCCAGTTTGGCTCAGATAAGGGAATATATTATGAATACCATCCACAACATCTACCCGCCGGACCGTTTGAGATCGCTGCAGGTTGTCAAGTATTCCAGGCGCTACGGCCCTGAAAAAATCGGAGCGGCCATTAACGAGTGGTTCTCAGCAGATTCGGAGTGGCTCCAAAAATCCAATATTATCAATGTGGATTTTTTTGAAGCTTCAAATATCGTGCAGAATTGCATCACGTCCAATATAAAAAAGGCATCACCCATCCCTCCCTCCAAGCCAGTGGTAGGGAATAAATACCAGTCTGATGATCGGTTGTTAGTAGTGTCCTTTAAGTCTACCGATAATTTACTGGTCTCTCATTATGTTGCCGTCGTTAACGGAGAAACTAAAACGGTACAACACCAGGACAGGTACGTGGAGTGGCCTACGGCTACTTTTAAGGTGGATTTTAATGCAAATTTCACAGGGTCGGTTTACGCGGTAGATAATACCGGATTGAAGTCACAAAGTGCTGTGTTCTCGGGCAATACGGGGGCGGCCCCTGTTCCTGGTGAGCCACAATTTATTGGGTTAGAACGCCATCATTTGATTGAGGAGGACAGAATACTGGCCGGTTGGTTGAAAAGGCAGCCTCATGGCGAAAATTATGAGGTCTGCATTTATAAAGCTGACGATAAAGGCAAACCTATTGGTTCAGCAGTAGAATCTACGTTACTTCCCATTACCTATGCCAAATACACATTTAAAAATTTAACACCAGGTCAGGGCTATTACATTACCCTTCGCCAAGTCAACGTCCTCGGACAAGCTGGGATAATGAGGGATATATGGGTCCGCCCATAGACACTTGCGTCTCAACCCTGCACCCCAGGCATATCCAACCTTGTGGCTGCTCTTGGGCGGCTACAAGCTTGCGTAAAAACATGACCCCAGCACAAAAAGGAGTAACCTGCCGCCCTGCCTTGATCCCCTTTCCATGGACCCCCTATGTTCCCCAACGCCGAGCGCTACAACCACTCCACCGAATATGCCAACAAACTGGTCGACCGCATCGGCCAGACACCGGCCTGGATTGCCTTGCGCATCGGCGTCACTGAAAAACGCATGCGCTACATTCTCGCGGGCTCGCGTACGATCAAGGGCGATACTACCGAAATCCTGATGTCTTACGCCGAGCAGTTCTGCCTGGAATGCCTTGCCGCCGAGGCCAAGGCCGCCAAGGATCGCGCCCGCTCGAAAGCGGCAGGCCCTGCCAGCGACGCCTGAACCCACCTCGATCCGTGGCGGGGGAGCTTGCTCCCGCTGGCTGCCTGGCAGCCCTCTTGAAGATCCCCTATCAGCGGCACCGAGTTATCAGTGATGGGGCTGCTGCGCAGCCCAGCGGGAGCAAGCTCCCTCGCCACGAAAGCGTCTGCGGCACTTCTTGGCGTTCGTTGTCGTCGAACAAGCATTTGAAAGTTTCCAGCGGCCAATTGTCGTTATGTTCCCCCAAGGTTTCTGAATGGATCATTACACCCCGCGCGCCTGGCAGCCGCACGAACGGCCGACGCTGCCTGGTTCGCCCTCGACGCCGTTGCATCCCACGTCCAAGCGGCTTGCCTACGCGCTGGTCGGCGTGCTGGTGGCGTTGACCGGGGGCTTGGGCAATTCGCTGGTGATCGCCAATCTGCCTTATCTGCAAGGTTCCCTGGGGGCGACCACGGCGGAGATGGCCTGGCTGCCCGCGGCCTACGTCATGACCAACGTCTCGATGAACCTGCTGCTGGTGAAGTTTCGCCAGCAATTCGGCTTGCGCGCGTTTACCGAAGTGTTCCTGGCGCTTTACGCCCTGGTGACCTTCGGCCATCTGTTCGTCAACGACCTGAACTCGGCGATCGCCGTGCGTGCGGCCCATGGCATGGTCGGTGCGGCCCTCAGCTCCCTGGGCCTGTATTACATGGTCCAGGCTTTCCCGGCCAAGTGGCGGCTCAAGGCGCTGGTGTTGGGCTTGGGCACTTCGCAGTTGGCGCTGCCAATGGCCCGGCTGTTCTCTGAAGACCTACTGCAAATCGCCGAATGGCGCGGCTTGTACCTGTTCGAACTGGGCATGGCGCTGCTGTCGCTGGGCTGCGTGCTGCTGCTCAAGTTGCCGCCGGGTGATCGCTTCAAGACCTTTGAAAAACTCGACTTCCTGACCTTCACCGTGCTCGCCAGCGGCGTCGCCTTGCTGTGCGCGGTGTTGTCGCTGGGGCGCATCGACTGGTGGTTGGAAGCGCCATGGATCGGCGTGGCCTCGGCGGCTTCCATCGTGCTGATCATGGCAGGCCTGGCGATCGAACATAACCGCAGCAATCCGATGCTGATGACGCGTTGGCTCGGCAGCGGGGTGATGATCCGCCTGGCCCTGGCGGTGATTCTGATCCGCATGGTGACCTCGGAACAATCCACCGGAGCGGTGGGTTTCCTGCAAACGCTGAACATGAGCAGTCAGCAGATGCACAGCCTTTACGTGGTGATGCTGATCGGCAGTATCGCCGGGCTGGTGACCAGCGCGCTGACGATCAACCCGGCGCACCTGTTCATGCCGCTGATCATTTCCCTGGCCTTGATGGCCACGGGGTCGGTGATGGACAGTTATTCGAACAACCTGAGCCGTCCACAAAACATGTATTTCAGCCAGTTCCTGCTGGCATTCGGCAGCACGTTCTTCCTTGGGCCGACGATGATCCTGGGGGTGCGCAATGTGCTGACCAACCCGCGAAACCTGGTGAGTTTTTCCGTGCTGTTCGGGATCTGCCAGAGCCTCGGCGGTCTGGTAGGGGCCGCGGTGCTCGGCACGTTCCAGGTGGTGCGCGAGAAATTCTATTCCAGCCATCTGGTGGAGAACCTGAGTCAGTTCGACCCTCGCGTCGCCGCACGGGTGGACAGCGGCGGTTCGGCGGTGGGCTCGCTGATTGCCGATCCGGGCCTGCGTCACCTGCAGGGCCTTCGCAGCCTTGCTGCGGCCGCTACCCGCGAAGCCAACATACTGGCCTATAACGATGTGTTCATGCTGATCGCGGTGATTGCCGTGCTGACGATGATCTGGATTTCCATTCGTGCGCTGTGGCTGATGAGCACCACTCAGCCCGCCGCAGCGCCTGCTCCTTCGCCACAACCCAGCGGTGCCACTTCTCCATGACCGAGCCGACCACCACGACCACCAATGCCATCGCCGATACGCCGGAAGACCAGGCGCCTCCTGCCGCTCCGGTGACAAAACCGCGCTCCTTGCGAGTGCGGATGCTTTCATCCCTCGGATTCGCCGCAGTGGCGATTGTCGGCGTGCTGGTGGTGCTTTACGCCTGGCAATTGCCGCCGTTCAGCAGCGCCGTGGAAACCACTGAAAATGCCTTGGTGCGCGGGCAGGTGACGATCATCGGGCCGCAGCTCAGTGGTTATGTCCATGAAGTCCCGGTGCAGGATTTCCAGTTCGTCAAGGCCGGCGATCTGCTGGTGCGCCTGGATGACCGCATCTACCGGCAACGGCTCGACCAGGCGCTGGCGCAACTGGCGGTGCAACAGGCGGCCCTGGCCAACGTCGTACAGCAGCGCAACAGCGCCGAGGCGACCATCAAGCTGCGCCAGGCCGCGCTGGCCGACAGCCAGGCCCAGGCCCACAAAGCCGCCGCCGACCTGCGCCGCAACGAGGCGTTGGTAAAGGACGGTTCGGTGTCCAGGCGTGAACTGGATATCAGCCGCGCCGCCAGCGCCCAAGCCACCGCGGCCGTCGCCCAGGCCCAGGCCAGCCTGGAAATTGCCCGTCAGGACCGGCAAACCGTCATCGTCAACCGCGGCTCCCTGGAAGCCGCCGTCGCCAGCGCCGAGGCGGCGGTGCAACTGGCGCGCATCGACCTGTCCAACACTCGCGTGCTGGCGCCACGGGACGGTCAACTGGGGCAGATCGGCGTGCGCCTGGGCGCCTACGTCAATTCCGGGGCGCAGTTGATGGCGCTGGTGCCGAACCAGAAGTGGGTGATCGCCAACCTCAAGGAAACCCAGATGGACAAGGTGCGGGTCGGCCAGCCGGCAAGCTTCACCGTGGATGCCCTCGGCCATCGCCGATTCCAGGGGCATATCGAACGCATTTCCCCGGCCACCGGCTCGGAGTTCAGCCTGTTGCAGGCCGACAACGCCACCGGCAATTTCGTCAAGATATCCCAGCGTGTACCGGTTCGTATCACGGTGGATCCGGGCCAGCCCGAAAGCGAGCGGCTGCGACCGGGTATGTCGGTGGTAGTGAGCATCGATACCGCCGCCGAACAACAATGATCAGGAAAAACCGACGTTTTCCGCGCAGGGAACGCGTCACTCACGCGGGAGTCGTAACCTCCATGCGCCTCTGACCCTCCATGGAGAACCAATGAATCTGGAAGTCCCAAGCACCGATACCAATCGCCGCCAATTGCTGCAGATCATCGCCGGGCTGTCGGATGGCGTGATGCTGATCGAAGTCGACCAGACGATTGCCTGGGCCAACGAAGCAGCGTTGGCCATGCACGGAGTCAAGGAGCTTGGCGAGTTGGGCAGCAATGCCAAGGAGTACGCCCGGCGTTTCAACTTGCGTTATCGCAACAACCATTCGCTGCCCGAAGACAACTACCCCATCGCCCGCGTCGCTCGCGGCGACGAGTTCAGCGATGTGCTGGTGGAGGTCACGCCGGTGGCCGATCCGGACCGCACCTGGGTGCACCGCATCCGCAGCATGGTGCTGACCGACCGCAACGACGAGCCGGAATACCTGGTGCTGATTCTCAGCGATGCCACGGAATGGGCCAGCGCCGAACAGCGCTTCGAGAAAACCTTCGGCGCCAACCCCGCACCGGCGGTGATCTGCCGTCTCAGCGATTTGCGTTATATCAAGGTCAACGCGGGTTTCCTGGAAATGACCGGCTATAGCCGCGAAGAGGTGATCGGGCGTTCGGTGTATGAACTGGATGTGCTCGAGGCTGCCGAAAAGCGTGGCCTGGCCGTTGAGCGCCTGGGGCAGGGCGCGACCATCCCGCAGATGCAGGCCGAGCTGCGCTTGCCCGATGGCACCAGCAAACAGGTGATCGTCGCCGGCCAGCCGCTGGACCTGCACGATGAAGACTGCATGCTGTTTTCGTTCATGGACATGGAGCCGCGGCGCAAGGCCGAAACGGCGCTGCGCCAGAGCGAGGAGCGCTTTGCCAAGTCGTTCCGGCTGTCGCCGGTGCCGACGCTGATCTGCAGCGCAGAACTGCAATTGGCGGAAATCAACGAGGCCTTCCTCCAGGCGACCGGTTATGCCAGCGAAGAGCTGTTGGGCAAGACCGTGGACGAGATCGGCTTCCTCGAGAAGGAAGCGGCCGCGACGTTGTTCGGGCGCCTGGAAAAGACTGCCACCGTGTCCAGGGTCGACGTCAAGGTGCACAAGAAAGGCGGGGAGCAGATCGACTGCGAAGTGGCGGCCGATACCGTCATCATCCAGGACAAACCGTGTTTCCTGCTGGTGCTGATGAATATCACCGAACGCAAGCGCTCGGAGCTGGAGCTGGTGGCGGCCATCGAAGAGGTGATGAAGGACGCGTCGTGGTTCAGCCGCACCCTGATCGAAAAGCTGGCCAATGTGAAGAGCATCAATGCGCAGACCCCGACGACCTCTTTCACCGAGCTGACGGCCCGGGAACGTGATGTACTGGGGCTGATTTGCGAGGGTCTGGCGGACAAGGAGATCGCCGCGCGCTTGAAGCTGGCCCCCAACACCGTGCGCAATCACGTGGCGACGCTGTATTCGAAGCTCGACGTCCATAGCCGTAGCGAGGCAATTGTCTGGGCGCGGGAACGGGGCTTGTTCGCGAACGAATGGCGAATGAAGGCGCCATGATAGCCAGTGCAAATGCACCTGGCGCGCTGGTGCAAATTCAGGTTCTGCTCAGGCCCCAACGTCCTTAGGCTGGGAGGGTGCGGCATTGCTGTTGATGTCGCGTCCCCACGCAACAGTCAAGGAATACGCCACGATGTGCAGCAAACCGTTCAAATGCGAGATCGACAGGACGTCTTCGGGAGCCAGGAGGCCGGGCATGGCCACCGGTCATTTGCGACTTCGAAGCTGAGGTGCATAGATGACCCATCTGGCTCCGTTACGTACCCGACTCGAGCAAAGCTTTGCACCGCTGGCCTGTGAATGCAGCCTCAATGGCGACGGCACGCTGACCATTCGCCTGTATCGCCAGGAAAGCGGCGAGGTCGACCTGGTGGTGAGCGGCATGAGCGTCGACAGCATCCGCTCCGAGGAAGGCTTGAACAAGCTGATCGATGAACTGCGCTATGAGCTGTACAACACGCCGCTGCATCGCAGCGATCCGGCCTAGCCTCAAGCCTGACGGGATCCTGTGGCGAGGGAGCTTGCTCCCGCTGGATCGCGCAGCGATCCCAAACCTGTCGAATCGGCAGTCCCCAGGCACACCGCGTCTAACAGCTTGCGACTGCTGCGCAGCCGAGCGGGAGCAAGCTCCCTCGCCACGGGGACCGCGTCGTCAATGGGGGCTGCGTAATCAAAGCAACGTCGCCCGACAATCCAGCGCCAACCGCGCCCCGCCCAGCTCGCTGCGATCCACTTCCAGGGTAAATCCGTGCAAGGTGACAATCGCCGCGACGATCGACAGGCCCAGGCCGAAGCCGCCGTGCTGGCTGCTGCCCTCGGCGCGGTAGAAGCGCCGGAACACCGCCTTGCGTTCCGCCTCGGGAATGCCAGGGCCTGAGTCGAGCACTTCGATGCGGCTGCTGTCGCCCTGGTCGACACCCCGCAGGATCACCTCGCCGCCCGATGGGGTGAATTTGATCGAATTGCTCAACAGGTTCGATACCGCCTCGAACAACAATGCCCGGTCACCGTTGAGCAAGGGTAGGGTGTCGGGCACTTCCAGCTTGAACACCAGCTCGCGTTCTTCGGCCAGCGGCAGATAGAAGTCATGCAATTCCTGCAACAACTGCAGCGGATCCAGACGCACGAAACCGGAGCGGCGCTGCTGGTCCTCCAGTTCCGAGATCCGCAACAGACCGCGAAACCGCGCCATCAGCGTATCGGTCTCGGCGATCACCTGATCCATCTGCAACGCCTCCGGGGAGCCGTCCGCGGCCTCCTGCTGGATGCGATAGAGCTGGGCACGCAGGCGCGTCAGCGGGGTGCGCAAGTCATGGGCGATGTTGTCGCAGACGCCCTTGACCTCATTCATCAGCCGTTCGATGCGATCGAGCATGGCATTGACGATGGCTGCCAGCATGTCCAGTTCATCGCGACGGCTCGACAGCGGCAGGCGATGGGTCAGGTCGCCGGCGACGATGGCTTCCGCGCTGGCCTGCAAGGCGCGGATACGCCGCAGCGGCCGGCGACGCAACAGGTGCCAGCCGGCGATGCCCGGCAGGATGGTCAACGAGACCCCCCAGAGCAGCGCGTGCAGGATGATGCGGGTCACGGCGAACAGCGAGCCGTTGTCCCGCGCCAATACCAGCCAGCGGCCATCCTGGGTCCGGGTCGCGACCGCGTCGCAACTGTCGGAGGGGATCATCGGGTCGTCGGAGTCGACGCAGCCACCGAGCATATGGATCTTGCCGTCCAGCGGCAGGTCGGCGGGGATGCGCTGGATCGGTCCGCTCAGATGGCGCAGTTGCGGGTCGAACAGGCCGTAGGCGTCGACGCCGCGTTCATCCAGCGACAGGCTGGCCATGAGCGCGTCTTCCAGCTGTTCGCCATGGATACGCGCGAACAGGTGCTGGCGCTGCATCAGGGAATGCTTGGCGAGGCTGTCGAGGTAGCCGAACACCTCGTAATACATGACCCCCATCAGGATCGCGCTCCAGATCACGAACAGCGAACTGTACAGCGCCAGCAGGCGGCTGCTGGAAGAACGCCAGCCCTTAGCGGGGTTCAGCAATGACATAGCCGGAGCCTCGTACCGTGCGAATCAGCGGTTCCAGGCCCGGCGGGTCGATCTTCTTGCGCAGGCGACCGATGTGGACGTCGATCAGGTTGGTGCCCGGGTCGAAGTGATAACCCCAGACTTCTTCGAAAATCATCATGCGCGAGAGGATCTGGCCACTGTTGCGCATCAGAAATTCCAGCAACTTGTACTCGGTCGGCAGCAGGCTCAGCAACTGGCCGTTGCGGCTGGCCTCGCGGCTGATCAGGTTCAGCTCCAGGTCCGCCACCCGCAGCACGGTTTCCGGCTCGCGGGCGCCGTTGTTGCGGCGCAGCAGCACTTCGACCCGGGCGGCCATTTCGTCGGTGGCGAACGGCTTGGTCAGGTAATCGTCGCCGCCGGCCCGCAAGCCACGCACCCGCTCGTCGACATCGGAGAGGGCGCTGATCATCAGGATCGGCGTGGCCACGCCCATGCTGCGCAACTGGGTGACGATGACCAGGCCGTCGAGCTCGGGCAGCATGCGGTCGAGGGTGATCAGGTCATAGTCACCGCTGACAGCCCGTTCCAGGCCCTCGCGGCCGTTGTCGACCCAGTCGACGTCCAGGCCGTTGCGGGTCAGTTCGGCGACGATTTCACGGGCGGTCACGGCGTCGTCTTCGATGGTCAGGATACGGTTCATGGGCGTTACCGGTTGGGAAGTGGAGCTATTGCGCAGCATTCTGCCAAAGATTACCTGTCGGCTTTCTGAAAAAAAGTTCATGGGCGCCGGCAAATGCATTCCCTGGCCTGGATCAATACTTCGTCACAAATAATCCCTAACATATTCCGGCACGCACCATCATGCTGCGTCCCTCGCTGTGTTCTGCCGCGCTGTCGCTGGCGAGCACTGACGAGAAGCGGGTGGCAAGTGGCGCAAGGAGCCGAGACCTACTGAACCTTAAGGATGAGTCGCATGATCAACTCCGAGAATGTTCTACGCCGTAAATTCGATATTCAACCGCTGAAACGGGCCGACATGAGCGTTCGCCTGGACGGCCAGGCTGTCGATGCCGCCGAGGGTGAGACCGTCCTCACCGTGATCCAGGCCATGGGCCAACGCCAGGTGGCCCGCAACGACCACGGCCAGGTCAGCGGTGCCTACTGCGGCATGGGCATTTGCCAATGCTGCCTCGTCAGGATCGATGGCCGCCACAAGCGACGGGCCTGCCAGACGCTGGTCCGACCGGGCATGCAGATCGAAACCCGGGTCAACCGCATTGCCGCAACGGAGGCGCCATGAACCTCGATCCGGTGATTGTCGGCGGCGGGCCGGCGGGTATGGCGGCGGCCATCGAGCTGGCCGCCAATGGTCTGCGTTGCACGCTGCTCGAAGAAGCGCCACGCCTGGGCGGCGTGGTCTACCGCGGGCCGTTGCGCGATGGCGTGAGCCTGGACTACCTGGGGGCGCGTTACAGCCAGGCCCTGGCAAAGCTCCATGGGGAATTCCAGCGCAACGCCGGCCTGATTGATGTGCGACTGGGCAGTCGGGTCATCGGTGCCGAGGGGTTCCGGGCGCTGATGCTGCTGGACGGCGACGAGCGCCTGCGCGAGGTGGCCTATTCCCAGTTGATCCTGGCAGCCGGCTGTCATGAACGCAGCGTGCCGTTCCCCGGCTGGACACTGCCGGGGGTGATGATGCTCGGTGGCCTGCAATTGCAGATCAAGAGTGGCGTGGTCAAGCCGCCGAGCCCGGTGGTGATTGCCGGCACCGGCCCGTTGCTGCCCTTGGTGGCCTGCCAGCTGCACGCCTCGGGCGTCACCGTGGCGGGTGTCTACGAAGCCTGTGCCTTCGGCAGGATCGCCAAGGAAAGCCTGGCGTTATTGAACAAACCGCAATTATTCCTCGATGGCCTGGGCATGCTGGCGTACCTCAAGCGGCACCGCATACCGGTGCGTTATGGTTGGGGCGTGGTGCGCGCCGAGGGCGAGGGTGAACTGAGCAGCGTGACCGTTGCGCCTTACTCCGCCGACTGGAAGCCGGACCTTGGACAGGCCGAGCAGCTGCCGGCCGAGACGCTGGCGGTCGGCTACGGGTTTATCCCGCGCACGCAGTTGAGCCAGCAGATGGGGCTTGACCATGGCTTCAGCGAGGACGGCTACCTGCGCGCCATGTCCGATGCCTGGCAGCGCAGCAGCGAAGCGCATATCCACCTGACGGGCGATATGGGCGGGATCCGCGGCGGTGAAGCGGCCATGTTGAGCGGGCGCATCGCGGCGTTGTCGGTCTTGCTGCAGCGTAATGCCCTCGATGAGGCCACGGCGCTGGGGCGCCGCAGGCACTATCAGACCCAATTGGACCGGATCATTCGTTTTCGCGCCGCCGTTGATCGCTACACCCGGCGCGGCGCCGGGCAAACCACGCTGCCAGCCGCCGATACAGTGATCTGCCGTTGCGAACACGCCACCCGCGCGGACATCGACCGCGCCCTTGAACAGGGCGTGCAAGACATGGCCAGCCTGAAAATGCGTACCCGGGTGAGCATGGGCGATTGCCAGGGTCGCCTGTGTGTCGGCTACTGCAGCGACCGCCTGCGCGAAGCTACCGGACGGACCGATGTGGGCTGGCTACGGCCACGTTTTCCGATCGATCCGATTCCTTTCTCTGCGTTCCGGAACGACGACTCGGAGGCGGTTTCCCATGATCAGGCACTATGACGTAGTGATCGCCGGTGGTGGGGTGATCGGGGCGTCCTGCGCTTATCAACTGTCCAAGCGCAAGCACCTGAAGATCGCCCTGATCGATGCCAAGCGTCCAGGCAACGCCACGCGCGCATCGGCTGGCGGCCTGTGGGCCATCGGCGAATCGGTGGGTCTGGGCTGCGGGGTGATTTTTTTCCGCATGATGTCGGCCAACCGCAAGCGCCAGGCCCAAGGCGCCGCCGTGGCGGTGGATGCCAGCACGCCGCATATCCTGCCCGACTCGTTTTTCGATTTCGCCTTGCAGTCCAACGCGATGTACCCGCAATTGCACGCCGAGTTGATCGAGCGTCACGGCATGGATTTCAAATTTGAAGAGACCGGGCTCAAGTTCGTGATCTATGACGATGAGGACCGCTGCTACGCCGAACACATTGTCGCCTGCATTCCGCACCTGGCTGATCAGGTGCGCTGGCTCGACCAGGCGGCGTTGCGCGAGGCCGAGCCGAGTGTCAGCCGTGAGGCCTTGGGCGCGCTGGAGTTTCTCTGCGACCACCAGGTCAGCCCGTTCCGCCTGGCCGACGCCTACACCGAGGGCGCGCGGCAGAATGGTGTTGATCTGTTCTTCAACACCAATGTGACTGACGTGTTGCGTAATGGCAGTCGGGTGACAGGGGTGAAAACCGCCGAAGCCGGCACGTTCAACTGCCGGACGTTGATCAATGCTGCCGGCGCCTGGGCGGCGGACTTGAGCGCGCAGGCGACGGGCGTGCGGATTCCGGTCAAGCCGGTCAAGGGGCAGATCCTGCTGACCGAGCGCATGCCGAAAATCCTCAGGGGGTGCCTGACCACCAGCGATTGTTATGTGGCGCAGAAGGACAACGGCGAGATCCTGATCGGCAGCACCACGGAAGACAAGGGGTTCGACGTGACCACCACCTACCCTGAAATCGAGGGGTTGGTGCAAGGCGCGGTGCGGTGTATCCCGCAACTGGCCGACATCAACCTGAAACGCACCTGGGCCGGCCTGCGTCCCGGCTCACCGGATGAATTGCCGATCCTTGGGCCGATGCGCGGCGTGGAGGGCTACCTCAACGCCTGCGGGCATTTTCGCACCGGCATCCTGACCTCGGCCATCACCGGGGTGCTGCTGGACAAACTGGTGAACGACGAACCGTTGCCGCTGGACATCACACCGTTCCTGGCGGACCGGTTTGAAGTAGCGGCGGTTGCAGAGCCGAGGAAAATGCAACCGGCCTGAGAGCCGAGTCCAAACCAGTGTGGGAGCGAGCCTGCTCGCGAAAGCGGCGTGTCAGTCGACATCAATGTTGATGCGCTGGCGCCTTCGCGAGCAGGCTCGCTCCCACAGTGTTTTTCGGTTGAACAGGATTTTTTGTTCACCACAAATCCCTTGTGGGAGCGAGCTTGCTCGCGATCGCGTCAGCACAGTCGACATCGATAGTGACTGGTGTGCTGTCATCGCGAGCAAGCTCGCTCCCACAGTTTTTGTACTGTGGAAGGTTATTCCACCGGTGTACTGACAAACGCTTCCAGGCCTTCGGCATAAGCGGTAAACGCGCTGATCTGTGGGAAGGCCTTGCCTTGCACCTGATCGGCCACCAACAGGTTGGTGAAGGTCCATGCCACCGCGACGCTAATGCCGGCCTGGTCGATCGAGCCATCGGTGGGCAATGGTTGTTTCACCAATGCCTTTTCCAACTCGCCATATGCCGCCAGCAACTGGCCCGACACCCGCGCAAGCCACGGCTCATGCTGGATTTGTGCTGGGCGCAAAGTGCGTTCGTAATAGATCTGTACCGATTTTTCGCACGCCGCCAACGCCAACCCGATCAGTTGCAACGATTGCAGCCGTTGCCCCGGATCGCTCGGCATCAGGCTTTTCCCGGGCCCAGCCAAGGTTTCCAGGTAATCGATGATCAAGGTCGAGTCCATCAACACCGAGCCATCATCCAGCACCAGGGTCGGGGCCTTGACCACCGGGTTGATGCCCTGGAATTGCTCGAAATGCCTGAACACCGAAACCGATTGGTGTTCCAGGGCGATCCCCAGGCGTTTCGCGGAAATGGCGACGCGTCGCACATAGGGCGAGTCCAGCATGCCGATCAGTTTCATGGCTTCTCCTTCAGCGGTTTGTTTCAGGCCGGGCTCAATCTTCGAATCCGACCTGTTCGTGGATTTCATCAACCTTGAGTTCAAGCCGGTAGGCCACGGCGATAAACAGCGCCTGGCACAGGCACAGGGTGGCGCTCAACGAGCGAAAGGCGAACGAACTGCCTTCGTTCACCAGCAGCACCGCATTGGCCCGCTTGGCCAGGGGCGACAGGTTGCTGTCGGTGATGATCAGCGTCTTGGCCTGGTGATGCTGGGCGATGCGCAGGCAGTGCTGGGTTTCCTTGCCGTACGGGGTAAAGCTGATGGCGATGACCAGATCATTGGCCCGGACGCTGCGCATCTGCTCGCGATAACTGCCGCCCAGGCCCGACACCAGGTGAATACGCTTGTTGGTGTGCTGAAGGTTATAGACCAGGTAATCGGCCACCGCGAACGAGCGCCGCACACCAACGACGTAGATGTTGTCGGCGTTGACCACCAGGTCGACGGCTTTTTCGAACGCCTCGTCGTCGAGTTCCAGCCCCAGGCGCTCGATACCCGACAGGGTGGCGTTGACACATTCGCGCGCGAGATCGCCAGCGCTGGCCTTCTGCGACTTGTTGGCGATCATGCTGCGAATGCGTTGCTGGTAGTTCTGCACCGGCGTGGTCTTGTGGGTGTACGCCTCGCGAAACAGCGCCTGCATTTCGCTGAACCCGCTGAAGCCGAAGCGCTGGGAAAAACGCACGATGGCCGAGGGGTGCACTTCGCACTCCCGGGCGATGTCGCTGATGCGATCGACCATGATCCGGTCGCTTTGCTGGCTCATGTAGCTGGCGATGCGTTTGAGCTGGCGCGGCAGGCCTTCGTATTCCTCGGTGATCAGTTGCAGCAGCCGCTCGGCGTTGATCGGTGGGCTGGGGAGGGCGGGTTCGGACGCGCTCTCGGACGGCACCGGCAGATCGGGGCGGGTCATAGAAAATCCTTCTGGCTTGTTCTTATAGGACGCCCTGGGAAACGGGTCGTCCTCGACAATAGGTTGGCTGGTCGCAGTCTACAGCGTAGGCGCGGAGAAAATCATGAGCGCGCGCAGTTGGAAGCCATGCTGAAACGATGCACCGCGTCTGGTCCGGCCAAGTAACAGTCTATTGGAAAAAATATTCCACGATAAAAATTTATGGAAAAAATATTGATTATTGCCGTTCGCTCGTTTTAGTCTGCATTCACCAAAGCGTTGGCGTCGGTTCCGGCGTCAAGCGCAGGCTGATAAAAATAACAGGAGCCAGCATGGGCCAGACTCGTTTTGCCAGTGGACGTCAATTGGATGTGATCTGCCTGGGGCGCCTGGGCGTCGATCTCTACGCGCAGCAAGTCGGTGCGCGGCTTGAGGATGTCTCGAGCTTCGCCAAGTACCTCGGTGGCTCATCTGCCAACATCGCCTTTGGCACGGCCCGTCTCGGGCTGCGGTCGGCGATGCTGAGCCGGGTGGGCGATGATCATATGGGGCGCTTCCTGGTGGAGTCCCTGCTGCGCGAAGGCTGCGACGTCAGCGGCATCAAGGTCGACCCCGAGCGACTGACGGCCATGGTCTTGCTCGGCATCAAGGACCGCGAGACCTTTCCCCTGGTGTTCTACCGTGAAAATTGCGCGGACATGGCGCTACGGGCCGAGGACATCGACGAAGCCTTCATCGCCTCCAGCAAGGCGCTGTTGATCACCGGCACGCACTTCTCCACCGACAGCGTCTACCAGGCCAGCATCCAGGCGCTGGACTATGCGCAGACGCACCAGGTCAAACGTATCCTCGATATCGATTACCGCCCGGTACTCTGGGGCCTGGCGCCCAAGGCCGATGGCGAGACCCGTTTTGTCGCCGACCGCAAGGTCAGCCAGCACGTGCAAGGCATCCTGGCGCGTTTCGACCTGATCGTCGGCACTGAAGAAGAATTTCTCATCGCCGGGGGTAGCGAAGATCTGCTGACCGCGCTGCGTACCGTGCGTTCGCTGACGGCGGCGACTTTGGTGGTCAAGCTCGGCCCGCAAGGTTGCACGGTGATCCATGGCGATATCCCGAACCGCCTGGAAGACGGCGCCATTTACCCCGGCGTGCGGGTCGAGGTGTTGAATGTGTTGGGCGCGGGCGACGCGTTCATGTCGGGTTTCCTCGCCGGTTGGCTGGAGGACGCCAGCGATGAGCGCTGCTGCCAGTTGGCCAACGCCTGTGGCGGGTTGGTGGTGTCGCGTCATGCCTGCGCCCCGGCGATGCCGACCCGGGCCGAGCTCGATTACCTGTTTGCCAGCCCGGCGCCGATCACCCGTCCTGACCAGGATGTCGTGCTGCAACGGCTGCATCAGGTCAGCGTGCCGCGCAGGGTCTGGAAACAGCTGTTCATCTTTGCCTTTGACCATCGCTGGCAGTTGGTGGAACTGGCCCAGCGGGGCGGTCGTGGCCTCGACAGCATCGGCGAGCTCAAGCAACTGTTCATCCAGGCCGTGGAGCGGGTCGAGGCTGACCTGCAACGCCAGGGCATCGAGGCGGATGTCGGTCTGCTGGCCGACCAGCGTTTCGGCCAGGATTCCCTGAATGCGGCCACCGGGCGTGGCTGGTGGATCGCGCGGCCGGTGGAGGTGCAGGGCTCGCGACCGCTGGCGTTCGAACACGGCCGTTCCATCGGGAGCAACCTGATTGCCTGGCCACAAGAGCAGATCATCAAATGCCTGGTGCAATTTCATCCTGACGATGAACCGCTGCTGCGCCTGGAGCAGGAAGCGCAGTTGCTGGGCTTGTACAAGGCGTCCCAGGCCAGCGGTCATGAATTGCTGCTGGAAGTCATTCCGCCCAAGGATCATCCCTCGGCTCATCCGGACGTGCTGTATCGCGCGCTCAAGCGGCTCTACAACCTGGGTATTTTCCCGGCGTGGTGGAAAATCGAGGCGCAGACCTGCGATGAGTGGAAGCAACTTGATGAGCTGATCCAGCAGCGCGATCCGTATTGCCGTGGCGTGGTGCTGCTGGGCCTCAACGCCCCCGCCGCCGCGTTGGCCGAAGGCTTTCGCCAGGCCAGCCAGAGCAGCACTTGCAGAGGGTTTGCCGTGGGCCGGACGATCTTCCAGGAACCGAGCCGCGCCTGGCTGGCCGGGGAGATCGATGATGAAACGCTGATCCGCGATGTGCAGGGCCGGTTTGTGGAATTGATCGAGGCCTGGCGCGCTGCGCGTGCCTGAGATACAGGGCTTTTGTGGCGAGGGAGCTTGCTCCCGCTGGACTGCGAAGCAGTCCCGAGGTCAGCTACCCCGATTCGACAGGTAAACCGTAGCCACTGGTTTTTGCGTCTGCTTCGCAGCCGAGCGGGAGCAAGCTCCCTCGCCACAGGTGATCGGTTGGACATTAGAGAAAACAACAAAAGGTGCAGCCATGCCCGCTATTCGAATTGGCATCAACCCGATTTCCTGGAGCAACGACGACTTGCCATCGTTGGGCGGCGAGACGCCGCTGAGCACGGCGTTGAGCGAAGGCAAGGAAATCGGTTACGAAGGTTTCGAGCTCAACGGCAAGTTTCCCAAGGACGCCAAGGGCGTCGGCGACGTGTTGCGCCCTTACGACCTGGCGTTGGTCTCCGGCTGGTATTCCAGTCGCTTGGCGCGTCGTTCGGCGGCCGAGGAAATCGATGCGATCGCCAGCCATGTCGAGCTGCTGGCGCAGAACGGCGCAACGGTGCTGGTCTATGGCGAAGTGGCCGATTCGATCCAGGGCCAGCGCATTCCGTTGCTCGAGCGGCCACGCTTTCACACCGACGAAGCCTGGCAGGCCTATGCCGACAAGCTCACCGAGCTGGCCCGCTTCACCTTGTCCCAAGGCGTGCGCCTGGCCTACCACCACCACATGGGCGCCTACGTTGAATCGCCTTCGGACATCGACAAGCTGATGGCGCTGACCGGCAGCGAGGTCGGCCTCTTGTTCGATTCGGGCCATTGCTACATGGGCGGCGGCGAACCGCTGCAGGTGCTGCGCAAACACATCGAGCGCATCTGCCATGTGCACTTCAAGGACGTGCGCAAACCCGTGGTGCAGTTGGCGCGCAACAACCTCTGGAGCTTTCCCGACTGCATCATCAACGGCACGTTCACCGTGCCTGGAGACGGCGATATCGACTTCGCCGCGTTGCTCGACGTCCTGCTGGCTGCCGATTATCAGGGCTGGCTGGTGGTGGAAGCCGAGCAGGACCCGGCGGTGGCGCCGAGTTATATCTATGCCAAGAAGGGCTACGACACCCTGCGTGCCCTGTTGCAGGAGAGAACTGCGCCATGAGCCTGCTGATCAAGAGCAATCCCAGCGACCGGACCATGGTTGAACTGCCACGCGACGCGCTGGAATACGTCGGTTTTGCCGCCTACCGCTTGAGCCTTGGCGAAAGCCTGCCGGTGGCCGCCGCAGACCGGGAATTGTGCGTGGTACTGCTCAGCGGCCGCATCAACCTCAAGGGCGAAGCACCGGGGCAGGGCGCCTTCGATTGGGACAACCTCGGCGATCGCCAGTCGGTATTCGAGGACAAATCCCCTTACGCCGCGTATCTGCCGCCCGGCAGCCAGGCCCAGATCACCGCGTTGAACGATGTGCAAGTGGCGGTGTGCGCCGCGCCGGGCGGCGCGCCGAATAAGTACGGCCCACGGCTGATCCGTCCCGAGAGCATGAAGCGCAGCGTGCGCGGCAAGGGCGCCAACACCCGCTACGTCTGCGACATCCTGCCGGACAGCGAGCCGGCCCATTCGCTGCTGGTGGTGGAAGTGCGCACGCCGTCGGGGCATTCGTCGAGCTATCCGCCGCACAAGCACGACACCGACGATTTGCCGCACCAGAGCTTTCTCGAAGAGACCTATTACCACCAGGTCAACCCCTCCCAGGGCTTCGTGTTCCAGCGGGTCTACACCGACGATCGCAGCATCGACCAGGCCATGGCCGTGGAAAACAGCGATCTGGTCGTGGTGCCCAAGGGTTACCACCCGGTCAGCGTGCCCTACGGGTACGAGTCGTATTACCTGAACGTCATGGCCGGTCCGAAGCGGGTCTGGCAATTCCATAACGATCCGCAGCATAGCTGGCTGCTCGACCTCTGAATTCGAACATTCCAACGGAGACCAGGACAATGAGCGACACCCCGGTAATAGGCCATTACATCAACGGTCAGGTGCACAGCAGCGACGCCGCGCGGTTCAGCAACGTCTTCAATCCCGCTACCGGCACGGTACAGGCCCGGGTGGCGCTGGCCGAACCGGGTACCGTCGAGGCAGCGGTGGCTTCGGCGCTGGCGGCCTTTCCCGGCTGGTCCGAGCAGTCGTCGTTGCGCCGTTCCCGGGTGATGTTCAAGTTCAAGGAACTGCTCGACCGCCACCACGACGAGTTGGCGCAGATCATCAGCCGCGAACACGGCAAGGTACTCTCCGACGCCCACGGCGAAGTCACCCGTGGGATCGAGATCGTCGAGTACGCCTGCGGTGCGCCGAGCCTGCTGAAGACCGATTTCAGCGACAACATCGGCGGCGGCATCGACAACTGGAACCTGCGCCAGCCACTCGGCGTCTGTGCCGGGGTCACGCCGTTCAACTTCCCGGTGATGGTGCCGCTGTGGATGATTCCCCTGGCGCTGGTGGCGGGCAACTGCTTCATTCTCAAGCCTTCGGAGCGCGACCCGTCCGCCAGTCTGCTGATGGCTCGGTTGCTGACCGAGGCCGGGCTGCCGGATGGCGTGTTCAACGTGGTCCAGGGCGACAAGACGGCGGTCGATGCGCTGTTGCAGCACCCGGATATCGAGGCGATTTCCTTCGTCGGCTCGACGCCCATCGCCGAATACATCCACCAGCAAGGCACTGCGAACGGCAAGCGCGTGCAGGCCCTGGGCGGGGCGAAAAACCACATGATCGTCATGCCCGACGCTGACCTCGACCAGGCGGCGGATGCATTGATCGGCGCGGCCTACGGCTCGGCCGGTGAGCGCTGCATGGCGATCTCCATCGCCGTGGCGGTGGGTGACGTCGCGGATGAATTGATTGCTCGGCTGTTGCCACGCATCGACCAGTTGAAAGTCGGCAATGGCCAGCAGCCCGGCACCGACATGGGGCCGCTGGTGACCGCCGAACACAAGGCCAAGGTCGAAGGTTTCATCGATGCCGGAGTGGCCGAAGGCGCGCGGCTGATCGTCGACGGGAGGGGCTTCAAGGTGCCCGGGGCCGAGCAGGGCTTCTTTGTCGGGGCGACGCTGTTCGACCAGGTCACTGCCGAGATGAGCATCTACCGGCAGGAGATTTTCGGCCCGGTGCTGGGGATCGTTCGTGTGCCGGATTTCGCCACGGCGGTCGCGCTGATCAACGCCCATGAATTCGGCAACGGCGTGTCGTGTTTTACCCGTGACGGCGGCATCGCCCGGGCATTCGCCCGCAGCATCAAGGTCGGCATGGTCGGTATCAACGTACCGATTCCGGTGCCCATGGCCTGGCACTCCTTTGGCGGCTGGAAGCGCTCGCTGTTCGGTGACCACCACGCTTATGGCGAGGAAGGCCTGCGCTTCTACAGTCGCTACAAGAGCGTGATGCAGCGCTGGCCGGACAGCATCGCCAAGGGTCCCGAATTCAGCATGCCCACTGCTCAATAACCCATTTCCATGAATGCCGGAGGGAGAACAACAATGAACAAGCCCCTGCGTTTTGCCTTGAACCGAATGGTTGCCCCGCGCCTGTCGCTGCCCGCTTTCATCGACCTGGCGCTGGCGTTGAAAACCGATGCCATCGAGATCCGCAATGACCTCAAGGGCGTCGAGATCGAAGACGGCATGCCGCCGGCCCGGGTCCGTGAGTTGTGTGAGGACCGCGGCGTCAAAGTGCTGTCCATCAATGCCTTGTACCCGTTCGACGTGTGGAACGAAGAGCGCCGCGCCCAGGCCGTGCGCCTGGCCGATTACGCCCGCGAGTGCGGCGCCGAGGGGCTGGTGATGTGCCCGCTCAACGACCGCGCCGACCCGCGCAACGCCGCCGAACGCGCGGCGGGGCTACGCACCGCGCTCAGCGAGCTGGCGCCGATCCTGCGCGCCTTCGGCATCTACGGCTTCATCGAGCCGCTGGGTTTCGAAGAGTGCTCGCTGCGGCGTAAACGCACGGCGGTGGAAGCGATCAAGGCCATCGGCGGGCTGGATGTGTTCCGCCTGGTGCATGACACCTTTCATCATCACCTGGCCGGCGAGAAGGAATTTTTTCCCGAGCTGACCGGGCTGGTGCACATCTCCGGCGTCGAGGACGCGCAGGCTCCGTTGGCAACCATTCGCGACGGTCATCGGGTGCTGGTGGGCGACGCCGACATTCTTGGCAACGCCGCGCAGATCGAGGCGCTGCGCGCTGGCGGTTATGAAGGCTACCTGTCCTTCGAGCCGTTTGCCGAAAGCGTCCATGAACTGGCCGATATCCGCCAGGCGCTGGGGGCGAGTATGAGCCACCTGCAAAGCTCGCAGACTTGAGGTGATCCCCAAAACAATGGAGCCCCCCTGTGGGAGCGAGCTTGCTCGCGATGACATCAGCCCATTCAACACATCAGTTGCCTGATACACCGCTATCGCGAGCAAGCTCGCTCCCACACTTGACCGAGTTGCGTTTGAAAAGGTGCAAGCATGACCACAACACGACTGACCATGGCCCAGGCCCTGGTGAAATTCCTCGATAACCAGTACATCGAGGTCGATGGCGTCCAGAGCAAGTTCGTCGCCGGGGTGTTTACCATTTTCGGCCACGGCAACGTGCTGGGCCTCGGCCAGGCGCTGGAGCAGGACAGTGGCGACCTGGTGGTCCATCAGGGCCGCAACGAGCAGGGCATGGCCCATGCCGCCATCGGCTTTGCCAAGCAGCACCTACGGCGCAGGATCTACGCCTGTAGCTCGTCGGTCGGCCCCGGTGCGGCGAACATGCTGACCGCCGCCGCCACCGCGACGGCCAACCGCATTCCTTTGCTGCTGTTGCCCGGCGATGTCTACGCCAGTCGCCAACCCGACCCGGTGCTGCAGCAGATCGAGCAGTTCCATGACCTGAGCATCAGCACCAACGATGCCTTTAAGGCCGTGAGCAAATACTGGGATCGGATCAACCGCCCCGAGCAACTGATGACCGCCGCGATCCAGGCGATGCGCGTGCTCACCGACCCGGCCGAAACCGGCGCGGTGACCCTGGCGCTGCCCCAGGATGTACAGGCCGAAGCCTACGATTACCCGGATTATTTCCTGCAAAAACGTGTCCACCGCATCGACCGTCGCCCGGCCACCGAGGCGATGCTCGGCGATGCCTTGGCGCTGCTCAAGGGCAAGCGCCGGCCGCTGATCATCTGCGGCGGTGGCGTCAGGTATTCCGGCGCCAACGCCGCGCTCCAGGCTTTCGCCGAGCGTTATGACATTCCCTTCGCCGAAACCCAGGCGGGCAAAAGCGCCGTGCTCTCCAGTCATCCATTGAACGTCGGCGGCGTCGGCGAAACCGGTTGCCTGGCGGCGAACCTGCTGGCCAAGGAAGCGGACCTGATCATCGGCATAGGCACCCGCTACAGTGATTTCACCACGGCGTCGAAATGGCTGTTCCAGCATCCCGAGGTGCAGTTTCTCAACCTCAACATCAGCCCATGCGATGCCTTGAAGCTCGACGGTGTGCAATTGCTCGCCGACGCGCGTTCGGGACTTGAGGCCTTGTCCGCCGCGATGGGCGACTATCGCGCCGAATGGGGCGGGCAGATCGCCGATGCCAAGGCGCAGTTACAGGCGGAAGTGGACCGGGTCTACCAGGCTGATTTCCAGGCTGATGACTTCGTCCCCGAGATCAACGACCACATGGACCCGGCGGTGTTTCGCGAGTTCATCGAGCTCACCGGCTCCTGCCTGACCCAGAGCCGCGTGCTCGGCACCCTCAACGAAACCCTGGCCGATGACGCCGTCATCGTCGCCGCCGCCGGCAGCCTGCCGGGTGATTTGCAGCGCAGCTGGCGCAGCAAGGGCGTGAACACCTACCACGTCGAGTATGGCTATTCGTGCATGGGCTACGAGGTCAATGCCGCCCTGGGCGTGAAGCTCGCCGAGCCGGACAAAGAGGTCTACGCGCTGGTGGGCGATGGCTCCTACATGATGCTGCACTCCGAACTTGCCACCTCGATCCAGGAGCGTCGCAAGATCAATGTGGTGCTGCTGGACAACATGACGTTCGGATGCATCAACAACCTGCAGATGGAGCACGGCATGGACAGCTTCGGCACCGAGTTCCGCTTTCGCAACCCCGAGACGGGCAAGCTCGACGGCGCCTTCGTGCCGGTGGATTTCGCCATGAGCGCGGCGGCCTACGGTTGCAAGACCTACAAGGTCAAGACGCTGGAGGAGCTGCACGCCGCGCTGGCCGACGCCCGACTCCAGACGGTCTCGACGCTGATCGACATCAAGGTCCTGCCCAAGACCATGATCCACAAGTACCTGTCGTGGTGGCGGGTCGGCGTGGCGCAAGTCTCCACCAGCGCCCGTACCGATGCCGTCGCCAAGACCCTCAACGAACGACTGGCCAAGGCCCGTCAATACTGATTGCCCCAACCCTACGAAAGGAGTTCCACATGTCTTTGAAGCTGGGCGTCATCGGCACCGGGGCCATCGGCCAGGACCATATCCGTCGTTGCAGCCAGACGTTGCTCAACAGCCAGGTCGTCGCGGTGACTGACATCAACCTGGTGCAGGCGGCGAAAGTGGTGGCCGACCTGAAGTTGACCGCCGAGGTCTATCCCGACGGCCATGCACTGATCAAGGCGCCGGACGTCGAGGCGATCCTCGTCACGTCCTGGGGCCCGAGTCATGAAGAATTCGTGCTGGCGGCCATCGCGGCCGGCAAGCCGGTGTTCTGTGAAAAGCCGTTGGCCGTTACCGCCGAAGGTTGCCGCCGGATCGTCGAAGCCGAAGTGGCCCACGGCAAACGCCTGGTGCAGGTGGGGTTCATGCGCCCCTACGACGAAGGTTATCGGGCACTCAAGTCGGTGATCGACAGCGGCCAGATCGGCGAGCCGTTGATGCTGCACTGTGCCCACCGCAACCCCAGCGTGGGCGAAAACTACAAGACTGACATGGCCATCACCGACACCTTGATTCACGAGCTGGACGTGTTGCGCTGGCTGCTGGCCGACGACTACGTCTCGGTGCAGGTGGTGTTTCCACGCAAGACCAGCAAGGCCCTGGCGCACTTGCGCGATCCACAGATCGTCCTGCTGGAAACCGCCAAGGGCACAAGGATCGACGTTGAAGTGTTCGTCAATTGCCAGTACGGCTACGACATCCAGTGCGAAGTAGTGGGGGAGACCGGCATCGCCAGGCTGCCAGAACCGTCCCAGGTGCAACTGCGCAGCGGCGCCAAGCTTTCCAATGCGATCCTGATGGACTGGAAAGACCGGTTCATCGGCGCTTACGACGTCGAACTGCAGGCCTTCATCGACGGCGTGCGCGCCGGCCAGGTCGGCGGCCCCTCGGCCTGGGATGGGTTCGCCGCGGCGGTGGCGGCGGACGCGTGTATCGAAGCGCAGCAGAGCGGGCAGATCGTCAAGGTCGAGCTGCCCGAGCGGCCACGGTTCTACGGCTGACCGAGTTGCGCTTTGGGCATGCAGTCAAACTGTGGGAGTTGCATCTAGATAAGGGGCTTTCATGCGAATCGGATTAGTAGGCTACGGCAAGGGCGGGCGTTTTTTCCATGCGCCGCTGATCAGCAGTCTGCCGGGGGCTACCTTCGTCGGCGTGGTGACCCGCTCTGCCGAGCGACGCCAGCAACTGGCAAGCGAGCATCCACAGGCCCAAGCGTTCGACAGCCTTGCGCAACTGGTGGCGGCCGGCGTCGATGCGGTGGTCGTGTCCACGCCGCTGGAAGCGCGCCCGGCGCTGGTGCTGGAAGCCATCGAGCACGGCGTGGCGGTGGTCAGCGACAAGCCTTTCGCCCTTGATGCCGCCTTGGCCGAAACGATGGTGCTGGCCGCCGAACGGCGCAATGTGCCGTTGAGCGTGTACCAGAACCGGCGCTGGGATTCGGATTTCCTGACCGTGCGCAAGTTGCTCGGATCCGGCGCACTGGGGCAGGTGATCCGCTTTGAATCCAGCGTCGAACGTTACTCACCGACCTCGGTGGGCAAGAGCAGTGGCGGCGGATTCCTGCGGGACCTGGGCAGCCATCTGGTGGACCAGGCTTTGCAATTGTTTGGTCCGGTGATGCGGGTTTACGCCGAGCTGGATTATCGCCAGCCGGACCAAGCCTACGACAACGGCTTCTTCATGTCGCTGGCCCACGCCAACGGCATAGTGTCGCACTTGCGCGGCAGTTGCCTGCAGGACGCGCCGCGCCCACGCTTTCGGGTCAGTGGCAGCGAAGGCTGCTATACCGTCGAAGGCCTCGACGGGCAGGAAGCCCAGGCGTTGGCGGGATTGAGCCCGGCCACCGCAGGCGAGCGCTGGGGCGCCGAGGAGCACCGGCGCTGGGGCTGGTTCGAACACGGTGCCGAGCGCGAACGCGTGGCCTCGGAACGCGGTTGCTGGCTGGCGTTCTACCAGCGCCTCCAGGCTGCCTTGCAGGGCGACGGGGCGCTGCCGGTCGCCGCTCGCGACGCCTTGGCCACGACCCGCGTCCTGGACGCTGCAAGGCAGAGCGCGGAGCAGGGCAACGTGGTGTGTTTATCCACGCCCGTTGGTCATGGAACAAAAAACGAATAAAATTCTAAAATCAGTTGATATGGAAAATATTTTCCAATAAAGTCGATTCCAGGTGACCGACAACCCTGTTCGCGTTTATCCAGGCTCGGCTTGAATGAACGACGAACTAAACAAAAACAAGAAACACAGCCAGGTACCGTCGATGAAAACCTTCAACCGCTCTGCGTTTCACCTGCCACTGCCCTTGCGCCTGTCCGCAATCCTTCCTTTTATCGAATCCCTGTGCATCCAGCGCAAGGGCGCCGTGGTGTGCTGCATGCCCGGCGCACCGATCGTGCGTTTGCCGCGTTCCTGAAGTCCGTCACGCCTTATCCATAAGACCAACAAAAATGTGGAGAAAGACCGTTCATGAAGACCAAGACCCGTATTGCCTCGCTGGCCCTGTCGTTGATGTTCGCCAGCGGCGTTGCCCTGGCGGACCTGAAGATCGGCGTCAGCATGTCCCAGTTCGATGACACCTGGTTGACCTACCTGCGCGAATCCATGGACAAGAAAGCCAAGTCCCTGCCGGACGGCGTTACCCTGCAATTCGAAGATGCCCGCAGTGACGTGGTCAAGCAGCTGAGCCAGGTGGAAAGCTTCATCAGCCAGAAGGTCGATGCGCTCATCGTCAACCCCGTTGACACCGCCGCGACCCAGCGCATCACCAAGGCCGCGGTCGCCGCCGGCATCCCGCTGGTGTACGTCAACCGTCGCCCGGACGATCCGAAGTTGCCGGAAGGGGTGGTCACCGTGGCCTCCGATGACCTGGAAGCCGGGCGCATGCAGATGCAATACCTGGCCGACAAGATGGGCGGCAAGGGCGACATCGTGATTCTGCTGGGCGACCTGGCCAACAACTCCACGACCAACCGCACCAAGGGCGTCAAGGAAGTGCTGGCCAAGTACCCGGGCATCAAGATCGAACAGGAACAGACCGGCACCTGGTCGCGGGACAAGGGCATGACCCTGGTGAATGACTGGCTGACCCAGGGCCGCGACTTCCAGGCTGTGGTGTCCAACAACGACGAGATGGCCATCGGCGCGGCCATGGCGCTCAAGGGCGCTGGCAAAGAGAAGGGCAGCGTCCTGATTGCCGGGGTCGACGGCACGCCGGACGGATTGAACGCCATCAAGAAAGGCGACATGGCGGTCTCAGTGTTCCAGGACGCCAAGGGCCAGGCCGATGGCTCCATCGACACGGCGGTGAAAATGGCCAAGGGCGAGAAAACGGAATCCGTCGTGGTGCCCTATCGCCTGATCACGCCGGAGAACGTCGATCAGTTCAAGTGACGTCCCACCCGTTCCATCACAACAATAAACAGGCAAGGTCGCCGCGCCGACCTTGCCGAGGGAGTACCTGACCATGTTCGCATCAGCGACTGCTACGAGCGTCCCGGCGGCGACTTTCCAGCCGGGCGCATTACCCGACGAACCGTACCTGTTGGAAGTCGTCAACGTCAGCAAAGGCTTTCCCGGCGTGGTGGCGCTGTCCGACGTGCAACTGCGGGTGCGCCCCGGCTCGGTGCTGGCCTTGATGGGCGAAAACGGCGCAGGCAAATCCACGCTGATGAAAATCATCGCCGGCATCTACCAGCCGGATGCCGGTGAGCTGCGCCTGCGCGGCAAGCCGATCACCTTCGACACGCCCCTGGCGGCCTTGCAGGCCGGGATCGCGATGATCCACCAGGAACTGAACCTGATGCCGCACATGAGCATCGCCGAGAACATCTGGATCGGCCGCGAGCAGCTCAACGGCCTGCACATGATCGACCACGGTGAGATGCACCGCTGCACCGCGCGCCTGCTGGAGCGCCTGCGGATCAAGCTCGACCCCGAGGAGCAGGTGGGCAACCTGAGCATCGCCGAGCGGCAGATGGTGGAGATCGCCAAGGCCGTTTCGTATGACTCGGACATCCTGATCATGGACGAACCGACCTCGGCCATCACCGAGACGGAAGTCGCGCATCTGTTTTCAATCATTGCCGACCTCAAGGCCCAGGGTAAGGGCATCATCTACATCACCCACAAGATGAACGAAGTGTTCGCCATCGCCGATGAGGTGGCGGTGTTCCGTGACGGGGCCTACATCGGTCTGCAACGGGCCGACAGCATGGACGGCGACAGCCTGATTTCGATGATGGTCGGGCGCGAGTTGAGCCAGTTGTTTCCCGAGCGGGACAAGCCCATCGGCGATCAGGTGCTGTCGGTACGCGACCTGAGCCTGGACGGTATCTTCAAAGGCGTGTCGTTCGACCTGCATGCCGGCGAGATCCTCGGCATCGCCGGGTTGATGGGCTCGGGCCGGACCAACGTCGCCGAGGCCATCTTTGGCGTGACCCCGGCCACCGGCGGCGAGATCCTGCTGGACGGCGAGCCGGTGCGCATCACCGATCCGCACATGGCGATCGAGAAGGGCTTCGCCCTGTTGACCGAAGACCGCAAGCTCAGCGGGCTGTTCCCGTGCCTGTCGGTGCTGGAAAACATGGAGATGGCGGTGCTGCCCCATTACGTCGGCAACGGCTTCATCCAGCAAAAAGCCCTGCGTGCGCTGTGCGAAGAAATGTGCAAGAAACTGCGGGTCAAGACGCCGTCCCTCGAGCAATGCATCGACACCTTGTCCGGCGGCAACCAGCAGAAAGCATTGTTGGCTCGCTGGCTGATGACCAACCCGCGCATCCTGATCCTCGACGAACCGACCCGCGGCATCGATGTGGGCGCCAAGGCGGAAATCTACCGACTCATTTCCTACCTCGCCAGCGAAGGCATGGCAGTCATCATGATTTCCTCCGAGCTACCCGAAGTGCTCGGCATGAGCGACCGGGTCATGGTGATGCACGAGGGTGACCTGATGGGGACTCTCGACCGTAGCGAAGCGACCCAGGAACGAGTCATGCAACTGGCGTCGGGCCTGTCCTGATACCCGTCCGCCCAGAATAAAAAGGTAAATGGCTATGAACGCGATACTGGAAAACAAACCCGCGGCCGCACCGGCCAGGACGCGTCGACGGTTGCCGACGGAACTGAGCATTTTCCTGGTGCTGATCGGCATCGGGCTGGTGTTCGAGATGTTCGGCTGGATCATGCGCGACCAGAGCTTCCTGATGAATTCGCAACGCCTGGTGCTGATGATCCTGCAGGTGTCGATCATCGGCCTGCTGGCCATCGGCGTGACCCAGGTGATCATCACCACCGGCATTGACCTGTCGTCCGGCTCGGTGCTGGCGCTGTCGGCGATGATTGCCGCCAGCCTGGCCCAGACCTCGGATTTCGCCCGGGCAGTGTTTCCTTCCCTGACGGACCTGCCCGTGTGGATCCCGGTGGTGGCGGGGCTGGGGGTCGGTTTGCTGGCCGGCGCAATCAACGGCAGCATCATCGCCATTACCGGCATCCCGCCCTTCATCGCCACCCTCGGCATGATGGTCTCGGCGCGTGGCCTGGCGCGGTACTACACCGAAGGCCAGCCTGTGAGCATGCTGTCCGATTCCTACACCGCCATCGGTCACGGCGCGATGCCGGTGATCATCTTCCTGGTGGTGGCGGTGATCTTTCACATCGCCTTGCGTTACACCAAGTACGGCAAATACACCTACGCCATCGGCGGCAACATGCAGGCGGCACGGACCTCGGGCATCAACGTCAAGCGCCACCTGGTGATCGTCTACAGCATCGCCGGGCTGCTGGCGGGCCTCGCCGGCGTAGTGGCTTCGGCGCGTGCGGCGACCGGACAGGCGGGCATGGGCATGTCTTATGAGCTGGACGCGATTGCCGCGGCGGTCATCGGCGGCACCAGCCTGGCCGGCGGGGTGGGGCGCATCACCGGGACGGTGATCGGCGCGCTGATCCTCGGGGTGATGGCCAGCGGCTTCACCTTTGTCGGTGTCGACGCCTATATCCAGGACATCATCAAGGGGCTGATCATCGTCGTCGCTGTGGTCATCGACCAATACCGCAACAAGCGCAAACTCAAGCGCTAGGTCACTGCCGATGCGACAAAGCGCCACGCCTGACCCGCGTGGCGTTGCCATTTGTCTTCTTAATACAGCCATTGAAGCGAATTTCTTGTTATAAACGCACTCCGATGGCCGGTAGAAGCCTGTCGAGGCAGTATTTGAAGCGGTTGTCGGACATTTTCCCCATGTTTTCGGTTGCTGACACCCCAACTCGGCCTTAGACTGCCGCCCCTCGTAAATTGAGTGCCGGGTGGCGCTTGGAATAAACGGCGCCTTCCCGATGAGCGTGGCGGCTCAGGACGGGTACGAGAAGTCACGCAGGCGCCTTTCGTACCAAGTCCGGTGCGGGACGCTCCATAATTCGCCTTAATGCACGTTTTTTTATAGAGATATCAATGACAAAGGAAAAGTTGCTGGCCATGCCGGCGGATGACTACATGAATGCCGAGCAACTGGCTTACTTCACCAAGCTGTTGCAGAACATGAAAGTCGAAACCCACGAGCGCATCGAACAGAACCGAATCGCCATTGAGAGCCTGGACACCCCGGCCGACCCGGCGGACGCCGCTTCCGTGGAAGAAGAGCGCACCTGGCTGGTCAACGCCATCGATCGCGATCAACGCATGCTGCCGCAACTGGAGCAGGCCCTG
This sequence comes from Pseudomonas sp. FP198, assembly GCF_030687895.1. Classification (NCBI taxonomy): domain Bacteria; kingdom Pseudomonadati; phylum Pseudomonadota; class Gammaproteobacteria; order Pseudomonadales; family Pseudomonadaceae; genus Pseudomonas; species Pseudomonas sp. FP198. Next base: position 2,324,492 of record NZ_CP117452.1, read on the forward strand.
GACCGCATCAGCGACGAAAGCTTTGGCTGGTGCGACGACAGTGGCGAGCCGATCGGCCTCAAGCGCCTGCTGATCAGCCCGACCACCAAGTACTGCATTGAAGCCCAGGAACGTCACGAGCAGATCGACAAGCACCAGCGTCAGGCCTGATTCCGTTCCAGAAAAAGATCGCAGCCTTCTTTCGGGGGCTGCGATCTTTTTGCTTTCGCCTGTTCGCCTATGCTCATTGTGCTGACGCAAAAAAACACGACTAATGGACCATGGATAATGGCCTTGTAGTGGCGTTTAATGCGTGCATAACAATGAGAAATGTGGGTGACAAAACATGGCGACAGACGGATCTCTGGCGGCGACAGCGTCGGCCTCGGTGCCCGCGGCGCATGGTACGGCGCGCTGGCTTGCGCCGACCGTGCAAAGCGTCGCGCTGGTTTTGCTGCTGTGCGGCATGGCATTGGGCGGTTGGTCGTTGTATCTGGGCCTGCCCCTGGCGATGCTCATCGTCTGGTTGCCACGCCTGCGCTCGCGCCTGGCCAGTAGTCCCACGCCTGCGGCGAGTGACAGCCTGGCCGAGCTGACTCGCGATCTTTCCTACACCACCAGCCATAACGCTCTGTCGGCGGCGGGGGTGGCGTATTCGGTCAAGCAGTTGGCCGGCAAGGTCCAGTCGCAGCTGGGCGCCGCGGCGCAGATCGTCAGCAATGCCGAAGCAATGATCGCGACCGAGCAGGCCACCTCGCAGCTCAGCCAGCAGGCGCTGGGCGCAGCCAGCGAGGCCCACCGCAGCAGCGTCGCCGGGCGCAGCGAACTGGTGGAATCCATCAGCCGCATGCACCAGCTCAGCCAGCGCGCCAATGACAGCCGCGAGTTGATCGAAGCGCTGAGCGTGCGCAGCGACGAAATCCAGCGCGTGAGCCTGGTGATTCAATCGATCGCCAGCCAGACCAACCTGTTGGCGCTCAATGCCGCCATCGAAGCGGCCCGGGCCGGTGAGCATGGCCGCGGGTTCGCGGTGGTGGCCGACGAGGTTCGCGGCCTGGCCGGGCGCACCGCCGCGGCGACCGGCGAGGTCGGGGTGATGGTGGCGGACATCCAGCAGCGCACCGCGCAGGTGGTTGAACAGATCCGGCAACTGGCTGGCGACCTGGACAGCGGCGTGCAGCAAGTCGAGCACACCGGCCAGCACCTGGAGAACATCGCCCGGCTCGCGGCCGGTGTCGAAACCCAGGTCAGCGCCATCGCCCAAGGCACCGATACCAACCGCGAGCAGCTCGACAGCCTGTTCCATGCCATCGAGCAGATGCGTAGCGATCTGGCGATCAGCGATCAACAGACCCAGCGCCTGGCCGAGGCTGCCGTACAGATGGAAGGCCAGGCCGAAACCATCAGCGAGCGGTTGGCCGAGGTGGGCCTCGATGATTACCACCAGCGGGTCTATGACCTGGCCCGCGAAGGCGCGAGCCGGATTGCCGAGCAGTTCGAAGCGGACATCAATCAGGGCCGTATCAGCCTCGAAGATCTGTTCGACCGAAACTACCAGCCCATCCCCAACACCCATCCGGCCAAGTTCCAGACCCGTTTTGACCGCTACACCGATCAGGTACTGCCGGCCATCCAGGAACCGCTGCTTGCCCGGCATGAAGGCCTGGTGTTTGCGATTGCCTGTACCCAGCAAGGCTACGTGCCGACCCACAACAACGCCTTCTGCCAGCCGCTGACCGGCGATCCCCAGGTGGACACGCTGAGCAACCGCACCAAGCGCAAGTTTTCCGATCGCACCGGGATTCGCTGCGGCAGCCACCAGCAGCCGGTGCTGCTGCAAACCTATACGCGCGATACCGGGGAACTGATGCACGACCTGTCGGTGCCGATCATCCTCAAGGGGCGTCACTGGGGAGGATTGCGGTTGGGTTACAAGCCCGAGAAGCCGCGCTGAGCCTCAACGCAACGGTGCGACGAGCTCTTGTGGCGAGGGAGCAAGCTCCCTCGCCACAAGAGCGGTCTGGCGGTGGTCTTGAGGTTACTTGCCGTCGTGCAAGCGCACATTCAGTTGATCCACCAGCACTGCTTCCTCACCGTCGGCGAGTAGCCATTCGCGCAGCAGGTCTTTTTGCTGGTCCGACCAGAAAGGCGCATCGACCAATTTGGTGTCCGGATCCAGCGGGTGTGCCATGACGAAGTCGTCGATGGCACTGCCTTCCGAAGGCAGGCCCAATTGATCAAACAGGGTTTCGAGCTCGTGTGATGGTTGTTCCATTGTGCAGGACTCCTCTGGACTGCCGCCGTCATGGCGCCTCGGTTGCTTCCCTTATCTGAGGCCAGGCAGTCGTCAGGAGTTCGATCGATTTCAAGCTTTCAACGCACCTTCATCCACAGCGAGCTTCAATGCCCTTGCCGCATCCCTGGCGGCTTCGGCAGCAATTTCCGTAGTCTTGAACCAGCGATCCTTCTCCACCTGGTGGTAAGTGAGAGCGTTGGAAGGTGATTTGGCGCGCATCACAATGACGGCCTGGAACTCGCCTTCGACCTCTCTGGCTTCGCCCCGGATGAAAAATTCGCCGATATCCAATTCCGTCACGTCGCGCCTTCCCTTCAAAGTCATTTTATTGTGCGAAGACCGCCAATGAATGGCGGCCTGCGCTGGGCGGCCAGTATGGCAGCAGTTGCCGGTCGGCGGCTGAGTTAAGTCATGGACGGGGCGCGGATAAAACGCAAGCGCTCTGTTCGAGGCGCCTGGCCAGGTAGCAGGCTTCGTTATGATCGGCGCGGAAACCTCTTACACGTCCAGTCGCCGTTTCTTCGATATGGAAAAAACAGGTGCCGGCCAGGACGACTCGGTATTGCGGCTGGATCAGGGCCGTTGCGAGGTGGTTGTCGGCGACGGGGCGCTCATATGCTTGGGCAACACGCGAGGCAAGGGGGCGAATCAAGGTTGGGGAAGTACCCATGTGAATTCCTTTTCTATGGTTTACCGACGAATTGTCGGTTGTTTCGAGTAGTCTGCGCGCCATCGGCTGCTCTAGAATCGACGGCGCCGTGTGGACGGCTGTGCCTATCTAAAGCAATTTTTTTTGCCCTCGATGTCAGAAAAATGCTTTTTTAACTGAGAAATTTCCCTAAAGTTAGTAGTCCCACCTTTTCCGATGCGCAGAGTGGCGTTTTCCTTCAGCCTCTGACGATCGTCGGGAAAGACGGCGAGAGCGGCAATCCATTAGTCTTCTCTCGCCCGGGTCTGGGCACCGCCGTTCAATTCGAATTCAACTACAGGTCATTGCGACCTTGCGGGTTCTCGTGGTCCGTCTTTCAGGGCGGGTCATTCAAAGATGGGGATGTTTCCTTGGCAGTAAGTAATCTCGACATGCACGCGTTATTTGTACTGGGTGACCTTCGGGCAAAGCTGGTCAAGCAATTCCAGTCACGTTTTGTCTATATCACCGAACAAACCGCCGAAGGCATCTATGTTGCCGAACTCGATACGGAATCGGCGCTAGTGGTTGATGACAAACCTCGGCTTGAACTCAAGGTCGGTGACCATTTTCGCGCGGCGGTATTGCCAAGTCGCGAGGGTGGCAAGTTTGAAATCCGTTTTCGTGAAATCAAGTTGACGGTCTATGGCCTCGGTGACTATGCCTTCGTCACGACTGCCGATGGCCATGCGATTCTGTTCAAGGAAGGCCACAGCGTGCTGACCGTCTTTGCGGCCCACGAACAATTGCAGGAAGGTTTGACCAAGACGCTGAAAGCGGTCACCGCCAAGGCCGCCAAATGGCGCAAGGGCGAACTCGTGACGTTCAAGGCCAGCGAATAGTCAGTCCGCGCCCATCGGGAAATGGCCCATGGGTCGGAATCTTTTTCGGCCGCCTCATACCTTTAACAGTTTTTAAAAGGCTGTTGCTGGAACCTTGGCTACAGTCAAATGACTGAACTATTCACAGGCTTGCGTTCGCTTCGCAACGCCGTTCGGTTATTGCTGTGTCCGGCATGAGGTATCAAGCATGAAACGAGTTCGACAGTGGCTGGCTGCCTGCGCCACCACCCTCGCTGTGTTGGTTTCGCCACTTCCGGCATCCGCTGCTGCTTCGGCGCCGATCCACTTTGCCGACCTGAACTGGGAAAGTGGCAGCCTGATCACCGACATCCTGCGGATCATCGTCGAAAAAGGCTACGGGTTATCGACCGACACGTTACCGGGCACCACCATTACCCTGGAAACCGCCCTGGCCAACAACGATATCCAGGTGATCGGTGAAGAATGGGCGGGGCGCAGCCCGGTGTGGGTCAAGGCCGAGGCCGAGGGCAAGGTGGTTGCCCTGGGCGATACGGTCAAGGGCGCGACCGAAGGTTGGTGGGTGCCGGAATACGTCATCAAGGGCGACCCGGCCAAGGGGATCAAGCCGTTGGCGCCGGACCTGCGCAGCGTCGAGGACCTGGCGCGCTACAAACATGTGTTCAAGGATCCTGAAAGCCCCGACAAGGGGCGCTTCCTCAACAGCCCCATCGGCTGGACGTCCGAAGTCGTCAACAAGCAGAAACTCAAGGCATATGGTCTTTCCGACAGCTACGTGAATTTCCGCAGCGGTTCCGGGGCCGCGCTTGATGCGGAAATTACTTCTTCGATCCGCCGTGGCAAGCCGATCCTGTTTTACTACTGGTCGCCCACGCCGTTGCTGGGGCGTTTCAAACTGGTGCAACTGCAAGAACCGCCATTCGATGCCGAGGCCTGGAAGACCCTGACCGACGCTGACAATCCGAATCCGAAACCGACTCGCTCCCTGGCCTCGAAGCTGTCGATCGGTGTGTCCGTGCCGTTCCAGAAGCAACATCCGGACATCGCCGAGTTCTTCAGCAAGGTCGACCTGCCCATCGAACCGCTGAACAAGGCCCTGGCCGACATGAGCGAGAAACGCACGCCGCCCCGCGAAGCCGCCGAGGCGTTCCTCAAGGCCCATCCCCAGGTCTGGCAGGCCTGGTTGCCCAAGGACGTCGCCGACAAAGTCGCGGCGGGGCTGTAGAGCGTTGTGCTGCCAGCCTGTTGAACAGTTGATCCCGGGCAAATCGTCATTCGCTGGAACCTGGCAACCTGTGCCCGTCCAGCGAAATGTCAGATTCAAGCTAGGATGATTGTTCAACCTTTTTCAGGAGGCTGGCGAATGACGCTTTTATTGGCTCGGTCGCTGGTCGCAGTGTTTGCGACCATCAGCTTGTTTCATTTGTATTGGGCCCTGGGGGGGCGCTGGGCAGCCCTGGCGGTGGTGCCGCAGGTTCCGGTGAAGCAGGGCGACACGCTGCGACCGGCGTTCAACCCGTCGGGATGGCTGACGCTGCTGGTGGCCCTGGCGCTGTTGATGATTGCGCTGCTGGTGTGCCTGCGGGTCGGGCTGATTTCGCCGCCCGTCACTCATCGCGCCTTGCAGTGGCTGATCAGTGCGATTGCCTTGCTGATGTTCGCCCGGGCCATTGGCGAGTCGAACCTGGTGGGCTTCTTCAAGGAGGTCAAGGGCTCGACGTTTGCCCGGCTCGACACCTGGGTCTATTCGCCGTTGTGTGTCGTGCTCGGGGCGGGATTGCTGACGGTGGCGTGGGCTTGAATGCAACCACAACCCCCGTGGCGAGGGAGCTTGCTCCCGCTGGGCTGCGCAGCAGCCCCAAAAAGACCGAACAAAAATCAGCCTGACTCACCGAAGCCGGTTTGTCAGTCGTTCTTGCGACTACTCACTTCCGCCGGCACGTCATCGCCGGCCATACGCTTGCGGAACAACGCCGCCCGGGCCAGCAGCAGGGTGGTCACCGGCACCGTGATGGACAGCAGGATCGGTATCAACCACGCATGCAGCACCGGCCCGGACTTGATCGCTGAAAAGTAGATGATCGAGGCGAGGGCAACGCACCAGGCGCCCAGCGTCGAAGCCAGGGCAGGGGGATGCATGCGCTGGAAATAATCCTTGAGCCGCACCAGCCCGATTGCCCCGAGCAGGGCGAACAGGCTGCTGGCCACCAGCAGGATCGCCACCGAAATTTCCACCCACATCGACAGCTCGACGTTCATTCGATCACCTCGCCACGCAAGAGGAACTTGGCCAGGGCAAACGAGCCGACAAAGCCGAACAGGGCAATCAGCAGCGCGGCCTCGAAGTAGGTGTCACTGGCATAACGGATGCCCAGCACCAGCATCATCAGCATCGCGACGATGTACAGGTAGTCGAGGGCCAGGACCCGGTCCTGTGCCGAGGGACCTTTGAACAGGCGCACCAGGGTCAGGACCATGGTCAGGGAGAACAGGAACAGGCTCAGCAGGATGGCGTTGGACAGCAACGGGCTCATTCGAAAATCTCCATCAACGGGCGCTCGTAGGTGGCCTTGAAGTGCGCTATGAATGCGTCTTCGTCCTCCAGATCGAACACGTGCATCAACAGGATGCTGCGGTCCAGCGCCAGCTCCGACCAGACCGTCCCGGGAATCACCGTGGTGATCATTGAAAGCACCGCCAGGCCATTGGCGTCGTGCAGGTCCAGCGGCACCTTGACGAAACGCGAGCGAGGCGGGCGGCGTCCGGCGTTCAGTACGCCCCAGGCGACGGTCAGGTTGGATACCAGCACATCGCGCCCCACCAGCAGGAACAGCCGCAGCATGACCCAGGGCCGGCGGATACGAATGGGCCGTGGCCGCAGTGGTCGCATCATCAACGGCGCCAGGAAACCCAGCGCCGCGCCAAGCAGCAGGTGGCCGGCGCTGACGGACAGGTTCAACAGCAGCCAGAGCAGCCACAACGCCAGCGACAACCAGGGTGCGGGAAACAGCCGCTTCATGGCTGCACCGCCTGCACTGCGCTGGCGGCTTGTGGGTTGGGGACGGCGCGGGTGCCTAGCACCGCCATCACATAATGTTCAGGTGTGTTCAGCGCATCGGCGGCGGACTGGGTGTAGCGCATTAGCGGCTCGGCCTTGAAGGTCAGGGCGATTCCGAGGCCGAGTAGCGCGATGATCGGCACGCATTCGAACGGCCGCAATAGTGGCGACGGCCGCTCCTGTGGCGTCCAGAAGCGCTGGATGCCCAGGCGCGAGAAGGCGATCAGCGCGGCGAGCCCGGACAGGATCAACAGCGCCAACAGGCCCCAGGCGGCGGCTGAGACGGGCGTGTCGGTACTTGCTCCGAGCCCTTGGGGGTTGAGCAACGCGTTGAGCAACCCGAGTTTTGCGATGAAACCCGAAAGCGGTGGCATGCCGATAATCAGCAGCGCACAGGCGATGAAGCTCAGGCCGAGGAAGGCCATGGTCCAGGGGATCACTTGGCCGACCACGGCTTTCTGTTCGTCGTCGAGGTTGATGCCTTTGGGCGGCTGCAGCGATTCCAGTGGGCGCGGCAGGCTGTCGAGATCGTCTTCCAGCGGCAGATCATTGGCCGAGCGTGAACGCTCGATCAACTCGGCCAGCAAGAACAGCGCGCACAGCGCCAGGGTCGAGCTCACCAGATAGAACAGCGCCGCCCCCACCAGGTTTGGCTGGGCAAAACCGATGGCTGACAGCAGGATCCCGGCCGAGACCAGGATGCTCAGGCTGGCCATGCGCTCCAGGCGCTGGGCCGCGAGGATGGCGATGGCTGCGCAGGCGATAGTGGCCAGGCCGCCGTAGACCAGCCAGTCAGCGCCAAAATAGGCCGAGGCGCCGGCCTGCCCGGAAAACAGCAAGGTCCACAGCCGCAGGATGGTGTAGACGCCGACCTTGGTCATGATCGCAAACAGTGCCGCCACCGGCGCACTGGCTGCACTGTAGGCCGGCACCAGCCAGAAATTCAGCGGCCACATGCCGGCCTTGGCCAGGAACGCCACCGCCAGGATCGCCGCGCCGGCGTGCAGCAGGCCGCGGTCGGCCTCCGGCACCAGGGGCACCTTCAGGGCCAGGTCGGCCATGTTCAAGGTTCCGGTGACGCCGTAGATCAGGGCTGCGCCAATCAGGAACAGCGACGAGGCCAGCAGGTTGATGGAAATGTAGTGCAGCCCCGACGACACCCGCGCCCGGCCCGATCCATGCAACATCAGGCCGTAGGACGCCGCCAGCAGCACCTCGAAAAATACGAACAGGTTGAACAGGTCCGCCGTGAGGAAGGCCCCATAAAGCCCCATCAGCTGGATCTGGAACAACGCATGGAAACTCGCTCCGGCCCGGTCCCAACGGGCCATGGCGAACAGCAGCGCGCAGACGCCGATGATGCCGGTCAGCACCAGCATCAGCGCTGACAGGCGATCGACCACCAGCACGATGCCGAACGGCGCCTGCCAGTTACCGGGCAGATAGACGCCAATGGACGCGGGCAGCGCCTGCTCCTGGGTCCAGCGCAACAACAGCACGGCGATGCCCAGGCCCAGCAGGCTGGAGAACAGATTGATCCGCGCCTTGAGCGGGCGGTGCTTCTCGCCGAGCATCAGCATCACCGCGGCGGTCAGCAACGGAAGCAGGATGGGCGCGGCGATCAAGTGTGGCGTCAACGTCATTCCTTCGGCTCCCGACCGTCCACATGGTCGGTGCCGGTCAGGCCCCGGGACGCGAGCAGGACTACCAGGAACAAGGCAGTCATGGCGAAGCTGATCACGATGGCGGTCAGTACCAGGGCCTGGGGCAACGGATCGGTGTAGTGCAGCAGGTCCTGGGGTACACCGTCCTTGATGATCGGCTCCTTGCCGATGAACAGGCTGCCCATGCTGAAGATGAACAGGTTGACGCCATACGACAGCAGGCACAGGCCCATGACCACTTGAAAGGTCCGCGGCCGTAGCACCAGCCAGACACCGGAGGCGGCCAGTACGCCGATTGCGATTGCGATGACTTCTTCCATCAGGCGTTGGCTCCTTTGAGAGGGGCGACGGGTTTGGCGTGCAGGCCCGGCTTGTGGGCGCGCACCGACTGGTGGGCCAGGGCGGTGAGAATCAGCAGGGTCGAACCGACCACCACGGCATAGACGCCGATGTCGAAGAACAGCGCGCTGGCCAGGTGGAAATCCCCCAGCAGCGGCAATTCGAAATGCCAGGTATGCGTGGTCAGGAACGGATAACCCGCCGCCAGCGCCCCCAACCCCGTGGCGCTGGCGAACAGCAGCCCGGTGCCCATCCAGCGCAGCGGTCGCAGGCTCATCTGCGCTTCGACCCACTGGGTGCCGGCAACCATGTATTGCAGGATGAACGCCACCGACATCACCAGCCCGGCCACGAAACCGCCGCCGGGTTGATTGTGGCCGCGCATGAACAGATAGAACGACACCACCAGGGCAATCGGTAGCAACAGGCGAACCAGCACCGACGGCACCATCATGAAGCCCAGCGCGGTATCGCTGGCGTGGCGCGGGTTGACCAGGTCGGTAACCACGTCCGGTGCCAGCAGGCGTTGTTGCGCCGGCAATTGCATGCTTTCCTTCGGTGGACGGAAGCGCCGCAGCAGGGCGAACACCGCCAGCGCCACCGCCACCAGCACGGTGATTTCCCCCAGGGTGTCGAAACCGCGGAAGTCCACCAGCATGACGTTCACCACGTTGCTGCCGCCGCCCTCAGGCAGCGCGCGGCTGAGGTAGAACGAGGAAATGTCGTTGGGGGTCTGGCGCGTCAGCATGGCATAGGACAGCAGCGCCATGCCGCCGCCCACCGCGCCGGACAGCAGCAGGTCCCGCAGGCGCCGGATGCGCGCGCGCCGTTCGCTGTTGGGCCGGGGCGACACGTCCTCGATCCGCCGTGGCAACCAGCGCAGCCCCAGCAGGATCAGCACCGTGGTGACCACCTCCACCACCAGTTGCGTCAAGGCCAGGTCCGGTGCCGAGAACCAGACGAAGGTCACGCAGGTCATCAGGCCGCAGACACTGACCATCGTCAGCGCCGCGAGACGGTGGTACTTGGCTTGCCAGGCCGCGCCCAGGGCGCAGGCGATCGCCAGCACCCACAGGGTGACGAACACCACGGAGCCGGGAATCTTCGGCCGGTCGCCCCAGACCAGCGTGCTGTGCAGCATCGGGATCAGCCCGGCCAGGAGCGCCGCCAGTACCAGCAGGAACAGTTGCGCCTGCAGGCGCCGAGTGCTGATCTTGCGCTCCAGCCGACGACCGTGGCGCATCATCAGCACCAGGCAGCGTTCGAACAGGCGCTTGCCGCTGAGGCGGCCGATCAGCGGCGGATGCTTGATGTGGCCTTGCTTGAATTGCTTGCGCAGCAGCAGGTACAGGACGATGCCCGCGGACATCGCCACCAGGCTCATGATCATGGGCGCGTTCAGCCCGTGCCAGATCGCCAGGCTGTATTCGGGCAGCGGGCCGCCCACCACCGGGAGTGCGGCGGCGGCGAGCAACGAGCCGACCACCTGGGCCGGGAAAATCCCCACCAGCAGGCAAGTGAATACCAGCAGCTCGACCGGCGCGCGCATCCAGCGTGGCGGTTCATGGGGCGTGTGAGGCAGGTCGGTGGCGGTGGGGCCGAAGAACACGTCCACGGTAAAGCGCAGGGAGTAGGCGACGCTGAAGGTGCCAGCGATGGTGGCGATGATCGGCAACGCCAACTCGACCCAGGCGGTGGCCGAGATAAACACCGTCTCGGCGAAGAACATCTCCTTGGACAGGAAACCATTGAGCAACGGCACCCCGGCCATCGCCGCGCTGGCGACCATCGCCAGGGTGGCGGTGAACGGAATCAGTCGCACCAGGCCGCTGAGCCTGCGGATGTCCCGGGTGCCGCTTTCGTGGTCGATGATCCCGGCGGCCATGAATAGTGAGGCCTTGAACGTGGCGTGGTTGAGGATATGAAACACCGCCGCCACCGCCGCCAGCGGACTGTTGAGACCCAGCAGCAGGGTGATCAGTCCGAGGTGGCTGATGGTCGAATAGGCGAGCAGGCCCTTGAGGTCGTTCTGAAACATCGCGCAGTAGGCGCCCAGCACCAGGGTGCAGGCCCCCGCGCCGCCGACGATATAGAACCATTCCTCGCTGCCCGACAACGACGGCCACAGCCGCGCCAACAGGAAGACACCGGCCTTGACCATGGTTGCCGAGTGCAGGTACGCCGACACCGGTGTGGGTGCGGCCATGGCGTGGGGCAGCCAGAAGTGGAAGGGGAACTGAGCGCTTTTGCTCAAGGCGCCGATCAGGATCAGCGGCAGCAGGATCGGGTAGAGGGCGTGGTCACGAATCAGGTTGCCGGCGGCCAGGACCTTGTCCAGGTCATAGCTGCCCACCACATGGCCGAGCAGCATCACCCCGGCCAACAGGCACAGCCCGCCGGCACCGGTCACCATCAACGCCATGTAGGCGCCGCGTCGGGCGTCGGCGCGGTGATGCCAATAGCCGATCAGCAAGAACGAGAACAGGCTGGTCAGTTCCCAGAAGAACACCATCTGGATCAGGTTGCCGGAGATCACCAGCCCGAGCATCGCGCCCATGAACGCCAGGAAAAACGCGAAGAACCGCGGCACCGGATCGTCCGGCGACATGTAATAGCGGGCATACAACGACACCAGCGTGCCGATGCCCAGCACCAATAACGAAAACAGCCAGGCGAAGCCATCCAGGCGCAGCACGAAATTCAGGCCGAGGCTGGGCAGCCAATCATATTGTTCGCGGATTACGCCGCCATCGGCGATCTGCGGGTACCACAAGGCCACCTGAACAGTGCCGGCCAGGGCTACGAGGCCGGCCAGCAGCGATTCGGCGTTACGGGCGTTATGCGGTAACAGCGCCGCGACACAGCTGCCGATAAAGGGCAAAAGCAATAGAACTATCAGTGACATAGGCTTCTATTCGGCAAAGGATGTCCGGGATCATACGTGGCGTATTCCCGATCACCAACCGCCAGGGTGTCGCAGAATCCTACAGGGTGGGTGGATTTTCCTGACTTTTTAGCGCTACCTGTCACCTGTGGCGAGGGGATTTATCCCCGCTGGGTCGCGTAGCGGCCCTGAAATCTGCCGACGTGGTGTGTCAGGTCAATGGAGTCTCCTGCTTTGGGTCTGCTGCGCAGACCAGCGGGGATAAATCCCCTCGCCACGGGATTTTTGCTCGGCGCTATCGGGTTGGTCGATCCGCATCAGTCGGTTGTGGGGAATGCCTCACTGCTCCCGCTCAAGCCCCTCATCCACTTCTACAACGCCTTTGCTGCGGGTCTTCAGTTCACTGACGATCACCGCCGCCACAATCAACCCGGCGCCCACCAAGGCGATCGCCGGCAACCGTTCGCCGGCCAGGCGCCCGGCAATACCCGCCCACACCGGTTCGCCGGCATAGATCAGCGTGGCGCGGGTCGGCGAGACGCTTTTCTGGGCCCAGTTCATTGCCACCTGGATCGCCGCGCTGGCGGCGCCCAGGCCTACGGCGCTGATCAGCAGTAGCCAGGAAAAACCGGGAATCACTTCCCGGGTCGGCACCACCATCAGAAACGCCAGCACGGCGGTACTGGCCAGCTGCACGACCGTGACCCGGCGCACATCCACCTGGCCGGCATAAGCGCTGATCAGGATGATCTCGGCGGCGATCGCGATGGCGCTGATCAGGGTGGCGATTTCCCCCGAACTGAAATTCAGCGACGCGCCGGCCGGGCCGGACACCAGCATCAGCCCGGTGAACGCGAGCATGATCCCGATGCTCGGCATCAACCCTGGCCGGCGGCCCAGCACCAGCCATTGCAACAACGGCACGAAGGGTACGTAGAGGGCGGTGATGAAGGCCGATTGGCTGCTGGGGATGGTTTGCAGGCCGACCGTCTGCAGGCCATAGCCGAGCATGATCGCCACGCCGATGAAGGCTCCGGCCTTGAGTTCGAACCAGGTCAGGTCGCGCAAGTGTCGCCAGGAGAACAGCGCAACGAATGCCGCCGCAGCGGCAAAGCGCAGGCCGACGAAAAACATCGGTCCGCTGACGGTCATCGCGTGCTGGACCAGCAGGAATGTCCCGCCCCAGATCATGGTGATCAGCACCAGCACGCATTCGGCCTTGCTGAACCGTGAGAAACGGGAGGAAGCTTGCGGGGAGTTCACCAATGCCATGATCTTGCGCGCCACTTGAGGTGGACGCACAATGCGCCCGAACGAAGAATTTGGGCAGTATAATGCGCAACCCCGGCAGATGAGCAATATAGTGCACAAAGATAATGGCCAGCGGGCGTCCGTCCTGCAACACGTCAGCCAGAACGTCCGCCGTCTGAGGCATGCTGCGCAGCTCAGCCAGACGGCGCTGGCCGAGCTGTCCGGGGTCAGCCGGCGGATGCTGGTGGCCATCGAGGCCGGTGAGAAAAATGTCAGCCTGACCACCCTGGACCGCGTCGCCGAAGCCCTCGACGTGGCCTTCAGCGATCTTATCCAGGCTCCCGACGCGCGCGATCCGAGTCGTATCAATGAGCTGGCCTGGGCCGGTGCGATTGCCGGCAGCAAAGCGGTGTTGCTGGCCAAAGCCACCGCCAGCCGCGAGGTAGAGCTTTGGGAGTGGCGTCTGGAACCCGGTGAGCATTACCATTCGGAGCCCGACGCCGACGGTTGGAGCGAACAGCTTTATGTCTTCGAAGGCTGCCTGACGCTGCTGCTGGGCAGCGAAGAGCGTCGAGTCGAGGCCGGGGAGTTTTTCATGTTTGCCAGCAACCAACCCCATGGCTATCGCAATGACGGCCTGGTAGCCGCGCGATTCGTACGCAATGTGGTGATTTGATTAGGGAGTGGAGAGCGGTATGGATGCAGCGCTGGATCAACCTGTGAGTGGCACCATCCGCGAGGCCGACATTGTAGTCATTGGCGGCGGTTTGAGCGGCGCCATGCTCGCGGCGCAATTGATGCGCCTGCCTGGACGGCGCGAAGTCCTGGTTGTCGAGCCGCGCAGCGAGTTGGGCCGGGGCGAGGCCTACAGCGCCATAGAGCTGGGCCACACCCTTAACGGCAACGCGGCGCGCATGAGTGTTGATCCGGATAACGCCGATGACCTCACGCAATGGCTCGCCGCATTCATCGAGGCCGGCGGCTGGCCCGAGTCGGACCGGCAGCATGTGCCGGTCAGCGAGCTGTTTCCCCCGCGAGGGATGTTTGGCCTCTACGTGCAACAACGCCTGGCCGAGGCTCGGGCGGTGGGCGCCCGGAATGGGTCCGTGGCGGAGCATGTTCGCGGGGAGGCCGTCGACGTTCAGGCCCTCGACGACAGCGTGCGAGTGACGCTGGCGGATGGTCGGGTCTTGCAGGGTCGTTTCGCGGTGCTGGCCACGGGCATGTTTGCCGCGGCGCGCACTCCGCAGACCGAATCCAGCGGCGTGAACGCTACGGCGCTGGATCCTTGGGATGTGACGGCCATGCGCCAACTCGATCCGCAGTCCACGGTGCTGATCATCGGTTCCGGGCTGACCATGGTTGATGCCGTGGTGTCGCTGGAGCAGGCCGGGCATCGTGGGCCCATCGAGGTGTTCTCACGCCATGGGCTGTTACCCCATGTGCGCCGGCAACCTCCGGCCTGGGTGGATTTCCTTGCCGAAGACCATGACCTGCGTTCGCCATTGCAACTGATGCGGGCGCTGCGCGAGCAATGCCGTCAGGCGCAAGCCCAGGGGATTGATTGGCAGGCGCCACTGGATACCGTGCGCGCGCACATCGGCCGTTTGTGGAACCAGGCCAGCGACGTGCAACGTCGACAGTTCGTCCGGCATGTGCGGCCGTGGTGGGAAAGCCACCACCATCGTTCGCCACCGTTGAGTGCCCAGTTGGTGGCGCGTCTGCATGAGGAAGGACGGCTGCGAATCCAGGCTGCGTCGTTCAAGGGGCTTGTTGCGGCTTCCGGAGGATCGGTAGGCATCAGCATCCGCCGACGCGGCGAGACCGGATTGACGGTGGTGCAGGGCGCCGCCTTGATCAACTCCAGCGGCATCGAATATGACTGGCGCCGTGTCGCGTTCGCCCTGCCGCAACAGTTGCTGGCCCGAGGTCTGGTCCAGCCCGGTCCCTTGGCGCTGGGTATCGCCGCGCGTGCCGATGGCGCGGTGCTGGACGCCCATGGCGAGCCGGCCACCCGCCTGTTCGCCATGGGCCCGCCATTGCGCGGGATGTGGTGGGAAAGCACTGCGGTGAGGGATGTGGCGAGCCAGGCCAAGGCGCTGGCGGCGCGCTTGGCTGGGTTACAAGCCCAACGTTGAACCCCGTGGCGAGGGAGCTTGCTCCCGCTGGGTTGCGAAGCGACCCCGAAGAAGCTGGATGCGCTCGACCTGACACACCGCGTTGAATGGTCTTGGGGCTACTTCGTAGCCCAGCGGGAGCAAGCTCCCTCGCCACGGGGCTCTTGACTTCCAGACACACAACCCTGGACTCACCCCAGCCTCCCTTGCCACCAATGCTGTGCTCATTGTTCCTGTACTTTCACCCAGCGCTCCTCCCGCGCCGCTGTGCGGATCGCCGCCGCCAGGCGCTCGACTTCCCAGGCTTCTTCGAAGTCTGTCCCGTTGCCGCCATCGCCCGCCAGGGCCATGACCAGCTCCTGAACTTCCAACGTCTTCAATTCGTTGTACCCCAGCTGGTGCCCGGCCGCCGGGCTGAAGGCGGCGTAGCCCGGCAGGTCGGGGCCGGCCAATAGTCGCTGGAAACCTGCCTGGCCGGCACGGCACAGGCGCAATTCGTTCAGTCGTTCCTGATCGAAGGCCAGCGTCCCGAGGGTGCCGCTGATCTCGAAGCACAAGTGGTTCTTGTAGCCGTGCTTGAGCCAACTGCTGCTCACCGTGCCCCGGGCGCCGTTGGTGAAGCGCAGCAGCGCCTGGACCTGATCGTCAACTGCAATGACCCGCTGTTCGATCGCGCCAGCGCTGGCCGGACGCCGGTTGTGGACGGTCTGGCTGTCGGCACACACCGAATCGACAGCGCCCAGCAGGTGACGAGCCATGGCCAGCAAATGGCTGCCCAGGTCGGCCAGGGCGCCACCGGCGTGCTCGGCTTCGCAGCGCCAGGACCATGGCGAGGTCGGGTCGGCCATGAAGTCCTCGCTGAATTCGCCCTGGAAGCTGATGATCTGCCCCAGTTCGCCGCGCTGGATCATTTCCCGCGCCAACCGGATGATCGGGTTGTGCTGATAGTTGTAGCCGACGCGCGTCACCACCCCGGCCTCCTTGGCGGCCTGGCGCATCCGCTCGGCCTGTTCCAGGGAGACCGCCAGCGGTTTTTCGCAATAGACCGGCTTGCCCGCCGCCAACGCGGCCATGGCCATCGGAAAATGCAGATGGTTGGGCGTGGTAATGGCGATCAACTGGACGTTCGGGTTGTCGATCAGTTGTTGCCAGTCGCTGTGGGCCGTCTCGAACCCCCAACTCTGTGCACATTGGCGCGCACGTTGCGGATCGGCGTCAGCCAGGGCTGCCAGTTTCAAGTCCAGGGGAAGGTCGAACACCGCCTTGGCGTTATGGAATGCCAAGGCATGGGCACGGCCCATGAAGCCGGTGCCAATCAGACCGATGCCAAGTTCGCGCATGAGAAAGAGCCCTTTGAATTGTTATTTTCAGAAGGCTATTTATGGAATAAATATTCTCTAATTGCAAATCGTGGAATAAATATTCATTTCTCTGCCCTTGAGAACTCCCGGTGGGAGCGAGCCTGCTCGCGAAAGCGGTACTCCAGTCAGCATCGAGGCCGACTGACCTGACGCCTTCGCGAGCAGGCTCGCTCCCACAAAGGGATATCTGTCAGGACAAGAACCCGCCATCCACATTCAACGCCACACCTGTGGTGTAGCTCGACGCATCGCTGGCCAGGTACAACACCGCGCCGGCCATTTCGCTCGGGTCGGCCACGCGCTTGAGTGGGATCTGCGCCAGGGCGGTCTTCAGGATGGCGTCGTTTTTGACCAATGCGGAGGCGAACTTGGTATCGGTCAGGCCCGGCAGCAGGGCGTTGCAACGGATGCCGAACTGCGCGCACTCCTTGGCGAAGACCTTGGTCATGTTGATCACCGCAGCCTTGGTCACCGAATAGATGCCCTGGAAAATGCCCGGCGAGATGCCATTGATCGACGCGACATTGATGATGCTGCCGCCGCCGTTCTCGCGCATCAGCTTGCCGGCTTCCACCGACATGAAGAAATAGCCGCGGATGTTCACATCGACGGTTTTCTGGAACGCGCCCAGGTCGGTATCCAGCACATTGCAGAACTGCGGGTTGGTGGCCGCATTGTTCACCAGGATGTCCAGGCGCCCGAACTGCTCGCGAATCCCGGCGAACACCTGGCTGATCTGCTCCATTTCGCCGATGTGGCAAGCGATCGCGGTGGCCTTGCCGCCAGCGGCGATGATCGCATCGGCGACGTGCTGGCAGCCGTCGAGTTTGCGGCTCGAAACGATCACGTGGGCGCCTTGCTGGGCCAGCAGTTTGGCGATGGCTTCGCCGATGCCGCGGCTGGCGCCGGAAACGAAAGCGATCTTGCCGTCGAGGTCGAACAACTGGGTCTTGGACATGCTGTTTCCTTGTTATAGGTGCGCTCAGAGCGTGGATTTGCTGATGACTTGCAGGCTCATCTGCTCCAGCAGCTTGTTCATCTGAACGAACTGCGCGAAGCGTTTGTCCTGGGTCTGGCCATTGAAGAAGCGGTAATAGATCTGCTGGACGATACCGGCCAGGCGGAACAGCCCATAGGTGTAATAGAAGTCGAAGTTGTCGATGCGGACTCCGGCGCGCTCGGCGTAGTAGTCGACAAATTCCCGGCGGGTCAGCATGCCCGGCGCATGGCTGGGCTGACGGCGCATCAGTTGGACCGGCGCCGGGTCGTCGGCTTCGATCCAGTAGGCGAGGCTGTTGCCCAGGTCCATCAACGGGTCGCCGATGGTGGTCAGTTCCCAGTCCAGCACGCCGATGATCTGCATCGGGTTGTCCGGGTCGAGGATGACGTTGTCGAAGCGGTAGTCGTTGTGGACGATGCTTGAGGTCGGATGATCGGCGGGCATCTTGTCGTTAAGCCATGCCTTGACCGCCGTCCATTCCGGCGCATCGGGGGTCAGGGCTTTTTCGTAACGGTCGCTCCAGCCACGGATCTGCCGGGCCACGTAGCCTTCGGGCTTGCCCAGGTCGGCCAGGCCGCAGGCGGTGTAGTCAACACGGTGCAGTTCGACGAGCCGGTCGATGAAGCTCTTGCACAGGGCTTCGGTGCGGGCTGCATCGAAACCCAGCTCCGGCGGCAATTCGGAGCGCAGGATGATGCCCTTGACTCGTTCCATCACGTAGAACTCGGCGCCCATCACCGATTCGTCAGTGCAATGAACGTAGGCTTTGGGGCAGTACGGGAAGCCGTCGCGCAGTTGATTGAGGATGCGGAATTCACGGCCCATGTCGTGGGCGGACTTGGCCTTGTGGCCGAACGGCGGGCGTCGCAGCACGAACTCCTGCTCGGGGTATTCCAGCAGGTAGGTCAGGTTCGACGCACCGCCGGGAAACTGGCTGATCAGCGGCGTGCCGGTCAGGCCGGGAATATGGGCCTTGAGGTACGGGTCGATCAGGCTGGCATCGAGTTCTTCACCGTCGCGCACGCGGGTGGACTGATCAGTAACTGCCATGCTTATCCCTTCTGCTTATTTTGGAGGCCATCGATCATTGGCTAATCTAATGGCGCTTGGGAGGCGCCACAAGCACGCCGGGGTCTTATAGGTCAGCGTGTTGCTGGGTAATCAGCGGACCTGATGAGCTGCGACCATGGATGCAGGGTTCGTATCGGTCGAGTCAATGTTGCCTTTCAGGCAGTGGCACCGGGGTCAATACCGGTTCGCCGGCAAAGAACGCGGTCAGGTTCTGGCCCACCAGTTCCACCATCGCCCGGTTCGCTTCCGGCGACAACCCGGCCACGTGCGGCGTCAGGACCACGTTTGGCAGGTTTTTCAAGGCATCGGGCACTTCCGGTTCGTGGTCGAACACATCGAGTGCCGCCCCGGCAATTCGCCGCTGTTCAAGGGCGCTGACGAGATCGGCGGTGGCGACTACGCTGGCCCGGGCGATGTTGACCAGATAGCCATTGGGACCGAGGGCATCGAGGACTTGTCGGGTGATCAGTTGCCGGGTGTCCAGGCCGCCAGGCGTGGCCACGATGAGGAAGTCGCAGACCCGGGCCAATTCCGTTGGCGTGGCGCAAAAGGTATACGGGACGTCGCTGCGAACCCGCCGATTGTGGTAGCTGATGCTCATGTCGAAACCCAGGGCGGCACGCTTGGCAATCGCCATGCCCACGGCGCCGAGTCCCAGCACGCCCAGGTGCTTGCCCGCCAGGGAGGGGCGCATCTGGCGCGGCCATTCGCCACGGCGCAGGGCGGCGTCGGACCGAGGCACGTCCCGCACCAGCGCCAGCAGCAGGGCCATGGCATGGTCGGCCACCGACGAGGCATTCACCCCGGCGCCGTTGGTGACCACGATGCCTCGGTTGCGGGCGGCTTGCAGGTCCACTTGCTCATAACCGGCGCCGATCACGCAAATGATCCTCAGGTTGGGCAGGGCGTCGATTTCCTCGGCGGTCAAACCCAGGGGGCCGCGCGTCAGCACTGCGCTGAACCGTTCGCCGTGTTCGAAAATCGCCGTCCAGCGTTCGGCTGGCGTAGGCGCCAGTTCCAGGTGATAGCCCTGGCGTTCGAGAATCGGCAAGTATTCGTTGACGGTTTCAACCAGTACCAGAACGGTTGCGGTCATGCTGTGCTCCTGTGGGCGCGGGCGATTTTGATATTCAACCTGATTGTAGGGGCCGCAGGGAGGTGTAGCTTGGGCTTTTTGTATTTCATTTTCGGCCGGCGCAGGCGTTGTGGGAGCGAGCCTGCTCGCGAAGGCGCTGGTTCAGGCAGTGAGGTGTTACAGGAAGGGCCTCTTCGCGAGCAGGCTCGCTCCCACAGGGAATATGGGGGGAATTTCTCTATCGATGATCTGCTCCGGATAACCATTCCTCAGCTAAGTCTTTGCTTCTGTTCATGAATCCCGGACAATCGCGCCCCTGTTTCGGTCAGGGGCGCTGCCTGTCGGATTTTTCCGACTCGTCCCGGCCGGGTGCATATGACCGGAATGCGGAGATCCGACCGGATGAATGATCAGGCCAACAGCGTTGAAGAGCGCTTTGAAACGACAGCCCCCGCCACCCTCGGCGAATGGAGCCGCCATGACACGACCTGGATGCTGGGCCTGTTTGGCACCGCCATCGGTGCCGGCACGTTGTTCCTGCCGATCAATGCCGGCCTCGGTGGTTTCTGGCCGCTGCTGATCCTGGCGGCGCTGGCGTTTCCCATGACCTTCTACGCCCATCGTGGGCTGACCCGCTTCGTGTTGTCCGGTCGCGACGGCGCGGACATCACCGAGGTCGTGGAAGAGCATTTCGGTATCAAGGCCGGCGCGTTGATCACGCTGTTGTACTTCTTTGCGATCTTTCCGATCCTGCTGATCTACAGCGTGGCGTTGACCAATACGGTGGGCAGTTTCCTGGAGCATCAGTTGCACATCCAGCCGCCGCCCCGGGCCGTGTTGTCACTGGTGCTGATCCTCGGTCTGCTGGCAGTGGTGCGCTGCGGCGAACAAGCGATCGTCAAGGCCATGAGCCTGATGGTCTACCCGTTTATCGTGGCGCTGCTGTTCCTGGCGGTGTTCCTGATTCCGCACTGGAACGGCGGCATCCTCGCTACGGCGTCCACGGTGCCTGAGCCTTCGGCCCTGCTGCACACCCTGTGGCTGGCGATTCCGGTGATGGTCTTCTCGTTCAACCATTCGCCGATCATCTCGGCCTTCGCGGTGGACCAGAAGCGTCGCTACGGTGCCAACGCCGAGGAACGCAGTGCGCAGATCCTGTCGCGTGCCCATGTGCTGATGGTGGTGATGGTGCTGTTCTTCGTGTTCAGTTGCGTGCTGACCCTGTCCCCGGCGCAACTGGCCGAGGCCAAGGCGCAGAACCTGTCGATCCTGTCGTACCTGGCGAACCATTTCAGCAACCCGACCATCGCCTTCGCGGCACCGCTGATTGCCTTCGTGGCGATCTCCAAGTCGTTCCTGGGGCACTACATCGGCGCCAGCGAGGGCCTCAAGGGCCTGGTCGTCAAGAGCGGCCGCCGCCCGGCACCGAAGACTCTCGACCGGCTGACCGCAGCGTTCATGCTGGTGGTGTGCTGGATCGTCGCCACCCTCAACCCGAGCATCCTCGGCATGATCGAAACCCTGGGCGGCCCGGTCATCGCGGCCATCCTGTTCCTGATGCCGATGTACGCCATCCGCAAAGTCCCGGCCATGGCCCGCTATCGTGGTCAGGCGTCCAACGTTTTTGTGGTGCTGGTGGGGTTGGTGGCGATTACCGCGCTGGTCTATTCCCTGATGGCCTGATAATCCAGGGCGGGAAGGTGGCTCAGCCGGCATGGATGTTGGCTGTCCGGCCGCCATCGCGAGCAAGCTCGCTCCCACAAGGGGCCAAGGTGTTCAGGGATCTGCGTTCATCCGCAGTCCAAGGTGGGAGCGAGCCTGCTCGCGAAGGCGGTCTGTCAGCTTGCATCAAATCCCCAGGCATAAAAAAACGCCGCCCCTTCGCAAGAAGGGCGGCGTTTTTTGTCGGGCGTTTTAAGCTTTACGCTTGAACGACCGGGATGTTGGCGTTGGCAGCCGCTTCACGGAACTCGGCGATCTGGTCGAAGCTCAGGTAGCGGTATACGTCCGCTGCCATGCTGTCGATCTTGCCGGCGTATTCCATGTACTCCTCGACGGTCGGCAGGCGACCCAGGATCGACGCCACGGATGCCAGCTCAGCCGAAGCCAGGTAGACATTCGCGCCGTCACCCAGACGGTTCGGGAAGTTACGGGTCGAAGTGGAGACCACGGTGGAGTTCGGTTCCACGCGTGCCTGGTTACCCATGCACAGCGAGCAGCCTGGCATTTCCATCCGTGCACCGGCCTTGCCGTAGATGCCGTAGTAGCCTTCTTCGGTGAGCTGGTGAGCGTCCATCTTGGTCGGCGGCGACAGCCACAGACGGGTTGGCAGCTGACCCTTGACCTGATCGAGCAACTTGCCGGCAGCGCGGAAGTGACCGATGTTGGTCATGCAGGAACCGATGAACACTTCGTCGATCTTCTCGCCAGCAACGCTGGAGAGCAGGCGGGCGTCGTCCGGGTCGTTCGGCGCGCAGAGCACAGGCTCCTTGACGTCGGCCAGGTCGATTTCGATGATTTCCGCGTACTCGGCGTCCTTGTCGGCTTCCAGCAGTTCCGGGTTGGCCAGCCAGGCTTCCATCGCCTGGGCACGACGCTCCAGGGTGCGGGCATCGCCGTAGCCTTCGCCGATCATCCAGCGCAGCAGGGTGATGTTCGACTTCAGGTACTCGGCAATCGATTCCTTGGACAGCTTGATGGTGCAACCTGCGGCCGAACGTTCTGCCGAGGCGTCGGACAGTTCGAAAGCCTGCTCGACGGTCAGGGTTTCCAGGCCTTCGATTTCCAGGATGCGGCCGGAGAAGGCGTTTTTCTTGCCTTTCTTCTCGACAGTCAACAAGCCTTTCTGGATCGCGTAGTAAGGGATCGCATGGACCAGGTCACGCAGGGTGACGCCCGGTTGCAGCTTGCCCTTGAAACGCACCAGGATCGACTCGGGCATGTCCAGCGGCATCACGCCGGTGGCGGCGGCGAAGGCGACCAGGCCGGAACCGGCCGGGAACGAGATGCCGATCGGGAAACGGGTGTGGGAGTCGCCACCGGTGCCGACGGTGTCCGGCAGCAGCATGCGGTTCAGCCAGCTGTGGATGATGCCGTCGCCCGGACGCAGGGACACGCCGCCACGGGTCATGATGAAGTCTGGCAGGGTGTGGTGGGTGGTCACGTCGATCGGCTTCGGATACGCCGCGGTGTGGCAGAAGGACTGCATCACCAGGTCGGTCGAGAAGCCCAGGCACGCCAGATCTTTCAGTTCGTCACGGGTCATCGGACCGGTGGTGTCCTGGGAGCCTACGGTGGTCATCTTCGGCTCGCAGTAGGTGCCCGGGCGAACGCCGGTCACGCCGCAGGCCTTGCCGACCATTTTCTGCGCCAGGGTGAAGCCCTTGGTGCTTTCGGCTGGTGCTTCAGGCTTCTTGAACAGGTCCGAAGGTGGCAGGCCCAGCTCGGCGCGGGCTTTTTCGGTCAGGCCACGGCCGATGATCAGCGGAATACGACCGCCGGCACGGACTTCGTCAAGCAGGACCGGGGTCTTCATTTCGAAGGTGGTCAGGACTTCATCGGTGCCGTGCTTGCAGACTTTGCCAGCATGCGGGTACAGGTCGATCACGTCGCCCATGTGCATGTTCGACACATCGAATTCGATCGGCAGGGCGCCGGCGTCTTCCATGGTGTTGTAGAAAATCGGCGCGATCTTGCTGCCGAAGCAGAAACCACCGGCGCGCTTGTTCGGCACATACGGGACGTCGTCGCCGAAGAACCACAGCACCGAGTTGGTGGCGGATTTACGCGAGGAACCGGTACCGACCACGTCACCGACGTAGGCGATCGGGAAGCCTTGGCCACGCATCTCTTCGATCTGCTTCATCGGGCCGGTCTTGCCTTGCTCATCGGGCACGATGCCGTCGCGAGCCATTTTCAGCATGGCCAGGGCGTGCAGCGGGATGTCCGGGCGGGACCAGGCGTCAGGGGCAGGGGACAGGTCGTCGGTGTTGGTTTCGCCGGTGACCTTGAAGACCCGCAGGCTGATCTTGTCGGCCAGCACCGGACGGTTCTTGAACCACTCGCCGTCGGCCCAGGATTGCAGGACGGCCTTGGCGTGGACGTTGCCGTTCTTGGCTTTTTCCGCCACATCGTGGAAGGCATCGAACATCAGCAGTGTGTGCTTGAGTTCTTCGGCGGCGACCGGAGCCAGCTCGGCGTCGTCCAGCAGGTCTACCAGGGTCACGATGTTGTAGCCGCCCTGCATGGTGCCGAGCAGTTCTACAGCGCGCTTCTTGTCGATCAGAGGGGATTGGGCTTCGCCCTTGGCCAGGGCGGACAGGAAACCGGCCTTGACGTAGGCGGCTTCGTCGACTCCAGGCGGAACGCGATTGGTGATCAGGTCAACGAGGAAAGCTTCTTCGCCAGCCGGGGGATTCTTCAGCAGCTCGATCAGGCCTGCGGTTTGTTCGGCGTTAAGCGGCTGGGGAACGATACCCAGTGCTGCGCGCTCTTCGATATGTTTGCGGTAGGCTTCAAGCACAGTTATTACCCTCATCAGTGGTCCCAAATGGGTGTCCGGGACGCTCATCCAGAAACTCACGGCACTCATGCGCGTCAGGCGGCTTTTTGGGCCTCCACGCCAGAGTTGCCGGAGTTTCTCACAGAAGCTGCTTTCAAAGTTTTACGCCTGCAGAACGGGAGCTGATGAGGGTTGGCGTTGGGCTTTCCCCGCTGGAAAGACCCTTCGCCAACACCGCTCTGAAGGAACGACTGTGCTCGTGACGCTTTGAAAACAGCTTCTAACGGACATTGGCGCCTTAAAAGGCTGGCTGATTCTACGGGAAAAAAAAATTAAAGGTAAGTTGAGCCTGGAAGTTTGAGGGGTGATCAATCTTAGACAAAGGGCTAACATGCCGGCCTGTCCTGTTTTTGCGTGTGCGTTGCCTTATGCCCAACCAGCTCATCAAGACCCCCTGCGTCGGCCTCTGCTCCACTGTCTACGGCGACCTGGTGTGCCGTGGCTGCAAGCGGTTCCACCATGAAGTGATTCACTGGAACGGCTACAACGAGGAAGAGAAACGCGCGGTGTGGATGCGCCTCGAGCAACTGCTGGTGCAGGTGATGGTGGCCAAGCTGGAGGTTTTCGACCCTCAGTTGCTGCGCCAGCAACTGGAATCGCGCAAGATCCGCTTCGTGCCGCACCAGTCGGAATATTGCTGGGCCTATCAGTTGATCGCCCGGGGCGCACGGGTGATCAACAACCTGGAAGCGTACGGCATGGTGCTGCTGCCGGAATTTCGCGACTGGGAACTGCCCGACCTGCGCGATGCCATTGATCGGGAATTTTTCCTCCTGTCCGAAGCGCATTACCAGCGCTACATCGCGCCGGGGTTCTTGAAGGATGCGATCGGCGGCTGACAGGCTTTCATATATGGCAAGGTGCTTTGTACCCAGTAGCTCTTGTGGCGAGGGAGCTTGCTCCCGCTGGGTTGCGAATCGACCCTCGCCCTTGATCCTGAATAATTTCTGAATCTGGAAAATCCAGGCGTCTGCTGCGCAGCCGAGCGGGAGCAAGCTCCCTCGCCACAAGAGCTGATCGTTCAAGCCTTTTTATTCTTTGGCCGCCATTTCCACCAGATGATCCTCCACCTCCTGCGGCTTGAGCACCAGCACGTCGCTTTCCAGCGTATCGAGCACGGCTTCGGCGGTGTTGCCGATCAGCACCCCTGACAAACCCGAGCGGGCCACGGTGCCGATCACGGTGACAGCGGCCTGGAGCTTGTGGGCCATGTATGGAATCAGGACATCCGCCGGGCCTTCCTGGATATGCAGGTGCTCGTCATCAATGTCGAATTCGGCCTGGAAAGCCCGGCATTGCTCACGGTAGCGCGCCTCGATGGTTTCCTTGAGCTGGAAGGTCGGGTCGGCGGACGAGAGCATCGGCGACGGGTGGGCGCTGATGACATGCAGGTGCGCCTTGGCGAGGAGGGCGATGTCGTAGCCATGGTCGATAATCGTCGAGTGCAGGTGGCGGTGCTCGCCGTCGGCATTGCCCACGTCGACCGCGGCCAGAATCACCCGGTCTTTCCAGGATCCCGACGTCTTGACCAGCAGCACCGGAGTCGGGCAATGGCGCAGCAGTTTCCAGTCGGCCGGGGTCAGCAGGGCTTTTTTCAAGGGGCTGTCGGGGAAGTGCTGCTTGATGACCAGGCCGCAGCCTTCGGCCTGCTGCACGTCGATGATGGTTTCGTAGAGACTTTCGTTCCAGGCCTGCTCGGTGGTCACGCTGTAGCCGTCGGCCGCCAGTGCGGCCTTCAGGACGCTGAGCATCCCGGCATGGTCATGGTGTTTGTCGCAGACCAGCAAGTGCAAATGGGCCTGGGTCACGCCGGCGATCAGTTTGGCGCGCTTGAGTGCCAGGCTTTCCGAATGTTCGGGTTCGATGACCACGAGGATGCTGCGAATGGCTTGCATGATCGGCGTCTCCAGCAATGAAAAGGCACGGCGTTGCTCAACTATAGTTGTTCTGCACGGCTCGTCGACTTGATGCATATCAACGCCGGTGGCTGGTGGTCTGGGGGCAGGCCGGTATAATCGGCGCCCTTCGCTCGACTACCTTTGCCCGTGAGTCTCATGATCCTTCCCGAAATCCACGAATTCCTCGGCTGCCGCACCCCCGATGCCTGGGTCCAGGCGGCGCTGGCCGACCAGGAAACGTTGCTGATCGACCACAAGAACTGTGAATTCAAGGCCGCCAGCACTGCCTTGAGCCTGATCGCCAAATATCACTCCCATGTCGACCTGATCAATATGATGTCGCGCCTGGCCCGGGAAGAACTGGTGCATCACGAGCAGGTCATGCGCCTGATGAAAAAACGCAAGGTCGCCCTGCGCCAGCTCTCCGCCGGGCGCTACGCTTCGGGCCTGCGTAAAGTGGTGCGCAGCCACGAACCGGTAAAACTGGTGGATACCCTGGTGGTCGGCGCTTTTATCGAAGCCCGCAGTTGCGAGCGTTTCGAGGCCCTGGTGCCGCATCTGGACGAGGAGCTGGGCAAGTTCTATTTCGGCCTGCTGAAAAGCGAGGCCCGGCATTTTCAGGGGTACCTGAAGCTGGCCTACCAGTATGGCGACGCCAAGGATATTGCCCAGGTCATAGAGAGGGTCGGCGAGGCGGAGCGCGAGTTGATCGAATCAACGGACGTGGAGTTTCGGTTCCACAGTGGTGTGCCTGCGCTTTAGGACTGTGGTGTTCATGACGGCGCCATCGCGAGCAAGCTCGCTCCCACATTGGACTCTCGTTAAACAAGAATCCTGCGTTCTTCCCGAATGCCTTGTGGGAGCCAGCTTGCTCGCGATAGGGCCCAAAGCCGCGCTGCATCTCAACGGGTCAAACCCAGGCGTTCATGCCACTGGGCAATCGATTCTTCGGGGTACACGTCGAACTGCTGGTCGCCCGAGCGCGCCTCGACCTCTACCCATGGCGCCTTGGAACCCAGCATCAGATGGGTGCGTTCAGGGGGCACCGGCAGCGGCGTATCGATGGCAGAGGCAAATGGGTGGATCAATTCCGGCCATTCAGGGCTGAACAACCATAATCCCGAGCCGCACAGCGAGCAGAAATGCCGTTCGGCACTGCTGCGGTGGGCGCGTTTGTCGCCCTCGTCCTTGAGCCGCGCATGGTAGATCGAGATGTGCTTGCGACCCTGCACCTTCAGGCTCGTGGCGTCTCCCCCCAGGTTGATCGCATAACCGCCGCCGCCCTGGGTCTTGCGGCAGATCGAGCAATAGCAACGCTGATAGGGGTAGGGGTGGGCGCAATCCAGGCTGAATGACACGGCGCCGCAGTGGCAGGATCCTTCGAGCTGCATGGGAGACTCTCCAAACAGGGACTGAGTACTCTGGACAACTTCGATGGGGCTATGTTCTGAGTTCAGCGTTGATGAGCTGACGCTTTCGCGAGCAGGCTCGCTCCCACAGGGGATTTGTGGATTTCCCGATTCCAATGTGGGAGCGAGCCTGCTCGCGAAAGCGTCCCCTGGACCTGGAAGCCAACATCACTTGGGCACCCGCCACAGATACCACGCCGCCACCGTACGATAGGGGCTCCAGGCCCGGCCGATTTCGCTCATCTGTCTGGAGCTCGGTTGGGTTTCCAGCCCTTTGAGCCGCCGATAACCCTCGCGAACCCCAAAATCATCCGCCGGCAGGATATCCGGCCGTTCCAGGCTATAGATCAACAGCATCTCCACGGTCCAGCGTCCGACGCCGCGCAGGGTGACCAGGCGCTTGATCAGTGCTTCATCGTCCATGGCCTGCGCCGTGGCGTAATCCGGCACGATGCCGTCCAGCGTGGCCTGGGCGATACCCTGGAGGGTGGCGATCTTGCTGGCTGAAAATCCACAACCGCGCAATTGCGCGACATCAGTTGCCAGTATCTGCTCAGGCCCGGGAAACGTCCCCGATGGGTAGAGTCCGAGCAGCCGGCCGAGAATCGCGTCCCCGGCCTTGGCATGCAGTTGCTGATAGGCAATCGCCCGCATCAGCGCCTCATACGGATCCCGGGCCGGTTTGGGTTGCAGAAGGCAAGGGCCGATCGACTCGATATGGCGTCGCCAGTCTTCGTCCTGGCCTGCCAGGAAAATGCTTGCTTGCGAATAAGGCGCCGCCATCAGTCAAAACGCCAAAGGCAACGAAACCTGCACCGCGGCTCGCTCCAGACGTAACAGAAACGCCTTGCGCGGCTGGCCGCCACCATAACCGGTCAAAGAGCCATCTGCCCCAATCACCCGATGACAAGGGATGACGATGGCCAGTCGGTTCTGTCCATTGGCCAGGCCCACGGCGCGGCTGGCGCCAGGGCTGCCCAGTGCGTTGGCGACGGCGCCGTAGCTGCGGGTTTCGCCGTAGGGAATTTTCTGCAGCTCGGCCCAGACCCTGGCCGCGAAGGCGCTGCCAGGCATGTGCAACGGGACGTTGAAAACCGTGAGCTTGCCGGCGAAATAGTCGGCCAGCTCGCTTTCGATCTGTTGCAGATGCGCGTTGTGGCCCGGCGCGACCGTGTAGCCGTAGCGTTGCTGCAGTTCCTCCAGTTCCTTGGTCAAGGCCGGCCGATCGAGAAACTCCAGCAGTACCAGGCCGCGACGTTCGGCCATGGCCAGCATCGGGCCCAATGGCGTGGTCAGACGGGTGAACAGCAAGGGTTCGCTGAGGCCGGCGCGGCCCGGTGTGATATGGAAGGATTTGACGAAGGCATCACGAAATCCGCTCAGGGACTCGTAGCCGGAATCGAACGCCGCGTTATCGATCGAGGCGCCTTCCTTGATTCCGCCCAGGGCGATGCCCAGGCGCCGGGTGCGCAGGTAGGCGTGGAAGGTCATGCCGAAATGCTGTTTGAACCAGCGGCGCAATTTCAGCGGTTCGATGCCTTGTTCCAGCAGCAGGGCGTCGGTCCAGCGCAGGTCTGGCTCGGCGTCGACGGCTTTGAGCAATGCCTGGATCCAGTCCGGGGCAATGGCGGCGGCATCCAGCGGCTTGCAACGCAGGCACGCCCGATAGCCGGCGGACATCGCCTCGTCGGCGTGGGCAAAGAACTCGACGTTCTCCGGCTTTGGCTTGCGTGCCGTGCAGCTGGGGCGACAGAAAATACCGGTGGTCTTGACCGCGGTGAAAAACACCCCCTCGTAGGCGGTGTCTCGTTCGAGCATGGCGCGGACCATTTCGGCGTGGGGCGGTAGGAGCGAGTCTTGTCGGTTCATGGGAGGAGCATAGAGCCGTGGCCGAAAGCCCTCCACCGAAAAATCGACAGCAAATTTGCGGATATCAATATTTCCAGAACACCGGCGTGAACAGCACCAGCACCGTCAGGATCTCCAGCCGTCCCAGCAGCATGCCGATGGTCAGCAGCCATTTTGCCGCGTCCGGCAAGGTCGAGAAGTTGCCAGCCGGGCCGATGATGTTGCCCAAGCCCGGACCCACGTTGCAGACGGCAGTGGCGGCACCGGTCAAGGCGGTCGTCCAGTCCAGGCCGATCAGGGCCAGACCCAGGGCGATGGCGCCGATCGTGATGGTGAAGAAGAACGAGAACGTCAGCAGCGAGCGAACGATTTCCTCGTCGATGGGATGGTTGTTGTATTTCTTCTGAATCACCGCCCGGGGGTGGATCAGTTGCTTCAAGCTGCCCATCAGCAGCACCCTGGCGACTTGAAAGCGAAAAATCTTCAGGCCCCCGGCCGTGGATCCCGAACAGCCGCCGACGAACGTCAGGTAAAAGAACAGCAGCAGGGCGAAGCTGCCCCACAGCGTGTAGTCACCCAACGCCACGCCGGTGGTCGTGACGACGGAAGTGACGTTGACCGCCACGATACGGACCGCATCCGACCACGCATGGTCGCTGTTAAGGCTCAGCCAGGTACCCACCAGCAGCCATGTCACGACCAGGAAGCCGATGAAGCCCCGGACTTGCTGGTCCTTGAGCAGGGCGCGCCGATGGCCCCGCAATGTCGCGACATACAGCGTGAAGGGCAGCGATCCTGCCATCATGACGACCACTGACACCCAATGAACCGCCGGTTGGGGCCAGTGCGCCAGGGATGAATCGGAGGTGGAAAAACCTCCGGTGGAAATCAGTGACATTGCATGGTTGATCGCCTCGAAAGGCGTCATGCCCGCAAGCCACAGCCCCAACGTCGAGAGCACGGTCAAGCCGACGTAGATCCACAGGATGTAATTGGCCGCGACGTGAGAGCGCGGCGTGACTTTCTCCGACCAGTCCGAAGATTCGGTCTGGAACAGCCGCATGCCGCCGACCCGCAGCAGCGGCAGGACCGCCACGGCCATGCCGATAAAGCCGATTCCGCCGAGCCAGTGCAGCATTGACCGCCAGATCAACAGGCCGGGCGATGCGCTATCCAACCCGGTCAGGATGGTCGAGCCGGTGGTGGTGATGCCCGACATGGTCTCGAAAAATGCATCGGTGTAGCTGATGTGCTGGATGAACACCATCGGCAGGGCGGCGAATGCGCAGACAATTACCCAACTGGCGGTGGTGAGCAGGTACATTTCCCTGGGACGCATATGGACGTGGTCCGGCCTTCCACGGGCCACCAATGCCACACCGCAGACGAAGGTGATCAGGCTCGACCATAGAAATGCCGACAAGTCATCGTTGCGCTCGTAGAACATCAACGTAAACAGCGGAATCGCCATGCTGATCGCAAGGGTGATCAGGAAAATCCCGAGGATGAAACCGATGAGACGCAGAACCGCTATGGACATGGATAACGCCTGATTCAAAAAGCTGCCCAGTATCGATTTGGTGAATCGCTTACCGCGTAAAATTTGCGTAAAAA
Source organism: Pseudomonas sp. FP198 (assembly GCF_030687895.1). Classification (NCBI taxonomy): domain Bacteria; kingdom Pseudomonadati; phylum Pseudomonadota; class Gammaproteobacteria; order Pseudomonadales; family Pseudomonadaceae; genus Pseudomonas; species Pseudomonas sp. FP198. Next base: position 2,355,426 of record NZ_CP117452.1, read on the forward strand.
AATGAAGCGGAAGTGCTCGACGACAAAGGCAGTTTTCTTCAATACCCGAGCAGGCGACCCCTTTACCTTGAGGCCTCTTTCCTGAACTGAAGAAGATATGTGATGAGCTTGATATTTTCCATGGCCGCCTTTGCCCTGGTGGCTTCCATTACTCCGGGCCCGGTCAATATCGTCGCCCTCAGCTCCGGTGCCCGCTACGGGTTTCGCGCCACCTTGCGCCATGTCGCCGGCGCCACCCTCGGGTTTGTCCTGCTGCTGGTCTTGATGGGATTGGGCTTGCACGAAGTATTGCAGCGCTGGCCCGGGCTCACGCGTGTGGTGCAACTGGCTGGTGTGGCGTTCCTGTTGTACATGGCCTGGAAACTGGCGGTGGACAATGGCGAGCTGGGTGACCGGGACGAAGGGCGCGCGCCTTCGATGTTCCATGGCGCGCTGATGCAGTGGCTCAACCCCAAGGCGTGGCTGGCTTGCGTGGCGGGGATGGGCGCCTTCGTGGCCGACGGCGAGGCGCGGCTGGTGTGGCAGTTTGCGGCGATCTACCTTGTCATCTGCTACGTCTCGGTGGGTTGCTGGGCCTATGCGGGCAGCTTCCTGCGTACGTGGCTGGGTAACCCGGCGACCATGCGCCTGTTCAATCGATTGATGGCGGCGTTGTTGGTGGCGAGCGCGGTTTATTTGCTGTTGCCTTGATTCGAGCAAGGGTTGTTAGGTGATGGCGCTTTTTGTGGCGAGGGAGCTTGCTCCCGCTCGACTGCGCAGCAGTCGCCAGGTTTTGGGGCTACTGCGTAGCCCAGCGGGAGCAAGCTCCCTCGCCACGGAGTCAAGTGGCTACATCAGCCGCGGTATTGCCCGGGGGTAGCCGCCAGGTGTTGCTTGAACGCCCGTTGGAAGTGCGCCTGATCGGCAAACCCGCTGTCCAGCGCCACATCGGCAATCAGCTTGCCCTCGCGCAGTTGACGGCGGGCGAACTGGATGCGCCGGTTGATCAGGAAGGCATGCGGTGTCATGCCGTAGTGGCGCTTGAAAGCCCGGCTCAAATAAGACGGCGAAAGCTGCGCGAAGGCGCAGATATCCTCGAGCTTGAGGGCTTCGGTGCAATGGTCGTGAATGAACTGCGCCGCCCGCATCAGCGCCGGGTGGCTGCCACGCTCCGGGCGTCCGGCCGGGTTGAGTCGATGCTGGAGATCGGTGAAAAACGTCTCGGCGGCGACTTGCTTGCCGCTGGCATCGATATGTTCAGCCACCAGCGTTTCGTAGAGCCCGCACAGGCCGGAGAAAAGCGCGACATCACGGCTATGGGTTGTGTCGAATGCCTGGAAGTCCAGCGAGAGGGCAAAGCCGATACGGCGTTGCAGATCCCGCAGCCATTGGGTGTCGACATACAGCATCACATAAGACCAGGGCTGATCGTCGATCGGATTGCAAGCATGGACGTCGCCGGGATTCATCAGCACTACCGTGCCGCTCTGGACCTGGAACCGCGATTGTTCGTGCAGGTAGGTGCTGCGTCCGGCGGTGATCGCGCCGATGGAAAAGTGATCATGGGAATGACGCGAATAACAGACCTTGCGGCCATCGGCGATGGCCCGGGCCTCGATGAAAGGCAGCGCCGCGTCGCGCCAGAAGCGTGGAGCGGCGTCGTGGTTGGCGGGCTTCATCGGTCAGTGTCCTGTTTTGTTGGCTGTGCCTGAGTGTATGCGTCCGTGCCGGAAAATGCCCGTTCGAGTTCGCTCCGGTCTGGGCTAGACTCCAATGAGTTCCGCCAACGGAGTTACCGATGCTAGCGCCAGGCAAACCTGACAACGAAGCCGTTCGCCTCAAACAATTGCGGTCGCTCAAACTGCTTGATACCCCTCCCGAGGAGCGGTTTGACCGCCTGACCCGTCTCGCCCGGCGTCTGTTCAACGTGCCGATCGCGCTGGTTTCGCTGGTGGACGCCAATCGCCAATGGTTCAAGTCCAATGCCGGCCTGGAAACCAGTGAAACCCCGCGCGAGGTGTCCTTCTGCGGGCATGCGATCTTGCAGGACGAGATCATGGAGATTTGCGACGCGGAACATGATGTGCGGTTCCACGATAATCCGTTGGTCAAGGGCCAACCTGGCATCCGCTTCTATGCGGGACATCCGCTGGGGCTGGACGATGGCAGCAAGATGGGCACCCTGTGCTTGTTGGACACCCAGCCGCGCACCCTCAACGACGACGAACGTGAGCTGCTGCGCGATCTGGCGAGCATGGCCGAGCAGGAGCTGGTTGCCGTGCAGATGGCCAGCATGGATGAATTGACGCTGCTCTCCAATCGGCGCGGCTTCATGACGCTGGCCCAGCACGCGCTGAGTGTCTGCAGCCGTCTTTCGCGACCGGCGACACTGCTGTTTTTCGATCTCAACGACTTCAAGCCGATCAACGATCGCTTCGGGCATGCCGAGGGTGACGGCGCGCTGAAGACGTTCGCCGACGTATTGCGCATTGCCTTTCGTGAAAGCGACGTGATCGGTCGCCTGGGCGGAGACGAGTTCGTCGCCTTGCTCACCGGCGCCTCCCATGTCGAGACGACAGCAATCATGACGCGGCTCAGGGAAATGCTCGATGAGCGCAACACAACGTTGCAGCGTGGCTATGCCATTGACTTCAGCGTGGGCCAGATCGAATACGACCCCGAGCGGCATGCGTCGATCGACAGCCTTCTGGCGGAGGCAGATGCGGCGATGTATGCGCAGAAGCAGGGGCGGCGCAATAGCCCAAGCTGATTGAGCGGCCCGCCGACATCACCTCAACTGACCCACCGTCTTCGCGAGCAGGCTCGCTCCCACAGGATTCTGGTTGTGTCCGGATACTCCGGATGGCGCAGCTCCAATGTGGGAGCGAGCCTGCTCGCGAAGAGGCCAGCCCATTCAGCATCCCTGTCGACTGACCCACCGCCTTCGCGAGCAAGCTCGCTCCCACAGGATTTTGTGTTGTGCCTGGATACTTCGGATGACGCAGCACCAATGTGGGAGCGAGCCTGCTCGCGAAGAGGCCAGCCCATTCAGCATCCCTGTCGACTGACCCACCGCCTTCGCGAGCAGGCTCGCTCCCACCTGGTTTTGTGTCGTGCCTGGACACGCCGGATGACCCAGCTCCACTGTGGGAGCGAGCTTGCTCGCGAAGAGGCCAGCCCATTCAGCATCCCGTCGACTGAAACACCGCCATCGCGAGCAAGCTCGAGGAGTTCTCTGGAGGCGTGTTCACTCCCTTCAAGGCTATCGGTCATTGGCTACTTGGCAAAGGCAAGCCTACGAGTGTTCGACTCGACAGAATCGGGATCAGCCCAGCGCCGAACAAGATTCCCGACCTGATGGCGGTTATCAATACTGCAGGGGTAGGGATAACCAGTGTCAATATGAGGGTTCCCTATTCCACGGCTCAGGATTCGAATATCGCAAGGATCTACCTTGGAAACATCACGCTTCAAATAACCGGTCAGGTGATCCGTAACACCTCGGGTAGCCTGTCGTTTACAGGGACTGCCAAGGCTTTCTCGGATCGTTATGACGCAAATGCCAGCAATCATCGTTCGGTACTTGATGAAAAAGCGACGACGGCACTGCATCAAGTGGGGCGAGTTGCCCGAGCGCAGGACTATGAAATACGAATTACTGGCGAGCTTCCGATCAATTTTTCAAGGTGACCCACCATGATACGCAGCGAGAAAAGACTGGGCGCCGCTATCCTTTGCCTATTGGCGGCCTGTGCACTGCTGTTTTTCTTTCCCGCAGACAGCGTGGTGGAGAATCCCAAAGATCTCAACGACACACGGGGTGTGCCGGCTGTTTCGATCTACCTGGTCTTGTTGATCATATTGACTGCGGCATCATTGGCCCTGACCGGAATAGGCAGTATTGCCCAGAGGTTTCTCAGGCTCCGGCCTTTCAGACTGCGTATCAGCGTGTATGCGCTTGCCAATATTCCCCTTGTTTCAACGTCGCTGCTGGGGGTGTTGGTCTCCCTGGCCTACCTGTATGACGCTGTGGCGGGAATAATGGCGGCGTTGTTGTTCCTGCTCGCCTTTGCCTTCGTGTTGTTGGCCGTCCCCCAAAAGCCGCAATAAAAAACGCCGCTTGGCCTTTCCAGGGCAAGCGGCGTTTTTTATTGCAACGTGAAGATTTACTCTTCGATGTTGCCCATGGCGGTGGTGTTGAAGCCGCCGTCTACGTACATGATTTCACCGCTGATGCCCGACGCGAGGTCCGAGCACAGGAAGGCGCCGGCGTTGCCGACTTCTTCGATGGTGACGTTGCGACGCAGCGGGGTTTGCGCTTCGTTGGCGGCCAGCATCTTGCGGAAGTTCTTGATGCCGGAAGCGGCGAGGGTGCGGATCGGGCCGGCCGATACGCAGTTCACGCGGGTGCCGTCCGGGCCCAGGGAGCCGGCCAGGTAGCGGACGCCGGCTTCCAGGGAAGCCTTGGCCATGCCCATGACGTTGTAGTTCGGCATGGTGCGCTCGGCGCCCAGGTACGACAGGGTCAGCAGGCTGCCGTTGCGGCCTTTCATCATTTCGCGACCGGCCTTGGCCAGGGCCACGAAGCTGTAGGCGCTGATGTCGTGGGCAATGCGGAAACCTTCGCGGGTGGTGGCTTCGGTGAAGTCGCCGTCCAGTTGGTCGCCCGGGGCGAAGCCCACGGAGTGCACGATGCAATCCAGGCCATCCCACTTCTTGCTCAGTTCTTCGAAGACCTTGGCGATTTCTTCATCGCTGGCCACGTCGCACGGAAAGCACAGTTCAGGGCTCGAACCCCAGCCTTGCGCGAACTCTTCGACACGACCCTTGAGTTTGTCGTTCTGATAAGTGAAGGCAAGCTCAGCGCCCTCGCGATGCATGGCGGCAGCGATGCCGGATGCGATGGACAGCTTGCTGGCGACACCGACGATCAGTACGCGCTTACCGGCGAGAAAACCCATGTGTTGCTCCTCTTTCAGGTTATTCGGCAGTTGTCGGGGCCAGGAAAGCGGCCTCCAGCAACTGCTGTGTATAGGGGTGTTGCGGCGCGGCGAATATGCTGCGGGCATCACCTTGTTCGACCACTTGGCCATGCTTGACCACCATCAGCTGGTGGCTCAGCGCTTTGACGACAGCCAGGTCATGGCTGATAAACAGGTACGTCAGGTTGTACTTGGTTTGCAGCGACCGCAACAGCTCCACCACTTGGCGTTGCACGGTACGGTCCAGGGCCGACGTTGGTTCGTCCAGCAGAATCAACGCCGGCTTGAGCACCAGGGCCCGGGCAATGGCGATGCGCTGCCGTTGCCCTCCGGAAAATTCGTGGGGGTAGCGGTTCCGGGTTTCCGGGTCCAGGCCTACCTCCTTCAATGCCGCGATTATCGCTTGTTCCTGTTCGGCTGCGGTGCCGATCTTGTGGATCCGCAGCCCTTCACCGACGATCTGGCTCACACACATCCGCGGGCTCAGGCTGCCGAACGGGTCCTGAAACACCACTTGCATCTCCCGGCGCAACGGCCGGACCTGCTGCTGCGACAGGCTGTCGAGCTGCTTGCCCTCGAAGCGGATCCCGCCCTGGCTGCCGATCAACCGCAAGATCGCCAGCCCCAGCGTGGACTTGCCGGAACCGCTCTCGCCGACGATGCCCAGGGTCTGGCCCTGGGGCAGGCTGAAGCGAATTCCGTCCACCGCCTTGATGTAATCCGTCGTGCGCTTGAACAGGCCTTTCTTGATCGGGAACCAGACTTTCAGGTCCTCGACCTCCAGCAGCGGCGGGCCGACCACATTGGTCGCCGGGTTGCCGCTGGGCTCGGCGGCCAGCAATTCCCGAGTGTACGGATGTTGCGGCGCGCGGAACAACTCTGCGCACGATGCCTGTTCGACGATGCAACCGCGCTGCATGACACATACGCGATGCGCAATTCTTCGCACCAGGTTCAAATCGTGGCTGATCAGCAGCAGCGACATGCCCAGGCGCGCCTGCAAATCCTTGAGCAGATCGAGGATTTTCAACTGCACGGTGACGTCCAGGGCGGTGGTCGGTTCGTCGGCTATGAGCAATTCCGGCTCGTTGGCCAGGGCCATGGCGATCATCACCCGCTGACGCTGGCCACCGGACAGTTCGTGGGGCAACGCCTTGAGCCGTTTGTGCGGTTCGGGGATGCCGACCAGTTCCAGCAGCTCAAGGGAGCGACGGGTGGCGACCTTGCCGGTCAGGCCCTTGTGGATGCCGAGCACTTCATTGAGCTGTTTTTCAATGCAGTGCAGCGGGTTCAGGGAAGTCATCGGCTCCTGGAAAATCATCGCGATCCGGTTGCCACGGATATGGCGGATGGTCTTTTCCTTGAGGCCCAGCAGATTCTGACCGGCGTACTGGATGGTCCCGGTCGGGTGGTGGGCCAGCGGGTAGGGCAGCAAGCGCAGGATCGAATGGGCCGTCACCGACTTGCCCGAGCCGCTTTCACCCACCAGGGCGAGGGTTTCGCCGCGCTTGATGTCGAAGCTGACGCCCTCGACCACGCGCTGGCGGCGTTCGCCAACGATGAATTCCACCGCCAGGTCGCGTACTTCGATCAGATTGTCCTGGTTCATTTCACTTCCTCGGATCGAAGGCATCGCGAGCGGACTCGCCGATGAACACCAACAGGCTCAGCATGATCGCCAGCACGGCGAATGCGCTGATGCCCAGCCAGGGCGCCTGCAGGTTGGACTTGCCCTGGGCCACCAGCTCGCCGAGGGATGGCGCTCCGGCCGGCAGGCCGAAACCGAGAAAATCCAGGGCGGTGAGGGTGCCGATGGCGCCGGTGAGGATGAACGGCATGAAGGTCATGGTCGAGACCATGGCATTGGGCAGGATGTGGCGGAACATGATCGCGCCATTTTGCATGCCCAGCGCCCGCGCGGCGCGCACGTATTCGAGGTTGCGCCCGCGCAGGAACTCGGCGCGCACCACATCCACCAGGCTCATCCAGGAAAACAGCAACATGATGCCCAGCAGCCACCAGAAGTTCGGCTGGACGAAGCTGGCGAGAATGATCAGCAGATAGAGCACCGGCAGCCCGGACCAGATTTCCAGGAAGCGCTGGCCGGCCAGGTCTACCCAGCCGCCATAGAAGCCCTGCAACGCACCGGCGATCACCCCGATGATCGAGCTGAGCACCGTCAACGTCAGCGCGAACAGCACTGAGATACGAAAGCCATAGATGACCCGCGCCAGCACGTCGCGGCCCTGGTCATCGGTGCCCAGCCAGTTCACCGACGAGGGCGGTGCCGGGGCCGGGACCTTCAAGTCGTAGTTGATGCTCTGGTAGCTGAATGGAATCGGTGCCCACACGACCCAGGCGTCCTTGGCGGCGAGCAACTCGCGGATATACGGGCTCTTGTAGTTGGCCTCCAGCGGGAATTCGCCGCCGAACGTCGTTTCCGGGTAACGCTTCAGAGCCGGGAAGTACCAGCCGTCGTCGTAGTGCACCACCAGCGGCTTGTCGTTGGCGATAAGCTCGGCGCCCAGGCTGAGGACGAACAAGAACAGAAACAGCCACAACGACCACCAGCCACGCTTGTTGGCCTTGAACAGTTCGAAACGGCGACGATTGAGAGGGGAGAGATTCATCTCAATGCTCCCGGCTTTCGAAGTCGATACGCGGATCGACGAAGGTATAGGTCAGGTCGCCGATCAGTTTCACTACCAGCCCCAGCAGGGTAAAGATGAACAGTGTGCCGAAGACCACCGGATAATCACGGTTGATGGCGGCTTCGAAGCTCATCAGCCCGAGGCCGTCGAGGGAGAAGATCACTTCCACCAGCAGCGAGCCGGTAAAGAAGATCCCGATGAACGCCGAAGGGAAACCGGCGATCACCAGCAGCATGGCGTTGCGAAATACATGCCCGTAGAGCACCCGGTTGCGCGTCAGCCCCTTGGCCTTGGCGGTGACCACGTACTGCTTGTTGATCTCATCGAGGAAACTGTTCTTGGTCAGCAGGGTCATGGTGGCGAAGTTGCCGATCACCAGGGCGGTGACGGGCAAGGCCAGGTGCCAGAAATAATCGAGGATCTTGCCGCCCAGGCTCAGCTCTTCGAAATTGTTCGACGTCAGGCCCCGTAATGGAAACCAGTCGAAATAGCTGCCGCCGGCAAACACCACGATCAGCAGGATGGCGAACAGGAACGACGGGATCGCGTAGCCGATGATAATCGCCGAGCTGGTCCACACGTCGAAATGGCTGCCGTGCCGCGTGGCCTTGGCGATCCCCAGCGGGATCGACACCAGGTACATGATCAGCGTGCTCCACAGCCCGAGGGAGATCGACACCGGCATCTTTTCCTTGATCAGGTCGATGACCTTGGCGTCGCGGAAAAAGCTGTCGCCAAAGTCCAGGCGGGCGTAATTCTTGATCATGATCCACAGGCGTTCGGGGGCCGACTTGTCGAAGCCGTACATGCGCTCGATTTCCTTGATCAGTGCCGGATCCAGGCCTTGGGCGCCGCGGTAGGAGGAGCCGGCCACCGACACTTCCGCGCCGCCGCCGGCGATGCGGCTGGTAGCGCCTTCGAAACCTTCGAGCTTGGCGATCATCTGTTCCACCGGCCCACCGGGCGCGGCCTGGATGATCACGAAGTTGATCAGCAGGATGCCGAACAGGGTCGGGATGATGAGCAGCAGGCGCCGAAAAATATAAGCCAGCATCGGGTTACTCCACGCTCACAGGGGCGGCGACTTGCTGCTCGATCACTTGTTTTTCCACTTCTTCGGCCGGCTTGATGTCCGGTTTGACCCACCACGTGGTAGTGCCGATGTCATAGGTCGGGGTGATTTCAGGGTGGCCGATGTGGTTCCAGTAGGCCACGCGCCAGGTCTTGATGTGCCAGTTGGGGATCACGTAGTAGCCCCACTGCAACACCCGGTCCAGCGCCCGGGCATGGGCCACCAGGCTCTTGCGCGAATCGGCGTTGATCAGCTGTTCCACCAACTGGTCGACGGCCGGGTCCTTCAGGCCCATGATATTGCGGCTGCCCGGTTTGTCCGCGGCAGCCGACATCCAGAACTCGCGCTGCTCGTTACCCGGTGAGCTGGACTGCGGGAAGCTGCCCACCACCAGATCGAAGTCCCGGGAGCGCACGCGGTTGATGTACTGGGACACGTCGACGCGGCGAATCACCAGCTCGATTCCCAGGTCGCTCAGGTTGCGCTTGAAGGGCAGCAGCACCCGCTCGAATTCGGTCTGGGCCAGGAGGAATTCCAGCACCACCGGTTTGCCCTGAGCATCGACCATCTTGTCGTCGACGATGCGCCAGCCGGCCTCTTGCAGCAACTGATAGGCCTTGCGCTGCTGGTCGCGGATCATGCCGCTGCCATCGCAGACCGTTGGCTGGAAGGTTTCGGTGAAGACCTGTTCGGGAATCTTGCCGCGCAGCGGTTCGAGAATCTTCAATTCGTCTTCGCCGGGTAGACCGGTCGCGGCCATTTCCGAGTTCTCGAAATAGCTGCGGGTGCGGGCGTAGGCACCGTGGAACAACTGCTTGTTGGTCCACTCGAAGTCCAGCAACAGGCTCAACGCCTGGCGCACCCGCACGTCCTGGAAGATCGGGCGGCGCAGGTTGTAGACAAAACCCTGCATGCCGGTGGGGTTGCCGTTGGGGATCTGTTCCTTGATCAAGCGGCCTTCGCTGACGGCGGGAATGTTGTAGGCGTTGGCCCAGTTCTTGGCGGCCATCTCCAGCCAGAAATCGAATTGCCCGGCTTTCAACGCCTCTACCGCCACAGTGTTGTCGCGGTAGTAATCGGTGGTCAGTACATCGAAATTGTAGAACCCTCGGTTGACCGCCAGGTCCTTGCCCCAGTAGTCCTTGACGCGCTCGTAGCGGATCGAACGCCCCGCCTTCACTTCGGTGACCCGGTAGGGGCCGCTGCCGAGGGGGATCTCCAGGTTGCCCTTGTTGAACTCGCGGTTGGCCCACCAGTGCTTGGGCAGTACCGGCAGTTGGCCGAGGATCAGCGGCAGTTCGCGGTTATTGGTGTGCTTGAACTTGAACAGGACCTTGAGTGGCGTCTCGGCGACGACTTCGGCGACGTCGTTGTAATAACCGCGAAACATCGGGGCGCCGTCCCTGGTCAGGGTCTCGAAGCTGAACACGACGTCTTCGGCGCGCACCGGATGGCCGTCGTTGAAGCGGGCTTCGGGGCGCAGGTAGAAGCGCACCCAGCCATTGTCCGGGGCCTTCTCGATCTTTTCGGCGATCAGGCCGTACTCGGTAAAGGGCTCGTCGAGGCCTTGCTTGGCCAGGGTGTCGTAGATCAGGCCGATATCCTCGGCCGGTACGCCCTTGCTGATAAACGGGTTGAGGCTGTCGAAGCCACCAAACCCGCCCTGGCGGAATATCCCACCCTTGGGGGCATCCGGGTTTACATAATCGAAATGCTTGAAGTCGGCCGGGTACTTTGGCGGCTCGTTATACAACGTCAAGGCGTGCTGCGGCGCGGCACAGGCCAGCCCGGCGAATAACAGACCGCTGGCCTGCAGGAGCAGGGCGCGTAAAGGCTTCATTGATCTTTCTCCGAAGATTTCAGCCACCATGCGCTCAGGCCCAGGGTATAGGGCGGCGTAGTGACGAAGGCGAACCGGTTGCGGTACGCCAGGCGATGATAATTGAGATACCAGTTGGGAATGCAGTAATGCTGCCATAGCAGCACGCGGTCCAGGGCCTTGCCGGCGGCGACCTGTTCGTCGCGAGTCTGGGCGGCGAGCAGCTTCTCCAGCAGGTGATCGACCACGGGATTGGCGATGCCCGCATAGTTTTTACTACCCTTGATCCCGACCTGGCTGGAGTGGAAATACTGCCATTGCTCAAGGCCCGGGCTGAGGGTCTGGCTCAGGGTCAGCAGGATCATGTCGAAATCGAACTGGTCCAGGCGCTGCTTGTACTGGGCGCGGTCCACCGTGCGCAGACGGGCCTGGACGCCGATGCTGGCGAGGTTCTCGACGTAGGGCTGGAGGATGCGCTCCAGGTTCGGGTTCACCAACAGGATTTCGAAGCGCAAGGGCTGCTTGTCGGCGTTCAGCAAGTGCTGGCCGTGGAGGGTCCATCCGGCTTCTTTCAACAGACCCAGGGCCTTGCGCAGTGTCTCGCGCGGAACGCCGCGACCGTCGGTGCGAGGCAGGCTGAAGGGTTCGGTCAGCAACCGGGGCGGCAATTGTTCCCGATACGGCTTGAGCAGCAGCCATTCGTGGCCCACCGGCAGGCCCGTGGCCGAAAATTCACTGTTGGGGTAATAGCTGAGTGTGCGTTTGTAGGCACCGCTGAATAATGTGCGGTTGGTCCATTCGAAATCGAACATCAGCCCCAGGGCTTCGCGCACCTTGACCTCGGCGAAGGTGCTGCGCCGGGTGTTCATGAACAGGCCCTGGGTCTGGGTCGGAATCTGATGGGGAATCTGCGCCTTGATCACATCGCCACGGTTGATCGCCGGGAAGTTGTAGCCGTTGGCCCAGTTCTTGGCCTGGTGTTCGATGTAGATATCGAATTCACCGGCCTTGAACGCTTCGAAGGCCACCTCGCTGTCGCGGTAGAACTCGACAACCATGCGGTCGTAGTTGTATTTGCCGCGATTGACCGGCAAGTCCTTGCCCCAGTAGTCCTTGACCCGTTCGAAGACCAGTTGGCGACCGGGCTGCACCTTGGTGATGCGGTAAGGGCCGCTGCCCAGGGGAGGCTCGAAGGTGGTCGCCTTGAAGTCGCGGTCTTTCCAGTAGTGCTGGGGCAGCACCGGCAGTTCCCCCAGGCGCAGGATCAGCAAGGGATTGCCCGCACGCTTGAAGACAAAGCGGATTTTCAGCGGATTGAGGATATCGACCCGCAGCACTTCCTGCAGGTTGGTGCGGTATTGCGGATGACCTTCCTTGAGCAGCGTCCTGTAGGAAAACGCCACGTCATAAGCGGTGATCGGCACGCCGTCATGGAACCGCGCCTCCGGCCGCAGGTTGAACACCACCCAGCTACGGTCCTCGCTGTATTCCACGAATCGGGCGATCAAGCCGTAGCTCGACGTCGGTTCGTCGCCGGACGGTGCGTACTGGCCGGTGCCAACCATCAACGGCTCGTTCAATTCATTGATGCCGTATTGCAGGAAGTTTGCCGTGGAGACCGGGCTGCTGCCCTTGAAGGTATACGGGTTGAGTGTGTCGAAGGTGCCAAATGCCATGACCCGCAAGGTGCCGCCCTTGGGCGCTTGCGGGTTGACCCAGTCGAAGTGGGTGAATCTGGCCGGGTACTTGAGCGTGCCGAACTGCGCATAGCCATGGCTTTCGCTGATGGTGGCGCCGGCGGGGGAGCTCAAGGCCAGGCTGATCAGGAACAGGAGGAGGGGACGTATCAAGTCTGAGATCCGATCCAGGCGGCTTGGGCTTTTATGGCCTGTACAGTAACAGCTTGTATCGGCAGGAAAAAGGCGGGGGGCTTGTGGCGAGGGGATTTATCCCCGCTGGGGCGCGAAGCGGCCCTGGAACCTGACAACTCGGTGTGTCAGATAGATCCAGGGGGGCTGCTTCGCAGCCCAGCGGGGATAAATCCCCTCGCCACAACAAGCTCCCTTGCTTCAGGGAGCCCCGGTGTCAGTGCGGGGAATAGACCGTCAGCATCTGCCCAGGCTTGAGCGCCTTGCCCATGCGCGGGTTCCAGCGCTTGAGGTGCTGCATTTCGACGTTGAAGCGCTTGGCAACCACGTAAAGCGAGTCGCCTTGCTTGACCTTGTATTGGGTCTGCTTCTTCTGTTCCTTGCCCTTGGCGGCCACGACGGTGTTGATGCGTTTGCCGCTGGCCTTGGTTGCCTTGGTGGCCTTGACGTCCTGCATGACCAGGGTCTGGCCGACCTTGAGCTTGTTGCCGCTGAGCTTGTTCCAGCGTTGCAGGTCCTTGGTCTGGACGTTGTTGGCCTTGGCGATCTGGGCCAGGTTGTCGCCGCGCTTGACCCGGTAGCTGCGCCGTACACCTTCCACTTCGCTGTCATCGGCGTTTTCGAAGACCGGCTTGAGCGAGCGCGGGCTGATCAACTCTTCCGGGCGCATGGTCGACAGGCTGGCGGTCAGCAACTGTGCCTTGGAGGTCGGGACCAGCAAGTGTTGCGGGCCGTCGATGGTGGTGCGCTGCTTGAACGCCGGGTTGAGTTGGAACAGCTCGTCTTCGTCGATGTTCGCCACCGCTGCGACCTTGGAGAGGTCCATGCGCTGGTTGATCTCGACGACCTGGAAATAGGGTTCGTTGGCGATCGGGTTGAGGTTCACGCCGTAGGCATCGGGGGCCAGTACTACTTGGGACAGCGCCAGCAGCTTCGGCACGTAGGCCTGGGTTTCGCTGGGCAGAGGCAGGTTCCAGTAGTCGGTGGGCAGGCCGAGCTTTTCGTTGCGCTCGATGGCCCGGCTGACCGTGCCTTCACCGGCGTTGTAGGCCGCCAGCGCCAGCAGCCAGTCGCCGTTGAACATGTCGTGCAGGCGCGTCAGGTAATCCATGGCGGCCGTGGTCGACGCAGTGATGTCGCGACGTCCATCGTAGAAACGCGTCTGGCGCAGGTTGAAATAACGCCCGGTGGAGGGGATGAACTGCCACAGGCCCACCGCGTTGGCGCGGGAATAGGCCATCGGGTTGTAGGCGCTTTCGATTACCGGCAACAGCGCCAGCTCCAGCGGCATGTTGCGCTCTTCCAGACGCTCGACGATGTAGTGGATGTACAGGCTGCCACGCTCGCCGGCGTTTTCCAGGAAGGACGGATTGCTGGCGAACCACAGGCGCTGCTGCTCGATGCGCGGGTTGACCCCGGCGGTTTCCTGCAGTTGGAAGCCCTGGCGCATGCGTTCCCATACGTCCTGGGGCACTTGCGGGCTGGGTTTTTCCGTCAGCCACACGGGTTTTTGCTTGGCTCGCGCGGCGATATTCGGCGTATGCGCGACATCGGTCTGCGGCACCTGGCTGGTGCTCTGGCAGCCGGCCAGCGTGGCGGACACAGCCACCGCGATGGCTTGAGCCAAGCGGGTCAATGTGTCTGACTGGACGGACCTGCGAATAGATGACGACATTGGCTGGAAGTAAGTTCCGGGCAAAAATGTCGGCCGATTCTAGGAAGCGCACCCCAACAGGTCAACCATTCAGAATTTTTGTATCAATTGGTAGCTGGCTTAGAACTTATCTTTCCAGGCCCTCAAGGCCGCAAAAACCTCACTCGCCGTCTGGTTACGCTGGCCGTTCCGTTCGTCTGCTTTTTCTTTAACGGATGTTTCAGAGGTGCGCAAAAACGGATTGGTGAGCTTTTCCAGGGCCAGGGTCGACGGCAGGGTGATGACGCCCTGGCTGCGCTGCTCGGTGACCTTCTCCAGGCGCGCGGCAATGTCCGGGTTGGCCGGCTCGACCGCGACGGCAAACTTCAGGTTGCTCAGGGTATATTCATGGGTGCAGTAGACGAGCGTATCGTCGGGCAGTGCGGCGAGGCGGCTCAAGGAGTGGTGCATCTGTTCGGGCGTGCCCTCGAAGAGCCGGCCGCAACCAGCGGCGAACAGCGTGTCGCCGCAGAACAGCAGGCCGCGATGGTAGTAGGCGATATGCCCAAGGGTGTGTCCGGGCACGGCGTGGATATCGAAGTCCAGGCCCAGCACGTTGACCTTGGCATTGTCCTCCAGGGCGATGTCCCGCGCCGGGATGTTTTCGCCGGCCGGCCCGTAGACGGTGGCGTTCGTCGCGCTTTTCAGCGCCGCGACACCGCCGACATGATCATGGTGGTGGTGAGTGACCAGGATGTCGCTCAGGACCCAGCCCGGATGGGCGTCGAGCCAGGCCCGCACGGGGGCGGCGTCGCCCGGGTCGACCACGGCGCAGCGTTGGGTCGAGTGATCCTGTAACAACCAGATGTAGTTATCGGTAAACGCGGGCAGGGCACTGATCTGTATCATCGCTGAATTCGCCAAGCTCAAAACAAAGGCGCATCTTAGAACTTCCTGGCGCGTTGGAGAATGCAATGACCGATGAAGCGTTCGCTCAGGCTGATCCTGAATGGCTGGCATTGATCAGTTCCGCCCGTGAATGGCTGTCCGGCCCTGTCGGGCAATTCCTGCTGGAAGAAGAACGGCGCATGCTCGAAGACGAGTTGGGCCGGTTCTTCGGCGGCTACCTGGTGCATTACGGCCCCTCGGCGCAGACCCCGCCGTCGGCGCCGCAGGTGCAGCGCAACGTACGCCTGGGCGCGCCGTTGCCTGGCGTGGAGATCGTCTGCGAGGAGCAGGCCTGGCCGTTGAGCGAGCATGCCGCCGACGTGGTGGTCATGCAGCACGGCCTGGATTTCTGCCTGTCGCCCCACGGGCTGTTGCGCGAGGCCGCCAGCAGCGTGCGTCCCGGTGGCCATTTGTTGATTATCGGCATCAACCCCTGGAGCAGTTGGGGGCTGCGTCATGTGTTCGCCGGCGACGCGCTGCGCCAGGCCCGTTGCATCTCGGCTTCGCGAGTGGGCGACTGGCTCAACCTGCTGGGCTTCGCGCTGGAGAAACGCCGCTTCGGGTGCTATCGTCCGCCGCTTGCGTCGCCCAAGTGGCAGGCCCGTCTGGCCGGCTGGGAGCGCAAGGCCGGTGACTGGCAATTGTCCGGCGGCGGCTTCTATCTGTTGGTGGCGCGCAAGATCGTCGTCGGCTTGCGCCCGGTACGCCAGGCGCGGCGCGAGCCGGTGGGCAAGCTGATTCCCTTGCCGATGGCCAAGGTCAATCGCCGTCACATCGAGCCGTAACTTTTATTTCCAATGGTTCTGGCCGGCATTCGGCTTCGGGCGTCGAGCGGTCCCGACCGGCGGGCCTTTGCATTTTTTCTGGATAGATTGGCATGAGCGATAGCGTAGAACTTTTCACTGACGGCGCCTGCAAGGGCAATCCGGGCCCGGGTGGCTGGGGTGCGTTGCTGGTGTGCAAGGGCGTGGAAAAGGAACTCTGGGGCGGCGAAGCCAATACCACCAACAATCGCATGGAACTGATGGGCGCCATTCGCGGCCTGGAAGAACTCAAGCGGCCATGCGATGTGCTGCTGGTGACCGACTCGCAGTATGTAATGAAAGGCATCAACGAGTGGATGGCCAACTGGAAGAAGCGCGGCTGGAAAACGGCGGCGAAGGAACCGGTCAAGAACGCTGATCTCTGGAAGCTGCTGGACGAGCAGGTCAACCGCCATAACGTCACCTGGAAATGGGTGCGCGGGCACATCGGCCACCACGGCAACGAGCGGGCCGACCAGTTGGCCAATCGTGGGGTGGATGAGGTGCGTGGGTATAAGCAGGCTTGATCCGGGCCTCACCACAAAAGCAGGCTCAGGCTCATCCCCTGTCTGGGCGTGCTAATATCCGCGCTTTTGCAAGACTGCCCGTTTGAGAGCTGAACACTGATGGCCAACAGATCTGTAGTACTGGATACCGAAACCACCGGCATGCCGGTGACCGACGGTCACCGGATTATCGAAATCGGCTGTGTCGAGCTGATCGGTCGGCGCCTGACCGGTCGTCATTTCCACGTTTACCTGCAACCGGACCGCGAAAGCGACGAGGGTGCCATTGGCGTGCACGGCATCACTAACGAGTTCCTGGTGGGCAAGCCGCGTTTCGCCGAGGTAGCCGATGAGTTCTTCGAATTCATCCAGGGCGCGCAGTTGATCATCCATAACGCGGCGTTCGACGTCGGGTTCATCAACAATGAATTCGCCCTGATGGGCCAGCACGACCGGGCCGACATCACCCGGCATTGCACTATCCTCGATACCTTGATGATGGCGCGGGAGCGGCATCCGGGCCAGCGCAACAGCCTTGATGCCTTGTGCAAGCGCTATGGGGTCGACAACTCCGGTCGTGAGCTGCACGGCGCCTTGCTCGACTCCGAGATCCTCGCCGACGTCTACCTGACCATGACTGGCGGTCAGACCAGCCTGTCCCTGGCCGGCAATGCGTCTGACGGCAATGGCACCGGCGAAGGTTCGGGTAACCAGGCGAGCGAGATCCGGCGTTTGTCGGCAGACCGCAAGCCGGCCCGGATCATCCGCGCCAGCGAAAGCGACCTGGCCGAACATGCCGCGCGTCTGGAAGCCATCGCCAAGTCCGCCGGTGCCCCGGCATTGTGGACGCAATTGGTCGAGGCGCAGGCTGCCGCGAGTTGATGAGATATCTGTGGGAGCGAGCCTGCTCGCGAAAGCGCTGGTTCAGTTGGCATCTGTGTCGAATGTGCCGACGTCTTCGCGAGCAGGCTCGCTCCCACAAGAGTTTGCATCGTTCAGTTGTCGGCGCAGTCGCCAATACCTTCCAATCTGAAGTAAAGGCAGGCCATGGTTATTCGCGTGACGTGTGAAGATTCGACAAGCAAGGGCAATGGATGGCTTCGCGCCGTTGGTTGTCTCAAGGAATGAGGACCTTCCCCAGTATGCAACCGGTCATGAATCCCAAGCACCCCGGCCTGTCGGTGCGCGTCGCCGATGACGGCTTCGCCGCTTATATCTGGGGCAGCGATTTCAGTTTCGAAGTCAGCGTCTACGGCACGGCGCAGATCGGCCGGCCGGTGAGCCAGTGGCCGGTGACGCCGATCGTTCCCTACCGCAAGTGCTACGGCATCGACCCTGAAGAGTTCAGCAGTTTTCGCGATGCCCCGGACAGCGAAATCTTCATGGCCTACCTGGACGACCAGCCGGTCGGGCATCTGGTCGTCAGCACCAATTGGAACGGGTATGCCCATATCGACGAGTTGGCGGTGCATGCCCCGGCACGCCGACATGGGGTAGCCAAGGCCTTGCTCGATGTGGCCCAGTTCTGGAGCCGCAAGAAAAAACTGCCGGGCATCATGCTGGAAACCCAGAACAACAACCTGGGCGCCTGCCGGCTTTACGAGCGCTGCGGCTATGTGCTCGGCGGCATCGATCACCTGCGCTATCGCGGCATTGACCGACACACCGCCGAGGTGGCGCTGTTCTGGTACCGGTTGTTCGACGATCCACTGGGCATGACGGTCAGTGGTTCAGCAACGCCTCGGCTTGTTCCGTGATCCGTTCCAGCAACGACTGGACCGCCGGTGAAGGCGTCGCACCGTTCAGGCTCAATGCATAGAGGCAGATGGGCACGGCCGGCGATACCGGACAGATGTCCAGGTCGCCGCCCCTGGCCCCCGAGGCGGTAAACGGGTCGACAATCGCCAGGCCTTCGCCGGCCTCCACCATTGCCCGCATCATCTGATGAGTCTGCACGCGTATCTGCACCACCGGCGCCGGGCGCAGTGCGCCAAGCTTGTGGTCGAACGCCGGGCTCAGCGGATCATGCCCCTCCAGCCCGACCAGCGACTGGCCCGCCAGATCCTGAACCGACAGGTATTTCTGTCGTGGTTGCAGCCAGCCATGGGGCGCCAGCAACTGCAGTTTGCCTTGGGCGATCATCTGGCAATCGATGTCGGGGTGTTCGGGATCGTGCAGGCTCAGGCCCAAGTCGCTTTCACGCAGCAGCAGGCTCTTGACGATTTCCCGGGTCGGCTGGCTGAGCAGCGTGCACGGCGCATCCGGATGGCGCCGACGCAGCGCGGCAATGCTCAGGGGTAACAGCTGTTGGGCCAGTGGTGGGGTGCAGATGATGCGCAGGGGCGGCGCCTGATAATGCTTCAGGCTGGCGGCCATTCGCTGTATCGGTTCGAGGGTGTCGTACAGCCGCGTGATGCCTTCGCGTAATTCCAGGGTTTCCCGAGTCGCCTGCAAGCGTCCGCGCACGCTGGCGAACAGCATGAAACCGAGCTGGGCCTCCGCATCGCGCAGGATCGACTCGACTTCGGCCACCGGCAATTGCAGCCATTCGGCCGCGGTACCCAGGTGGCCAGTCTGCAGCAGCGCCTGGATCACTTCGATGTGGCGTAAACGCATGCAAGAGGTCCGTATTAGGCAGGTAAGCCATTGAGTGGCTGAATCCTAACCCAATTACGGGTGCGACTTCTGCTCATGCAAACAGTTATAGAGCGATCTGCGTTTCGACTGGCGCCTGAGGCTGCCGTGGCGTTTCAGGCTCGCGGGTCAGGTGGATGCCGGATTGCACCAGGAGGAACGTGTCCTCGTCGACTTTGTTGACCCGATCTCCAATGGCCAGCTTATAAGTGATGACATCCTTGCCAATGCCGTCCTGCGACGGGTCTGATTCTTGGAATTCATGCACCGAATAGACGCGACCTTCGGCGTCCCGTGCATGAAATTGTCCGACAAGTACTGCTGCCATTGCTTGGAACCTCTGAAAATAGATCACTCGATTTGCGGTTCTGTAGACCTTGGTCAAGCGCGGTAAGTTTTCCTACAGTAAAAAAATAGTCCGGTTGGCAGGTTTTAGGTGATCCACTGGTCCAATTGTGGTGCCGATCATCTATAACTACAGGCTCCCTTTGAGCCGATAGTCGAGAAGCCTCTCATGAGTAATGTCTACACAGTGGCGGTTTTAGTGGGCAGCCTGCGCAAGGCGTCGATCAACCGAAAGGTCGCGTTGGCCCTGGCGGACCTGGCGCCGTCCAACCTGAAACTGGAAATCGTCGAAATCGGCGAGCTGCCACTTTATAACGAAGACATCGACGTCTCGCCGCCGGCGGCCTATACCGCGTTTCGCCAGAAGGTCGGCGCGGCGGATGCGTTGTTGTTCGTGACACCGGAATACAACCGCTCGGTGCCGGCCCCGCTGAAGAATGCCATCGATGTCGGCTCACGCCCCTACGGTCAGAGTTGCCTGAGCGGCAAGCCGGGTGCAGTGATCAGCGCCTCACCCGGTGCCATCGGCGGTTTTGGCGCTAACCACCACTTGCGCCAATCCCTGGTTTTTCTCGACGTGCCTTGCATGCAACAACCGGAAGCCTACCTGAGCGGTGCGGGCACGGCGTTCGACGAGGCGGGTAACCTGTCGGAGTCGGTCAGGCCGTTTTTGCAGAAATTCATCGATGCCTATGGCAAGTGGGTGGAGCAGCATAAGAAGGTTTGATATCACCGTGAAACCCGTGGCGAGGGAGCAAGCTCCCTCGCCACAAGTGCATCCATGACTGCATAAGTCATTCAGTTCCTGCTTTACCGAATATCCGAAACTCCCTATCTTCGCCGTTCGCTGGCGCAGTTGCGTCCTGCTGTTGGTTTTTTCTTTTTCTTTCAAGGCCGTAACGCATGCTCATCGCGTCATTGATTTTCCTGCTGACCATTACGCTGGTGATCTGGCAGCCCAAGGGGTTGGGCGTCGGCTGGAGTGCCACCCTCGGTGCACTGTTGGCCTTGCTGAGCGGCGTGGTACAGGTCGGGGACATTGCCCTGGTGTGGCAGATCATCTGGAATGCCACCGGTACGTTCGTCGCATTGATCATCATCAGCCTGTTGCTGGACGAGGCCGGGTTCTTTGCCTGGGCCGCGTTGCATGTGGCCCGTTGGGGGCGAGGCAGCGGGCGCAAGCTGTTTGCGTTCATGGTGTTGCTCGGGGCGCT
This sequence comes from Pseudomonas sp. FP198, assembly GCF_030687895.1. Lineage (NCBI taxonomy): Bacteria > Pseudomonadati > Pseudomonadota > Gammaproteobacteria > Pseudomonadales > Pseudomonadaceae > Pseudomonas > Pseudomonas sp. FP198. Next base: position 2,375,880 of record NZ_CP117452.1, read on the forward strand.
GGTCTCGGCATTGTTCGCCAACGATGGGGCGGCGCTGATCCTGACGCCGATCGTGATTTCCATGCTGTTGGCCCTGCGGTTCTCGCCGGCGGCGACCCTGGCGTTCGTGATGGGCGCCGGTTTCATCGCCGATACCGCCAGCCTGCCTCTGGTGGTATCGAACCTGGTGAACATCGTTTCCGCGGATTTCTTCGGCATCGGCTTCAATCGCTACGCGTCGGTCATGGTGCCGGTGAACCTGGTCAGCGTCGCGGCCAGCCTGGCGATACTGCTGTGGATGTTTCGTCGCGATATCCCGCGCGACTATGACCCGCAGCAACTGGACGACCCGGCAAGCGCCATCCACGATACGGCAACTTTTTATGCCGGTTGGGTGGTGTTGGCGATCCTTTTGCTCGGCTGCTTTGCCCTGGAGCCGCTGGGCATCCCCATCAGCGCGATTTCGGCGGTCTGCGCTGCGCTGCTGTTGGCGGTGGCGGCTCGAGGACACAAGATTTCCACGCGCAAGGCGATGAAAGAGGCGCCCTGGCAGATCGTGATCTTTTCCCTCGGCATGTACCTGGTGGTCTATGGCCTGCGCAACGCCGGCCTCACCGGTTACCTCGCCGCCTGGCTCGATGGCTTCGCCGGTTACGGGGTATGGGGCGCGGCGATGGGGACAGGTCTGTTGACCGCGCTGCTGTCATCGGTGATGAACAATCTGCCGACGGTGCTGATCGGCGCCTTGTCTATCGATGCCAGCCAGGCCACTGGCGTGGTCAAGGAGGCGATGATCTACGCCAACGTCATCGGCAGCGACCTCGGGCCGAAAATCACTCCGATCGGCAGCCTGGCAACCTTGCTTTGGCTGCATGTGCTGGCGCGCAAGGATATCCGCATCGGCTGGGGTTATTACTTCAAGGTCGGGATTGTGCTGACGGTGCCGGTGTTGCTGGTGACGTTGGCGGCGCTGGCGGTGCGGTTGTCGCTCTAGGCCGTGGCGACGCCTTCGCGAGCAGGCTCGCTCCCACATCTGGAATGCATTCCCCCTGGAGGAATCAATTCCCCTGTGGGAGCGAGCCTGCTCGCGAAGGGGCCCTGACAGGCACCCCAAACCTCAACCATTACCCGGCACATCCGGCCAAAGATCCGCCACCAGGAACGCCCGCTCGGCTTCTTCCCATTCGCCCTCGGCATTTTCGCTCAGGCGCACCATCAGTTGCGCCGGTGCCATGGGATCAAGGGCGGTTCGCCAGGCCTCCAGTTGTCCGTTGGTCCAGACCTGGTCAACCGGGTAATGGGCCGGGGCCAGCCAGGCCGCGCGGGGCAGGGGCTGCCAGCGCCCTGGCGGGCGCTGGGTGACGAATCCGGGCCAGTCCCGCTGGTGCAACCAGCGGCCGCGCAAATGCCGGGGGTGCGCACCGCTCGGTGGTTCGGCCTCGCCCGGCCAGGGATAGAGCAGGTAGCCGCCGAGCCAAAGGTGTGAGCTGAACGACTCGATGCCCAGCGCCGCCAGAGCGTCGCGGCTTTCCGGGCGTGCCGAGATCGGCAACTGGTGTTCATGCAGATGCGTCAGCTTGCGGTCGAGTCGGTCGTGACAGCCGGGCCCAAGCCATTGCGCGGTATCCCGCCCGTTGCCTTGTTGCGGGCCCAGGTACAACTTGATCGCCAGCTCCAGGTGATGCACACCTTCATTATCGCGTAGCAGCAGGTCCAATTCGCCCAACGTATGGCCCTCGCGCCGGATCGGCAGGTTCGCCGCGATCAGTTCGATGCCCGGCGCATGCTGCACGGCAAACTGCCAGAGCCTTTCGTAATACAGCCCCAGGCGCCGCGTGCGCCCCAGGGACAGGCACTGCAACAACGGATAGCTGTCGCGGTCCAGTTCGCGCAACCAGTGTTCCAGGTGATGGGGCTGCTGCACCCAGCCGCTGCCCGCCAGCGGATGGCGCTGGGGCCAGGGCGTGTCGATGAGCATCGGCGGGGCGACGATCACCCACGCCAGGTCCCGCACTTCGGGATGGCGCAGGCGGCGGGGCAGGTCGAGCAATTCGGGAAACAGGATCATGGTGCGAGCATAGCCGTTGCGCTGAAGGCTTAAAGGATTTTGTCTACGGCGCGGTTTCGCCCATAATCGGGTTTTTCGCCCGTCGCAGACCTCGCAGGAGCCTCATGGAGCAATTTCGCAATATCGGCATCATCGGTCGCCTGGGCAGTTCCCAGGTGTTGGACACCGTTCGCCGTCTCAAGCGCTTCCTCCTGGAGCGGCACCTGCATGTGATCCTCGAAGATACCATCGCCGAAGTGCTGCCGGGCCACGGGCTGCAGACGTCGTCGCGCAAGATGCTCGGCGAAGTCTGCGACATGGTCATCGTCGTCGGTGGCGACGGCAGCCTGCTGGGCGCCGCCCGGGCCCTGGCGCGGCACAACATCCCGGTGCTGGGGATCAACCGTGGCAGCTTGGGCTTTCTCACCGATATCCGCCCTGACGAGCTGGAGATCAAGGTCGCCGAGGTGCTGGACGGCCATTACCTGGTGGAAAACCGCTTCCTGCTGCAAGCCGAGGTGCGCCGTCACGCCGAGGCCATCGGCCAGGGCGATGCGCTCAACGACGTGGTGCTGCACCCTGGCAAATCCACGCGCATGATCGAATTCGAGCTGTACATCGACGGCCAGTTTGTCTGCAGCCAGAAGGCCGACGGCCTGATCGTCGCCACCCCGACCGGTTCCACCGCCTACGCGCTGTCGGCCGGTGGCCCGATCATGCATCCCAAGCTCGACGCTATTGTGATTGTGCCCATGTACCCCCATACCTTGTCTGGGCGACCCATCGTGGTCGATGGCAACAGTGAGCTGAAAATCGTCGTGTCCAAGGATATGCAGATCTACCCGCAAGTCTCCTGTGACGGCCAGAACCATTTCACCTGCGCGCCGGGTGACACCATCACCGTCAGCAAGAAGGCGCAGAAGCTGCGCCTGATCCATCCGCTGGATCACAACTACTACGAAGTCTGCCGGACCAAGCTCGGCTGGGGCAGTCGGTTGGGGGGTGGAGGCGACTGATGCTCGATCCCGCGCGCAGTTACGATCTGATCGGCGATGTGCACGGATGCGCCTTGACCCTGGAACACCTGCTCGACCGACTCGGTTACCGCAAGCAGGCCGGGGTCTGGCGGCATCCTTCGCGCATGGCGGTGTTCCTCGGCGACATCATCGACCGGGGCCCGCGGATTCGCGAGGCGCTGCACATCGTCCACGACATGGTCGTGGCCGGCCAGGCGCTGTGCATCATGGGCAACCACGAGTTCAACGCCTTGGGCTGGAGCACGCCGGCATTGCCGGGCAGCGGCCAGCGCTACGTGCGCGAACACACACCGCGGCATGCCCGCTTGCTCAACGAAACCCTGACCCAGTTCGAGCAGCACCCGGGTGAATGGCGTGACTTTCTCAAGTGGTTCTACGAGCTGCCGCTGTTTGTCGACGCCGGGCGCTTCCGGGTCGTCCACGCTTGCTGGGACGCGGGCCTGATCGAGCCATTGCGCGGCTTGTTCCCGGAAGGCTGCATCGACGAGCATTTTCTCCAGGCTTCGGCCGAATCGGGCAGTTTTGCCTGCACAGTGTTCGATCGCCTGTTGCGCGGCACCGACATGCGCCTGCCCCATGGCATGACCCTGACGGGTGGCGACGGCCTGACCCGCGCCTTCTTCCGCACCAAATTCTGGGAAGACAACCCGCAGACCTACGGCGACATCGTCTTCCAGCCCGACGCGTTGCCGGAGCCGGTGGCCCGCACACCGTTGTCGCCGGACGAGAAAAACAACCTGCTGCGGTATGGCGTCGATGAGCCGATGTTGTTCGTCGGCCATTACTGGCGCAGCGGCAAACCGGCGCCGATCCGCCCGAACCTGGCCTGCCTGGACTACAGCGCGGTGCTCTACGGCAAGCTGGTCGCCTATCGGCTCGACCAGGAAACCCGCCTGGACCCGCACAAGTTCGTCTGGGTCGATGTCGAGCGGCCGGAGATGGTGCGATGAGCGTCGTCGCTGTCCTGCGCCTGCCCCTGGCAGTGGACCTGAGCGGTTTCGTCAAGCTGCTGCAGCGCATGCAGGTGCCTCATCGCGTCAGCGAAGAGGCGGGCGAGCAGGTGCTCTGGGTGCCGGATGAAATCAGCGAAAACGTGCGTTCGTTGTACGAACGTTTTCCCGCCGGCGATCCGGAGCAACAGCTGGAACTGCCTGACACCGGCAGCACGTCCCGGCGGGCAGGGTTCGTCCAGCAACTGACTCGCAGTCCGGTGACGGCCCTGATATTGCTGCTGAGCCTGATCGTCAGTGCCGTGACCCTGCTGGGGGAAAATCTTGAAACCCTGCGCTGGTTGACCTTCCTCGAGTTTCGCGTCGTCGGCGACTACATCCAGTTCACGCCGTTGGCCGACAGCCTCGCGGCGGGGCAGTGGTGGCGGCTGGTGACGCCGATGCTGGTTCACTTCGGCTTCCTGCACATCGCCATGAATGGCATGTGGTACTGGGAACTGGGACGCCGGATCGAAGCGCGCCAGGGCGGGATCAACCTGCTGGGGCTGACGCTGCTGTTCAGCCTCGTGTCCAATTTCGCCCAGTACCTGTTCAGCGGCGGGACCCTGTTCGGCGGGCTGTCCGGAGTGCTTTACGGCCTGTTGGGCCATTGCTGGATCTACCAGTTGCTCGCGCCGAACCCGGCCTATCACTTGCCCCGTGGGGTGCTGGTGATGATGCTGGTGTGGTTGCTGTTGTGCCTGTCCGGGCTGGTTTCGCTGATCGGTTTCGGCGAGATCGCCAACGCAGCCCACGTCGGCGGGCTGCTCGTCGGTTGCTTCACGGGCTTGTTGGGCGGGCTGTTCGCCCGCCGTAAAATGGCCCTTTGATCGGCGCCTGTGCCTTTTGAGAATGCGCAATTGCGCGGAGAACCCATGTCTTCCTTCAACGAAATGATCAACAACATCACCCCCGACATCTACCGCAGCCTGAAACTGGCGGTGGAAATCGGTAAATGGGCCGACGGCAACAAGCTCACCGCCGAGCAGCGCGAGCTGTCGCTGCAGGCGATGATCGCCTGGGAAATCCAGAACCTGCCCGAAGAAGAGCGCACCGGCTACATGGGCCCGCAGGAGTGCCAGTCGAAAGCCACCGTCGTGCCGAATATCCTGTTCAAGTCGGACGCCATCCATTGATCGAGATTGGCCGCGGTGCAATCAGCAAGATGTCGGCACGCCTTGACGGGCCGACCGTTCAATACGCCTTTCGCCTGGACGATGTCGAGGTGCCGGTCAACCCGTTGATCGGCAGCAGGATTCGCCTGGAATACCTCGGTGCGATCCACTGCAGCCACTGTGGACGGCGGACCAAGACCAGTTTCAGCCAGGGTTATTGCTACCCCTGCATGACCAGACTGGCCCAATGCGACCTGTGCATCATGAGCCCCGAGCGTTGCCATTTCGAGGCGGGTACCTGTCGCGACCCGGCCTGGGGCGAGCAGTTCTGCATGACCGATCATGTGGTCTACCTGGCCAACTCATCGGGCGTGAAAGTCGGCATCACCCGCGCCACGCAACTGCCGACCCGCTGGCTCGACCAGGGTGCAAGCCAGGCGCTGCCGATCCTGCGGGTCGCCACCCGCCAGCAGTCGGGTTTCGTCGAAGACCTGTTCCGCAGCCAGGTGGCGGACAAGACCAATTGGCGCGCCTTGCTCAAGGGTGACGCCGCGGCGGTGGACTTGCGGCAGATCCGTGATTCACTGTTTGAAAGCTGCGCCCAGGGCCTGCAGGGTTTGCAGGAACGATTCGGCTTGCAGGCGATCCAGACCATAGCGGACGTCGAACCGATCGAGATCCGTTACCCGGTGCAGCAGTACCCGGCGAAGATCGTCAGCTTCAATCTGGACAAGGACCCGATCGCCGAAGGCACGCTGCTGGGAATCAAGGGCCAATACCTGATTTTCGATACCGGCGTGATCAATATTCGTAAATACACGGCCTACCAGCTCGCCGTGCATCAGTAGAAGGATTCGACCCATGCGCACCGAACAACCGAAGATGATCTACCTGAAGGACTATCAGGCGCCCGAATACCTGATCGACGAGACGCACCTGACCTTCGAGTTGTTCGAGGATCACAGCCTGGTCCATGCGCAACTGGTGATGCGCCGCAACCCCGAGCGCGGCGCCGGATTGCCGCCGCTGGTGCTCGATGGCCAGCAGCTGGAATTGCTCTCGATCAAGCTCGACGACGCCGACCTGGGGCAGGGCGACTACCAACTGGATGACAGCCACCTGACCTTGCAGCCCAAGGCCCAGGCGTTCACTGTCGATACCACCGTGCGCATCCATCCGGAAACCAACACGGCGCTGGAAGGCCTGTACAAATCCGGCAGCATGTTCTGCACCCAGTGCGAGGCCGAGGGCTTTCGCAAGATCACCTATTACCTTGACCGCCCGGACGTGATGAGCAAGTTCACCACCACCGTGGTCGCCGAACAGCACAGCTACCCGGTGCTGCTCTCCAACGGCAACCCGATTGCCAGCGGCCCCGGCGAAGACGGCCGGCACTGGGCGACCTGGGAAGACCCGTTCAAGAAGCCGGCCTACCTGTTCGCCCTGGTGGCCGGTGACCTGTGGTGCGTCGAAGACACCTTCACCACCATGACCGAGCGCACCGTGGCGCTGCGCATCTACGTCGAGCCGGAAAACATCGACAAGTGCCAGCACGCCATGACCAGCCTGAAGAAGTCGATGCGCTGGGACGAGGAGGTGTACGGGCGCGAGTACGACCTGGACATCTTCATGATTGTCGCGGTCAACGATTTCAACATGGGCGCGATGGAGAACAAGGGCCTCAACATCTTCAACTCCAGCGCCGTACTGGCCCGCGCCGAAACCGCCACCGACGCCGCGCAACAGCGGGTCGAGGCAATCGTCGCCCACGAATACTTCCATAACTGGTCGGGCAACCGCGTGACCTGCCGCGACTGGTTCCAGCTGTCGCTCAAGGAAGGCTTCACGGTGTTTCGCGACGCCGGGTTCTCGGCGGACATGAACTCGGCCACGGTCAAGCGCATCCAGGACGTGGCGTACCTGCGTACCCACCAGTTCGCCGAGGACGCCGGCCCGATGGCTCACCCGGTGCGCCCGGACAGCTTCATCGAGATTTCCAACTTCTACACCCTGACCGTGTATGAAAAGGGCTCGGAAGTGGTCGGCATGATCCATACCCTGTTGGGCGCCGACGGCTTCCGCAAGGGCAGCGACCTGTACTTCGAGCGCCACGATGGCCAGGCCGTGACCTGCGACGATTTCATCAAGGCCATGGAGGATGCCAATGGCGTCGACCTGAGCCAGTTCAAACGCTGGTACAGCCAGGCCGGTACGCCACGGCTGGCGGTGAGCGAGGCCTACGACGCCGCGGCGAAGACCTACAGCCTGACGTTCCGCCAGAGCTGCCCGCCGACGCCGGACAAGGCCGAGAAACTGCCCTTCGTGATTCCGGTCGAGTTGGGCCTGCTGGACAGCAATGGCGCTGAAATTCCATTGCGCCTGAGCGGCGAAGCGGCGGCGAACGGTACCACCCGGGTGATCTCGGTGACCGAGGCCGAGCAGACCTTCACCTTCGTCGATATCGCTGAAAAGCCCTTGCCTTCGTTGCTGCGCGGCTTCTCGGCACCGGTGAAGCTGAGCTTCCCGTACGACCGTGATCAACTGATGTTCCTCATGCAACACGACAGCGACGGCTTCAACCGTTGGGATGCCGGCCAGCAATTGTCGGTGCAGGTCTTGCAAGAACTGATCGGCCAGCACCAGAAAGGCGAAAGCCTGGTGCTTGACCCTCGGCTGGTCAGCGCGTTGCGCAGCGTGCTGTCGGATGAATCCCTGGATCAGGCGATGGTCGCGGAAATGCTCTCGCTGCCAAGCGAAGCCTACCTGACCGAAATCAGCGAAGTGGCGGACGTCGAGGCGATCCACGCCGCCCGCGAGTTCGCTCGCCGGCAGTTGGCCGAAAACCTCTTCGAAGCGCTGTGGCTGCGCTACGAGGCCAACCGCGACCTGTCCCGGCGCACGCCGTACGTGGCCGAGGCCGAGCACTTCGCGCGGCGTGCGTTGCAGAACATCGCGCTGTCCTACCTGATGCTGACCGACAAGCCCGAAGTGTTGAGCGCCACGCTTGAACAGTTCGACACCGCCGACAACATGACCGAGCGCCTCACGGCGCTGGCGGTGCTGGTCAACTCGCCGTTCGAGAGCGAAAAGGCCAAGGCCCTGGAAGTCTTCGCGGAGAACTTCAAGGGCAACCCGCTGGTCATGGACCAATGGTTCAGCGTCCAGGCCGGCAGCCCGTTGCCGGGCGGGCTGGCGCGGGTCAAGGCGTTGATGGAGCACCCGGCGTTCAACATCAAGAACCCGAACAAGGTGCGGGCACTGGTCGGCGCGTTCGCCGGGCAGAACCTGATCAACTTCCACGCCGCCGACGGTTCGGGTTATCGCTTCCTGGCGGACCTGGTGATCCAGCTCAACGCCTTCAACCCGCAGATCGCCTCGCGGCAGCTGGCGCCACTGACCCGCTGGCGCAAATACGACAGCGCCCGCCAGGCGCTGATGAAAGGCGAGCTGGAGCGCATCCTGGCATCTGGCGGGCTGTCGGCCGATGTGTTTGAAGTGGTGAGCAAGAGCCTGGCATAAACAGGCACTGCCGTACCTTTGTGGCGAGGGAGTTTGCTCCCGCTGGCCTGCGAAGCAGGCCCGATCCGGATTTCACTTTCGCTGCAATAGCGAGTGGACCAAGGTCAGGGAGTCCTTCGGCCTCCAGCGGGAGCAAGCTCCCTCGCCACATCCATCACCCTCGCGAATGTCTTCTGATTCACCCTTGGCCGATATCCCCCCGGTTAACAAAAGATAACGTGGCGTCGATTGTCAGACCTTTCGAAAGCCCGATAGGATAGGCCAGCTTCCGAAGGGGCTCTAGATTGCAGGTTTCAGGGCTATGCTCCGGCCAGGCGATCTCGACATGCCCGACTACGGCGCCCTGAAAGGTTGAATGACCTAACAATAATAAATGGGGGAAAGGTCTATGAATGAGCCTGTCATGGCTGTGGGCCGCTGCCGCCCGCCAGTGCTGCGCAGAGTTGCGCTGCTGGTCTCGGCGCTCTCGCTGCTGGGCTCTGCCGTTTTGTCGGCGCCGGTGCTGGCGGTTGCGGCGTCGACGGCCGATGTCATCTATTCCGTCGAATCGGCCAAGGCCAGCAAAACCCTCATGCTCGATGTGGTCCATGCCGGCCAGCGCCTGGTCGCGGTCGGTGACCGTGGGCATATCGTCTTTTCCGATGACCAGGGCAAATCCTGGACCCAGGCCAAGGTGCCGACGCGCCAACTGCTCACTGCAGTCTTCTTTGTCGATGACAAGCACGGTTGGGCCGTGGGGCACGACGCGCAGATCCTCGCCAGCGAGGACGGCGGCACCACCTGGACCAAGCAGTTCGAAGACCTCACCCGTGAAGCACCACTGCTCGACGTCTGGTTCAAGGACGCCAGCAATGGCCTCGCCGTGGGCGCCTACGGTGCGCTGTACGCGACCACCGATGGCGGCAAGCACTGGGAGCAGGCCAGCGATCGCCTGGAGAATGAAGACCAATATCACCTCAACGCTATCGCCGCGGTAAAAGACGCCGGGCTGTTCATCGTCGGCGAGGCCGGCAGCATGTTCCGCTCCGCCGACTGGGGGCAGACCTGGGAAAAACTCGAAGGTCCGTACGAAGGCTCGCTGTTCGGCGCCATCGGCACCGCCCAGCCTTCGACCCTGTTGGCCTACGGCCTTCGCGGCAATCTCTATCGCTCCACGGATTTCGGCGACACCTGGGAGCAGGTCGAGCTGAAGGCGGCCCGTGGCGCGCTGGAATTCGGCCTGTCGGGCGCGACGTTGTTGCCGGATGGCTCGATCGTGATCGTCGGCAACGGCGGCAGCGTGATTCGCAGCACCGACGATGGCGTGACCTTCAGCGTGTTCAACCGTCCGGATCGCATTTCCGTGGCGGCCGTCACGGCGGCGGGCAACGGCAACCTGATCCTGGCGGGGCAGGGTGGCGTGCGCGCTACCACGCCCACTGGCGCCGAACTGAGCAAATGAGCCGGGCCTGTCAGACGGGCACAATAACAAGAAGGCGGTCCCCATGAGCAGTCATCACCAAGACAAGGCGACGTTCCTCGAGCGCCTGATTTTCAACAACCGCCCGGCAGTGATCATCATTTGCCTGCTGGTCAGCATTTTCCTGTTCTGGCAGGCGACGCTGATCCGGCCGTCCACCAGTTTCGAAAAAATGATTCCCCTCGAGCACCCGTTCATCGAGAAGATGCTCGAACACCGCAATGACCTGGCGAACCTGGGCAACACGGTACGGATTTCCGTGGAAGCTACCAACGGCGATATTTTCTCCAAGGAGTACATGGAGACCCTGCGCCAGATCCACGACGAGGTCTTCTACATCTCCGGCGTCGACCGCTCTGGCCTGAAGTCGCTGTGGAGCCCGAGCGTACGCTGGACCGAAGTGACGGAGGAGGGCTTCGCCGGGGGCGAGGTGATCCCGCAGAGTTACAACGGTTCGGCCGACAGCCTCGACCTGCTGCGCAACAACGTGCTCAAGTCCGGCCAGGTCGGGCGCCTGGTGGCGAACGATTTCAAATCGAGCATCATCGATATCCCGCTGCTGGAGTCCTATCCCGACCCGCAGGACCAGGGCAAATTGCTCGCCCTCGATTATCGGAAGTTTTCCCACGAGCTTGAAGACAAGATCCGCAACAAGTTCGAAGCGCAGAACCCGAATGTGCAGATTCACATCGTTGGCTTCGCCAAGAAGGTCGGCGACCTGATCGACGGCCTGGTCATGGTGGTGCTGTTCTTCGGCGTGGCCTTCGTCATCACCCTGATCCTGCTGTACTGGTTCACCAACTGCATGCGCAGCACCGTTGCGGTATTGAGCACCACCCTGGTGGCGGTGGTCTGGCAACTGGGGCTGATGCACGCGGCCGGTTTCGGCCTGGATCCGTATTCGATGCTGGTGCCGTTCCTGATCTTCGCCATCGGCATTTCCCACGGCGTACAGAAAATCAACGGCATCGCCTTGCAGTCCAGCGAGGCGGACAATGCCTTGACGGCGGCGCGGCGCACTTTCCGCCAGTTGTTCCTGCCGGGGATGATCGCGATCCTGGCCGATGCCGTCGGCTTCATTACCTTGCTGATCATCGACATCGGCGTGATTCGCGAACTGGCCATCGGCGCGTCCATCGGCGTGGCGGTGATTGTGTTCACCAACCTGATCCTGCTGCCGGCGGCGATTTCCTACGTCGGTATCAGCAAGCGCGCGGTCGAGCGCAGCAAGAAAGACGCGACCCGCGAACATCCGTTCTGGCGCCTGCTGTCGAACTTTGCCAGCGCCAAGGTCGCGCCGGTATCGATTGCCCTGGCCGTGCTCGCGTTTGGCGGCGGCCTCTGGTACAGCCAGAACCTGAAGATCGGTGACCTCGACCAGGGCGCGCCGGAACTGCGTCCGGACTCGCGCTACAACCAGGACAACAACTTCATCATCAGCAACTATTCCACCAGCTCCGATGTGCTGGTGGTGATGGTCAAGACCAAGGCCGAAGGCTGTTCGCGCTACGAAGCCATGGCGCCCATCGACGAGCTGATGTGGAAGATGCAGAACACCGAGGGCGTGCAGTCGGCGATTTCCCTGGTGACTGTGTCCAAGCAGATGATCAAGGGCATGAACGAGGGCAACCTGAAGTGGGAAACCCTGTCGCGCAACCCTGATGTACTGAACAGCTCCATTGCCCGGGCCGACGGCCTGTACAACAACAGCTGTTCCCTGGCGCCGGTGCTGGTGTTCCTCAACGACCACAAGGCCGAGACGCTCGACCGCGCCGTGACGGCGGTGCAGGACTTCGCCAAGGAGCACAACCGCGATGGCCTGGAGTTCATCCTCGCCGCCGGCAACGCCGGCATCGAGGCGGCCACCAACGAGGTGATCAAGGAGTCGGAACTGACCATCCTGATCCTCGTGTATATCTGCGTGGCGACGATGTGCATGATCACCTTCCGTTCGTGGGCAGCGACGCTGTGCATCGTCCTGCCACTGGTGCTGACCTCGGTGCTGGGCAACGCCCTGATGGCGTTCATGGGCATCGGTGTGAAGGTCGCGACGCTGCCGGTGGTGGCCCTCGGTGTGGGCATCGGCGTGGACTACGGCATCTACATCTACAGCCGGCTGGAAAGTTTCCTGCGGGCCGGGTTGCCGTTGCAGGAGGCGTATTACCAGACGCTGAAATCCACCGGCAAGGCAGTGCTGTTCACCGGGCTGTGCCTGGCCATCGGTGTCTGCACCTGGATCTTCTCGGCGATCAAGTTCCAGGCGGATATGGGCCTGATGCTGACGTTCATGTTGTTGTGGAACATGTTCGGTGCGCTGTGGCTGCTACCCGCGCTGGCGCGGTTCCTGATCAAGCCGGAGAAGCTGGCGGGGCAGAAGGGCAATTCGTTGTTCGCTCACTGAGGCCTGGCAGAAATAAAAAAGCCGCAACCTGAGGTTGTGGCTTTTTTATTTGGGCTGTCTTCAGGAAGGATCGGTACCCAGCACGACATTCAGCGCGCTGCGGGCATCATCCAGTTGCACCAGCGTGGCATGGCGGGCGCCGAGGGCATCGCGGTTCTCGATGGCGGTGAGGATCGCCTTGTGCCGTGGCATCGCCAGCTCGTGCAGATTGGGCCGTTGGTTGGAGTGCTTGAGGGCTTCGGCGATGGCCACCGACAGCATGTTGCACAGGTTGGCGAGCAGGTCGTTGTGGGTGGCGTCGGCGATGCGGCTGTGAAAGTCCAGGTCCGGTTGCAGGAGGGCTTCCGGGGTCGGGGCGGCTTCCATGCGCTGGTAGGCTTCGCTGATGGCGGCGATGTCGGCGTCGGTGGCGAATTGCGCGGCGAGGGCGGCAGCGGCCGGCTCGATGATGCTGCGGACGCTGGTGAGCAGTCCGAAGAACTCGTTCTGCGGGCTGCTCTGCATCAGCCAGTGCAGCACATCGGGGTCGAGCATGTGCCATTCCCGACGCGGCTTGACCACCGTGCCCACTCGCGGCCGCGAATACACCAGGCCCTTGGCGACCAGCACGCGCGTGGCTTCGCGCAGCACCGGGCGGCTGACGGCATATTCTTCGCACAGCAAGGCTTCGGCGGGCAGTTTGTCGTCGGGCTTGAAGCGGCCAGAGACGATCTGCATGCCCAGTTCCTGGACGATGCGCGCGTGCATGCTCTTGCGGTCGGAGGGTTTGCGGTAATCCATGGGGAGCGGCGCGATCCTGTGGGCGAGGGGTGCTGCGCATGATAGCAGGCGCGGCGGATATTCATCAGACCAAACCCTTGGGCCTGAGCGACCTTGTGGCGAGGGAGCTTGCTCCCGCTGGACTGCGAAGCAGGCCCCTGGGCGGTCGCTGCGCACTGGAGCGCCAGCCCGGCCGAGCGGGAGCAAGCTCCCTCGCCACATGCGGTAGGCCAGGCGACATGAATGCCGGCTGGTCCAACGCTTTCGCGAGCAGGCTCGCTCCCACAGGGTGATGGGGCGTCAGTGAGAATGACGCGGCACCTCGGCGCCACGGCAGCCCACCAGGAAGTCGAAGTCGCAACCCTGGTCGGCTTGCAGCACATGGTCGATATACAGCTGGCGATAGCCACCGACCAGCAATTGTTGCGGTGGCGCCAGGTCGGCCAGGCGCGCGGCGAGTTCGGCGTCGGGGATGTCCAGGTGCAAGCGGCCGCTGGCGCAATCGAGTTCGATCCAGTCACCTTCTTTCACCGCGGCCAAAGGCCCACCGGCCGCCGCTTCCGGTGCCACATGCAGCACCACGGTGCCGTAGGCGGTGCCGCTCATGCGCGCGTCGGAAATACGCACCATGTCAGTCACGCCCTGGGCCAGCAGCTTGGCCGGCAAGCCCATGTTGCCGACTTCGGCCATGCCTGGATAACCCTTCGGTCCGCAATTCTTCATGACCAGGATCGAGTCTGCATCGACGTCGAGTTCCGGATCGTTGATCCGCGCCTTGTACTCGTCGAAGTTCTCGAACACCACCGCGCGACCGCGATGCTGCATCAGTTCGGCGGTGGCCGCGGACGGCTTGAGCACTGCGCCCAATGGTGCCAGGTTGCCGCGCAGTACGCAGATGCCGCCGTCGGCGCGGATCGGGTTGTCGAGAGTGCGAATGACTTCGTCCTGGCCGTAGATCGGCGCGTCCTTGGTGTTTTCGCCGAGGCTCTTGCCGTTCACCGTCAGTGCGTTCGGGTGGGGGATCAGGTTGGCTTCGCCGAGGCGTCGGAGCACGGCGGGCAGGCCGCCGGCGTAGTAGAACTCTTCCATCAGGAAACGCCCGGACGGTTGCAGGTCGACGATGGTCGGCATACCACGACCGATGCGGGTCCAGTCGTCCAGGTCCAGCTGCACGCCGATGCGCCCGGCGATGGCCTTGAGGTGAATCACCGCGTTGGTCGAACCGCCAATGGCGGCGTTGACGCGAATGGCGTTTTCGAAGGCTTCCTTGGTCAGGATCTTCGACAGCTTCAAGTCTTCGCGGACCATTTCCACGGCGCGCATGCCGGACATGTGCGCTAGCACATAACGGCGCGCATCCACCGCCGGAATCGCCGCGTTGTGCGGCAGGGAAGTGCCAAGCGCCTCGGCCATGCAGGCCATGGTCGACGCCGTGCCCATGGTATTGCAGGTCCCGGCCGAGCGGGACATGCCGCCCTCGGCCGCGAGAAAGTCATCGATGGTGATGGTGCCGGCCTTGACCTGTTCGCTCAACTGCCAGACCACGGTGCCCGAGCCGATGTCCTGGCCCTTGTGCTTGCCGTTGAGCATCGGCCCGCCGGTGACGACGATGGCCGGCACGTCGCAACTGGCGGCGCCCATCAGCAGGGCCGGAGTGGTCTTGTCGCAACCGGTGAGCAATACCACGCCATCAATCGGGTTGCCGCGAATCGCCTCTTCCACGTCCATGCTCGCCAGGTTGCGGGTCAGCATGGCGGTGGGGCGCAGGTTCGATTCGCCGTTGGAGAACACCGGGAATTCCACCGGAAAGCCCCCGGCCTCGATCACGCCGCGCTTGACGTGCTCGGCGATCTGCCGGAAATGCGCGTTGCACGGTGTCAGCTCCGACCAGGTGTTGCAGATACCGATGATCGGCTTGCCATGGAACTGGTGGTCGGCGATGCCCTGATTTTTCATCCAGCTGCGGTACATGAAGCCGTTTTTGTCGGCGGTGCCAAACCATTGGGCCGAGCGCAGGGAGGGTTTCTTATCAGACATGATCGATTCTCTTATTGTATGACTATATTGTTCGAGCTGAAGCGTAACATAAGCGCAATTTACGCCGTTTGGAAGTGTTGTTGGGTAAATAGTATTACTATATAGTCCGATTTAACGGAGGGATTGTCCTGGCGGTCATTCGCGAGAGAAATCCCCCGAGGTTCTATAACAACAACAATCGGAGACCGGTCCCATGAGCCAGGAATTGCGGCTTATACGTCGCATCACACTCAAACTGATTCCCTTCCTGATCCTGCTTTACCTGATCGCGTACGTGGATCGCTCCGCCGTGGGCTTTGCCAAGCTGCACATGGGCGCGGACATCGGCATCGGCGACGCCGCCTACGGCCTCGGCGCGGGCCTGTTCTTCATCGGTTATTTCCTCCTGGAGATTCCCAGCAACCTGATGCTGGAACGCTTCGGTGCGCGGCGCTGGTTTGCCCGGATCATGATTACCTGGGGCGCGATCACCATCGGCATGGCTTTTGTGCAAGGGCCCTATAGTTTCTACGTGATGCGCTTTCTGCTGGGCGCGGCCGAAGCGGGGTTCTTTCCGGGCGTGCTGTATTACATCACCCAGTGGTTCCCGGTGCGTCATCGCGGCAAGATCCTCGGGCTGTTCATCCTTTCCCAACCCATTGCGATGATGATCACCGGCCCCGTTTCCGGTGGCTTGCTGGGGATGGACGGCATCCTCGGCCTGCACGGCTGGCAGTGGTTGTTCATCGTCATCGGCCTGCCGGCGGTGCTGTTGACCTGGCCGGTGCTGCGTTATCTGCCGGATGGCCCGCAACAGGTCAAATGGATGGACCAGGCCGAGAAGGACTGGTTGACCGGTGAGCTGAAAAAGGACCTGGAAGAATACGGCCAGACCCGTCATGGCAACCCGCTGCATGCGCTCAAGGACAAGCGCGTCCTGCTGCTGGCGCTGTTCTACTTGCCGGTGACCCTGAGCATCTACGGCCTGGGGCTGTGGCTGCCGACGTTGATCAAGCAGTTCGGTGGCAGTGACCTGGTGACCGGCTTTGTCTCTTCCGTGCCTTATATCTTCGGCATCATCGGCCTGCTGATCATTCCTCGCAGCTCCGACCGCCTGAACGACCGTTACGGTCACCTGGCCGTGTTGTATGTATTGGGCGCCATCGGTCTGTTCCTCAGCGCCTGGTTGACTGTGCCGGTGCTGCAACTGGCGGCGTTGTGCCTGGTGGCGTTTGCGCTGTTTTCCTGCACGGCAGTGTTCTGGACCTTGCCGGGGCGGTTCTTCGCCGGTGCCAGCGCGGCGGCGGGCATTGCCTTGATCAACTCGGTAGGCAACCTGGGCGGCTACATCGGCCCGTTCGTGATCGGCGCCTTGAAGGAATACACCGGCAACCTGGCGTCCGGGCTGTACTTCCTGTCGTGCGTGATGGTGTTCGGCCTGGTGTTGACCGGCGTGGTCTATCGCTTGCTCGAACGCAAGCACGTGTTACCGGCTGACCAGTTCGCGGCAAGCGCCCGCGGGGCGACGCGTAGCTGATTGATTGCAGCTTTTGTGGCGAGGGAGCTTGCTCCCGCTCGACTGCGTAGCAGTCGCAATATGGGCGATGTGTTTTGCCTGAATGAACACGGCGCCTGGAAGTAGGGGGGCTTTGCCCCCAGCGGGAGCAAGCTCCCTCGCCACAAAAAGCCTGCAAAGCGAGTCGGCGTTC
This sequence comes from Pseudomonas sp. FP198, assembly GCF_030687895.1. Classification (NCBI taxonomy): domain Bacteria; kingdom Pseudomonadati; phylum Pseudomonadota; class Gammaproteobacteria; order Pseudomonadales; family Pseudomonadaceae; genus Pseudomonas; species Pseudomonas sp. FP198. Next base: position 2,392,910 of record NZ_CP117452.1, read on the forward strand.
ATATTCAAGTTTTGTTTACAGGGAGAAACCCATGCGTTTAGTTCAGTTCGAATTGAGTAACGGCGAACGCCGCGTCGGTGTGGTTGACGGCGAGCAGGTGCGCGAAGTGCAGGGCGCCACGACGGTGCGCGACCTGGCGCTGGCCGCCATCGAGGCGGGCGTCAAGCTTGAGCAACAGGTCGACGGCCTGGGCCTGGGAGCGAGCCATGACTATGCGCGACTGCTGAGCGAATTGCGCATCCTGCCGCCGCTGGATCACCCGGACCCGGCGCACCTGCTGGTCAGCGGTACCGGCCTGACTCACCTGGGCAGCGCCTCGGCCCGGGACAAGATGCACCAGCAGGCTGGCGACGAGAGCGCCATGACCGACACCATGCGCATCTTCAAATGGGGCGTTGAGGGCGGCAAACCCGCCGCCGGGCAGGCTGGCGTTCAGCCGGAATGGTTCTACAAGGGCGACGGCAGCATCGTCGTCCGTCCCGGCCATCCGTTCCCGCTGCCGCCCTTTGCCGAAGACGCGGGCGAGGAGCCGGAAATCAGCGGCCTGTATGTCATCGGTCACGACGGCAAGCCCTATCGGCTTGGCTTTGCGGTGGGCAACGAATTTTCCGATCACGTCATGGAACGCAAGAATTATCTGTACCTGGCCCACTCGAAACTGCGCAGTTGCAGCTTCGGCCCGGAACTTCGCGTCGGTGAACTGCCTCAACATCTGTCCGGGACCAGTCGTATCCTGCGCAACGGCGAAGTGCTGTGGCAGAACGAATTTCTCAGCGGCGAGGCGAACATGTGCCACAGCCTCGAGAACCTCGAGTTCCACCATTTCAAGTACAGTCAGTTCCTGCGCCCCGGGGACGTGCACGTTCATTTCTTCGGCACCGCGACGCTGTCGTTCGCCGACGGCATCCGCACCCAGCCGGGGGACGTGTTCGAAATCAGCCAGGCCGAATTCGGCGCCCCGCTGATCAACGGCATTGCTCCGGTAGACGCGGTGTTCAACCCAGGTACTATCGGCACACTTTAAAAGGAGACTTGCGATGAACCAGATCCTTGGCCACAACTACATCGGCGGCGCCCGCAGCGCGGCCGGCCAGACTCGCCTGCAAAGTTTCGACGCCAGCACCGGCGAGGCCTTGCCGCATGATTTTGTCCAGGCCACGGCGGAAGAAGTCGACGCCGCCGCCAAGGCCGCCGCGGCGGCTTATCCAACCTATCGCAGCCTGAGCGCGGCGCGCCGGGCCGAATTTCTCGATGCCATCGCCGATGAGCTGGACGCCTTGGGTGATGAGTTCGTCGCCGTGGTCTGCCGCGAAACCGCGTTGCCGGCCGCACGGATCCAGGGCGAGCGCGGCCGCACCAGCGGGCAGATGCGCCTGTTCGCCAAGGTCTTGCGCCGTGGCGACTTCTACGGCGCGCGCATCGACCGGGCCTTGCCGGAGCGTACGCCGCTGCCGCGTCCGGACCTGCGCCAGTACCGCATCGGCCTCGGCCCGGTGGCCGTGTTTGGCGCCAGCAACTTCCCGTTGGCATTCTCCACCGCTGGCGGCGACACCGCTGCCGCGCTGGCCGCTGGTTGCCCGGTGGTATTCAAGGCCCACAGTGGCCACATGGCCACCGCCGAGCATGTAGCCGATGCGATCATTCGCGCAGCTGAAAAAACTTCGATGCCGGCCGGCGTGTTCAACATGATCTACGGCGGTGGCGTCGGCGAATGGCTGGTCAAGCATCCGGCGATCCAGGCCGTCGGCTTCACCGGTTCCCTGAAAGGCGGGCGTGCCCTGTGCGACATGGCGGCCGCGCGGCCCCAGCCGATCCCGGTCTTCGCCGAGATGTCGAGCATCAACCCGGTGATCGTCCTCCCGCAGGCGTTGCAAGCGCGCGCCGACAGCGTTGCTCGCGACCTGACCGCCTCGGTGGTGCAAGGCTGCGGCCAGTTCTGCACCAACCCTGGCCTGGTGATCGGTCTCCGCTCACCCGAGTTCACTGCTTTCACCCAACAAGTGGCTGCGCTGATCGGCGACCAGGCACCGCAAACCATGCTCAACGCCGGCACGCTGCAAAGTTACGGCAAAGGCCTGCAAAAATTGCTGGCCCACCCAGGCATCGAACACCTGGCCGGTCGCGAGCAGCAAGGCAACCAGGCGCAACCGCAATTGTTCAAAGCTGACGCCAGCCTGTTGATCAACGGTGACGAGGCGTTGCAGGAAGAGGTCTTCGGCCCGACCACGGTGTTTGTCGAAGTGGCGGACCAGGCGCAATTGAGCGCTGCGCTGCATGGCCTGCACGGCCAGCTCACCGCTACGATCATTGGCGAGCCGGCGGATTTCGAACGGTTCGGCGAACTGACGCCGTTGCTGGAACAGAAGGTCGGCCGCATCTTGCTCAACGGTTATCCAACCGGCGTCGAGGTCTGCGATTCGATGGTCCATGGCGGGCCTTACCCGGCGACGTCCGATGCGCGTGGCACTTCGGTCGGCACCCTGGCGATCGACCGGTTCCTGCGTCCGGTGTGCTTCCAGAACTACCCCGACAACCTGTTGCCGGAGCCGTTGAAGAACGCCAACCCGCTGGGGATCCTGCGATTGGTGGATGGCGTGCCGGGGCGTGAGGCGCTCTGAGGATTGCGGTGAGGTCGTTATATTCAAGTTGAATGTGCCGGCCTCTTCGCGAGCAGGCTCGCTCCCACACAGGATTCACATTCACCAAAAATCCCCTGTGGGAGCGAGCCTGCTCGCGAAACCGATAGGTCGGCCAGCACCGCTTTCGAACCTTATGGCCCAAGCCCCACTCTGACATTGGGTTATCATGCCGCCTTTCCAATGACTGACTGATCGCCATGACTGCCCCGACCGACACTCTGCTGCACGCCCTCGAACACTGCGACATGCTGATCATCGACGGGCTGCACGCTTTCGATTTTTCCCTCGACGAGCAGGACCAACTGCACGTCGAATGCATGAACGGCCGCACCCTCGAGCATTGGCGCTTCACGCCTGCACAGATGCAGGCCGCGACCTTCGACACAGCCTCGAAACATTGGGTCATCACCAGTGATTCGGGCGATCACCATCTGGAATGCGTGGAGGCGACCAGCGGCCACGACGACGAGGACTCCGAGCATGAAGATGCGTAGTTTCTGGCCATTGCTGATGGCCGGTAGCGTGGGCGCCATGGGCGTCCAGGCAGAAACCACCGAGCACTATCAATTGCTGGTGGGCTCCTACACGGCGGACCAGAGCCAGGGCATCTACCGCATGCAGTTCGACAGCCGGACCGGCCAGCTCGACGCCAAGCCACTGCAGGTGATCAAGACGGACAACCCGTCCTGGTTGACCCTTTCCAAGGACCTGAGCCGGCTGTTTGTGGTCAATGAAAACGGCCCGGGCCAGAAAGACCCGGTGGGCAAGGTCAGCAGCTACGCCGTTGACCCCAAGACCCATGAACTGAGCCTGATCAATCAGGTGCAGTCTCTGGGCAACGAGCCGACTCATTCCAGCCTGAGCCATGACGGCCAGCATCTGCTGGTGAGTAATTATTCCGTTCTGGAAAACCCGGGCGGTACCTTGGTCGTGCTGCCGGTGGGAGCAGACGGCAAGCTCGCGCCGGTGGTGCAATCGGGCAGCCATCAGCCGAGTCGGGTCAACCCTGAGCGGCAGAAATCGGGGCATGTGCATTCGGCGGTGCCTTCGCCGGATGGCAAGTATGTGTTTGCCAACGACCTGGGGGCGGACAAGGTGTTCGTCTATCGCTACGACCCGAAAGCCAACCCCGAGCTGCCGCTGACGCCTGCCGATCCGGCATTCGTGCAGTTGCCGCCGGGCAGCGGGCCGCGTCACCTGCTGTTCAGCAGCGATGGCAAGCACGCCTGGCTGACCATGGAGATGACCGCCCAGGTTGCGGTGTTCGATTACCAGGATGGTCGCCTTACCCAGCGTCAACTGGTCGACCTGGCCGCCGGCAAGCCCCAGCCGGGTAAAGCGGCGGCAGCGCTGCATGCGTCCAGGGACGGCAAGTTCCTGTACGTCAGTAATCGGGGCACCACCAACGAACTGCTGGTGTTCGCCATCGACCCGGCGGCTGGCACGCTGAAGGAGCTCCAGCGACGTTCAGTCGAGGGCGACCACCCTCGGGAATTCAGCCTCGACCCGACTGAAAAATTTGTCCTGGTGGCCAACCAGAAGAGCAACCAGATTCTCGTCATCGAGCGTGATCCGAATACCGGCCTGCTGGGTAAAACCGTGCAGAAGCTGGCGATGGATGCGCCGAGCGACTTGAAATTCATGGTTCGTCAGTAAGCTGTAGGCCCCGATTCACGGGGCCTTCGCCGTTGTATCAACGAGACTGATAGTCGCTAGTATTACAAAGCATTTCAAGACGAGGCGCCTCGGCGCGTAAGTTTGCTTCACGGCCCCACCGGGCAAACCAGCAAACTGAATCCGAGGACTACCGCCATGAATCTGAATCTCTTCTCCGTTATTGCCGCTTCCGCTATCTCTGCCACCGTGGCATTGCCAGCCAGTGCCAGCATCGAAATCAGCGACAAGAAAAACCGCACCCAGAGCTACACCGAGAAATACCTGCAACAGAGCGCCAACTTCTACGCCGCACTGGATCACAAGACTCAACACTGAACCACGCTGACCCCTGAAGCCTGCGATCTTTTCATTTCCTGCTGGATGCCAGCGGAGAGAAAAGATCGCAGGCTTCGTGCGTGGGCCGAAAATCCCGTTGTGATATCACATGGCCATGTGTTTAAATTTGACGCTAGTTAATTGACTCCTTACCAATAAGGATCGACACCATGGCGATGCGTCTGGCAGTGATGCTGCTGTTTCTCTACTCCACTCCAATTGTCTCGGCGGCCCAGCCCATTCCCGGCGAGCTGGAAGTGGCTCGCGAGCGATTGTTGAGCTTGGTCAACGACTGATTTCAGGGCTTCATCAATCAATAAACCTGATGGTGACTATGCATATTCGTCGCTATTCATAACGGTTTATTTGATTGATTCTGTGGGCATCGAAACATGCCCACGGAGAACCCCATGGCCCGCGCAATCCTTTCTTCCGCCAGACACGGCGCCTATATCGCCATCGGCCTTTACGTGGCATTGGTGCTGGTCGTCAGCCTCGGCGCCCAATACCAAGGCTTCGTCGATTCATCGCTGCATGCGTCGGTTTCCACTGCCGTTGAACGAGGCGCAGGCAAAGGGGCGGTCGGCGCATGAGCAGATGCAGGTTCTGGGTGATTGCCTTCCTGGCGTTTATCACCAATGGGTTTTCGTTGCTTGGGTTGGGGCAGGCGTCGGCGGGTTCTTTGGCGCGGACGATCGAGTGCAACCACAACATCGCCCATAACATCCTCACCGCCAGGGCATTGGGGGTATTGGTGGGTAATCCGCCGTCGGCGCCGAGGGTGGCTGAGTTTGGGCCGTTTCAGGTTGATTGCGCGGTGGTGCGCATGTGCAGCGTCGCCGCTTGAAGGATCTACGCGCTTTTCGTGGCGAGGGAGCTTGCTCCCGCTGGCCTGCGCAGCAGGCCCATTCGGTCTACACCCAAGGCGTCTGCTGCGCAGCCGAGCGGGAGCAAGCTCCCTCGCCACAAGAAGCGCGGTCGCAAGAGCATTTTCTACTTGGCCATGATCGCTACGAACAGCTCGGAATCCAGGAATTTTTGCAACCAACCTTGCAGCCGCGGATAGGGCGCCTGGGCAAACCAGTCGCGATCGACATGGGCGAACTGGCGTATGAAGGGCATCACCGCCACGTCGGCCAGGCTCTGATGTTCCGCCGCCAGGAACGGACGGGTTTCAAGCAGTCCTTCCAGTTTGCGCAGAAAAACCTCGCCTTCGCTGCGGTAGTGTTCCTGCGTGTATTCGGGATGTCGCTCCGGGTATTTGTAGCGGTTCAGGTGAAGCTTGAATACCTGGTCGTTTTCCTCGATCAACGCTGCCGTCAACGCCTGGGCCTTGGCATCGTCCCGCAGCTGCCAGTCCTGCGGATCGTGTTGGGCCAAGGCCCAGTTGATGATCTCCAGGCTTTCGTCGATCACCTGGCCATCGACCCGCAACACCGGCACCGTGCCTTTGCTCGAGAGTGCAAGCATCTCGGCGGGCTTGGCCTTCAGGCTGACTTCGACGATTGTCAGTTCGACCGCGCTGTAACGCAACGCCATGCGTGCGCGCATGGCGTAGGGGCAGCGACGGAAGGAGTACAGCGTGGCGCGGCTCATTTCACCTCCAGCGTGCTCAGCCCATTGCCCTGGCGACGGACCTGGATCTGCACCGGGATTCGCTCGTGCATTTCCTGCACATGGGAGATGACCGCGACCTTGCGGCCCTGGGCCTGCAAGCCGTCGAGGGCGTCCATCGCCAGTTGCAGCGATTCGGGGTCGAGGCTGCCGAAGCCTTCGTCGATGAACAACGATTCGATTTTCAGCGTGCTGGACGCCATCGAAGCCAGGCCCAGCGCCAGGGCAAGGGAGACCAGGAAGGTCTCGCCGCCGGACAACGAATGCACCGAGCGCAGTTCATCGCCCATTTCCGTGTCCATCACCAGCAGGCCAAGCATGCTGCCGCCGCGCTTGAGCCGGTAACGGCGAACCAGCTGGCGCAACTGGGCGTTGGCATGGTGCACCAGCAAGTCGAGGTTGTACGCCTGGGCCAGTTTGCGGAAGCGGTCGCCGGTGGCCGAACCGATCAAGGCATCCAGGCGTGCCCAGCGCTGGTATTCGGCATAGGCCTGCTCGATCTGTCGGGCCAGGGCCTGGTTGGCATGTTGCCGACGCTGGTCTTCAGCCTGTTCGGCCCGCAACTCGGCGCAGCGTTGTTCGCTAACGGCAAACTGCTCCTGCAGTACCGCCAGGGCTTGGGTCAGTTCTTCGGGCGGCAGGTTGCCGTTGTGTTGGGCCTGGTGGTTGTGCAGGCGCTGCTCGCGTTCGGTGAGCAGGACGCGGGCCTGCTCGATGGCTTTTTCGCTGGTGAGCAGGCGTTGCCGCAGTTGACTGACCTGTTGCTCGTCGAGGCTGAGCAGGTCATCGAGCGCGGCGTCGTCGAGTTCCGGATGAGAAGCGCGCCATTGGGCGATGCCGGCGGCGAGCGTTTGCTGTTCGGCCTCAAGCGACTGGGCCTGCTCATGCCGGGCCTGGAGCTCGGCAGCCAGTTGCACGAGGGTATTGCGCAACTCCTGTAACTGCTGACCGGCCGCTGCCTCTGCATGGCGGGCCTGTTCTAGGGCCTGGTCGAGTTGTTGCTGCCATTGTTCGGCACTGGAATGTTCGCCAAGCAGTTCGCTGAGCTTTTGTTGGCAGGCCAGTTGTTGTTCATTCAGTGCGTTGAATTGCTGCTGCGCCGCTTCGAGTTGCTGCACGCGGGTCTGCTGGCGGTCCTGCTCTTTCTCCAGGGCTTGCTGGCGTTGCAGTTGTTCGCCGAGTTCCTCGCGTTGCTGTTCCAGTTGCGCCAGGCGCTGGGTGATCCGCTGGTCGAGTCGCATGAACGTCGCGGCGGGATCGCTGCGCAGGGCCTGCAAGGTATCGGCCGGCAGCAGCGCACTGAAATGCCCGAGCTCTTCGTCCAGGCGCTGGCGGTCGCGGGCCATTTCCTGTTGCTGGTTGCCCAGGTGCAGTGACGCCTGCTGGCTGGCCGTTTCCGCTTCGCGCAGTTGCTGCGCCAGGCGCGCGGCGTCCTGTTGCAGGGTGAGCAGGGCGGCCTGGCGTTGTTCGTCCTGGCTGATGCGCAGGCTCAACTGGCTGTTTTGCTGGGCCAGCCAGGCGTCGCGCTGGTCTGGAGCCTGGCCCAGCAACTGCTCCGACAACGGATGGGCTTCGAGGCTTGGCGCGAGGCCTTGTTGCTGGGCGACGAGTTGTTCCTGTTGCTGTTTGAATTCCTTGAGCTGGGCAATGACCCCACTGTATTGCGCGCGCAGATCGATGACTTTTTCATTGAGCAGGTCGACGGCTTTGCGCGCGTTGGCCTCTTCGCTTTCATCGAATCGGCCGAGGCTTTGCAGCAGCGCTTCGGGCTGATGGTAGGGGTGTTCGACGCTGCCGCAGACCGGGCACGGCTGGTTGTCCTGCAACTGTTCGCGCAGTTGCTCGACGCTTTCGCTGCGAGCCAGGCGCTGGCGTTCCAACAGTTCACGGGTGACAGTCAAGGTCTGTTCGGCAATGGCCAGCTCGGCCTTGGCTTCGCCGCCTTCGCGCACCAGCCGGTCGCGCTCCTGCAGGGCTTGCTGCTGGCGTTGCTCAAGCTCCGCGCTGCGTTTGTCCAGGTCTTGCTGGCTGGCCCAAAGCCGGGTCAGTTCTTCGAATGCGCGCAGCTGCTTGCGATTGTCGTGCAGCAGGTTGCCGAGCAACTGGATCTGTTCCGCCACCGCTTGCGGTTCGGCCCCGGCTTCCTTGTAGAGCACTTCGAGGTTTTGCCGGCGGCTTGCCAGGTCATCGGCGGCGCGAGTGGCGCTTTGTTCCAGCAGCGCGAGTTCGTCCTGGCCCTTGTTCAGCCGGTTGCCGATCAACATCAACTGTTGCAGGCGATCGCGGTAGGCGGACCAGGCATCGCCCAGCGGTGCGAGATCGGTACTTTGTTCCAGTTCGCCGGCGATCCGTTGCAGGCGCTCGCCAACCTGCCGTTGCTGTTCGAGCAGGGTGTCGATGCTGCGCTGGCCGTCGGTGCAAGCCTGTTGGACCTGTTGCAACTGTTCGGCGCCTTGGCCGGTTTCCCTGGCCAGGCGGGCGAGGCTGCTTTGTTCATCGAATGCCTGGCGTAGCAGCGGTGCGGTGTCCGTGCTCTGCTGGCGAGCGGCGGCCAAGGCCAATTGCGCCACGCCCAGGCCTTTCTCCAGTTCGGCCTGTTGCTCATGCAATTCGACTTGCTGCTGGGTCAGTTGCCGGATCCTGACTGCCAGCGGCTCCAGCTGGCGGTTCAATTCCGCCTGGCGGATGAACTGGTGCCGCTGGGGCGCCAGTTGTTCCAGGCGTGTCAGTTTCTGGCGTTCGTCGGCCAGCGCAGCCCAATCGGCCTGGGCCCGTTGCAGTTGTTCGGCGGCGCTGGCCTGTTCGTCCTGCAACAGGCGCAGGTCCCTGAGCCAGGTGTGCTGCTGTTCCAATTGCTTGAGCTGTGCCTGCTGGGTCTTCAGTAGTTGCTGGGCGTCGTTGAAGCGTTGGTCCAACTCGGCGCGGGCTTCGGCGGCCAGCGGCGTGACGCCGGAGGCCTGGTCCTGCAACTGCTTGTGGGTTTCCCTGGCCTGCTTGGCCTTGTCGAAGGCGCGGCGACCCAGGCGCGTATACAGGGCCGTGTCGGTGAGCTTTTCCAGCAACTCGCTGCGGTCGTTGTCGTCGGCCTTGAGAAAGGCGCTGAACTCGCTCTGGGCCAGCAGCACGGCGCGGGTGAACTGCTCGAAGTTGAGGCCCAAGGCGGCTTCGAGCTGGGTCTTGTATTCGCCTTTCTGGCTGGCCAGCAGTTGGTCATTGTCCAGGTCGCGCAGGCTCTGGCGGCTGGCCTGCAATTTGCCGCCGGCTTTTTCCCGGGCGCGATTGGCCTCCCAGCGAGCCCGGTAGCGGCGCCCGTCGATACCGCGAAAATCCACTTCGGCATAACCGTCGCCGGTGCCACGGCGCAGCAGCGTGCGCGGATCGCCCGTGGCGATCTCGCCGTCGGCGTCCGGTACCTTGGCGTCACGACCGGTGTTGTTCAGGCGTGGCACCGCACCAAAAAGCGCCAGGCACAAGGCATCCAGCAGCGTGCTCTTGCCGGCGCCGGTGGGGCCGGTGATGGCGAACAGGCCGGCGCTGGCCAACGGCTCGGCGGTGAAATCGATTTCAAATGGCCCGGCGAGCGAGGCGAGGTTCTTCAGGCGGATCGCGAGGATCTTCATGGTTGCTCGCTCTCCATCTGCACGTCTTGCAACAGCACGGCAAAATCCTTGAGGGTCTGTTCGTCCACTTCGTTGCCGTAGGTGTCCTGCCAGGCGCGGCTGAACAGTTCCTGCGGGCTGAGCTGGTCCAGTTCGACCAGCGCGGCGCCGTCCTCGACACCGCTGGAGCCGCCAGTGCCGGCGTACTCGGCGGCGATTCGCACCAGGCGCACGGCTTTGCCTTGCAATGCCGTCTCCACTTGCTGGCGCAAGTCGGGCTGTGGCTCGTCGAGGCGCACTCGAACCTCCAGCCAGGGCTGGCGCTGCACGTCCGCCAGCAGATCGATGTCCGGCAGGTCTTTCAGTTGCAGGAGGATATCGGCCAGCGGCGCCGGGCCCAGGCGTTGCAGGTTGACGGCGCGGGGAATCAGCCGGGGTTCGACGTTCACCAGGGTTTCGCCGTCCAGGGTGACGTCGAGGATCTGGTGCTGATAGCCGATCTCGGAGAACGACAGCGGGATCGGCGAGCCGCTGTAGCGGATGCGCTCTTCGCCATTGACCTTCTGCGGCTTGTGCAGGTGGCCGAGGGCGACGTAGCTGATGCTCGGGCCGAAGAGGCTGGCGGGCAGCGCTTCGGCATTGCCGATGATCAGGCTACGCTCGGAGTCCTCCGATACCGAGCCGCCGGCCATGTGCGCATGGCTGACGGCGATCAGCGCCTGGCCTTTCTTGCGCTTGTCGTTGGCAGCGGCGATCAGCCATTCATGAACCTGGCCGATGCCGCGCAGGTAATCATCCCCCAACTGCGCACCGGTGACTTCCGCCGGTCGCAGGAACGGCAGCGCCAGGCACCAGGCGCGGACCTTGCCCTTGGCGTCGGGCAATGGCAGCAACAGGCGCTCGACGTCCAGTTGCCCATCATCCAGCCACAGCACCCGGCCCAGGGCATGGGTGCGCAAGCGCCGCATCAACGGCGCTGGCAGTTCGATGCGTGAGCCGGAGTCGTGGTTGCCGGCAATCATGACGATGGTCAGGTTGGCGTTCTGTTCGTGGGCGCTGACGATGAAGTCATACAGCCGCTCCTGGGCTTTGACCGGCGGGTTGACGGTGTCGAAGATATCGCCGGCGATCAGCAGCACATCGGGCTTTTCGCTGCCCAGTTGACGCAGCAGCCAGTCGAGGAAACAGGCGTGTTCGAAGTCGCGATCCTGGCCGTGGAGGTTTTGCCCCAGGTGCCAGTCGGAGGTGTGAAACAGACGCAAGGCAGACTCCAGAATACAGACGATGGCCGCGGGAGGAGAGGCGGCGCAAAAATGCAGAGTTTACTGGGAAACGCGGGGCAGGGGCTGCCCAACTTTGTCGGATGGACCGGCAGGGCTTTTGTGGCGAGGGAGCTTGCTCCCTTGCCACAAAAGCCCTGCGCAACAAAACCGGGTTATTTGGGATAGAGCGGCGGCAGGCTGGAATCACTGGCAGCGTCCGGCGCTCCTTCCAGAGGCGGAATGGTCCGGATCGCCCGCCACAGGTCTTCACCTTGCCAATACTGGCCGGTTTCGCTGTAGAGGGCGCCGTTCAAGCCATCAAGGGCGTCGGACAGTGGCACGAAACGCGCCGCCATGTCGGCCAGGGTTTCCGGCTGCTGTCGAGCCCAGGCATCCAGCGCCTGTCGGGTGGCGTGCGAGTCGTTGGCCAGGCAGGCGCGCTTGAGGTCGTCCAGCAAGGTGCGTGGGCTCGGCCCGGCCTGGGCCGAGCGCAGGATCGCCGGTTGCCAGCGCGCGCGCCACCACAGGCCGAAGCCGAGCAACGTCGTGCAGGCCAAGATCAACGTGCTGAGTTGCCAGTACCAGAGGGTCTCGCTGTCGACAGTGGTGACGATCTGGGTGGTGCCTGCCGGTGTGTCGACCATCAGGCTCGGGTTGTTCGCCACTTGCAGGGTCCGGGCCGGCAAGCTGGTGCGGTCCAGGTGGTCTTCCAGGGTGTTCCACCAGACCACTTCCACCGGCGGCAGCTCGATGGTGCCGCTACGGTTGGGCACCAGGGCTTCGCGGTCTTCGCGGCTGCCGACCAGGCCGCGCTCGCTGCTGCGGCTGCTCAGCACCGGCTGGTCGGGGTAGCGCCGCAGGCCATTGATTTCGGTAGGCGGAAGCGGCGGCAACTGGGCGCTGGTCAAGCCTTCCGCCTCCAGGGTCAGGCTGCGGGTGAGCGAATCGCCGACCTGGCTGTGCGTCGGTTCCGGGCTCCAGCTTTCGCTCAAGGACAAGCTGCGCGCCGGCAGCCAGGGGAGGTCGGCCGGGTAACTGGCGGGCTTGGGCTTGACGGTCAGTTGCAGTTGCGTGGAACTGACGCGCATCAACTGGCCGGGTTTGGCACCCGGCGCTGCGGCGCCCTGGGCCGTGGGTTCAACCAGCGTGGCGCTGAAGGTCTGGGCCGGGATCGCCAGTTCGCCGCTGCGCTGCGGGTAGATGCCGTAACGCAGTTCGATGACGCCGTGGCGCACATCGTTGATGACTTTTTCGTAGGTACGCGATTCGCCCAGTTGCTCGGTGCGCGCATCGGGAATGTGCAGCGGCGTCAGGCTGCTGTCGTCGTACAGCGACACCGAATGGTAGATACGCAGGGTCAGGATGGCCTGGGCCTGCACATACACGTCGTTCTGGTCGAGGCTGGCTTCGATGAACACCGGCGCGAGGGTACCGGAGGCGTTGCGGGTTTCGCTTTCGATCACCTGCAAAGTGATCGGCTGGCTGCTGACCTCGCCCAGTTGCAGCGGCGGGATCACCACCGTGCCGCTCTGGCGCGGCAGCAGCGTGACGATCCAGCGGGTGGTGGCGCGATTCTCGCCGTCAAGGGTGGTCAACTGGTTGACCTGGCGGGTGCCGCGCACGTCGAACAGCGCCTGGAGCGGGCTCAGGTCAGGTTTGCCGAACAGCGTGGCATCGTTGGACTCCAGCGTCAGCTCGACGGTCTCCCCGGAGTTCAGGCGACTGCGGTCCACGCTGGCAGCCAGCTGCGCGGCCTGGGACCCGGCAGCCCAGAGCAGCAAGACGAGGAGATAGGCGGTGAAGCGGGTCATTGGTGTTTTTCCTGAGCCTGGTGGCTTTGCTGTTCATACCAGAATTTTCGCCTGAGCAGTTCGCCCGGGTTGTCCGGGATCTGGCGCAGCCATTGTTCCAGTGCCTGGCGCTGCTCTTCGGCATTGCGCTGGCCCGCGGCCGGGCGCAGCGGCGGGGTGGTGGTCTGCTCGTCGGGCAGTTCGCTGCCGGGCACGTCTTCGGCGCGGGTCGGTGGCGCCTGGGACGCCGGGGATTGCTCCGGCGTCGCTGGCGCTTCGGAAGAAGGCTGGCCCGGCTCGGACGACTGGTTCGGGGTATCGCTATCCGGCGATTGCTCGGTGGGCGCGGGGTCCTGGTTTTCGTCGGGCTTGGCGGGGTCCGGTGGCGCAGCCTGCTCTTTCAGCAGGCTTTCCACCAAGGCCTTGTTGGTCTGCGCCGGGCGCAGGTCCGGCTGCAACTCCAGTGCTTGCTCATAGGCATCGATCGCGGCCTCCAGTTCGCCGCTGCGGGCCAGCGCATTGCCGCGATTGTAATGCGCGCGGGCATCGTTGCCTTCAGCGAAACGCCGGGCGGCCTCGCTGTACTGGCCGGCCTCGTAGAGGGCGACACCTTGCCATTGGCTGTCCTCGAAGCGAGTGGCGGCCTCGGCCGGGCGTTTCTGCTTGAGCAGGTGCTGGCCCTGTTGATCGGGGCGCAGCCACAAGTCCTCGAACTCGAAGGCATGGCTGGTCTGCGGCAGCGCAAACAGCAGCGGCAGGCAGAACAGCCAGCCCCGACGCCCGGCGCAGGCGGCCAGCAGCAGGAGCGGCAACAGCAGCCAATAACCCTGGTCGGCCCAGGTGTCCAGGCGCAGTTTCTGGCCATCGCTGCGCAGGCGGCGCGGACCGTCCAGCAGGCCCAGGCTGCGCAGGTCGTTGTCGTCCAGGTGCGCGGGACGGTAACGGCCGTCCAGCTCATCGAGAAATGACTTGAGGCTTGGGCTGTCCAGGCGCGGCACCAGGATCGCGCCTTGGGCATCCTTCAGGTAACTGCCGTCTTCCTGGGCCACGGGCGCACCTTCACGCGTACCGATGCCGAGCATCAGCAAACGTGTGGCGGAACCGTCGAGCCTCTGGCTTATGCCAAGGCGTTCCTGCTCGTTCAGGGATGAACCGATCAACAGGATCCGGCCGTGGCCGAGCCCGGCCTGGTCCAGCAACGCCATGGCCTTGTTGACGGCCAGGTCGGCACGGTGGCCGCCTTGCGGCATGATCGATGGCGCCAGGGCTTCGAGCAGGTTGGCGCTGGTGGCCAGGTCGTCGGACAGCGGCACCAGCGTATGGGCGCTGCCGGCATAGACGATGATCGCGGTCTGCGCGTCGCTGCGGTTCTGCAACACGTCGAGCACTTTGCGCCGGGCCTGTTCCAGGCGCGTAGGCGGGACGTCGGTGGCGAGCATCTCTGGCGTCAGTTCGAGAATCACCACCAGCGGATCGGCGGGTTTCTGGCTGGTCTGTTCGACCCGCGTCCAGCTGGGACCGAGCAACGCCAGCACCACCAGCAGCCAGCCCAGCCCGAGGGCGATCCACGGCAGCTTGCTTTCGCGACCACTGCCACCGGTGAGCAGCACGGCATGGAACGCCGGCGGCAGGATCATCTGCCAGCGGCCCACGCGTTTCTGGCGGTGCCACAGTTGCCAGAGCAGCCAGCCCAACAGGGGCAGCAGCAAGATAAAAGCGGGACGCAGCCAATGCGGCCAGAGCGCGATCATCGGCGCCTCCGCAGTCGCAGGCGCTTGAGCCGCTGGCGCCATTCAGAGGTTTGCGAGGGTTGAAACAGCGGCTGGGTGAACAGGCGTTGCAGGGGGTTGTCCGGCCAGCGCTCACGAACCACCAGCAACATGCTCAACAGCAAGGCAACGGTCAGCGGCCAATGATAAAGCGCCTGGGCGGGACGGGCCTGGGTCGGCTGCTGGGTCACCGGCTCGAGTTGGTCGAGGGTGGTCTTGATCGCCAGTAACTGCTTGCCATCCTGGGCGCGGAAATACCGGCCGCCGGTGACCTGGGCGATTTCCCTGAGTGTCGCTTCATCGAGATCCAGGCTTGGGTTGACGCCGAGAAAGCCCGCCGTGCCACTTTGCTCCGGATCGGCACCCACGCCGATCGGGTAGATTTTCACGTTTTCGTCGGCAGCCAGTTGGGCGGCAGTCAGCGGGTCGATTTCGCCGCCGTTATTGGCGCCATCGGTCACCAGGATCAGCACGCGGCTGTTGGCCGGACGTTGCCGCAGGCGTTTGAGGGCCAGGCCAATCGCATCGCCGATCGCCGTGTTCTTGCCGGCGATGCCGATGCGCGCTTCGTCGAGCCAGTGGCGTACGGTGCGGCGATCGAAGGTCAGCGGCGCCTGCAGGTAGGCCTGGCTGCCAAACAGAATCAGGCCGACCCGGTCACCCTCCCGACCTTCGAGGAAATCCCCGAGCATGTGCTGGACCAGCGCCAGGCGGCTGATGTCCTCGTCTTTCCACTGCATGTCAGGAAAATCCATAGACCCGGAGACATCCACCGCCACCAGCAGGTCGCGACCGCTGGCGGCAATCGGCAACGGCTCGCCCAGCCACTGCGGGCGGGCGGCGGCGATCAGCAGCAACAACCAAAGCAGGATGAACGGCGCCTGCTGGCGCCATGTCGGCAGATTGGCCCGGGCCCGGCGCCCGACCAGCCCTTCGAGGTCTTCGAGGAAACTCACCTTGAGTGCCGGTTCGCCACTGTCCGCTGCGGGCAGCACCATGCGCATCAGCCAGGGCAGCGGCAGCAGGGCGAAAATCCACGGCCAGGCGAACTCAAACATGTTTGCGAATCCACGTCTCGACCGCTTGCGTCAGGCCGGCAATGGCTTTGTCGTCAAGCTTGCATTCGGGCTTGTAGGCGCCTTCCACCAGGATCATCCAGCGGGTCAGGCCGGCGGCCGGGCAGCGGTTGTCGAGGAAGGCCAGCCATTTGCGCCCGTTGAGAGTATGGCTCTGGCTGTAGGGATAATGGTTGCGGCACAGGCGCTTGAGCAGCCCGTTGAGTTGCTGCAGCCAGGCCCCGGCCGGCGCGCCGTCGTAGGGTTTGGGTAACAGCGCCAGCTCGGCCAGCGCGGCCAGGCGCACCGGATCCAGGGGTTGTTCGGCGCGGTCGTCGGTGCGCTTGGCGGGAATGAAGCGGCGCAACTGCCACAAGCCCAGGCCCAGCAATGGCAATAACACCAACAACATCCACCAGCCCGGCGCGGGCGGCCAGAAACCGATGGGCGGCGGCGCCATCAGCGGTTGCAGCTGATCGAGGCTGCTCATCGGGTTTTTCCTGGGCGCTTGGGGTTCAGGTACTCGCGCAGTTGTTCGACCATGTCGCCTTGCGTGCTCAGGGGCAGCATCAGGATCCGCAGCTTTTGCGTCAGCAGTTCCCAGCGCTCCAGGCGCGCCTCGGCCTGGGCGCGGTAGGTCTGGCGCAGTTCCAGGTTCAGCGTGTCGAGCTCCAATTGCTCACCGCGCTGGGCAAACCGCAGCAGGCCGGCGGCGGGCAGGGCGTGGTCCAGCGGGTCGGACAGCGGCAGCAGCAACAGGTCGCAATGACGCGACAGCAGGCTCAACTGCTGCTCGGCACCGTCGGAGAGGGCGCGCTCGTCACAGATCACGATCGCCAGGCTGCCGGGCCGCAGGACTTCCCGGGCGCGGCGCAAGGCGACACCGAAGGAATCGCGGTCCGATTCGCCTTCGGTGTGCAACGACTGATTGACGCGCACCAGCCGGTTGAGCAGTTGCAGCAGGCTTTGTTTGCTGCGCCGCGGCTTGACCTCGTAGTGGCTGTTATTGCCGAACACCAGGCCGCCGACCCGGTCATTGTGCCCCAGCGCGGCCCAGCCGATCAGGCTGGCGGCCTGGGCGGCGAGTACCGACTTGAAGACCTGCCCGGAACCGAAGAACAGGCGGTGGCTTTGCTCGATCATGATGAAGATCGGCCGTTCGCGTTCTTCATGGAAAAGTTTGGTGTGGGGCTCCTGGGTTCGAGCGGTGACGCGCCAGTCGATGGTCCTCACGTCGTCGCCGGCCTGGTAGACCCGCACCTGATCGAAGTCCACGCCGCGCCCGCGCAGCTTGGAATGATGCAGGCCGATCAGCGGGCTGCGCTGGCCAGGGGTGGAGAACAACTGCACTTCGCGCACGCGATGGCGCATCTCGATCAGCTCCGAGAGGCTGACGCGGATGCCCGGGACGGGCGCCAGTGGGTTATTCATGATTCATGCTCAAGCGACAGCGACGACGTCGAGAATCCGCTGCACGACCCGATCCTGGTCGATGCCGGCGGCTTCGGCTTCGAACGACAGGATGATGCGATGGCGCAGCACGTCGAACAGCACGGCCTGGATGTCTTCCGGGCTGACGAAGTCGCGTCCGGCCAGCCAGGCGTGGGCCCGGGCGCAGCGGTCCAGGGCAATCGAGCCCCGCGGGCTGGCGCCGTAGGCGATCCACTCGGCCATCTCCGGGTCGAACTTGGCCGGGTTGCGAGTGGCCATGATCAGTTGCACCAGGTACTCCTCCACGGCGTCGGCCATGTACAGCCCGAGGATCTCCTTGCGCGCCGAAAAAATTGCCTGCTGGCTGACGCGACGCTCGGGCTTGGTTTCGCCATTCAACGCTTCACCGCGTGCCTGCTGCAGGATACGGCGCTCGACCGCGGCGTCCGGAAACCCGATCTTGACGTGCATCAGGAACCGGTCGAGCTGGGCTTCGGGCAGCGGGTAGGTGCCTTCCTGCTCGATCGGGTTCTGCGTGGCCATCACCAGGAACAGTGGCGACAGCTCATAAGTACTGCGTCCGACGCTGACCTGCCGCTCGGCCATCGCTTCGAGAAGGGCCGACTGGACCTTGGCCGGGGCACGGTTGATTTCGTCCGCCAGCACCAGATTGTGAAAGATCGGCCCTTGCTGGAACACGAAGCTGCCGGTTTCCGGGCGATAGATCTCGGTGCCGGTGATGTCGGCGGGCAACAGGTCGGGGGTGAACTGGATGCGATGGAACTGCGCTTCGATGCCCTCGGCCAGCTCTTTGATCGCCTTGGTCTTGGCCAGCCCGGGCGCGCCTTCCACCAGCATGTGGCCGTCGGCGAGCAGGGCGATGAGCAGGCGCTCGATGAGTTTTTCCTGGCCGAGAATCTGCGTTGAAAGAAAGGTTCGCAGCGCCAGCAGCGCTTCACGATGTTCCATCGGTGACTGTTCCTGGAAAGGGTGGCCCAGGCGTTCGGATAACGCCGGGGCTGGGGGCGATACTTTAATGCATGGCGGGGGGTGGCGACTAACGGGATTTTGATGGAGCGTGCGGATTTGTGATCGGCTTCGGTGTGGTGTGGAAACAACTGCCCTGGATGGTTTATTCAGCCGACCTGTTTGTCACGGCATACTCCGATCCCACTGTGGGAGCGAGCCTGCTCGCGAAGACGATCGATCATTCAGCCTCAATGACGCCTGTCCACCGCTAATACGAGGGGGCCAAGCTTCTACAGAAAGCTGGAGTTCAGGTCCATGTCCCGTATTTCGGCTAGGGCCCGGTCTTAATGTCATCAAGCAACAATTTGATCGCTGGCCTGTCGACCAGCTCCCGCCAGTGCCCGTCGTCAATGATTGCACCGTTGTGCAGGACAATCACCCGATCAAAGCGCAACAGATGATCAAAATCATGGGTGACACAGATCAACCCTTGTTTTGAGAAAATATCAAACAGCAGGTCCCATAAGGCGTTGGTCAGCCCGGGCTCGATTGATGCACTAGGCTCATCGAACAAGTTGAATCGTCCAGGCTTGTTGATAAGACGCAGCAGCGACAGACGCTTGGCTTCACCTCCTGAAATATTCGATGCGTGTTCACCGATGGTCCGGTCAGAAACGATTGTTTGTAGCTGCAGCCGACGTATTGCCTGGTCGAGGCGAGACGACGATTTAGCGCCGAATAGAACGGAACGTTCAAAGGGACCTTCCAAAAAACGGGGCTGTTGAGGGCAATACCTCAACGAATCCAAATGAACGCGAGGGTTCAACAGGGAAACCGGGGTGCCATCGATACTGAGCTGATTTCGCGTTTCCCGGTCGAGGCCTGCGAGAACCTCCAATAAAGTAGACTTGCCTGCACCGCTCTGGCCGATGATCGCCACTGATTGACACTGGATGAAAGTCAGCGCTTGCGTAATCGACAATCGCACGTCGTCGTTTTCGGTAAGTACGCATGGCTGCAGAATCAGTGTCGATGATTCCCGAAAAGAGACCTCCGATTTCCGATCGCAATGGTCAAAGTTCGGGAGCGAAAGCAGGCTTCGAAGCCGGCGCTGATCGGCAAGAAACTGATCCGTTACCCGATAACCTTCCGTCAACGCTGCGATATTCAGCAGATAGCTTCCGGCGATTGAAAAAATGGCGACCAGCTGCCCGACACTGATACTGGGCTGGCTCGAAAGTTGATCAATAACCCCCCATCCTAGCAATCCGCCCGTGGAGAGGCTGACGAACAGAATCTTGGCGGCACTCAAAAAGCCACCTGAGGTTGCAGCGGCAACCGCGGCGTCGGCGTAGCCTTTAAAAGCCTCGTTTAACGGAAGTGTCGCGGTAGACTCGGCATTTTCCAGCTTTATTGCTTTGCCGGCATTGAGTGTGTTGTACAAATGAGCGCTCAATTCATCTTCCTGCTCGTTGACGGTATCAATGTGTTTTCTGCGCCATCTGATAATCCTGTGGGTAGCAGCCAGATAGATGATTCCTAAACCGGTCATTCCCGCAAATACTTCACCGCCACCCATGTAAAAAAACGCACCGCCAACAATCAGGAATTCCAGGCACAACGGCAGTCCCACGGTGACAAAAAACGTCAATAGCTGCTCGTGAGCGTTAATCCCACGCTCGACTGATTTTATGAAGTGGCCTATTCGCCATGAGTTGAATCGAGCAAACTCCTTTCGCATCAGGTTTGTCAGCCACTCAATAGACGCGGCCATGACAACCTGTTGAACCAGTTTTGATAGAAAATGGATTTGCAGTGGGCTGATAATCGCTTGGGCGCATCCGGCGACAACAAGGCCCGCCGTTAGCATGAGCAATGTGTTCGCCGTTGCATCACTTTTGCCATATAACGTGTCGATGATGGTCCCTAGAAGCAAGGGCGGGGCGAGCGCTACCAACTTGAGAGTTATTAGTGTTGCGATGGTCGTTAACAGAAGGGTCGTATGTTTTTTGCAGGCTGTTCTAATAAATGTTTGCATAGGGTGCATACGATCATCTGTGAGTTTTTTGGAGGGTTCGACGATCAGCAATTGCGCAATATGTGCTGGGGCACAACAAGTCGCCCATTTCGAATGATATTGAAGCGCTCTAATCCTGGGATATAGGCTTGAGCGACGGTGCTGTTTTTTGGGTAGCGCGCTACAGTTCTGTGAAATATTTTCTTACCGGAACCTGATAGGACGTTATGTAGGGTTTCCAATTGTGTTGAGACGGACTCGGTGTGGCCATGTGACGGGCAGTCAAGTTCAGGGAGCTTTAAGGTTTTAACCGGAGCCAAGTCAATCAGATTTTTCAGTTTGTCTGAGCGTGACAATAGGTTGAAAGTTTTTCTGTCCGTTGACTCTTCAAAAACGTCGTACAAATCCCTGGATTGGAATTGTTCTGTCACCGCTCTCTGAATGGCGATGCAGATGTCCAGCGAGCAGCCTGAGCCAATAGGCGATAGGTGCTGGTCTCCTGGGCCCGCTTTGGGAAATGCAACGGCAAAGTAAACGGAAAATACGTCCTTCACGATAATAATCTGGAGTTCATCGGCAGGCTCCAAGGCGGACGAGTTGTTTAACAGCGCCTTGGCCAGCAAACCCTTCGATGGGTTATACAGTTGCATGTTGGGGCCGATTCCGCATACCGCCATGAAGAAACGCGACAACACATGTCGTTCGATTACTTCCTGGATACCATGCAGTAGCGCTTCGTTTTCTGTACAACCGAAAGCAATGCCTGAATTGGATGAGTAACGAGACAGGAATTGTAGGGTAGGGCTAGCGTGATCGGAAATGTTTTGGGCCACCGCGGGGCATAAAAGAGCGCTTGGAACGATCAGCTTTTCTTTTTTGTCCAGTGAGGTGAGGGTGAAACAATCTATCGGCTCCTCACTGCGGGGAAGTCCGATAAAGAAGCCGTCGTGTGAAGTTGCCTCCTGAGTGGCAATATCGTCGGTCTGGTGCCATGTCGACTCATGGGTTTGAAAGGTGCTGTAGTGCTCGATGCTTTCAGCCAGCGCGCCTATTAATGCATCCGGCCCTTTGCCCGCGCCTGACTGAATGAAATTGTTGTCGCCATCAAAAATCTCCGCAGTTGCTACCAGTCTTGACGGAGTTGTATATCGTGCCTCAGCTCGGAAATCGAGCGCGTGAAGAGTGGACATGATATTGAATAAGGCTTCGGGAGCTGTTAGTTCTCGTTCAGACATGGCAACCTCTGGTTTGCTGAGCGCCGAAAGGCATAAACCTTTCGGCGCTGCTTAGGGCACTTGATCGATCAGTGACTTCAGTTGGTCAGAGAGGCGAAAAAGTTTGCTTCAGTTAACAGAAGTCCTTTGGAAAAGCCCATGGCCTGCGGCAAGCCGTCAAAGGTATTTATTTCAGAGCGTTTATTGCCCATATCGTTTTACTCCTCTGTTGATGACTCAGTGTCGCGTCGCGATCACCTGACTTGCGCGGTTGTGTGCAAGTGCATAATTAATAACAGTAGGCTTTTGGATGGGCTAGGGTGCAACTTCCGATGCTTGCGTAGGTTTGGTCTTGGTGAACAGTAGGACGCGCCTGTAAGAAACCGGTTTTTCTGTTGAAACTTCGCTTTTTGCTTGTCCAATTCAATGGGTTGAGATGTTTACTCATTCTCGAAAGGAGAGGGTGCGAGAGTAATTAGCGTGATCTGGGCCTGAGGAGCGCCAGTCATTCATCAAATTTCGGCATAGGTAGAACGGTGGCGAGGAAACGAGCGCCTCGCCACGTGGAAAAAACCACTCAGCCTTTCCAGGCCCCCGGATTCACCAGATTCACCGGCCGCTCACCCGCCAGCGCCGCCAGCAGGTTGTCCACGGCGCAACGCGCCATGGCCTCGCGTGTCTCGTGGGTCGCCGAGCCCATGTGCGGCGTCGCGACCACGTTGTCCAGCTGCAGCAGTGGCGAGGCCGGGCTCAAGGGTTCGTGTTCGAACACATCCAGCCCGGCGCCACGGATCTGCCCGCTGCGCAGGGCTTCGATCATCGCCGCTTCGTCCACGACCTTGCCCCGGGAGATATTGATGAAGATGCTTTCGGGACGCATCCGCGCAAATGCCCGTGCATCGATAAGCCCTTGGGTCTCAGCGGTCAGGGGCAAGGTCAGGCAGATGAAGTCGGCTTCGTGCAGCAGAGTATCGAGGTCGCAGTAGCGCGCATTGAAACGTTGTTCCACCGCAGGCTTGGGCGAGTGGCTGTGATAGAGCACCGGCATGCCAAAGCCGAAGTGGCCGCGTTGGGCCAGGGCTTCGCCAATGCGGCCCATGCCGACGATGCCCAGGGTCTTGCCATGGACATCGCTGCCGAAATGCCGTGGGCCGATGCTTTGCTGCCATTGGCCGGCCCGAACCAGGTTGGCCAGTTCGACGACGCGTCGGGCCGTCGCCAGGATCAAGGCGAACCCGGTATCGGCGGTGGTTTCGGTCAATACATCCGGCGTGTTGGTGAGCAGGATCCGGCGTTCGCTCAGGTAATCGATGTCGTAGTTGTCGACCCCGACCGAAACGCTGGCGATGGCCTCAAGGTCAGGCGCCAGGTCCAGCAGCGACGCATCGAGCCTCAGGCTCGCGCCCAGCAAGCCATGCGCACTGGGCAGGGCCTCGCGCAATTTCGCGAGGCCCTGGGCGTCGAGGCGTTCGATGAGGGTGACCTGGGCCTGCGCTTGCAGGCGCTCCATCAGTTGCGCTGACAGCGTTTTGTACAACACCACGTGTTTTTTCATGGGAAGCCTCATTCAGGAACGTGCTGGCGCCGGGTTTGGCGTCGCGGTTTTGGACACGACCCGGTCACTGGCGCCGGGCTTGAGGGCGAGGGTCAGCACCACCGACAGCAGCAACGCGCCACTCATCAGCAGGAAGGACATGCCGGTGGAGCCGGTGGAGCCGTTGAGGTAACCCACCAGGTATGAGCCGCCGAACGAGCCCAGCGCGCCCATGCTGTTGATCAGCGCCATGGCGCCGCCGGCAACGTTGGCCGGGAGGATTTCCGGAACGATGGCGAAAAACGGACCGTAGGGTGCATACATGCACGCGCCGGCAAGCACCAGCAAGGCGTAGGACCACCAGAAATGTTCCGCCCCGAGCAAATAGGAGGCATAGAAGGCGATGGAGGCGATCAGCAGTGGCGGCCAGACAAAACGCTTGCGCTTCTGCACCTTGTCTGACGCCCAGGAGACGATCAGCATGGCGAACACCGCCGCCAGATAGGGCAGCGATGACAGCCACCCGGCCTCGACCATGTTCATTTTCAGGCCGGCCTTGAGGATCGACGGCAACCACAGCACAAACCCGTAGACGCCGATGCTCCAGCAGAAAAACTGCAGGGCCAGGATGATCACCTTGGGCGAGCGGAAGGCCTCGGCATAGTTTTTCACTGCCTTGATGCCGACCTGTTCGGCCGCCAGCACCGTTTCCAGGTCGCGTTTCTCCTGGTCGCTGAGCCACTTGGCCTGGGCCGGGCGATCATCGGCCAGGCGCCACCAGACGAAGGCCCAGAGCACCGCCGGCAGACCTTCGATGATGAACATCCAGCGCCAGTCGAATTGCTCGACCAGATAGCCTGAGACCACTGACATCCACAACATGGTCACCGGATTGCCGAGGATCAGGAAAGTGTTGGCGCGCGAGCGTTCGGCCCGGGTGAACCAGTGACACAGATAGACCAGCATCGCCGGCATCACGGCGGCTTCCACCACGCCGAGCATGAAGCGGATCACGATCAGCCAGTACGCGTTGGACACCACCCCGGTGAGGGTCGCCAGCGAGCCCCAGAGGATCAGGCTGACGAAGATCAGCTTCTTGACGCTGTGCTTTTGCGCGTAGATCGCTCCCGGCACCTGGAAGAAAAAATAGCCGAGGAAGAACAGTGCGCCGAGCAACGAGGAAAGCCCCGGGGTGATCATCAGGTCCTCGGCCATGCCCGAAGCGGCGGCGAAGCCATAGTTGGCGCGGTCGAGGTAGGCCAGGCTGTAGGTGATGAAGACGATGGGCATGATGTACCACCAGCGGCGGCTGGCGAGAGTGAGCGTTTGCATGTTGTGACTCCTGAGCTTGTTGTTTTTGTTCAGCAGGTGCGTTTGCGGTGGCTATTTCGCGAGCGGGCTCGCTCCCACAGGTTTAGCGTCGGGACTTGTGGGAGCGAGCCTGCTCGCGATCGGCGGTTTCAAATCCGGCCAATAATTCCTGGCGTGTCGGCAAGCCTTCCATGTCCCCGCGGCTCTGCACCGCGCGGCTGCCGATCCAGTTGGCGCGCTGTACCGCCTCGCTGACGTCGCGGCCTTCGAGCAACGCGCTGATCAGGCCGACGGCAAAACCATCGCCGGCGCCAACCGTGTCCACCACCCTGGACACCGGCACGCCGGCGACAAATCCCTGGTCCAGCTGGGTGCGGTAGTAGGCGCCGTCCGGGCCAAGCTTGATCACCACGACTTCGGCACCTTGGTCCAGGTAAAAGGCCGCGATGTCGGCCGGGTCGTCAAAACCGCTCAGCAACCGACCTTCGCCGAGTCCCGGCAAGACCCAGTGGGCAAGGGCGGCAAGGCGGTTGATCTCGCTGATCATCAACGCTTCGCTGGCCCACAGACTCGGGCGCAGGTTGGGGTCGAAGGACAGGCTGCGGCCGGCCTCGCGCATGCGGCTCATCAATTCGAAGGACATTGCTCGGGCTGTGTCCGACAGCGCCGGGACGATGCCGGTAGCGTGCAGATGACGGGCGCGGAGCAGGGCCGGTGCGATGGAATCGATCGAAAGGTGACTCGCCGCCGAGCCGCGACGGAAGTACTCGACCTGCGGATCGCTGCCGTCATCGGTGCGGGACTTGAACTGGAATCCGGTGGGGTGCGCCGGATCGACCGCCACGTGGCGGCAATCCAGGCCTTCTTTCTCCAGCGTCTGCACCACGAAGCGCCCCAGGGAGTCGGCACCGACCCGGCTGAGCCAGGCCACCTGGAACCCCAGCCGCGCCAAGCCGATGGCGACATTGCTGTCGGCCCCGGCGATGCGTTTGTGAAACTGGTCGACGCTGGCCAGGTCGCCGGTCTGGTCGGCCACCAGCATCGCCATGGTTTCGCCGAACGACAATACATCGAACTCAGGCATGAGCACTCTCCCGGCGCGATTGTCCGAGGCGGGACAGGGTGGCGACATGTTCAGCGGTCAGTTGCGCCAGGTCGTCGCCTTGCAGCGGATACTCGGCGGCGCGCATCACGCCGACGGGCATGTGCTTGAGCAATTGTTCCCACAGGTGCAGGTCTGCCAGCGCCGGGGGCACGGCGATCAGCTTGCCGTCGTCACGCCGGGCTACGGCCTTGCAGTGTACGTATGCCACATGCCGCCCGAGCTGACGCGCCGCCACGGTGGCGGATTGGTCCTGCCACTGCCAGTTGCCGATGTCGAAGGTCATGGCAACGGGCAACCCCTGCTCCTCAACAGCCGTGAAAAAACGCTGCAGGGGTTCGATCCGTCCGCCCTGCAGGGTCTGGTCGTTTTCCACCAACAGTTGCACCGGGCTGGTCGCCAATATTGGCGCCAGGGCCGCGAGGTCGTGGGAATCGGTGAAGTGGCCGAGGGACACTTTCAGCCAGGACGCGCCGAACGCTTCGCAGCGTTGCAAGGCGATCAGCAGAGCGGGATTGGGCCTGAGTTGGCCGGGCAGCCAGAGTTCGAGTGGCGATGAATAGATGCTTGCCAGCCCCTGGGCTTGCGCGCCGGCGGCCAGTTCAGCGGGTTGTTCGGTAGTGAGCAATTCTTCGCGCCATTCGATGCGCGAGGCACCGGCGGCGGCCAGCAGTTCGATAAAGCTGCCTTGGCCGCGTTGGCGCACGAGGTCGGCGCCGAAGCTGGAGAGGCTGATGGAAACGTGTGGTCTGGTCATTGTTGTTGTACCTTTGTTGTTGTGCCTCTGAAACCGGTTTCAGTTTTGTTCAAAAAAAGGGTTTTGCTTCAGGGCCGCTTCGCGAGCAGGCTCGCTCCCACAGGGATCTCCAGTGCGACGTCGATCCAGTGTGGGAGCGAGCCTGCTCGCGAAGGGGCCAGCCCGATCACTGCGAACCTCCCCGCGTCGACCCGCGCTCGATCAACCGCGCCGCAAAATCCAGGGTCTGCACCGGCCCGTTGTCACCGCGCAAGCGCTTGAGCAGGCATTCGAATGCACGGGCGCCAATTTCGGCGGTGGGTTGGGCGAGGGCGGTGATGCCGCTGCCCACCAAGGGGTACCAATCCAGGTCATCCAGGGCGATCAGGCCGATGTCGTTGAACAAATGACAACCGAGGTCGCGCAGTACCTGAGTGGCGGCGAGTGCGGCGATGCCGTTGGCGCAGAACAGTGCCTTGGGCCCCCGGTCCGGCTGGGCGAGAAAGGTCCTGATGCGCGGGAGGAGTTGATCGCCGGTTTCCACCACGGCCCCGGCCAGGGCTGGACGCCTCTCGATGCCGGTCTTGAAACTCTCGACCCGTTCGATCCGCGAGCTCGTGCCATCGAATGGCTCGGTCACCAGCAGCAGGTCGCGGTAACCGCGCTGGTCAAGGTGATCGAGGGCCATCTCGACGGCCGCCGGGTTGTCCAGCCCGACCAGGTCGGTGTCGAGCCGGTCGACCTTGCGATCCACCAGCACCATGGGCATTTCGCTGCGTAGCTCGAACAGTTCGTCGCGGTGATGACCCAGGGTGTTCACGATCAGCCCTTCGATGTTGTAGGCGCGCAGCAGCGCCAGGTGCTGGCGTTCCTGCTCGTCATCGCGGTCGGTGTTGCACACCACCAGGCTGTAGCCGTGGCGACGGCAGGCGGTTTCCACGCCATGCATCACGGCAATCGAATAAGGGTTGCGGATATCGGCCACGAGCATGCCGATCAGGCGGGTGCGCCCGCGCTTGAGGCCGCGGGCCATCTGGTTGGGCCGGTAGCCCAGCTCGTCGATCGCCTGCTCGATGCGCCGGGCGATGGCTTCGGAGAGCAGGGCGCGGTCTTCGCCAATGAAGCGCGAGACGCTGGCCTTGGAGACCCCGGCGCGCTCGGCGACATCAAGCATGGTCACGCGGCTGCGCTGGGCGGCGGAAAAAGAATTCACGGATTTAAACCTGCTTATTGGATTTATTAGCGGCTCTGAAACCGGTTTCAGGAAACACCAGAAGCTCATCGGGCGTCAAGGGCGGCGGGTCACAGGTGCGACCAACGGTGCTTCGCAGCAGCGGGCCCGTGGCGACGCTTCAGGCGGGCCTTGTCAGAACCGGGCCAAGCAAGCGATTTGCAGCGCGCCAGGCCGTGTGTTTAGCTGCCTGACGTTCCCAGCCCCTTGACTGCCGAAGCCACCATGAACCTTACCCAGCCTCGTTTGAGATTGCTGTCGATATTGAGTGTGATCGTATTGGGGGCGGGCGGTATGTCCTACGCCCTGCTTCGTCACAGTGGCGCGCCGCAAGACGAAGGGTTTGTCGCCGCGGAAATCAACGAAGGGGGTGTGGAAGACATCGGCACGCTGGCGTTGCCCGAGGTGGAAAAGCGCCTCAACTATTTGCTTCAGGACACCGGGCAAACCCTGCGGTCCCTGGAGTTGGTCAGTGATGCGCAACTGAGCGTGTCCATCGAAACGAGCGAGTCTGCCGGCGAGCAGTCGTTGCAATACGAGCCGCTGTTTGTCCCGTTAACCAGCGCGCAGCTGAAAGCTGAACTGGCGACGATCCAAGGCCTGCGTTTTGCCCAGAGGCTGTTTGCCGATGGCTCTGAAGCAAGGCTCGACACCAGCAGCCTCGATCCGCTCTGGAAGCGCGCCGCCACCCCGGATGAGCCGGTGGCCGAGCGGTACCTGCCGCAACGCCTGCGCTTTCGTGATGGCAGCGAAAAAGCCTTCGCCGAACTCAAGGGACCTCCGAAGATTGAGTCTGACGACTTGATCGCGTCCCATGACGCCTTCCTGATCGATGTCAACAAGCCACTGGCGAGTATCGGCCTGACGGTTGCTTACCGCAGCTATCCGGCGTTCAGGAAAGTGCAACTGGACAAGGATCAGCCGAAAGTAACGCTGGACGACGGCCAATCCTTCCAGCTCACCGCCTTGGGCGACGCGAGCGCCTCCGTGCGTTTGAGTACGCCGAAGTCGTCGACCTTCGTCGTGCAGGGCCTGGATGGGACGGGCAAGGCGCTCTACAGCAACGGCAGCAGTTCGCGGACGTTTCCCTCCGAGGGCGATATCGCAGCGTTGCAGGATTATTACCAAGCGCTGCAACAGACCAAGGATGATCTCAAGCAACTCAAGACCGCTCAGGCGGTGCAACAACAGCTGGAGCGCCTGACCGAAGCGCTTGTCGCCCAGGTGGGGCCGTTGAAAAACACCGAGGTCGAGTACCAGTTCGAGGCCACCCCGCAACGTATCGTCATTCATGTGCTCGAGCCGCTGGAAGACAACAGCGTTGAGTTCGGCCAGGTCGACAACGTCCTCGTGCCACAGGCGCGTTACGTCGCCCTGGACCGGAGCACCGAGCGCTACGGCTTCATCGATGAGACCGGCCAGTGGCTGATCAAACCCCGTTGGGTACAGATACAGGACAGCCTGATGGCGGATGCCTACACGCTGTTTTCAGCCGATAAACCCAGCGACCCGGAGTCGGACGGGCAGGCGTTGCGCAGCCAGTTCGCCTATTTTCCCACGGGTAGCAACAAGCTCGTGGACCTGCCGTTCGAGTACATCGCCGAGGCATTGGGCGATGGCCTGCTGCTGGTGGAGCGTGAAACCAACGGCCCTTATGGGCTCTACGATGCCAGGAAGCATCGTTTCATCTTGCCGATGAAATTCGTCAACCCCACCGTGGCCGGCAAGGTGTTCATTGCCCGTCTCGGCAAACGCACCGATCTCATGGAAGGCCTTTACGGCGCCTATACCCTGGAGGGCAGGGAAATCCTGCCAACGCAGTTTTCCGGCATCGAGTACCGCGAGGGTTACCTCTACGCCAGCTCCGCCGATCGTACCCGGCAGGATGTCTACAACCTGGACGGCAAGCGGATCAACCCCGAGGGATACAACACGTCAGGTCGCTTCGTGGGGCAGCAACCGCTGCTCGTGCAGGACGTTAAAAGCAAGAAGTTCGCGTTTATCGATCGCCAGGGCGCGCGACTGCCTATCAAGTTGCCCTATGACGAAGTGGAGCCGTTTTCCAACGGCATGGCGGTGGTCGGGCGCGATGGCAGCTACGGCGCCATCGACCTGTCCGGCAGGCTGAAGGTGCCGCTGGAGTACGACCGGCTCAACGCCTTCCAGACCCGCTACGCAGCCGCCACCCGGGCCGGCGGTGGTTCTGCCCTGGTGTTGATCAGTCAAGACAACAAACTGTTCAAAAAACTGGGCTCCTACACCAGCATGAAGGTGCCGGATAACGGCAATGACGCCCGTTATCATGTGAGGGGGCCGGGTGATAGCGATGAGTATCGGGTGTATGACGCGGATGGCAATCTGGTGAAGGACGGCGGATAAAGCCTCCGCCCCCCTGTGGCGAGGGAGCTTGCTCCCGCTCGGCTGCGCAGCAGTCGCAAATTGGCCGGCGCGGTTTGCCTGGCGGATTTTTGGTGCCTGGTTTTGGGGTTGCTGCGCAACCCAGCGGGAGCAAGCTCCCTCGCCACGGGGGTCTCAGAGCTGGCTGAGGTAAGTACCGGTTCCCTTGAGGATGTTCTGCAATGTCAGTTCGACTTCCGCCAGATCCGTCACATTTGCATCGTAGGTTATCTCCAGTACGTCATCACCATTGAGCGCATCAACGTCCGCCGCGGCGATTTCGATTTTCAACAGGGTTGGGCTGAGGGTGACCTTGACGCCTTCCAGCGTCGAAGGCTCGCCGTCGAGGGTGATCTCCAGCTCGTCTTCGTCGGGATAGCGGGTCATCAGGAACATGTCGCCCTGGTTGCTGTGGCAGCAGAGCATGGCCATGTTGTCCTCTTCGTCGTCGCACGGGTTGGCGATCAGCAGGGCGGTGGTCATTTGCATGGGGAGGGCTCCTGGCTCGATGAGCCTTGCGGGGGCGAAAACGGGAATTCTGCCAGCCCGGACGATTTTCTGCAGGATTACCACCTTCGGGTGCCGTTTGGGCTCCGGGCTGCTAGGGTTGTTCGATGCAGAGCGGTCATAAAGCTAGCCGATGACCGAATATGTCGCAGCGTTGCAAGCAGGCACATTGTCGCACTCGTTAAGCTGCGCAACGGATGTGCACCTGCAAAGGCCACCCGAGGGTGTTTTTTGCAGGTGTCCATGACATGGAATTACATGGAAAAGGATGTGACCTGCGGGTCTCGTCCAGCTTCACCCACCTGTCATCCTGTTTCCTCTGCCCGAGAATCAGGAACAGGATGGCCGACGGCCCCGAAAGGGGTTGCACGCGACGCTACCATCAATAACAAGCCCAAGCGGAGTACCACAGATGGCGTTCTTCACCGCAGCCAGCAAAGCCGACTTCCAGCACCAACTGCAAGCGGCACTGGCGCAGCACATCAGTGAACAGGCACTGCCACAAGTGGCGCTGTTCGCTGAACAATTCTTCGGCATCATTTCCCTCGATGAACTCACCCAGCGCCGGTTGTCCGACCTCGCCGGCTGCACCCTGTCCGCCTGGCGCCTGCTTGAGCGCTTTGACCACGCGCAACCGCAGGTGCGTGTCTACAACCCCGATTATGAACGTCACGGCTGGCAGTCGACCCACACCGCCGTCGAAGTGCTGCACCACGACCTGCCATTTCTGGTGGACTCGGTCCGCACCGAGCTGAACCGTCGCGGCTACAGCATCCATACCCTGCAAACCACCGTCCTGAGCGTGCGTCGCGGCAGCAAGGGCGAGTTGCTGGAAATCCTGCCAAAAGGCACCCAGGGCGACGACGTGCTGCAAGAGTCGTTGATGTACCTGGAGATCGACCGCTGCGCCAATGCCGCTGAACTCAATGTCCTGAGCAAGGAACTTGAGCAGGTGCTGGGCGAAGTGCGCGTGGCCGTGGCCGATTTCGAGCCGATGAAAGCCAAGGTCCGGGAAATCCTCGCGAGCCTGGACAACAGCGCCTATACCACCGATGCCGACGAAAAAGCCGAAATCAAGAGCTTCCTGGAATGGCTGGTGGGCAACCACTTCACTTTCCTCGGCTACGAAGAGTTCGTGGTTCGCGATGAAGCCGACGGCGGCCACATCGAATACGATCCTGCATCGTTCCTCGGCCTGACCAAATTGCTGCGTGCCGGCCTGACCGCCGAAGACCTGCGCATCGAAGACTACGCGGTCAATTACCTGCGCGAACCGACCGTGTTGTCGTTCGCCAAGGCCGCGCATCCAAGCCGTGTGCACCGTCCGGCCTACCCGGACTACGTGTCGATCCGTGAAATCGACGCCAACGGCAAGGTCATCAAGGAATGCCGTTTCATGGGCCTGTACACCTCTTCGGTGTACGGCGAAAGCGTGCGGGTCATTCCTTACATCCGTCGCAAGGTCGAGGAAATCGAACGTCGTTCGGGCTTCCAGGCCAAGGCGCACCTGGGCAAGGAACTGGCCCAGGTGGTCGAAGTGCTGCCCCGTGACGACCTCTTCCAGACCCCGGTGGACGAGCTGTTCAGCACCGTGATGTCCATCGTGCAGATCCAGGAACGCAACAAGATCCGCGTATTCCTGCGCAAGGACCCGTACGGTCGTTTCTGCTACTGCCTGGCCTATGTGCCGCGTGACATCTACTCCACCGAAGTGCGCCAGAAGATCCAGCAAGTGCTGATGGATCGCCTGAAGGCCTCGGACTGCGAGTTCTGGACGTTCTTCTCCGAATCCGTGCTGGCTCGCGTGCAATTGATCCTGCGCGTGGACCCGAAAAACCGTCTCGACATCGACCCGGTCCTGCTGGAAAAAGAAGTCGTGCAGGCCTGCCGCAGCTGGAAGGACGACTACGCCAGCCTGGTGATCGAGAGCTTCGGCGAAGCCCAGGGCACCAACGTGCTGTCGGACTTCCCGAAAGGCTTTCCGGCCGGCTACCGCGAGCGTTTTGCCGCGCACTCGGCTGTGGTGGACATGCAACACCTGCTGAGCCTGAATGAAACCAATCCGCTGGTGATGAGCTTCTACCAGCCGTTGGGCCAGGTGTCCGGCCAGCGTGAGCTGCACTGCAAGCTGTATCACGCCGACACGCCGCTGGCGCTGTCCGACGTGCTGCCGATCCTGGAAAACCTCGGCCTGCGCGTGCTGGGCGAGTTCCCGTACCGCCTGCGCCACACCAACGGCCGCGAGTTCTGGATTCACGATTTCGCGTTCACCGCCGCCGAAGGCCTCGACCTCGACATCCAGCAGCTCAACGACACCCTGCAGGACGCCTTCGTCCACATTGTCCGTGGCGATGCCGAGAACGATGCGTTCAACCGCCTGGTGCTGACCGCCGGCCTGCCATGGCGTGACGTGGCGTTGCTGCGTGCCTACGCCCGTTACCTGAAGCAGATCCGCCTGGGCTTCGACCTCGGCTATATCGCCAGCACCCTGAACAACCACACCGATATCGCGCGCGAGCTGACCCGGTTGTTCAAGACCCGTTTCTACCTGGCGCGCAAGCTCAGCGGCGATGACCTGGAAGACAAGCAACAGCGTCTGGAACAGGCGATCCTCACGGCCCTCGACGATGTGCAGGTACTCAACGAAGACCGCATCCTGCGTCGTTACCTGGACCTGATCAAGGCGACCCTGCGGACCAACTTCTACCAGACCGACGCCAACGGCCATAACAAGGCGTACTTCAGCTTCAAGTTCAACCCGCACCTGATTCCGGAACTGCCGAAGCCGGTGCCAAAGTTCGAGATCTTCGTCTACTCGCCACGGGTCGAAGGCGTGCACCTGCGCTTCGGCAACGTCGCTCGCGGTGGCCTGCGCTGGTCCGACCGCGAGGAAGACTACCGCACCGAAGTACTCGGCCTGGTAAAAGCCCAGCAAGTGAAGAACTCGGTGATCGTGCCGGTGGGCGCCAAGGGCGGTTTCCTGCCGCGTCGCCTGCCATTGGGCGGCAGCCGGGACGAGATCGCGGCCGAGGGCATCGCCTGCTACCGCATTTTCATTTCGGGTCTGTTGGACATCACCGACAACCTGAAGGACGGCGCCCTGGTGCCGCCGGCCAACGTCGTGCGGCATGACGATGATGACCCGTACCTGGTGGTGGCGGCGGACAAAGGCACCGCGACCTTCTCCGACATCGCCAACGGCATCGCCATCGACTACGGCTTCTGGCTGGGTGACGCGTTCGCCTCCGGCGGCTCGGCCGGCTACGACCACAAGAAAATGGGCATCACCGCCAAAGGCGCGTGGGTTGGCGTACAGCGTCACTTCCGCGAGCGCGGCATCAACGTGCAGGAAGACAGCATCACCGTGGTGGGCGTTGGCGACATGGCCGGCGACGTGTTCGGCAACGGCTTGCTGATGTCCGACAAGCTGCAACTGGTCGCGGCCTTCAACCATCTGCACATCTTCATCGACCCGAACCCGGAGCCGGCCAGCAGCTTTGCCGAGCGCAAGCGTCTGTTCGACCTGCCGCGTTCGGCCTGGACCGACTACGACACCAGCATCATGTCCGAAGGTGGCGGTATCTTCTCGCGTAGCGCGAAGAGCATCGCGATTTCGCCGCAGATGAAAGAGCGCTTCGACATCAAGGCCGACAAGCTGACCCCGACCGAACTGCTGAACGCCTTGCTCAAGGCGCCGGTGGACCTGTTGTGGAACGGCGGTATCGGCACCTACGTCAAGGCCAGCACCGAAAGCCACGCCGATGTCGGCGACAAGGCCAACGATGCGCTGCGCGTCAACGGTAACGAGCTGCGCTGCAAGGTGGTGGGCGAGGGCGGCAACCTGGGCATGACCCAGCTCGGTCGCGTCGAATTCGGCCTGCATGGCGGCGCCACCAACACCGACTTCATCGACAACGCCGGTGGCGTGGACTGCTCCGACCACGAAGTGAACATCAAGATCCTGCTCAACGAAGTGGTGCAGGCCGGCGACATGACCGACAAGCAACGCAACCAGTTGCTGGCGAGCATGACCGACGAAGTCGGCGGCCTGGTGTTGGGCAACAACTACAAGCAGACCCAGGCCCTGTCCCTGGCGGCGCGCCGCGCCTTTGTGCGGATCGCCGAATACAAGCGCCTGATGAACGACCTGGAAGCCCGTGGCAAGCTGGACCGTGCCATCGAGTTCCTGCCGACCGAAGACCAACTGGCCGAACGTGTCGCGGCAGGCCAGGGCCTGACCCGTGCCGAGCTGTCGGTACTGATCTCCTACAGCAAGATCGACCTCAAGGAAGCGCTGCTCAACTCCCTGGTGCCGGACGATGACTACCTGACCCGGGACATGGAGACTGCTTTCCCGCCAACGCTGGTGAGCAAGTTCTCCGAAGCGATGCGTCGCCATCGCCTGAAGCGCGAGATCGTCAGTACCCAGATCGCCAACGACCTGGTCAACCACATGGGCATTACTTTCGTCCAGCGGTTGAAAGAGTCGACGGGCATGAGCCCGGCGAACGTGGCGGGGGCTTATGTGATCGTTCGGGACATCTTCCATCTCCCGCACTGGTTCCGTCAGATCGAAGCGCTGGACCACCAGGTTTCCGCCGACGTGCAACTGGAGCTGATGGACGAGCTGATGCGCCTGGGCCGTCGCGCCACGCGCTGGTTCCTGCGCAGCCGCCGCAACGAGCAGAATGCTGCCCGTGACGTCGCTCACTTCGGTCCGCACCTGGCGGCGTTGGGCCTCAAGCTCGACGAACTGCTGGAAGGCCCGACCCGCGAAGGCTGGCAGACCCGCTACCAGGCCTACGTGGCCGCCGGGGTGCCGGAGTTGCTGGCGCGCATGGTTGCCGGCACCACGCACCTGTACACCTTGCTACCGATCATCGAGGCGTCCGACGTCACTGGCCAGAACGCCGCCGATGTGGCCAAGGCCTACTTCGCCGTGGGCAGTGCGCTGGACATCACCTGGTACCTGCAACAGATCAGCGCCTTGCCGGTTGAAAACAACTGGCAGGCCCTGGCCCGTGAAGCGTTCCGCGATGACATCGACTGGCAGCAGCGGGCGATCACCATCTCGGTCCTGCAGGAGGGCGACGGTAGCCAGGACGTGGAAACCCGTCTGGCGCTGTGGCTGGAGCAGCACCACGAGATGGTCGAGCGCTGGCGCGCCATGCTGGTGGACATCCGTGCCGCCAGCGGCACCGACTACGCCATGTACGCAGTCGCCAACCGCGAACTGCTCGACCTGGCGCTGAGCGGTCAGGCGGTCGTCACGGCCAACTGATACACCGCTGAATGAAGAAGCCCCGCCTCGAGAGAAGCGGGGCTTTTTTATGGGTTTTCAAACAGTTCGCACAAAGCTGAGTGTTCCAGCGCGAAGCTGATAAGATTTGGTTAACTCATTAACTAATTTTGCGCGAAAACATGTCATGCCCAAACCCCGGCAATCCCTGACCTTGACCCTGCTGCAGGCCCGCGAAGCGGCCATGGCTTTTTTCCGTCCATCGCTGAACCAGCACGGGTTGACCGAGCAACAGTGGCGGGTCATCCGCATCCTCAGCCAGCATGACGAGCTGGAAATCAATCGCCTGGCCGAACTGGCCTGCATCCTCAAGCCGAGCATGACCGGCGTACTGGTGCGCATGGAAGCAGCGGGCATGGTCGTGCGGCGCAAGGCCGAACAGGACCAGCGCCGCGTGCTGGTGCGCCTGGCACCCCAGGGCCAGGCATGCTTCGACTCGATGAGCCAGAGCATGGAGGAAAATTACCAGCGTCTGCAGGGGCGGTTGGGGGAGGAGAAATTGCAGACGTTGTTGGGGTTGCTGAACGACCTCAAAACGATCAAACGCTAGAAGGCCGCTCCAGACCAGCGGGTTTTTGTGGTGAGGGGTCAGTCAGTAGACACCGCCGGTCGATGGTTTTGGGGTGTTCTTGAACGTCGCGGCCAACGTCTGTAACCCGCGCATCAGCACCGTCGTGTCCACGCCCACCGCGACAAACGCTGCGCCGAGTTCGATGTAGCGCCGGGCGAGTGTCTCATCGGCGCTGAGGATCCCGGCCGCTTTGCCCGCCTGGCGAATGCGCGCGATGGCGTCCTCGATGGCGGCTTGCACTTGCGGGTGGCCGGGATTGCCGCGACGGCCCATCGATGCGCTCAAGTCCGCCGGGCCGATGAACACCCCGTCGACGCCCTCGACGGCGGCGATGGCGTCGAGGTTGGCGAGTCCCTCGCAGCTTTCGATCTGCACCAGCAGGCACATCTGCTCATCGGCGTGGTCGAGGTAGCTGGCAATGCTGTTCCAGCGCGAGGCCCGGGCCAGTGCGCTGCCGACGCCGCGTACACCGTGGGGCGGGTAGTGCATGGCGCGCACCAGTTCGCTGGCTTGGGCGGCGCTTTCCACCATCGGCACCAACAGCGTTTGCGCGCCGATATCGAGCAGTTGCTTGATCAGCGCCGTGTCGCCGATCACCGGGCGAATCACCGGTTGGCCGGGGTAGGGCGCGATGGCCTGGAGCTGGCCGAGCAGGGTGCGCAGATCGTTGGGCGCGTGTTCACCGTCGATCAGCAACCAATCGAATCCGGCGTTAGCCGCCAGCTCCGCGCAGTAGGCGTCGGCCAGGCCCAGCCACAGGCCGATTTGTGCCTCACCGCTGCGCAGGCGTTGCTTGAAGGTATTGACGGGCATGTCCATGAGAAGTCTCCGGTCAGACGAAACGGCAGGCGATGGAGCCGAGCATGTCGTAGTCGACATGGAAGGTATCGCCCGGATTGGCCGCCACCGGGCGGGTGAAAGAGCCACCCAGGATGATCTGGCCCGGCTGCAGCGTGACGTCGAAGGCCGCCAGTTTGTTCGCCAGCCAGGCCACGCCCTTGGCCGGGTGATTGAGCACCGCCGCTGAAACGCCGGACTCCTCGATCACACCGTTGCGATAGAGCACTGCCGGCACTTTGCGCAGGTCGATCTCGGTGGGCCGCACGGCACGGCCGCCCATGACCACGCCGGCATTGGCGGCGTTGTCGGAAATGGTATCGAAGACCTTGCGGGTGACCTTGGTCTGCGGGTCGATCTGCTGGATACGCGCATCGATGATTTCCAGCGCCGGGATCACCCATTCGGTGGCATCAAGCACGTCGAACAGCGTCACGTTCGGGCCTTTGAGCGGCTTGCCGAGAATGAACGCCAGCTCGACTTCCACGCGCGGCACGATGAAGCGCTCGAACGGAATGTCGCTGCCTTCATCGAAAAACATGTCGTCCAGCAGCGCGCCATAGTCCGGTTCGGTGATATTCGACGAGACCTGCATCGCGCGGGAAGTCAGGCCGATCTTGTGGCCGACCAGCTTGCGCCCGTCGTTGATTTTCTGCGCGACCCAGGCGCGCTGGATGGCGTAGGCGTCATCGATGGTGATGCCTGGATGATCGAGGGAAAATTGCCGCACCTGTTCCCGGGAGCATTCGGCTTGGTCAAGGCGCGCGGCGGCTTGCTGGATGAGGCTTTGATCGAGCATGACAAGGGTCTCTATTGTGGATTGACGATGGCTGCCCGGGTGCGCAGCACCAACAGGCCACCAAGGGCGATGAGCAATGCCAGGACGTAAAGGGCCAGGCTGGCGCTCTGGGTGGTGTCGCGCATCCAGCCGATCAGGTAGGGCGCGAAAAACGAAGCGATGCTGCCGAAGGAACTGATCAGTGCGATGCCGGCGGCCTGGGTGCTGTTGGACAGGAACGCCGGTGGCAGTTGCCAGAACATCGGCAACGCGGCGCTGGCGCCCATGCCGGCGAGGATCAGGCCGCCCAGCACCAGGGTCGGATTGGCCGGCGCAAGCCCGGCGACGGCAATGCCGGCCGCCGCCATCAACAGCGGCACGCACAGGTGCCAGCGGCGTTCGCGGTGGTGATCGGACGAGCGTCCGCAACCGATCATGAAGAAACAGCCAGCCAGGTAAGGCACGGCGCTGAGCAGTCCGACCTTGCCATCGCTGCCGATGCCGGCGCCATGGATCAACGTGGGCATCCAGAACGCCAGGGTGTTGACCGCCAGCATCACCGCGAAATACACCGCCACCAGCAGCCAGACCTGCGGGTTGCCAAGGATCGCCGAGAACGAGGTGATGGATTTGCGCTGTTCTTCGTGGCTCAGTTGCTCGCGCAGTTGCTGCTTGGCGTCGGCGCTGAGCCAGTTGACCGTCTCGAAGCTGTCGGGCAGGCACTTGAGCACCACCAGGCCGAGCAGGATCACCGGCAAGCCTTCGATGATGAACATCCATTGCCAGCCGCGCAGGCCGCCGAAGTCATGGAAATGTTCGAGTATGCCGCCTGACAATGGCCCGCCGATCACGCCCGCCATCGGCACCGCAATGGCAAACAGCGCCGTGACCTGGGCCCGGCGCCGCGCCGGGTACCAACGGTTGAGAAAAACCAGGATACCTGGAAAGAACCCAGCCTCGGCCACGCCCAGCAGAAAGCGCAAAACGTAGAACCCGCTGGCGCTTTCGATGAGGAACATGCCGGTCGACAACGCGCCCCAGACCACCATCAGCGTGGCGATCCAGCGACGCGGGCCGACCCGGTCCAGGGCCATGTTGCTCGGCACGCCGAACAGCGCATAGGCGATGAAGAACAGGCCGGCGCCGAAGCCATAGACCGTGTCGCTGAACTGCAGGTCGGCGCTCATCTGCATCTTGGCGAAGCCGATGTTGATGCGGTCCAGGTGGGCAAAGAGGTAGCAGACCAGCAACAGCGGCATCAGCCGCCAGGTGATGCTGGCATGGGTGCGGTCGTGCGCGAGGGTGCCGGCGGTGTCGGCAGTATTGGCTGTGCTCATGATCTTGTACTTTTTGTCTGAGAGGCCGATGGGACGAACGGGCTAGCTGGGCTGGCCCTTGAGAAAGGCGTGGACGTTGTTGGCCTTGAAGTTGAGCTGCTCGTGCAGTTCGATCATCTCGAACGACAACGCCAGCAGGCGTTGGGCCTGCAAGTCGGCAAAGTGCATGGTGATCAGTTCGAAGAGTTTTTCCGCGACCTTTTGCCGGGTAGCCAGGTCGCGACCATGGCCGACCTTGAGCGTCATATGGACAAAGGCGTAATCGTGCTTGCCGTCGGCCATGCGCCAGGTGTCCAGGCGCACGCCACGGCTGCGGATGCCGCCCAAGGGAAACACGCCGCTGTCGCCCAGCAAGACGTGGACCTTCTCAAACAGGCCGGGCAGGTCGGCCTGCTGCTCGATGTTGTCGGTGTACTCGGCGATGAAATGGGGCATGGGGGCCTCCTGCAGCTGCTGTTCAGACTGGGAAAATTGCGTTGATCTGGCCGGTTCCGGAGCTGCCGAAGGGTTCGGTGATGATTTCGGCGGGTTTGGCGTAGTCCGGCCCGCCGAGCAGCCCCAGCAGCATCGCCGTGTCGTGCATCTTGCCTTCGCCGAAGCAGTGTTCGGCGTAGTCCGGGAGCATGGCGCAGAACTCCTTCCAGCGGCCTTCGCGCCACAACTTCACGACGTGCAGATCGACCTGCTTGTCGAATTCGCGCGTCCAGTTGTGGATGTTGGCTTCGGCGTTGCGGTCGTCGGAGAAACGGTGGGACAGCGAGCCGGAGGCCAGGACCAGGACCTTGCGGTCGCTTTTCTCGATGGCCCGGCGTACGGCGGCGCCGAAGGCGAAGCTGTCCTGCAGGCGGTGCCAGGCGCACCAGGCGGCAATCGACACCACGTTGAATTTCTGCTCCGCCGGTACATCCATGTGCATGTAGCGCATCGGCACCAAGGTGCCGTATTCCAGCTCGAGGCTGGGGATGTTGTGGGCCAGGGTCCTGATATCGGCGGCATTGGCTTCGGCAGCGATCAACTCGCCCAGCTCCGGGCAACCCGGGTATTCGTACTCCATGTTCTTGATGAAGTGCGGCAGTTCGTTGCTGGTGTAGATGCCTTTGAAATGCTCGCCGCTGTTGACGTGATAAGCGCTGTTGACCAGCCAGTGCACGTCGAACACCACGGCGGTATCGGCGCCCAGTTCACGGGCGCGGCGGCCGATTTCCTTGTGCCCGGCAATCGCTGCCGCGCGGCAGCCGTGATGCTTGCCGGGCAGCTCGGACAGGTACATCGAGGGAACGTGGCAGATCTTCGCGGCCAGGACGACTTCGCCCATGATGATTCTCCTGAAATGTTGTTCTTGGTTTGAATCTCGGACAGCGGTGAATCAGGTCTTGCCTGGTGTTGGAGCTTTTGTGGCGAGGGGATTTATCCCCGCTGGGGTGCGAAGCGCCCCCAATTCAAATTGCCTGACACACCGTGTGGTCAGGCTTTGGGGCTGCTGCGCAGCCCAGCGGGGATGAATCCCCTCGCCACAGTTAATCACCAGATTTTCCTGGGCCTACACCCCCCACCGCGGAATATGATGGCTGCCCATGGAGATGCACACGTTCTTGATCTCGGCGAAGACTTCGAAGCTGTACTGTCCGCCTTCGCGGCCGGTTCCGGAACCCTTTACGCCACCGAAAGGCTGGCGCAGGTCGCGCACGTTCTGGCTGTTGATGAACACCATGCCGGCCTCGATGCCATGAGCCAGGCGATGGGCCTTGCCGATGTCCTGGGTCCAGATATAGGACGCCAGGCCATATTCGGTAGCGTTGGCCAACCGCAAGGCTTCGGCCTGGTCCTTGAACGGGATCAGGCACACCACCGGGCCGAAGATTTCTTCCTGGGCGATGCGCATGTTGTTGTTCACGTCGGCGAACACCGTCGGCTGGATGAACTGGCCGCGACTCAGATGCGCCGGCAGGTTGGCCGGACGCTCCAGGCCACCGGCGAGCAGGGTGGCGCCTTCTTCGAGACCGATCCTGATGTAGCCGGTGACCTTGTCATAGTGGGCCTGGGTGATCATCGAGCCGACCTGGGTCTTGGGGTCCTGCGGGTCGCCGACGATCAGGCGTCTGGCGCGGGCGGCGAATTCGGCTACGAATTGTGGGTAGACACTTTCCTGGATGAAGATCCGGCTGCCGGCGGTGCAGCGCTCGCCGTTCAACGAGAAGATGGTGAACAGTGCCGCGTCGAGGGCACGGTCCAGATCGGCATCTTCGAAAATCAGTACCGGTGACTTGCCGCCCAGTTCCATCGAGTACTTTTTAAGGCCAGCGGTCTGCATGATTTTCTTGCCGGTGGCGGTGCCGCCGGTGAAAGAAATCGCCCGCACGTCCGGGTGACGCACCAACGCATCGCCGGCCGTGGCGCCGTAGCCCTGGATCACGTTGAGCACGCCGTTGGGAATGCCCGCCTCGACGGCCAGGCGCCCGAGTTCGTTGGCGGTCAGCGGCGACAGCTCGGACATTTTCAGCACGGCGGTATTGCCCAGTGCCAGGCACGGCGCGGTCTTCCAGGTCGCGGTCATGAACGGCACGTTCCACGGCGAGACCAAGGCGCAGACACCCACCGGCTGGTACAGGGTGTAGTTGAGCATCTGGTCGTCGACCGGGTAGGTGTGACCGTCCATCCGGGTGCAGACTTCGGCGAAGAAATCGAAGTTGTGGGAGGCCCTTGGGATCAACACGTTCTTGGTCTGGTGGATCGGCAAGCCGGTGTCGAGGGTTTCCAGTTCGGCCAGTTTCGGCACGTTCTGTTCGATCAGCTCGCCGAGCTTGCGCATCAGCCGGGCCCGTTCTTTCGCGGGGGTGTTGGCCCATTTCGGAAACGCAGCCTTGGCCGCCGCGACAGCCTGGGCGACTTCCTCGGCGCCGCCGCTGGCGACTTCGCCAATGGCCTCGCCGGTGGCGGGATTGTAGTTGACGAAGACGTCTTTGCTCTCGACCTCACGGCCATCGATCCAGTGTTTGATCATGCTGCTCAAGCCTCTTTCCGGGACGCGAAGAACTCGGCTTCGCTGACGATTGTGTTGACCAGGCGACCGACGCCTTCCACTTCCACGATCACTTCATCGCCCGGCACCACATCGCCCAGGCCTTCGGGCGTGCCGGTGGCGATCATGTCGCCGGGTTGCAGGGTCATGAAGCTGGACAGGTATTCGATGAGGTAGGGAATATCGAAGATCATGTCCTTGGTGCTGCCTTGCTGGCGCAACTCGCCATTGATCCAGGTGCGCAAGGTCAGGTTGCCTGGGTCGGCAACATCGGCAACGTCGACGATGTATGGGCCGACCGGTGTCGTGGCGTCACGGTTCTTCACCCGCAGGTTGGGGCGGTAGTAGTTTTCCAGGTAGTCGCGGATCGCGTAGTCGTTGCAGACGGTGTAGCCGGCCAGGTAGTCCAGCGCGTCCTCGCGCTTGACGTTGCGCGCCGGTTTGCCGATGACCGCCACCAGCTCGCACTCGTAGTGCATGTAGGCAACGTTGTCGGGGCGCCAGGTGATCTGGTTGTGGCCGGTGTAGGTGCCGGGGGACTTGATGAAGGCCAGCGGTTCGGTCGGCGGCTTGAACGCCAACTCCGCAGCGTGATCGGCATAGTTCAGGCCCAGGGCGAACATGCTGCCGGTGGCCGGGGGCAGCCACTGCACCTGGTTGTCGGCCAGCAGGCGACCGTCGGCCAGGCGCACGGCGTTATCGTTCTCGACCGTGACGGCCTGGTCCCGGCCTTCAAAGTGAATGCGTGCGCGTTTCATGAGGCTGCTCCTGTTTCCTCGGCCACGATGGTATTGATGAGTCGGCCGATGCCGCTGATGTCCACTTCGACGCGATCGCCGGGCAGTACATCGACCCGGCCCTCGGGCGTGCCGGTGATCAAGACATCGCCGGCATGCAGGGTCATGAACTCGCTGATCTCGGCGATCAGGCGGGGGATGTCGCGAACGAAATTGGCCGTGTTGTTCTGCTGGCGAACCTCGCCGTTGACGTACAGCGTGACCGCCAGGCTGTGGGGGTCGGCCACGTTGGCGCTGGGCACCAGGTCGGGACCGATGGTGCAAAAGCCATCCCGGCACTTGGCCTTGACGGCGGGGCGGTAGTAGCTGTCCTCCGGCAGGCTGAATTCATTGACCACCGTGTAGCCGGCCACATAGTCCAGCGCCTCGTCGGCGCTGACGCGACTGGCGGACTTGCCCATCACCACACCCAACGCCGGCCCGGGTTGCAGGCGCTCGCCCTGGCCTGGATGAATCACCTCGGCCTCGTGCTGGTTGCGGGTGTTCGGCGTCTTGATGAACAGCACGGGCTTGAGCGGCGGCTTCTGGTAAGGCGCTTGCTCGAACTCGGCGAGGCGCTGCTTAAGCAGCCCCTGGTAGTTCAGCGCGACCCCGAACAGGGTGCCGGTCGCGACGTCATGCAGGGCACGGCTCATGCTTGTCTCCTGGGATGGCAGAGACCAGTGCTCTGCGGATATTGTTAATGTGTTAACAGTTATAATTAAGATGTTAACTATCGTCAAGCGTGGCAGAATCTTCCGGCACTGGTTGCCTTGCCGATTTCGGCGCAGCATGAGCGCAGGCAGTGACCTGAATCAGAATAAAAACGAGTAATGCGTGATGACCGACCGGCAGCCGATTCCGAACATCAACATTGGTCAGGTGTACGACCAGCGCTACAGCGATGCCGAAGTGCATTACGACCGGCTCGCCAACCTGGCCGGCTTCTTTGGGCGCAACATGCCGGTCCATCGGCATGACCGGTTCTTCCAGGTTCACTACGTCAAGAGCGGCACCGTGCGGGTGTATCTGGATGATCGGCAGTACGTCGAGTCAGGGCCGATGTTTTTTCTTACGCCGCCGACCATTCCCCACGCTTTTGTTACCGAAGCCGACAGCGACGGACACGTGCTGACGGTGCGTCAGCAACTGGTGTGGCAATTGATCGATGCCGATCCGAGCCTGGCGCCGGCGGGCGTGCAGATGCCGGCGTCCTGCGTCGCGCTGGCGCAGTTGGGGCCGGAGCAGGCGGGGGAGGTGCGGCGGCTGGACTGCCTGTTCGAGGCATTGAGCGAAGAGGTGACGGCCGGGCGGCCGGGGCGCAGCGCGGCGCTGGACGGCTTGACGCGGCTGATCATGATCAGCCTGCTGCGGCTGTGCTCAAACTCCCTGGAAGCCAGGCCGGCGCGGCATGAAGACCTGAAGATCTTCCACCGTTTTAATGAATTGATCGAAGCGCATTATTTTCAACACTGGCCCCTGTCGCGTTATGCCGCGGACATTGGCGTGACCGAGGCGCGCCTCAACGACGTGTGTCGACGAATCGCCGACCTGCCTTCCAAGCGTCTGATCATGGAGCGCCTGATGCAGGAGGCCAAGCGGCTGCTGTTGTTCACCGGCAGCTCGGCCAATGAAATCTGCTACCAGCTCGGCTTCAAGGATCCCGCGTATTTCAGCCGGTTTTTCCAGCGTTACGCCAGGCTGACGCCGGGGGAGTATCGTCAGCGGCAGTCGGGCATGTTGTTCAAATAGGTCGACTAACCCGTGGCGAGGGAGCTTGCTCCCGCTCGGCTGCGCAGCAGTCGTAAAGCCTGCCAATGCATTTCGTCCTGGACAGCGGGGTTGAATGGTTTTGGGGTCGCTTCGCGGCCCAGCGGGAGCAAGCTCCCTCGCCACAAAAGCGAAGCGCTTGCAGCTGCCTGCCGGCGACACTAAGCTGCCGACTCGCCCATCCATACAGTTAGCACATGGCCAACCCGAGACCCTCACTGACGCTGACCCTGCTGCAAGCCCGCGAAGCGGCGATGGCTTTTTTT
This sequence comes from Pseudomonas sp. FP198, assembly GCF_030687895.1. Lineage (NCBI taxonomy): Bacteria > Pseudomonadati > Pseudomonadota > Gammaproteobacteria > Pseudomonadales > Pseudomonadaceae > Pseudomonas > Pseudomonas sp. FP198. The sequence goes on from NZ_CP117452.1 coordinate 2,437,732, forward strand.
CGTCCGGCGCTGAACCAGCATGATCTTACGGAGCAGCAGTGGCGGGTGATCCGCATTCTGCACCAGCAGGGTGAATTGGAGAGCCACCAACTCGCCCATCAGGCCTGCATCCTCAAGCCCAGCATGACCGGCGTGCTCACTCGCCTGGAGCGCGACGGGCTGGTGCGGCGGCAGAAGTCCAGCCAGGACCAGCGTCGGGTTTTCGTTGGCCTGACCGAGCGCGGCCAGCAGTGTTTCGTGTCCATGAGCGAAGGCATGGAAAGCAACTACCGGCGGATCGAGGAACAGTTCGGCGAAGAAAAAATGCAGCAGTTGCTGGGTTTGCTCAATGAGTTGAAAAACATCAAGCCCTGAACCCTGAACCCTGAACTCTGGGGCTTGGAGCTTGGAGCTTGGAGTTTGGAGTTTGGAGTTTGGAGTTTGGAGTTTGGAGCTTTTGTGGCGAGGGAGCTTGCTCCCGCTGGGCTGCGCAGCAGCCCCAAAACCATTCAACCCGGTTCTCCAGCAATAACCGGCTGGCAGGTTGGCGACTGCTGCGCAGCCGAGCGGGAGCAAGCTCCCTCGCCACAACAGCGCTTTCATGCAGTGCTGCGTTCACGCAGCTCCTGCAACCGATCAGCCCCGCCTTCAGCCACGCGATTCTGCATCAGACGATCAGAGCCACCCTCAGCCAGCTGCTGCGCAGCCTGGCCACGGGAAGGGGAGCTCTTGGCCGAGGCCGCCGTCGACAGGCCGACACCGCCAACCAGCGTCAGCGCGATTGCCAGGGATGAAAGTTTCGAGAAATTGAACATGGTGATTCTCCTTGCGCGTTATTGAGTGGGCCGTGGCAGCGCCTATGTGCTGCCGTCCGGTGTGTGCAGTTAAACGCGCAGGTGTATCGGCGATGTGTGCCGGGAAGACGTGAAATCGGCGAATTCGTATCAATTGGCTGCCCATATACACAGCGATACAAATCCCCCGCAAGCAGCGGTCAACAGACCATAGACCGATGGTCAGTGACCGATAATCGCACGCTAGTTCCGTCTTGATCCGTGCTCAAGCCCCGCAAGGTTATTGACCGGATTAACTGGGTAGTACATTTTAGCTGGCACTCAGCCTCGCCGTGCCCAGGCAAGGCCATAATAAAAACCAGAGGTCCTCATGCGCTCCCGTCCAATGGCTTTCGCCCCGTCTCACGCCTCCAGCTCCGGTATCTGCCGGGACGTTTCAGCTTCGATCCGATAGCGCACGCGTTTGCGCTTTATCGCGCCGGATGCATGTCGGCGCTCGGTCAACCTGTGAGGTCTTCAAGATGACAAAAGTCGTCGATTTGTATTTCAAGCTGCTGAAGCTGCTGATTGTCCTGTGCATGGTCGCGATGATCGTGCTGGTGTTCGGCAACGTCGTGCTGCGCTATGCGTTCAACTCCGGCATCAGCGTTTCGGAAGAACTGTCGCGCTGGTTCTTCGTCTGGATGATTTTCCTCGGCGCCCTGGTGGCGCTCAAGGACCGCGCCCATCTGGGCATGAACAGCCTGGTCAAGCGCTTGCCGCCCGCCGGCAAGCGTGCCTGCCTGGTCATTAGCCATTTGCTGATGCTGTATATCTGCGGCTTGATCGTCAGCGGCAGCTGGCAACAGGCGGTGATCAACCTGGACGTGGTCGCGCCGGCTTCGGGTCTGTCGATGGCGTTGTTCTACGCCGCCGGCCTGGTGTTCGGCGTCAGCGCCACCGTCATTCTGCTGTATGAACTGTACCTGGCGCTGTTCGGCAAACTCGCGGATGACGAGTTGGTGATGGTCGCGGCCAGCGATGCTTCGGCAATCAACCACGACACCCTCAAAGGTAGCCGCCCATGACCTTGGCCATTTTCCTCGGGTCGTTGATGGGCAGCATGGCGCTGGGTATGCCGATTGCCTTTGCCTTGCTGGTGGTCAGCGTCGCGCTGATGTTCTACCTGGACCTGTTCGATGCCCAGATCATCGCGCAGAACCTGCTCAACGGCGCTGATAGCTTTCCGTTGATGGCCGTGCCGTTCTTCATGCTGGCCGGCGAAGTCATGAATGTCGGCGGCCTGTCCAAGCGCATCGTCAACATTGCCATGGCGCTGGTGGGGCACAAGCGCGGAGGCCTGGGTTATGTCGCGATCATCGCCTCCTGCCTGTTGGCGTCGCTTTCCGGTTCGGCGGTAGCTGATGCGGCGGCCCTGGCGGCGCTGCTGGTACCGATGATGGTGCTGGCCGGGCACAACCGAGGGCGTTCGGCCGGGCTGATCGCCGCCGGCAGCACCATCGCGCCGGTCATTCCGCCGAGCATCGGTTTCATCGTTTTTGGCGTGGCCTCCGGGGTATCGATCTCGAAACTGTTCCTGGCCGGAATTGTGCCCGGGCTCATGCTCGGTGTCGGGCTCGCCATCGCCTGGTGGTTCATCTCCCGCCGCGAGAATGTCGAGACGGCGCCCAAGCGCTCCCGTGCCGAGGTATTGCGCACATTGCTGGACGGCAGTTGGGCGATGGGCCTGCCGCTGATCATCATCCTCGGCCTCAAGTTCGGCATCTTCACCCCCACGGAAGCGGCGGTGGTCGCGGCGGTCTATTCGCTGTTCGTATCGTTGGTGATCTACCGGGAAATGAAGGTCAGCCAGCTGTACGAAGTGATCCTGTCGTCGGCCAGGACCACCTCGGTGGTGATGTTGCTGGTGGCGGCCGCGATGGTCTCGTCGTGGCTGGTGACCATCGCCGACCTGCCGGGCCAGTTGGCCGACCTGCTGGCGCCGTTCATGGACAACCAGACCCTCCTGCTGCTGGTGATGATGGCGCTGATCATCCTGGTCGGCACGGTGATGGACATGACCCCGACCATCCTCATCCTCACGCCGGTGCTGATGCCCGCGGTGATCCAGGCGGGCATCGACCCGGTGTACTTCGGCGTGCTGTTTCTGATCAACACCGCGATTGGCCTGATCACGCCGCCGGTGGGCACGGTGCTCAACGTGGTCTGCGGCGTGGCGAAGCTGGAGTTCGAGGAAATCGTGCGTGGCGTGTGGCCGTTCATGCTTGCGCAATTTGCGGTGCTGTTCCTGCTGGTGCTGTTCCCTCAGCTCGTCCTGGGCCCGTTGAAGTTCTTCACCGGTTGATGCCGGTGCAATCCGTAGCAGCTCGAAACCAACAACAATAAAGATCGGAGACTGACATGCCAAAACTGATGAAAACCCTGCTGGCCGGGGCCTGCGCAACGGGCTTGCTGCTCGGCAGCGTGGCCGGCCACGCCGCGGAGATCCGCGAGCGCACCCTGCGTTTTGCCTTCCAGAACGTCAAGGAACATCCGCAAGGGCAAGGCGCGCAGAAGTTTGCCGACCTGCTCAGTGAAAAGAGTGGCGGCAAGCTCAAGGTTCGTCTGTTCCCTGGCGGAACCCTGGGCGGCGACGTGCAGACCGTCTCGGCCCTGCAAGGCGGCACGCTGGACATCACGGTGCTGAACTCGGCATCCTCGCTGCCCAGGCCGCGGATTTCGCCATGCTCGATTTCCCGTTCCTGTTCAACAACGCCGAGGAAGCCCATGCGGTCATCGACGGGCCGGTCGGCCAGAAACTCGCGGCGCAGCTGGACAGCAAGGGCCTGGTCGGCCTGGGTTACTGGGACCTGGGGTTCCGTCACCTGACCAACAGCAAACATCCGGTGGCGAAACTTGAGGACATGCAGGGCTTGAAGGTTCGCGTCATCCAGTCGCCGATCTATCTGGAAACCTTCAGTGCCCTGGGTGCCAACCCGGTGCCGATGGCTTTCCCGGAGGTCTATACCGGCCTGGAGCAACACACTATTGATGGTCAGGAAAACCCGTTCACGGTGATTGAAGGCAACAAATTCTACGAGGTGCAGAAGTACCTTTCGGTGACGGGCCACATCTTCAATCCGCAGTCGTTGATCATCAGCCAGAAAACCTGGAACCGCCTCAACGACGATGAAAAGACGCTGATTCGCGAGGCCGCGAGCGAGGCGCAGAAGTTCCAGCGTGAAGTCACCGCGGCGAGCATGGACAAGGCCAAGGCGACGCTGGCGGGCGCCATGGCCGTCAACGAAATCACCCCGGCCGAGAAAGATCGTTTCCGCGAACGCGTGCAACCGGTGATCGATAAATTCGCCAAATCCCTGGACGGTGAACTGGTGAAGATGATGTACGCCGAAATCGCCAAGGTGCGTGCGGGGCAGTGAGGTCAGGGGAACACGCCTGACCGTGCTGTTCCTGTGGGAGCGAGCCTGCTCGCGAAAGCGGTGTGTCAGTCGATGAAGATGTCGACTGATCTGGCGCCATCGCGAGCAAGCTCGCTCCCACAGTTGTTTTGGGTTGGACTTTGGATTTGCATGCGCCACAGATGCTCTTGTGGGAGCGAGCTTGCTCGCGATAGCGGTGTGTCAGTCAATGAAAATGTCGACTGATCTGGCGCCATCGCGAGCAAGCTCGCTCCCACAGTTGTTTTGGGTTGGACTCAGGATCTGCATGTGCCACAGATGCCCTTGTGGGAGCGAGCCTGCTCGCGAAAGCGGTGTGTCAGTCGATGAAGATGTCGACTGATCTGGCGCCATCGCGAGCAAGCTCGCTCCCACAGTTGTTTTGGGTTGGACTCAGGATCTGCAGGCGCCACAGATGCTCTTGTGGGAGCGAGCCTGCTCGCGAAAGCGGTGTGTCAGTCGATGATGATGTCGACTGAGCGGACGCCTTCGCGAGCAGGCTCGCTCCCACAGGTTTTATATTTGCAGATACATCACTGGGCGCCGGGGACCGCCAGCCATTGTCCGATCACTTTCTGGTAGCTGCCATTGGCCTTGCTCAGGTGCAGCCACTGGTCGACGTACATTTTCCAGGTGTGGTCATCGCGCGGCAGCAGGTAGGCCTTCTCGCCATATTGCAGGTACTGGGTCGGGTTGACGGCGCACAGGCCAGGCTTGAGTTTCTGCTGGTAGAGCGCTTCGGAGGCGTCGGTGATCATCACGTCGGCGCGTTTTTCCAGGAGCTCCTGGAATATGGTCACGTTGTCATGGAAAGCCAGCTGGCCCTTGGGCAGGAATGCCCGCACGAAGGCTTCGTTGGTGCCGCCGGCCGGCTCGACAAGACGCACCGAAGGCTGGTTCATCTGCTCGATGGTCTGGTAGCGCGACTGGTCTTCGCAACGCACCAGGGGGATCTTGCCGTCAACGTCCAGGGTGCTGCTGAAATAGGCTTTTTTCTGCCGTTCCAGGGTCACCGAAATCCCGCCCATGCCGATGTCACATCTGCCGGCCAACATGTCTGGCATCAGGGTTTTCCAGGTGGTCTGGACCCATTGCACCTTGACGCCGAGGCTGGTGGCGAGGGAACGGGCCATGTCGATGTCGATGCCCTCGTATTCACCCGATGCGGCCTTGTAGGTATAGGGCTTGTAGTCGCCCGTCGTGCACACCCGCAGTTCACCTTGTTGCAGGACCTTGTCCAGATGCGAAGGGGTTGGCTCGGCCAGGGCACTGCCGCAGAACGCCAGCAGGCTACAGAACGTCATCGTGCTTGTTATGGTTTTCATGGATCGGACGTCTCGCAAAGGGAGGGACAAGACGGGCGAGTGTAGTAAAAGTGTCGGCGGGCTGTCACCGGATCGTCGGGACGAGCGGTCAGCCTGGCGCTATCTCGACGGCTTTCTGCCGCAGACTCTCCAGATAGGCACAGAACATGTCGGCCATGGCATCGGCATAGGCCCGGATTTCCTCGCTGGAGCGTGGCGTTGCCGAAAATCGCTTACCCACGGAACCGAGCGTGGTGATGATCAGGTCACCGGCCAGGGCGCGGGTCTGCACGCTGGCTTCCGGCAGCACTTGTTGCATGAAAGCGTTCACCGATTGCTGCACCGAGATTCGCGCCGTTTGATGTTCGGGGGCATCGCGGTAGAGCGGGGCGGCGTCATTGAGGGCGATGCGTATCTGCGCCTCGTCGCATTCGGACTGGATAAACGCCTGCACCAGATCCCTCAATCGCTGCAGAGGCGGCTTGCCCTGGTCCTCGAGGATGTCCCGCAGCATGGCGGTGGTTTGTTGCCACTCGTCACTCTGCAAGCGGAACAGGATCGCCGCCTTGTTCGGGAAGTATTGATACACCGACCCGACGCTGACGCCCGCGCGCTCCGCCACACGAGCCACGGTGAAACGCGGTGCGCCGTGGCTCGCCAGAACCTGAACAGCCGCCTCCAGGACGGCCGCCACGAGTTCGGTGGAGCGGGCCTGTTTCGGCTGCTTGCGCGAGGAAATCTGCGGGCTTGGGCGTTCGGACATGAAGGTCATGCACCTCGAAAGGAATGCGAATAGGCAATGCGACGGATTATTCGTATCTTGAATGCGACTAATTGATCGCATTCTAGTCGGCTGCACAGACGCCGTTCAACTTCACTTCGCTTTCTTTCCATGGGTAGGGTCATGACTCAAGAAAATCTTCATCACGGCGCCGCCTCGGCGCTCGGGGCGACCGTCGAGGCCAATCCGGCGCTCAAGCTGTTGCCGCTCACACTGACCGTGTTTGTCGGTTTCCTCACCATCGGCATGCAATTGCCGGTCTTGCCGCTGCACCTGCATGACACGCTGGGCATGGGTACGCTGGTGATCGGCCTGGTGATCGGGGCACAGTTCGCCGCGGCGCTGCTGTCACGGGCCTGGGCCGGCAATTTTGCCGACCTGCGTGGCGGCAAGCGCGCGGTCATGGCCGGGCTGGTGACGGCCGCCGTTTCCGGGCTGGTCTATCTGCTTTCCCTGGCGTTCGTTGCCGCGCCGGTTACGTCGGTCTGGCTTTTGTCGGGCGGTCGCGTGCTGCTGGCGATCGGCGAAAGCCTCATCGTCACCGGAGCGATGGGCTGGGGCATTGGCCTGGTGGGGCCGCAGCATGCCGGCAAGGTCATGGCCTGGAACGGCATCGCCATGTACGGCGCCTACGCACTGGGGGCGCCGCTCGGTGTTGCGTTGAATGCCGGTTGGGGCTTCGTGGGCATCGTCATGGCCTCGATGTTCGTGCCGCTGCTGGCCTTGGCGATTGTCGCCGGTGTGCGCGCCGTCGCCCCTACGGCGACCCGGCGTACACCGTTCTACAAGATGCTCGGCGCCGTCTGGGTTCCCGGCCTGGGGTTGGCGTTCTGCAGCGTCGGTTTTGGTGTTCTCACGGCGTTTATCGCCCTGTTGTTCGCGGCCCGGGAGTGGGGCAACGCTTCGTTGGCGTTCACCGCGTTCGGCGTGGCGTTCATCGGTGCGCGCCTGCTGTTCGGACACCTTCCCGACAAGATCGGCGGCGCCCGTGTGGCACTGGTCTGTGTGTTGATCGAAAGCGTTGGGCTGCTGCTGATCTGGAGCGCCAACAGCGCGACCAGCGCCTACCTGGGGGCGGCACTCACCGGTTTCGGTTATTCCCTGGCGTTTCCCGGTTTTGGCGTGGAGGCGGTGCGGCGTGCACCACCACAGGCTCGCGGTCTCGCCATGGGCGCCTATGTCGCCTTTCTCGATATTGCCCTGGGCATCACCAGCCCGCTGGCCGGTCTGTTGGCGAGTGGCTGGGGCATTGGTGCGGTTTACCTGGGCGGCGCCATCGCCGTGGCGCTGTCGTTTGTAGTGGCTTTGGTGTTGCTCGGAAGGCAGCCAGGCAAGCTCCTTCGCTAGCGGGAAACAAGTCCGTGATCGATCGCGTATTTCACCAGCGCCGCAGGTTTGTCGATATTGAGTTTGCGGCGGATGCTCAGGCGGTGGGTTTCCACGGTGCGTACGCTGATGTCCAGTTCGCGGGCCATTTCCTTGTTGTTCAGCCCCTCGACCATTTTCGCCAGGACCTGGCTCTCGCGCGGCGTCAGTTCGCTGTCGGTGTTCGGGTCGGTGGCGAGGCGCTGGGCGATCTCGGCGCTGTAGAAGGTGCCGCCGCCGATGATGGCTTCGATGGCGGCAATGATCTCCTTGGAAGGTGAATTCTTCAGCACGTAGCCGCTGGCACCGGCGCGCACGGATTCACTGATGTACTCATGATTGTCGTACATGCTCAGGATGAGGATCTTCAAGCCGGGGTATTGCTTGCCCAGCAGCCGGGTCAGCTCGAGGCCGTTCATGTCCTTCAGGCCGATGTCCATCAGCAGCAGGTCCGGCTGGCAGCGCCCGACCATGTCGATCGCCTGCGCGCCGTTCTCCGCTTCGCCGACCACGTCCAGGCGGGGCATGACGGACAGCAGCGCGCGAATACCATCACGAACCAGCGAGTGATCGTCGACCAGGGCGACGCGTATGGCGGGGGGCAGGGTCATGGGCAGGTGCTCTTGTGGAAATGAACGCGCATCAACTTTCCGTGGCCGACAGGGTCATGGGCAACAGGATATCCAGTTCGCTTCGTCCCGGAACCGAGGTCATTTCCAGCCGCCCGCCAAAATGCTCGACCCGTTCGCGGATGTTACGCAAGCCGATGCCGGTGTGACCACGCTCGACCTGCGGGACGTTGAAGCCCATCCCGTCATCCACCACGGTCAGACGCAGGGATTGGCCCGAACCGAACAGGGTGATGGCGACTCGTTTCGCCCCGGCGTGTCGCTCGATGTTGGTCAGCGCCTCCTGGGCAATCCGGAACAGCGAGACCGGGGCGCCGTTTTCCAGGCGACAGTCGAATTCGTTGCTTCGGTAGGACACTTCCAGGCCACTGCGCTGTTCGAATTCCGCCGCGAGCTGGCCGATGGCGGCGGGCAGGCCCAGGGTATCAAGCAACGAGGAGCGCAAATCATGGGAAATACTGCGGATTTCACCGATCGCTTCGCCCAGTCGATCGGTCGCATTCTTCAGGATGCCGAGGCCATTTTCCTGGCCGTTCTCGAGCACATGACTGGCCAGTTCGAACTGGAACTTGATCGAAACCAACAGCTGGCTGATCCCGTCGTGGAGCTCGCGCGACACCCGTGAGCGCTCTTCCTCCTGCAAGCTGACGATACGCTGGTTCAAGCGCTGCAGTTTCTTATCGGCCAGGCGATGCTCGCTGACATTGAGGGTGATGCCGCCGGCAAACACCAGCAGCACCGCCACCAACGCAATGGCGGCGATGGCCTGCATGGTGGTATGGATGCCCTGAGCCACTTCGGCGCGAGCCTGCTGGGTGGCGCGTTCGACGTCTTCCAGGTAGATCCCGGTGCCGAGCATCCAGCCCCAACGATCGAGCATCACGACGTAGGCGAGCTTGTCGGTTACCTGGCCGGAGGAGGGCTTGTTCCAGGCGTAGCGCTGAAAGCCTTCGCCTGATTCGGCGCTTTTGAGCAAGGCCTGGATGACCGGCAGGCCTTGAGGATCCTTCATGTCCCAGAGATATTGCCCCACCAGCTCCGACTGGCGGGCATGCATGAGGCTGCGACCCTGGCGGTCGTAGACGAAAAAATAACCGTTGATGCCAAAGCTGAGCTTGCGCAGTTCTTCCAGCACCTGCTGCTGCGCCCGCGCATCTCCCTGGCCGTCGTTGTACAACGGGGCGATCAGGCTCTGCGCCATCTCGACGTAGTTCTTCAGTTCGGCGCGTTTACTGGCCAGGATACTGTCTTCGATCAGTTGCGCCTGTTGGTCACCCAACTGGCGATTGAGCGAGATGACCAAGGCACCAATAACGGCAATCGCCAGGACCAGCGGCAGGATCCCGAGAGCGACGATCTTGTGTTTGAGCAGCATCTGTACTCCTGTCCGGATCCGGCGGGGAGGCGAATGGCGGCATCATATGCCAAACCCATGGGCGAAACATAAAACCTGTGGGAGCGAGCCTGTGTGGGAGCGAGCCTGCTCGCGAAGGCGGCGTGTCAGGTAACGACAATGCTGACTGATCCGACGCCTTCGCGAGCAGGCTCGCTCCCACAGGGGGACACAGGATGAATTGGCATCTACGTAGTACTACGGATTTATTTATTGACGGCCAGCAGGGATATTGGGCCAGCTCCGAATTGCCGGGGCCACACTATAAAAACAATCGCCGCAATCCTTTGGATATCGGCAGGAGACATGCAATGACAACCCGTCTGGTTAAACACCTCGCCTGGTTTGCCGTGGCTGTTCTGGGAGCGTGTGCGCTGAGCGTCGTGGCCCTGCGCCGCGGAGAGCCGATCAACGCCCTCTGGATCGTCGTCGCGGCCGTGGCCATCTACCTGGTCGCCTACCGCTACTACAGCCTCTTCATCGCCAACAACGTGATGCAACTCGATGCGCGCCGGGCCACGCCCGCCGTGCTCAACAACGATGGCCTGGACTACGTCCCGACCAACAAGCACATCCTCTTCGGCCACCACTTCGCGGCCATTGCCGGCGCGGGGCCGCTGGTCGGGCCGGTGCTGGCGGCGCAGATGGGCTACCTGCCCGGCACGCTCTGGCTGATCGCCGGCGTGGTGCTGGCCGGTGCGGTGCAGGACTTCATGGTCCTGTTCCTGTCGACCCGCCGCAACGGTCGCTCGCTGGGCGACATGGTGCGCGAGGAAATGGGCCGCATCCCCGGCACCATCGCGCTGTTCGGCTGCTTCCTGATCATGATCATCATCCTCGCGGTGCTGGCGCTGATCGTGGTCAAGGCCCTGGCCGAGAGCCCGTGGGGCATCTTCACGGTGATGGCGACCATCCCGATCGCGATGTTCATGGGCATCTACATGCGCTACATCCGCCCGGGCCGCATCGGTGAAATCTCGCTCATCGGCGTGCTGTTGCTGCTCGGTTCGATCTGGCTGGGCGGGCAGATCGCCGCCGACCCGGTCTGGGCCAAGGCCTTCACCTTCACCGGGATCCAGATCACCTGGATGCTGATCGGCTACGGTTTTGTCGCCGCGGTGCTGCCGGTGTGGCTGATCCTGGCGCCACGGGACTATTTGTCGACCTTCCTCAAGATCGGCACCATCATCGCCCTGGCGATCGGCATCCTGGTGACCATGCCCGAGCTGAAAATGCCGGCGCTGACCCAGTTCACCGACGGCACCGGGCCGGTGTGGAAGGGCGGGCTGTTCCCGTTCCTGTTCATCACCATCGCCTGCGGCGCGGTCTCGGGTTTCCACGCGCTGATCTCCTCGGGCACCACGCCCAAGCTGCTGGATAACGAAACCAACGCGCGCTACATCGGTTACGGCGGCATGCTGATGGAATCGTTCGTGGCGATCATGGCGATGGTCGCGGCCTCGGTGATCGAACCGGGCGTGTACTTCGCCATGAACAGCCCGGCGGCGATCGTCGGTTCGGACGTGGTGGCCGTGGCCCAGACTGTCAGCAGCTGGGGTTTTGCAATCACCCCCGACGCGCTGCAAGCGGTGGCCAAGGACATCGGCGAGACCACCATCCTGGCCCGTGCCGGCGGTGCGCCGACCCTGGCGGTGGGTATCGCGCAGATCCTCCACTCGGTGCTGCCGGGTGAGAACACCATGGCGTTCTGGTACCACTTCGCGATCCTGTTCGAAGCGCTGTTCATCCTCACCGCGGTAGACGCCGGCACCCGTGCCGGACGGTTCATGCTGCAGGACCTGCTCGGCTCGTTCGTGCCGGCCCTCAAGCGCACCGAATCGTGGACCGCCAACTGATCGCCACCGCCGGCTGCGTCGCGCTGTGGGGTTACTTGCTGTACCAGGGCGTGATCGATCCGCTGGGCGGCATCAACACCTTGTGGCCGCTGTTCGGCATCTCCAACCAGATGCTGGCCGGTATCGCGCTGATGCTCGCACCGTGGTGCTGATCAAGATGAAGCGCCAGCGCTACGTCTGGGTCACGCTGCTGCCGGCCAGCTGGCTGCTGATCTGCACCACCACCGCAGGCCTGATCAAGCTGTTCGACGCCAACCCGGCGATCGGCTTTCTGGCCCTGGCGCGCAAATACAACGATGCCCTGGCCGCCGGCCAGATCCTGGCCCCGGCCAAGAGCATCGAGCAGATGCAGCACGTGGTGTTCAACGCCTACACCAACGCAACGCTGACGGTGTTGTTCCTGTTCGTGGTCTTCAGCATCCTGTTCTACGCGCTCAAGGTCGGCATCGCCGCTTGGGGCACCAAGGAACGCACGGACAAGGAAGCGCCATTCCAGGCGCTGCCGGACGCTTGACAGGGGATTGCAACGATGTTCAATGACTTGAGTCGCCTCGGTAAATACCTCGGTCAGGCCGCCCGCCTGATGGTCGGCATGCCCGACTACGACAACTACGTCGAGCACATGCAAACCAAGCACCCCGACAAGCCGTTGATGGACTACGAGGCGTTCTTCCGAGAACGCCAGGAAGCCCGCTACGGTGGCAAGGGTGGCCCCAAATGCTGTTGAACTGAAGTAATCCCAGTGGGAGCGAGCCTGCTCGCGATAGCGCAGTGTCAGTCGATGAAGATGTCGACTGACCCGGCGCCTTCGCGAGCAGGCTCGCTCCCACAGTTGTTTTGGGTTGGACTCAGGATTTGCAGGTGCCGCAGATGCCCTTGTGGGGCAGACTCAGGATTGTATGTGCGCAGAAAGGCCAATGTGGCGAGGGAGCTTGCTCCCGCTGGCGTGCGTAGCAGGCCCCGGCGGTTCTCCAGGCTGACCGCATCACCCGTCTTGCGACTGCTGCGCAGCCGAGCGGGAGCAAGCTCCCTCGCCACAATCGTCTGGCTTGATCCTTTGATCAGTCAGCCAACAACACCGCCGCATCAAAGCCCACCCGCAGGTTGCCCCAGTGACGGCCGCCAAAGAAGAACGGTACGTCGATCTCGGTCATGATTTCCCCGGTGTCGCGCAGGTAGGTCTGGAGCAGGAAGCGCTGGACGTTGCCCGCCGCGCGCAGGCCGATCGGGTCGTTGAAGATCCGCTTGTTGCGGCACACCGGCAGGTCGACCGCGCGGTCGCCGGTTGGTTGCTTGGACACCCAGCTGTTGTTGACCGGGCAATAGCCCTTCGTATCGACGATGAACGAGACCTTGCCGCCCGGCGTGCTGCGGGTCAGCTTGTCGCATTCTTCCTGGCAGACCCGGGCGAAGCGTTCGGTGTAGCTGGTCATGTATTGCTTGGGATCGGTACCCGGTATCAGCTGGTAATTCTGGTCGAACAGGTTGACGCCTTCTTCCTGCAGCGCCTGCAGCTGAACCTGAAGCGTGTCGCGGCATTCGCTGGCGCGGGTGATGGCGGCGTCAAGCTTGCCGTGGCCGAGCACGAAGCGGCCCAGCAGCGTCTGGACCTTCTCGGCAACACCGGACAGATCGCGGGTGGCGGTCGCCGACTGCTGCATGCGCTGGTCGATCGACTGGCTGTCGGCATGGATCTGGGTGACGCGTTCGTTGATACCGGTGTTGGAGTCGGCGAACTGCTGGATGTGGTCGGCGATATCCGCCAGTTTGCCGTTGGTGGACTCGAAGTCGACGATCATGCTCTCGAAATGGCCGGAGGCGCGTTCCACCACCTTCTGGGTTTCCCGGGCGCTGTGGCTGATCTGGGTGGTCTGCTCGTGGGTGGAACTGACCTCCTGGAGCATCGCGTCGATGTTGCGCGAAATATCGTCGGTAGCCCGGCTGACGTTCTGCGCCAGGGTGCGCACTTCATCGGCGACCACGGCGAAGCCACGACCACTTTCCCCGGCGCGCGCCGCTTCGATGGCGGCGTTGAGCGCCAGCAGGTTGGTCTGGGCGGAAATCTGCTGGATCAGCCCGACGATGGATTTGATGCTCGACGAACGCTGGTTCAGCGCGTCCACCAGCGTGGCGAATTCACCCAGGCTGCTGGAGATCTCGCTGATGTTGCCGGTCACTTCCAGCAACTCGGCGTAGGAATCGCGGGCCATGTTCAGGTTTTGCGCGGTGGTGCTGGAGATGCCCTGGGTCTGGCGGGACACTTCTTCGATACGGCCCACGGCGGTATTGCTCTGGTCCATCACTTCCTTGGCGAAGCGCGCCTGGTGGGTCGCGCTGTCGCTGGAGTCGCTGATGTTCTTCAATGAACGGGCCGACTCCACGGCAATGTGCACCGTCAAGGCCTGGACGTTGCTGATGATCTCGCGCTGCTTGGCCAGGAAGCGGTTGCAGGTGGCGGCCAGCGTGCGGATCTCGTCATGGGTGACCAGCGGCAAGTCCTTGGACAAGTCGCCTTCGCCGTTGGCGATCTCTTCCAGCGCCTTGGTCATTACAGTGACGGGGCGCACGATGAGGTGGCGGAAATACCAGACCATGAAGCTGATCATGCCGAACGTCAGGAGCGCGCCGAAGAGCAGGGCATGGGTGAGGCTGTCGAGACGATCCTCGATCTGGCCCAGCAGCGCGGCGTCCAGTTGGGCCGTGCGCAACTGCACGAGAATATCGGCCCGGGCGCTGACGGCGACCCAGTACAGCAGGCCACTGACGACGACCAGCAGGAAAAGGCTTGAAAGCTTTTTGGTGAGGGTATCGAAGAATTGCATCTCGATAGACTCGTACAAGGCCTTTAACGTCTGCATGCCGCTGCTCCTGGGCAAAAAAATCACTGAATGGAATACATTCGACCGCGAGCGCCAAAGCTTTAGGGTAGCAGGGCGATTTGATATCACTTTGTGGGAGTGAGCTTGCTCGCGAAGGCGCAGGTACAGCCAACATCAATGCTGGCAGACCCACCGCTTTCGCGAGCAAGCTCGCTCCCACAAGGGGTATGGCGCTATCAATTTGATACAAAAGATTTACTGGGAATGATTCTCAAAGTATATTCGCTCTCATTCACATCCCCCCCATGAGTGCAGCGTCTTGAATCGTTCCACCCCCCTCGCTTACCGCAATGCCCTCGTCAAATGTGTTTTACCCGCGCTGTCCTGCTGTTTCATGGCAAGCCCCTTGAAGGCCCAGGACACCCTTGAACTGCCCACCACGGATGTGCAAGGCAGTCGGATCATTCAGGACGAAGGCTACACGGCGACGCAAGCCAGCACGGCGAGCAAGAGCGATGTACCGATCAAGGAAGAGGCGCAGTCGATCAACGTGGTGACCCAGCAGACCCTGGCGGACTACCAGGTGCGCTCCCTGGACGACGCGATGAAGTTCGTCAGCGGTGTCAGCCAGGGCAACACCTTGGGCAACTCGCGGGACTCGCTGGTCAAGCGCGGTTTTGGCACCAACGATGACGGTTCGATCCTGCGCGATGGTGTGCGTTCGAACCTGGGCCACAACTTCAGCGCCACCACTGAGCGAGTCGAAGTGCTCAAGGGCCCGGCCTCAATGCTGTACGGCGCGCTGGAACCGGGTGGCCTGATCAACGTCATCAGCAAGAAGCCCGAATACACCCAGAGCACCACGCTGAGCGGCTCCGCCTACAGCGAGGGCGGCGGCACCATGGCCCTGGACACCACCGGGCCGTTGGGCGACACCGGGTTGGCCTATCGCCTGATCGCCGAACGCGGCCATGAGGATTACTGGCGCAACTACGGCGTCAATGAGAGCACGCTGGTGGCGCCATCGCTGGCCTGGACCGGTGAGCGTGCTTCGTTGAACCTGAGCTACGAGTACAACGAATATTCCAACCCGTTTGACCGTGGCACGGTGTTCAAGAATGGGCATCCGGCCGACATCGACTATGACAAGCGCCTGGACGAGCCTTGGGCCAAGAGCGTCGGGATCCGTGAGACGGCCACCGCGCGGTTCGAGTACGAGCTGAGCGAAGCGTGGAAAACCCGGGTGACCTACGGCTGGAACAATGACCGCTACAGTCTTGCGATTGCCCAGCCCAACTCGCTGGTCGGCAATACTCTGCGGCGAGCCGCCAACGGCGCCCACTACGACGATGAAACCCGTTACGCCAGTTGGGATTTCATCGGCAAGCAGGAGCTGTTCGGCCAGCGCCATGACCTGTTGATCGGTGCCGATAACCAGGTGTCTGACCAGTACCGTGGCAAGACCTACCGCGGGCCAGTGCGGGGCGGCTTCGATATCACGGCGCCGGTGTACGGAGGTTTGGCGCAGCCCAGCGTCATCAACCCCGCCCAGAGCAACCTGAGTAACCAACTGACGTCCAGCTCGGTGTACCTGAAGGACAACTGGCACCTGGACGACCGCTGGATCCTGGTCTTTGGCGGGCGCTACCAGCACTACGATCAATATAGCGATCAGGGGCTGGGCAGCCGTTATGTGGTGAATCGCGATGACAACGGCGACGCCTTCGTGCCATTCCTCGGCCTGGTTTACAAAGCCACCGACAGCCTGTCGCTGTATGGCAACTACAGCCGCTCCTTCAAGCCGAACGACGACGTTGACGACGCCGGCAATACCTTCGATCCGGAAGAGGGCCGCAGCTATGAAATCGGCGCAAAGTACGATCCGCTCCCGGGCTTGAATATCAACCTTGCGCTGTTCGACATCGTGAAGAAAAACGTCGTGACGTCCTCCACGGTCAATGGCGTGACGCTGGCGGAAGCCGCCGGCAAGGTAGGTTCCCAGGGTCTGGAACTCGACATCACGGGCCGCCTCGCCGACCGCTGGGACCTGATCGGGACTTACGCCTACACCCATACGGAAATCCTCGACGATCCGGAGGACGAAGGTCACCGTCTGGCCGATGCTCCCAAGCACACCGCCAGCCTGTACCTGAGCCACCATCTGAACGTGCCGGCCGAATTCGGCGCCTGGCACGCCGGGGCCGGAGCGCGGTATGTCGGCGAACGCGCCGCCAACAACGCCAACGATTTCTGGCTCAGCAGCTACACCGTCGCCGACGCGTTCCTGCGCTGGGAGTCGCCGGTGTTCGGGCAAAAGACCTCGTTGCAATTGAACGTCGACAACCTGTTCGACAAGCAGTACTACCCGTCGTCCACCGGAAGCCAGTTGCAGGTCAACGTCGGCGAGCCGCGTACTGCCAAGTTGAGCGCCAGCGTGACGTTCTGATCGCAGTGCTTGAATAAAAATGCCCGGGCATCAAATGTCCGGGCATTTTTTTTCAGCTTCAATCCGCCTTCGCGAGCAGGCTCGCTCCCACATAGGCTGCGGGTGTTCCAGACCCTGTGGGAGCGAGCCTGCTCGCGAAGGCGATGTAACGGATCAGCGAAACGCCGGCACCACCTGCCGGATGAACAACTCCAGGGATTTTTTCTTCTCGGCATGCGGCAAGCTGTTGTCGCACCAGAAGCTGAACTCGTCCACGCCCAGTTCCTGGTAATACTTTATCCGCTCGATGATTTCCTGCGGGGTGCCGATCATGGTGTTCTTGCGGATGTTCTCCAGCTGGAACTCCGGGCGCTCGGCGAATTTTTCTTCCGGGCTCGGCGCCAGGAAGCCGTTGACCGGCACCTGCTTGTTGCCGAACCAGGCGTCGAAGGTGCGATAGAACTTCGAGATTGCCTGGGCACCGATCTTCCAGCCCTCGGGATCGTCCTCGGCGTGCACATGGGTGTGGCGCAGCACCATCAATTGCGGACGCGGCACGTCGGGATTGTTGTCCAGGGCGGCCTGGAATTTGTTCTTCAGGTCGAGGACTTCTTCATCGCCTTTCATCAAAGGCGTGACCATCACGTTGCAGCCATTGGCGACCGCGAAGTTGTGCGAGTCAGGATCGCGGGCGGCGATCCACATCGGCGGATGAGGCTTGCGGATGGGCTTGGGCACGCAGGTGGAAGTGGGGAATTTCCAGATCTCGCCGTCATGGGCGTAGTCGCCTTGCCACAGGGCGCGCACCACCGGGACCATTTCGCGCAATGCCTGGCCGCCGGAAGAGGCTGGCATGCCACCGGCCATGCGATCGAATTCCACCTGATAGGCGCCCCGGGCCAGCCCGACTTCCATGCGGCCATTGCTGATAACGTCGAGCAACGCGCATTCGCCAGCCACCCGTAGCGGGTGCCAGAACGGCGCGATGATGGTGCCGGCGCCGAGGTGAATGGTCGTGGTCTTGCCGGCCAGGTACGCCAGTAGCGGCATCGGGCTTGGCGAAATGGTGTATTCCATGGCGTGGTGTTCGCCGATCCACACGGTGCTGAAACCGCCGGCTTCGGCCATCAGCGTCAGCTCGCTGAGGTCTTCGAACAACTGGCGATGGCTGACGCTTTCGTCCCAGCGCTCCATGTGTACGAACAGGGAAAATTTCATGGCGCTTTCTCTTTATTGTTGACGATCGGTTCAGGCGAGGACGGGCAGGGTGCCCATCTTGCCGTGGCAATAAACCAGCGGCCCCGGTGTGTGTTGCGGCACGATCAGGTTCTTCACGGCGCCGACCATGATGGCGTGATCGCCACCCTCGTATTCGCGCCACAGTTCGCATTCGATGATGGCGGTGGCGTTGCCCAACAACGGATTGCCCAACTCGCTCAAGGTCCATTCGATGCCCTGGGCCTTGTCCTTGCCTTTGCGGGCGAACGCGTAGGCTTCGTTCTGCTGGCCGCCGGAAAGCACGTGGATGGCGAAGCGTTTGTTCCTGATCAGCACCGGATAGGAATCGGAGCTGTAGTTGGGGCAGAACAGCACCAGGGCCGGGTCCATCGACAATGAACTGAAGGCGCTGGCGGTCAGCCCGACGATTTGCCCGTCATCGTCCAGCGTGGTGATCACCGTCACGCCGGACGGGAACGAGCCCATGACTTGTTTGTAGAGGTTGGCATCGATCATTTCGCAGTCCTCGCTCGCAGGCGGTTATGACGCAGTGTTCTCAGTGGGCGCCGGCGGCCTTGTTCAGGTCACTCTCGGCCCATTGGGTGTAGACGCAGGCATCGGCGGCGGCCCAGCGCACCCGCACCGGGTCGCCAGCCTTCAGCGGCATGCCGGCGGCGGACAACGCCTTGACGGTCATGGCCGTGCCACCGGACGTCACTACGCTGCAGGTCTGGCTTTCGCCAAGAAAGAGCACCTCCACGACCTTGGCCGAGACTTCGTTCCAGCCGGCCGGCAGGGTGTCTTGGGTCGCCTGCTCGACACTCAGGGCCAGAGCCTTTTCCGGGCGGACCATCAGCAGCACGTCCTGGTCGGTTTGCAGGCCGGTGGTCAGGCGGATCGACAGCGACTGGCCTTCGAAGGACGCCGCGGCATTGCCCTGGGCCTTGAGCTTGAGGAAGTTGGAGTTGCCCAGGAACGAGGCGACAAAGGCATTCGGTGGATTCTGGTAGAGGTCGTAGCCGCTGCCCAGGCCGACGATCTTGCCGTGGCTGAAGATCGCGATGCGCTGGGACAGGCGCATGGCTTCTTCCTGGTCGTGGGTGACGTAGACAATGGTGATGCCCAGCCGGCGGTGCAACTGGCGCAGTTCATCCTGCAAGTCTTCGCGCAGCTTCTTGTCCAACGCGCCGAGGGGTTCGTCCATCAGCAGGATGCGCGGTTCATAAACCAGCGCCCGGGCAATCGCCACGCGCTGCTGCTGGCCACCGGACAGTTGCGAAGGGCGCCGATGGGCGAACTCTTCCAGTTGCACCAGCTTGAGCATGGCATCGACCCGGCGCTCGCGCTCGGCGCTGGCCAGTTTGCGGATTGCCAGCGGGAAGGCGATGTTGTCGCGCACCGACAGATGCGGAAACAACGAATAGCGCTGGAACACCATGCCGATGTCGCGCTTGTGCGGCGGCACGTTGACCAGGGATTTGCCGTCCACCAGGATCTCGCCGCTGCTGGGGGTTTCGAAGCCGGCCAGCATCGACAGGGTGGTGCTCTTGCCCGAGCCGCTGGAGCCGAGGAAGGTCAGGAATTCACCGTCCTGGATCTCCAGGGATATATCGTCCACGGCGGCAAAGTCGCCGTAGTGCTTGTTCAGGTTGCGCAGGCTGACCAGGGTCTTGTCGTTCCGCTGTGCGGGGTCTTTGACGGCACTCATCGTATTCTCCTAGGCGCTCAGGCGCTGATTTCGTTGCGCCGGCGCAGGGCGGCGGCGATCACCATGACCAGCACCGAGAGGCCGATCAGCAGCGTCGAAGCGACGGCGATCACAGGCGTCAGGTCCTGGCGCAAAGTGGTCCACATTTTTACCGGCAAGGTCTGCAGGGTCGGGCTGGCCATCATCACGCTCAGCACCACCTCGTCCCACGACACCAGGAATGCGAACAACGCGCCGGCGACCATGCCCGGGCGAATGGCCGGGAACGTCACCTTGAACACCGCTTGCAGACGCGAGGCGCCGCAGATCACCGCCGCGTCCTCGATGGATTGGTCAAACAGCTTGAGCGAGTTGATGATCGAGATGATGGTGAACGGCAGCGCGACGATCACATGGCTGACCACGAAGGCAAACATCGTCCCGGTGTAGCCGAGTTTCAGGAACAGCGCGTAGACCGCCACGGCGATGATCACCAGCGGCACGATCATCGGCAGGGTGAACAGGCCGTAGAGCATTTCCCGGCCGGGGAAGCGCCCGCGCACCAGCGCGAACGCGGTCGGCAGGCCCAGGGCCACGGCGCAGACGGTGGTCAGCACCGCGACCTTGAGGCTGGTCAGCGCGGCGCTCATCCAGTCCGGGTTGGAGAAGAACTGGCCGTACCATTTGAAGGTCCAGCCTGGCGGCGGAAACACCAGCCACTGCGACGAGCCGAACGACAGCAGCACGATGAATACGATCGGCAGCAGCAGGAACAAGGCGATCACACCGGTGGTGAAGTACAGGCCGAACCGCATGCGTCGGCTCATGGCATTGGGAGTCAGGAGCATGGCGGCTTACCTCGCGTTGCTGGCGCCCACCGGGGATTCCGGCTGGAGCCTCAGGTAGAAGTAGAACAACACCAGCGTGATCGCCACCAACAAGGCAGCACCGGCACTGGCCAGGCCCCAATTGAGGAATGACTGCACCTGCTGGATGATGAATTCCGGCAGCATCATGTTCTGCGCGCCGCCCAGCAATGCCGGGGTCACGTAGTAACCGAGGGACATGACGAAGACCATCAGCCCACCCGAGAACAGCCCCGGCCGGCACAGCGGCAGGAACACCCGGAAGAAATTGGTCCAGGGGCTGGCGCCGCAAATCGAACCGGCCTGCAGGATCATCGGGTCGATGGCCTGCATGGTCGCCTGCAACGGCAGGACGATGAACGGGATCATGATGTAGCTCATGCCGATCACCACGCCGGTGAGGTTGTGCACCATCTCCAGCGGCTGGTCGATGATGCCCAGGGCCATCAACGCTTTGTTCACCACGCCCGAGGCCTGCAACAGCACCAGCCAGGAGTAGGTGCGGGCCAGCAGGCTGGTCCACATCGACAGCAGGACGATGTTCAGCATCCAGCGGCCCCAGCCGCGGGGCACCAGGGTAATGGCCCAGGCCAGCGGGAAGCCCAGCAGCAGGCTGAACAACGTCACCAGCCCGGCCACCGAAAAGGTGTTGAACAGCACCCGGGCGTAAGCCGAGTTCGCGAACAGCTGCTCGTAGTTGCCCAGGCCCGGCACGGGTTCCAGCACGCCGCGCAGCAGCAGGCCGATCAGTGGCGCCAGGAAGAACAGGCCGAGGAACAGCAGCGCAGGAATCAGGTTGCCGGCGCCGCGCCAGCGTTGCATCAACGACGGCGTCTGCTTGCGCGCCACGGCCGAACCGGCAGCGCCGACGGCGCTCCCGGTGCGAGGGGTTGCCGCTGCCGCCATTTTCATTTGACCAGCCATTCATTCCACCGTGTCGCGATGTCCTGACCGTTCTTGGCCCAGTACGCAAAATCCAGCGTGATCTGATCCTTGGCGTAGGCGGTCGGCAGGTTGGGGGCGAGCACCGAATCCAGGCGTGCGATGCTGTCAACGTTGACGGGGGCGTAGGCGGTCAGGTTGGAGAAATCGGCCTGGCCCTTGGCGCTGCTGGCGTTAGCCAGGAATTTCATGGCAGCGGCCTTGTTTTTCGAGCCCTTTGGAATGACCAGGATGTCGGCCATGACCAGGTTCTGCTTCCAGCTCACGCCGACCGGAGCGCCGTCTTGTTGCAGGGCATAGATACGGCCGTTCCAGAATTGGCCGATGCTGGCTTCGCCGGACGCGAGCAGTTGCTGGGACTGGGCGCCGCCGCCCCACCAGACGATGTCTTTCTTGATGGTGTCGAGTTTCTTGAAGGCGCGGTCCAGGTCCAGCGGATAGAGCTTGTCCTGCGTCACGCCATCGGCCAGCAGGGCCAGTTCCAGCACGCCAGGGCTTGGCCATTTGTACAGGGCGCGTTTGCCGGGGTAGGTCTTGGTGTCGAACAGCGCGGACCAATCCGTTGGCTTGCCCGAACCGAGCTTGCCTTCGTTGTAGCCGAGCACGAAGGAGAAATAGAAGGAGCCGACACCGTGGTCGGAGACGAAGCGCGGGTCGATCTTGTCGCGTTGGATGACCGAGAAATCGAGAGGTTCGAGCAGGCCTTCGGCGGCGGCGCGCAGGGCGAAGTCGGCCTCGACATCGACCACGTCCCACTGCACGTTGCCGCTTTCGACCATGGCCTTGAGCTTGCCATAGTCGGTCGGGCCGTCCTGGACCACGGTGATGCCGCTGGCCTTGCTGAACGGATCGGCCCAGGCCTGTTTCTGCGCGTCCTGGGTGCTGCCGCCCCAACTGACGAAGTTGACGCTTTCAGCGGCCATCGTCGCCTGGCTGGTGACACTCAGCAGGCCGGCAAAAAGAATTGCGGCTGCACTTTTCTTCAACACCATGTTCACGCCCTCATTGTTGTGTTTATTGAGTGGGCTTCTATTCGCCCACTTATCGGGAGCTTTGGGTCAAGCGGGTCTTGCAAGTGACCGCGCCAGGGTAGGCAGAAGCGTTCGGTCGATGGAATATCATATTATGGTATTCCAAACTTTCTGCAAGGGTTTTGCCGTACCGGCTATCTGCCTGGAGCGGATTTCGGTGATCTGTTGTGGGTAAATGTGTGCTGTCCCTGCCTACCCGGTAAAAGGAATGCTCTCCACCACCTCCAGGTCATACCCGGTCAGCCCCGCGTAC
Organism: Pseudomonas sp. FP198; assembly: GCF_030687895.1. NCBI lineage: Bacteria > Pseudomonadati > Pseudomonadota > Gammaproteobacteria > Pseudomonadales > Pseudomonadaceae > Pseudomonas > Pseudomonas sp. FP198. Next base: position 2,460,511 of record NZ_CP117452.1, read on the forward strand.
TTGAGCGGTGGCCCCAGGTGCCGCAGCTTGCCAACGCCCAGGTCCTGGAGGATCTGCGCGCCAGTGCCTACTTCAGAATAGATGCGCGATTGGGAGCGGCTGAACTGGCGGGGCGGCTGGGTGAGTTGCGGCACACGTTCGAGCAGCGCTTGGGATGACTCGTGATTGGCCAGCACCACCACCACGCCACGACCTTCCTCGGCGACCCGTTGCAGCGCCGCCCACAGGGTCCAGTTGGAAGGCCCGTTGTACTCGGCACCGACCAGGTCCCGCAGTGGGTCGATCACATGCACGCGCACCAGCGTCGGCTCTTCCCGACGGATATCGCCCATGACCATCGCCATGTGCACGCCGCCTTCGATGCGATCTTCGAAGGTGAACAGGCGGAAGGTGCCATGCACCGTCGGCAAGTCCCGTTCACCGATGCGCACCACCGTGTGCTCGGTGCTCAGGCGGTAGTGGATCAGGTCGGCGATGGTGCCAATCCTGATCCCGTGCTTGCGGGCGAAAATTTCCAGGTCCGGGCGGCGGGCCATGGTGCCGTCATCGTTCATGACTTCGACAATCACCGATGCCGGCGTGAAGCCTGCCAGGCGCGCCAGGTCGCAACCGGCTTCGGTATGCCCGGCGCGGGTCAATACGCCGCCTTCCTTGGCCCGCAGGGGGAAGATATGCCCCGGCTGGACAATGTCGACCGGCCCCGCGTCACGAGCAACAGCGGCAGCGACGGTGCGCGCCCGGTCAGCGGCGGAGATACCGGTGGTCACGCCCGTGGCGGCCTCGATGGACACCGTGAACGCGGTGCTGAACACGCTGCCGTTGCTCGGCACCATCTGTTCGAGGCCCAGGCGTTGGCAGTGCTCATCGGTCAGGGTCAGGCAGATCAGCCCGCGTGCTTCGCGGGCCATGAAGCTGATCGCCTGGGCATTGCAACAATCGGCGGCGAGCAGCAAATCGCCTTCGTTTTCCCGATCTTCGTCATCCACCAGCAACACCATCTTGCCCAGGCGGTAGTCTTCGATGATTTCCTCAATGCTGTTAAAGGCCATGGCGGGCTCTCTTTGTTTTGAAGGGTGCAGGATGGAAACGGCTTGTGGTATACCATAATACAAAACAAACACAGAGGTCACTATGAAGGCGTACTGGATTGCTCATGTGGATGTCAGCGACCCCGATCAATACAGCCAATACACCCAGCGCGCGCCAGCGGCGTTTGCCTTGTATGGCGCACGGATGCTCGCCCGGGGCGGACGCAGCGAAGCGATGGAAGGCAGGGCCACGCCGCAGCGCAGCGTGGTGATCGAATTCGATTCCTACGAACAGGCGCTGGCCTGCTATCACTGCGAGGAGTATCAGCAGGCGAAGGAGCATCGTGAGGGTGTGGCGCGGGCCGAGGTAATCATCGTCGAGGGCGTGGCGCCCTGATCGCAGGCGTCAGCGGATGAAGTGAATCTTGCCGCTGTCGTCGTTGCCCATGTAGATGCCGTAGACCCCGGCCTGGCGTTCCTCGATGTAACGTTCGAGGATCTGCCGGATGGCCGGATAATAGATGCTGTCCCATGGAATGTCTTCGGCAGCGAAGAATTGGCAGGCGAGGGTTTCCGCGCCGAACTCGCCGGTGATCTCCAGCGCGATGGCGCGGAAGATGATGTACACCTCGCTGATTTTCGGCACGCTGAAAATCGAGTAGGGCGAGATGATTTCGGCGCGCACGCCGGTCTCTTCCCAGACTTCACGCAGGGCCGCCTGCTCGGTGGTCTCGTTGCCTTCCATGAAGCCGGCCGGCAGTGTCCAGGTGCCTGGGCGCGGCGGGATAGCGCGTTGGCACAGCAGGTACTTGCCGTCCTGTTCGATGATGCAGCCGGCGATGATCTTCGGATTGACGTAATGGATGTAGCCGCAGCCGCCGCACATCAGCCGCTCATGGGTATCGCCCGCTGGCAGGCGCTGGCTCAAGTCAGTGCCGCCACACTTTGGACAAAAGCTCGGGCTGAACATGATCAGCGTCCTATGCGGGGTTCTTTCAACGCGATGGGCGCGGTGATTTCCGGGATGTTGCCAGTCTCTTCCTGCTGGCGCTTGAGGTATTCCAGCGCGACCTTGGCGGCGGCGCGTACGTGATCGACGCAGGCCTGGTGGGCCACCAGTGGATCGCCGCTTTTGATCGCCTCGACCATGCGTTCCATTTCCTGGTTGCTGCTGCCACGGCGGTTTTCCTGGGACACTGACGTGGCCCGCAGGTAGCTGATGCGCGCTTGCAACTGGCGCAACTGGGTGGCGGCAACGTGATTGCCGGAACCTTCAAGCAGTACGTCGTAGAAACCCTGGACCGAATCCAGCACCTGCTGCAGCTCGCCGTCCTTGAGGGCCTTGCGGTTTTCCTCGAGGGCTTTTTCCAGGGCCTTGATGTCCTTGGCCTTGGCCCGCAGGGTGAACAACTGGACGATCAAGCCTTCGAGCACGCACCGCAGCTCATAGATATCACCGGCGTCGGCTAGGGTGATGATCGCCACCCGTGGACCCTTGGCATCGGCGAACTCCACCAGGCCTTCGGATTCGAGGTGACGCAGGGCTTCACGCACCGACGTACGGCTCACGCCCAGGCGGTCGCACAGGTCGCGTTCGACCAGGCGATCGCCCGGCAGCAGCTGGAAGTTCATGATGGCGCTTCGCAGTTTATCCAGCACGATTTCGCGCAGGGTAACGGGGTTGCGATTGACCTTGAAGCTGTCGTCGAGTGGCAGGCGTTTCATGGGGTCCGCTCTGTGATGTGGCTGTCCATGCAAAACGGGCAAACATCCATGCTCGTTCAGTTCAAACAGCCGAGGGTTGACTGGAGGCCTCGGCGTCGGCTTCGGCGAAGGCTTCGCGGGCAAGCCGGAAACTGTCTACGGCAGCGGGGACGCCGCAATAAATGCCGACCTGAAGCAGAATTTCGCGTATTTGCTCACGACTCAGTCCGTTACGCAAGGCGCCACGCACATGCAGCTTGAGTTCGTGCGGGCGATTGAGCGCCGAGATCATCGCCAGGTTGATCATGCTGCGCTCCTTGAGCGACAAACCCTCGCGGCCCCAGACATGGCCCCAGCAATATTCCGTGACCATTTCCTGCAGCGGCCGGGTGAAATCGTCGGCGTTCTCGATGGCGCGGTTGACGTAGTCCTGGCCCAGTACCTGGGTGCGGATCTTCAGGCCTTGCTGGTATTTTTCGTTGCTCATACGGATTCCGAAAATAGTGATGGACCTGTGGGGATATGTGCAGCCCTCAAGCCAGCGCGGGCAGCGGGCCCAGCTTGCCTTTGTGGTAGATCATCGGCGTGACCGGTTGCGCGGGCAGGATCAGGTTCTTCACCGCGCCGACGATGATCGCGTGATCGCCGCCATCGTATTCGCGCCACAGTTCGCACTCGATGATCGCCGTGGCTTTACCCAGCAATGGATTGCCCAGGTCGCTCAGGTGCCAGTCGATGCCTTTGGCCTTGTCCTTGCCTTTGCCGGCGAAGGCGTAGGCTTCGGCGGTCTGGTCGGCGGACAGCAAGTGGATCGCGAACTGCTTGCTGTCGCGCAGGATCGGGTAGGTGTCGGAGGCATAGTTGGGGCAGAACAGCACCAGCGCCGGGTCTATGGACAAGGCGCTGAAAGCGCTGGCGGTGATGCCGACGATATTGCCCTCCGGGTCCAGGGTGGTAACCACCGTGACGCCGGACGGGAACGAGCTCATGACTTCTTTGTAGATGCCGGGTTCGATCATTTCTCAGGACTCCTAGCGCATCACGAACGGGTCAGGCATGGGCGCCTGGGAAAGGTTGATCCACACCGTTTTCAGCTCGGTATAGGCCAGCACTGAATCGATGCCGCTTTCGCGTCCGTAGCCACTGTTCTTGAACCCGCCGATCGGCGCCATGGCCGAGACCGCGCGGTAGGTGTTGACCCAGATAATCCCGGATCGCACGTCCCGGGCCAGGCGATGGGCGCGGCCCAGGTCACGCGTCCAGATGCCGGCGGCGAGGCCGAACTGCGAGTCGTTGGCGATCGCCAGGGCTTCGGCTTCGTCCTTGAAACGAATGACCGAGGCCACCGGGCCGAAGACTTCTTCCTGCATGATTTTCATAGAATTGTGATCGCACTCGAACAGGGTCGGCTCGTAGAACCAGCCGTCTCCCAGGTTCGGCGGACGCTTGCCGCCCAGGCGCAGGCGCGCGCCTTCGGCAATCGCGTCGGCCACCAGGCCCTCGACTACGGCCAGTTGCTGCGCGGTGGCCATGGGGCCCATTTCGCTGGCGTCTTCCTGAGGATTGCCGATGCGAATGCGCTGGGCGCGCTCCACCAGTCGTGAGACAAACTCGTCGTAGATTTCGTCCTGTACCAGCAATCGCGAGCCGGACACGCAGCTCTGGCCGGAGGCGGCGTAGATGCCGGCAATCGCACCATTGATGGCGCTGTCGAGGTCGGCGTCGGCAAAGATGATGTTGGGCGACTTGCCGCCCAGCTCCAACGACAGCTTGGCGAAGTTCTCGGCGCTGCTGCGCACCACATGCCGGGCCGTGGCCGCGCCGCCGGTGAAGGCGATCTTGCGTACCAGTGGGTGGCGGGTGAGGGCGGCGCCGGTGCTCGGGCCGTAGCCGGTGATGACGTTGACCACGCCCGGCGGGATTCCGGCTTCCAGGGCCAGGCGAGCGAGCTCCAGGATCGTCGCCGAGGCGTGCTCGGACGGCTTGATCACGATGGTATTGCCGGCCGCCAGCGCCGGGGCGAGCTTGATCGCGGTGAGATAGAGCGGGCTGTTCCAGGGGATGATCGCGGCGACCACCCCCATGGCTTCGTGCACGGTGTAGGCGAACAGGTCCGGCTTGTCGAGGGGCAGGGTGCCGCCTTCGAGCTTGTCGGCGAGGCCTGCGGTGTAGTGGAAAAACTCCGGCAGGTAGCCGACCTGGCCGCGGGTTTCACGGATCAGCTTGCCGTTGTCGCGGCTTTCGAGTTGGGCCAGTTGCTCCTTGTTTTCGGCGATCAGATCACCGAGACGGCGCAGCAGTTTGCCCCGAGCAGTGGCGGTCAGTCCGCGCCAGGCCGGGCTGTCAAAAGCCGTTTGTGCGGCTTGTACGGCGCGATCGACATCGGCTTCGTCGGCGTCGGGCAGCTCGGCCCAGGGTTGGGCCAGCGCCGGGTTCAGGCTCTCGAAAGTCTTGCCGGACAGCGCATCGACCCATTCACCGCCGATGCACATCGAAAAGCGTGCGAGTGTCATGCAACGATCCCCTTTATTGGATTTTGTCGGGTGTTGGCCGTGTCGAGGAATTCCAGCAACAACTGGTTGACCAGGCGCGGCGACTCTACCGGCATCATATGCCGTTGCTCGGCGAGCACGGCAACCGTGGCGCCGGGAATCCGCTCGGCCAGTTGCCGGGCCATTTCCGGGGTCGAGCCGGGGTCCAGCTCGCCAGTGGCAATCAACGTCGGCGCCTGGATGCTGCCCAGGTCGTCGGCGCGGTACATGTCCTGGGTGGCGAACAGCTCATAGGTGGTCAGGTAACCCTGGGGATCGTTCTGCGCCAGGGTCTGGCGCAGCGCGGCGATCTGCGCCGGATTGGCCGCCTGGTATTCGCGGCTGAACCAGCGCGACAGCGCGGCTTCGGCGTTGGCGTCCGGCCCATGCTCGGCGGCCTGGGCGGTGCGGGCGATGACCCCCGCACGTTGTTCGGCGCTGCGGTTGAACACGCTGTTGAGCACCACCAGGCCTTGCAGGCGTTGCGGGTAATGCAAGGCGAAGGCGCGTGCCACCAGGCCGCCCATGGAAAAGCCGATCACGCTGGCCTGGGGCAGTTGCAAGTGGTCCAGCAACTCCAGCAGCTGATCGGCGTACCCGAGCAGGCCAGTGCCAGTGGCAGGGCGCGGACTGGCGCCATGGCCGAGCATGTCGTAGGCGATGACGCGATACTTCGTGGCCAGGCCAACGACCTGGCCGCCCCACATTTCTTTGTTCAGGCCCACGCCGTGGATCAGGACCACGGGCTGGCCTTGGCCGGTTGCCAGGTAACTGGTGCCGGCCGGGGTGAGTTCAGCGGTGAGCCGAATCATGGAGCGCTCCTGCATGCCTTTTTTATTGTGGTTGCCCCGGTGGGTTCACTGGGCCTGTTCGGCGGCCAGCTCTTCCAGGTCGATGTAGCGATTGCCGATGCGTGGATGCAGGCGCCCGCCATCGGCGCAGCCCAGCACCACGACGATTTCGTCGGCGCGCGGAGCGTCTTCGATCTGCATTTCCAGGGTGATGTAGTGCGAGCGCAGGCCTTCGTCGTCCTTGTGCATCATCGGGATCTGGATCGAGGTGCCGGGGCCGCCGCGCTTGTTGGTGAAGCTCAGGTAGCTCTTGGCCTTGACCGCCTCGCGGTAATGGTTGCCGAAGCGCAGGGTATGGATCACGGCGGAGGCATGCTCGATCTCTCCGTCGGCACCGACGACCGCTGCCTTGCCATAGGCTTCGATCTTTTGCGCACCGCCGATGATGCCCACCAGGCGCTCGACCATCAGCGCGCCGAGATCGGAGCAATTGGCGCGGATCTCGGGTTTCAGGTCTTCGACAAAACCACGGCCCAGCCAAGGGTTCTTCATGACCACGGCCAGCCCGACCATGGTCACCGGCTTGTCGGTGGCCTTGCCACCTTCGATGAAGGTTTCTTCGACATAGCTGACGATCTTGCGAATTTCGAAACTCATGAGCTGCTCCGGGGGAAAGTGTCTGTGCGTATGATGGTATACCATAATACTGTTGGTGCAAGTGGCGGCTTTGGATTTGTGCGAGGGGAGGCGACGGAAGGCTGGGGCTCGGCAGAGCGCAGGCACTCAGGAGAATAGGCAGCTACAGTGTGGGTATAAATTTCCCCTTTTCAGGGCATCCGAGGCCAAACTCCCGCCCGACTGCACCGATTCGACCCGTTTGAGGTATCGACGCCGGGCACTGAAATAAACGTTTCAGCCTGCAAACCGATTTTTGCCGTGAAATAGAAAAGAAATTTCGCTTTTTCAGCGTTGCGCGCCGTTTTTTCCAGCATTGTGTGGATGCCCCCGCGCTTAGGCACAGCGTTTGCTACGGCTCACAGACGCTAGAACCAAGAGGTGCTCCAAGGAACAGGCTCATCAAACAAGGCAAGGCCAGACTGGTGAAATGACGAAGTCATAAGAAATGCCGTGTACGACACGGCTGGGAGTTGGCTATGCCCCACGCTTTTTTCAATGAAATGTATGACGCACAGGGTGACTGCCGCCCGCATTACCAAGCCTTCTCGCGCTGGCTGGCGGATACGCCGCTGGAGCTGTTGGAACAACGCCGCCGCGAAGCCGACCTGCTGTTTCATCGCGCAGGCATCACGTTCACCCTCTACGGCGACGAGCAGGGCACCGAGCGCCTGATCCCCTTCGACATCATCCCCCGCAGCATCAAGGCCAGCGAATGGCAGACGGTTGAGCGTGGCTGCATCCAGCGGGTCCAGGCCCTGAACATGTTCCTGGCGGATATCTACCACGGGCAACGCATCCTCAAGGAAGGCATCATTCCGGCCGAGCAAGTGCTGGCTAACGAGGGCTATCAGATCGCAATGCAGGGCCTGGACCTGCATCGTGGCATCTACGCGCACATTGCCGGTGTCGACCTGGTTCGCGACGGCGACGGCAGCTACTACGTGCTGGAGGACAACCTGCGCACGCCCAGCGGCGTGAGCTACATGCTCGAAGACCGCAAGATGATGATGCGTCTGTTCCCCGAGTTGTTCGCCGCCCAGCGCGTGGCGCCCATCGACCACTATCCGAACCTGCTGCTCGATACCCTCAAGAGCTCAAGCCCACTCGACAACCCTACCGCCGTGGTGCTGACCCCGGGGCGTTTCAACAGTGCCTATTTCGAACATGCGTTCCTGGCCCGGGAAATGGGCGTGGAGCTGGTAGAGGGCGCCGACCTGTTCGTGCGTGACGACCACGTCTATATGCGCACCACCGCCGGCCCCCAGCAGGTGGATGTGATTTACCGTCGCCTTGACGACGCCTACCTCGATCCGCTGTCGTTCAATCCCGATTCGATGCTCGGCGTGCCCGGGCTGGTCGCGGTCTATCGTTCCGGCAACGTGGTGCTGGCGAACGCCGTCGGCACTGGCGTGGCGGATGACAAGTCGATCTACCCCTATGTCGACGAAATGATCCGCTTCTACCTCACTGAAGAACCGATCCTGAAGAACGTGCCCACCTGGCAGTGCCGCAAACCCCAGGACCTGTCCCATGTGCTGGCGAACCTGCCCGACCTGGTGGTCAAGGAAACCCAGGGCTCCGGCGGCTACGGCATGCTGGTGGGGCCGGCCGCCACCGCAGCGGAAATCGAGGATTTTCGTGCCCGTCTCAAGGCCCGGCCGGAGGCCTACATCGCCCAGCCGACCTTGAGCCTGTCCACGTGCCCGACTTTTGTCGAAAGCGGCATCGCCCCGCGCCACATCGACCTGCGTCCCTTCGTGCTGTCCGGCAAGGAAACCCGCCTGGTGCCCGGTGGCCTGACCCGCGTGGCGCTGCGCGAAGGCTCGCTGGTGGTGAACTCGTCCCAGGGCGGCGGCACCAAGGACACTTGGGTAGTGGAGGACTAAGACATGCTTTCAAGAACCGCTTCGGACCTCTATTGGATGTCCCGCTACCTGGAGCGCGCCGAGAACCTGGCGCGCATGCTCGAAGTCAGTTATTCGCTGTCGTTGATGCCCCAGGCCGGGCGTAGCGACGGGCATGCCGAGCTGGCGATGTCGCTGCTGGCGGCCGGTACGCTGGACGATTACAACGCCCGTTATGACGCGCTCAACAGCGAGCGCATGCTGCATTTCTTTGCTCTGGATGAAGCCAACCCCGGCAGTATCTATAGCTGCCTGCGTGCCGCGCGCACCAACGCCCACGCGGTGCGCGGGCGCATCACCGCCGACATGTGGGAAAACATCAACGCCACCTGGCTGGAGATGCGCAACATCGCCAGTAACGGCCTGGGCCGCTACGGCATCAGCCATTTCTGCGAATGGGTCAAGGAGCGTTCGCACCTGTTCCGCGGCGCGACGTCGGGCACGATCATGCGCAACGACGCCTACAGTTTCATTCGCCTGGGAACCTTCATCGAGCGCGCGGACAACACCTTGCGCCTGCTGGACGCGCGCTACGAGATGTTCGGCGAGGAGTCGGAGGAGGTCAGCGACAACTCGGCGCGCGGCTATTACCAATGGAGTGCCTTGTTGCGGGCGCTGTCTTCGTTCGAGGCGTTCAACGAGATCTACCGTAACGCGCCCAACGCCGAGCAGGTCTCGGAGATGTTGCTGCTGCGGGCCGACGTGCCGCGCTCGCTGCATGCGTGCATCGAAGAACTGGACCATATCCTCGCCAGCCTGCCTGGCAACAACGGTCGTCCGGCCCAGCGCCTGGCCGCGGAATTGAATGCGCGCCTGCGTTATTCCGGCATCGACGAGATTCTCGCGTCGGGCCTGCATCAATGGCTGACCGAACTCATCGGCCAGATCCGCCACCTGGGCCAGACCGTCCACGATGCCTACCTGGAGGTGGTATGAAATTGTCCATTCGCCACGACACGACCTACAGCTATGCCGACGAAGTCTGCACCAGCATCCAGTTCCTGCGCCTGACGCCCAAGGACAGTCCGCGCCAGCGCATTCTGCAATGGCACCTGGAGTTGCCACGCCTGGTGCGCAGCCAGCTCGATCCTTACGGCAACATCCTGCATGTCATGACCATGGACGAGCCTCATGGGGCTCTGGTACTGACCGCTTACGGTGAAGTGCAGATCGACCAGACCGTGGAGATGGAGCCTGACAGCCAGTCACCGCTGCCGTTCCTGCGCACCAGCCGTCTCAGCCAGGCCGATGAAAGCCTCATTGCTTTCGCCATGGCCCAGTGCGGGGCACGGCGTGATCGTTCGGCGCTGGCCGACTTGATGAATGGCCTCGCCGATCGCATGGCCTACCTTCCCGGCACTACTGCGGTCAGCAGCACGGCGGCCGAGGCGTTTGCCGGCGGTGCCGGCGTCTGCCAGGACCACGCCCATGCATTCGTGGCTTGTGCCCGCAGCCTGGGCGTACCGGCGCGGTATGTGTCCGGCTACCTGTGCACCGAAGACGAAAACCACCTGGCGAGCCATGCCTGGGCTGAAGCCTGGCTGGGGGATGGCTGGTACAGCTTCGACGTAACCAATCGCCTGACCCGTCCCGATCGCCATCTGAAACTGGCGATCGGCCTGGACTACCTCGACGCCTGCCCGGTGCGCGGCATGCGCCGGGGCGGCGGGGCGGAGCAGATGCACGCGCGGGTGCAGGTGAGCTCGATGGTGCAGGTGCAGCATCAGTAATTTATCCAATAAAGACTGAGGCCCCTTCGCGAGCAGGCTCGCTCCCACAATGGACCGGTGTCCGGCCGAAACCCTGTGGGAGCGAGCCTGCTCGCGAAGGTGGCGGTACGGTTCTTTTGCGTACGCCGCCGTGCGAACCTGTCATCATCGCGCTTCGCAACACCCCCCTTGATAAAGGACAGCGCCATGGACGATGTACAGCAATTGGGCGAGATGCTCCGTCACTACGCCGACAGCGAAGCGCACAAGAAGCAGCAACACCAGGCTCACTCGGCAGTATGGGCTGAGCGGATCGGGGCGTTGTACGGGCAGATCGAGCAATGGTTGGCGCCGGTCCTGGCGCCGAACCTGCTGGAGTTGAGTCGTAGCGCGTATGTCGCCCATGGGCCGAGTGTTCCTGCCGAGACGTCGGCTTTCAAGACGGAAAAACTGACCTTGTCCATTACCGGTAAACCGGTTGAGTTTGTGCCGGATGTGATGGGCGCGGGCGGGTTGATTTCCTTGTCGATCATCGGCCTGACCGCCACTCGCCACGGCAGCATTTCCCTGGTTTGCCAGCCGCCATCAACGCAGTGGCAATGGCGCAGGACCAACGGGTTGAAGGATCCGGACACCTACGTCTTCGATGCAAATTTCCTCGCTCAGCAGTTGCAGAGTCTTATACCGCGCGAGCGAAGCTGAATACGCTTGGCCGGGCAAAACCCCGCGCATTGGCTATTGGCTATACCTGTAGTTCCGCGCCCCCCGTCGGGTGTGGCTTACAGGAGTAACAGCATGAAGTTCGCCTCCATGATCGGCACCGTTTGCATTGCCTCGCTCGCGCTCGCTGGCTGCTCCAGCAAAGTCACCCAGCCGGACGAGTATTCCGGGTTCCTGGGGGACTACAGCCGGCTCAAGGAAGAAAAATCGCCGTCGGGGGCCGAGGTGATGCGCTGGGTCGATCCGAAGATCGATCTGGCGAAGTACTCCCGCATCTATATCGAACCGACCCAGCTGTACCCCAAGCCGCAAGCAACGGTGAAGATTCCGTCGGCAACATTGGCCGGCATCACCAGCTACTACGACCAGGCGCTCAAGCGTGAAGCCGGCAAGTCCCTGCCGCTGGCGACCAGCCCTGGCCCGGGTGTCCTGGTGGTGCGGGCGGCGATCACCGCGGTCAGCAGCAAGACCGAGGGCCTGAAACCCTACGAAGTGATTCCGATCGCCCTGGTGGCCGCCGCGGTCAGCACCGCCAGCGGCATTCGTGACCAGGAAACCACCCTGGGCACCGAAGCGGTGTTTCTCGACGGTGGCAATAATGCGGTAATCGCCCAGGTGGTGCGCAAGGGCACGGGTAAACCGTTGTCGAACGAGTCCCAGGTCATGAAGCCCGATGATGTCAAAGGGGTCATCGATGGCTGGGCGGCGGATCTGCATCAGTCATATCTGCAGCTCAAGGCTAAATAGCAGAGCCGGTCACTCGTGACTTTTTGTGTGCAGGCATAGGTCGGAGCACCATTTCATGGTTAACTCCGGCCTCACCATTTTCAAACCTGTCAGAAGGAATCCGTTCATGGCTCAAGTCACTCTCAAAGGCAACCCTGTCCAAGTCAACGGCCAATTGCCCCAAGCCGGCTCCAAGGCGCCAGCCTTTTCCCTGGTAGCCGGCAATCTGTCGGACGTTTCCCTGAAGGACTTCGCCGGCAAGCGCAAAGTGCTGAACATTTTCCCAAGCGTCGACACGCCGACCTGCGCCACTTCCGTGCGCAAGTTCAACGCCCAGGCCAACGACCTGAGCAACACCGTAGTGCTGTGCATCTCCGCTGACCTGCCGTTCGCCCAGGCCCGTTTCTGTGGTGCCGAAGGCTTGGAAAACGTGCAGAACCTGTCGACCCTGCGCGGTGCCGAGTTCATTGAGAACTACGGCGTTGCCATTGCCGACGGCCCGCTCAAAGGCCTGACCGCCCGTGCCGTGGTGGTGCTGGATGAAAACGACACCGTGCTGCACAGCGAGCTGGTCAAGGAAATCGCTGAAGAGCCGAACTACGACGCTGCGCTCGCTGCTCTGAAATAAGCGCTCTGAAATAACTGCTCTGAAATAAAGTATTTATTACAATTGTTAACGGCCTGGCCTGACCAGGCCGTTTTCATTTGTGTTTCAAGGCTTTAGCTGACCAGACAGAATGTAAGCCCAAGGTAAATTGCCGGTAAAGGCGCTTTGCTAAATATCCGCCAGTGCTTATCGTTCAGCCTCCTGTAAAAGAAGCTCACGCGCCCAATGGTTGACCACTCCATGCAATCCTCTGTTTCCCGCAAATCCCGTCGCTGGCTGTTCGGCCTGTTTGTCGTACTGGTCATCGCGTTGTTGGCCTGGAAGTTCTGGCCCGCCAGTACCGACCCGAAAAACGGCGCAGAGCAGAAAGCCGCGGCTGGACACGCGGGACGCTCGGGTGGCATGCGGCCAGGGTTTGGCGGTGCGACGGGGCCGATTCCGGTTCGGGTGGCACCAGCGGTCACCGGGGATTTTCCCCTGTATTACAAGGCGCTGGGCACCGTCACCGCGCTCAATACGATCAATGTTCGCAGCCGGGTCGGCGGCGAGTTGGTGAAGATCGCCTTTGAAGAAGGGCAGATGGTCAAGGCCGGCGACCTGCTGGCGGAAATCGACCCGCGTCCGTACCAGAACGCCTTGCTCCAGGCCGAAGGCACGCTGCTGCAAAACCAGGCCCAACTGAAAAATGCCCAGGTCGACCTGGAACGCTATCGCGGCCTGTACGCTGAAGACAGTATCGCCAAGCAGACCCTTGACACCGCCGCTGCGCTGGTGGGCCAGTACCAGGGGACGGTCAAGACCAACCAGGCGGCGGTCAACGACGCCAAGCTCAACCTGGAATTCACCAGGATCCGCGCGCCGATCAGTGGCCGCGTAGGTCTGCGTCAACTGGACATCGGCAACCTGGTGGCCGCCAACGACACCACGGCCCTGGCCGTCATCACCCAGACCCAACCCATCAGCGTGGTGTTCACCCTGCCGGAAAACAACCTCGAAACCGTGCTCGCCCGCTACCGCAGCGGGGCGAAGCTGCCGGTCGAGGCCTGGGACCGTGGCGATGTGAAACTCCAGGCCAGCGGTGTGCTGCAAAGCCTGGACAACCAGATCGACGTCACCACCGGCACCTTGAAATTCAAGGCGCGCTACGAAAACCGCGACCAGTCGCTGTTTCCCAACCAGTTCGTCAACGTGCGCCTGCTGGCCGATACTCTCAAGGGGGTGGTCCTGGCGCCGACCGCGGCCATCCAGTTCGGCACCAACGGCACCTTCGTCTACGCCCTTGATGGCGACAAGAAAGTCACCATCAGGAAGCTCAAGATCGGCGCCAGCGATGGCGAAAAAACCATTGTCACCGAGGGCCTCGCCGCCGGCGACAGGGTGGTGCTCGAAGGCACCGACCGCTTGAAGGAGGGCAGCGAGGTGGAAGTGGTCAACGACAGCCAGGAGGTGCCGACCACGCCGACCGAACACCTGCAAGGCAAGACGGCCGCGGCCCCGACTGAGCCGGCCGTGGCCGATAAGGCGAAAAAGGGCGGCGCATGAATCTCTCGCGGCTGTTCATTCTTCGCCCGGTCGCCACCACGCTGAGCATGCTGGCGATTGTCCTGGCCGGCCTGATTGCCTATCGGCTGCTGCCGGTGTCGGCATTGCCCCAGGTCGATTACCCGACCATCCGCGTGATGACGCTGTACCCGGGCGCCAGTCCCGACGTCATGACCAGCGCCGTGACCGCACCCCTGGAGCGGCAGTTCGGGCAGATGCCGGGCCTCACCCAGATGGCTTCCACCAGTTCCGGCGGGGCGTCGGTGATTACCCTGCGCTTCAACCTCGACATCAACATGGACGTCGCCGAGCAGCAGGTGCAGGCCGCGATCAACGCCGCGACCAATCTGTTGCCCACCGATCTGCCGGCGCCGCCGGTGTACAACAAGGTCAACCCGGCGGACACCCCGGTGCTGACGCTGGCAATCACCTCCAAGACCATGCTGCTGCCCAAGCTCAATGACCTGGTGGACACGCGCATGGCGCAGAAGATCGCCCAGATCAGCGGCGTCGGCATGGTGACCATCGCCGGCGGCCAGCGCCAGGCCGTGCGGATCAAGGTCAACCCGGAGGCACTCGCGGCCGCCGGGCTGAACCTGGCCGATGTGCGGACCCTGATCGGCGCTTCCAACGTCAACCAGCCGAAGGGCAACTTCGACGGCCCGACCCGGGTCTCGATGCTTGATGCCAACGATCAGCTGACCTCGCCCAAGGACTACGCCGAACTGATCCTGGCCTACGCCAACGGCGCGCCGTTGCGGCTCAAGGACGTGGCACAGATCGTCGATGGCGCGGAGAACGAACGCCTCGCCGCCTGGGCCAACGAAAACCAGGCCGTGCTGCTGAACATCCAGCGCCAGCCCGGGGCCAACGTCATCGAGGTGGTGGACCGGATCAAGGCCCTGCTGCCAAGCATCACCGATAACCTGCCGGCCGGCCTCGACGTGACCGTGCTGACCGACCGCACCCAGACCATCCGCGCCTCCGTCACCGATGTGCAGCACGAACTGCTGATCGCCATTGCCCTGGTGGTGATGGTGACGTTCCTGTTCCTGCGGCGGGTCAGCGCCACGATCATTCCGTCGGTAGCCGTGCCGCTGTCGCTGATCGGTACATTCGGGGTGATGTACCTGGCCGGGTTTTCCATCAACAACCTGACCCTGATGGCCCTGACCATCGCCACCGGTTTTGTGGTGGACGATGCCATCGTCATGCTGGAGAACATTGCGCGCTTCATCGAGGAGGGTGACAGCCCGATGCAAGCCGCGCTGAAGGGCGCCCGGCAGATCGGTTTCACCCTGATTTCCCTGACGCTGTCGTTGATCGCGGTGCTGATCCCGCTGTTGTTCATGGCGGACGTGGTCGGGCGATTGTTCCGCGAGTTCGCCATCACCCTGGCGGTGGCGATCCTGATCTCGCTGGTGGTGTCCCTGACCCTGACGCCGATGATGTGCGCCCGCTTGCTCAAGCGCGAGCCCAAGGAACAGGAGCAGGGCCGTTTCTACCGGGCCAGCGGCGCCTGGATCGACTGGTTGATCGCCGCCTACGGACGCAAATTGCAATGGGTGCTCAAGCATCAGCCGCTGACCCTGCTGGTGGCGGTGGGCAGCCTGGTGCTGACGGTGGTGTTGTACCTGGCCGTGCCCAAGGGCTTTTTCCCGGTGCAGGACACGGGCGTTATCCAGGGCATTTCCGAAGCGCCGCAGTCGATTTCCTTCGCCGCCATGAGCGAGCGCCAGCAGCAACTGGCCAAGGTCATCCTCGCCGACCCGGCGGTGCAGAGTCTGTCCTCTTACATCGGGGTCGACGGCGACAACGCCACGCTCAACAGCGGACGTCTGCTGATCAACCTCAAGCCCCACAGCGAGCGGGACGACAGCGCCAGCGCGATCATCACCCGCCTGCAACCGCAGCTCGACCGGCTGGTGGGCATTCGTCTGTTCATGCAGCCGGTGCAAGACCTGACCATCGAAGACCGGGTCAGCCGCACCCAGTACCAGTTCAGCCTGTCGTCGCCGGACGCCGAGTTGCTCAGCCTGTGGAGCGGTCGCCTGGTCGAGGCCCTGGCCCAACAGCCGGAACTGACCGACGTCGCCAGTGACCTGCAGGACAAGGGCTTGCAGGTCTACCTGGTCATCGACCGCGATGCCGCGTCACGCCTGGGCGTGTCGGTGTCGAACATCACCGATGCGCTGTACGACGCTTTTGGCCAGCGGCAGATCTCCACCATCTATACCCAGGCCAGCCAGTACCGTGTGGTGCTTCAGGCCCAGGCCGGGGAAAGGATCGGGCCGCAGGCCCTGGACCAGATCCACGTCAAGACCACTGATGGCGGCCAGGTCCGCCTGTCGAGCCTGGCCCGTGTCGAAGAGCGCCAGGCACAACTGGCTATCGCCCATATCGGCCAGTTCCCGGCGGTGATGATGTCGTTCAACCTGGCGCCGGGCGTGGCCCTCGGGCACGCGGTGGAGCTGATCGAAAAGGTCCAGCAGGACATCGGCATGCCAGTGGGCGTGCAGACCGAGTTCCAGGGCGCGGCGCAGGCGTTCCAGGCATCGCTGTCGAGCACTTTGCTGCTGATCCTGGCGGCGGTGGTGACCATGTACATCGTGCTGGGGGTCTTGTACGAAAGTTACATCCACCCGATCACCATCCTGTCCACCTTGCCGTCGGCAGCCATCGGCGCTTTGCTGGCGTTGATCCTCACCGGCAATGACCTGGGCATGATCGCAATCATCGGCATCATCCTGCTGATCGGCATCGTCAAGAAAAACGCGATCATGATGATCGACTTCGCCCTGGACGCCGAACGCAACCAGGGTCTGGATCCGCAGACGGCCATCTACCAGGCCGCGTTACTGCGCTTCCGGCCAATCCTGATGACCACGCTGGCGGCGCTGTTTGGCGCGGTGCCCCTGATGCTCGCCACCGGCTCCGGCGCCGAGTTGCGCCAGCCGTTGGGCCTGGTGATGGTGGGCGGGTTGCTGGTGAGCCAGGTGTTGACCTTGTTCACCACCCCTGTGATCTACCTGTACTTCGATCGTCTGGGCCGTCGGTTTGCCCGGCCTGAGGAGAAAGAGGTGCGGGTATGACCGCTTCCCTGAACCGCAGAGGGCTTTTGTGGCGAGGGGATTTATCCCCGCTTGAGTGCGCAGCACTCACAAAAGGGGCTGCTGCGCACCCCAGCGGGGATAAATCCCCTCGCCACGAAGCGCCAGCCATTTCTTGCGGTCAGTTTCCTGAAGCCTGGAGCCGGTGCTGATGAACCTCTCCGGCCCCTTCATCCGCCGCCCGGTAGCAACCATGCTGCTGAGCTTCGCCATCATGCTGCTCGGCGGTGTGTGCTTTGGCTTGCTGCCGGTGTCGCCGCTGCCGCAGATGGATTTCCCGGTGATCGTGGTCCAGGCCAACCTGCCGGGGGCGAGTCCCGAGGTGATGGCTTCCACCGTGGCGACGCCGTTGGAGCGTTCCTTCGGCGCGATCGCCGGGGTCAACACCATGAGCAGTCGGTCCAGCCAGGGCTCGACCCGGGTGATCCTGCAATTCGACCTGGACCGCGACATCAACGGTGCGGCGCGGGAGGTGCAGGCGGCCATCAATGCCTCGCGCAACCTGCTGCCCAGCGGGATGCGCAGCATGCCGACCTACAAGAAGGTCAACCCGTCCCAGGCGCCGATCATGGTGCTGTCGCTGACCTCGGATGTGCTGGAGAAAGGCCAGCTCTACGACCTGGCCTCGACCATCCTGTCCCAAAGCCTGTCCCAGGTGTCGGGCGTGGGCGAGGTGCAGATCGGCGGCAGTTCGCTGCCGGCGGTGCGCATCGAACTGGAGCCGCAATTGCTCAACCAGTACGGCGTGGCGCTGGACGACGTGCGAACGGCGATTGCCAACAGCAACGTGCGCCGGCCCAAGGGCTCGGTCGAGGACGACCAGCGGATGTGGCAAGTCCAGGCCAACGACCAATTGGAAAAGGCCAAGGATTACGAAACACTGATCATCCGCTACCAGGACGGCTCGGTATTGCGGCTCAAGGACGTGGCCAAGGTCAGCGACGGCGTCGAGGATCGCTACAACAGCGGTTTTTTCAACGACGATGCCGCCGTGTTGCTGGTGATCAATCGCCAGGCCGGTGCCAACATCATCGAGACCGTCAACGAGATCAAGGCCCAGTTGCCGGCCTTGCAGGCCGTGTTGCCCGCCAGCGTCAAGCTGAACCTGGCGATGGATCGCTCGCCGGTGATCAAGGCGACCCTGCACGAAGCGGAAATGACCTTGCTGATCGCCGTCGCCCTGGTGGTACTGGTGGTGTTCCTGTTTCTCGGCAATTTCCGCGCTTCGCTGATCCCGACCCTGGCGGTGCCGGTGTCGCTGGTGGGCACGTTCGCGGTGATGTACCTGTACGGTTTCTCACTGAACAATCTGTCGCTGATGGCGTTGATCCTCGCCACCGGGCTGGTGGTGGACGATGCCATCGTGGTGCTGGAAAACATCTCCAGGCACATCGATGAGGGCGTGCCGCCGCTGAAGGCAGCGTACCTGGGAGCCGAGGAGGTGGGCTTCACGCTGCTGTCGATGAACGCCTCGCTGGTGGCGGTGTTCCTGTCGATCCTGTTCATGGGCGGGATCGTCGAGAGCCTGTTCCGGGAGTTTTCCATCACCCTGGCGGCCGCCATCGTCGTCTCGCTCATCGTGTCCCTGACGCTCACGCCGATGCTCTGCGCGCGTTGGCTCAAGCCTCATGTGCCAGGGCAGGAGAACCGCTTGCAGCGCTGGAGCCAGGGCGCCAACGAAAGGATGGTCCGTGGTTATGCGCGCACGCTGGACTGGGTACTGCGCCATCGGCGCCTGACCTTGCTCAGTCTGCTGGTGACCATTGGCGTGAACATCGCGTTGTACGTGGTGGTGCCGAAAACCTTCATGCCCCAGCAGGACACCGGCCAGTTGATCGGCTTCGTGCGCGGTGACGACGGGCTGTCGTTCAACGTGATGCAACCGAAGATGGAAATCTTCCGTCGCGCGGTGCTCAAGGACGAGGCCGTCCAGAGCGTGGCCGGTTTTATCGGCGGCAACAACGGCACCAACAATGCCTTCATGCTGGTGCGCCTCAAGCCGATCAACGAGCGCCGGATTTCCGCGCAGAAAGTCATCGAGCGCCTGCGCAAGGAGATGCCCAAGGTGCCCGGCGGCCAGTTGATGCTGATGGCCGACCAGGACCTGCAGTTTGGTGGCGGCCGCGAGCAGACCACCTCGCAATATTCCTACATCCTGCAGAGCGCCGACCTGGCGTCGCTGCGCGAGTGGTACCCCAAGGTCGTCGCGGCGTTCCGCGCCTTGCCGGAGCTTACCGCCATCGATGCCCGTGACGGTGGCGGCGCACAGCAGGTAACCCTGATTGTCGACCGCGACCAGGCCAAGCGCCTGGGCATCGACATGGACATGGTCACATCGGTGTTGAACAACGCCTACAGCCAGCGGCAGATATCAACCATCTACGACAGCCTCAACCAGTACCAGGTGGTCATGGAGGTCAACCCCAAATACGCCCAGGACCCCAACACCCTCGAACAGGTCCAGGTGATTACCGCCGATGGCGCGCGGGTCCCGCTGTCCGCAATTGCCCATTACGAGAACAGCCTGGAAGACGACCGGGTCAGCCACGAAGGCCAGTTCGCTTCCGAGGGCATCTCCTTCGACATGGCCGAAGGCGTGACCGTGGAGCAGGGCACGGCCGCCATTGAACGGGCGATCGCCAAGCTGGGGATGCCCGAAGACGTCATCGCGAAAATGGCCGGGACCGCCGACGCTTTCGCCGCCACCCAGAAAAGCCAGCCGTTCATGGTGCTTGGGGCGCTGCTGGCGGTGTATCTGGTCCTGGGCGTGCTGTATGAAAGCTACATCCACCCGTTGACCATCCTGTCCACGTTGCCTTCGGCCGGCGTCGGCGCGTTGCTGTCGATCTACGTGCTGGGCAGCGAGTTCAGCCTGATCTCGCTGCTGGGGCTGTTCCTGCTGATTGGCGTGGTGAAGAAAAACGCGATCCTGATGATCGACCTCGCGCTGCAACTGGAGCGCGCCGGCCAGACGCCGTTGGAGTCGATCCGCAGTGCCTGCCTGTTGCGCTTGCGGCCGATCCTGATGACGACCGTGGCGGCGATCCTCGGTGCCTTGCCACTGTTGCTCGGCGGTGCCGAAGGTTCGGAGATGCGCCAGCCGCTGGGCCTGACCATCATCGGCGGCCTGGTGTTCAGCCAGGTCCTGACGCTCTACACCACGCCGGTGGTTTACCTCTATCTCGATAACCTGCGCCACCGCTTCAACCGCTGGCGTGGGGTGCGCACCGATGCTGCCCTGGAAACTCCGCTATGACCGACCGTTCGCTTTTCAACCTTGCCGCACCGCTGGCAGCCGCCCGTGGCTCGCGGGTATTGAGCCTGGCGCTGTGTGTGGCGCTGCTCAGCGCTTGCGCGATCGGCCCGGATTACCAGCGCCCGGCGGCCGCTGCGCCGGTGCAGTACAAGGAAGCCCAAGGGTGGCGCCAGGCCAACCCCAGCGACGCCTTGGCCCGGGGCGCCTGGTGGGAGCTGTACAGCGACGCCCGGCTGAATGAGCTGGTGGCAAAGCTCAACGCATCCAACCAGACCGTGGCCCAGGCCGAAGCCCAGTATCGCCAGGCCCAGGCGTTGGCGCGCAGCGCGCGGGGAGCTTTTTTTCCAACGGTCGACCTGACCGTCGGCAAGAACCGCTCCAGCCAAGGCACCGGCAGCAGCAGTTCGAGCCTGAGCAGTTCTTCCAGCGGCATTCGCGACACCTACAGCGCCCAGGCCGGGGTGAGTTGGGAAGCGGATGTCTGGGGCAAGTTGCGCCGCACCCTGGAAGCCGATGAAGCCAGCGCGCAAGCCAGCTTTGCCGACCTGGCGGCGATGCGCCTGAGCCAGCAGTCGGAGCTGGTGCAGAACTACTTGCAGTTGCGGGTCATCGACCAACAGAAGCGCTTGTTGCAGACCACGGTCGATAACTATCAGCGCTCATTAAAAATGACCGAAAACCAGTACCGCGCCGGGGTCTCGGGCAAGGACGCGGTGGCCCAGGCGCAGAACCAGCTCAAGACCACCCAGGGCGACCTGATCGACCTGATCTGGCAGCGGGCCCAGTTCGAAAATGCCATCGCCGTGCTGATCGGCCTGCCTCCCGCCGAATTCAGCCTGGCCGAAACCGACAACGTCCCGGCGCTGCCGCAGGTCCCGGTGGCGGTGCCCTCGCAGTTGCTCGAACGACGCCCGGACATCGCGTCGGCCGAGCGCTCGGTGATGGCGGCCAACGCCAACATCGGCGTGGCGAAGGCGGCCTATTATCCGGACCTGACCCTGAGCCTGAGTGGCGGCTACAGCAGCAGTACCTACGATAACTGGATAAGTGTGCCGAACCGCTTCTGG
Source organism: Pseudomonas sp. FP198 (assembly GCF_030687895.1). Classification (NCBI taxonomy): domain Bacteria; kingdom Pseudomonadati; phylum Pseudomonadota; class Gammaproteobacteria; order Pseudomonadales; family Pseudomonadaceae; genus Pseudomonas; species Pseudomonas sp. FP198. Next base: position 2,481,884 of record NZ_CP117452.1, read on the forward strand.
TCGGTCGGGCCACAGCTGGCGATGACCTTGTTCGACGGCGGCCAGCGCTCGGCGGAAGTCGACCGCAGCGTTGCGGCGTACGACCAGACCGTCGCGACCTATCGGCAGACCGTGCTCGACGGTTTTCGCGAAGTCGAGAACTACATGATCCAGCTCAAGGTGCTCGAAGACGAGGCCCGCGTGCGCCAGGAAGCCCTCGACGCCGCCCGCGAGTCCCTGCGCCTGACCCAGAACCAGTACCGGGCCGGCTTGATCGGCTACCTCGACGTGGTGACCGTCCAGGCCACCGCCCTGAGCAACGAACGCAGCGTGCTGAGCCTGCAACAGAGCCGGTTGATCGCCAGCGTGCAACTGATCGCGGCGCTGGGCGGCGGGTGGGACGGGCAGTTGCAGGCGCGCGACAAACCATAATCGCGCCAGACTTTTGTGGCGAGGGGATAAATCCCCTCACCACAGAGATCCTTTGCATGTTGGCCATCAGTCCCGCTTTTGGCCGATGCGCTGCCTACGTCCCTTGACGATGGCTTGGTATAGTTCAGGCCTCTTTTCAACCCGGTAAAGGATCACTGCCATGTCGCAATACCAAGCGTTCCACGTCGAACTTGCAGACAAAATCGCCCATGTGCAGATCAATCGCCCCGACAAGATCAATGCCATGAACGCCGCGTTCTGGAGCGAGATCATCGAGATCTTCCGGTGGATTGACGATACCGACGAAGTGCGGGTGGTGGTCCTGAGCGGTGCCGGCAAGCATTTTTCGTCGGGCATCGACCTGATGATGCTGGCCGGAGTGGCGAACGAACTGGGCAAGGACGTCGGCCGCAATGCCCGTGTGCTGCGGCGCAAGATCCTCGAACTGCAAGCCTCGTTCAACGCCGTGGACAATTGCCGCAAACCGGTTCTCGCGGCGATCCAGGGTTATTGCCTGGGCGGAGCCATCGACCTGATTTCTGCCTGCGACATGCGCTACGCGGCCGAGGATGCGCAGTTCTCCATCAAGGAAATCGACATCGGCATGGCGGCCGATGTTGGCACATTGCAACGCTTGCCCCGGATCATCGGGGACGGCATGCTGCGTGAACTCGCTTATACGGGGCGCACCTTTGGTGCCGACGAAGCGCGCAGCATGGGTCTGGTCAATCGTGTCTACAGCGATACCGCCAGCCTGCTTGACGGGGTGATGGGCATCGCCCGGGAAATCGCCGCCAAGTCGCCGATCGCCATAGCCGGCACCAAGGAAATGATCGGCTACATGCGCGACCACGGCATCGACGACGGGCTGGAATACGTCGCCACGTGGAATGCCGCCATGTTGCAATCCAACGATTTGCGCGTGGCCATGGCCGCCCATATGAGCAAACAGAAACCCGAATTTCTGGATTGATCGATCATGACTTCACGCTGGACCACCGCAGTACTCGACACCGACCTCGCGGGCGGCTGGGCCGTGGCCCGCAGCCCGGAGGGCTTTCTCTATGACGACAACGGCGCGTTGTTTCCCCGCGAGTGGCTCAAGCGCCAGGATGTGTCGATCCTCGCCGAGCACGGGATCGGCCATCTCGATGGCGAGCCGGTCTACCTGCTGGAATTGCATAGCTCGCTGGAGATTCCCGGCTGCAACTGGAAAGGCCTGCGGGCCTTCATGCTCGAGGACGACCACACGCTGTTCAAGGTGTTGGGCTATGCGGCACAGATCGGCACCTGGGCTCGCGAACATCGCTTTTGTGGCAGTTGCGGCCAGCGCATGACCCAGGTGCCGCGAGAGCGGGCGATGTACTGCGAGGCGTGCGATCTGCGGCATTACCCGCGAATCTCGCCAAGCATGATCGTGCTGATTACCCGTGGCGATGAGGTCTTGCTGGCGCGTTCACCGCGCTTTGTCAGCGGTGTCTACAGCACCCTGGCCGGGTTTGCCGAGCCGGGCGAGTCGGCCGAGGATTGCCTGGTGCGGGAGGTGCGCGAGGAGGTCAGCATCGAAGTGAAGAACATCCAGTACGTGGGCAGCCAGTGCTGGCCGTTTCCCCATTCGATGATGCTGGGTTTTCATGCCGAGTATGCCGGCGGTGAGATCGTGCCCCAGGAAGACGAGATCGAGGACGCCCAATGGTTCAACGTCCATGACCTGCCGCCGTTGCCAGCCTCGCGCTCCATCGCCCGCTACCTGATCGACCTGTATGTCGCCCGACGTCTAGGCCACGCTGAACCAGTGCTGCCAGGCTAGGCGCACTGTCAGGCCCAGCACCACGGTGATGAACACCGGGCGGATGAACTTCGCGCCGCCGCTGATGGCGGTGCGCGCGCCGAAGAACGCGCCGACCATCACCGACAGGCCCATGCTCAGGCCGATGATCCAATCCACCTGGCCCGAGAAGATGAACACCGACAGCGCCGCGATGTTGCTGACGAAGTTCATGCTGCGCGCCACGCCGCTGGCCTTGACCAGGTCGATGGGGTAGAGCAGCAGGCTGCTGACGGTCCAGAACGCACCGGTGCCCGGGCCGGCCACGCCGTCATAGAAACCCAGGGTGAAACCCTGGGATGACTGCCAGGTCTTCTTGATCGGCGCATTGCTGTCCAGCGGTGCCTTGGGCGTGCCGCCGAACAACAGGTACAGGCCACAGGCAAAGACAATCACCGGCAGCATCTTGTTCAGCCACTCGGCGGGCAGGTAATGAGCAACGACGGCGCCGACCAAGGCACCGACCAGCGTGCCGACGAGGGCGTGGGTCCATTGCCGTGGGTGAAACAGCTTGCGCTTGTAAAAGGTAAAACTGGCCGTGGCCGAGCCGAAGGTCGAGCTGAGCTTGTTGGTGCCCAGCACCAGGTGCGGTGGCAGGCCGGCGGTCAACAGCGCCGGCGTGGTCAGCAGCCCGCCACCGCCGGCGATGGCGTCGATGAAGCCGGCGATGAACGCGACGACGGCGAGGATAGCGAGGGTGGAGAGGTCGACGCTGAGTTCAAAAGGCATGGAATGGGGGCTTATTCGGCAGGGCGCAGCAAGACTGCGGGAAAGGCCGCTATGTTACCCATAACAACGCCGGGCCGCGACTGCCTCAAATCGTGGCGAGGGAGCTTGCTCCCGCTGGGCTGCGCAGCGGCCCTGGATTGCCGCAAACGGTATATCAGGCAAACCGCGCCCGCCGGTCTACGACTGCTGCGCAGCCGAGCGGGAGCAAGCTCCCTCGCCACGGTGATGCGTTGTATTTGCCAGCGTGGATCGACTGTGGCGAATCTGATCCTGCAGAAAACAGCGGCGGCCCAAGCTGCGAAGATACACAGGTGCACACCCGCGGTTGTGGCGAGGGAGCTTGCTCCCGCTGGGCTGCGCAGCGGCCCTGGATTGCCGCAAACGGTATATCAGGCAAACCGCGCCCGCCGGTCTACGACTGCTGCGCAGCCGAGCGGGAGCAAGCTCCCTCGCCACGGTGATGCGTTGTATTTGCCAGCGTGGATCGACTGTGGCGAATCTGATCCTGCAGAAAACAGCGGCGGCCCAAGCTGCGAAGATACACAGGTGCGCACCCGCGGTTGTGGCGAGGGAGCTTGCTCCCGCTGGGCTGCGCAGCGGCCCCGGATTGCCGCAAACGGTATATCAGGCAAACCGCGCCCGCCGGTCTACGACTGCTGCGCAGCCGAGCGGGAGCAAGCTCCCTCGCCACGGTGATGCGTTGTATTTGCCAGCGTGGATCGACTGTGGCGAATCTGATCCTGCAGAAAACAGCGGCGGCCCAAGCTGCGAAGATACACAGGTGCACACCCGCGGTTGTGGCGAGGGAGCTTGCTCCCGCTGGGCTGCGCAGCGGCCCCGGATTGCCGCAAACGGTATATCAGGCAGACCGCGCCCGCCGGTCTACGACTGCTGCGCAGCCGAGCGGGAGCAAGCTCCCTCGCCACGGTGATGCGTTGTATTTGCCAGCGTGGATCGACTGTGGCGAATCTGATCCTGCAGAAAACAGCGGCGGCCCAAGCTGCGAAGATACACAGGTGCACACCCGCGGTTGTGGCGAGGGAGCTTGCTCCCGCTGGGCTGCGCAGCGGCCCTGGATTGCCGCAAACGGTATATCAGGCAAACCGCGCCCGCCGGTCTACGACTGCTGCGCAGCCGAGCGGGAGCAAGCTCCCTCGCCATGCTGCTCGCTCAAACCACGTCGTCCACGATGATGTGCCGCTCATCCCTTGAACAGCGTTCGATCCGGGCCTGGACCCGATACACGTTGCGCAGCATCTGCTCGGTGATCACTTCTTCACTTCGACCGCAGCCTTGCAGGGTGCCCTCGGCGATGACCAGCACCTGGTCGGCAAAGCGCAATGCCTGGTTCAGGTCGTGAATGGCAATGAACACGATGATCGAATGTTGGCGGGCGAGGGCGCGCATGAAGCTCAGGACCTGGACCTGACGGTGCATGTCCAGGGCGCTGGTGGGTTCGTCCATCAACAGGACTTCGGGCTCGCGCACCAGCGTCTGGGCGATCGACACCAGTTGCTGTTGCCCACCGCTCAGTTCACCGAGGTTGCGAAACGACAAATCACTGATGCCCAGGGACGCGAGGATGCGGTCCACCACTTCCAGCTCATCGGCTTGCACTGTCCAGCCGGGCGCCTGCTGTTTGCGCGCGAGCAGCACCGATTCGTAGACCGTCAGCCGGGCGTTGGCGTTGAGGTTCTGCGGCATGTAGCAAATGCCCTGCTGGCCTCTGCGCGAGCCCTCCAGGCGAACATGGCCGGGGCCGTCGATGAGGCCGGCGATGCGTTTGAACAAGGTCGATTTTCCGGCCGCGTTGGGGCCCACCACCGCCACGACCTCGCCACCCGTGAGCAGCGGCGTAGTGATCCCGTCCAGTATCGACCGACGACCATAACGAGCGCCGACACCTTGCAGCTCGATTGTCACCATGACTGTTTCCTGCCGCCCAGAATGAGAGAAATGAAGAACGGCACGCCGATCAGTGACGTTACCACGCCGATCGGGAAGATCGCCCCGGGTATCAGGGTCTTGCTCACCACCGAACTGGCCGACAGGATCAGCGCGCCGGTCAGCAGTGAGGCCGGCAGGAAGAAACGCTGGTCTTCGCCGATCAGCATCCTGGCGATGTGCGGCCCCACCAGGCCGATGAAGCCGATGGTGCCGACAAACGCCACTGGAAACGCGGCCAGCAGGCTGACCATGATCAGCGTCTGCAAGCGCAACTTGCGCACGTTGATGCCGAAACTCGCGGCTTTTTCATCGCCCAGGCGCAGGGCGGTCATGGCCCAGGCGCGGCGGGCAAAAATCGGCAAGGTGACCAGGATTACCAGGCAGATCACGCCGAGTTTCGGCCAGGTGGCCTTGGTCAGGCTGCCCATGGTCCAGAACACCACGGCGGCCACGGCCTGCTCGGTGGCGAAGAACTGCACCAGCGCCAACAGCGCATTGAAGGTGAACACCAGGGCGATACCGAGCAGCACGATGGTTTCGCTGGTCATGCCCCGGCGCAGGCTCAGCACATGGATCAGCAGTGCCGAGAGCATCGCCATGATAAAGGCATTGAGCGGCACCATGTATTGGGCGATCACCGGCACCAGGGCCACGCCGAATGCCAGGCCCAGGGCCGCGCCGAAACTGGCCGCCGCCGAGATGCCCAAGGTGAATGGGCTCGCCAGCGGATTGTTGAGGATGGTCTGCATCTGCGCGCCGGCCAGGGACAACGCGGCGCCCACGGCCACGGCCATCAGCGCCACCGGCAGGCGAATATCCCACATCACCACCCGCACCTGGGGCGCCGCGGTATCGGGAGAGAACAGCGCGCCCAGCACTTCATCCAGGCTGTAGCTGGCCGGGCCGAGGGCCAGGTCGAGCAGCACGCTGAACAGCAGCAACAGGGCCAGGCCGAGCAGGATCAAGCGTTTGCGCCAGACCTGCTCGCGGTAAATCGTGCCCAGGGCGATCCCCTCGATACGGCCATTCATGGTTGGGCCTGCGCGGGCTTGAGGCTGACGAAATAGCCTGGCTCATAGGGCACAGGCAAGAAGCGCTGGTGGAACTCGCGAAACGTCGCGTCGGGGTCCAGTTCGCTGAACAGCTCCGGATGGAACCACTTGGCCAGTTGCTGGATGGCGATGAACTGGTAGGGGCTGTTGTAGAACTGGTGCCAGATGGCATGAAAGCCCTGGGTTTGCTGGGCCTTGATCCCGGCATAGGCCGGGCGGGCGGTGTACCACTGCAATTTGCGCCGCGCCTCGGCCAGGTCGGCACCGGGCCCGACACCGACCCAGTGCCCGCCCGGCGCAAAGGCCTCCCAGTTGGCGCTGGTAACCACCACCTGTTCCGGATTGGCGACGATCACCTGTTCCGCGTTCAACTGGCCAAAAGTGTTGGGAATGATTGCGCTGGCAATGTTGCGCCCGCCGGCCAGCTCGACGAAGCGGCCGAAATTCTCGTTGCCGAAACTCAGGCAGCAATCGTCGGTGTAGCCGCCGATGCGTTCGATGAACACTTTCGGGCGGGGCGGCTGGCGGGCCTGGATCACATCGGTGACGCGACGGATCTGCTGGTTGCGAAAGGCGATGAACGCCTCGGCACGTGCCTCTTCGCCGAACAGCTGGCCAAACAGGCGCATGGTCGGTTCGGTGTTCTGCATGGGGTTATTGCGAAAGTCGACGTAGACCACCGGAATGCCCAGCGCATCGAGTTTCTCGATGTAGCGCGCGTCTTCGGTGGCGTGTTGGGCCTCGATGTTGAGGACGATCACGTCCGGTTGCTGGCTGATCGCTTGCTCGATGTCGAAGGTGCCGTCTTCGAAACCGCCGAAGGTCGGGATCCGGGCAATTGCCGGATACCGCCGCAGGTAGGCGCCGTAGGTGTCCGGGTCGGACTGGATCAGGTCCTTGCGCCAGCCGACGATGCGGCGGATCGGGTTGTCGGTGTCGAGTGCCGCGACCAGGTACAACTGGCGACCTTCGCCGAGGATCACCCGTTGCACCGGAATGCGCACCTGGACCTGGCGGCCGAGCAAGTCGGTGACGGTGGTTCTGGTGGCGGGCAAGGTGTCTGAAAACACCAGGCCGCTCAGCAGCAGGGCGGCAGCGCCCAGCAGCCAGGCGATGAGCGATGAGCGTGTCAGGGATTGAATCTGCATGGTTGGAACCTTGTCAGGGATCGCCCCGCCAGCGGTGCACGCGCTGCTCGGGGCGAGGCGCAATCAGAAGTCGACCGTCGCTGAAAGCAACAGGGTGCGCGGCGCGCCTTGGGAGAACGCGCCGTAGGAGGCCACGCCGGACCAGTATTCGCGGTCGAATACGTTCTGCACCGTGGCGCGCAACGTGGTCGGCCGGCCATCGAACACCGTGCTGTAGCGGGCGCCGGCATCAAAGCGTGTCCACGGATCCAGCTCTTGGGTATTGGCCTGGTTGACGTACTGGCTGCCGGTGTAGATCGCTCCACTGGTCAACGTCAGGCCCTGGACCCAAGGGGTGTCCCATTCGGCCCAGAGGTTGGCCTGCACTTCGGGCACGCCCACCGGTTTGTTGCCACGATTGGCGGCGGTCCCGCTTTTGGTGAGTTCGCCGTCGAGCAAGGTGACGCCACCGAGCAGACGGGTGCCTTCGCGCAGTTCGCCGAACATGTTCAGTTCGATGCCGCGGTTGCGCTGCTCGCCCTGGACCGAATACACGCCACCGGCCGTGCCGTTGGTCAATTCGCCGGCGGGCTTCTTGATCTGGAACAGCGCCAGGGTCGAGGTGAACGTGCCGTAGTCGACCTTGACCCCGACCTCCTGTTGGCGAGAGATGTAGGGCTTGAAGATTTCGCCCGAGTTGCTCGCAGTGGCCGGCGCGGTGTCGCCCTTGCTCAGGCCTTCGATGTAGTTGTAGTAGAACGACACATGTTCCCAGGGCTTGACCACCGCGCCGAACAAGGGCGTGGTTTCGCTTTCGTCATAGGCGCTGGTGACATTTCCGAGAGTGTTGTAGTTGTTTGATTCAATGCTCTGCTTGCGCAGGCCAAGCGTCACCTGGACCCGTTCATCGAGGATCGACAGGGTATCGGCCAGGGCCACGCCGGACAGTTCGGTATCCGAGACCTTCGCCACATCGGGCGACGCGATGGACGGTTTGTCGCGCGCCACCGGGTGATAGATATTCGAAAAGACCGGGGCGCCAGAATTGATTCCTCGGCGCAATTCATCGCGATAGCGGCTGGCCTGCAAGGTGGCGCTGTGGCTGACCGGACCGGTTTCGAAGCGGGCGCGGGCGCCGGCATCGACGGTGTAACGCTCCACCTCGAACTTGTAGTAGCCCGGTATCGAGCGGGTGTCGCCGGCGCTGTTGAGGATCGTCGGGGTCTGGTCCGACAGTCGTGCCACATCGGACTTGCCGCCCCCGGCGTGGCCGAATACCGTCAGGTTGTCGCTCAGGTCATATTCGCCACTGAGCAGCGCCGACTTGTCGCGGGTTTCGGACCAGCCCCATTCCTGGGTCACGTTGCTGCGCCCGTTGGCCGCCGAAGGCACCTCGACACCGCTGGCGATGGCAAACGGCCGGGAGGGCGCGTCCCACTGTTCTTCCTGGCTGATCAGGTCCAGGCTGGTCCTGAACCGGTCGCCCTGGTAATCCAGGGAGATCGCACCGATACCGACATCCCGGGACTGCTTGTCGATCGCGGTGTCGCCACCCTGCAGGCTGCCGTTGATGCGCACACCGAAGCGGCGTTCCTCGCCGAAGCGGCGGCTGATATCGACATGCCCGCCTGCCTGGGTGTCCATGGCGTAGCTGGCGGTAACGCGGGTCAGGTCCTGGTCCAGCGAGCGCTTGGGCACGATGTTGATCACGCCACCGACGCCGCTGTTGGGCGACATGCCGTACAACAGGGCCGCCGGGCCCTTGATGACCTCGATGCGCTCGGCATATTCAGTGAACACCCGGTAGTTCGGCGCCACGCCGTACACGCCGTCGAACGCCAGCTCACCCAGGTTACCTTCGCCCACCGGGAAACCGCGAATGAAGAACGAATCGACGATGCCGCCGGTCTGGCCGGTGGAGCGCACCGAGGAGTCGCGTTCCAGCACATCGGCGGCGGTCACGGCCTGCTGGTCCTTCATCAGGGTCGAGGTGTAGTTGCTGACGCTGAACGGCGTGTCCATCAGATCCTTGTTCCCCAGCAGACCAACCCGGCCGCCACGGGCCACCTGGCCACCGCTGTAGGCCGCCGGCAAATCCCCGGGGCGCACCTCGGCGGCATTGATGGTAGTTGGCGCAAGGGCCAGCCCACCGTCGCCGGCGGGTTTTTCCAGGGTGTAGCTGCCATCGTCGCGGGCGATCAGCTCCAGGCCGCTGCCGGCGAGCAATCGGGTAAACGCTTCACGCGCGGTGAACTGGCCTGAAAGGCCCGGGCTGTTCAACCCTTGGGTCAGGGAGGGTTCAAACGATAAGGCGATGCCGGCCTGCACGGCGAACGCCGACAACGTGGCACCCAAGGGACCTGGCTGGATGTTGTAGGACTGGCTGGCAACGTTGTCCAGCGGCGCGCCCGGTGCCGCCCAGGTGCACGGGCTCAAGGTGGAAAGTGCAACGCTGAGCATGGCACTGCGAATCGCCAGATTCAGCGTGCGATCCGAACGCAGGGGGCGGGCAACGGGCATGGCGGGGTGATCCTGTGCAGAGGGTTTGCTCTCTAAGCCAGCCAGGATTGAAAAAAGTATCAGCCCCGCCCGATTATTTTTTCAGCGCTCAAGCCGGCGCCAGCATGACCCAATAATCGCCCAGGCGGGATGTGACGCGGATGGGGTAGGTTCGGGCGAGCATGTTCAGGGTCTGCCGGCTGTCGTTCAGGGGAAAGGCGCCGGATATCCGCAGGTTGGCGATCGCCGGGTCGCAACGCAGGACGCCGTTGCGATAACGGCTCAGTTCGTTGACGAAATCCGTCAGGCGCATGTTGTCGGCCATCAGCATGCCCTGGGTCCAGGCCAGCACCGACTTGTCGACGGGTTTCAGGGCGTCGATGCCCCGGGCGGTAAAGCCGCTGCTCTGGCCAGCCCCGACCACTTGCTCGCCGATGCCCTTGACCTCGATGCGCACCGCGCCTTCCAGCACGACGAGGCGAGTATGGCCGGTATCTTCGCGAACGCTGAAGCGCGTCCCGAGCGCCTGCATCCGGCCTTCGCTGGTCTGCACCCGGAACGGCCGGGCGAGCGCTGCCGGGTCCGCTGCGGTCTGGACCAGTATTTCGCCTCGGCGCAATAGCAGCAGGCGCTGGTGTTCGTCGAAAAACACATCGATTGCGGTGTCGGTGTTCAACGTCAGGCGGGTGCCGTCGGTCAGGGTCAGGTCGCGCCGCTCGCCCACCGGAGCGCGGTAATCGGCAGTCCACTGTTGCCAGTCGTTGAGCTTCCAGCTGCCCCAGGCCAATGGCGCCAGGGCGAGCAGGGCGGCCAGCTTGCCGATGGCGGCACGGCGCGCCGGATTGCTCGGGCGGTCCAGCGCCGGCATCGCCAGCGCGGGCGGCAAGCCTTGCAGCTTGCTCAGCAGCAGTTCGGCCCGCGCCCAGGCCTGGCGGTGGGCCGGGCTGCTGGCGCGCCAGCGTTCCCACTCCAGGCGTTCGGCGTCGTTGACGCTGCCTTCGCTCAGGCGCATCAGCCAATCGGCGGCTTCGTTGAGAATGGCCGGGTCGAGGGCGTGGCGGTCATGGGCAGGCATTCAGTCCACCAGCATCAGGCAGTGCAGGAAAGCCTGTTTCATGTAGCGCTTGACGGTGATCAGCGAAACGCCGAGTTGCGTGGCGATGTCGTCATATTTCAGGCCGTTGATCTGCGACAGCAGGAACGCACGCTTTACCAGGGGCGGCAGGGTGTCGAGCATGGCGTCGATTTCATGCAGCGTCTCGAGCACCAGCAAGCGTCGTTCGGGCGAGGGCGCTTCGGGCTCGGGCAATGTCGCCAGTGCCTGGAGGTAGGCGCGTTCGAGTGCCTTGCGCTGGAACCAGTTGACCAGGATGCCCCCGGCGACGCAGCTCAGGTACGCACGCGGTTCCTCGATCACCGCCACCTTCGAGGCGAGGATGCGAATGAACGTGTCATGGGCCAGGTCGGCGGCGTCCAGCGCATTGCCCAGTTTTCGATAAAGCCTGGCGTACAACCAGCCATGGTGTCCGCTGTAGAGGTCTGCGACGGTGCGCAGGTGACAATCGTTGACCGCTGACCCTGGATCGCTCATGGCTGTTGTATTTTTTGATAGTGAGAATTATTCCCAATAGTAGTGGAGGCGCTCAGTGCCGCGCAAGGTTGATAGGCGGCATTTTCGGTTTGTGTCGCTATTCGCCAGCCCTGTCGGCGATTCCGAGCGGTTTGTGGCGCAGCAGCATCAACGGCACCAGTGCAATTGCGTAGGCGAGGCATACATAAAGAAAAATGTGCTCCAGGCCATACACCTGGCTGAGCAATGCGCCAAGGGAGATGCCAATGATCGATGCCGTCTGTGAAACGCCTTGGGCCAACCCCAGCGCCTGGCCTTGGCGACTGTTGTCGACGCTTCTGGAGATGAGCGCCGTCAGCACCGGCGTGGTTGCGCCCAACAGCAGGCCCCAGATGAAATAGGCGAGGGCAAAGACGACCGGCTGGCGCGTCAGGCCGGCCACGGCGGTGACGATGACCAGGCCGATGACAATGCTCGCCATGGCCTGCAGCGTTTGCGCCGGGTTGCGCCGTTCGAAGTAGCGCGACCAGGACGTCGCACAAAGAATGAAGCCCAGGGCTAGCAAGCCGTAGCAAAGCCCGACCATGGCATTGCTGACCTCGAAGGTCGCCCCCACGTACAAGGAAAACGAAGTCTGCGGCAGCATTCGCGCCAGTAGCAGGAGGCCCATGATGCCCAGCAGCCAGTTGATCGCCGGGTTCAACAGTCTGGGCGGAAGGGGAGGCTTGTCTACCAGGACTGCTATTTTTACTGGCGCCATATTGGGCAACGCCAGCGCCGCGACGACGGTACATGCGGCGCAGAGGCCCGAGGCGACGATGTTGATCGAGAAGAACGTCGCATAATCGAGAATCAGCCCGCCGACCACCGCCCCGAGCAACGAACCGACGTTCGTGGAAATCTGCAGGATCGCAAACAGCCTGGCCCGCCGCGACGGTGCCTCGATGCTCACTCCATAGGCCTGGGCCGGGGCGATATAACCGGCGAAGGCGCCTTGCAGGAAACGCAGGACCAGGATCACCCAGATATCGCTGCTCAATGCCAGCCCGAGCTGCGTCAACGAGAGCCCGGCCAGCGCGCGGATCATCATCAGCTTGTGGCCGTAACGATCACCGATTCGCCCCCAGAAGGCACTGGTCAGGATGATGCCCAGCATCGGGCCGACGTACACCGCCGTGCTGGCAAAGCTGAACAGCGCATCGTTGCTGGTCAGTTGGCGCAAATGCACAGGCCAGAACGGCCCGCTCATTTCCATCGCGCCCATGGAAGCCAGCTGGATGGAGAACAGCAGGAAGACGAGCAGGCGGACACTGGAAGCCTGGGGGAGACCTATACGGGGCATGGAAACATTCGCAGGGCGACAAAGCTGTGTCTTATCTACCACTGCGTCGATCGGGGCAAGGGGAAAATGCTCCGTGAGGAAATCGCCCGGCTGCGCATCCGCTTTCGTGGCGAGGGAGCTTGCTCCCGCTGGGCTGCGCAGCGGCCCCAGATTGCCGGACGCGGTAGATCAGGCAAACCGCGCCCGCCGGTCTACGACTGCTGCGCAGCCGAGCGGGAGCAAGCTCCCTCGCCACGAGCTTCACTCCGGCCGGAATACCGCCCGCAGACAATCCTGGCGTTTTTCCTTGAACATCGCGTAGCCCTCCACCGACTGCTCAAGCCCCATGGGATGGGTCAGCAGGTAGGACGGGTCCAGCTCACCGTTCTGTATGTGTTCGAACAAGCGCTTCACGTAGCGCTGTCCCGGTTGCTGGCCTGAACGCAGGGTCAGGGCCTTGTTGACGATCGCGCCCATCGGGAATTTGTCCAACAAGCCGCCATAGACCCCGACCACCGACACCGTCCCGCCTTTGCGGCAGGCGCGGATCGACTGGCGCAGCACGGTTCCGCGCTCGGTGTGCAGGCGCAGCATCTGTTTGGTCTTGTCGTAGAAATAATCCACCTCGGTGCCGTGGGCCTCCATGCCGACGCAATCGATGCAACGATCCGGACCACGGCCGCCGGTCAGCTCCAGCAAGGCGGCATGCACATCGGTGGTCTCGTAGTTGAGAGCGATGGCCCCGGCTTTTTCCTCGGCCAGGCGCAAGCGATCGGCAAAGCGGTCGATGGCGATCACCCGTTCGGCGCCCAGCAGGTAGGCACTAGTGATCGCCATCAACCCGACCCCGCCGCAGCCCCAGACTGCTACCGTATCGCCGCGCTGAATGTCGGCGTTATCGGCGGCGAAATAGCCGGTAGGCACTGCGTCGGAGACAAACACTGCCTGCTCATCACTGACGCCTTCGGGAATGCTGAACAGGTTGACGTCGGCGTAGGGCACGCGGATATAAGTCGCATGGCTGCCGGCATAACCGCCGAAGGCATGGCTGTAGCCGATGATGCCGCACGCCGGTTGGCCGTAGGCAATGTCTGTCGCCGTGGGGTTCGGATTGGAATTGTCACAGCAGGAAAAGTCCGAGCGCTGGCAGTGCTCGCATTCTCCGCAGCCGACAATCGACACCGTGACAACCCGGTCGCCTTTCTTGAACTGGGTGACGGCCGAGCCGGTCTCCACCACCTCGCCCATGAACTCGTGACCAATGATGTCACCGGCCTGCATGGTCGGCACGTACCCGCCCAGCAGGTGCAGATCCGAGCCGCACACCGAAGACAGGATCACCCGCACGATGGCGTCACGAGGGTTGAGGATGGAGGGGTCGTCGACCGTCTCGACCTGAAGCTTGTTGGGGCCTTGCCAAGTCAATGCGCGCATCAGACGGTTCCTCCGTTGAGTTCGGATTTTTCAGTGGATGAGTCATTGGCGGGTGCCTGAGTCGCGCGCGTGGCGGGGTGCACGAAGAGGAAATCCTGCGTCTGTTCCGGGCGCATCCTGTTCGTGCTGACTTCTCCGGTTTCAAGCTGCTGCTTGATGCTGCGCAGCACATTCAACAGGGCTTTGTCCGAGAACCGGGAAATCGCCGCCGCCAGCGCGTAGCCAGCCGCGCCGAGCGGCGTCTGGCAAGCGACAATGACTTTGATCTGCGTACCGCGCCCGCCCGGGGCATCGCTGAAATGCATCTGGATATCGTGCTTGAATCGTTTGTCCGGCCCGGCGATCCAGTGCAGCTTGCGGTCTTCCTTGGGCTCGCACTGTTCGAGGTCACAATGCAACGTCTTGTCCATCGGGCCATGGGCGACCCAGCGATAAGTGCGTTCGCCGGTCTGCTCGATGGCGTCGATCCAGGGCATCAGCGCACCCAGATTGGCCGGGTCGCGGCAGAACGCGAACACTTCCTCCCTGGGCTTGCCGACCGTAATGCTGCGGGAAATCACCTTGCTGCCGTCCCAGTCACGGTCCTGTTCGAAGGTCTGCTCGAACGGACTATGCGTCAGCGCCTGCTTGACCCGGCACGTGCCGGAATAGGCACGCCAGGCAGCACACACGCCAAGCAATACCTGCGGCCAGCCCTTGAGGCCGCCTTGGCGCAGGCCGTTGGCGATCAACAATGAACCGGCCGCCAGCGACATCAGGCGCTCCGGCTTGCCGAGATTGGGATGCGAAGGCGTCGGCACCGGAGCCCGGCTCGCCACCAGTTGTGGGCGTTCAGTCATGATGGTTCTCCTTTACTGATTCAAGGACGACATAACGAATGAACCGAGGTGAAGGAGGTTGTTCCGTTTAAGTCGATGGTTTCCCGATGAGCAGGAGGGGACGAAGGGTTTCAGGCCGTTGCGTTGCCCTGTGAAAAGCCCTCTTGGCCCCTCCGCCAGGTAAATTTTTTTTGAAATCAAGGGGTTGTCAGCCTGGGCAAATGAGTACATAATTGCGCCCATCGAATGCATCGAGGCGTAAAAAACTTCAATTTTTTCAAGGAGATAGCGCGCTATAAGCGAGTTGGACTCCGATACAGTTTGTATGCGGTTGATGTGGTTGCATTGCATCAGGCGTCTTGAGGCCGAATAGCAAAATGGTTATGCAGTGGATTGCAAATCCACCTACGCCGGTTCGATTCCGACTTCGGCCTCCACTTTTTAAAAGCTCTGTAGATTATTGATCTACAGAGCTTTTTTATTTCCAGGCAAGGAAAGGTTTTGTCTTGAAAAGGCCAATGCCAACCTTGCTTCACAGGGGAGGGATGTATATATTTCCCGCTCTGTTGCACCAGCCTGGATCCTGTCAGACGCACATCTTACAGTTTCACACGGCTTGACCGCGCTACCGCCCGAATGGCGAAACTGGTAGACGCATGGGACTTAAAATCCCCCGCTCGTAAGGGCGTGCCGGTTCGATTCCGGCTTCGGGCACCATCCAAGATCAAGGGTTTGCGAGCGAAAGCTGAGGCAAGCCCTTTTTCATTTCCGGGCACCGTAAAAACAGCCCGGCTGATCACCCCAGACCCGTGGCGAGGGAGCTTGCTCCCGCTGGGTCGCGAAGCGGCCCCAAAACCTGCTGAACACCGAGCATCAGACACACCGCATCCGTTGGTTTACGACTGCTTCGCAGCCGAGCGGGAGCAAGCTCCCTCGCCACGGGTTTGTCGTTTCTCTTAAGTGAGCAGCACCAGGGCCACCAGCCGTTTTTGGTCCGCTCGTCGACGCCATAGCACTTCCCGCCCGAGCAAACCCTCTCAAAGGTATGCGCAGATCCTGCGCTCTATACGGGAGAACATCATGGTAATCGACAACAACGGTCCGGAAGCGCCATACCCGGGACCTGATGAAAAAACGCCTGAGACTGGCGAAGGTCATGATTCCGGTCTTGAACAGGCTGAATCCGAGCCAAAGCAGGGCACTGGCGAGAGGCCGGAAGACTGGAACCCGCCGCCGGGAAACCCCGGTTCCGATCAGGACGCCCAGACGAACCGCCAGAATGGCGGGGCGAAGTAGTTTGCAAATTGCTCCACAGAACCCGGCCGCTGCGCCGGGTTTTTACAACCTGCGCCGAAACGCCTCGAGTATTTCCCGCATGCCCTTTTTCATCTGCAATTGGGCGAGGGCATCCAGGGGGTGCCACAAGCAGTCGCTGATTTCATTCTGCGGCCTGGCGCCCTTCGAGTCGTTGACCGAGGCTTCAAAGACGTGATGTTCGGTGTCGCCATCGCTGATGCGCATCAGGTAGAGCAGGTTCTCGGCGCTCAGTCCGGTTTCCTCCGCGAGTTCTCTCAGGGCGGCATCGGCATGCGTCTCGCCGCGCTCGACAGTACCGCCAGGCAAGGCCCAGCGGCTTTTGGGCTTACGGACCAAGAGGATGTGGCGGTTTTCTTCGCAGATGACGGTCGCTCGAATTTTCATAAACGTTGCCCAGTTACCGACTGTCATTAAATTGCAATATAACTGCAATATTTGAGCCTTGCGTCATCCGCGCGTTCAGAAAGTATTTCGGCTCATACCGCTGGGACCGTGGGCAGCCATGAAAGGCTGCGTTTATTTCACCAGTGGCTATCGGTGTTGCGGATCATCGACCGGTCATCGCAAAAAATGAATCAGCGCCGGAAAAACGTATCAATGTTGGGTGGACGATCCGGTCCCGTAGTGGGGGAGCGAGAAGAGATGACCACCGTTGAAGACTTCAAAATCAAATCCCACGAGCTTTTAGTCGAGCTCGACACAGCGACGTCAGAAATGATGGCGCTGATCTGTGTCCATCAAATGTCCGGGACTGCCTGGGATGAGGCCGTCCGGCGCCAACATGAGGCCTATGAGCAATGGGTCGCCTATCTGAATGAACGCTCGTAGCTGCATCGCCTTTCGCCGCAGGTAACAGGCAGATTCTTTGAACGGTCCCGCAGCAGTCATGCCTAATCCATAGACTGACAAGAGGATAAGGCCATGTCTGAACTAGCCAGTTATTTCTGGATCGCGGTTGCGGTAATCGTGTTGTTGTTGGATCTGTGGGCGATCGTCAGCGTCTTTCGCAGCGACAAATCGGCCGGGACCAAGGCAGGCTGGGCATTGCTGCTGGTCATCCTGCCGGTGCTGGGTTTGATTATCTGGGGTGTGGCCGGGCCGCGAGGCATCAAAAATCCGCCTTCGTCGCCCGAGCACAGCAAGGGCTGACATCGGGACATGCGGGCCACCTCGGTCAACGGTTTTTCCATTGGCCGCCGGTGGTTTCGCAGTCCTTTTTCGCTTGCTGAAGCTGTTCTGCGCCGTAGTAGTACTGGGTGACCTGCGCATTGTCCGGCAGATTCGCCGAGCTGCCACTGCGGTCCTTGCTGGTGGAATGGGGATTGGCCAAGGCCTCCTGGGTCAGCCTCGCCTGGCAGGTGGCTACATAACCCTCGGCGCAGCGTTCGACGGGTTTCTTCTCGGTGCTGAGCGTGCCCTTGCTTTCGTTGCTGCACGACCAGCCGATGGCTTCGGCAGGGACGCCCTTGTACTCGTAGCAACTGCGGGTTTCGATTGCCGGCACCGCCTGGCTCTGGGACCGGGTGATGACGTCACAGCCTTGCGCCAGGACGCTGGCGGGGCTGGCACAGGCGATCAGAAGCAGGACCTTGGCATTCATGATGGTTCTCCCTTTCAAGACGATTTGCAGCGATACCTAACGATATCGAGGCGCAAAAAACGTGCTCGTTCCATTGTTTTTCAACCGTGGAACAGGGGAGACCTGCCTGGGGCGATGGCTAACGGAACTTGGGCAGCGGCGGTTCCGCGGGCTTCAATGACGACAGCGCGCTCTGGATTGTGGGGGCGTCCTTCTCGATATCATTGAGTCGGTCGCGGATTCGTACGGCGGCGGGGTGCCCGCCCTGGTGGTCGACCCAGTCGGCAATTTCCTTGCAGGCGGCTGTCAGCCGCGCCTGGCGCGATTCCAGTAGGGTGAGCAGGGTGGTGATGGACTCTTTTTCAGACATGTCACACCTCCGTTAAGGTCAGGATGGGGCAGCACAAAACCCGCCAGTGACGGCGGGCCATGCTGCAGTTAAGCGTAGTTGAGATATTTCTGATCGGTCGATATCCGGCGCACGACTGGACAATCGGTACGCCGGACGTGTTCATGTCTGTTTCAGCCTGACTCCCTGACCCAGGACGGCGCGACGGAAGCTCGCCAGCGCACATCGGTAATGCCATATTTTTCTGCCATGGGTTTGGAGACCCGCTTGACTTTTTCCCTGCCGAATTTGGGTATACGTCCGACACCCGCATCGCAACTGGCCCAGTGCCAAGCTTCGGAGTTATTCATCACTTCTGCACGAATGATGAAAGACTTGGGCTCGCCATGGAGCACGTAGTCGATGATGTAAAGCGATGGACCGCCCATAAATCCTCCCTAATTGATCCTATACGGATGGATACGGAGGCGTTCGGAAAATTCCATCGAATTTCCGGACGGTCAAAACCGGGGCGGGCAGGGCTGCCGCGTGAGATGTATCACACGCCGTGAATGAAGGCGCTTATGGTGAGGAACCAAACCCGGTTAACCTTCTCCAAGGTGGGCTTCAACACCGGTGCCAGGGATCGAAGGCGACGCAGGTTTGGCACTGAAGAAAGGCAGGACATGAATAAAATCGCCAAGGCACTGCTTGTGGTGCTGCTTGCCAACGGCCTGTCGGGATGCATCGGCCCGCCCATCGCGCTGACCGCGCAAACCGAGCAACGCTTGCGCGTCCAGCCGCCGATCCGTTTCCTCCTGACATTCGATGACGGTCCCAGCGCCTCATCCTTCTGGAACCCGAGCCTGGACGTGCTCGACGCCCTTGCAGACAACCCGGTGCAGCCGGGAATCAAGGCGCTGTTTTTTGTCCAGACGCGAGCGCCACGGGCCGGTGGCAGTGACATCGGTCGCTCGGTGCTGCAGCGTGAGCAGCGCGAGGGGCATGTCCTGGGTTTTCACACGGCTACTCATTGGCACACCAACCATCGATCCCTCGACCCCGATGAGCTGGAGCTTTCGCTTGCCCACGGTGCAGCCGACATCGCCGCGGTTACCGGCGCACCGCCGACTCTGGTCCGGCCGCCATTCTGGAGCTATGACCCGCGCACCTTCGCCGCCTATCAGCGGCATGGCATGCATATTTTGCTGACTGACCTGAGCGCCAACGATGGCAAGGTCTGGGGCATTACCCTGAGTCCTCGCCGGCGGATAAACCTGCTACGCCAGCTCTCGGAGGTGCGTGAGCGCATCGCCGCCGGGCAGTTGCCTGCGGTGGATGGAGTGATTCCGGTGGTAGTGACCTTCCATGACCTCAACCGTTATACCGCCCGTCATGCGCGGGAGTATCTGCAGATCCTGATCGACAGCGCCCAGGCCACCGGATTGAAGACCTACGCGAAACCTTTCTATGACGATCGCCAGGCGCTGGAGCGCGCAGCGATGGCGCGGACCCTCAAGGACGCCACCCAGCCGGTGCGCCTGCCCGGTCTGTGGGATTGGTTATGGAAGCACGATCCTGACTGACGGGCATTGACGAGCCAGCGTGGCGACGCTCGGTTGGCCCTTATGGGCGCACCGGGAGTAAGGTAGGCACGGTAACCCCGTTTTCTTGAGGAGGTGACGATCATGAGTACTGCGATGCTGACCAAAATGCACATCAACGGCTATGACGTGCTCAGCGTGAACAGCGGGCCCTGGAGGGTCTGCACCCAGGCGGACCGGTTGGGGTCCTTTGCTTCGCGTGAGGAAGCGTTGGCCTATGCCGCCGCGTTGCCCGCCAGGAGACGTCGCAGCGCTGCGTCCGCGAACGTCAGGTAACCAGACGTTCCGTTGACTTCGCGGCGAGCGTCGAACGCTCGCCGCGTCGCCGACCGTTCTCAGGAACTCGCCAGCTCCAGCGGGATTTCCAGAGTGAACAGGGCGCCTTGCCCCGGTCCGTCGCTTTCAACCTGCAGGCGACCGTTCATCTCCACCGCTGCCAGGGCACAGCTGTGCAGGCCAAAACCGTGGCCATCCTTGCGGGTCGTGAATCCGTGGTTGAAGATCCTCGCCTGATTTTCAGGCGCGATCCCTTCGCCACGATCCTTGACGCTGACGCAAAGCGTTGTCTGATCGACGATGCGCACCCCCAGGGTCATTTCCCGTGGCGGCTCGACATTGGACATGGCGGCCTTGGCATTGCTGATCAGATTGATCAGGATCAGCAGCAGGCGATGCTTGTCGCCCATGATCATCGGAATGTCCTGATAATCCTTGGTCACGGTGACCTGGTGTCGGCTGAGCGCCCCCGAATTCATACGCAATGCATCTTCGAACAGGTCGGCCACATTCAGCGGCTCGATCAGCCGCGCAGCCCCGGCATAGGTCTGCTGAGTCGTGACGATCTCCTTGATGTGGTCGATGCTTTTGGTCAGTTGCGCGAGTTCTTCAATCAACAATCCCTGTTCGGTGGCGATGGAATCCACCAGTTCATTGAAATACCGAGGCAACAACTTGCCTTTTTCATCCTCGGTGATGAACTGGCCCAGGTCCGTGGCATGTTCATTCATCATCCTTACCGCTTTGCCCAGCCCTTGCGTCTTGCTGTTCTTCAACTTGCGCGTCACCAGCTCCGCTGAGATGTTGACGCTGTTGAGGACATTGCCAACGTTGTGCAACACGTTCGTGGCGATCTCGGCCATGCCTGCCATGCGCGCGGCGTCCACCAGCTCGCGCTCGGCCTCCTTCAACTCGCGCGTACGCTCCTGCACGCGTTGCTCCAGCTTGTCGTTGGACGTTTGCAGCTCATGGTTGATCTGGTTGATGAGCGAAGAACTGCGCACCAGCCGTACGGCGAGGTAGATCATCAAGAGCGCCATCAGACTGGCGCAGACGGCCAGGTACATATGATATTTGCGATCGGTGGCGGCGGTCCTGCGCTGCGTTTCGTTGAGCAGCTCGTTGATGCTGTCCAGTTCCTGGGCGACGGGGATGACGCTGATGCGATCCAGCAGATCGTTGACCAGCGGCTGTTCCTGGATGACGGTCTTGACGTGCCGGATCAGCGAGGTGAAAGCCGGCCGATAGGACGAGGGCAACTGGTCGATCTGGCGTTCGAGTTCGCTTAGCTGTCCTTGCAGTTCGCTGGCTTTGTCCGAGGTGACATAAAGCGCGTATTCCAAGGTGGTCAGCGCCAGGTCGAGAACATTGGAGGCTGCCGTCAGCCGAGCGATTTCTCCGTCATCCTTCATCTGTTGCAGCAGCGTCTGAATTTCATCCTCTACCGTCGGAAGTGCATCCAGAGAGGCGCGCAGATTGGCATTGTGCTGCTCGAACTGTTCCACCAACAGGGTCTTGTTCCTGACCGCGTCCATGTAGCCGTTGCGTCTCGACGCCCAAAGTGCAGCCAGTGGACCGGAACTGTTCAGTTGTTCCAATTGCTCCCATCGGCTTTGCGCGTCGGCTGGTGGAGCGAGTGACAGGTTGTTGCTGACGCCTATTTTTTTCCTGAGAATCTTCACGTTCCAGTTGGCGTCGGCTTGTTTGAGCTGACGGATGAAGTCGCGTGACTCGAAGAAGGTCGCGGTGTCGCCCGTGTAGGACTTGATCAGGAAGAATATCAGGGCCGAAAACACAACCAGCGCGGTGGCCAACAGGGCGGGCCATTTGTATTTCTTGATAAGGGAGACGGGGTGTTTCGTCGAGCTGCTTTGGCCTGGGTACACGTCGAGCTCCCTGCTAACGTTCAAACGTCGGATGCGTCAGTGAGCAGAGTGTAGCGCCAACGAGGCGGACGGATGTGCTCCGGGCACACTGCGCTGCGAGGAAGCGCGGCCATGACTGGCCGCGCCGAGGGGCATTACTTGTTGAGATCGATGAAGGGCAGCGCGGTGTTAGGCAGCATGGTGGTGGGCAGTTCACCGTTCCAGCGCTCGGCCTTGGTCAGCTCCACCAGATTCTGGTTGCTGGCCAGCGCCTGCGCGCGCGCCTTGATCGCCTCGGCTTCAGCCTTGCCGCGCAGCTCGGTGGCCAGCGCGTCGGCCTTGGCCTGGGCAACTTGCGAATCGGCTTCAGCCTGGGCCTGGGTCACCCGAATCTGAGCCTGGACCTGCTCCGTGGCGAGCTGCTGCTCACGGGTCTTGACCTGCACTTCGGCGGCCATGCGCGCTTCGATGGCTTTTTCGTAGGCGTCGCTGAAATCGATGTTTTCAACCTGGACGCTGTCGATGATCACCGGTCCGGTGATCGTTGCCTTGATCGCCGCCGAAATGTCATTGACCAGCTGCACGCGGTTCTGCACGGCGGCGACGGCGTTGAACTTGCCGAACACGTTTTCCACCTGCGTCGGCACCTGGCGGCTGATCATCCGGTCGCGAATGCCTTCCAGGTCCTTGAACTGGGTATAGACCTTCGCCACGTCGGAAGGCGCGATATGCCAGGACACGGACACCTTGAGCTCGGCCGATTGCTGGTCCTTGCTGTACGCCTGCAGGTCGTCATAGGACGTCACCTGGCTCTGCGTGCTGATCAGGCGGACCGACTCGATGAAAGGCGTCTTGAACGACAGGCCCGGTTCAACCACCCCAACCAGGGCGCCGTTGCGCAAAAGCACGCCACGCTCGGTTTCATCAACCGTGTACCAGCTGCCAAAGAACACGCATAACAGGACCACGCCGATAATTGCCGCGACGATCGAACCGATGGTTTTGCTGGTCACTTTACTTTCCTTGAGTGGGGTAGGGGATGGCATGCACTGTTTCCTTTGTGAAGACCGTCACTGTTTTTTCAAACGCCAGACACGAAAAAGCCCTGAATAATCAGGGCTTTAACGTTAGAAGATGGCGGAGGCGATGGGATTCGAACTCATGGACCTGTTACAGTCGACGGTTTTCAAGACCGTTGCCTTAAACCACTCGGCCACACCTCCGTACTGCGTTGCGGGCGCCATAATACCCGAATGAAACACACTGTCAAACTCTCTACGTAGCTTGTTACAGAGCGTCTGTTATTATCCTTGCCACTGAATGTTTCAAACCCGGAGGAGTGTCGCCATGCGCGAACAGGATTACGCAGTGAACAACAGCGTGCAGGCTGAGCAGCTAGAGGTTAGCCGCGTCCTGCGCAACACTTATGGCTTGCTGGCTCTAACGCTCGCTTTCAGCGGTGTGATGGCCTTCGTCGCACAACAGATGCGTGTCGGTTACCCGAACATCTTTGTCGTGCTGATCGGTTTCTACGGCCTTTTCTTCCTCACCAACAAGCTCCGCGATTCGGCCTGGGGCCTGGTTTCGGCCTTCGCCCTGACCGGTTTCATGGGCTTCCTGCTCGGCCCGATCCTCAACCGCTACCTGGGCATGCAGGGCGGCGCCGAAGTGGTCAGCTCGGCCTTCGCCATGACCGCGCTGGTATTCGGTGGTCTGTCGGCCTACGTGCTGATCTCGCGCAAGGACATGAGTTTCCTGAGCGGTTTCATCACCGCCGGTTTCTTCGTGTTGCTGGGTGCGGTGGTGGCCAGCTTCTTCTTCCAGATCAGCGGCCTGCAACTGGCGATCAGCGCCGGCTTCGTGCTGTTCTCGTCGGTCTGCATCCTCTACCAGACCAGCGCCATCATCCACGGCGGCGAGCGTAACTACATCATGGCGACCGTCAGCCTGTATGTATCGATCTACAACCTGTTTGTCAGCCTGCTGCAGCTGTTCGGGTTGATGGGTCGCGACGACTGATAGGGCAGTGATGGCTGTCATGGCCTGAGCTGTTCAACTAAAAAACGGCGTTTTCCCGAAAGGGAAGGCGCCGTTTTTTTGTACTCGGATACTGGCCCCTGTGGGAGCGCGAAGAGGCCTGCACATCCAACATCTTCATCGACTGTGATATTGCTTTCGCGAGCAGGCTCGCTCCCACCGAAATGCGGTCACTTCAAAAGCCCTCACTCCATCGGCGGCAAGCGCCGCTTTACCGGTGTCTTCTTGACGATCGCCGTATTGGTTTCGGCAAGCACATTCAACTTGTCCAACAGCACATCCAACTGCTCCATCGAGCGCACGTGCAGTCGCGCAATGAAACAGTCTTCCCCCGTCACCTTGTCGCATTCGGTGAATTCGCCGATGGCCTGGATCTGCCGCTCCACTTCCTGCAACTGCCCCGGTAACGGACGGATGCGCACGATGGCCTGGAGTTGATAACCAAAGCACTTCGGGTCGACCTCGACGGTGTAGCCCTTGAGCACGCCACGTTCCTCCAGCCGGCGCAGGCGTTCGGCAACGCTGGGGGATGACAGGCCGCTAAGGCTCGCCAAGGCCTTCAGGGAACGTCGTGAGTCTTCCATCAAGGCGCTGATGAGGGTCTGGTCGATGTCGTCAGTCATTTTCGCTCCGTTAGGCAAATGCTCGAAGTTGCCTTGATAAAAAAGGTCGAAAGCCAGTCTAGCCTTTTTCAAACCATGGAGAAGCACGCAGGCAGGTCGGCATACTGTGTCCATTCACTGAAGGAGCCTGAAGATGGACAAGACCCTACGCCGCGGTTCGCTCGAAATGACTGCCGCCATGCTGATTTCCGGAACCATCGGCTGGTTCGTGCTGGTGTCCGGCCAGCCGGTGCTGGATGTGGTGTTCTGGCGCTGCGTGTTTGGCGCCGGCACGTTGCTGCTGATCTGCGCCGGTTTCGGTTTCCTGCGCCGGGATATCCTGACTCGCACGACCTTCCTGCTGGCGGTGCTCAGTGGTGTTGCGATCGTCGGTAACTGGGTGTTGTTGTTCGCTTCATACTCCCGCGCTTCGATCGCCATCGGCACCGCGGTGTACAACGTCCAGCCCTTCATGCTGGTGGGGCTGGCCGCGCTGTTCCTGGGAGAGAAGATCACTGCGCAGAAGCTGTTCTGGCTGGCGGTGTCGTTTCTCGGGATGCTGGCCATTGTCAGCGCCCACGGCGAGCAGGGGCAGGGAGGCGAGGATTATCTGGCGGGCATCGCCCTGGCGCTGGGGGCGGCATTCCTGTACGCCGTTGCGGCGTTGATTATCAAGCGCCTGACCGGCACGCCGCCGCACTTGATCGCGTTGATCCAGGTCGCCACCGGTATCCTCTTGTTGGCGCCATGGGCGAATTTCTCGGCCTTGCCGCAGCAACCCGAGGCCTGGGCCAGCCTGCTGACCCTCGGCATGATTCACACCGGCGTGATGTACGTACTGCTGTACAGCGCGATCCAACGCTTGCCGACTGCCGTGACGGGCGCTCTGTCCTTTATTTACCCGATCGCGGCGATCCTGGTTGACTGGTTTGCCTTCGGCCATCGCCTTGAGCCGCTGCAATGGCTGGGCGTGGCGGCCATCCTGCTGGCGGCTGCCGGCATGCAACAGGGCTGGGGCATCAAGTCGCGCCGCCCAGCCCTGACGTAACGGCTGGCGCGGATCAGAAGATGTAATCGGTGGTCAGGAAGTTCGAATCCCGCTCACGGATGATGTCGCTGATCAGCGCCTTGTTGTTGTCCTGGAACTTGGTGGCGACCAGCGTGCGGATCGAAAAGGTCCGCAGTGCGTCGTGAACCGACAATGTGCCCTCGGCGGAGTTTTTCCGGCCGTTGAACGGGAAGGTGTCCGGGCCACGCTGGCATTGGGCGTTGATGTTGATGCGCCCGACCTGGTTGGCGAAGGTGTCCACCAGCCTGCCGACTGTGGCCGGGTCGGTGCCGAAAATACTCAGTTGCTGGCCAAAGTCGGACTCGAGGACGTAGTCGATCACGGTATTGACGTCGCGGTACGGCACGATGGGCACGACCGGGCCGAACTGTTCTTCGTGATAGACCCGCATGGCGGTGTTCACTGGATAGAGTACCGCCGGGTAGAAAAACGAAGCCCGGGATTCGCCGCCGTGCGGGTTCATGACGCCCGCACCCTTGGCAACTGCATCGGCCACCAGCGAATGCAGGTAATCGACCTTGCCCGCTTCGGGCAATGGCGTCAGTGCGACGCCGTCTTCCCACGGCATGCCGGGTTTCAGCGCAGCGAGCCTGGCATTAAACTTCTCGATGAAAGCCGGGGCGACGTCTTCGTGGACGAAAAGGATTTTCAACGCCGTGCAGCGCTGGCCGTTGAAAGACAGCGAACCGGTGAGTGCCTCGCTGACGGCATTGTCCAGGTCGACGTCGGGCAACACCAGACCGGGATTCTTCGCGTCCAGCCCCAGCGCGGCGCGCAGGCGATGGGGGCGCGGATGGAGTTTCTTCAGGTCGCTGGCGGCCTTGTTGGTGCCGATGAAAGCGAATATGTCGATCTTGCCGCTGGCCATCAGCGCGCTGACGGTTTCCCGGCCGCTGCCGTAGATCACGTTGATCACGCCGGCGGGGAAGCTGTCGCGAAACGCTTCCAGCAGCGGACGAACCAGCAGTACGCCAAGCTTGGCCGGCTTGAACACCACCGTGTTGCCCATGATCAGCGCGGGGATCAGCGTAGTGAAGGTTTCGTTCAGCGGATAGTTGTAAGGGCCCATGCACAGGGCCACGCCCAATGGTACGCGACGGATCTGTCCGAGGGTGTCCTGTTCCAGCTCGAAGCGGCTGGAGCGGCGGTCCAGCTCCTTGAGGGCGTTGATGGTGTCGACGATATAGTCGCAGGTGCGGTCGAATTCCTTCTGGGAATCCTTGAGGTTTTTGCCGATCTCCCACATCAGCAGCTTGACCACCGCCTCACGCTGCTCGCGCATCCGCGCCAGGAAAGTCTCGACATGACGGATGCGTTCAGCGACGCGCATGGTCGGCCATTGGCCCTGGCCACGATCATAGGCCCGGACGGCAGCGTCCAGGGCCGTGAGGGCGGTCTCGGCATCCAGCAATGGCGTGCTGCCGAGAATCACCTGTTCATCGCCATCGGCGCCGGCCAGGTACACCGGGCTGCGCACCGTGGCGAGCGGACCCTGCCAGGTCTTCAGGACGCCGTCGACCAGGTATTCGCGCTGCTCCACCTGGCATTCGAGGCGGTAGGCTGGCGGGATGTCGGCGGCTCCGGGGAACAGATTGGCGAGGAAGTTGGCTGTGGTCATGTCGTTACTCCATCAATGAAATGAGCCATGGGCAGCGGCGGCCATGAATCGCTTCTAGCGTTATACGCCTTAATGGAGGTGTTTTTTAAGTGGGCCGGGACGCGAGGCCATGCCTTTCAGCCAACCGGGCGCGATGCCTGCGTGGCAAGGATGCCTGCTCCTCGCCACGCAGGAGGCGGTCATTCACCAGCTTACCCGCACGCCGACATTGCCGGCCACGCTGCGTTGCTGGTTGCTGTCGAGGTTATTGCCGTAGTCCACCCCGGCATAGGCGCTGACCGCAGGCGAAAGGCTGACGATGACGCCTGCGCCCAGGTCGGCGGTAGAGCTGCGTTGTTGGGTCTCGATCCGTTGGGCGTTGTCGAACGTCACCGTGTCGGTACCGGAAAACGTGTGCCAGACATTGGCCCGCAGGTACGGCTCCACCGGCGTGTCGCTGATCAGGTAGCGCCCCTTGAGACGGGCACCGAGCCGGCCGGTCCAGGCGCTGTCGGAATCGAATTCGACCCTGGAGATTCCATCATCCTGAGTGTCCAGGGAGATTTTCTGATGGATGACCTGCGCCTGTGGCTCGACGATCCAGTCATTGCCGACGGCAAACGGGTAGCCGACCTCCGCCGAAAGGGTCAGCGCATGCCCGCGATTATCCAGCTTGAGGCCGCGTTCGGAGCGGTTGTCACCGTTCAGCCGGGTGCCCATGACCACCGTGTCGATGTAGCCGCCGGAGGGATCGGTCAGCGTCCAGTACAAGCCATAACTGTCGCCGTCGAGTTCAACCTTGCCGGCGCGCCGCCCTTCGAACCCCAGGTTGTAGCCGTCGACGTTGCCGTTCAATTCGCTATGGCCGACGAAAAAACCGATGCGCTGGGTCTGGCCATTGAAGACCGGGGCGCTGTAAAGGTCGTTGCCCACCTGGAAGCCCTTGATGGAGCCGTCGAACCTCGGTGCCACCGTGCCGGCCCAGGTCTGATCGAGGTCCTTGGCGTAGACACGACCCCAACCGGCCCCGAAGGCACCGGTTTCCGTCAGCAGGCGTTGATCGCCCTGGCGATCATGGAACGTGCCCAGGGCCATCAGGGTCAGTTGGGCGGCGACGGGCGGCAACGCCGACCAGACGGGTACTTCCGGACGGTACAGCGCAATGGGCGCTGCGCCCGGCACGGCGACGGGCAAGGCCGGCAGCGTGGGGCTGGCCACGGCGATCGGACCGGCGACCACGGTCGAGCGCAGGTACCAACTGTTTTCATTACCGGTCACGCCGCCCTTGAACAAACGGTAATCGAACGCGCCGGCCGACACCGATCGCGCCAGTGAAAAAGCCCCGCTGTCGCTGACGGCGCCACCCTGAGCCTGGACCAGCTCGATACCGTCGCGGGTAGTCAAGGCGCCTGCACCGCCGATGTTGGTGACGGTGATGGCCGTGCTACCGCCGAGGGTGCCGCCGTCGACGACGAGTCTGTCGCTCGGCGAGTCGTCTGCGCCGAGCAGCGTTTGCAGGCGCAACTGACCGCCATTGCCGACGTAGTTGCCTTGTACGGTAAGGGTGTCGCTGGTGCGGGTATTGTCTGCGCCGAGGTCGATGGTTCCGGCATTTTCAAGCGTCGCCATCTGGCCGGCGGTGAACGGGCGAATGCTGCCCTGGCTGGCCGTCAACAGGCTGCTTGCGTCGATGTTCAGCGTGCCGGTGCCGGTAACGCTGTCGCCCAGGACCAGCGTGTCGTTCAAATCCAGGCGCGAGCCCTGTGTGAGGTTGACCGTCTCCCAGTTGACATAGCGGGCAGCGCTGCCGGAAGTGCTGGCTTCGAAAGCCAGTGTGTCCTGGCCCAGCCCCCCATCCAGGCTGGGTGTGATGGCGAGTATGGATTCATCCAGATTGCTCAACAGCGCCGTGTCGTTGCCTTCGCCCATCAGGATGGCGGAGCGGATGAGACCGCCGCTCCACTGCAGTTGGTCATTACCGAAACTGGCTCGAACCTCGCCGATGATCTCGCCGCCGCTCACGGCAATCCGGTCGTCACCGCCGCTGACGCTGACATTGCCGCCGATGCGTCCCGCGCTAACGATAATGGTGTCCCGACCAAAGCCGGTCACCAGATTGCCAAGAATCTGCCCACCTGACATGTCGAAAATATTGTCGTCGAGTTTCATGTCGACCCGGCCGATGGTGCCACCGGTCATGGTCGCCTCGTCACCGTCTTCGAACGCGCCGACGATGGTGCCGCCGGTCATCAGGAACGTATCGAGCCCATCGCCCTGGGCCAGTGACTGGATGCTGCCGCCGCGCATGACGAAATCATCGGTGCCCGAGCCTTGTTGCACGCCGCCTGCCACGATGCCGTCGGGATTGATCTCGACGTAGTCGGCTCCGGCGCCGAAGGTGATGTCTCCCTGGATCACACCGCTACCGTTGGCCGGCATCGTCAGGCGGTTGTTTCCCGACAGATCGGTCAGTCCGGGGCTGGTGCCGCTGTCGCAGACATAACTGTCATTGCCTGCCGTCGGCGTCAGGGTGCATGCCGCCATGGCGGGCGAAGCGTCTAGCAACAGCGGTGTAGTCAGCCACAAGGCATTGAACAGCCGGTTGACGCCATGATTGCGCAAGCTCATCTGCTTTCCCTCTGCATCGGCATCCGTGGCATGCCGCAATCCAGCCTCGGTTGCTCTACAGAAGGCTCACGGGCCTGGCAACGCTTGCTGTATGTGGGGCACGCTAACAACCGATGATGAGGGTCGCTACTGTCAGATCTTACAGGTCAGCGCCGGTGAGTTCGGCTACAGGTGCACCTCCACCGACAGCGGCAAATGGTCGCTCAGGTGGGTCCAAGGTCTGTTGCCGAGAATCTGCGGAGCATGGCTGGTGGCGTTGCGCAGATAGATGCGGTCCAGGCGCAGCAGGGGAAAACGCGCCGGATAGGTCCTGGCCGGACGGCCATGGTGGTGTTCGAAGGCTTCGTGCAGGTAGCGGCGGCGGGCGAGGGTGGTGTTGCCGCGCAGCTGCCAGTCATTAAAATCCCCCGCAATGATGACGGGCGCGTTTTCGGGCAGCGAATCGAGTAGTTTGCAGAGCAATTGAAGCTGCAGTTGGCGATGGCTTTCGAGCAGGCTCAGGTGAACGCAGATCCCATGGACTTCGGCGTGCCCTGGCACGTCCAGCACACAGTGCAGCAACCCGCGCCGCTCCGGGCCGGTGATGGACACGTCGAGATTGCGGAACTGGCGAATCGGATACTTGGAGAGCAGGGCATTGCCATGGTGGCCGTCGGGGTAGACCGCGTTCCGGCCATAGGCGAAATCGCTCCACATGCTGTCGGCGAGGAACTCGTACTGCGAGGTCTGGGGCCAATTGTCATAGCGTGACGCGTGGCGGTCGTGTTCACCCAGCACTTCCTGGAGAAATACCAGGTCGGCCCCCGTGCTGCGTACCGCTTCGCGCAGTTCGGGCAGGATGAAGCGGCGGTTGAGGGCGGTAAACCCCTTATGCGTGTTGACCGTCAGGACCCGCAGCCGATGAACCGCCGCAGATGTGTCCACTGCCGCGGGTTGCTCGGCCTGCCAGTTGGAATCGCCAGTCACGTTCACTCCTGAATCAGACGTATGTGTTCATGCGACTGACCGCGGCTGCGGCAGTTCCGGAATTGTTGAATGTGAAGTCCGCGCCATCCAGAACATCCAGGCACAACCCAAATCCTGTGGCAGCGAGCCTGCTCGCGATGGCGGTGTTTCAGGCGCTGAAGATGCTGAATCGACTGGCCTCTTCGCGAGCAGGCTCGCTCCCACAGTGGAGCTGCGCCATCCGGAGCATCGCTTTAGACCTTGATCTTGATCTTGATCTTGATCTTGATCTTGATCTTGAACGCCCCGTTAACCACGTTGGCCGAACGCAGGCATTGCGCAGTGGGCATCCCGGCATGGATGCCGGGATAGCCGCGCTGGGCCAGGGACGGCCCTTCGCGGCGGGCCCACGGAGCAATGCCGGAGTGAGGGCACACCGAGCCTAGGCGAGGTGCCGAGTGGTGGGGCAAAGCGCTTTTGCTTACTTTTGGCGCTCTTCCAAAAGTGAGCCGCCGTAAGGGCGGAACCCTAAGTGGCCGTTACCGCAGCAATGGATATGTACCCAGTCAACGAAACCGTGGCCGACTGCCAGGCCGTCATCGCGAGCAAGCTCGCTCCCACAAGGTTGAGTGCCGCGAACCCATGAACACCGGGGGGGCTAATCAGATGAAAACGATTTCATACGGCATACCCATGCGGTCAAGAATCACCCGGGGTACCAGCGGCGCGATACCGCTGGCCGGTTCACCGTTGAGCTGGCTGGAGTAAGCATGCATGGCGTGGCGCTTGCGAGCGGTGGTCCAGACATCCAGACGCAGTTTGCGAGCTCGATGCCAGGGGATCCTGTTCTGTTCGCGGACGGGCCAATGCCACGCCCATACCGGCAGTTCGTTGAACACCGCACCGATAACTTCGGCTGCCTGGGCCCCGGCGCGTCCGACAGTGTCGTGATCGCTGTCGCCGTCCTGGCGCCAGGTGCTGAATATCACATCACCGGGACGAAGATGATGACCGATGAACGCAGCCAGTGGCTCCTCGTGCTCGGCCAGGCTCTTTTCCGGGAAGCCGCCGCGCACCCATTGCAGGCCGTTGGGCGGCACACCCAGGCGATGCAGGGCGTCGACGCTTTCCTGGGGGTGGGGGCGGAACGTGCGCAGCCGCTCATCGTTCCATAATGGCGAACCCGGGTGGCCGAGGCTGCCGTCGGTGACGGAGATCAGTAGCATGGGATGGTCCAGGTTGCTCAACAACTGGAGCAGTCCGCCGCAGGCACCGACCTCGTCGCCCGGGTGCGGGGCAAGGATGACCGCCCGGGAGCCGGCGGGTATGAGTGTCTGGGTACTGATGATGGGAATGTCGGCCAGTTGCGGCGCGCTGTTCCATATCTGGGGGTGCTGCCGGCCTTGCAAGCGGGAGGCGGGTTTCATAGAGGCTACGTCCTTGTGCTGTTCAATCGTTCAGTCATGCACCGGACCGACTGCCCGGCGTCGCCCCGCAGGGCTGACTGTGATTCGCGGCGCTCCGAGTCCTGGAACCGCCGTACGCGAAGTATTGACTATGCTGGCGGTTTCGTCGCGTCAGATTGTGTATCTGATCCGCTTTTTTTTATTCGGACTGCGTCGTGTGAGCGACCAGAAAAACCGCGTCCCTGCGGTTTTGTCGATTTGCCGTGTTTATTCCTCTTCTTCGCGTTGCAGCTCGAACAACAGCAACGAGCGGCCGGTCACCGAGTATTCGGCATCAAACTCGAAGCGCTCCTGGCCGCGCACCGTCGGCTGGTTGGTGTCCACCATGCACGTCCAGAAACTGCCTTCCGGCACTTCCGGCAAGCGGAAGTTGACGATGTCATGGTGTGCGTTGACGACCAGCAACAAGGTCGCGTCGGCCCCCTTGCGGCGGATACCGGTTTCCTGGGCGCGCCCGTCCATCAGCATGCCCAGGCAGCGGTTCTGGCCGTCCTGCCAGTGTTCAATGGTCATCTCGTTGCCATCCGGGGCCAACCAGGTGACATCCTTGACGCCGATGTCCTCGTTGTAATTGCCCACCAGGAAGCGTCCGCGCCGCAGGATCGGGTAAGTCAGACGCAGCTTGATCAGGCGCTTGACGAACTTGAGCAGCGCCGCGCCATCCTCGCTCAGGTCCCAGTTGACCCAGCCGATCTCGCTGTCCTGGCAATAGGCATTGTTGTTGCCATGCTGGGTGCGGGCGAACTCATCGCCCGCGACGATCATCGGCGTGCCTTGGGCGAGCAACAGCGTTGCGAAGAAGTTACGCATCTGCCGATGGCGCAGCGCGTTGATCTCGGGATCATCCGTCGGACCTTCGACGCCATGGTTCCAGGACAGGTTGTTGTTGCTGCCGTCCTGGTTGTTTTCGTCGTTGGCTTCGTTGTGTTTGTCGTTGTACGACACCAGGTCGTGCAAGGTGAAGCCGTCGTGGGCGGTGACGAAGTTCACCGAGGCATAAGGGCGTCGACCGCGCTGGTTGAACATTTCGCCCGAAGCGGTCATGCGGCTGGCGAAGTCGGCGAGTTGGCCGTCGTCGCCTTTCCAGAAGGCGCGCACGGTATCGCGGAATTTGTCGTTCCATTCGACCCAGCCCGGCGGGAACCCTCCGACCTGGTAACCTCCAGGCCCGCAATCCCAAGGTTCGGCGATCAGTTTCACCTGGCGCAGCACTGGGTCCTGGCGACAGGCGACGAGGAAGCTGTGGCGCTCATCGAAACCGTCATGGTAACGACCCAGAATAGTCGCCAGGTCGAAGCGGAAGCCATCGACGTGCATTTCCGTGGCCCAGTAGCGCAGGGAGTCGGTGACCATCTGCAGCACGCACGGGTGGCTCAGGTCGAGGGTGTTGCCGGTGCCCGAGTCGTTGATGTAATAGCGCTTGTCGTCGGGCATGAGCCGGTAGTACGAGGCATTGTCGATCCCGCGCATGGACAGGGTCGGACCCTGTTCGTTGCCCTCGGCGGTGTGGTTGTAGACCACGTCGAGGATCACTTCGAGATTGGCCTCGTGCATGTGCGCGACCATTTCCTTGAACTCGGCGATCTTGCCGCTGGCCAGGTAACGCGGGTCCGGGGCGAAGAAGGCGATGCTGTTGTAGCCCCAGTAATTGGTCATGCCTTTGTGCAGCAGGTGCTGGTCGTTGACAAAGGCATGGATGGGCATCAGTTCGACCGAAGAAACCCCCAGCTTGCGGATATGTTCGAGTACATCGTCGACCATCAGGCCGCCGAAGGTGCCACGCAGGTGCTCAGGCACCGCGGGATGGCGCATGGTGATGCCGCGCACATGGGTCTCATAGAGGATGGTCTTGTCCCACGGCACGCTGACGCGATGGTCGTTGCCCCAGGTGTGGGCCGGGTCGATGACCTTGCACTTGGGTACAAAAGGGGCGCTGTCGCGTTCATCGAAACTGAGGTCGCCGTCGGGGTGACCGATGGTGTAGCCGAACAAGGCCTCGGACCATTTCAGTTCTCCCACCAGCTGTTTCGCGTAGGGATCGATGAGCAACTTGTTGGGGTTGAAGCGGTGGCCATTCTCCGGATCGTAAGGGCCATAGACTCGATAGCCGTAGATCAGCCCCGGATGGGCATCGGGCAGATAGCCGTGGTAAATCTCGTCGGTGTACTCCGGCAACTCGATGCGTTCGAGTTCGACTTCGCCGGTGTCATCAAAAATACACAGTTCGACCTTGGTGGCGTTGGCTGAGAACAACGCGAAATTGACCCCCAGGCCATCCCAGGTCGCGCCAAGCGGAAACGGCAGCCCTTCACGAATCCGCGAAGCCTCGATAACGGGCGGCGGCGTGGTTTTTTTTGGACGGGTCATAGTTGCTCCTGCAAAAGACAGATTCGGTGATGCGACGCACGCAGGACTGCGTGCCTTGCGCTTGTGGCGAGACGATAAAGCGCCATGCCACAAGCAGGCCCCTTCGTTGGAAGGAGCACGGGCTTGAGAACGATGAGTTCGCTGGATCAGACCGCCGGTGGTTTGCGCACCGCTCGTGGCTTTTTCGCGGCCGCCTTGTCGGCGGGCGGGACCACTGCGGCAGTCGCCGCGGAGGGTTTGGCCGCAGGCTTGGCCTTGGGCGTGGTGTTCTTCGCAGCCGTCTTGGTTGCAGCACTCTTGGCGGGTGCCGGCTTGGTGCCGTCAGTCTTGCTGGCGGCGGTCTTGCTCGCTGCTTTTGGCGGCTTGCTAGGCGCCAGTGCCTCGGCTTCAGCCAGTTTGCGCGCCATTTCCCAGTGACGTTTTTCCTGCCCGGCGGGCTTACCCTCCGACTCCCAGATCTGATAGGCAAATTCACGAATGCGTTTATCGTCGGTACTCATCGCAGTGCTCCTGACTAAACTCAAGATTCAATAAAGACATTGACCGGGAAATCCCCCAGCGCGGCGCTGACCATCAGCTCCCTTTGGGGTGTGACTGCTGCGCTTGCAAAAAGTCCCTTCAGTTTTCCATCCTCGGCGGCGAACGGTAACGACACCCGGGTATCGCCCCAGTCCGATGCAGCCACGTGGGGCAAGGCACCGTTTTCCAGCAGGCGGGCCGCGTGCACCGGGACCACCACAATCGCCCGCTGCTGCTGGTATTCACGCATGAACGCCAGCACCCGGCCGGCGTGTTCGCCGAGCACCGGCAGCGGTTGATAGCTGCCTTGGCGAAACAGCTGCGGGTATTCGGCGCGCAAGGCCAGCGTCCGCGCTATCAGTGCCTGCTTGACCCGACCGTCGCGCCAGTCGCGTACCAGCGTCGCCGGTGAGCTGTCGCCCTGTACCGCCTCCCGGCGAGCATTAAAGTCCACCGGGCGACGGTTGTCCGGATCGACCAGGCTGAAATCCCAGAACTCGTTGCCCTGGTACAGGTCCGGGACGCCGGGTACGGTCATGCGCAGCAAGGTTTGCGCCAGACTGTTGAGGGCGCCCGCCGGAGCGATGGCCTGGACCGCCTCGGCGATGGCGCTGCGCAACGGCAGGCCCTCGTCGCACAGCAGCAACCGTTCAAGGAACATCTGGGTGGCTTGCTCATAGGCATCGTTGACCGCCGCCCAGCTGCTTTGCAGCTTGGCTTCGCGCAGGGCCTTGCGTTGCCATTGCCACAAGCGTTCGCTGTAGTCGGCCAGGGCTTTGGGGTCCTGTAGGTCGAGGTCCAGCGGCCAACTTCCGAGCAGGGCCTGGTAGAGGATCAGTTCATCACCGGCCGATGGGGCCGCCGGGTCGCTGTGCAGCGACGGCGAGAGAATGCGCCATTGCTCCACGCAGGCGGTGTACCAGTCCGGGCGTTCGCTGATCACTGCGAGCCGGGCTCGGGTGTCTTCGCCGCGCTTGTGGTCGTGGGTCGCGGTGGTGACGAGGTTGTCTGGGAAGTGTTCGAGCCGTTCCCGACAGGCGT
Source organism: Pseudomonas sp. FP198 (assembly GCF_030687895.1). Classification (NCBI taxonomy): domain Bacteria; kingdom Pseudomonadati; phylum Pseudomonadota; class Gammaproteobacteria; order Pseudomonadales; family Pseudomonadaceae; genus Pseudomonas; species Pseudomonas sp. FP198. The sequence continues at coordinate 2,517,860 of NZ_CP117452.1, forward strand.
CGTGGAATTCCTCGGCCGGGGCACTGAAGCGCTCGGTGTTGTAGCCCACGTCATTGCGCGAAAGCAGCATCGCCGAGCGATACAGTGCAGTGTCCTCGACAGCCTTGGCCGCTGCCGGCGATGTCAGTTGCTGGAAGCGTACGCAGGCGTGGCGCAGCCGTTTGCGCTCGCTGCCCCGAGGTCGCCTGCGCCACGGCATGCCACCGAGCCAGTCGGCCAGGCAGTCGAGCACTGGCCAATCGGCTTCGCTCAGGGTTTGCCGGGCGCCTTCCAGCGCTTTCTGGAAAAACACCTCGTCCTCGGCGGAGCGTCCCAGCGGGTTGATGTACGTGCGATACACCGGGAAGTGCACGATCAACTCCTGCAACGCCCGACGAATCGCGCCCAAGGTCAGATCGCGGGTCATCACGTCGTCCCGGGCGACTTGCAACAGCGCCTGTGCGACGCTTTCGAAATCTCCGGCAAGAGAGCCGTTGAGGATCTGCTGGCGGGCCAGGCGGGCCTCTTCGATGAAGTGCGCCGGGCGCTCGCTGTGCCGGCTCCAGAACTCGGCGAGGGGCTCGGCGCCGGCCGGGTCGTGTTGCAACAGCGAAATCTGGTTCATGAACTCGTAACCGGTGCTGCCATCGATGTTCCAGTCGCGGCGCAGGGTTTCGCCGTCGCCGAGGATTTTCTCGACAAAAATCGGCAGGTGTCGCGAAGGGGAGAGCGAGTCGACGCGACGGCGCAGCTTGCGGCAGTAACCGCGAGGGTCGGCCAGGCCGTCGATGTGGTCGATCCGCAGGCCGTCCACCAGTCCCGCGGCGATCAGCTCGAAGATCTTGGCGTGGGTCGCCTCGAACACCGCCGGCCGCTCGACCCGCAGGCCGCCCAGTTCGTTGACATCAAAGAAGCGTCGCCAGTTGATATCGTCCGCCGCCGTGCGCCAGCTGGCGAGCCGGTAGCTTTGGCGCTCCAGCAGTTGGTGCAGGCGCTCGAAACCTGCAGGCTCGGTCGAATCGTAGCTGCGCAGGTTGTCTTCGATGGCGCTGAGAATGGCCGATTGCGTGGCGAGATCGCGCAGCTCTTGCTGGAGCGGGCGGGCGAGGGAGTGGGCGTCGGTCTGGTAGTTCAGCGTGGTGAAGCGCTCGGCCAGCGCTTTGAGCGCGTCGACCTGCTCGGGCTCCAGAGCGTCCGCAGGCTTGAGCAGCTCACCGTATTGCATCGGGCAGATAGGGAAGTGGTGCTCGTAATGCTCGACATGGAAGCTGCCTTGGGCGGAATCAAAACGCAGTTTCAACGTGCCTTCCTGCAACGCCACACCGTAGTCGCTGCCCAGGAATGGCAGCAGCAACTGGCCTTCCATCAGCGGGTCGGGGGAATGCCACTGGATGTCGAAGAATTCGCCATAGGGGCTCAAGCGTCCCCACTCCAGCAGGTCCAGCCACCAGGGGTTGTCGTTGCCGCCAACGGCCATATGGTTGGACACGATGTCGAGAATCAAGCCCATACGGTGCTCGCGCAAGGTGGCGACCAGGCGCTTGAGCGCAGCCTCTCCGCCCAGCTCCGGGTTGACCTGGGTCGGATCGACCACGTCGTAGCCGTGCATGGACCCGGCTCGGGCCTTGAGCAGGGGAGACGCATAGATGTGGCTGATGCCCAGCGCTGCGAAATACGGCACTTGCGCTACGGCATCGTCGAGGGTGAAGCCTTTATGAAATTGCAGGCGCAAGGTGGCCTGCAGCGGTTGGGTCAGTGTCTGGTTCATCGGTCACGCTCGTTCGCCTGAAGTCTCGCGCAGGCGAGTATTTCCAGACGCCGTGCGGCGTCCGGGTCATCCAGCAGCGCGCGGCTTTCCAAAGCCAGGCGCCGCCGCCAGTTGGGGTGAGTGTCGGTGGTGCCGGGCAGGTTGGCCTGTTCGTCGATACCCAGGGCATCCTCCAGGGGCAGCAGCACCAGCGGCGCGCGGGTATGGCCGAGGAAGCGCACGCTGGCGTCCAGCACCTGGTCGGTTTCGCGGTGTTCTTCGCGAAAATTCTGCGGGTCCTGGTTCAATGCATTGCGTAACCCGTCACGCTCGCGTTGGCGGTGCCGGCGCCAGTCCATCTCGGTGTGGGAGTCGATCAGGTCCAGCCGGGCGTTCCAGTCGATGTCGTGACCGTGCCACCAACCGTTCAGCGTCGGCAGGTCATGGGTACTGGTGGTGGCCAGGGCGTCGTCCGGCCAATCGAGGATCGGCTTGAAGTGGGTATTGTCCTGTTCGAACAACAGCACGCGCATGCCGAGGATGGCGCGGGCGGCGAGTTTTTCCCGCAGGCCTTCGGGCACGGTGCCAAGGTCCTCGCCGAGCACGATGGCCCGGTGGCGATGGGATTCCAGGGCCAACAGCCGCAGCAGATCATCGATCGGGTAATAGAGGTAGGCGCCATCGGTGGGCGGGGCGTCGTTGGGGATCACCCACAATCGTTGCAGGCCCATGATGTGATCGATGCGCAAGCCGCCGGCGTGGGCGAAATTGGCCCGCAACATTTCTATGAACGCGCGGAAACCGTTGCGTACGAGCCCCTCTGGCGAGAACGCCGAGATACCCCAGCCCTGGCCCGAGCGGTTGAGGATGTCCGGCGGTGCGCCGACGGTGAGCGAGGCGAGCAATTCATCCTGGCGGCTCCACGCCTGACTGCCGGCGCCGTCAGCGCCCACGGCGAGATCGGCGATCAGGCCGATGCCCATGCCACTGGACTTCGCCGCGCTCTGGGCGCGCTCCAGGCAGCGGGCGATCAACCATTGGCAGAAGGCGTAGAAGCCGATTTCATCTGCGTTCTCCTCGGCGAAACGGGCCAGCGCGGCGCTGCGCGGATCGCGCCATTCCTGCGGCCACTGGCGCCAGTCGAGGCTTTCGCCCCGAGCGGCGCGATCGGCCTGGAGGGCTTCGAAGCGGCAATGGTTTTCCAGGGCCTCGCCGCTGCTGTGGCGGAAACTGCTGAAATCCTCATGCAGCGGATGTTCGCCCTGGCTGAATCCTTCGTACAGGGCACGCAACACCCGCTGCTTGGCCTCGGCAGCCACCGGCCAGTCGATCAGCGGCTGCTCTTCGAGGCTGCGCAATTGGTTGGTCAAGCCGGTGGCGTCGATGGCCGTGCGCAACGCACGCTCGCCGAGGATGGTGCCGGGCGCGGCGTACAGGCTGTTGAGAAAAAGCCGGCTGGAGGGCGAATAAGGGCTGTAGCGCCCGGTATCGCTGCTGAACATGGCATGCATCGGGCTGATGGCCAGGGCGTCGGCACCCCGTTCGCCGGCCACCCGGGCCAGTTCTTCCAGGGCCTGGGTGTCGCCGAAGCCGCCATCGCCGGGGCGGCGCAGGGAATAGAGTTGCGCGCTCAGGCCCCAGACCCTGGGGGTCGGGTCGTCCACCGCATCCGCCACGCTGTAGCAACGGGCGGGCGCCACCGCCAGGGTGAAGTGCTGGCCCTGAATACTGACCTGCTGATAGCCCACCGGGACGATCCCCGGGAGCGTCGCGTCGGCGTCAAGTTTCAGATTCAGCGTCGCGCCATCTTCAAGCTGGATCTCGCACGGGGTCGCGGGTTCGAAATAGCGGCTCAGATCGACATTCACGCCTGCGTCTGCGGTAAGCAGCGGCGGCAAGCGATGGTTCTGTTGGTCTTCCTGCAACTGCAACAGGCTGGCGTCGATTTCCTGGGCAGTGCCGGCGGGATGCCCCAGGCCGGTGAGGACCGAGCGCAACACCGCGGGTGAAACTTTCTGGGCACGGCCATTGGCATCGATCCAGTCCACCGCCAGGCCCGCTCGGCCAGCGAGGATTTCCAGTTGCGCATCGCTCATAGGCGCTCTCCAGTGATATTGGGCAAGGTTGTCGCTTGCGTCAGACTGACCAGCGCGCTGTGGGGCGTGAGCACCCCTTGTTGCAACAGACCCATGGCCTGCGGTGGATGTTCGAAAAGAATCTGCGCATCTTGCGGTGCGCTGTGTTCGACGGGCTTGTCGCTGAGGTTCAGGTCGATGCGCAACACGCTGCCGTCGCCCATCTGCCAGCGCGCGCTGACGGCGCCATGGCCCAGCACATCCGCGCCCAGGGCATGGGCGGCGGGCAGGCGCGGGACGATCTCCTCACGACGGATCTTCAATAACTGGCGATACAGGGTTTCGCTGGCCAGTTGTTCCGGTTGATGGGCTTCCAGGTTGGGCCGTGAAGCGTCGAACGTGCCGGCCGCGTTCGGGTCGGGAATCCGCTCGCGTTTCTCGGAATCGGCAAAGGCTGCAAAGGCCTTGAATTCGTTGCGTCGACCTTCGCGCACCAACTCCGCCAGTTCACCATGGTGGCTGGTGAAGAACAGGAACGGTTGTTCGGCGACCACTTCATCGCCCATGAACAACAGCGGGATCATCGGTGACAGCAGCAACAAGGCGGTCGCGGCTTGCAGCGCCTGTGGCGGGGCCAACTGGTGCAGGCGCTCGCCCAAGGCCCGGTTGCCGATCTGGTCGTGGTTTTGCAGGAACAATACGAAAGCGCTCGGCGGCAGGTGGCCGCTGGGCTCGCCGCGGGATTCACCGTGGCGGTTGGTATGGCCCTGGAACACGAACCCCTGGCTCAGGCAGCGCGCGAGCTTTTCCGTGGTCTGCTCGGCATAGTCGGCGTAATAGGCATCGGTCTCGCCGGTCAGCAGCACGTGCAAGGCATTGTGCCCGTCATCGTTCCACTGGGCGTCGTAGCCGTGCTCCAGCAGGCTGGCCTGGTTGTGTTCGTTCTCGACGGTCAACCAGACGTAGCGCGTCGGGTCGACCTGTTGGCGCACCGTGGTGGCGAGCTCCTGGAGGAAGTCCGGGTCTTCTATCGCATGCACGGCGTCCAGGCGCAGGCCGTCGAAACGGTATTCGAGCAACCACATCAGCGCGTTTTCGATGAAGAAGTCGCGGACCTCGCGGCGTCGGAAGTCGATCGCCGCGCCCCAGGGCGTGTGTTTGTCTTCGCGAAAGAAACCCTTGGCGTAGCGGTGCAGGTAGTTGCCATCGGGGCCGAAGTGGTTGTAGACCACGTCGATAATGACCGCCAAGCCATGGCCGTGGGCACTGTCGATCAGATGCTTGAGCTGGTCCGGCGTGCCATAGGAGGCCTGGGGAGCGTAGGGCAGTACACCGTCGTAGCCCCAGTTGCGATCGCCGGGAAACTGCGCCAGGGGCATCAGTTCGATGGCGGTCACGCCAAGCCCGGCCAGGCGTGCCAATTGTTGTTCGACGCCTTCGAAACCACCGAGGGCGCCAACGTGCAGTTCGTAAATGACGGCGTCGTACCAGGGGCGACCGGACCAGTTGGTGTGTCGCCATTGATAGGCGTGGGGATCGACCACCACGCTGTGGCGATCGATATCACCGTCCTGGGCGCGGGAGGCCGGGTCGGGCACCTCCAGCTCGCCGTCGATGTTGAAGCGGTAACGAGTGCCAGCGGCGCAACGGGCCTGGATCATGAACCAGCCGTTGGCCTGGGGCAGCATCGGTATGGATTCTCCAGTGTCGAGTTCGACACTGACGTAAAAGGCATCAGGGGCCCATAGCGCGAAGCGGGTGTGCTCGGAATCGAGCAAGACCGCGCCGTGGGTCCAGGTTTCAGGCGTCCTTGACGGCATCGGTTACCTCATTGTCTGGCCGATTTTCCCAGCGATTTAGCTACCAGTTGTTCGTAAAGCTCGGCATAGGGCTCTACGGCCTTGGACCAGTTGAAGGGGGCCGACATCGCCCGGCAACGCATGGCATTGAGCAGCTCGGGAAACTCGAATACCTTGAAAGCCCGGCTCAGGGCCTGCTGGTAGCTTTCCACGGTGGATTCGTCGAACAGGAACCCGGTGATGCCATCCTCGATGGTGTCCGCCAGTCCGCCGGTATTGCGCGCCACCGGCAGCGAGCCGAAGCGCTGGGCGTACATCTGGCTCAAGCCGCAGGGCTCGTAGCGCGATGGCATCAACAGGAAATCGCTGCCGGCGAACATCCGCCGGGCATCGGTTTCGTTGAAGCCGATGCGCACGCCGACTTTGCCGGGGAAGCGCAGCGCCAGTTCACGCATGGCCTGTTCTTCTTCGGGCTCGCCGCGACCAATGATCGCGATCTGCCCGCCGGACTCGACGATGAATTCGGCAACGGCTTCGGTCAGGTCAAGACCTTTCTGGTAAACCAGGCGCGATACCACGGCGAACAGCGGGCCACTGGTATGGTCCAGGCCGAACAGCTCACGGACGTGGGCGGCGTTGGCGGCTTTGCCTTCCCAGTCGCCTATGGAGAACTGGCGCTGGAGATGTGAGTCGGTCGCCGAATCCCAGCTCTCGTCAATGCCGTTGGGAATCCCGCTGAGCAGGCCTTGTTGGGTTTTGGCGGCAAGAAATCCGTCAAGCCCGCAGCCGAACGCCGGGGTGGTGATTTCCTGGGCGTAGGTAGCGCTGACCGTGGTGATATGGCTGGAATAGGCCATGCCGGCCTTGAGGAACGACAGCTTGCCGTAGAACTCCATGCCTTCCTGTTGCAGCGCGTGCTCCGGGATGCCCAGCTCCGGGCAGGAAGCCAGGCTGACCACGCCCTGGTACGCCAGGTTGTGGATGGTGAACAGGGTCGGGGTGCGTTGACCGCGCCAGTGCATATAGGCGGGCGCCAGGCCGGCCGGCCAGTCGTGGGCATGGACCAGGTCCGGGCACCAGTGAATCTGCGCCAGGTTGGCGGCGATGTCGGCTGCGGCCAGGCCCAGGCGGGCGAAGCGGATGTGGTTGTCCGGCCAGTCGCGGCCATTGTTGGCGCCGTAGGGCGAGCCTTCGCGGGCATACAGTTCGGGACAGATCAGGACGTAGATCACCAGGCCGTCGGCCATGTCCATGCGGCCGATCTTGCACGGCGGCAGCGCGGCGTGGCCGCCCAGTTCGCCGATGATATGGATCGGATTGCCGCTGTTCATGACTTGCGGATACCCGGGGATCAGCACCCGGACATCATGCAGGCCGGCCATGGCCCGGGGCAGGGCGGAAGAAACGTCGCCCAGGCCACCGGTCTTGACCAGGTCGGCGATTTCCGAGGTCACGAACAGGATTTTCTTGCGGTTGGGGTTCTGTCGAACGACAGGGAGCAGTGCCTTGCCTCCGGTGGCCAGCACCGGTGCCGTCGGCGATTCAGCCGCCGGCGGTAGTTGAGAGCGGACTTGCTGTGGTTCCAAGGCAGCACTGATCATAAATAACTCCTATTTCTCGATCTGTTTCCGGCAAGCGCCAGAGCTGTTGTTTCATTGGCCGAATCCTGCGGCCAGGCGCACGAGCGCTACGCAAGGAGAGCAAAGCGCTGCCCAATGCGGCGAAGCGAATCAGGTGAGGGGGCCGTTGCAAGGAATGCTCCAGCAGTTGTTGCCCTTCCTCTAACCTGACCTGTCGCCGTTGTGAAAAGTTTCGACTTTTTTTCCTTCGGATGACCGGTCGGTTTTCCCCACGGAAAGGCAGTCTAGGTCAGAAGCTAGAGCGCTGCGGTTCGGTTCGTCGAATTGTCCGACAATCACGTCGATTGTCGGCAATGTCTTACACGAAGGAGGGGAATACGAACCGACGAAGTGCAGGTTGTTTGAAACATTCAGGGCGTAGGGAGGGCGCAATGATTCAATCGCGTGCGCGGTTCAACAGCGATCCGCACCATAAGGGGGCGGGCTGGATGGAGGCGTTTTGATGGCTTGAGGATGCAACAACGGCCCCCAAATGTGGGAGCGAGCTTGCTCGCGAAAGCGCTGGATCAGATTCAAAATCCCCGACTGACACACCGCCTTCGCGAGCAGGCTCGCTCCCACATGGGGCTACCAGGAAACTTTCATGAAGCCGGGGCCAGCACCCGGATCGGCTTGCCAGCCGCCCAGGCCTGCAGGTCCTCGATCATCTGGCCATAGAACTGCTGATAATTCTGCCGGCTCACATAACCCACGTGAGGTGTGGCCAACACGTTGTCGAGGGTTCGGAACGGGTGCTCGGACGGCAACGGTTCCTCGGCGAATACGTCCAGCGCGGCGCCTGCCAGGCGTTTGTGCCGGAGTGCGTCGATGAGGGCCGCCTCGTCGACAATCGGCCCGCGCGCGGTATTGACCAGCAGCGCCTCGGGTTTCATCCAGCCCAGGGCCTGAGCGTCCACCAAGCCCCGGCTGCGCTCGCTGAGCACCAGGTGGATCGAGAGGACATCGGCCTGCTCGAACAGCGCTTGCTTGCTCACGTAGGTCACGCCGGCTGCGGCGGCTCGTTCGGCGGTCAGGTTCTCGCTCCAGGCGATCACACGCATGCCGAACACCTGGCCGAATTGCGCCACGCGCGTGCCGATGCTGCCCAGGCCCAGGATCGCTAGGGTCTTGCCGTGCAAATCACCGCCCAGGCCTTGTTGCCACAGTCCGGCGCGCAAGGCGTTGGCTTCCGCTACAAGATTGCGGCTCAGGGCCATGACCAGCGCCCAGGTCAGTTCCGGCGCAGCGTGCTTGTAGCTCTCGGTGCCGCAGACCTGGATGCCCAGTGTCGCGGCAGCCTTGAGGTCGAGGGCGGCGTTGCGCATGCCGCCGGTCAGCAACAGCTTCAGGTTGGGCAGGCGGCGCAGCAGTTCTTCGTCGAAGCGGGTGCGCTCGCGCATCACGCAGATGACGTCGAAGCGTTGCAGGCGCTCGGCGAGGGTGTCGCGGTCGGCGGGGTAATCGTGCAGGAAGGTCACTTCGCCGATGCCATCGAGCACTGACCAGTCCACCACGTCCCTGGCGACGTCCTGCCAATCGTCGATGACTGCTATTTGCACCGCCATGGAACACCTCTATCAGGGAATGGGTTTGTCCAGCCAGCCGAGCAGGGCCTGGTGGAACCGCGCCGGCTCTTCCATTTGCGGCGCGTGCCCCAGGTTGGGGAATTCCACCAGGGTCGACTGCGGGATCAGCCCGGCGACCTGTTTGCCCAGCACCTCGTAACGGCCCAGCCGGGCTTTCACGGCCGGCGGGGCGATGTCACTGCCGATGGCGGTGGTGTCGGACGTCCCGATCAACAGCAGCGTGGGGACCTTCAGGTCCTTGAACTCGTAATAGACCGGCTGGGTGAAGATCATGTCGTAGATCAGCGCCGAATTCCACGCCACTTGTGTATGTCCCGGGCCCTTGTTCAAGCCGGCGAGCATGTCGACCCAACGCTCGAACTCCGGTTTCCAGCGCCCGCCGTAGTAGGTGTTGCGCTCATAGTTGCGAATGCCCTCGGCGCTGAGTTTGAGCTCGCGCTCGTACCATTGGTCCACGGTGCGGTAAGGCACGCCAAGGGCTTTCCAGTCCTCGAGGCCGATGGGGTTGACCATCGCCAGGCGTTCGACCTGGTCGGGGAACTGCAAGGCATAGCGGGTGGCAAGCATGCCACCCGTGGAGTGGCCCAGCACGATGGCCTTCTGTACGCCGAGGGCCTTGAGCAGGGCCTGGGTGTTGATCGCCAACTGCTGGAAACTGTACTGGTAATGGTCCGGCTTGCTCGACGTGCAAAAGCCGATCTGGTCCGGGGCGATGACCCGGTAACCGGCGTCACTGAGCGCCTTGATCGAATCGCCCCAGGTGGCGGCGCAGAAATTCTTGCCATGCATCAGCACCACCGTCCGGCCGTTGGCCTTGCCTTGGGCGGGCACGTCCATATAGCCCATCTGTAGCGATTTACCCTGGGACTGCAAGGCAAAATGCTTGAGCGTATAGGGATACTCGAAACCCTCAAGCTGCGGGCCATAGGCCGGGCCTTCAGGCGGGTTCGCGGCCTGGGCGAGCATTGGCAAGGCAGCGGTGAGGAACAGGCTGGGCAGCCAGCGGGCGGTCAAACGCGACATGGGCAATCTCCTTGAGGCAACCGGCCGATCCTGGAACGGCTCGATTATGGCGACATTAACCACAGGCAACCCAAGCGCAGGAACGTTCAACCCATCCAGCCGAGGGTCGCCCAGGTGAGCACGCCATAACGCAGGCCTTTGGCGAGCGTCACGATCAGCAGGAAGCGCCGCCAGGGCTCACCCCATCACGCCGGCGACCAATGTCAGTGGATCGCCGATGATGGGCAGCCAACTGAGCAGCAGCGACCAGTAGCCGTAACGCTGGTAGTGCCGACGGGCCTTGTCCAGGAGGGACGGGCTGACCGGAAACCAGCGGCGATCCTTGAACTGTTCCAGGCGTGTGCCCAGCCACCAGTTCACCAGCGAACCGAGGACGTTGCCCAGGGTTGCAACTGCCAGCAGCAGCCAGATGGCGTAACGCTCGCTGAGTAGCAGGCCCACCAGCAGGGCCTCGGATTGCAACGGCAGCAGGGTCGCCGCGCCAAACGCTGCAAAAAACAGCCCGATATACGCTTCGCCCATCAATGGGCCGGATAGTCCGCCACCACGGTTTGCGTCCCGTCTTTTTTCAGGCCGATCACTTGGTAGGCATCGCTCATGCCGTCCATTTCCATGCCCGGCGAGCCCATCGGCATGCCGGGCGCGGCCACGCCAAGCAGGTCGTCGCGTTTGCTCAATGCCAGCACTTGCTCGGCCGGAACGTGGCCTTCGACGAATTTACCGTTGATTTCGGCGGTGTGGCAGGAACGCAGGTTGGGCGCGACGCCGAGGCGTTGCTTGACCGCGCTCATGTCGGCCTCGACATGGTCGTTGACCTTGAAACCGTTCTCCTGCAAGTGGGATATCCACTTCTTGCAGCAACCGCAATTGGCATCGCGGTGCACATCGATGGTCGCCGGTTCGGCGGCCTGGGCCAGGGCGGAAATGAGCAGGGTACTCAAGGCGAGCAGGTGCAGGGGATGGGCCATGGGAGCGGTCTCGTAGCGAACAGTTTGGCAGGAGGATAACAGACTAGCGGCGAGCGGCTGACACGAGGCTGAGGCGCGGATTACAGAATTGTCAGCTCGGGAACGCAACTCTCTGTGGCGAGGGAGCTTGCTCCCGCTGGGCCGCGAAGCGGCCCCAGGATTGCTTTATTCGATCAGCCTGACACACCGAGGCGAGGCCCAAAGGGGCTGCTGCGCAAGCCCAGCGGGAGCAAGCTCCCTCGCCACGGTGGGATAGATTCAGCGAACCTTGAACCGCCCCATGATCGCATTCACCCGGCTGTTGGCTTCCAGCAGTTGGCGGGTGTTGTTCTGGCTGGCCAGGCCGCTTTCCACCAGTTCCTCGACCATATGGCGGATCTGCACCATGCTGCGGTTGATTTCCTCGGTCACTGCGCTCTGCTGTTCGGCGGCGGTGGCGATCTGAGTGCTCAGGCTGTTGATCTGGCTGACGGAGCCGGCCATTTCATCCAGGCCCGAGTTGACCCGGGACGTGGCGTCGGCCGCCGATTGGCAACTGGCCTGGGTGTTTTCCATGGCCGCGACCGACGAGGTTACGCCCTGGGTCAGGCGGGTCAGCATTTCATTGATTTCCGAGGTGCTGGCCTGGGTGCGGGCGGCGAGGGCGCGGACTTCGTCGGCGACTACCGCGAAGCCACGGCCCTGCTCGCCGGCCCGGGCCGCTTCGATGGCGGCGTTGAGGGCCAACAGGTTGGTCTGCCCGGCGATGGCGCCGATCACGCCGAGAATCTCGGTGATGCGTTGCGCATCCTGCTGCATGTCTTCGACTTTGCGCGTGGCGCTGGCGACTTCATCGATCAGTGCCACGACGCTGTTGGACGCTTCACCAACCACGACCCGCGAACGATCGGCATGCTCATTGGCGCGCTGGGTGAACGCTGCCGTCTCGGCGGCGTTTTGCGCCACGCTTTCAGCGGTGGAGCTCATCTCGGTGATGGCTGTCACGGTCTGGTCGGTTTCCGAGGCGTGGCGCATCAGGATTTCGCTGGTGTGGGCCGAACTCCGCTGCAGGCTGTCCAGGCCCGAGGCCATGGCGCCGGTCGCCTGGGTGACTTCGCCGATCATGTCTTGCAGATAGGCGATGAACCGGTTGACCGAATGGCCAATGGCGCCCAGTTCGTCTTCGGCACGGATGGTGATGCGTCGGGTCAGGTCGGCATCGCCAGTGGACAGTGCGTCAATATTGCCCTTGAGGACCTTCATGCGGTGGGTCAGTTGGCGGATGGCGTACAACTGCATCAGCACCAACAGGATCACCAGTGGAATCTGCAGCAGGCTCAGCGTGCTCAACACGTCGTCACGCTGGGCGGTGATCAGGCGGGTCGGCAGGGCGGTGGCGAGGAACCATGGAGAGCCTTCGATGGGGCGCATGAAAAACGTGCTGGCCTCACCCTTGTTGTCGAACTCGAGCCGTTGCAACGGCTGGTCACGGTTGGCCAGGCCGGCCTTGACCTGGGCGGCGAACGGCGAGGTAGCCGCCAGTTCGCTGATGTTCTTCAGCACGATCGGCCCGCTGATACGCGAGCTGTTGCTGATGATCTTGCCGTCGGCTTCGACGATCAGCATTTCGGCGCTCAGTTCCGCTTCCTTGCGCGCGATCAGATCGTTGAAAAAGCCCAGGGTCACGTCAATGGTGGAAACGCCGTAAGGCGCGCCGTTCTTCTGGATCGCCATGGCGCAGTTGGTCCGCGGCTCGGCGCTGGCGTCGTCCTTGTAGGCGGCGGCCCAGGCGCATTTGCCGGGAGGGGTGGCCATGCCGCCCTTGTGCCACGGCTGTTCGAAATAGTTCGGCGCCGCGTCGCTGTTCCAGAAGGTATTGACCGCCAGTTTGCCGGATGCGTCGCGGTGCCAGAACGTGCTGAACTTGCTGCGACCCTCGGCGCGCTGGTTGGGCAGTGGCCAGATCCCGCCGCCGAACACTTTCAGTTCACCGTATTGATCCACCAGGCCCGGCAACACCTTGTCGATGGCGTCGCTGTCGAGCAGCGGGATGGTCTGGGTGATGCTCCGCTGCTGTGCCTGCACCTTGTTCAGCTCGCCCTGGATCTGTTCCGCGACCTCTTCGATGCGGTTCAGCGCCACTTGTTCCTCGGTCTGGCGCAGCTTTGGCGCGACCAGATAGCTGATACCGACCACCGTCAGGATGGACAGCACCAGGATGAACAGAACCAGGAACAGCGTATAGCGGGCTTGAATGGTGCGGAATGCGGGCATGTAGAAATTCCTTGTACGATGGCGGCTTTCTAGAGACAAGTGGAACGGACGTACTTGTCTTTATCGGCCTATCGCCAGCGGTCTTGAACTTCATGGCGCACATTGTTGGTTCAGGACCTGTCGTAACTGCGCCATAAACGCTCCGACGGCTGTACCATGGGCATCCGTTTGCGGCCTCGTCATCGCACCGGGCACGAGCCTGGCAGGCGCGCGGAAACAGCACGTATACATTCAGGAAATTGGCAAATGACTCATTCGCAACGTTTGAAATACTCGATCCTGGTGGTCGTTGTTGTCCTGGCAATCATGCTCGGGCTGTCATGGATGCAAGGTAAAGGCATGATCAGCGAGCAGCTGTTTCAATACATCGCTATCGCCGTGGCGGTCATCGTGGTGGTGATCAACGGGGTGATGAGGCGCAAGGTCAAGCCTTGAGCCCCGGCTACTGCTTGGCGTTGAGCACGGCCACCGCACTTGGGTGCAAGCTGTAGCTTTTATCCGCATGGAGGCTGACGACCCCCTCGCTGCACAGGCGCTTGAGCACTTCGCGCACACTGAGGAAGGACAAGGGAATGTCCAGCCCCAGCAACTGGCTATGCACGCCCCGCACCCCCAGTTGCCGATTCTCTTCGGCGGCCTTGAGCAGCGCATCGATCACCTTCAGGCGGATCAGGCTCGTGCGCAGCCCGTAGCTCTTGAGCAAACGCCTGATGTGTTCATTGCCGCCGCGTTCCGTTGGTTTGGCGAAGACGTTGTTGGTGGTGCTCATTGACATACGTGCCGGTCCTGGCTTGCCCTCCATGGGCATTGGTGCGTTATGCATGTAAAGACTCCTTAACAGCCTGATCAGAAAAGGTCATGAAATGCTCTCCTCTATAGGACGAACGAGCGAGGACAATCATGAAGGCGGTGATGTGAAAAAAATGCCTGGGTATCTGCAAAGTCCCGCAGTCAGGCGGCTGCCCGCGGTTAAATTTTTTTCATCCGGTTCGTTCCCAAGGGAGGCGTATTGGTTTTCGATCAGGAGTGAGCGTGAGAATGTCCGGGCAGTTATCGAGGTTTTGCCTTGCGGGTGCGTTGCTGGGGATGGCCCTGGGTGTCAGTACCGTTGTCAACGCGCGAGGAGAGGTGGAGCAGGCCGCCGCCGAGATTCGCCGCACCAGTTTTGGCGTGCCGCACATACGCGCCCAGAATGAGCGTGGATTGGGCTACGGCATCGGGTACGCGTATGCCCAGGATAATCTTTGCCTGCTGGCCAACGAGATCGTGACGGTCAACGGCCAGCGCTCGCGTTACTTCGGCCCCGAACAGGTCACCCTGGAGCAGCGGTCCAACCGGGCCAGCGACCTGTTCTTCAGCTGGCTCAACACGCCGCAGGCCGTATCCGGTTTCTGGCAGGCCCAGACGCCCCAGGTGCAGCAACTGGTCGAAGGCTACGTGGCCGGTTACAACCGCGCACTGGCCGAGCGCAAGGCACAGGGCTTGCCCGCACAGTGCGCCAGCGAATGGGTGCGGCCAATCACGGCGCTGGACCTGGTCAAACTGACCCGGCGCCTGTTGGTGGAAGGCGGCGTCGGCCAGTTCGCCGAGGCCGTGGCGGGCGCGCAACCGCCCAAGGCGACCACACAGGCCGACACCTCGATGTCCGGCTTCGAGGTCGCCGCGACCCGCCAGCAGCGCTTTGCCCTCGACCGCGGCAGCAATGCCGTGGCAATCGGCAGCGAACGATCGTTCAACGGTCGCGGCATGTTATTGGCCAATCCCCATTTCCCATGGGTGGGCGGCATGCGCTTTTATCAGATGCACCTGACCATTCCCGGCAAGCTGGATGTCATGGGCGCCGCGTTGCCCGGCTTGCCGATGATCAATATCGGTTTCAGCCAGCACTTGGCCTGGACCCATACCGTCGACACCTCCAAGCATTTCACGCTGTACCGCCTGCAGCTCGACCCGAAGGACCCGACCCGCTATCTGCTGGACGGCAAGTCAGTGCCGATGAGCCAGCAGGTGGTCACGGTGGACGTCAAGCAGGCCGACGGGCAGGTCAAGCCGGTTTCGCGGGTGGTGTACGGCTCGCAATTCGGGCCGGTCGTGCAATGGCCCGGCAAGCTCGACTGGGACAACCGCTTCGCCTACAGCCTGCGGGACGCGAACCTGGAGAACGATCGGGTGCTGGCGCAGTGGTACGCCATGAATCAGGCGGTCACGCTCAAGGATCTGCAGGCGTCGGTCCAGCGGATCCACGGGATTCCCTGGGTCAATACCCTGGCGGTGGACGACCAGGGACAAAGTCTCTACATGAACGTTTCGGTGGTGCCCAACGTTGACGCGGCCAAACTGGCGCGGTGCAGTGATCCGAGGGCCGGGCTGAAACTGATCGTGCTGGATGGCTCGCGCAGCGAATGCAACTGGGACGTGGACCCCAAGGCCGCGCAAAAGGGCATCTACGCCGCCGACAAACTGCCGCAGCTGCTGCGTCGTGATTACGTGCAGAACTCCAACGATTCGGCCTGGATGGTCAATCCCGCTCAGCCTTTGTCCGGTTATTCGCCACTGATCAGCCAGCAGGACCAGCCGCTGGGGTTGCGCGCACGTTTCGCGCTGGATCGGCTGGGCCAGTTGGGCAAGGACGAGCCGGTGCAAGTGGATGAGCTGCAGCGCATGGTCATGGACGACCAGGTTTACCTGGCGGACCAGTTGATGCCGGACCTGCTGGCCTTCTGCGCCGGGGACCTGAAGGCTGATGCCGTAGCTCTGACTGAAGTGTGCACCCGCCTGAAGGCCTGGGATCGCACGGCGAGCCTGGACAGCGGCGTCGGCTTCGTGCATTTCCAGCAGATCATGAAAGCGCTGCAAGCAGTGCCTGATACCTGGCGCGTCGCGTTCGATCCGAAAGATCCGCAACACACCCCGCGGGGCCTGGCAATCGAGCGGCCCGCGGTGGCCGAGGCGCTGCGCCAGGCCATGCTGGCTTCACTGGAGTCGGTGAAATCGGCAGGGCTGTCAGCGGACAGCCACTGGCGGGACGTCCAGGTTGCCAGCCAGGGCGGTCGGCAGACGCCGATCCACGGCGGCCCGGCGGAGCTGGGGATCTATAACGCGATCCAGAGTGTGCCGGGGGCGAACGGCAAGCGGGAAGTGGTCAGCGGCACCAGCTATCTGCAAGTGGTGACATTCGATGGCAGCGGCCCCCAGGCCCAGGGACTGCTGGCGTTTTCCATTTCCAGTGATCCAGCCTCGCCTTACTCGGCGGACCAGACCCAGGCGTTCTCGAAGCGGCAGTGGAGCACGCTGCCCTTTACCGAGCAGCAGATCAAGGCCGATCCGAGCTACCAGGCCAAGGTCATCCGCGAGCGTGATGAGGCGGGCAGGGTCGCGACGCAGTAAGGCGGTTCAGCCCCGAAGAAAAGCCGCGACCCGTATGGGCGCGGCTTTTTTAATGGTTGGCCGGTCGATGGCCGATGGAATTGAGGACCACGTTGCCGTCCTGGTTCCGGGTCAGGTAGACCGGCAGGACCTTGGGCAGCGAAGGCACGAGGTTCTTCACTTCGTTGAGGTTGTAGATACCGCCGACACGCAGGGTGCCGGTAGCATGGTCGGCCAGCATGACGGGACGGTCGAGGTAGCGATTGATCAATGGCAGTGCGTCGGAAAGGGCCAGGTCATTCAGCACCAGCTTGCCGTTACGCCAGGCCAGGGAGCTGTCGCCGGGTTCGATCTCGCGTACCTGCGGTTGGAAATCGCCCATTCTGTAGCTTGCCTGCATTCCCGGTGCCAGTTGCGAGCCGCCCGCATTGCCGTTCATGTTGCTGGTCACCCATACCGAGCCTTCCACCAGCGTGACCCGAACCTGGTCCTGATACATCCAGACGTTGAAACGGGTGCCTGTCACGCGTACCTGGCCCTGGCCCGCCCGAACGACGAAAGGATGCCGGGTGTCGTGACTGACATCAAAAAACGCCTCGCCTTTTTTCAGCGTGACCCGACGCTCATGCTTGTAGTTGGCGAACACCAGTTCGCTGCCAAGATTGAGCTCCACCTGGCTGCCGTCGCCCAGCGTGACATGGCGTACGCTCGCACCGGCTTCCAGGCGCTGGTAGGAATCAGGTAGCCAGCCCATGTTCCAACCGGTAAATGCGGCCAGGGGCAAGCCCAGCGCGATCACCGCGGCGGCGACAGCCAGACGGCTCCAACGCGGCCGTGGCCGCCGGGCTGGCAAGGTCGGCGCGGATTCGACACGCGGCAGATGCTCGGCCACGCCCCAGATTTCCAGCATGGCCTGGTATTCGAAAGCGTGCAGAGGGTCGGCGTCATGCCATTGCTTGAACGCCAAACGGTCGGCATCGGTGCAGTCATCAGCGTGCAAACGCATGCACCAATGCGCGGCCGCATCGCTGATGGCGTCGTATTCGGCTTCCGAGAGTATTCGTTCGGTCATTGGCGGTTCCTGGTTTGCCGCATTCTAACCTTCGACGGCGGCTGCCGAGAACAACCGACATGGCGATTAAGCATCAAATACCCTTGTTTTTCATGTGATAAAGCCCGCTGCTGCCCCCTGGAGCCATACCGTCCCACAAGCGGCGTGAAAAAAAGATCAAATCCACCTGCCTTTCGGGCATCGGATAGCCCAGCTATGGCATGGCGATCGGGCCCGGGTCGATTTGTCGCCCCAGTTCACAGATGAGCAGCGTCATGGAGTCAGCATTTCGCAGTAGGACATCGATGCGTTTGTCTGCCCGAACCGGATCCAGGAATGCATCACGCGCCTGGTCCATGGTGCTGGCGCCCGTTATTTCAAGGATTTCCTGTGCCCGGTCGTCAAGTTCGGGAAACAGCTCCAGGCTCTTTAGCGTGTTTGTGGCTATGTCCAGTTCCATGAACAGCCGCGTCCGGGGAGTGGTCAGCGAAAACCCATCGCGTTGCAGCGCTACTTGCTTGTCATGTTCCTTTTGTGCGAAGTGAGTCACCGTAGATATCAGATCCGGAAATGGCCGGGCTATATCCAGATAAGCGATGTCGAGCGTATCGAAGAGTTGATGTGAAAGCTCGTGGATGAATGTCGCCGCCTGGGCGTGAGCATCGACATTAAAAGAGTTCGGCACGACGGTTCTGTACCAACCCAGGTTCATCGCGAAAAAATGTTGGGTAAGGTAGATTTTTCCGGTCTTCCTGGACCCAAACACAAAGGCGGACGCTCCTTCGTGCATGTATTTAAGGGAGCCAATAACGATGCGCTCTCCATTCAGTAACTCCCAGGCTGGATCAGCCAATGCCTGGCAAACCGGCGAGACCGCCGTGAGTATCTTCTGCACATGGCTGCTCTCGACCGTGTTGACGCCTAAGAACCCTTTGAGAAATCTGTCCATCCGAGAGCCCGGGATTACGTTGCGTCTGACCAGATTGAGGTTGTGAAGCGTGTTGGCGCAGTAACCCCTCGCCGTCGCGAGTGCTTGCACAATCACATAGGCGTGGTGCGGATATTTAAGACGTATTTCCGTCATCCCCCGGGCTTCGATGTTAAGGGATTTGGCGGCCCTGTAATCGCTGTAGGTATTGCTCAATGTCGACATCGCCTTGCCATAGCGAATGTTCTGCAGTTGCGGGTCAATCACCCATTTCCGGCTATCAGGCGGGTTCTTCAAAACGGGGCCTTCACCGTCTGGATGGATGATGCGCCAGAGGTCGTGGGCTTTTGCTATCTGAAAAACCTTGCCGGCGACAGGGGCGTAGAGCTTGGCGGATGCTAGCGCTTTGTAGGTACCGTCGGCGGTATTCGCTTGGAGGTCCTTGAGACTGACATCAGCAGCTTCGAATGCCTGCAGGTCGGTGCGCGCTGCCGCTGTGGAACTGATTTCGCCCCATTTCGGTGGAATCACGGTCGGGGCGTCCTGCGACAAGGGTGTTGCGGGATCGAGAAGTCCGCCGGTGTCGTCGCGATTGACCAGGCCAAGTGAAACCATTTCCGCCGCGCCGGCGATAAAGTCGCGCAAGCCGTCTTTCCAGCGACCCTGCCGAAAGGCTTCGGAGGAAGCGTAGAAGTCTTTGTAGCTGTCCCAGAGCGTTTCGATAAAAGCCAACTTGCCGGACAACATCCGGCCTAGGGCCTTGACGCCGGAGCTGAACAGATGCGTGACCGTTTCCCAGTCAAACTGACGTTCTCTATCTGTTTGGGTAGCGAGCATCGCCGGCAGCAGCTTTGTATTGTCGTTGAACAAGGTATGCAGCACGTTTGTCAGGATCGGGTTCGAGGCCAGAGCGATTTCGGATAGCTTTCCAATCGTCTCTGCGAAGAGGTTTTTGAAACTGGCTTGCTGGTTCTCGGGGAGCCTGCGAATCAGCAAGTCCTGAAGCGCCCCTGGCTTGTTGAACGCAGCGACGATGCTCGCTTCGTCCTTGAACTCAATGAAGTTGTGTCCTTCATGATAGGGCGCATACAAAACGTGGGAACTTGCGTCGGCATTGGACCCGATCAAGTAAAGGCCGAGTGCCTGGACCGCCGTGGCCCCCTCGGTCTTGATCAGTTCAAGTGGACGCATAAACGCGCCGGCGCCTTCCACCGCTTGGCGGGCGACGGCGTCAGGCATGTCCAGCACCTGGCGGATCAAGTCGAAAGCGCTGCTGGAAAGATGCTGCTGTAGATGCAACGCATGGGCGCACTGCAGAAGTTGCCAGGGTAATTGTCGGCAGAATCGCTGCTTGCGCTGCTGGAAGTTGGCGGAACGCCCGTCAAGTTCACTCCGGACACGAGTTGCATAGGTGGTGGGGATATCCAATGACAACAACATTTGCCTGATGGTTGCCTCGTTCAAACCCAGGGGGAGTTGCTGCGTGGACATTGAAGACACTTGAAATCCCGTGCCTTGAATAAGGTTGACATGGCGCAGGGCAAACTCGGCCAATGTGCCGACAGGCCCCAACAAGGCAAGGTTCGGTGTGATTTGAATCGCGTCGGGATCAAGGTCGTTTTTGCCGAAGCGTGTTTCCAGTAATTCCTTCAGTTGTTTCCCGACATAAACATGCAAGGGTTCGATACCGTCCAGGTAGTCCTTGTCATCGTCCACGCTGTTTTTATATTGCTCAAGCAACTCGATATGCAGACGTTGATCGTCAAGGGAGGCCGTGCCGAGCCAGGCGGGAAGTTTCTGTTGCCAGCGGATAGTCCGGGCGATCTGCGCGGCGCGCGTCAGATTGGTGGGTGCGCCTTTTTTCAGGAGCGCATCAAGGTTTCTTTCCAATTCAGGCCCGGTCCGGCGCCAACTTCCGATTTCCAATGCGCTCGAGTAATCATGTTCAGCCTCAAGCTGCTTGACGAACGATCTCATCCGATTGACCTGCACATTGTCCTCAACCAGTTCAAACGCTTCGATTTGATACTGCCGATGAGGGAGGCGCTGAGCCGTAGTGAGGTTTTGCAGTAAATCAAAACGCTTTCGGGGATCGAGCAAGCGTCGGTTCAGTTGCTCCGTCGCCAGCTTGACGGACGAAAAAACATGTAAGCCTTCGGCGGGCGTCCAAAAGACAGCCATGCCCGAGTGAGGCGTATCCAGGCCGCCGCGCTCGGTCAACAAGAAACAATTGGCCAGCGATACGACGTCAGTTTCTTTTTCCGTGGTGCAGGCCAGTTTCAACGAGTAAACATCTGGCCGGAAGCCTCTGACCACGGTACGTTGCTTGCGGTCCGGGTAATTGGAGTCGTGAGCAAAAACTGCGTCGATGAGGTTGCGCGCCGCAAGCGGCAGTGTTCCGTTGAGGTCCCTGAGTTCGGCCTCGGCCTGTATCCCCAGGGAGAAAACACTCGCCAGCTTTTCTGGCAGGTCCTTCAGCGCTGTGCGCAACAAGGGTTTGTTGGACACCGGTAACTGGGAAAACAGCTCGTTGGCAGCCTGTTCTACACTGGCATACGTCTGGATCTTTCGCTGGACCTTATCGGCTAACAGGTTCGACGGTCGAAGGTTTCCATAGAAAGACGGGCGCGTGCCCCATCGGCCATCGGTTCTTTGCCTCAACAGGTGCGGGTTGATAAAGCTGCGTATATCCAGGGCCTTATCGAGCAATGCGTTAACATCCACGTCGCTTTGGCGGGACATCTCCAGCGCGTAATGAAGGTTGTTCAGCTGTTTGTCGATAATTGCTTCAGCCAGAAATTCGGACATGGGCAGCGCAATTTCCTTGCCCGATACCTGCGGCTTGTCAAAGCGCAGGAAGCGGTTGCGCTCTTCCAGGCTCAGGAGGCTATAGAGTTCTTCCTTTCGCTCGGCAGGCGCGGACGTATTGAGCAGTGCCTCTTCAAAACCCTGATGGTTGACCACTGTCTGAAAACCCTGACCCGGGGTATACAGATAGTACCGATCACAGCTGACCATCAACGAGCCCGCGAGCTCCACGTAGTGCGGCTCATATTCCCAAAGCCGGATGGTTTCGATAAACAGCAGCCGTTCTTCCGGGCGTGATGGCCGGAACAGTCGAAGCAGCTCTTGGCTCTGCGCCGCAGTCAGCTGCTTTTTTTCCCGCATGACCAGGATATTCGCCCGCAAAGCCGCGTTGATAACCTGGGACAGAAAGCGGCGGCGTGAAATATGGCCCGGACCCAGGGCATTCCAATAGGCGTCAATTTCGTCGGTCATTTGGGGAATCAGTTCGCGGGCGACGATTTTTACCGCCGTTTCCCAAGACCGCGCATTGTCCAGCGTGCGATTTATCTCGTGGTGGAAAAAATCGACGGTATGCCCTGAAGGCCAGCCCTGATGATGGAAGTAAAACAAGATCGCGTGACTCAACGACATGTTTCTGGTCACCTGGCTGGCCTTCGGATCCTCCAGGGTACTAGTCGCGCCGAGGGTCACGCGCACCTGTCTATGATCGATACCCGACAGCACCTCCTTCAGAACACGGTCGAACATGGAAGTCAGCGAGGGTAGTTTGGTCAGTTCGTCCACCATCGCCAGGTCATTCAGCTTTTGCGCATCTTCGATGGATTCCAGCTGAGTTATGAAAACATCCCCGTCGATGGTCAGCATTGCCGTCCTGAGATGAGTTTCAGCGTTGAGTTTGTTGCGCTGGGGAATCGCCAGGAAATGGAACAGATCGTCACGGTCCGCCGGGCTTTTCAGCATCTGCTCGATTGCGCTTTTGAGGGTTTCCCGATTGCTGAATTTCTTGATCCCGCCATACGGTGTATAGAGAAAAGCGGGTCTGATAGTCGGCGAGTCGACGCTTGGCCAGGCACTGAGCGTAAAACAACCCGCCAGCGTTATCGGGGGGTGCCCGTCGCCTGCGCATAAAATCGTTTCCGCCAGCATCGGTGGCTGCTGCGCCTCGCGTAGTGTGTGGCTTGGCAGGGACACATGATGCAGCCACTCAAGGTCTGCCTGCGTTAGCCCGTGATTGTGACTCAGTTGATCCAGGCGGCTGGCATCCAGTACCTCAGGAAATAATAGCGGGGGAGTCTCAGTGGCCATGTTGCTTCTCGATCAAGGCACCGCAAGGCGGCGCGTCGGTGGTTGAAGCGGCTAGACTAGCCAGCGCCCGATCAACGAAGGTGGTACATAGTTACCGCACTCAAGGTTGATCGTGGGCCCCGAACGCGGTATCTGATCCACGGGGCAGTTCCCGCTACGCTGTTGCTACCTCCAACAATCACTATGGAGCTTCAGATGTCCGCACCATCCAATCATTCCGGTTCTGGCAGCTTGTCCTTTGACGCTCTGGTGAGCTTGCTGGAGCAGATTTTCCTGCGTCATGGCACCTCGATCGAGGTCGCCCGCACCCTGGCTGAGAACTGCGCCGGCGCCGAACGCGATGGCGCCCACAGCCATGGGGTGTTTCGCATGCCGGGGTATGTCTCGACGTTGAACAGCGGTTGGGTCAACGGCCAGGCGGTGCCGATCGTCGAAGATGTCGCGTCCGGATTCGTCCGGGTCGACGCCTGCAATGGCTTTGCCCAGCCCGCCCTGGCCGCCGCGCGCCCATTGCTGGTGGACAAGGCTCGCAGCGCCGGTATTGCGGTGCTGGCGATACGCAACTCTCACCACTTCGCCGCGCTCTGGCCGGATGTCGAGCCGTTCGCCTATGAAGGCCTGGTGGCCTTGAGCGTGGTCAACAGCATGACCTGTGTGGTGCCCCATGGCGCGGATCGGCCATTGTTCGGTACCAATCCCATTGCTTTCGCCGCCCCACGCAACGGCGGCGAGCCGATCGTTTTCGACCTCGCCACCAGCGCCATCGCCCATGGCGACGTGCAGATTGCCGCGCGCAAAGGTGAGCGATTGCCTCCCGGCATGGGGGTGGATAGCCTCGGTCAGCCGACCTGTGATCCGAAGGCGATTCTGGAGGGCGGCGCGCTACTGCCGTTTGGCGGGCACAAGGGGTCGGCGTTGTCGATGATGGTGGAGCTGCTGGCGGCCGCGCTGACGGGGGGCAACTTTTCCTTCGAATTCGACTGGCACAACCATCCGGGCGCCAAGACACCCTGGACAGGGCAGCTGTTGATCGTGATTGACCCGAGCAAGGCCGCCGGCCAGGACTTCGCTCTACGCAGCGAGGAATTGGTCAGGCAGATGCACGGTGTCGGATTGCGCCGGTTGCCAGGGGATCGCCGACACCGTGAGCGCAGCAAGTCCAGCGAGCAGGGGATGGTGCTGGACGAGCAAACACTGGGCCAATTGCGCGAGCTGGCGGGGCAATAGACCCGCTGGGCTGACGCTCAGCGCCGTCCCAGCAACAAGCCCACCACGAGCCCGAAACCCGCTGAAATCGCTACTGTCTGCCAGGGATGGCCGCCGATGTAGGCTTGCGTGGCGTCAACCACCGGCCGCGTGCGTTCCCGCGCGCTGGCGACCGAGTCCAGGGCTTGGCGCAGTTTCTGTGAAATCTGTTCGCGCAGGTTCTCGGCGTCCTCGCCAACCAGGGCGGCACCGCTCTTGAGCAGCTTCTCCGACTCTTCAATCAATGCTTTCAGTTCGCTGAAGGCTTGATCCTTGATTTGCTCTCCGTTCGCTTGCGCGGCACTTGTGCGAGCCATTGAGGTACTCCTTGAGGTTGATGGCAGTGAACAGTGGAGTGTTGCGCTTGGGCAAAAGTTGCAGCAGTTGGCGTGGCCCAGGGCCGCGCTGGCAAAAACATGGTTAAGACGTTTCTGTGCAAGGTGTAAGATGGCGCCTATTTACGCAACAGGAAATTCCCCATGAGTTTCAATCTGGCTGACAAGCCCCTGGCCGAGCGCGCGGCGCTGGAAGATGAAAAATCCCGACTTTTCGAGCTGTGGCAAAACAACCTGGGCAAGGCCAAGGGTGACGCTGCGCGGTTGTTTGGCGAACGCTCCAAGCGCAAGGGCAAATGGGCCGAGTGGGTGCGCGCCGAGCTGGACGGCATGTCGCCTCCGGAGTACGCCAACATGGTGCGCAGCGAGGTCAATCGGCTGATGGCCGCGAGCAAATAAACCTCAACCGAACGTTGCAACGATCGCCTCGCGCACTTTGTCCACGGCCGGGTCCCGCTGCGCATGGGTCCGCCACCCTAGCTCGATCGGGTAGCGCGGCAACGCCAGCGGGCAGGGCAACAACGACAGGCCGCTGAGCGCCGCGATGGCCTTGGCGGCATGGTCCGGAATGGTCGCCACAGCCTGGCTGCCCTTGAGCAGGAACGGCAGCGCGGCGAAGTGGGTGGTCGACGCGCTCACCCGTCGGCTCAGGCCGAGCCCGGCCAGTCCTTCATCGGTAATGCCGATGAAACCGCCGGATGAGACCAGCAGATGCTCTCGCGCTACGAACGCTTCCAGGCTCAGGCCCTGCTGATCGTCCGTCAGGCTGGCAGGGTCCACCAGGCAGGCGTAGCCGCCTTCGCCGAGAACCTGGCGACTCAATAGCCGTTCGGTAAATCCCCCCGCCGTGATCGCCAGGTCCAGGCTGCGCTCCATCAAGGCGCGACCGACGATCTGGCTGTGGGTCTGGCGAAAGATCAAGCGCAGCCCCGGCGCTCGTTCGGCTACCGCCTCGATCAAGCGTCGGCCGTAGGCAATTTCGAAATCATCCGACAGCCCGACGATGACTGAACGGCCCTCGTAGTGGCTGGCGCCCGGATCGATCATCGCCAGGCTCTGGCGGCATTTGTCCAACGCTTCGCTGATCACCGGTTTCAGCTGGTTGGCCCGCAACGTCGGCGCCAGGCCGCGGCCGGTGCGCACGAACAGTTGATCGTCGTACACGCTGCGCAGCCTGCGCAGCGCGGCGCTGATGGCCGATTGAGTGACGCCCAGGCGCAGGGCGGCGCGGCTTGCACTGGATTCGTCGTGCAGGGCTTCGAAGGCCTTGAGCAGGTTCAGGTCTACATCAGCGATATTCATTTGCTTCATATCTTTTAGCAGCGGGCAGGGCTTTATTCATGATCCGTCGGCGCCTGAGAATCAGCAACACTTGAAATCACGGAGTTGAAGATCATGCCCAAATCCATCGTGGCTGCCCTGCAGATCGGCTCGCTGCCAGGCGGCAAGGATGAAACCCTCGCGCAGATCCTTTCCTACGAAGACGCCATTCGTGAGGCCGGTGCACGCCTGGTGGTCATGCCCGAGGCGCTGCTGGGCGGCTACCCCAAGGGCGAGACTTTTGGCACCCAGCTTGGCTATCGGCTACCGGAAGGGCGCGAAGCATTTGCCCGCTACTTTGCCAACGCCATCGACGTGCCCGGTGCGGAAACCGAGGCGCTGGCGGGGCTTTCGGCGCGAACCGGGGCAAGCCTGGTGCTGGGCGTCATCGAGCGCGCCGGCAATACGCTGTACTGCACCGCGCTGTACTTCGAACCGGACGCCGGCCTGGTCGCCAGGCATCGCAAGCTGATGCCCACCGGCACTGAGCGGCTGATCTGGGGCAAGGGCGACGGTTCGACGTTACCGGTGATCGACAGCCAGGTCGGGCGCGTGGGCGCGGCAGTGTGCTGGGAAAACATGATGCCGCTGCTGCGCACCGCGATGTATGCCAAGGGCGTGGACGTCTGGTGCGCGCCGACGGTGGATGAGCGGGAGATGTGGCAGGTGAGCATGCGGCATATCGCTCATGAAGGGCGTTGCTTTGTGGTCAGTGCCTGCCAGGTCCAGGCCTCGCCGGCAGAGCTGGGTATCGAGGTGGCGAACTGGCCGGCGGAGCGG
This sequence comes from Pseudomonas sp. FP198, assembly GCF_030687895.1. Taxonomy (NCBI): domain Bacteria; kingdom Pseudomonadati; phylum Pseudomonadota; class Gammaproteobacteria; order Pseudomonadales; family Pseudomonadaceae; genus Pseudomonas; species Pseudomonas sp. FP198. Next base: position 2,544,047 of record NZ_CP117452.1, read on the forward strand.
CCGTTGATCGCTGGCGGCAGCGTGATTGTCGGGCCCATGGGCGACGTGCTGGCCGGGCCGTTGAAGGGCGCAGCCGGGTTATTGACCGCTGAAATCGATACCGATGAGCTGGTGCGGGCGCGTTACGACTATGACGTGGTCGGGCACTACGCCCGGCCCGACGTATTCGAGCTGGTGGTGGATGAGCGCGCCAAGCCGGGCGTGCGTTTCATTGCATGAGTTACCAGGTGGCCGCGGAATTCGGTAGGTCAAGAGTTCCGCGATCGACGAAGCGCAGGGTGCCGAACAAGCCGCCGGCGAGTTTGCCCTTGAGCACGTAGGGCAGGTTGTCCAGGCTCTGGGTCTGGCTCAGACCGAGGGTCTGGCGGATCACTGAAAACGCCGAGATGCTCACCGGTATGCTCAGGATTGCTTCGGAAAAGCGTGGGATCGAGCCGCTCTGGTCACTGACGCCGGTCGCCAACGTGCGGCCATTGACCTCCAGATCCAGTGCCGCACCGCTGTAGTCGATGGCGGTTTCGTTGGGATTCTGCAAGCGCAGTTTCACCGCGAAGCGCATCTCCAGACCCTCGCTGGGCAGTGGCTCGATACCGACCACGTTGATATTCAGCGGGTCGCGGTGCGGGAAGAGGGCGCAGGCGCTCAGGCTGAGCAGTATCAGGATGAGGGGCAAACGTAATATTCCGCGCATGGAAATGCTCTCTCGCGTTAGAAACGTGTAGGTACCATAACTCATGGCATATTCGGAAACCGGCAATCCTGTGGCGAGGGGATTTATCCCCGTTCGGTTGCGTAGCGACCGCAAAAATGACGGGGGCGCTGCGCGCCCAGCGGGGATAAATCCCCTCGCCACAATGTCCAGGTCAATGCCTTGTCTACTGACACTTTCTGACACCAGCCTCTGCTAATCTGCTTCATCTTTTCCCTGGATCCGCCATCGTGTCGCGAACCACTCGGCTGCTGACCTTGTTGCAAGTCTTGCGGGGCAAGCGCTGCCCGGTTACCGCCGCGACGCTGGCGGCCGAGCTGAAGGTGTCCGAGCGCACGCTTTATCGCGATATAGCCGAACTGACAGCCCTGGGCGCGCCGATCCAGGGCGAGGCGGGCATGGGTTATGTGCTGCGCAGCGGCCTGTTCCTCCCGCCGCTGATGTTCACCGCCGATGAAATCGAAGCTATCGTGCTGGGCTTGCGCTACGTCGACCAGCGTGGCGATGAGGTACTGGGCAAGGCCGCCGCCGACGCTTTGGCAAAGGTCGAGGCGGTGTTGGCCCCTGGTTTGCGCGATGCCTTGCACAACCCCACGGTATTGCCCGGCCCACCGGGCTACGGTTATCCGCAGAACGCCGTCGAGCTGAATGTCTACCGCCAGGCCATTCGCACTCAGGCCAAATTGCACATCGATTACGCCGACGTCAACAAGACCCCCAGCCAGCGGTTGATCTGGCCGCTGGCCCTGGGCTTTTTCAATGAGGCGCGGGTGGTGGTGGCCTGGTGTGAACTACGCGGTGCCTATCGGACGTTTCGTACCGACCGGATTGCCTCAGCCACCGCCCAGGGCGAGCGCTACCCCGGCAGGCGCAGTGACTTGTTGCGAGCCTGGTTGGCGCTGATGAATCTCGATGAGGCGGGGCGTTTTACTCCTGACAAAAACTGACACAGCGCTGTTCTAGGATGGCTCCGGATCGATACAACAAGGAGCCCCTGACATGTCCAATCCCGTCTCTTCCCTGGCCCCGGCCATCGCCGGCTACATCGCTGCCGCCAATGCTCGCGACAGCTCGGCGGTGACGCGTTTCTTCGCCGAGGATGCCAATGTGTTCGATGAAGGCAACCACCGGGTCGGCACCCAGGCCATCGCCCAGTGGATGGATGATACCGCGCGGCGTTACCAACCGCGGGTCGAAGTCCTCAACGTGCAGCAACGCACCGGAAAGGTGCTGGTCCATAACCTGATCTCCGGAACCTTTCCCGGCAGTCCACTGGAGTTGCGCTACACCTTCCGGCTCGATGAGCAGGGAAAGATCAGTCGACTGGATATTTCCGCCTGACTGGGGAGCGCTGTTGTGGCGAGGGGATTTATCCCCGCTCGGTTGCGCAGCGACCGATCAAATTGGGGCCGCTGCGCAGCCCAACGGGGATAAATCCCCTCGCCACAGTTTCGTCCAGGTTTTCTCAATCAACAGGCATGGCATACTCCAGACCTTCCCCCTCCGGACCCGGGTCGCATGACTTTCACTTCCCCCTTGAGCGCCTGGCAGCATGCCATCGAACACCACGGCTTCGTCCAGGACGAAGCCCAGGAGCTGGCAATCATGGCATTGGAGCAGTGCCACCAGGCGCTGCACGAAGGCCGCAAGGCAATCCAGGGTGTTTACCTGTGGGGACCGGTCGGGCGGGGCAAGACGTGGCTCATGGATCGCTTTTATGAAAGCCTCGAGGTTCCTGCCCGTCGCCAGCATTTCCATCATTTCATGGCCTGGGTGCACCAGCGCTCGTTCCAGCTCACCGGCACGCCAGATCCGTTGCAGGCTCTGGCTCGGGAGCTGAGCCGAGAGGTGCGGGTGTTGTGCTTCGACGAGTTGTTCGTGACCGACATCGGCGATGCGATCATCCTCGGCCGCCTGTTCCAGGTGATGTTCGAGCTGGGCATGGTGGTGGTCAGCACGTCCAACCTGCCGCCGGATGAGCTGTATGCCAGTGGTCACAACCGTGAGCGCTTCCTGCCGACCATAGCGGCCATCAAGCAGTACATGCAGGTCGTGCCGGTGAATGGCTGGCAGGATCATCGCCAGCACCCGGGCGCCTTGCAGCAGCGTTACTGGCTGCGTGACCCGGCCCAGCCTGATCCGTTGGCGGAGGTTTTCGCCCAGTTGAGCGCCGGGCAGAAAACCTGCAACCAGGCGCTCGAGGTCGGCCATCGCCTGGTCGTTCCGGTCCAGGCCAGCGATACAGTGTTGTGGAGCCGATACCCCGACCTTTGCGAGCAACCGTTCTCGGCGCTGGATTTCATGGCGCTGTGCGATCGTTTCAAGGCGATTCTTCTCAGTGACGTACCCTGCCTGAGCGCCGAACAACGCGAAGGGCGTATTGCCCGAGGCACCGAAGACGGGGTCGAGCGGGTAGAGGCCGGTGATCGCGAGCTGCCGCAGCTGTCGATTCATGACGACGGCGTACGGCGTTTCATTGCTTTGGTCGACGAATGTTATGACCGCAAAGTGCCGTTGTACCTGTCGGCCCGGGTGCCGATGGACCAGTTGTACACGCAGGGCTATCTGCAATTCCCGTTTCGCCGTACTCTCAGTCGCCTTCAGGAAATGCAACTGCAACGTTTTGGTCAGCCCGCCTGACCCGACCCTGCCGACGCCAAGCCGTCGGCCTTATCGAAACGAGATGGAAGATCATGGAAGAAGCCAAGGATATCCTTGTACTGCAAGCCAGCTACACCAACCCGGTCCACGCCGAAGCGATCTGCCATGTGCTCAACGGTTATGCCGAGGATCCGATGGGCGGTGGGCACTCGCTGCCGGCCGAGGTGTTGGCCCATCTGCCTGAAGAGCTGGCCAAGCGCCCCCATGCCTTCAGTGTGCTGGCGTTCGTCAATGGCGAGCCGGCGGGGTTGGTCAACTGTTTCGAGGGTTTTTCGACTTTCGCTTGCCGGCCTTTGGTGAATGTCCACGATGTTGCCGTGATGCCGGCGTTTCGTGGACTGGGCCTGAGCCAGAAGATGCTGCAGAAAGTCGAAGACATCGCCCGCCAGCGCGGATGCTGCAAGATCACCCTGGAAGTGCTGGAAGGCAACGCCGTGGCCCAGGCCAGTTATGCCAAGTTCGGCTTTGCCGCCGGCATGTTCGACCCGGCCCACGGACGCATGCTGTTCTGGATCAAGCCCCTCTAGACGCGCAATGCGGTTCACTTGGGAAAAATGATGTACCTGTGGCGAGGGAGCTTGCTCCCGCTCGGCTGCGAAGCAGTCGTAAACCGGCGGATGCGGTGTGTCTGATGCTCCGCATTGGCAGGTTTTGGGGCCGCTTCGCGGCCCAGCGGGAGCAAGCTCCCTCGCCACGGGTTTGTCGATTGCCTGGAATGAACCGCATTACTCCAGACGTGGGCCGTGGGCTTTTCGACTATTTCTGCACGACCTGGCCCGCGGGCCCCTTGGGCTGCATCAGGCTGAAATCGATCAGCCCCTTGCGCTGGTCCTCGTAGGGGTTGCCGATCAACAGCGGCCGCGACTTGAAGTCATCGCTGACCAGGCTCTTGCTGCGATCGAGCTCATCAAAGCTCAATCCCGCCATGTCCGCCCAGGTGTGAATCAGGTGCGAGCTGCTGTACGGCCGCGACAGGTCGCCGACGAAGTTCCAGTCATGGGTTTCGCGCCACTTCGGCGAGGCCCACGCCATGAACGGGATGGTGTACATCGGCGCTGTCGGCTTGGCCTCGTTGCGGCCCAGGGTGCCATGGCCCGGTGAATCGAAGACGTCTTCGCCATGGTCCGACAGATACAGCAGGAAGCCGTTGGGGTCGCTCTTGGCGTAGTCCTTGATCAGGCTGGACACCACGAAGTCGTTGTACAGCACCGCGTTGTCGTAGCTGTTGTAGGTCGGCACCTGATCGTCACGCACCCCGGCAGGCACGCCTTGGCGGTCGGTGAATTTGTTGAAGGTCGGCGGATACCGGTACTGATAACTCATGTGGGTGCCGAGCAGGTGCACCACGATCAGCTTGCGCGGCGCGGTGTCGGCCAAGGCTTTGTTGAACGGCTCGATCACGTCGCCGTCGTACTGTGCGGCGTTCTGGTTGCGGTTGTTGTTCAGGTAGACCTGCTCATCGGCTTGTTGCGAAAAGGTCGTGAGCATGGTGTTGCGCTTGGTCATGGTCTGTTGGTTGGTGATCCAGAACGTCTTGTAGCCGGCCTGTTTCATCATGCTCACCAGCGATGGCGTGCTGAGATAAAGGTCCGGATTCTCCTCGTCGGCGAAGGTCAGTACCTGCTGCAGCGCCTCGATGGTATAGGGGCGCGGGGTAATGACATTGTCAAAGACCGAGAGCTGATCCTTGAGCTTGTCCAGTTCCGGCGTGGTTTCTCTCGGATAGCCGTACAGGCTCATGCGCTGGCGGTTGGTCGATTCGCCGATGACCAGCACCAGGGTGGCCGGCTCATTGGCCATGGTGTCCTGAAGGTTGCGCAGGGGCGCAATCTTGCTGGTGCTGTGGAGCATGCCCTGCATGTTTTCCAGCTGTTCGGTGTAGCGGCGGTACGCTACCAGCATCTGCCAGGGCACCGCCGGCTCGACGCGGCTCTCGAACTTCTCGAAGCCCTTGGCCAGGCTGCCGGTGCGCAGGGTCTGCTTGGTCAGCGGGTAGCCGACCACGGCTACCATGATGACCAGCGCTGCCGCCCAGGCCTGGCTGCGTGGCAGGTAGACCGGGCGCAGGCGCGTCCAGAGGAAGTAACCGACCAGGGTATGCGCCAGGAACGCCGGCACCATCCACCAGGCAAAATACTGGGTCATGTATTCGCCGGCTTCGGACACGTTCGACTCGAACATGATGAAGATGACGCTTTGGGAAAATTCCTGCTGGTAAATGAAGAAATAGCCCAGGCTGGCCATGGAGCAAGCCCACAGCACGATCCCGATGATCGCGGCGAGCAGGCGGGTGCGGGCAGGGAAGAGCAGCAGCGGTGCCAACCACAACGCACTCATCACGAAGGCCTGGCGAAACCCGGCGAACCCGGCGGTGCCGCTCGACAGGATCAGCAGTTGGGTGATGCCGGAAAAATACCAGAAGAACAGAAACAGCCAGCCGAACCCGGCCCAATCGAAACCTTTCGCAGTCGTTTTGCTGCGTTTGAACACACTCATCAAGCGCTCCAGCGTTCACCGACGAGACTGCCGGCACCGGACTGGTGCGCACGGGCCATCGCCGTAACTATTTGTGATTGCAGGATTATTACGGACCAGGTGTGAAAACTTCGTGAGTTTTTCAGCTGCAAAACGGTCGCGTGCACCTGGGAGCGGCGTTGCAGGGGCGATTCTGTGGTGGGGAACAAGCTTCCTCACCACAGGTTGTGCGGTGTTTTGTCAGCGTGACACCGGTTTGCCCGGCGTCACCAAAGTGTCTTGCCCGGAGGACAGGATCAGCGAGCCAAAGCCTGGCCCTGGTGTGAGAGCTGTGCGTGTTGCAACTGCATGCGCAACTGCGTCACTTCATCAAGCAGCAGATCACGCTCTTCCTTCAGCAGGCGTAATTCGTCGCGACGAATGGTCACATAAAGGGTTTGTGGAGGACGTGCGGTAACGACAGGGCCCATTGCTCACCTCGCAAATGGCTACATCAACTAGAGAGATGTCGTCAGTTTCTTGGCGACAATTCTTTATCGGCACCAATTCTGAATACTTTTGCCCGTTGATGGAACTTTTTTATTTTTCATGGTCCGCGTGTCTTCGGCCGGTTTTTGAACGTTATCCTTTGTGATCGGGCGATTTACCCGGAAACTATGCGGCAATGCTCTGGACTAACCTCCACAAGTCACCTTGAGCTAAACCTTTGACACACCTTTATTTGTAGTAGGGAGCATCAGCACATGCAACTCGGGATCATTGGACTGGGCCGCATGGGCGGCAATATTGCGCGGCGCCTGATGCTCAATGGGCACACCACCGTCGTCTATGACCGCAATGCCGCTTTTGTCGAAAACCTGAGCCAGGAAGGCGCGACGGGCGTCGCGGACCTGCCGGCGCTGGTCGCCGGCCTGGAGAAGCCTCGGGCTGTCTGGGTCATGCTGCCGGCCGGCGCACCCACCGAAGACACCATCAACGTGCTCAGCGACCTGCTCGAGCCAGGGGACGTCATCATTGATGGCGGCAACACGTACTACAAGGACGACATCCGGCGCGCCCAGGCGCTGTCGGAAAAAGGCTTGAACTACATCGACGTCGGTACCTCCGGCGGCGTCTGGGGGCTTGAGCGCGGCTATTGCATGATGATCGGCGGCGACACTGAAGTCGTGCGGCGCCTGGACCCGTTGTTCGAAAGCCTCGCGCCGGGCATCGGCGATATCCCGCGTACCCGTGACCGCAAGTCTGACGACGACCGCGCCGAACGTGGCTACATCCATGCGGGCCCGGCCGGTTCCGGTCATTTCGTCAAGATGATCCACAACGGTATCGAATACGGAATGATGCAGGCCTTCGCAGAGGGCTTCGACATCCTCAAGACCAAATCCAGCGAAAGCCTGCCACCGGAGCAGCGTTTCGACCTCAACCTGGCCGATATCGCCGAGGTCTGGCGGCGTGGCAGCGTGGTTTCGTCCTGGCTGCTGGACCTGACCGCTGATGCGTTGGCCAGCGATCCGAAGCTCGATGGCTTCTCCGGCGAAGTTGCCGACAGCGGGGAAGGGCGCTGGACCATCGAAGCGGCCATCGAGCAAGCGGTGCCGGTACCGGTGCTGTCCAGTTCGCTGTTCGCCCGTTTCCGCTCCCGCCAGCAAGCCACCTATGGCGACAAGATGCTCTCGGCCATGCGCTTCGGCTTTGGCGGCCATGTGGAGACGCCGAAAAAATGACCTCGATCGGCAGGAAATCCAAGGCAGAACCGGCACCACCGACCACGTTGTTCCTGTTCGGTGCTCATGGAGACCTGGTCAAGCGTTTGCTCATGCCGGCGCTCTACCACCTGAGTCGTGACGGGTTGTTGGGGGATGGCCTGCAGATCATTGGTGTCGACCACAACGCTATCAGCGACGTGGATTTTGCAAAAAAACTCGAGGATTTCATCCGTAACGAAGCGGCGAGCAAGGGCGGCGATCCCGACCAGGCGCTCGATCCGGTGCTTTGGGCCAGCCTGGCCCGGGGCATCAGTTACGTCCAGGGTGATTTTCTCGATGACAGTACCTACGAAGCGCTGGCGGCGAAGATCGCCGCCAGCGGCACCGGCAATGCGGTCTTCTACCTGGCGACCGCGCCACGCTTTTTCAGTGAAGTGGTCCGCCGCCTTGGCGCGGCCGGGCTGCTTCAGGAGCAGGATGACGCCTTCCGGCGCGTGGTGATCGAGAAGCCGTTCGGCTCCGACCTGCAAACTGCCGAGGCGCTCAACGCCTGCCTGCTCAAGGTGATGAGTGAAAAGCAGATCTACCGGATCGACCATTACCTGGGCAAGGAAACGGTGCAGAACATTCTCGTCAGCCGTTTCTCCAACAGCCTGTTCGAGGCGTTCTGGAACAATCACTACATCGACCACGTACAGATTACCGCCGCCGAGACCGTCGGCGTGGAAACCCGTGGCAGCTTTTATGAACATACCGGTGCCCTGCGGGACATGGTGCCCAATCACCTGTTCCAGTTGCTGGCGATGGTTGCCATGGAGCCGCCGGCCGCGTTCGGCGCCGACGCGGTGCGAGGCGAAAAGGCCAAGGTGGTGGGCGCAATCCGGCCCTGGTCGGTCGAGCAGGCTCGGGCCAACTCGGTACGCGGCCAGTACACGGCGGGTGAGATCAACGGCAACCCGGTCAGCGGTTACCGCGAGGAAACCAATGTCGCGCCCGACAGCAGCACCGAAACCTACGTTGCGCTCAAGGTCATGATCGATAATTGGCGGTGGGTAGGCGTGCCGTTCTACCTGCGCACCGGCAAGCGCATGAGCGTGCGCGACACGGAAATCGTCATTTGCTTCAAGCCGGCGCCGTACGCGCAGTTTCGTGACACCGAGGTCGACGAACTGCAACCTACGTACCTGAGAATCCAGATTCAGCCCAACGAAGGCATGTGGTTCGACCTGCTGGCCAAGCGGCCCGGGCCGGCACTCGACATGGCGAATATCGAGTTGGGCTTTGCCTACAAGGACTTCTTTGAAATGCAGCCATCAACGGGTTACGAGACCCTGATCTACGATTGCCTGACGGGCGACCAGACGCTGTTCCAGCGCGCCGACAACATTGAAAACGGCTGGCGCGCGGTGCAACCCTTCCTTGATGCCTGGCGCGAGGATGCAAGCGTCCAGCCTTACCAGGCTGGCGAGGATGGCCCGGCGGCGGCGCACGATCTGTTGACTCGCGATGGTCGCGTCTGGCATGGCCTCGGATGACTGATCAGTTGAAACGTCCGATCCGCTTCCTGCTCAGTGACATGGACGGCACTTTGTTGCTTCCTGACCACAGCCTCAACCAGCGCACCATCGAAGCCGTCCGCTCCTTGCGTGAGGCCGGCGTGCTGTTCAGTCTTGCTACCGGGCGTCCGCCCCGGGCGATGTTGCAGCAGATCGAAGCCCTGGGTGTCGACCTGCCCACGGCGGCGTTCAACGGCGGTACGCTGGTGCACCCCGATGGCAGTTTTCTCGCGGTTCATTACTTGCCGCCTGAAGCGGCGTTGAGCACCCTGGCCCTGTACGCCGATCAACCGGGCATCGAGGTCTGGGTGTTCGCCGACGGCGAGTGGCTGGTGCGCGATGCCCACGGGCCGATGGTGCCGGTTGAAACCCGTGGCCTGGGTTATCCGCCTTTGGAAGTCGAGAGTTTCGAGCCTTACCTTGAGCGCATCGACAAAATCGTTGCGACCAGCGCCAATACCGATCTGCTGGTCGAACTGGAGGCTCGCTTGCATCCGCTGCTCAAGGGCCAGGCCCAGGTCTCGCGTTCGCAACCGATCTACCTGGACGTGACGGCGATGAAGGCGAACAAAGGGGAGGCGCTGGCGACCCTGGCGCAGTTTCTTGGCGTGCCGCTGGAACAGACCGCCGCCATGGGGGACGGCGGCAACGACCCGGCGATGTTCCATCGCGCGGGGCTGTCGATTGCCATGGGGCAGGCGGAAGAGGCGATCAAGCGTCAGGCTGACGTGATCACCGCCGCCAATACCGAGGACGGCGCGGCGCTGGCGATCGAGCGGTACATCCTGCCGGGTTAGGCTGCCTGTTGCCAGGCCAGGCTGCCATGCGCTCTTGTGGCGAGGGAGCTTGCTCCCGCTGGACCGCGTAGCGGTCCCATTCTGGCGGTTCTTCCCAACCGAGGGGGAGCAAGCTCTCCCTCGCCACAAAAATCACCGGTATCGAGCGATAGCTCTATAGCCAATAGGTCACTGCATACCAGCCGAGGCCGCCCATCACCACCGTATACGGCACGGCCATCCAGACCATCCGACCGTAGGACAGACGGATCAGCGGAGCGATCGCCGACGTCAGCAGAAACAGGAACGCTGCCTGGCCGTTTGGCGTGGCGACGCTGGGCAGATTGGTGCCGGTGTTGATGGCGATCGCCAGGGTCTCGAACTGCTCGCGGCTCATGTGACCGGAAACAAAGGCCTGTTTCACTTCGGTGATGTAGATGGTGGCGACGAAGACGTTGTCGCTGATGGCCGACAACAGGCCATTGGCGATGAACAGCATGCCCGGCTGCTGATCGGCCGGCAGGGCCAGGACCCATTGGATCAGCGGTGTAAACAGCTGCTGGTCATGAATGACCGCGACCACCGCAAAGAACACCACCAGCAGCGCAGTGAACGGCATGGCGTCCTTGAATGCGCTGCCGAGTCGGTGCTCGTCAGTGATTCCGGTAAAGGCGGTGATCAGGACGATCACTGCCAGGCCGATCAGGCCGACCTCGGCAATGTGCAACGCCAGGGCGACGATCAGGAGCAGCGCCGCGAGGCCCTGGACGATGAGTGCCGCGCGTTGGCGCGCGGTGCGATCGTGATTGTCCTGTTCGGCGTAATCGGCCAGAACCGCTCGCACATTCTCCGGCAGCAGCGTGCCGTAGCCGAACCAGCGCAGCTTCTCCAGCGCCACGCAGGTCACCAGTCCGGCGACCAGAACCGGCAGCGACACCGGTGCGACCTTGAGGAAGAATTCCGCGAAATGCCAACCCATTTCATGGCCGATCAGCAGGTTCTGCGGTTCGCCTACCAAGGTACAGACACCCCCCAATGCGGTGCCCACGGCGCCGTGCATGAGCAGGCTGCGCAAGAACGCGCGGAACTGGTCCAGGTCTTCATGGTGCAGGGAAGGCAGGTCATGGTCTTCATCAACGCTGCTGTCCTGGCGCGGGTCATTGCCGGACGCAACGCGGTGATACACCGAATAGAACCCGACGGCGGCACTGATGATCACCGCGGTGACCGTCAGTGCATCGAGAAACGCCGAGAGAAACGCCGAGAGAAAGCAGAACATCAAGGAGAGCAGCGCTTTGGAGCGCACGCCCAGCAGCAGGCGCGAGAACAGGAACAGCAGCAGGTCCTTCATGAAATAGATGCCCGCCACCATGAACATCAGCAGCAGGATGACCGGGAAGTTGTGCAGCAGTTCGTCATACAGGGCCTTGGGCGTGGTCATGCCCATGGCCAGGGCTTCGATCATCAATAGTCCGCCCGGCATCAGCGGGTAGCATTTCAGCGCCATGGCGAGGGTGAAGATGAACTCCACAACCAACAGCCAGCCGGTAACGACCGGGCCGAGTGTGGACAACACCACGGCGTTGAGAATCAGGAAGGTGATAATGCACGCCTTGTACCAGCGCGGAGAATGCCCCAGAAAGTTGTGCGCGAACGCTTGAGCCATTGGGCCGGACATTGGCTGCTCCTTTTAATTAGAAGCGCGCAAATTGCCGTAACAAAAGAGGAATATCAAGCGTGGGCCGGATAAATCCGGCCTCGATGCCGACAAAGGCTTTCGATCCGATGCCAAACCCGGCAAACAATCACCGGCTGGTCATGGATTTATTCAGGCATCGACCACGATTGCAGCTTGTAACCTTCCTGGCTCAACTCGGCACGGGCCTGCTTCAACAGGTCGGCAAGTTGCGCTGGGTCCGTATAGGCACTGCTGGGGATCTGGGTACGGCCGATGTGGGTGTTGGTGCGGTCGATGACGGTCAGGCTGAGCTCGCCGTTACCGTCTTGTGGCGCCCAGGCAACGCATTGGAAAGGACGGAATGCGCGGTCGGCAATCAAAAGAGCTTCGTTGATACGGAGCGGGGCGTTCATGGCGTTATCTCTCAATAGTGCCCAATCAAATGATCTGCCGTCGGTTGGGCGCACCGTGCGGCTGGTTACTTGTACTGATGTCCCGAACCCGGGAGCGGGTCACACAATCGATGAATAAATTTCGATTTTCTTTCAGACCAGGCTTTCGGAGTTTTGTTTGAAAGGGGGATGAAAGATTCGCAGCGTGGTGAACTAACGAAACGCCCGCTTATAACCGGTTCTCTGATGTCCTGATAACTAATCGATACAAGCAAGTGTCAAGTTCTTGCTACTGTTACATGCAGGTTCGCCAAACGCCTGTTTCTAATCATATTTCCTTATTTTGGCGCCAAGGATCAGTCGTGATGGAAACCAGTGCGTTGCGTCGTCTGCTCGTGGTCGATCCTTGCGATGATTGCTATCGCCTGTTACCGGGTCTGCGCGACATCGGTTGGGACGTCGACAGTTGCTCCCTGGAGCACGCCAGCGACCGGACGTGTGACGTCGGCTTGTTGCGCCTGCAGCCTTTTCATCTGGAGCGCCCCGAGGCCGTCAAGGAATTGATTCGCCGCAGCGGCGCCGAGTGGATCGCCGTGCTCAGCCAGGAAGTGCTGCGCCTGCAAAACGTCGGCGATTTTGTCTGCGAATGGTTTTTTGACTTCCATACCCTGCCGTTCGATGTTTCCCGGGTCCAGGTGACATTGGGCCGGGCATTCGGCATGGCGCGGTTAAGGGGACGGGGCGCGGTTCACATCAATCAGCCCGAACATGAGCTGCTGGGCGACAGCAAGCCGATTCGCGAGCTGCGCAAATTATTGGGCAAGCTGGCCCCCGCCGAGTCACCGGTATTGATTCGAGGCGAAAGCGGCACGGGCAAGGAGTTGGTTGCGCGCACCCTGCATTGCCAATCGCACCGGCGCAACAAGCCGTTCATCGCGATAAATTGTGGCGCAATCCCCGAGCACCTGATCCAGTCCGAGCTGTTCGGCCACGAGAAGGGCGCGTTTACCGGCGCTCATCAACGCAAGATCGGACGGATCGAAGCCGCTCATGGCGGCACGTTGTTTCTCGATGAGATCGGCGATCTGCCGTTGGAGCTGCAGGCCAACCTGCTGCGTTTTTTGCAGGAAAAGCACATCGAGCGTGTAGGCGGCAGCCAACCGATTGCCGTCGATGTGAGGGTGCTGGCGGCGACGCATGTCGACCTGGAGGCGGCCATCGAGCACCGGCGTTTTCGTGAGGACCTGTATTACCGCCTCAACGTCTTGCAGGTGGTCATGGCACCGCTGCGCGAACGCCATGGCGACCTGTCGATGCTGGCCAGCCACTTTGCCCATTTCTACAGCCACGAAACCGGTCGCCGACCGCGCAGTTTCAGCGAGGATGCGCTAGTGGCGATGGGCATGCACGACTGGCCCGGCAATGTGCGGGAACTGGCCAACCGCGTCCGTCGCGGCCTGGTGCTGGCCGAAGGGCGGCAGATCGAGGCCCGCGACCTTGGCCTTGTCGGCCAGCTGGGCGTCGCCGCACCGATGGGTACCCTGGAAGACTACAAGACCCGCGCCGAGCGCCAGGCGTTGAGCGATGTGCTCAACCGCCACAGCGATAACCTCAGCGTGGCGGCTCGCGTGCTGGGCGTGTCGCGGCCGACGTTCTATCGGCTGTTGCACAAGCATCAGATTCGCTGAGCAGCCCAACGACCAGTCAAAAAGTGGGAGCGAGCCTGCTCGCGAAGGCGGCGGATCAGCCACAATCATGTCGACTGACACACCGTCTTCGCGAGCAGGCTCGCTCCCACAGTGGAATGCCGTGGGGCGTCATCCGGCCTTAGAAGTAATACGGCAATTTCAGGCTGAAAGTGAAGTCCGGCGCATCGTCGGTCAGCCCGATGGACAGGTTGGGCACGATGGTCAGGTTGTCGCTGGCGGCCACCGTCATGCCGATGTTGAAGTAACCGGCGTTGGCGTCGCTGGAGACCACCGATTCCCAGTTCCCGCCGTCCTGCTTGAGCTTGCTTTGCTTCTGGATCAGGTCCGAGACCGAGAACGACATGCTCATCTTCTCGTTCAAGGCAAAGGCGATGCCCGCGCCGATCTGGAAGCTGTCGCCGATGCGCACCTTGCCTGGCACTTCCTGGTTGACGGTGGAACTGATGTCGTCGAACGATTCTTCGAAGTTGTGGGTGTAGGACAGGCTGCCGAACAGTACAGCCGGGTCGAAGGTCTTGACCAGGGATATACCGGGCGTGATCGACCACACGCCGTTACCGGTGGGCAGGTCTTCCGGCACGAACAGGTTGGTGTTGGCCTGGGACTGGCGCAGCTTGATGCCGAACGGATCCTTGCCGGTGGGTGCCTTGACGCGCAGGGTCACCACGGCGTCCGGGCTGTTGACCGATTCATCCATGAACTTGTACGCAATGCCGAAATTGACGTCGCCGATGGTGGGGTCGCGGGTCACCGTTTCTTCGCTGGTGACGCCGGCCGCGCCCTGGTTGGCGCCACCGGACTGGTAGGTGGACTCGCGGTAGATCACCGGCACGTTGAGGTCGAACTGCCAGCGATTGTCGAAGTTGTAGCGACCGGTAAGGTCCAGGGTCCAGGTGTCTGCCTTGATCCGGTCCAGGTTGATGTTGCCAAGGAAAATCGAATCCAGGGCCAGGAAGCCGTTGAGGATCAGTTGCCGGGTGTCGTAGCGCGAGTAGGTCACGCCGGTTTCGAAGCTGAATTTGCCGCCGCCGAAAAAGCCGCTGGCTTCGTCATACAGGTTGGAGACGCTCTGGGCCGGTTGCGAGTCGTCGGCCAGGGATTGCCCGTAACCACTGCCACCCGCCGTTGCCGCGCCGCTGCCGGCCACGCCTTGGTTGCCTTTCATGTCGGCGGGAGATTTGGCCAGGCGCTTGGGCGGCGGGACAGTGGGTTGATCCTCGACCTGGCGGACTCGCTGTTCGAGTACCGCCAGGGCTTTTTGCTGGACCTCGTAGCGTTGCTTGAGCTCGAGAAGTTCTTGCTTCAGGGCCTCGATGTCCGCGTCCGGTGCCGCTTGCAGCACGGTCGCCGGAAACATCGTGCTTAAACACATCACAGCGCGCAACGATACGGATCGATACATGAAATATGCCGTCCCTAGTTAGCCCAATGATCGGAGATCAGCGTAGTTCAATATCCGAGGTTTCGAAGGCCGCGCAGCTGCGTCAGGTTGCAGTCCAATGCCCCGGCGCTGGGGCCGTTGCTGTTCAGCACCACGTTGAGCTGGGTCATGTTGTTGACCAGGTTGCCGTTGCCCAGCAGGCGGGTGTTTTGCAGCAAGCCGCCCTGGGCCACCTGTTGCAGGGTGCTGCCCTGGTTGTGGTTGGCCTGGATCGCCATCTGCACGCCGCTGCCGGTGGCGGTGACCGCCACGCTGCCGGCGGCGTTGCTGCCGCTGATGGTCTGGCCCTTGTCGAGCAATTGGCCTTGGGCGGGCGCCAGGGCGGGTGCCTGGCTGCTTTCTTTCACGTTGATGCTGACATTGTTGTACGCGCTGTTGCCGTCGCCCGCGGCGCGCACGCTCTGGGTTACGCCCTGGCCCGAGCCGAGACCGGCGCCGCCGGTGATCGTGCCGCCACCCTGTTCGGGGGCGCTGCCGTTGCCGGTCTGCTTGATCGTGGAGACGTAGAACTGCGGTTTGACCGTTGCAGCCTGGATCTGCATGGAACTGGAAGCGCCGATCAGGTCGCCACTGGCGTTGCGCCAGGTGCTGCTCATGACGATGCCAAAACTGATGACTCGTCCGGGCATGACGTAGCGACCGCGCAGCTCGGCGAGCTCCTGGTCCTGGACTTCGATGGGTTTGAAACCGGCGTGGGCAAGACCCGACGTCGTTGCGGCCAGGCAGGCCAGCGTGAGCCAGTATGAGCGTTTCATCTGTTGCTCCCGGAGCGTCCTGCTCCTTTTGTATTTTTATTGGCAGTTGTTCGGCGATTAGAAAAAGTCGCTCTGGATGAAGCCGAAATCCATCAGTTCCGCGTCCTTGACCGGGTTAAAACCGTCCAGCTTGTTGCGCGCTGTCAGAGGTTGCGGAGGGCTGCGCAAGGCGTTGGTCTTGTCATAGCCGGGGCCGACGATGGCGAAGACAATGCCGTTCCAGCCTTTTACGAATTCGTCATGGGCGTAGCGTTTGTGGCCAAGCACCGGGTCGGCGACATACACCCATCGCTTGTCCGCCCGCTGCAGCACCACGAAGTGCTTGTAGCCACGAATTTCCATCAGGACCACGACCGGGATCGTCACCGCGGCGAGTTTTTCCGGCGGTATCCGATAGCCGCGAGCGCGCATGCCGATGGTTTCCACGTAGCGCTTCATGTCCAGCATGGAGAAACCCTGGGTGCGGACCAGATCCTGGTCGGCATTGACCAGCATGCCCTTGATGACATGTTCTTCGTCGACGTCCAGCCAATAGGCCTGGCGCAACACAGTGGCCAGCGCGGCGGCGCCACAACTGAAATCGGTCTTCTGCTCGACGATGTCGCTGAACTTGCGCTCGCGTACGCTTTGCACGGGTTTGTAGACCAGCATGCCGCCAGGCAGGGCGGCGACCGGCATCTGCGCGGCTTCGGTCAAGCCGGCAAGCAAAACCAACAGGCAAAGGGCAGTCGCACGCATGGTCGATACGCCTGGTGATACCCGGGGAAAAGCCCCTGTGGGAGCGAGCCTGCTCGCGATAGCAGTGTGTCAGACAACACAAAGGTCACTGATCCAATGCTTTCGCGAGCAGGGCTCTTCCACAGGGGGACCTTTTTACATGCAAGCCTTGCAGCCGGCAGCAATCGACAGCGAGTTGCTTTGCTGGTTGCCCACGCCCGCCGACACGTTGGCGCCGCCGTTGCCGGAGAAGCCGTTCATGGAGTTGGTCATGGTGGCGTTGTTGTAGACCGGATTTTTCCAGCCGTCGCGAGTCAGCACCTGTTGGGTATTGCTGCCGGCAAGTTCGAAAGTGCCCACGGCGGAGAACTTGAACTTGTCGTCATCGTGACCACCACCGTAACCGCCCTTGTTGCCCCAGCCGCCGTCATCCTCGACGGTACCGGTGCCTTTGGCCTTGAAGGTGCCGGAAGCCTCGGAGGTGCTGGTGAGGGTGTCGGTCTTGTAGGTCCGCACGCCTTTGTTGTCGACGACAAGGCCGGTGGACGACTGGTCGGCCGCGGCGGAAGCCTGGGCGACACGACCGCCCGATACGGCGATGGCCAGGTTGTTTTTCTGCTGGTTGAAGTTGCCGGCGGTCACGTTGATGCCGATGTTGCCGGAGCCGTTGTTGCCCGCGCTGGTGAGCGAGGCGTTGTTCTGCGTCGAGTTGTTCTTCACATAGTTGTTGTTATTGACTTGTGTGGCGCTGGACGCTGCGACAGCCGAACCGAAGATGAAGCTTTCGTCGGCGGTGGCCAGGGCGGCGGCATTGTCTTGCTGATTGCCGTCGCCGGCGGCGATGTTGGCGCCCATATTGCCGTTGCTGCCGTTGAGCGAGTCAGTGGCTTCAGCGGTGTTGCGGGTGGCCTGGTTGGTCACTACGTTGCCGTCGCTGTTCTGCTCGTCCAGCACGGTGGCCCCAGCGCCGGCGCTGATGGACAGCAATTGATCCAGCGTCGGCCCTTGAGGGCCATGGTTGCCATGACCGTTGCCGTGGCCGTTACCGTTTCCGCCGGCCTGCGCAGCCATTGCCATGACCGCGGCGAGAGCGAAAACCAATGGTTTGAGCGCCATTGTAGGTTTCATGGTGTTTCTCCTTGCGTGTCGTTGGTTAAGTGTCGGTACGTTCTTATCCACTGCGCCGGATCAGTCTGCGACCCGGATGCTCAGGGTGTTGGCCATGCGGTTCCCCACCCCGGCACTCTGGTTCACCTGGATCACCCCTCGGCTGCCGGTGAAGGCCTGGTCGCTGGTGGCGACCTGGCGACTGCCGGTTGGGGTGTCAGTTGCTCCCGAGTTCGGTACCAGCGCCACGTTCTGTTGGGAAAGGGCGCTGTCGTCCATGCTCTGCGGGTGGGCACTGATACCCACGCGCATGACATTGGCCATCTGGTTGTTGGCCCCGGCGGACTGATTGACGCCCAGCACGCCGTTGCCGTTGGTGAAAGAACTGCCGCCGATACGCGCGCTCGCGTTCATCGACGGGTCGGCCGGCGTATCGAGGCGCTGGTGCACGACGGTGCTTGCGTGGGCATCGGTGCCGATGGCGATGGCGCGGGTGTTGGTCTGCTGCGTCTGGTCGCCGGCCGCCTGGTTGACGTTGAAATTACCGGTGTAACGACCGCCGGAATTTCCGAGGTCGGCCTGGTTGACCACCGCCACGCCCGGGGCGGCGAGCACGGTGGAGCTGCCGAGCAGGACAACCATGAGCCAGGTTGGATTCATCTCACTGGCCTCCCGCCAAACGACCCAGAGGGGCCAGGCCAGAACTCAGCGAGCGGTTGATGGTGCCCGAGATGGCGCCACCGCTGCCGCCACCGTGGCCAGCACTCATGCCCGGCATGCCGTTGGGGTTGGTCACGACATTGACGCCCTGCACGCCAGTATTCGGAGTAATTGTGTTGCGTATTGTCGAGCCGCTGGCGACACCGGCAAATTCGCCGTCGCTGAGCTCGGTACTGGCGGTCGCCTGGTTGATCCGGACGGACGGATTGGCATTGACGGTGGTCGGGTAGGGGTCTTTGCCGCCATTGCGACCGAAATGAACCGGTTGCACGTCGCGGTCGAGTACGATGACGCCGTTACCCTCGGCCTGGGCCGGCAGACTGAGCGTCGTCGCACCGACGGCGCAGCCGATCAACAACAGACAGGTCAGATTTCTGTTGGAAGTCCCCATGACATCGATTCCTTCTTCGCTGGACGCTGGCCCTAGTCAGCGCTGCGAAGGGAAGAGCAGGTGTTGTGCCGTGTTTGAAAAAGACTTCGTATTCAATAGCTTGTAAGAAGGGCGCAGATCCGTGGGCGAAACCTGTTTCATCGCTGAGACAGGCTCGTGGCCCGCAACGGGCCGCCGCTGCCGCAGGGCTCTGGATCCATGCGTTCGGGGCGTGGTGTATCAGTGACTTTACAGTCAGGGTCGTAACGGATGGGAGTGGCTTTGCATCTGGGCTCGGCGCATCAATGATGTTTCAACGATGAAACAACCTCAGGCCTGGAGGAGCCGCGCAACGGCGGCAAACGCTTGCTCGCGCCGTTGCTCCCAGTCGCCTTCAATCAACAGGAACGGTTGTTGGTGGCGAACCAGCCAGTCGCTGAGGGTCTCGAAAAACCTCACCCGTTCTGCCAGCTCCGGCTGGCAGCGCAAACCGTCGCCGACCCATTCGACCTGCTCGGGGCTGAGCAGCAGATGCAAATCGTAATGGCGCGCCAGCAAG
Source organism: Pseudomonas sp. FP198 (assembly GCF_030687895.1). Taxonomy (NCBI): domain Bacteria; kingdom Pseudomonadati; phylum Pseudomonadota; class Gammaproteobacteria; order Pseudomonadales; family Pseudomonadaceae; genus Pseudomonas; species Pseudomonas sp. FP198. The sequence continues at coordinate 2,563,378 of NZ_CP117452.1, forward strand.
GCGGGTTCGAGCCATTCCGGGCAATCACCGAACAGGGTCTGGCTCCAGAGGATATTGCTCAACAGATGGGTATCGAGGATCAGCAGCGCCGGTTGCCGGGCGCGAGCCGCGTCTTCCCAGGCGACTTGCCCGGTGGCGATATCGGTGATGTCGGCCAGGCAGGTATCACGCTGGGTTTGCTCCATGAAGTGGCGCACGTATTCGTCCACCCGCAAACCACCGAAATGCGCCTGCAATTGCCCGGCGAGCCAGCTCTTGCCGCTGGATTCCGGGCCGGTCAGTACGACTACTTTCATGTGCGCAGGGCCGGGTCGGCGCGCCATTCCCGCCAGCCTTGCACCGCCAGCAGGGTAAACAGGGCATAGAGCGCGGCGGTCAGGTACAGGCCCTTGTAGACGAACAGGCCGACAAAAATCACATCCAGGACGATCCACAGCGGCCAGCACTGCACACGCTTTTGCGCCATCCACCACTGGGCCACCAGGCTGAAACCGGTCAGCGCCGCGTCGAGCCAGGGTTGGGCAGCATCGGTCCAGTGCGCCATGGCCGCCCCGAGCATCAGACTGCCCGTCGCACCGATGGCGAGGCTGAGCAGCACTGACGGCGTACCTAGATACGTCACCTGCCGACCGTGGTGATTGTGTCCGGCACGGGTCCACTGCCACCAGCCATACAGTTGCAGGACGGCGTAGACCATCTGTAAGAGCATGTCGGAGTACAACTTCACGTCGAAGAAGAACCAGCTGTACAGCAGCACCATGACCAGGCCGATCGGCCAGCACCAGGGATTCTGCTTGACGGTCAACCAGACAGCGATCACGCCGAGGGCTGCGGCAAACAGTTCAAGCCCGGACATGGCGGTTCCTTGGGGAAGACGAAGAGGGCGGGGATTGTAAACGTTATGGCGGGCGGAGCTCCAATCCTGGTGCTGGCTGTGCTATCGCCTTCGCGAGCAGGCTCGCTCCCACATTGGTTTTGTGTTGCCCTCAGATCTTGTGCCCACCGCAAGCCCCCGTGGGAGCGAGCTTGCTCGCGATGGCGGTGGGTCAGCTTGCATCAATGCTGAATGTGCTACCGCATCGCGAGCAAGCTCGCTCCCACAGGGAATTTGCGCTGGACACAGATATGAGGCCAACACAAATCCATTGTGGGACCATCAGCCTCAGACCCGAAACTGCTTGAGCAGGCCGTTCAGTTGTTCGCTCAGGCCTTTGAGGCGGGCGCTTGCCACACTCGACTGTTCCGCGGCCATGGCGGTGCTGTGGGACAGGCCAGCGGCCTGGGTGACGTTCTGGTTGATGTCTTCCACCACATGCGCCTGTTGCAGGGTGGCGCTGGCGATGGAGGCGTTCAGGCTGTTGAGGTTGCGCAGGGCCTGGCCGATGGCGTTGAGGCTGGCGCCGGCCAGTCCGGCCTGCTCGATGGTCAGTTGCGAGGCACGGCTGCTGTCGCTGATGACTTTCACCGCGGCTTCGGAATGATTTTGCAGGCGCTCGATCATCGCCTGGATTTCAGCGGTGGACTTCTGCGTGCGCTGGGCGAGCAAGCGCACTTCATCAGCTACCACGGCAAACCCACGGCCTTGCTCGCCGGCGCGGGCGGCTTCAATGGCGGCGTTGAGCGCCAGCAAGTTGGTCTGCTCGGCAATCGAGCGGATCACTTCCAGCACGCTGCCGATCTGGGTGCTTTCGCTGGCCAGGGTGCGGATCACTTCCACGGCCTGGTCGATGGTCTGGGAGAGCCGGTCGATCTGCTGCAGGCTGCCGTCGATGTTCACCTGGCCCTGCTGGGCCTGGGATTCGGCGTCGCGCATTTCGCTGGCGGCATGTTCGGCATTCTTCGCCACATCCTGCACGCCATAAGTCACTTCGTTGATGGCGGTCGCCACCAGCTCCATCTGTTGAGATTGCTGCTGGCTGCGCTGCTGGGCCTGGGCGGCATCGTTGCCCAGGTCGCTGGACGATTGCCCCAACTCACTGGCTGAGGCCTGCAACTGACCCACGACCTGGCGCAGCTTGGCGGTGAAGGCATTGAAGTGCCTGGCCAATTGCGTGACTTCGTCCTGGCCATGGGTGTCGAGGGTGCGGGTCAGGTCGCTCTCGCCGCTGGCGATGTTGGCCATGGCATTGACTGTCTCCTGCAGGGGCCGGACGATGCTGCGTACGATCAGGGTCAACAGCAGGCCCATGAACAAGGTGATCGCCAGGCCGATCAAGGAAGCCTTGATCAACTGGGACCGGAATTCGGCCTGTACATCATCCACGTACACGCCGGAACCGATGATCCAGCCCCAAGGCTCGAACAGTTTTACATAGGACGTTTTCCCCACCGGTGCCTCGGCGCCCGGCTTGGGCCAGAGGTAATTCACCATGCCGGCGCCCTTGGCCTTGGCGATGGCGACCATTTCGTTGAACAGCGCAAAACCGTTCGGATCGCGAATGGCCGAGAGGTTCTGCCCTTCAAGTTTCGGGTTGGTCGGGTGCATGACCATGACCGGCGCCAGGTCGTTGATCCAGAAGTAGTCATTCTGGTCATAACGCAGGCCGCGCACCGCGCTGAGCGCCTGCTTCTGCGCCGCCTCGCGCGTCAGGGTGCCGGCAGTCTCCAGGCCATGGTAATAGCTCAGTACGCCGCTGGCGGTCTGGACCACATGTTGGGTTTTCTGCACCTTGGCCTGATACAGATCGGTGTGGATCTGCTTGAGCATGAACGCGCCCAGCGTGAACAACATCACGATGGCCACGACCAGGATGAGCCACAGGCGTCGGCTGATCGATACACTGCGCAAGCTATTCATACGCTGTCACTCCGGTTTTTATTCTTGTCATTAACGACGGCGGCACTTTAACGCTCGACGTCTACGCGCGATTGACCTGGGTCATAACGCGGCAGCGTTATCAGGGCTTGTCTGATAGGATTTCGGCCCCGCAGCGCAAAACCTGAGTCGCTTCTGATTTTTCATTGGTTTTTTTTGCAAGGTCGCGGTTATCGTGCAGCCGCTGCGTGCACTTGCGTAACATTTGAATAGCGACAAGGCCTGAAACGACAGGCTTTTCTGGGGGATGAATGGATTTGTGGACGGCCTTTTCGGCATTGATTCTCGGCGTGGTAGAAGGGCTGACGGAGTTCCTGCCGATTTCCAGTACGGGGCACCAGATCGTCGTCGCCGACTTGCTTGAATTCGGTGGGGAGCGCTCGATGGCGTTCAACATCATCATCCAGCTCGGTGCGATCCTGGCGGTGGTCTGGGAGTTTCGGCGCAAGATCTTCGACGTGGTGCTGGGCCTGCCGACCCAGCCCGGCGCGCGCCGATTCACCGCCAACCTGTTGATCGCGTTTTTTCCTGCGGTGATACTGGGCGTACTGCTTGCCGACTGGATCCACCATTACCTGTTCAACCCGATCACGGTCGCCACGGCACTGGTATTGGGTGGTCTGGTGATGCTCTGGGCCGAGAGGCGCCAGCACACGGTGCACGCCGAAACCGTGGATGACATGACCTGGAAGGATGCGCTGAAAGTCGGCCTGGCCCAGTGCATCGCGATGATTCCCGGCACCTCTCGCTCCGGTGCGACCATCATTGGCGGCCTGCTGTTCGGCCTGTCGCGCAAGACCGCCACCGAATTCTCGTTCTTCCTGGCCATGCCAACCATGGTCGGCGCGGCGGTCTACTCGGGTTATAAATACCGCGAGCTGTTCGTCCCGGCGGATTTCCCGGTGTTTGCCATTGGTTTCATCACGGCGTTCATCTTCGCCATGATCGCGGTCAAGGGCCTGCTGCGCTTCATCGCCAGCCACAGTTATGCGGTGTTCGCCTGGTACCGGATTGCGTTCGGCCTGTTGATCCTGGCGACCTGGCAATTCGGCTGGGTCGACTGGACGGCTGCCCAGCCTTGAACGAATCGGCCAGGCGAGTCGCACGTAACACCGGCGGGGCCGTGCAGAACCTGCGCCTCAAGCTGATGGTGTTTGCGATTCTGTGCGCGTTGCCGCTTTCTGGCTCGCTGCTGCTTGGATTGCGGGGCGAGTCGTGGGTGCCCATGACGGCTTACGGAGTCGTCAGTGCCGTGGCGTTCCTGCTTTACTGGAGCGACAAGCGCAAGGCACGCGCCGATGCCTGGCGCACACCGGAGAACGTTCTGCACGCGGTCGAACTCGCCGGTGGCTGGCCGGGCGCACTGCTGGCCCAGCAGGTGTTTCGCCACAAGACCCGCAAAGTGTCGTTTCAAGTGGTGTTCTGGTTCATCGTGTTGTTGCACCAGGGGTTCTGGATCGACCAGTTGTTCCTGGGTGGCCATCTGTTGGCGTTGTTCTGATCGGTACGCGTCCCCTGTGGGAGCGAGCTTGCTCGCGATGACGTCGGTACATCCAACATCTTCATTGGCTGTGGCGCCGCCATCGCGAGCAAGCTCGCTCCCACATTGGTATGCAGCGGTCGCAACCCGACTGAGCCGCTACAGCAACAACCCCACCTGCGTACGCTTGGGCAACTTGCTGACCACCAACTGATGGGAACGTCGCAACAAACTGCGCAGCTCATCATCGCCCAGCGGGTAGGGCACTTGCATGATGACCCATTGGGCCCTGGCCAGGTACGGCGCCGGATGAATACCGGGGCGGTCGCAATGGCCGAGAAACAGGTCCTTGTCGACCTTGAACGCCAACGAATCCCCCCGCAGGTTCTGCAAGGCGAACATCTTGTTGCCGGCGATCGAAAATACTCGCACGCCGCCCCACTTATAGTCTTCCCGGGCGCCCGGCAAGCCCAGGCAAAACCGCGCGACGTCCTCTTCGCTCAAGCTCATAGCGTCCTTTCTCCACATTGTTCAAAAGCTTCCACCAGATGATCGATCCACGCGCGCACCGCCGGCAGCATGCCGCGCCGGTGAGGATAGACCGCCTGGAGCCAGCCATCCGGTGATGACCATCCAGGCAACAGCTCCACCAGTCGACCGTCGCGCAGTTCTTCTTCGCAATACATGCTCGGCAACAAGGTAAAGCCCAGGCCCGTCAGGGTGCAGGCGCGCCGCACAATAAAGTCGTCGATGCCCAGGCGCGCCTCCAGGGCCAACTCGACGCTTTGCCCCGCGGTACTGAGCAAGCGCACATGCACCAGGCGATCCGCCTCCAGCGCTCCCAGCACCGGCAATTGCCTGAGGTCGTCCGGGGTTTCGATCTGTCGCCCGTCAACGAGCGCCGGGCTGGCAACCAGGGTCAGGCGCGCCTGGCGCAAGCGCCGGGTCATCAGCAGCGGGTCTTCGTCGCCCAGGTCACGGACGCGCAACGCGACGTCGATGCCCTCGCTGATCAGATCCACGCGCCGGTTGAGCAGGATCATCTCCAACTGCACCTGGGGGTATTTTGCCAGGAAGCTTTCGATGATTACCGGCAGGAACTGGTGTGCCAGGCCCACCGGGCTCGACACTCGCAAACGCCCACGGGGCTCGCTGGACATGCTCGCCACCGCTTCGTCGGCCATTTCCGCTTCCAGCAACATGGCCTGGCAATGACGCAGGTAACGTTCCCCCACGGCGGTCAGCTTCAACTGGCGGGTGGTGCGTTGCAGCAGTCGGGCGTCAAGGCGCTCTTCGAGCTCGGCGATTCGCCGTGACAAGCGTGACTTGGGGATGCCCAGCAAGCGCCCGGCGGCCGCGAAGCCACCGGCTTCAACCACCTTGGCAAAGTAATAAAGGTCATTAAGGTCTTGCATGTCGAATCGATTGTCCTGTCAGTGGAACGAACCATCACATTCTTGCAGACTTATTTCTGATTGGCTTCATCGATAGGATTGTTCTCAATTGATCGCCTGGTTGCGATCCTCACTTGGAGAGCATTCACATGAAACTGTTGCACATCGATTCGAGCATCCTCGGCGACAACTCCGCTTCGCGCCAACTGAGCCGTGAACTGGTGCAAGCCTGGAAAGCCGCCGAGCCAGCTATCAACGTCACCTATCGTGACCTGGCCGCTGACGCCATCAGCCACTTTTCCGCGCAGACCCTGGTCGCTGCCGGCACCAGCGCCGAATTGCGCGACGCCGCTCAACAGCACGAAGCTGACCTCAGCGCGTCGACCCTGGCCGAGTTCCTCGCTGCCGACGCGGTGGTGATCGCAGCACCGATGTACAACTTCAGCATCCCGACCCAACTCAAAGCCTGGATCGACCGCATCGCCGTGGCCGGCCAGACCTTCCGCTACACCGAAGCCGGCCCGGAAGGCCTGTGTGGCGACAAGAAGCTGGTCATCGTTTCCACCTCGGGCGGCCTGCATGCCGGTCAACCGAGCAGCGTGGGGCATGAACAATACCTGAGGCTGATGTTCGGTTTCCTCGGCATTACCGACATCGAATTTGTTCGCGCTGAAGGCCTGGCTTACGGTGACGACATGCGCACCAAGGCCATCAGCGAGGCCAAGCTGCAGATCAGCCAGCAGTTCGCCGCTGCGTAAGGCTTGCGTAGAGGCATCAAGCTCTGCGGGCAACCTTCGGAAAACCCTGTATTCTCGTCGTCATCGGATGGCTGGGGTGCAGGGTTTTCCTGCATTTGGCGCTGGCAATCATGGCGCAGGTCGTGCATGGCCGGAGCGGCGAGCGACGTGGCTCCCGGTGGGTGGGTGAGGGTGGACTATTCAATGATGCGTCTTGGTGCGCTGCTGCTGTTTTGCTGGGTCAGCGGTCTCGGTTCGGTGCAGGCCGCGCCGGCGCCACATCCGCATTGGAGCGCGGGCTTTCATGAGCTGGATTTTCCTGATCCGCTGGACCACCAGCCGATGCATGCCATCGCGTTTTACCCCTCCACCGCGAAGGAGCAATCCAGTCTGTTGGGCGGCTATCAGATCGATGCGGCGGCGGATGCACAGATCGCCATCGGGCGGTTTCCGCTGCTGATGCTGTCCCACGGCAATACCGGCACGCCGCTGGCCCTGCATGATCTGGCCACGTCGCTGGCTCGCAAGGGCTTCGTCGTGGTGGCGGTGATTCACCCCGGTGATAACGCCCAGGATCACAGCCGGCTCGGTACGCTGAGTAACTTGTACGGGCGGCCGATCCAGATCTCCGAAGCCATCACCGTGACGCTGAATGACCCGATGCTGGCGCCCTTCGTCAACGCCGGGCAGGTGGGTGTGATCGGCTATTCGGCCGGTGGCGAAACCGCGCTGATCCTGTCCGGCGCCACGCCGGACCTCAATCGCCTGCGCCGTTATTGCCAGGAGCGACCGGATGACCGTGACGCCTGCAATACCCAGGGTGAGCTGATCGCCGACCGCGATGACCTGTATCCGGTGGCCGATCCCAGGGTCCGCGCGCTGTTGCTGATGGCGCCGTTGAGTTTGAAGTTTGGTCGGCACACGCTGGCCGATGTCCATGTGCCGGTGCTGCTCTACAGCGGCGACGGCGACAAACTGGTGGCTTTCGACAAGAACGCTGCGGCCCTGGCGCGCAAGCTGCCTACCGCGCCGGATTTCAAGACCCTGGCCGGGGCGGGGCACTTTGTTTTCATGGCGCCCTGCACGGACGAGCAGATCGCCGCGATGCCGGCGCTGTGCACCGATGCCGACGGCGTTGATCGCAAGGACATCCACCGCACGATGATCACCGAAGCCAGTCGCTTCTTCAGCCAGGCGTTGGGAAAACCGACCCGCGCGGGCCTGCGGACCGCCGATCAGTGATGCGGGCTTTCGGCTCGCCGACGCAGCACGAGCGTCAGGCCCAGGCCGATGATCGACAGCAAGGCGGCGAAGAAAAAGATTGACGAGTAGCCCAGGTTCAATGCCACCGCGCCCATTAACGGTCCGGCAATCGCCAGTGCCAGGTCAAAGAACACCGCATAGGCGCTCAACCCGGCGCCGCGGCTGCTGTTGGGCACCTGCTTGATAGCCTCCACGCCCAGCGCCGGGTACACCAGCGACAACCCGAAGCCCGCCAGCCCCGCGCCGACCAGGGCGAATGCGGTGGACGGCGCCAGCCACAGCAGCACCAGGCCCAGGGTCTCGATGCTCATGCAGACAATGGCCGAACTGAAGCCACCGAAGCGGGCGATGCTGGAGATGAACAGCAACCGTGACAGGATGAAGCAGATGCCGAAAACGCTCAGGCACCAGGCGGCGCCGGTCCAGCCTCGGCTGAGATAGAACAGGGTGATGAAGGTGGTCAGGGTGCCATAGCCGATCGAGGCCAGGCACAGGCTCGTCCCGAACGGTGCAATGCGTCCGAACACGGCCCAGAAGGGCAGGCGCTCGCCGCGAACGACCGGCACCGAGGGTTTGTTGCGAATCAGCAGCAATGCGCCGCCAGCCAATAAGGACAAGGCGATGCCCAGGCTGGCGAAACCCAGGCCGCCGACCATGACCACGCCCAGCGGTGCGCCGATGGCGATGGCGCCATAGGAAGCGATGCCGTTCCAGGAAATCGAGCGGGCGGTGTGTTCCACGCCGACCTGTCCCATGCACCAGCTGATGGTGCCGACGCCGATCAAGCCTTGGGCGACCCCGAGCAGCAAACGCCCGGCAATCAGGATCAACAGGCTGGGCAACGGAAAGCTTTGCAGCAGCGTCGACAACAGCGTCAGCACGCCACTGAGCAGGATGCCCACCAGGCCGTAGACGATCGCCCGCTTGGTGCCGACATTGTCCGACAGGCGCCCGGCCATGGGCCGGCTGAGCAACGTCGCCAGATACTGCGAGCCAATGGTCAGCCCGGCGACCACGGCGCTGAAGCCCAGTTGCTCATGGACATACCCAGGCAACACGGCAATCGGCAGGCCGATGCAGAGGAAGGCGATGAAGGTATAAAAAACGATCGAGACGATCTGCAAGGTGATCGACAGGGAACTTGGGGCGGGCTGGGGCGTTGGCATGGCAGCTCGTTCGCGGGCAGCGGTAAGAGTGCTTCATCATGGCGCGTGCGGGGGAGAAAAGGAAGCAGGCTAACGGTTCGCTATCAATGATAGCTTCATAGTCAGCTAGGTCACCCACTTTGCTATGGGAACAGGGCCATTGTGGGAGCGAGCTTGCTCGCGATGGCGGTGGGTCACGCAATGAGATGCTGACAGGCTGGGCCTCATCGCGAGCAAGCTCGCTCCCACAGGTTTTACGTCGCGGTCATGAAAAAAAAGCCCTGTCACATGGACAGGGCTTTCACTTTCAGCTTGCGGCTGTTTTAGAACAACACACCCTGGCTGCGCAGGTAGTCGTCATAGGTGCCGCTGAAGTCGACCACGCCGTCGGCGCTGAGCTCGATGATGCGGGTTGCCAGGGACGACACGAACTCACGGTCGTGGCTGACGAAGATCAACGTGCCCGGATAGTTTTCCAGCGCCAGGTTCAGCGCTTCGATGGATTCCATGTCCAGGTGGTTGGTCGGTTCGTCCATCACCAGCACGTTCGGCTTTTGCAGGATCAGCTTGCCGAACAGCATGCGGCCTTGTTCACCACCGGAGATGACCTTGACCGACTTGAGGATCTCGTCGTTGGAAAACAGCATGCGGCCCAAGGTGCCACGAACCAGCTGCTCGCCACCCTGGGTCCACTGACCCATCCAGTCGAACAGGTTGACGTCATCTTCGAAGTCATGGGCGTGGTCCTGGGCGTAGTAGCCCAGTTCTGCGGCGTCGGTCCATTTCACGGTACCGGCATCCGGTTCCAGTTCATTGACCAGGGTGCGCAGCAAGGTGGTCTTGCCGATGCCGTTCGGGCCAATGATCGCCACGCGCTCACCGGCTTCGACGGTGAAGCTGAAATCCTTGAACAGCGGCTTGCCGTCGAAACCCTTGGCCATGCGTTCGACAATGACCGCCTGGCGGTGCAGCTTCTTGGTCTGCTCGAAACGGATGAACGGACTGACGCGGCTCGATGGCTTGACCTCGGCCAGCTGGATCTTGTCGATCTGCTTGGCGCGGGAGGTGGCCTGCTTGGCTTTCGAGGCGTTGGCCGAGAAACGGCTGACGAACGACTGCAGTTCGGAAATCTGTGCTTTCTTCTTGGCGTTGTCCGACAGCAGTTGCTCGCGGGACTGGGTCGCCACGGTCATGTACTCGTCGTAGTTGCCCGGGAACAGGCGCAGCTCGCCGTAGTCCAGGTCCGCCATGTGGGTGCAGACACTGTTCAGGAAGTGACGGTCGTGGGAGATGATGATCATCAGGCTCGAACGCTGGGTCAGCACGTTTTCCAGCCAGCGGATGGTGTTGATATCCAGGTGGTTGGTCGGCTCGTCGAGCAGCAGCACTTCCGGGTCGGAGAACAGCGCCTGGGCCAGCAATACGCGCAGTTTCCAGCCTGGCGACACTTCGCTCATCGGACCGAAATGCTGCTCGATGCCAATCCCCAGGCCCAACAGCAGTTCACCGGCGCGAGATTCGGCGGTGTAACCGTCCATCTCGGCAAATTCGGTTTCCAGCTCAGCCACGGCCATGCCGTCTTCTTCGGTCATTTCCGGCAGCGAATAGATGCGGTCGCGCTCGGCCTTGACCTTCCACAGCTCTTCGTGACCCATGATCACGGTGTCGATCACGGTGAATTCTTCGTAGGCGAACTGATCCTGGCGAAGTTTACCCAGGCGCACGTTCGGCTCGAGCATCACTTGGCCGCCGGACGGCTCGAGGTCGCCGCCGAGGATTTTCATGAAGGTCGACTTGCCGCAACCGTTGGCGCCGATCAGGCCGTAGCGGTTACCCGCGCCGAACTTGACAGAGACGTTTTCGAACAGTGGCTTGGCGCCGAACTGCATCGTGATGTTAGCTGTAGAGATCAAAGGTTTATCCTGCGGAACATTCAGAGTAGCTAAGGGTGCGGCAGTACCTGTTCAGTACCTGTTTGCGCAAGTCGCGACCGCGCAAGCGGCTTGGCGGTCACTGGCGCAAGGGTCCATCCGGCATAAGAGGACAGCTGCATACGGAGCGCCTGGCCCGAGTGGATATGCGCCGAAGCCGGGATTGCCGGTGTCAGCCAGAGGGGGCGCTTGATAGTTGGCGGCGATTGTACTGATCTGGCCGCGTTAACGATAGGGTGTAACCCAGGCAAGACAGTTTTTCACAACGCGGGGATAACTTTAAATCGCCAACTGTGGCTAAAATGCCATCTCACTCGACGCCATCTCCCTTGCCGCTTGGCTGGCCCCGGAGAAGCAGCCTGTTCACTTCTGGACCCTGACCGAATCCGTGAAGCTCATTATTGTCGCAATCTACGTACTTTCCATTGGCTATGTGCACCTGCGCGGGCGCGTGCGGCATAAACTCGGGCGCCAGCTGAGCGATCACTCATCCTTCCTTGCGCCGATCAATTGCCTGCTCTACCTGTGTTCGAAACTGCCCAACAGGCCTTTCCTGAGCCCGGCCCAGTTTCCCGACCTGAGCCCCTTGCAGGCGCATTGGGAAGAGATCCGCGCCGAAGGGCAGAGCCTGCTGCAAGCAGGGGAGATCAAACGCTCCGATCAATATGACGACGTGGGCTTCAACTCGTTTTTCAAGACTGGCTGGAAGCGCTTCTACCTGAAGTGGTATGGCGACAGCCATCCCTCGGCGATGAAGCTGTGCCCGCGCACCACCGAACTGGTGCAGAGCATCGGCTCGATCAAGGCCGCGATGTTCGCCGAGCTGCCGCCGGGTTCGAAGCTGGTGCGTCATCGCGATCCGTATGCCGGGTCTTATCGCTACCACCTGGGCCTGCAGACACCCAACGACGCCGGCTGCTATATCAATGTCGACGGCGAGGCCTATCACTGGCGCGACGGCGAGGCGGTGGTGTTCGACGAAACGTTCATCCATTACGCCGAGAACACCACGGCGCAGAACCGCATCATCCTGTTCTGCGACGTGGAGCGGCCGATGAGATTTGGTTGGGCCACCGCCTTCAATCGCTGGTTCAGCCGTACCGTGATGGCCGCCGCTGGCGCGCCGAATGACGCCGGGGACCGGACCGGTGGCCTGAACCGGGCGTTTTCCCGGCTGTACAAGATCCGCCTGCAAGGCAAAGCGCTGAAAAAGCGCAATCGCAAGCTGTATTACCTGCAGAAATGGGCGTTCTTTGGCGGCCTGCTGGCGATCTTCATCTGGATCTGAACGGTTCAGCCGCCCGGTTTTTCAGCCTCCAGCTGCTCCCACATCTTCGCCGTGATCCGTTGGCGATGGTTGTAGCCTTCCCACGGATCGGCGCCCAGGCCCTTGGCCCGTTCCAGCGCGGTATGGATATCCCATTGCTGCGCGTTGCGCAGGCCGGCGAGTTCGTCCCGGGCGATCGGTACCGAAACCGGCAGGCCCGGCCGGGCACGCACCGAATAAGCGGCGACGGTGCTGGCACCGCGGGCGTTGCGCAGGTAGTCGATAAAGACCTTGCCCACGCGGTTTTTCGGGCCCATGGTCGCGGTGATCCGTTGCGGCATCTGCCGGGTCAGGAACTGCGATATGGCCTTGGCAAAGGCCTTGGTGACGTCCCACCCCTCGCTACGCGCCAGTGGCACGATCACGTGCATGCCTTTGCCGCCGCTGGTCTTGAGAAACCCCTGCAAACCCAGCTCGTCGAGTACTGACAGGGTCATGCGCGTCGCGTCGAGCATGGCGCTCCAGGGCAACGACGGATCCGGGTCCAGGTCCAGCACAAACAGATCGGGCGTCTCGATCCGGTCATGGGTCGCCGTCCAGGTGTGCAGTTCCACCGCGCCCATCTGCGCCGCGCCGACCAGGGCATGGATGCTGTCGATTTCCATCAGGGCCGCATGGCCCGGGTCCAGCGTCGGATCGAGTTGCCTGATATGGGGGATTTCCAGGCGATCGGCGTGCTTCTGGAAAAACAGCTCCTCGCCAATGCCTTCCGGCGCCCGTACAAGGGAGACCGGCCGCAACTTGAGATGCGGCAGGATCCAGGGGGCGATGTCCAGGTAATACTGGGCCAGTTCGGCTTTCTGCACACCGCTGACGCTGTCGATGACGCGGTCCGGGTGGGTGATGACCACGCCGTCGACTTTCGCCGTGTCGGCCTTGCTGCGGCGTTTGGGCTTGGCGGGCGTGGCTTTGATGGGCATGGGTTGTTCACGCGTCACTCGACTGACCTGCCGGTCGCCCGGCAGATCGAGGAACACCGCCTGACGCACCAGCCCGTCGCGGGTCCATTCGGCAAATTCGACTTCGCAGACCTGCGTCGGCTCGACCCAATGCACGCCGCGCGCCGGTGCGCCTTTGAGCGGCTGGTCGAGTGGCGACGTTTCGCGTTCCAAGGCACATAGCTGTTCATGCAGTTGTTTGAGTTGGGATTGGCTGAAGCCCGTGCCGACCCGGCCGGCATAGACCAGCCCCGACGGCCCGTTGACCGCCAGCAACAGTGCGCCGAAGCCGTTGCGCGTGCCTTGCGGGCGGGTGAACCCGACGATGACGAAGCATTGGCGCAGCCGACATTTGAGTTTGACCCAATCGGCGTTCCGTCCCGAGGCATAAGGGCTGCCCAGACGCTTGCCAACCACGCTGTCCAGTGACAGGGCGCTGGCGCTTTCGAAGATGTCATGCTGGCTGGCGGAAAACGCCTCGGAGAACCGCAGGCGCTTGCTGGCGTTGCTTTTGAGCGCATTTTTCAAGGCTGCGCGGCGTTCTTCAACCGGCTTGTCGCGCAGGTCGACGCCATTGAGAAACGGTGCGTCGAAAAGGAAATACAGCATGTCGACGCTGCGGCCGATCTCGAAGGCCTGGCGCAGGGCAGGGAAGTCGGAATGCCCGGTCTCATCGAGCAGCACCAGTTCGCCGTCGAGCCAGCTGTCGCCCAGATTCAACTGGGCCAGGGCGTCGGCGTGCAGCGTGAGGCGATCGGTCCAGTCCGCATGGTGGCGATTGAACAGCCGGACCTCGCCATTCTCGATACGCGCCATCAACCGGTAGCCATGAAACTGCACTTCATAGCGCCACTCACCGGCCGGCGGTTGCTCCACCGGTGTGGCCAGCTGCGGCGACAGACGTTCGGGGATTCGCCCCGTGTCGGTCTGCGCATTCCGGCGGGTACGGCTACGAGTCGTTGGTTCATCCGCCTCCACGGCGGACAGGCGGGCATATTCACTCTCGGCCTTGGCCATGACAGATTCCCTTGTATTACAGGCGCCCGGGGGTTAGCCCCGGGAGGCCTTGGTGGCTTTTTTAGCAGGAGCGGATTTGCGCGTCTTGGTCGATTTTGCCGCAGGCTTTTCGGCAGGTTTTTCCGCCGTCTTGCCCTTGCCGCCGAGGCTGCGCTTGAGCAGCTCGGTAAGGTCGATGACGTCGGCGGTCTTGCGCTGTTCTTCGCCGGGGTCGGTTTCCACCGCTTCGAGCCGGCCTTCGGTGGCTTTTTTCTCCACCAGTTCCATGATCTTTTCCTGGAAACTGTCGCGATACTCCTGGGGTTCCCAGTCGCCACTCATGTCTTCCACCAGCCGTTTGGCCATGTCCAGTTCGCCCTTCGCCAGCGTCGGGTTGGTGACTTCGTCGCCCAGTTCCAGGACGTCGAGTTCGCGGACTTCGGCGGGCCAGCGCAGCAGCACCAGCACCAGGGCCGATTCCAGGGGCATCAGCGCGGCCAGGTGCTGGCGGGTATGCATCACCACATTCGCCAGCGCGACCTTGTTGGTCTTGAGCAGGGTTTCGCGCAGCAGGGCGTAGACCTTGCCGCCCCGTTTGTCAGGCGCGAGGAAATACGGCTTTTCGATGTTCTGCAGCGGGATCTTCTCGCTGTCGACGAAGGAAAAGATATCGATGGTCTGGGTGGACTTGGGGTGGGCGGCGCGAATCTCCTCTTCGCTGATCAGCACATATTGGCCTTTCTGATATTGCACGCCTTTGACAATGTCGTCCTTGGTCACCTCCTTGCCGGTCACCTTGTTGACCCGCTTGTAGCCCACCGGGTCCATGCTGCGTTTGTCCAGCCAGTCGAAATCCACGCCCTGGGACGCGGTGGCCGACACCAGGGCCACGGGAATGTGGACCAGCCCGAAACTGATTGCGCCTTTCCAGATAGCCCGTGCCATGGTGGAGTTTCCTTGCCGGTGAATAGTCTCTCTGGTGACCCTTGGGTCTCTGGAAAAGTTTCCGCCGGGCGCCGGCTGGCTGCGGTTGGGGGCCTTCAGGGGCGCTGAGTTGGAGACGCCTGGTTACATCTTCATGAGGATATTTTGCTTAACAACGGCGAACCTGCGGCGTAGCGTGTTTTCGAAATGCGGGTGCCATCTCATGAATCAGGAAGGTCTCGATGAACAGGCTGATACTCGCCGCTCTGGTGCTGCTGACGGCAGCCACCGCCCAGGCGGCTGTGCCCGGCGCCGATCCAGTACTCGTGGCGCAGAACCTGCCGGGCAACAACAATCCCTACAACAGCCCGATTCGTAGGGCCAACCCGAACAGCATGCAGGGCACCCAGCCCAACGTGCCGGGCATAAGGAACAACCCGACGGTTCCGGTGCCCCGGCCGCCGACCCTGGAGAATGGTGGCATCGGCAACGGCTACCCGCGTTCCGGGCCGCCAGCGGGATCGCCACGCCCGACCATCGAGTCGCCGACGCCTCCCCGGCACACCATTAACGGCAATCGTTGAGACACCGTGCCGATCAACACCACCACAGAAGGAAGTGTGCATGTTGCGTAAAACATTCCTGGCAACACTTTGCGCCAGCGCTGCCCTGGCCCTTTCAACGCCGGCTTCTGCCGCGTCAGTCCAGCAATTCAAGGCCGAGGACGGCACCGTCGAAGTCACCACGGTCACCCGGGGGCTGGAGCGGCCTTGGTCCGTGGCGTTCCTGCCGGACCAGCAGGGCATGCTGGTCACGGAGCGTCCCGGTAACCTGCGATGGGTGAAGGCCGACGGGAAATTGTCTGCACCGTTGAGCGGTGTTCCCGATGTCTGGGCCAAGGGGCAGGGTGGTTTGCTGGATGTTGTGCTGTCTCCGGACTTCAAACAGGATCGCACCGTCTACCTGTCGTATGCCGAGGCGGGCGAGGATGGCAAGGCCGGCACGGCGGTGGGCCGTGGGCAGTTGTCCAGCGACATGACGCGCCTGGACAACTTCGACGTGATTTTCCGCCAGCAACCCAAGCTCTCGACGGGCAACCATTTCGGTTCGCGCCTGGTATTCGACCGGGACGGCTATCTGTTCATCACCCTGGGGGAAAACAACGACCGTCCGACCGCACAAGACCTGGACAAGCTGCAAGGCAAGATCGTGCGGATCTATCCCGACGGCAAGGTGCCGGACGACAACCCCTTCGTGGGCCAGAAAAACGTCCGTCCGGAGATCTGGTCCTACGGCTTGCGCAATCCCCAAGGCGCCGCGCTCAATCCCTGGAATGGCACGCTTTGGGAAAACGAGCATGGTCCCAAGGGCGGTGACGAGCTGAACATCATCGAGCGCGGCAAGAACTATGGCTGGCCGTTGGCGACTCACGGTGACAACTATTCCGGCGCGCCGATTCCCGAGGCCCAAGGCAAGACCGCGAAGGGTACCGTCGGCCCCCATCACGTCTGGCAGGTATCGCCAGGGCTCAGCGGCATGGCGTTCTACGACAATGACCGGTTCAAGGCCTGGCAACGCAACGCGTTTGTCGGGGCGCTGGTTTCCAGGGACCTGATTCGCCTGGAGTTCGACGGCGACAAGGTCGTTCATGAAGAACGTTTGCTCGGCGAGCTCAAGGAGCGTATCCGCGATGTTCGCCAGGGGCCGGATGGTTTCCTCTATGTGCTGACGGACGACGATGACGGTGCGCTGTACAAGGTCGGGCTGAAGCAATAGCCGTGCTATGAAGTTGTGGCGAGGGGATTTATCCCCGCTGGGCTGCGCAGCAGCCCCAAAGAGCTTGAATGCGACCAACCTGGCACTCCCTGGTGGCAGGTTTCAGGGTTGCTTCGCACCCCAGCGGGGCGGTGCGACGTTTCGCTAAATCCCCTCGCCACGGATTCACCTGCTTCTCAAGTGAACCGCTTTGGACTGGAGATTTTTCGTTGACTTCCCGGCCCCTCGCGGCTAGTTTCCAACCATGAATTCCACCGTACTGCGCAGCCAGCCAAGCATTATTACCGCCATTCCTTATCTGGCGGGCTAGCTGACGACTGCACCCAACCCGCCCTAGAGGCGGGTTTTTTCTTTCTGTCTCCAGGGCTTTACCCGACCAGGAGACCGCCATGACCCCAACCAGCCCCGAGCAGACGCTGCTGGAACACTACGTCAAGAAGATCCTTGCCGCTGCGGTGTACGAACTGGCGGTGCCCACGCCACTGCAAGCGGCTGCGGCGCTTTCCCAGCTCTTGGGCAACCGGATTCTGCTCAAGCGCGAGGACTTGCAACCGACGTTCTCGTTCAAGATCCGCGGCGCTTATAACAAGCTCGTGCAACTGACCCCGGAGCAACGCAGCCGTGGCGTGATCACCGCATCGGCGGGCAACCACGCCCAAGGCGTGGCGCTGGCGGCTCAAGCGTTGGGTATCTCGGCGTGCATTGTCATGCCGCGCACGACGCCGCAACTGAAAGTACTCGGCGTGCGCAGTCGCGGGGCCGAAGCGTTGCTGCACGGTGAGAGTTTTCCATTCGCCCTGGAGTTCGCCCTGGACCTGGCTCGGCAGACCGGGCGGGAATTCGTCTCACCGTTCGATGACCCGCAAGTCATCGCCGGGCAGGGAACCGTCGCGATGGAGATCCTGCGCCAGCACCCAGGTCAGCTGGATGCCATTTTTGTTCCGGTCGGCGGTGGCGGCTTGATTGCCGGGGTGGCGGCTTACGTCAAATACCTGCGTCCGGAGGTGCGCGTCATTGGCGTCGAGTCGGAACACTCCGCATGCCTCCAGGCCGCACTGGCAGCAGGGGAGCGGGTGACGCTAGCGAGCGTCGGCACATTCGCCGACGGCGTGGCCGTCGCACAGATCGGCGCCCATGGCTTCGATATCTGTCGTTTCTGCGTCGATGAAGTGATCACCGTCAGCAACGACCAGCTCTGCGCCGCGATCCGGGATATCTATGACGACACCCGCTCGATCACCGAGCCATCGGGCGCCCTGGCGGTAGCGGGGATCAAGCGCTACGTGGCGGACCGCGGAGCGCAAGGCCAGACCCTGGTGGCGATCAACTCTGGCGCCAACATCAACTTCGACAGCTTGGGCCATGTGGCAGAGCGCGCGGCGGTGGCTGCGTCTTGAGAGGGCTCCGTGCGTCCGATTTCCTGAAGTCGCCGACGGGCGCCGCCCATGAAGTCGAAATAGTGGCTACTCTGAGCTTGGCAGATCGAGCGGGCGATTGCAGTTTGCATGGATAAAACAGCGTTTCCTTGCATTTTGCATGGCCGCTTCGCTGGAACTGCTGGCTAAGTAACTGATTTGTAACAGTACCGATGTAAACGGCTACAGGCATATTTCTTGCGGGTTGATATCAGAGTCCGATGACGGGCTCCAACACCAGAAAACGCCAAAATGAACGAACGGCACGGCATTCGAAGTCCTGTCCGCAGGGAAGAATCGGACGAAAATACCGCCGTCGTGAACATAAATTGGCTGCCTCAAAAGGAGAGAGTTGCCATGTTTTTATCTGCCCTCGAAATGCGAAACATCATTGAAAGCAGCCTGCTGCCCAAACGCTCGCAATGCACCTTGTCACCTGATCTGTCCATGACCGTTAAAATCTACGACGACCACGAGACCGACCGCGTGGCGTTGGTCAAGAGCGATATTGACGCCACCAAGCTCACCGGCTGCCGCGCCATCAACGATCTGATTGCGGAACTGCGTACCGAACTCGACCGTGGCCAGGGTCACGGCCACGCAAACTATTTCCACCAGCAACACCGGATGAGCGGGCGTTAAGCACCGCCCGACCTTTGCACACCTGACGACCGGGTCCGACGTTGTTCGAACCCGGCGTCCAGTTTTCGATTCGTTTCAGACCAGTTGCTGCCGATAGGGCAGGTCTGGCCCGACTTTGCCGCACGTCAGCGCCGCAGCGCGCATGGCGAAGTCCAGCATCTTCCCAATCTGCTCCGCGCTCAGCGAATGCAAACCCTCCACATGATCCAGTTGCTGTTCCGTCAGCCAAGCGATCAGCGCAGCCTGGAACGTGTCGCCCGCGCCCACCGTATCGGCGATCTGAACCGGGCAGGCGGGAAGCGACCATACGCCATGCTGGCGGCTGAACACCGTTGCGCCCTGGCCGCCACGGGTGAGGAAGGCTAACTGACAGCGGTGCTCCAGCCAGCCACCAATCACTTCATGGGGATCCCGATCAGGGTAGAGCAGGCTCAGGTCCTCATCGCTGACCTTGATCAGGTCGGCATATTCCACCAGCGTCGCGATCCGTGAACGCCACAACTCGATGTCTGGCTGCGGATTGAGCCGCACGTTCGGGTCGAGGCTGATCAGGCGCCGGCCGCTTTCGCGTTGTACCAGGGCCAGCAGTGTATCGCCCACCGGTTGCACCACCAATGAGAACGAACCCACATGCAGGCCGCGCACTCGCGGGCCCAGCGTCGGCAAATGCTCCACGCTCAATTGCCGGTCTGCGCAGCCTTCGCCACGGAAGCTGTAGTGGGGCGAGCCGTTGGCGCCGACAGCAACCATGGCCAGGGTGGTGGGGGCCTCGAAGTCCTGGGCAAATTGAGTGCTGACGCCTTCGTCCACCAGCACCTGTTTCAAGCGGCGGCCCAGATAGTCGGTAGACAGCCCGGTGAACAGCGCCGACTCGATCCCCAGCCGACGCAAACCCACCGCCACGTTGAACGGTGAACCACCGGCGAGCGCCTTGAAATTCACCTGCGAAGCCGGAGTCTGCGCTTCGTTTGCGCTGAAAAAATCAAACAGCGCTTCACCACATACCAGATACATAATTGCTTGCTCTCAAAGGGTTGCGACGTATTGCCGGTAACGTTCGTAGGCTTGTTGTGACGCCGCGACGTGGGTCGCGACGGGGCGGGTTTCGCTGGCCGGGTCGAGCTTCACGCAGCGCTCGCACAGGTCGGCCAGGGAGGCTTGCCCGGCGCCATGACACCACGCCGCCTGGATCGCCCCGCCCAGGGCAGCGGCTTCGCTCTGTTCGGTGCAGATGACGGTGGTGTCCATGATGTCGGCGACGATCTGTCGCCAGACCGGGCTCTTCGAGCCGCCGCCGATCAGGCGAATGCTCTGGGCCTTGAGCCCGTTGGCACGGAGCAGGTCGAGGCCATAACGCAGGCCGAAGGTCGTGCCTTCGACCACCGCGCGGCAGAGGTTGGCCCGGGTCAGGTTGGTGGTCGTCAGGCCCAGCAGGCTGCCGGTGGCATGGGGCAGGGCGGGGACGCGCTCGCCATTGAGGAACGGCAGCATGCACACGCCCTCGGCACCGATCGGCGACTGGGTCACCAGGGTGTTGAACGTATCGATGTCCAGTTCCAACAGCTCGCGCAGCGCTCCGGTGGCGTTGGTCAGGTTCATGGTGCAGATCAACGGCAGCCAGCCGCCGCTCGACGAACAGAACGTCGCCACGGATGCTTGCGGGCTGACCACGGGCTCCGCGCCATACGCATACACCGTGCCGGAGGAACCGAGGCTCATGGTGATCACGCCGGGCTGGATGTTGCCGGTGCCGATGGCGCCCATCATGTTGTCGCCGCCGCCACTGGCGACCACCGCGTCGGGGTTGAGGCCCAGTTGTGCGGCGATCTCGGGCAGGATCCTGCCGACTGGCTGATGGGCCTCGATCAGCTCGGGCAAGGCCGACTCCAGCCGGCCGCTGGGGTCGATATGGCGCAGCAGCGCGCGATCCCATTGGCGGGTACGGACGTTGAAGTAGCCGGTGCCCGAGGCATCGCCATACTCGCTGCAATGGCGCCCGGTAAGCCAGTAATTGAGGAAGTCGTGGGGCAGCAGGATGCTGGCGGTCCGCTCGAAAACCTGCGGGTGCTGTTCCCGGGTCCAGAGCAGTTTGGACACCGTGTAGCCCGGGGCGATCACCACACCGAGGCGTTCCAGGCTGCCTTCTTCACCACCGAGATGCGCCAGGAGACGATCGTTTTCCGCGGTCGTCTCGGTATCGCACCACAGTTTTGCCGGGCGCAGGACCTGGCCCTGGTCATCGAGCAACACCAGGCCGTGCTGCTGGCCGGATACGCCGATGCCGAGAATCGACTGGCCATCGACCTGTGCATCCGCCAGCGCTTGCCGAGTGGCCTGGGTGAACGCGTCGAGCCATTGCCGGGTGTCTTGTTCCCGGCGGCCGTTGGCACCGCTGATCATGTCGTGGGCGGCGGAGCCCTGGCCGAGTACCTGGCCGCTGATCGAGTCGAGGATCAGCGCCTTGGTGCCTTGGGTGCCGCAGTCGATGCCCAGGAACAGTTGTTGGTTTGCCATGGAAATCCTCGGATCAAAGAGCAGTCGATACAACACCGTGGTAAGGGACAACCTGTGGCGAGGGGATTTATCCCCGCTGGGCTGCGAAGCGGCCCCAAAATTTACCTGCTGTTGCGGTGTTTCAGGCAGTCTATCGGGGGCCGCTTCGCGACCCAGCGGGGATAAACCCCCTCACCACAAGAGCGGGTTGTATCTAGCCTTGATCAGCCAGTACCCGCTCAAGCGTCTTGCTCACCCCTTGCTCGCGCAAGCTGTTGCAGCACCATTCGA
This sequence comes from Pseudomonas sp. FP198, assembly GCF_030687895.1. NCBI lineage: Bacteria > Pseudomonadati > Pseudomonadota > Gammaproteobacteria > Pseudomonadales > Pseudomonadaceae > Pseudomonas > Pseudomonas sp. FP198. Next base: position 2,584,945 of record NZ_CP117452.1, read on the forward strand.
ATGCTGCCACGAACTCGGGCGAACGGGGGATGGCCGTGCCAAAAATTTCTTCCACTGCAAGCATTCTCTGGGTCACCAGCGCGTCGTCGGCCACCAGCGCCTGGCAGAACGCCGCGCGTGGGTCGGGGATCGAGTAGGTCGTGCCATTTTCATCTACCCCTTTGAGGTAAACAGCCCAGGCCGCCACCACCAGCGCCGCGCGGCGGGTCTGGCCGCCGTCGGCGATCAGGCGGTTGATGGTCGGCACGGTGAATTTGGGAAATTTCGACGAGCCATCCGAACACACCCGTTCCAACTGGTCGGCGATGGCCTGGTTGGAGAAGCGCTCCACCAGGGTGTCCTTGTATTCCGTCAGGTCGATGCCCGGCACTGGGGCCAGTTGTGGCGTCACGTCCAGGTCCATGTAGGCGCGGATGTAACGCACGAACAACGGGTCGTTCATGGTTTCGTGGACGAAACGATACCCCTTGAGGAAACCCAGGTACGTCAACGCGAGATGGCTGCCGTTGAGCAACTTTATCTTCATCTCTTCATAGGGCGAAACGTCATCGGTGAACTGCACGCCGACCTTCTCCCAGGCCGGGCGACCATTGACGAACTTGTCCTCCAGCACCCATTGCACAAAGGGTTCGCACACCACTGGCCAAGCGTCGTCGATGCCATGCTCGTCGTGCAGCTGCAAGCGGTGGGCGCTGCTGGTCATCGGGGTGATGCGATCGACCATGGCGTTGGGAAAGCTCACGTTCTGCTCGATCCATTGTCTCAGTTCGGGGTCTCGCAACGCGGCAAACGCCAGCAGCGCCTTGCGCGTGACGGCGCCGTTGTGGGGCAGGTTGTCGCAGGACATCAGGGTGAACGCCGGCGTCCCCTTAGCCCGGCGTTTGGCCAGCGCTGCGCAGAGGAAGCCGAACACGGTCCGCGGTTCGTCCGGATGGGCCAGGTCGTGCTGGATCTGCGGCAGATGGGCCATGAATTCGCCGTTGCTGTCGTCGATGCAATAACCACCCTCGGTGATCGTCAGCGAGACGATGCGGATCTGCGGGTCGGCCAGTTTGTCGATCAAGACCTGGGCGCCATCCTCGGCCAACAGCATGTCGGCGATCGCGCCGATGACCCGGACTTCGGTGTCATCGGTGTCGCCCAGTTCATACAGGGTGAACAGGTAGTCCTGGCCAGCCAGATCATCCCGGGCCCGGCGATCTTCGGCGCGCAGGCCGACGCCGCAGATAGCCCAGTCGAGGCCTTCGCCGGTGTTCATCAACGCATCGGTGTAATACGCCTGGTGCGCACGGTGGAAACCGCCGACCCCGATGTGGGCGATGCCCAAGCGGCGGTCGCCCAGGTTGTATGCGGGCAGGGCGACCTCGGCGTTGAGGTTGTGCAGGTTCTGTCGGTTGAGTTTCATCGCAAATCTCGGCAATCAGGCGGCAGCGCGCAGCGCGCGGGAAACCGCTACGCCTTCGGCATCGAATAAGTGGCAGTGTTCGGCGTCCAGGTGCAGCTCCAGTTGCTCGCCGAAACGGCTCGCCAGGTCACCACGCACGCGCATGGTCAGGGCTTCGCCGGAGGCGGTGACGACATGGCAGAAGGTGTCGCTGCCCAGGCGTTCGCTGACATCGGCGGTGACCCGCAGCGTGCAATCGCCCGGTTGCGCCAGGTTCAGGTGTTCCGGACGAATCCCCAGGGTTACCGCGCCGCCGACGCTCAGGTTGGCGCCGCTGCGCGGCAGGCTGATGCGGGTGCCGGCGTCCAGCAGCACTTCACAACCCAGGCCGTCGAGGCCGGTGACCTTGCCCTTGAGAAAACCCATCTTCGGCGTGCCGAGGAACCCGGCGACGAACAGGTTGGCCGGCTGGTGATACAGCTCCAGCGGCGAGCCGACCTGCTCGATGCGCCCGCCGTTGAGCACCACCACCTTGTCGGCCAGGGTCATCGCTTCGACCTGGTCGTGGGTCACGTAGATCATGGTCGCCTGCAACTCTTTATGCAGGCGCGCCAGTTCCAGGCGCATCTGCACGCGCAGAGCGGCGTCGAGGTTCGACAAGGGCTCGTCGAACAGGAAGATTTTCGGGTTGCGCACGATGGCCCGGCCGATCGCCACACGCTGGCGCTGGCCGCCGGACAGCTGCTTGGGCTTGCGCTCCAGCATCGGTCCCAGTTCGAGGATGCGCGCCGCTTCGTTGACTTTCTTTTCCACCTCGGCCTTGGGCACGCCGGCGAGGTCGAGGGCGAAGGACATGTTCTTGCGCACGCTCATGTGCGGGTACAGGGCATAGGTCTGGAACACCATCGCCAGGTCGCGCTTGGCCGGGCTGACTTCGGTGATGTCCCGGCCGTCCAGCTCGATGGTGCCGTCGCTGACTTCTTCCAGGCCGGCGATCAGCCGCAGCAGGGTCGACTTGCCACAACCCGAGGGGCCGACGAAGACCACAAATTCGCGGTCGTTCACTTCAAGGTCGATGCCCTTGATGATGGAAAAGCCTTCGAAGCCTTTTTGCAGATTCTTGATTTTCAGGTTGGCCATGATGATGGGCCTCCACTTCTGATAACTGGGTAGGGCGCGTTACTTCACCGCGCCGAAGGACAAACCGCGCACCAGCTGTTTCTGGCTGATCCAGCCGAAAATCAGGATCGGCGCGCAGGCCAGGGTCGAGACGGCGGACAACTTCGCCCAGAACAGACCTTCGGGGCTGGAATACGAGGCGATCAGCGCCGTCAGCGGCGCGGCTTTGGATGAGGTGAGGTTCAGCGACCAGAACGCCTCGTTCCAGCACAGGATCAGCGACAGCAGCACCGTGGACGCCAGGCCGCCCTTGGCGATCGGCAGCAGCACGCGGACCATTTCCTGCCACAGGGTGGCACCGTCCAGGCGCGCGGCTTCGAGGATGTCGCGGGGGATGTCCTTGAAGTAGGTGTAAATCATCCAGACCACGATGGGCAGGTTGATCAGGGTGTAGATGATGATCAGCGCGAGGCGCGTGTCCAACAGGCCGAACTGCTTGGCCAGCAGGTAGATCGGCATCAGCACGCCCACCGGCGGCAGCATTTTGGTGGAGAGCATCCACAGCAGCGTGCCTTTGGTGCGCTGGGTTTCGTAGAACGCCATGGAGTAGGCCGCCGGCACCGCGATCAGCAGGCACAGGGCGGTGGCGCTGAAGGAAATCACCACCGAGTTCCAGGCGAAGCTGAAGTAGTTGCTGCGCTCGTTGATGTGCAGGTAGTTCTCCAGCGTCGGCGCGAAGATGAACTGCGGCGGCGTGGCGAAGGCATCGATTTCGGTCTTGAAGCTGGTCAGCACCATCCAGAAGATCGGAAAGAAGATCAGGATCGCGATGGCCCAGGCCAGCGTGCCCAGCAGCAGGCTTTGCAGGCGACGGGATTGTTGAAGAGTCATGGCGACGGCCTCAATGCTTGTCGGTGAGGTTTTTGCCGATCATCCGGACCAGGATGATGGCGGCGATGTTGGCGATCACCACGGCGATCAGACCACCGGCTGACGCCATGCCGACGTCGAACTGCACCAGCGCCTGGTTGTAGATCAGGTAGGCGAGGTTGGTGGAGGCGTAGCCGGGGCCACCGTTGGTGGTGGTGAAGATCTCGGCGAATACCGACAGCAGGAAAATCGTCTCGATCATCAGCACCACGGCAATCGGACGCGCCAGGTGTGGCAGGGTCAGGTGCCAGAAAATCGCGATCGGCCCGGCACCGTCCAGGCGCGCGGCTTCTTTCTGTTCCTGGTCGAGGGACTGCATGGCGGTCATCAGGATCAGGATCGCGAAGGGCAGCCATTGCCACGACACGATGATGATGATCGACAGCAACGGGTAATGCGCCAGCCAGTCCACCGGCTGGGCACCGAAGAGTTTCCACACCGAGGCGAGGATGCCGGAGACCGGATGGAAGATCAGGTTCTTCCAGATCAGCGCGCCGACGGTGGGCATGATGAAGAATGGCGAGATCAGCAACACCCGCACGATGCCGCGACCGAAAAACTCGCTGGCCTCCAGCAACGCGCTGATCAACACGCCGAGCACGATACTGATCAGCAGCACGCTGCCCACCAGCAGCAGGGTATTGGTGGCGCCGGGCATGAAGCCCGAATCGGTCAGGAAGTAAGTGAAGTTCTCCAGCCCGACGAATTCGTTTTCACCGGGGTAGAGCAGGTTGTAGCGGATCATCGAGAAATAGACGGTCATGCCCAGCGGCACGATCATCCACAGCAGCAACAAGGCGACCGAAGGGCTGACCAGGAACCAGCCGGGGTTGGCCAGGCGGATCTTGCGGGCTGGCGGCGGAGCAATCTCGATGGGGGCTTTGGCGGTTGTCGTTGAGCTATTCATGGCATTGAACCGATTTAGGCAGGCCTACGAAAATCCACTGTGGGAGCGAGCTTGCTCGCGATGGCGGAGTGTCAGGCAACAAAAGTGTTGAATGTGCCGACCTCATCGCGAGCAAGCTCGCTCCCACATAAAGGCGAAAGTGGATTACTTTGGATACCCGGCGCGTTTCATCTCGCGCTCGGTGGTGGACTGCGCGGCGGTCAATGCCTGGTCCACGCTCTGCTGGCCGGTCAGCGCGCCGGAGAAGAACTTGCCGACCTGGGTGCCGATGGCCTGGAATTCAGGAATGGTCACCAGTTGGATGCCAATGTAAGGCACGGGCTTGAGCGTCGGTGCTTTCGGGTCGGCGACTTTCAACGACTCCAGTGTCACCTTGGCAAACGGCGCGGCCTTCATGTACTCGTCGCTGTAGGTCGAGGCGCGGGTGCCTGGCGGTACGTTGGCAATGCCGTCGGTCTTGGCGACCAGTTGGCCGTATTCCTTGGACGTTGCCCAAGTGGTGAAGACCTTGGCCGCGTCCTTGGCTTTGGAGCTGGTCGGGATGGCCAGCGACCAGGAGTACATCCACGAAGTGCCCTTGTCGGTTTTCTCGTGGGGGGCGAAGGTGAACCCGACGTGATCGGCCACCTTGCTCTGGGTCTTGTCGGTCACGAACGAACCGGCGACGCTGGCATCGACCCAAATCGCGCACTTGCCGCTGTTGAACAGGGCCAGGTTCTCGTTGAAGCCGTTGCTGGAAGCGCCCGGCGGGCCGGATTTCTTCATGTTGTCGACATAGAAGTTCAGGGCATCCTTCCACTCAGGCCCATTGAATTCCGGCTGCCACTTCTCATCGAACCAGCGCGCGCCAAAACCGTTGGCCAGGGTCGTGATGAGCGCCATGTTCTCGCCCCAACCGGCCTTGCCCCGCAGGCACAGACCATACTGTTCCTTGGACTTGTCGGTGAGCTTTTGCGCGAATTCACCGATCTGGGTCCAGGTCGGATGCTCAGGCATGCTCAGCCCGGCGTTCTTGAACAGGTCCGTGCGGTAATAGGTGATCGAGCTTTCGGCATAGAACGGCAGGGCGTACAACGAGCCTTTGACCGACAGGCCATCACGCACGGAAGGGAAGACGTCGTCCAGGTCATAGGAAGCCGGCAGGTCTTTCATGGGCTCCAGCCAGCCCTTGGCGCCCCACAGTGCGGCTTCGTACATGCCAATGGTCAACACATCGAACTGTCCACCCTGGGTGGCGATGTCGGTGGTCAGGCGTTGACGCAGGACGTTTTTCTTCGAGGACCACCCAGTTCAGCGTGATGTCCGGGTGCTCGGCCTCGAAGGTCTTCGAGAGCTTTTGCATGCGGATCATGTCGCTGTTGTTGACGGTGGCAATGGTCAGGGTTTGCGCGCCGAAACTGACGCTGCTGAGGGTCATGCAGGTGGAGACAAGCAGAGCTTTTACCGAAGGTTTCATCGCGCACTCCTTTTCCGCGCCCACGGGCTGCAGAAGGACAGTTATTGTTTTTGTGTCTTCCGGATGAGAGGAAGAATGTGCGCTGATTACAGCCCTCAATGGATTGCATGACAAATCATTCGTCGCACTTTTACTGATACTTTTTTGCACTGTGGGTTTGATGGTAATCATTTGTGGCGAGGGGATTTATCCCCGTTGGGGCGCGAAGCGGCCCCCTGCGTCCTGCCTGACACCCGGCAGTGGCCAATACATTTTGGGGCCGCTTCGCAGCCCAGCGGGGATAAATCCCCTCGCCACAAGGGGAAGGCTGAGGGTGGGTCAGGCCTGGTTCTGCTCGGTCAGCCGCTGGACCGCCAGCCGCCGATAATGAGATGGCGTCATGCCCTTGAGTTGCTGGAAGCGCCGGTTGAAGTTGGAAATATTGTTGAAGCCCGACTCGAAGCACACGTCGGTCACCGGTTTGTCGCCATCGGCCAGCAACTCGCAGGATTTGCTGATGCGCAGTCGGTTGACGAACTCGATGAAGCAACGCCCCGTGGCTTGCTTGAAAACCCGGCTGAAATAGGTGGGTTTCATGCCCAGGTGCTCGGCGACTTCTTCCAGGGGCAACTCCCTGGCGTAGTGGGCAAAGATGTAATCCACCGCGCGGTTGGTGCGGTCGATGCTGTGCTCGTCCGCCGCGTGGGGCGTGGTGGCGCCCGAAAGCAGTTGGAAGTCGTCGCAGGCCGCCAGCAGCTCCATGAGAATGAAAAAATAGCCCAGTCGGCTCATGCCCTGGGCGTCGGCGATGCGTTGCATCAACGTCATGGCCTGGCGGATGGTGCGCTTGCAGCGAAATTCGATGCCGTGCTGGGCACGCTCCAGCAGCGGAGCGAGGGTCTTGAGCTCGGCGAACACCTGGTTGCCGCTTTCAAACAGCTCATCGGTGAAGTTCACCAGCATGTCGCGCTTGGGCACCACTTCGTCCTCCGCCACCTGGCTGATCCAGTTGTGGGGCAGGTTGGGGCCGGTAAGGAACAGCGACTGCGGAGAAAAATTGCCGATGTAGTCGCCGATGAAGACTTTGCCCGAACTGGCGACGATCAGGTGCAGCTCGTATTCCTTGTGGAAATGCCAGCGCACCAGCGGGCAGGGAAAGCCGTGCTGGCGATAGATGATGGACAGCCCGTTGTGGTCGTCCATCAACTCGTAGGAAGGGTCGGTGACTCTGGCTGTTCGGGTCATGGGCCTGGCGCTTTTATTGTTATCGCCGCTGGATAATGCCCCCTTCGCCGCGCAGGTTCCAGCCCCGGGAGAAGGCCGGTCAGCTGTTGCGGTTCTTCTCTTCGATCCACTGGGACATGTACTGGGTGCTCTTGTGCTGATGATGGCGCAGCATGCTGCCGGTGAAGTTGTCCCGGCGTCGGCGCGACAGATCGGCACGACAGGCGTTGATGCTGTCGATCAGCGCCGGGCCGTGCACCTGCCGGCGAAAGCGCGCCGCCAGCAAAGCCAGCCCGGCATCCTGGGCATCGGCCCAGCGTGCCTGATCGCTATACAACTGCACGGCGGCGCTGGCAATGTCCTCGGCGCTCTGCGCGATGACACCGGGCCAAGGCATGCCGGCGTGCATGGCTTCGGCACCGATGGGCGTGGTGACGCTGGGCGTGCCGCAGAGCATGGCTTCGATCAGTTTGCCCTTGATGCCTGCGCCGAAACGCAGGGGGGCCAGGCAGATGCGCGCCGCGGACATGACCTGCAAGGCGTCCTCCGCCCAGTTCATGATGTGGAAGCCTTGGGCCGGGTTATGCAGCGCTGCGGCCTTGGGCGGGGTGTAGGCGCCATACAGATGCAGCTGTGCACCGGGCAGTCGCTGGCGAATCAGCGGCCACACGGCATTTTTCATCCAGAGTACGGCGTCCCAGTTCGGTGCATGGCGGAAATTGCCGATGCTGAGGAAGTTCGCCCGTTCTTCGAAAGGTACGAAGGCTTGCTCAGGCAGGTCGAGCATCAAGGGGCACCAGAGCAACAGTTCACGGGGCACCTTGAAGTGCTCCACCAACAGCTCGATCTCGACCTCGGACACCATCAGGTTCAGATCGCATCGATACAGGGCGGCAATTTCCCGTTTGGCCAGGTCGGTGTCGGCCATGAGCTCGAATTCTTCGCGCAGGGCGGGGGCGAACAGGTCGCTGAAATCCTCGCCGGCTTCATCAGCTTTCAAGCGATCCTTCAAGCGCTGGTGCCGCGCGTGACGCAGGCTTTGCAGATCGGAGGTTTCCAGCACGCGCAGGGCGTCGGGGCAGTGCTTCTCGACTCGCCAGCCAAACTGTTCTTCCATCATGTACTGGTCGAACAGGACGACATCGGGCGCGAGTTCGCTGATGAACGCGTCGAAACTGCTGCTATTGAGCTCGATCGGTACCTCGCGGATGCCCAGGGCGATCAGGTCGGCGCGGTTTTCCCCGGGCCTGGCCGGGCTGCTGAAGGTGATGTCCCAGCCTTGCCCGAGAAAAGCCTCCAACAACTGCATGACATGCCCACCGGCCGCCGATGAGCGTGGCTCGGGCCAGACATAGCCGATCACCAGGACCTTGGTGGCGGTGGGATGAGACATGACGGACATTCCTTGAGGCGGGTCAGGCGCGGTCGGCGCGCGGGGCGCCGATAGTGACCAAGAATGCGCCTGGGCTCAAGAAAGAATCTTTTTGACCTTGTCGCGTAGTTGGTCGATGGAGAAGGGTTTGCCGATCACGTTCATGCCTTCGGGCACATCGATGCTTTCGGCGTAACCGCTGGCGAACAGGATCGGCAGCCCTGGCCTGGCCAGTTGGGCCTGTTTCGCCAGTTCGCGGCCGTCCATGACCGGCAGGCCGACGTCCGTCATCATCAGGGCGATGGGCTGAGCTTCATTGCGCAGAAACTCAAGCGCCTGCTCACAGCCGTCAGCCTCCAAAACCTTGTATTCCAGTTCCTCCAGCACGTCGACGATCAACATGCGCACGATGTTGTCGTCTTCGACTACCAGGATGGTGGAGGGGGTGTCAGAGGCGGGGACGGACATAATAGACTTCTCGGAAGATGGAATCGGTAGGGGCGCGGCAAAAGTAGCCGTATGCATGAGAAGTCGCGAAGCGGCACAAGTTCCCGAGGTTGTACAAGAAAGGATCTATAGTACAAGAGCTGACAAGGATAGTCGCATCCTTATGACCCGGTCGTACCGTCAGGAAATTGTGGCATTGCCTTGTCAGATGTGTGGATCCAACCCGTATTTTTGGGCAAACTCCATCGTCTTCAACTGTCCACCAAGGCCTTTTCCATGACTCCTTCGTCTTCGGTCGACGAACAAAGTTTTCGTAAACTCCTGAGCCGCAATATCAGCCTGCCACTGGGCATGGGCGCACTCAGCGCGGTGTTTTTCATCGTGTTGATCACTTATCTGCTGTCGGTGATCCAGTGGGTCGGGCACACCGACAGGGTCATCAACAATGCCAATGAAGCGCTGAAGCTGAGCGTCGATCTGGAAACCGGCATGCGCGGTTACCTGCTGAGCGGCGATGAGCATTTCCTCGACCCTTACGAGGTGGCCAAGCCGCGCATCGCCGTGGCGCTGGATACATTGTTGGAACTGACAGCCGACAATCCCGTCCAGACCGATCGCCTGCGTAAGGTCCAGGCACTGCAGACGGAATGGGCCAACTATGCCCAGAGCATGATCGACCTGCAGCGCAGCAGCGGTGATTACCGCGGTGCGGTGAAGAAGGGGCGTGGCAAACGGCTGACGGACGAGATCCGCACGACCTTCGAAGACATCGTCGCAACCGAGCAGCAGTTGCGCGCCGAGCGCAACGAGCAGGTGCGTACCACCACGCTCTGGAGCATTGCCCTGTATTTGCTCTTCGTCGCAGCCATCAGCGGGTTGCTGGCTTACGTGGGGCGGCGCGATCTGCTGGCCCTGTCGAGCAACTACAGCGCGAGCCTGAAAGTCCAGCAAGAAAGCGCCCTGCATCTGGAAAAGCAGGCGTGGTTGCGCAACGGCCAGACTCAACTGGCCGAGCAGGTGCTCGGCCAACTGACGCTGAATCTGTTGGGGCGCAACATCCTGCAGTTCTGCGCCCAGTACCTGGGCAGCGTCGTTGCCGCGCTGTATGCGCGGGAAGAAAACGGCGTGCTCAAGCGCATCGCCACCTATGGCATGTCCCGGGAAGACGACGAACAACACCAGGTGGTCATGGACGGCGAGGGCATCGTCGGACAGGCCGTACGCCAAGGACGACTCATCCATCTGGATGACGTGCCACGCGATTATCTCAAGGTCAGCTCAGGGCTCGGCCAAGGGCTGCCCAACTGCGTGATGGTGGTGCCGACCCGTGACGACGACCGCATCAATGGTGTCATCGAGCTGGGCTTCCTGCGTCCCCTGACCGGGCGGGACACCGAGTTGCTGGAACTGGTCGCCGGCAACATCGGTACCTCCATCGAGGCGGCCCGGTACCGTCAGCGTCTGCAAGAAGTACTGGCCGAAACCCAGCAACTCAACGAAGAGCTGCAGGTGCAGCAGGAAGAACTCAAGACGGCCAACGAAGAGCTCGAAGAACAGTCGCGCATCCTCAAGGAATCCCAGGCCCACCTGGAAGCCCAGCAACAGGAGCTGGAGCAGACCAACGAGCAGTTGGCCGAGCAGCGCGACGCCATGGACCAGAAGAACAGCGAGTTGAACCTGGCCCAGATCCAGTTGCAGGAGCGCGCCGAAGAGCTGCAGCGTTCGAGCAAGTACAAGTCCGAGTTCCTCGCCAATATGTCCCATGAGCTGCGCACGCCGCTGAACAGCTCGTTGATCCTGTCCAAGCTGCTGGCGGAGAACCCGCAGAAGAACCTCAGCGACGAACAGGTCAAGTTTGCCGAATCGATCTACTCCGCCGGCAATGACTTGCTGAACCTGATCAACGACATCCTGGACATTTCCAAGGTCGAGGCCGGAAAACTCGAGGTGCGCCCGGAAAACACCAGCGTGCCTCGCCTGGTCGAAGGGCTGCGGGACATGTTCAAGCCGTTGGCGGCCGACAAGGGCCTGAGTTTCGAGGTGCAGTTGCAGCCTGGCGCGCCGTCGATGCTGTATACCGATCGCCAGCGCCTGGAGCAGGTGCTCAAGAACCTTTTGTCCAATGCGGTGAAGTTCACCGAGCAGGGTTCCGTCTGCCTGACCGTCACCGGCCAGCCTGGCTCGGGTATCGCGTTCATGGTGCGCGATTCGGGGATCGGCATCGCCGCCGACCAGCAGCAGAGTATTTTCGAGGCGTTCCGCCAGGCCGACGGCACCACCAATCGGCGTTACGGCGGCACCGGCCTGGGACTGTCGATTTCCCGCGACCTGGCGACGTTGCTCGGCGGCTCGATCTCGGTCTCCAGCGAGCCGGGGCAGGGCAGTGTGTTCACGCTGGTAATGCCTGAGCGTTATGTCGAGCCAGGGGAGGCGCCTGTCGAACCGATGGCGTTCACCCCGACGACCACTGCCCCGGCCCCGGCCCGTGTGCCGGCTCCGGCACTGATCGCCGAGGTGGAAACTCCTGTCCCGCAGTTCGCCGATGACCGGGACAAGGCGCCTTTCGATACCCGTTGCATTCTGGTTATCGAAGACGAACCGAAGTTCGCCCGGATCCTGTTCGATCTGGCCCATGAACTCGGCTACCAATGCCTGGTTGCCCATGGCGCTGACGAAGGCTTTGACCTGGCCTTGCAACTGAGCCCGGACGCGATCCTGCTGGACATGCGCCTGCCGGACCATTCCGGGCTGACCGTGTTGCAGCGGCTCAAGGAGCAGGCCCAGACCCGGCACATCCCGGTGCACGTCATTTCCGTCGAGGACCGCGTCGAAGCGGCGATGCACATGGGCGCCATCGGTTATGCCGTCAAACCGACGACCCGAGAAGAGCTCAAGGATGTTTTCGCACGCCTGGAAGCCAAGTTGACCCAGAAGGTCAAGCGCGTGCTGCTGGTGGAAGACGATGACTTGCAGCGCGACAGCATTACCCGGCTGATCGGCGACGATGACATCGAGATCACCGCCGTCGGCCTGGCGCAGCAGGCCCTGGACCTGCTGCGCACGCATGTCTATGACTGCATGATCATCGATCTCAAGCTGCCGGATATGCTCGGCAATGATTTGCTCAAGCGCATGTCCAGCGAAGAGATCTGCTCGTTTCCGCCGGTGATCGTCTACACCGGGCGCAACCTGACCCGTGATGAAGAAGCCGAACTGCGCAAATATTCGCGCTCGATCATCATCAAGGGCGCGCGCTCGCCGGAACGCCTGCTGGACGAAGTCACACTCTTTCTGCACAAAGTCGAATCGCGGTTGTCCCATGAACGACAGCGGATGCTGCAGACCGCCCGCAGCCGCGACAAGGTTTTCGAAGGCCGCAAGGTGCTGCTGGTGGACGACGATGTGCGCAACATTTTCGCCCTGACCAGCGCCCTGGAGGCGAAAGGCGCCGTCGTGGTCATCGGCCGTAACGGTTACGAAGCGATCGAACGCCTGAACGAAGTCGAGGATATCGATCTGGTGCTGATGGACGTGATGATGCCCGAAATGGACGGCTTTGAAGCCACCGCGCTGATCCGCAAGGACCCCCGCTGGCGCAAGTTGCCGATCATCGCCGTGACCGCCAAGGCCATGAAGGATGACCAGGAGCGTTGCCTGGCGGCGGGCTCCAACGATTACCTGGCCAAGCCGATCGACCTGGATCGGCTGTTCTCACTGATTCGCGTGTGGTTGCCGAATATGGAAAGAATCTAGTGGAACGAAACACTGACATCGAACTTCGTTTGTTGATCGAAGCGATCTATCTGAAGTACAGCTACGACTTTCGTGACTATTCCGGCGCCTCCATCAAGCGTCGGGTCCTGCATGCGTTGAATCAGTTCGAATGCAAGACCATCTCGGCCTTGCAAGAGCGCGTGCTGCACGACCCGGGCGCGTTCATGCAATTGCTCCAACTGCTGGCGATTCCGGTCAGCGAGATGTTTCGCGACCCTGCGCACTTCCTGGCCATTCGCGAGGAAGTGGTGCCGCTGCTCAAGACCTATCCGTCGATCAAGATCTGGATCGCCGGCTGCAGCACCGGTGAAGAGGTCTACTCCATGGCGATCCTGCTGCACGAAGAAGGGCTGTTGGACCGTACGCTGATCTACGCCACGGACATCAACCCGCGGTCACTGGAGAAAGCCAAGCAAGGCATTTTTTCCCTGGAAAATGTCCGGGCCTACACCCAGAATTACCAGCTCGCCGGAGGCCGGCGTTCGTTTGCCGACTACTACACGGCCGCCTACGATTACGCCATGTTCGACAAAACCCTGCGTCAGAACGTGACCTTTGCCGATCACAGCCTGGCGACGGACAGTGTATTTTCTGAAACTCAATTGATTTCATGTCGTAACGTATTGATTTATTTTAATAAAAAGCTGCAAGATCGCGCATTCGGACTGTTTCATGAGTCCCTTTGCCATCGTGGTTTCCTGGTGCTGGGCAGTAAGGAAACACTGGACTTTTCGGCTTTCGGCAAGCAATTCGAGCCGCTGGTCAAACAGGAACGGATCTATCGCAAGTTATGAGCCCAATGACGGACAGATCCAGGCCCCTGATCGAGGCTATCGTGGTCGGCGCTTCCGCCGGAGGCGTCGAAGCGCTGCTCAACATCTTCACGCCTCTGCGCAAGGGCTTCACCCTGCCTGTCCTCGTGGTGCTGCATTTGCCCGACGAACGCAACAGCCAGTTGGCCCAGGTGTTTCGTCATCGCCTGGCGATACCCGTCGAAGAAGCCCGGGACAAGCAAGACATACGCCCGGGCACCTTGTATGTCGCAACACCCGGATATCATCTGTCGATCGAGGCTGATCGCAGCCTGTCACTGAGCCTTGAAGCGCCGGTGCACCATTCGCGGCCATCGATCGACGTGTTGTTCGAGTCGGCCGCCGATGTCTATGGTCCTGGTCTGCTGGCAGTGGTCTTGACCGGTGCCAACAGTGACGGCGCCAAGGGGTTGGCCAGGGTGAAAGAGCTGGGCGGCATCACCGTCGTCCAGGACCCGAAGGAGGCACAGGTTTCCACCATGCCCGAAGCGGCGCTTGCGTTGCACGAGCCCGACCATATCCTAACTTTACAGGGCATCGGCCAATTGCTGGCCGGGCTGGAATGAACCACATGCCAAGAGATATTCAAGCCAAACTGCTGATCGTCGATGATCTGCCGGAGAATCTGTTGGCCCTGGAAGCGCTGATCAAGCGCGAAGACCGCGAGGTCTTCAAGGCCTTGTCGGCGGATGAAGCGCTGTCGCTGCTTTTGCAACACGATTTTGCCCTGGCGATCATTGATGTGCAGATGCCGGGCATGAACGGCTTCGAACTCGCAGAGCTGATGCGCGGCACGGAAAAGACCCGCAGTATCCCGATCATTTTTGTCAGTGCCGCCGGCCGCGAGCGCAACTATGCGTTCACGGGCTATGAAAGCGGCGCGGTGGATTTCCTGCATAAGCCGCTGGACACCCACGCGGTCAAAAGCAAGGTCAGCGTGTTCGTCGAGCTCTATCGCCAGCGCAAGGCGATGAAGGAGCAGGTGCTCGCTCTCGAGCAGAGTCGCCGGGAGCAGGAGCAATTGCTCCAGCAGTTGCAAGCCACCCGTGGCGAGCTCGAGCAGGCGGTGCGCATGCGCGACGATTTCATGTCGATCGTCGCCCATGAGGTCCGTACGCCGCTCAACGGCCTGATCCTGGAAACGCAGTTGCGCAAGATGCACCTGGCGCGCGACAACGCTTCGGCGTTCACCCTGGACAAGATCAAGGCGATGGTTGAACGCGATGAGCGCCAGATCAAGAGCCTGATCCGCTTGATCGAGGACATGCTGGACGTGTCCCGGATTCGTACCGGCAAGTTGTCCATCCGTCCGACTCGCTTCAACCTGACGGCGCTGGTGGAGAACCTGCTGCGCAACTTCCAGCCGCAGATCGCTGCCGCCGAATGCTCCGTGAGTTGTACCGCCGAGCCTATGGTGGAAGGGCACTGGGATGAGTTTCGTATCGAGCAGGTGGTCTCGAACCTGCTGACCAACGCGTTGCGTTATGGCAGCAAGAGCCCGATCGAGGTGCGCGTCTACCAGACGCCCGACCACGCCTGCATCGAAGTGCAGGATCACGGTATCGGCATCAGCGAAGAGAACCAGAAGCGCATCTTCCAACAGTTCGAGCGGGTGTCTTCCAAGGCCGCCACCGCTGGCCTGGGGCTGGGCTTGTTCATCTCCGAGCAGATTGTCACCGCCCATGGCGGTATCATCACGGTCAATAGCCGCCTCAACGAAGGGGCGTTGTTTCGCGTTTGTCTGCCTTTTCAGAAAACTGGCGAACGGACGCAACCTCTGAGTGGCCCCAAGGTCGTATCAGCAGCTATTGATCCAACAAAGGCTTCTCATGAGTGAAGATGCGCAAGACGTTGTACTGATTGTCGAGGATGATCCGTCGATCCTGATGGTGCTGTCGGCGTACCTGTCTGGCGAAGGATATCGGGTGCTCCAGGCTGAAAACGGCGAGCAGGCGTTCGAGATTCTGGCGAGCAAGCCTCACTTGGACATGATGATTACCGACTTCCGTCTGCCGGGGGGGATTTCCGGGGTGCAGATCGCCGAGCCTGCGGTGAGGTTGCGTCCAGATCTGAAGGTCATCTTTATCAGTGGGTATGCTCAAGAAGTGCGTGAGACTGACAGCCCTATCACGCGCAAGGCGCCGATTCTGGATAAGCCGTTTGATCTGGATGTGTTGCAGGAGATCATGCAGGGGATGTTGTCGTAGTCAGCCGGTTGTTTGGGCTTCAATGGGTGTATATCCGTTTCTGCGGTAACGGCTACTTAGGGTTCCGCCCTTACGGCGGGTCACTTTTTTCAGACGCCAAAAAGTAACCCAAAACGCTTTGCCCCACCACTCGGCACCTCGCCTAGGCTCGGTGTGCCCTCACTCCGGCATTGCTCCGTGGGCCCGCCGCGAAGGGCCGTCCCTGGCCCAGCGCGGCTATCCCGGCATCCATGCCGGGATGCCCACTGCACAATGCCTGCGTTCGGCCAGCGTGGTTAACGGGGCGCCGAGATCAACATCAAAAGCAGAGCAACAGCGTGGTAAATGCCAGCACTTGCGCAGCTAACCCACCGCTATCGCGAGCAAGCTCGCTCCCACATTGGATTTTGGGCAGACACAGCCTCACGGCATACATGGAACCCCTGTGGGAGCGACGTACAGCCGTAAGAGTCGCCAGCCTGGCTGGAGGCGTTGATTCGGCGCCCGTGGAGGTCTCAAACCTTGATCATCTCCCGTACCTTCGCCGTCAACAGATCAAACGTGAATGGTTTGGTGATCATCTGCATGCCAGGGTCGAGGAAACCGCCGCGCACGGCCGCGTGTTCGGCGTAGCCGGTGATGAACAGCACTTTGAGATCGGGGCGGATCTGCCGGCCGATTTCCGCCAGTTGCCGCCCATTCATGCCGGGCAGGCCCACATCGCTGATCAACAGGTCGATGCGCTGGTTCGATTGCAGGATCGGCATCGCCGCGTTTGCGTCGCCGGCCTCGACGAAGGCGTAGCCCAACTCGCTCAGCACTGCGCTGACCAGCACCCGCACCGCCGCATCATCTTCGACGATGAGCACGGTTTCGCCATCCTGCGCATAAGGCGCCTGCTGGGTGGCGACGGCCGGTTCGTGTATCTCCTCGCCCACAAAGCGCGGCAGATAAAGGTTCACGGTGGTGCCTTTGTCGACCTCGCTGTCGATGGTCACGTGGCCACGGGACTGCTTGCTGAAGCCATAGATCATCGAAAGGCCCAGGCCGGTGCCCTGGCCGATAGGCTTGGTCGTGAAGAACGGATCGAACGCGCGGTTAATCACCGATTCGGGCATGCCGCAACCGCTGTCCTGCACGCTTAACACCACGTAGTCCCCGGGCTCAAGGTTGGTGTAGGCATCGGTGAAGCCGGTGTCCAGGTATCGATTGAACGTCTGCACCAGCAGTTTGCCGCCACCCGGCATCGCATCGCGGGCGTTGAGTACCAGGTTGAGCAGGGCGCTTTCCAGTTGATTGGGATCGGCTTCGGCGATCCACAGCTGTTCGTCCAGTTGCATCTCCAGGCGGATGCTCTCGTTGAGGCTGCGTTGCAGCAACTCGCCCATGGACAGCACCAGCGTGTTCATTTGCACAGCCTTGGAGTCCAGCGATTGCCGCCGGGAAAAAGCCAGCAGCCGATGCGTCAGGCCAGCCGCCCGATTGGCCGAGGTCACACCCAGGTCGATCAGGCTGTCGAGGTCTTCGGTGCGGCCGCGGGCCAGGCGTCGGCGCAGCAATTCGAGGCTACCGATGATGCCGGTGAGCATGTTGTTGAAGTCATGGGCGATGCCGCCGGTGAGTTGGCCGACCGCTTCCATTTTCTGTGACTGGCGCAGAGCTTCTTCGTTATGACGCAGCTGGGCGGTGCGCTCCTCGACCTGTTGTTCCAGGGTTTCGAGGGTCGTTTGCAGGCGCAGCTCGCTGTTGCTCAGATCGATCAGCCGGTCCCGCGCTTCGTATTGCCTGCGGCGTCCGCGCAGCGCCGTGGTCACCAGGCTGACGAGCGTCACCGGATGGAACGGGCGCTCCAGGAACGTCACGTTGCCCAGCTGCACGCCGATGCGTGCCACGGGGTTCTGCTCCGGGCCGCCGTGATGAGTCAGCAGGACAATGGGTAAATCGGACCAGGCCGGCTGCTGTTCGATGTGCTGGAACAGGGTTTCCAGATCCGGTCCGACGAGGGCTTCCGATGAGATCACCAAAAGCCCGGCACCTTGCCCCAATTCTTCGCACAAATGGCCCAGGTGACTGCAAACGAGGCCGTTGAAACCGGCTTCCTTGAGAATCATGAGGGCAATCTGGCTGTCCCGTCCCAGCGGCGCGAGAATCAGCGCCCGCTCGGACAGTGGCTCGGCCGACATCACTGGGTATCATCCCCGAGCAGCGGGTTATCCGCGCCCACATAGGTAGGTACGCCGCGCAATACGCCTTGGAAAGCGTCAAGCGGTTCGCCAATGGTCATGCCCTGTTTGCTGATGCGGTATTCACGGATGGTCGATTCATGGCTGCCGGTACGTTTCTTGATAATGGATATCGCGCGGCGAACCTTGCCCAGCGCTTCGAAGTAACGCAACAGGATAACGGTGTCGGCCAGATAGGTAATGTCCACCGGCGCCTGCATGTCGCCCACCAGACCGTGTTGCGCGACGGTCATGAAGGTCGCCGCGCCTTTGCGATTGAGGTAGAGCAACAGCTCATGCATGTGCAGGACCAGGGCGTTTTCTTCCGGCATGGCGGCCTGGTAGCCGTTGATGCTGTCGATCACCACGGTCTTGATATTGCCGTCACTGACGCAACGCCGCACACGATGGGAAAACTCACCCGGAGACAACTCTGCGGCATCGACTTGCTCGATCAGCAGATTGCCGGTTTTTTGCAATTCGTGCAGATCGATGCCGATGTTTTTCATGCGCTCGAACAGCAGGCCCAACTCTTCATCGAAGATGAACAGCGCGGCTTTTTCTCCGCGCAGCACGGCAGCTGCAGCAAAGATCAACGAGATCAGCGATTTGCCGGTACCGGCCGGGCCGAGGATCAGCGTGCTGGAGCCGGTCTCGATGCCACCGCCCAACAGCGCGTCCATTTCGGCGATGCCGCTGGACAGCTGCTGACGCAGGTACTGGCCGCGATGCTCGGCGGCCACCAGGCGAGGGAAGACGTGCAGGCCGTCGCTCATGATGGTGAAATCGTGGTAGCCGCCACGGTATTTCTGCCCGCGATACTTGACCACCCGCAGCCGGCGCCGTTCGGCACCGTAGTTGGGGGTCAGTTCCTCGAGGCGGATGACGCCGTGGGCCACGCTGTGCACGGTCTTGTCCAGGGACTCGGTGGTGAGGTCATCCAGGAGCAGGACCGTGGCGTCATAACGCACGAAGTAGTGTTTGATCGCGAGGATCTGCCGACGATAGCGCAGGGAGCTTTGCGCCAGCAGGCGGATCTCCGAAAGACTGTCCAGCACGACCCGGGTCGGCTTGATGCGCTCCACCACTTCGAAGATCTGTCGGGTCGCTTCCCCCAGTTCCAGGTCCGAGGAATACAGCAGGCTCTGCTGCTGGTCGGCGTTGAGCAGGCTCTCGGGCGGGGTCAGCTCGAAAATGTGGATGTTTTCATCCAGCGTCCACCCATGTGAGGCTGCGCCCTGACGCAATTCACGCTCGGTTTCCGATAGCGTGATGTACAACGAGCGTTCGCCGGCCTTGGCGCCGGCCATCAGGAAATGCAACGCGACCGTGGTCTTGCCGGTACCCGGTTCTCCCTCCAGGAGAAACACGTGGCCCCGGGACAAACCACCGGAAAGGACATCGTCCAGCCCTTCGATACCGGTGGCGGCTTTTGCGCTGATCGACTCGTTAGATGTAATCAAAAATAACCCTCTCATGACTAGGGAAGTGGGCAGCAGGCGGGGTATCGCCTGAAAATGAACTGCCTGAACACTTGACCTTTGGCAGTGATGGCGGTTCCGCTTCCTTTGACAAAACGCGCACTGCTGCACAACTTTCCACCCGCGCAAATGGGCCTACAGGCCTTGTTGTATCGCGGGGTCGTCGGGGTTCAGTTGTTCCAGTTGGGCCAATAAAACCTGGACATGCTGCAACTGACCGGTCTCCTTCCAATAATTGATCAGCAATACCCGCGCCTTGCGATCGGCAGGGTAGCGCTGGACGATTTCCTGTAGCTGTTTCTGCGCGGCTTCCACCTCCTGCTCGGCGTGCAAAGTGGTCGCCAGGTCATAGCGGTAGTGCCGGTTCTCAGGCTCAAGCTCCACCGCCTTGGCCAGGCCAAGCACGGCGTATTCGGTCTGCCCGTGCTGGAGCAGCCACATGCCCAGCGCATGTTGCAGATAAGCCGATGCCGGCTGGGTTTGCAACTGCCGGGCGAGCAGTTGTCGTGCAGCTTCGGCCTGGCCTTGTCGGTCCAGCACATCGACCTGCATGACCAGCGCCGGCAGGTTGTCCGGCTGCAGGCGCAGGGCCTGCTCCAGCGCCTGCTGGGCTTTTTTCAGATCAGCGTTATGCAGGTACAGCCGGGCGAGCTGATAGAGCGACTCGGTGGTGGGCGGAGCGTCGTTGAGCACCTGCTTCCAGGTATCGGCGGCGATCTGCATCGCGCCGAAATACAGGCCCAGTTCATCTGGCGACAGGCCCAGCAGGGCATTCACGGCGGCAAACCGGACATCCGGCTCGTTATCGTCCAGGAGCGGGCCGAGCAACAGGCTGCGCTGGGCGTTCGGCACCAGCCCGACGATGCTGTCGATGGCCGCGCGGCGCACCTGTGGCGATTCGCTGTGCAAGTCCGCTTGCGCCAGTTTCAGCGCCTGGGGGCTCGGGTAGTTGGGCAGCTCGGCGTGCAAGCGTACGCGGCGCTTGGGCGAGAGGTCCGGGCGTCCGAGTTGCTGGTAAAGCATCCGCGCCGCGCCGGGCTGCCCGTTGCGGGCGTTGTCCAGGGCCTCACTGTAGCCACGCTTGATTGCTTCGGGGATTTGCGGCGTGGTGCTGCGTAGCCATATCGCGACGAGGCCGATGGCCAGGACGACGGCGAGGCTGAGGAGCAGATAGCGGCGAGACGAGGACATTCAGGTAATCCGTAACCAGAAGCGTGAAATGTCGCAAGCTTCGGTCAGGTCCGGGCTTGAGTCAAACCTCAATAGCGGTGAAGGACCTGTGGGAGCGAGCTGGCTCGCGATGGCGGTGGGGCAGTGACATGGATATTGACTGACACACCGCTATCGCGAGCAAGCTCGCTCCCACACTAGAGCAGTTGAACCTTCCAAGGGAGCGAGACTGGCGACAGCCAAAAAAAGCCCCGCGACCGAATGAGACGCGGGGCAAAGGGATTGGTTGGTTGCGGCCAACCAAAGGAGCTCGGTTGGGGAGGGCTCAGTTGCTGGCCACGGTTTCCGGTTGCCAGCCGCCGCCCAAGGCCTTGTAGATCGCGACGATGCCGCGATACAGCTCCACTTCGGCCTGGGCCTGGCTGTCTTCTGCAGCGAGGCGTTCACGCTGGGCGTCGAGCAGCACGAGGAAGTCCTCGGTGCCTTCGCGGTAGCGAATCTCGGCTAGGTTGGCGGCCGCGCGGCTCGATTCGCTCTGGCGGATCAGCGAGATCAGCCGCTGTTGGCGTTTGCCGTAATCGCTGAAGGCGTTTTCCGATTCTTCCAGGGCCAGCAGCACCTGCTGTTCATAGTTCGCCAGGGCGCCATCAGCCTCGGCGCTGGCACCGCGCAAGCGCGCTCGCACACTGCCCAGGTCGAACGCGGCCCAGGTAATGCTCGGACCCAGTGCCCAGGCATTGGCCGCCGAGGAACCGATCTGCGAGCCGCGCCCGGCGGTGAAGCCGAGGAAACCGCTGAGGCTGACCCGCGGAAACAGGTCGGCCTTGGCGACGCCGATGCGCGCCGTGGCGGCCGCCAGTTGACGCTCGGCACTCAGGACATCCGGACGGCGTTGCAGCAGTTGACCGGGGTCGCCAATCGGCAGTGCCTTGGCAATCGCCGGCAGCTGTTTAGGGCTCAGGTCCACGCTCAGCTTGTCTGGACGCTCGCCCAGCAATGTCGCGATGCGGTTGCGTTGGCGCGCCTGTTCGGCTTGCAGTTGCGGCACGCTGGCTTCCACCGCGGCCAGGCGCGCATCGGCACGCACCACGTCGAGCTGATCGCCGACGCCGGCATCACGCAGGCTTTCGGTGATCTTGCGCGACTCCTGCTGGTTCTGCAGGTTGGCCAGGGCGATTTTTTCACGCAGCTGGGCGCCGCGCAGTTGGCCGTAGGCGTCCACCAGTTCGGCGATCATGCTCACCTGCAACTGATAGAGGTCGGCCTCGGCGGCCTGCTGGTCGGCATCGGTCGCTTCCAGGTTGCGCTGGATGCGGCCGAACAGGTCCAGTTCCCAGGCCATGTCCAGGCCCAGGTCGTAACGCTCGGAGTTGACCCGGTCGTCGGTCTGCCCCATCGGGTTCTGGCCTTTGCCCAACTCGCTGCTGGCGCGGCTGGTGATGGTCGGCATGGCGTCATTGCTGGCGTCGTCGCGAATTGCCCGGGCGGCCCGCAGGCGGGCGAAGGCCACGCGCAACTCGCGGTTGCCTTCCAGTGAGCGAGTCACCAGCGCGTTGAGGGTCGGGTCGTCGAACTGCTGCCACCAGATACCTTCGAACCGGGCGCGGTCGAAGTTCTTCTGGCCGGCGGCGCCGTCGGTGGCGGCCGTGATGTTGGCCGCCTCCGTTTTCGGTGCCTGGTAGTCCGGGCCCACGGCGCAGGCACTCAATGCCAGGACCAGCAAGCTCGGCACGAACGCTTTCAAACTCATTGTTGCGCCTCCAGTTTCAAGGCCCGGGCCGCTTTGCGGGCCTCGCTGCGCTCGACGAAGTTACGGATCAATACGTAGAACACCGGGGTCAGCAGCAGGCCGAAGAAGGTCACCCCAAGCATGCCCGAGAACACCGCGACACCCATGGCGTGGCGCATTTCCGCACCGGCGCCGCTGGAGAACACCAGGGGCACCACGCCCATGATGAAGGCGAAGGAGGTCATCAGGATCGGCCGCAGACGCAGACGGCAGGCTTCCAGTACGGCGGCCAGCGGAGTCATGCCTTCGAGCTGTTTATCCTTGGCGAACTCGACGATCAGAATCGCGTTCTTACAGGCCAGTCCCACCAGTACGATCAAGCCGATCTGGGTGAAGATGTTGTTGTCGCCACCGGAAAGAATCACCCCGGTAATCGCCGACAGCAGCGTCATCGGTACGATCAGGATCACCGCCAACGGCAGGCTCCAGCTTTCGTATTGGGCGGCGAGCACCAGGAACGCCAGCAGTACGCAGAGCGGGAACACGAACAGCGCGGTGTTGCCCGAAAGAATCTGCTGGTACGTCAGGTCGGTCCACTCGTAGGTCATGCCGTTGGGCAATTCGTCCTTGAGCAGTTTCTCGATGGCTTTTTCAGCCTGGCCGGAGCTGTAGCCCGGGGCGGCGGCACCGTTGATTTCAGCGGTGATGAAGCCGTTGTAGTGCATCACGCGGTCCGGCCCCGAGGTGTCGCTGACCTTGATGAAGGTCGCTAGCGGGATCATCTCGCCACGGTTGTTGCGCACCTTGAGCTGGCCGATCTGGTCCGACTCGAGGCGGAATTGCTGCTCGGCCTGGACGTTGACCTGGTAGGTACGGCCGAAGCGGTTGAAGTCGTTGGCATACAGCGAGCCCAGGTAGATCTGCAGGGTATCGAAGATGTCGCTGACGGCTACGCCGTGGGTCTTGGCTTTTTCACGGTCGATGGCGGCATCGACCTGAGGCACGTTCACCGTGTAGCTGGTGAACAACCCGGCCAGTTCCGGCACGTTGTGGCTCTTGGTGATGATGTTCATCGTTTCTTTGTACAGCTCGTCGTAGCCCAGGTTGCCCCGGTCTTCGATTTGCAGGCGGAAACCACCGATCGTACCCAGGCCCTGTACCGGCGGCGGCGGGAAGATCGCCATGTAGGCTTCCTGGATCTCCGAATACTGGCCGTTCAACGCACCGGCGATGGCACCGGCCGACATGCTCGGGTCCTTGCGCTCATCGAAGGGCTTGAGGGTGACGAAGACGATGCCGGCGTTCGGGCTGTTGGTGAAGCCGTTGATCGACAGACCCGGGAAGGCCACCGCGCTTTCAACGCCCGGCTGCTTGAGGGCCATCTCGGACATGCGCTTGATCACATCCTCGGTGCGGTCCAGGCTCGCGGCGTCCGGCAGTTGCGCGAAGGCCACCAGGTATTGCTTGTCCTGGCCGGGTACGAAACCGGTCGGCGTGCTGGAAAAACCAAAGAAGGTCAGAACCATCAAGCCTGCGTAAAGGATCAGGGCAATGCCGCTGCTGCGGATCACGCGGCCGACGGCGCCTACGTAGCTGTGGCTGGCGCGGTCGAAGAAGCGGTTGAACGGTCGGAACAGCCAGCCGCCGAAAATCTTGTCGAGGAACCGCGAGAAACGGTCCTTCGGCGCGTCATGGCTCTTGAGCAAGACCGCGGCCAGGGCTGGCGACAGGGTCAGCGAGTTGAACGCCGAGATCACCGTCGAGATGGCAATGGTCAAGGCAAACTGTTTATAGAACTGCCCGGTCAAGCCGCTGATGAAGGCGGCGGGAACGAACACCGCACACAGTACGAGTGCCGTTGCGATGATCGGCCCGGTCACTTCACCCATGGCACGCTTGGTGGCTTCCACCGGCGTAAGTCCTAGGCCGATGTTCCGCTCGACGTTCTCCACCACCACGATGGCATCGTCGACGACGATACCGATGGCCAGTACCAGCCCGAACAGCGACAGCGCGTTGAGTGAGAAGCCGAACAGGTGCATGACCGCGAATGTACCGATCAGTGACACCGGCACCGCCACCAGCGGGATGATCGAGGCGCGCCAGGTCTGCAGGAACAGGATCACCACCAGCACCACGAGGATCAGCGCTTCGAACAGGGTGTGCACCACCGCTTCAATGGAGCCGCGCACGAAGATCGTCGGGTCATAGACGATGCTGTAGTCCATGCCGGCCGGGAAGCCTTTCTTCAGCTCCTCCATTTTCTCGCGCACATCGTTGGAAATCTGGATGGCGTTGGAACCAGGGCGCTGGAAGATCGGGATCGCCACTGCCGGCTGGTTGTCGAGCAACGAGCGCAGGGCGTATTGGCTGGAACCCAGCTCCACCCGGGCGATGTCTTTCAGGCGCGTGATTTCACCATTGGCGCCGGAACGGATGATGATGTTCTCGAACTCTTCCTCGCTGACCAGGCGACCCTGGGTGTTGACCGAGAGTTGGAACGCCTGGGCATTCGGCGCTGGAGGCGCGCCAAGGGCACCGGCGGCAACCTGGCGGTTCTGTTCGCGGATCGCCGTGACAACGTCGGTGGCGGTCAGGTTGCGCGACGCGGTCTTGTTCGGATCGAGCCAGACCCGCAAGGAATAATCGCCCATGCCGAACAACTGCACATCACCGACGCCGCCGAGGCGCGCCAGTTCATCCTTGATGTTGAGCAAGGCGTAGTTGGACAGATAAAGCATGTCGTAGCGTTTGTCCGGCGAGGTCAAGTGCACGACCATCGTCAGGTCGGGCGAGGCCTTGTCCACCGTGATGCCAATCCGGGTCACTTCCTCCGGCAACTTGGGCTCGGTGCGGGTGACGCGGTTCTGTACCTGCACCTGGGCGTTGTCCAGGTCGGTGCCCAGGGCGAAGGTGATGGTCAGGGTGATCTTGCCGTCGGCGGTGGACTGCGAGGACATGTAGAGCATGTTCTCGACACCGGTGATGGCTTGTTCCAGAGGCGCTGCTACGGTTTCACCGATGACCTTGGGGTTGGCACCGGGGAAGTTGGCGCGCACGACCACGGTCGGCGGCACGACTTCGGGGTATTCGCTGATCGGCAACTGGAATAGCGAGATCGCGCCGGCGATCAGGATCAGCAGCGAGAGCACCGCTGCGAAGATCGGCCGAGAAATGAAGAACTGGGAAAATTTCATCTTGAGTTCAGTCCCTTAGCCGCGTGGGGACGCAGAGGCCAGTTTGCCTGCCGAGCCGGACGCTGCCTTGTTGGGCGCGACCTGGGGCAGGTTGCTGGCTTCGAGCGCTTTACGTTGTTGTGCCAGGGCGGCGAGGGTCTGCTCGCTGGCCATCGGCACGGTTTCAGGCGTGACCGGCGAACCCGGACGGGCCCGTTGCAGCCCCTTGACGATAATGGTGTCGTCCTTGCTCAGGCCGTTGCGCACGATGCGCAGGCCTTCGATTTTCGGCCCCAGCTCGACGGCGCGGTACGCCGGCTTGTTGTCGGCGTCCATCACCAGCACGAATTTCTTGCCCAGGTCGGTGCCGACGGCTTCGTCGTTGATCAGCACGGCGGAGTAGGTGCCGCTGCCCACCAGTTTCAGCCGGGCGTACAGGCCAGGGGTATAGGCGCCGTCCTTGTTGTCGAACACCGCGCGGCCACGGATGGTGCCGGTCTGCGGGTTGACCTGGTTGTCGACGAAGTTCATCTGGCCCAGGTGCGGGTTGCCTTCCTCGTTGGACAGGCCCATGTAGACCGGCGTGGCCTGGCCGCGCTGGCCTTGGCGGGCGAGTTGGGTGTACTTGAGGAAGACGCGCTCGTCGGCGTCGAAATAGGCGTAGACCTTGTCAGTGGAGACCACGCTGGTCAGTGGCGTGACGTCGGCGGTCACGAGGTTGCCGGCGGTGATTTCCGCCCGGCTGACACGGCCGTTGATGGGCGAGGTGACCCGGGTGAAGCTCAGGTTCAGCTTGGCCAGGTCCAGTTGCGCCTGGATGCCGGCCACGGCGGCGCGGGCTTCCTGGGCTGCGGTGGTGCGCGAATCCGCCAGTTCAGCGGAGATCGCATTGCTCAAGCGCAGGCGTTCGCCACGCTGGGCCTCGTTCTCGCTGCGGGTCGCGGTGGCACGAGCCTGGGCGAGCTGGGCTTCGAGACGACGCACTTCAGCCTGGAACGGGCGCGGGTCGATCTGGAACAGCAGGTCGCCTTTCTTGACTAGCGCGCCTTCGGTGAAGGCCACTTCATCGATCTGCCCGGAAACGCGCGGGCGGATCTCGACGGTTTCCGGCGCTTCGAGGCGCCCGGTGAACTCGTCCCATTCGTTGACGGGTTGCTCCAGTACCTTGGCCACACTGACTTTGGCCGCCGGCATCGAAGCTGCCGTGTCGGGGGTCTTGCCGCACGCGCTGATCACCAGCACTGCCAACAGTGCCAGGGGAAAGCGCAATTTAGAAAGTGAATGTTCCATGGATAGCATCCGCCAAGTGTATTGAGATGGGCGGATGATGCGTGGCAAGGCTGAAAGGAACGAATCGAATGAAGCAAAGGTAACTATCATTCGGAATGATATAAGCCATTGATGAGCCATGGCATACGGCAACTGTGCAGTGGATCGGTCCCAGCCGGCTACTTAGTCAGGCAGATATACCTCACGTATCCGCTTGATCGTGCCGTCCTTGCGCAGCGCCTCCACGGCCCCACGCAAGTCTTCGACGATTTTTTCGGAGCAGCGCCTGGAACACGCCAGATAGAGGTCGGCGCTGCTGCCAACCGGGCTCATCAGCAGTTTGCGCCTGGACACCTTCGGCCAGATGTAGCGACTCTCCGGAACACCGTTGAACCAGGCATCGATACGTCCCATCAACAGCATCTGGGCAGGGTTGTCACCGATGGCCAGCGGATAGATCTGTTCGTCGCTGAAGCCTTCGGCGCGCAGGATGTCCTCTTGTGCACTGCCCAGGCCGACGCCGATCTTGCGGTAGGTTGCTTTCGCCTGGTCGAAACTGGTGACCTGCCGGTCGAGGCTGAAGAAGGCGCGCTCCATGGGCATGATCGAAGCGATCCAGGTGAAGCGCTCCTCGCGCACGGGAATGCGCGACAAGGGAGCTATCAGGTAGTCGTGTTCTTCGCTGACATGTTTCTGTGCCCTGGCCCAGGGCAGGAGGTGGATCTTTGGCGTGTACCCGGCCCGGGTAATCGCCTGCACCGCGACGTCACCGACGATGCCGTACCCCTTGGGGTCGTTGATGAACGTCAGCGGCGGTGCGTCCGGGATGTGCAGCTCGATGACTTGTGGCTCGCCGTGCGCATGAAGGATAACCAATGACAATAGCGAAAAGCAGAGCCGCCAGAGTGCTTTGGGACGACCATTCAATACGCGTGGGATCCGGCTCATGGTCGATACTTCAGGCATTGAAAAAAGGGCCGCCATTCTACATGCGCGACGCGGGTACATTATCGTTCAGGCCAGTGCCGGGGAAGGCGGTGTTTGCCTGGCGGTTCGGCCGTGCTTCCCGGGCATGTCTTTATTGTCGTGTAGCCCGGGTGCGTACACCAGTAGGTATAGATCATCCTGCCGGCGAAAGCCTGCGGGCTCGTAATTTAGCCGGTTGTCGCAGCTGAAAAGTTTCCCTTCAGAACTGCTCGTGTTTGCCGATACAGCGCACATAATCTTTGTCGCGCAGGCGTTTGCGACCTGTCCTGCGATTGCTTTTGAAGGCGTTCGTGTATCTGTACTCCCTACGATCCTCGCAGGTTTGAACATAAGCGGACCTCAGGGAATGAACCATGTCAGCCCACACCCGGACCGAGTTGGAAGGCGCGCTTGTCGCATGCAAGGGCAGCTTTCTTTCCGTGGCCTTTTTCAGTTTTTTTGTCAATTTGCTGATGCTGGTCCCCTCGTTCTACATGTTGCAGGTGTATGACCGCGCGGTAGCCAGCGCCAGCCTGTCCACCCTGTTGATGCTGACGCTGATCATGTTGCTGTTGATGAGCACGATGGGCGGCCTGGAATGGGTTCGTTCGCGGATCATGGTACGCATCAGCACGCGCCTCGACACGCTGCTGGGGCAGCGTCTGTTCGACGCCAGTTTCAGGCAGGCACTCAATACCAGCGGCATGGACGCCACCGCACAGCCATTGAGCGACCTGAACGCGTTGCGCCAGTTCCTGACCGGCAACGGTCTCTTTGCGTTTTTCGATACGCCATGGATTCCTATCTATCTGGCCGTCATGTTCATCTTCCATCCCTGGTACGGTTGGATGGGATTGTTGAGCGCGGTCCTGCTGGGAGCGCTGGCCTTCGTCAACGAAAAGCTCACGCAAGTGCCGCTGCAGGATGCCAATCGCGAGCAGATGGCCGCCACCGCTTTTACCAACAAAAGCTTGCGCAATGCCGAGGTGGTCGAGTCGATGGGCATGCTTGCCAGCCTTCGCGAACACTGGAGCAGGCGGGTCCATACGGTGTTATCCCTGCAAAGCCTGGCCAGCGACCGCGCCACGACCGTTGCGGCGATATCCAGGACGTTCCGCCAGATTGTGCAATCGCTGGTGTTGGGCCTGGGCGCTTACTTGACGATCAATCATGAAATCACGCCCGGACTGATGATTGCCGGCTCCATTTTGCTGGGCCGCGCGCTGGCCCCCATCGACCAGTTGATTGGCGTGTGGAAAAACTTCCTGGGCGCACGCTCGCAATACGCACGGCTGCATGAGTTGCTGGCCAGGCACGCCGCGGATCCGGAGCGCATGTCACTGCCTGCACCGGAGGGTGCGGTCCGCGTCGAGGGCCTTTCGGTCGGCTCACCGGGCAGTCGCAAACCGATTATCCGTGGCCTGGACTTCAACGTAGCTCCTGGAGAAGCAGTGGGCATCATTGGCCCCAGTGGTGCAGGCAAATCGACGCTGGCCCGGGCGTTGCTGGGAATCTGGCCAAGCCTGACCGGCACCGTGCGCCTGGACGGCGCGGACATCAGCCAATGGCGCCGGGAGGAGCTGGGGGCGTATATCGGTTACTTGCCGCAGGACATCGAACTGTTCGAAGGCACCATCAGCCAGAACATTTCGCGTTTCGGCCCGATGAATGCTGCTGCGGTGGTCGCCGCCGCACGCATGGCCGGGGTGCATGAGATGGTGCTGCAATTGCCCGATGGCTACGACACGCTGATTGGCGCCAACGGCGGTGGGCTGTCCGGCGGGCAGCGCCAGCGTGTCGGGCTGGCCCGCGCCTTGTACGGGGAACCGCGCCTGGTAGTGCTCGATGAACCGAATTCCAACCTGGACGACGCCGGAGAAAAAATGCTCGCCGAGGCGCTGCGAAAGCTCAGGCAGAGCCGGGCCACGGTGTTTGTCATTACCCATCGATCCGGGGTATTGGCCCAGGTGGATAAATTACTGGTTCTCAACCATGGCGAAAGGAGCCTGTTCGGGCCTCGCGACAGTGTCATGGCGCGGCTGCAGGGCGCTACGCCAGCGGCTCGCCAGGCTGGAGCCATTGAGCCGCAGGATGCGGATGGGCAGCTTTATGCAAAACAGTAAGCAGTTTTCCGTTGATGTGGCCGGGTTGGCCATAGATGACAGGCCGGTACGGCGCATCGGTTACTTCCTGCTGCTGGTCACCTTTGGCCTGTTTGGTGGCTGGGCGGCCCTGGCGCCGCTGGACAGCGCAGCCCTCGCGCCGGGTGTGGTCACGGTAAAAAGCTATCGCAAGACTGTGCAGCATCTGGAAGGCGGCATCGTGCGCGAGCTACGTGTGCGTGAGGGTGACCTGGTGAAAGCGGGCGATGTGCTGCTGGTGCTCGACAATACCCAGGCCCGTTCGGAAATGGAGGCGATGCGCAGCCAATTGATTGCTGCGCTCGAACTCGAAGCCCGACTGGTGGCGGAGCGTGACGCATTGCCGGAGCCGCTGGCCGTGTCCACCCTCGACCCCGCCGACCCGCGCGTTCGCGAAGCCCGCGACAGTGAAGCGCGGATCTTCCAGGCCCGAAGGACCTCGCTGCAGGGCGAAATCGCCTTGCAGGAGAAGTCCATCGGCCAGATCGAAGAGCAGATTCGAGGCTATAAGGCCATCGTCGCCAGCAAGCAAGCGCTGGCCACGTCTTATGAAGAAGAGATTGTCGACCTGCGTGCATTGTTGGCCGAAGGCTACGTGGATAAACAACGTCTGCGCGAGCAAGAGCGCAGCCTGTCGCGCTTGCAGGCTGAAATAGCCGAAAGCCAGTCGGAGAGCGCACGAGCGCGCGTCCATGCGGACGAAGCACAACTGAAGATTCTCCAATTGAAAAAAACCTTCGCCAGTGAAGTGGCAGGTTTGCTGGGTGAAGCGCGAAGCAAGGTCTACGAGTTGCGCGAACGACTGGCCACCTTGCAGGATCGCGACCAGCGCACCGACATTCTCGCCCCGGAGTCAGGCCGGGTCATAGGGATGACCGTGCACACCCTGGGCGCCGTGGTCAGCCCTGGGACCGCCCTGTTGGACATTGTCCCGGCCAATGAAGAGCTGATTGTCGAGGCGCAGGTTTCGACCGTGGACATCGACCGTATCGCGCCGGGCAGGCTGGCGGACATTCGCTTCAGCGCGTTCAAGAGCAGCACCACCCCTGTCATCGAAGGGCAACTGGTGCAGATATCGGCGGATCGTCTGGTCAACCAGGACACCGGCACTGCTTATTACCTGGCGCGTGTAGCGTTGACCGACAAGGGACGCCAGGCGCTGGGCGATCGTGCCCTGGTGCCGGGGATGCCGGTCGAAGTGCTGATCAACACAGGGGCGCGGACGTTGTTGGAGTACCTGATGCAGCCTGCCAGCAATGCTTTCGCCCGTTCGATGATCGAGGATTGACATGAGATCCCTGATCATCCTGTGCGCGATCCTCGCATCGCTCGGCGCCCTTGCGGACAGCGGGCCAACGTCTTCCCACGTGGATCTGTGGCAATTGCATCAGGAAGCGCAGGGCGCCGATCCACGCGTTCTGCGAGCACAGGCCTTGGTTCGCAGCGGGAAGGGCAACGAACGCGCCGCGTTCGGCCAACTGCTGCCGCAGCTCAACGCCAGTGGTAGCGTCAATCGCAGCCGGCGTGACGATGATGTCAGCCGCATCCAGTACAACGGCAAGCGCATGGCCGTGGTGCTCAACCAAGTGATCTACGATCCGCAGGTCTGGCGCAGCTACCGCAAATATGTGGAGTTGGCGCGGCAGAGTGAATACGAATCCGACGACACCCAGGTGCAGGCCAGTATCGATTTGTCTGAACGCTACTTTGCCGTTCTCGCGGCCGAGGACGAACTGTCCCTGGTGCGCAGTGAACTGGACGCAACCGAGCGCAACCTCAAGCGAATAAATGCCTTGTATGCGCGCCAGATGGCGATGGTAACCGACAGGCTTGATCTCGAGGCCCGC
Source organism: Pseudomonas sp. FP198 (assembly GCF_030687895.1). NCBI lineage: Bacteria > Pseudomonadati > Pseudomonadota > Gammaproteobacteria > Pseudomonadales > Pseudomonadaceae > Pseudomonas > Pseudomonas sp. FP198. The sequence goes on from NZ_CP117452.1 coordinate 2,616,536, forward strand.
GTGGATGCGCTCAAGGCAGACGAGATCGAAGCCAGCAACAAGGTCGCGATCAGTCGTGAGGCCATTTCCGAGCTGGTGGGGCGTGATGTCCATGAGCCGTTCAAGCGCATCGCAGAAAATCCTGCTTTCAGCCTGCCGGCGCAAGCGCAGGACTATTGGGTGCATGCAGCGCTCGATAGCAACCCGGCACTGCATGCCCGCGAACACAGTATCCTTGCAGCCGAGGCGGCTGTTGGTGAAGCCAGGGCCGGTCATCTGCCCAGGCTGGGCCTGAATCTCACGGCGCAACGCAGTGACATCGGTTACGAAGGTGCCTTGGCTCCCCGCACGGATAACCTGGTCGCTTCCCTTGATTTGCAAGTGCCCCTCTACAGTGGCGGCTCCACCCGCGCACGGGTGTCCAGTTCGGAAAGCGACAAGGAGGTCGCCCAGCAGGAACTGGAGGCCTTGCGCCGCCAGGTCATCAAGGAAACTCGCACTGCCTATCTGGGCATGACGGCCGAACTCAGCCGTATCAAGGCGACCCGACGCGCCCTGGAGTCCGCGGAAAAGTCCCGGGTAGCCACCGAAAAAGCCTTCAACTACGGCGTCAAGCATGCCGTGGACGTGCTGGATAGCATCCAGGAAGAGTTTCGTGCACGACGCGATTTCTATCAGTCCCAATACCGGTTCGTGACCAGTCTGCTCGTGCTGCATCGCTGGAGTGGAAGATTGGCAGACGAGGACATCCGCAAGGCCAACGACTGGCTGGTTGCGCCTTGGTCAGACCGTTCGGCACAATAATGGCCAAATGATATTAATGTGTCAGTTTCTGATGCAAAATGATCCCTTTGTAGCGGTCGCATCCAGGATAGACCGCAGATTGCCCACAGGAAGCTCCCATGCCCAGTCCATTTTTCGGTTATTCATCTGTTTCGTCTGCCAGCCTGACCGGCAATGCGCAAGTCGATAGTTTGCTTTACGGCACTTATTGGTCAGGCAATTCCACGAACAATTGCATGCCCGTTACCTCATTGACGTACAGCTTCATTACCGATAATTCACGTTTCACCTTCGATTACAGCAACAACAACGAGGACCTGGCCACCTACGTCCTGACTCCGGCCCAGCAGAACAGCGTCGTCAGCGCGCTGGGTGCGTGGAGTTCGGTTGCCAACATTCAGTTCACGCAGGTCGGCGAATCCTTCAGCAATGTCGGTGACTTGCGATTTGGTGGTTACCAAGGGATGGATGACGGTGTCGCCGCCTGGGCTTATATGCCTGGCACCAGCCCTACTGCCGGTGATGTCTGGATCGGCCCGTCGACGAATGATCCAGCGCCCGTCAAAGGATCCTACGACTACTTGACCTTTGTGCATGAGATCGGGCACGCGCTGGGCCTCAAACATCCGTTTTCCACCAGCGGCTTCAATCCCACGGTGCTTGCTACCGAGTTTGACGACGTACGTTACACCGTCATGAGTTACAACGACCCGTACCTCTATGAACCGACCACGCCGATGCTGCTCGACATCGCCGCCATACAGAGCCTTTATGGGGCGAATAACCAATGGCAGACCGGGAATAACACCTATAGCTGGGCTGCTGGCCAGTCGGTTTTCGAGACGATCTGGGATGCCGGCGGCAATGACACCATCGACGCGAGTAATCAGGCGGCAGCGGTACGCATCAATCTGAATGAGGGCGCGTTCAGCAAGATCGGCCAGGCGTTCTTGAACGTCAACACGCTGACTCTCTTCAACGAAGGGTTGGCAATCGCCTATGGCGCAAAAATCGAGAATGCGGTCGGTTCAGCCTACGATGACACGCTGATCGGTAACGAACTGGGCAACGTACTCAACGGCCTCGGTGGTGCGGACACCCTCGACGGCGGCGCCGGTAACGACAGTTATTACATCGACAGCCTGTCCGACACGATCATTGAGCGAGATGCCTCGCTCACGCAGATCGACAGTGTCCTTTCAGCCGTCAGCTATACCCTGGGTGCCAACTTCGAAAACCTGAAGCTGATCGGCAGCGGCAACCTGAATGCAACCGGCAACGCCCTGAACAACCGCATCACCGGGAACGCCGAGGCCAATATCATCGACGGTGGCAGTGGTGTGGATACCCTGACCGGCGGCGCTGGTGGTGACACCTACCTCGTCGACAACGTCGGCGATGTCATCAACGAAGCCAGCACCGTGGCCGATGAAATCGACACCGTCGTTTCATCGGTGGCCTGGCGACTGGGCAACAACCTGGAAAACCTGACGTTGACCGGCGACGCCAACGTCAACGCCGCCGGCAACGAACTGTCCAACGTGCTGACCGGCAACGCCGGCAACAACGTCGTCAATGGTGGAGCGGGGCAGGACACGCTGATAGGCGGCCTGGGGGACGACAACTACGTGGTCGACAATGCTGGCGACACGGTCGTCGAGCTTGCCGACGAAGGTCATGACCTGATCCGTACCTCGGTAAACTACACCTTGTCAGCCAATATCGAAGACGGCCAGCTGCTCTATAACGATTCCCTCACGCTTATCGGCAACGCGCTGGACAACAGACTGACCGGTAACAGTGCCGGCAACGTGCTCAACGGCCTCGGTGGTGCGGACATCCTCGACGGCGGTGCCGGCAACGACAGTTATTACATCGACAGCCTGTCCGACACGATCATTGAGCGAGATGCTTCGCTTACGGAGATCGACAGTGTTCTTTCAACCGTCAGCTATACCCTGGGTGCCAACTTCGAGAACCTGAAGTTGATCGGCAGCGGCAACCTGAATGCAACCGGCAACGCGCTGAACAACCGCATCACCGGGAACGCCGAGGCCAATATCCTCGACGGCGGCAGTGGTGCGGATACCCTGACCGGCGGCGCTGGTGGTGACACCTACCTCGTCGACAACGTCGGCGATGTCATCAACGAAGCCAGCACCGTGGCCGATGAAATCGACACCGTTCGTTCATCGGTGGCCTGGCGACTGGGCAACAACCTGGAAAACCTGACGTTGATCGGCAACGCCAACGTCAACGCCGGCGGCAACGAACTGTCCAACGTGCTGACCGGCAACGCCGGCAACAACGTCGTCAATGGCGGAGCGGGGCAGGACACGCTGATAGGCGGCCTGGGGGATGACAACTACGTGGTCGACAATGCTGGCGACACGGTCGTCGAGCTTGCCGACGAAGGTCATGACCTGATCCGTACCTCGGTGAACTACACCTTGTCGGCCAATATCGAAGACGGCCAGTTGCTCTATACCGACTCCCTCACGCTTATCGGCAACGCGCTGGACAACAGGCTGACCGGTAACAGCGCCGCCAACATACTCGATGGCCTTGGTGGTGCGGATACCCTGGAAGGGGGCGCCGGTGCTGATACTTACGTGGTCGACAACGTCGGTGATGTCGTCAATGAAGCGAGCACCGTGGCCGATGAAATCGACACCGTCGTTTCATCGGTGGCCTGGCGACTGGGCAACAACCTGGAAAACCTGACGTTGACCGGCAACGCCAACGTCAACGCCGGCGGCAACGAACTGTCCAACGTGCTGACCGGCAACGCCGGCAACAACGTCGTCAATGGCGGAGCGGGGCAGGACACGCTGATAGGCGGCCTGGGGGATGACAACTACGTGGTCGACAATGCTGGCGACACGGTCGTCGAGCTTGCCGACGAAGGTCATGACCTGATCCGTACCTCGGTGAACTACACCTTGTCGGCCAATATCGAAGACGGCCAGTTGCTCTATACCGACTCCCTCACGCTTATCGGCAACGGGCTGGACAACAGACTGACCGGTAACAGCGCAGCCAACGTACTCGATGGCCTGGGTGGTGCGGACACCCTGGAAGGTGGTGCCGGCAACGACCAGCTCGAAGGCGGCGCTGGCAATGACATACTCATCGGCGGGATTGGAACAGACACCCTCATCGGTGGTGATGGAGCCGACCAGTTTGTTTTCACTGCGCTCGATGACCTGGGCAGCGGTAGCGCGCGTGATGTCATTTTTGATTTCAGCGCTCTGCAGGGCGATAAAATCGATCTTTCGGGATTGGATGCCGACACACTGACCGCGCTGAACGATACGTTCAGCTTTATCGACTCGGCTGATTTTACCGGGGCCGGGCAATTACGCTTCGTCGACCACGTGCTTTACGGCAACGTCAATGGCGACCTGAACGCGGATTTCGAGATTCAGTTGCTAGGCGTCAATTCCTTGAGCTCGAACGATCTGCTGGCTTGATACAAGCGCGCGAGTAAACGGCGGAGGTGGAGGGGCGCATGCCTCTCCATCGAGCCTGCGGTCTTCCCCTCACCGTCACCCGGTGTTTCCAAGCGTTTAGTGGCGCGGGCCGACGACGATTCTCACTCAACGCAATGCACCGCGTCGATCTGCCGCTGGCGGTGATGCCTGCGTGTCGTTCTGGTAAATTAGATGTCAGTCGAAATCAAAAGTATTGACGTCTATAATTATGATCATCATCATAGAGTTCCCCGACACGCGTTGATGCCGGATCCCGCCAGGCAGCCAGAGGAACACTGTATGACCATTACTAAATCCGTAGCGTTGGTGACCGGCGCTTCGTCCGGCATCGGTGAGGCCATCGCGAACAAGCTCGCGGCGGCCGGCTACACCGTATATGGCACCAGCCGGCGAGGTACACCGGCGGTTCATCAGGCATTTTCGATGCTGGCGCTGGACGTAACCGACGACGCCAGCGTCGAAGCCGCTGTCGGCGAGCTGCTGCGCCGGGAAGGGCGCATCGATTTGCTGGTCAACAATGCCGGTTTCGGACTCGCCCCGGCCGCGGCGGAAGAAAGCTCGATCGAGCAGGCCAAGGCCGTCTTCGATACCAATTTCCTCGGTGTCGTGCGCATGACCCGCGCCGTTGTGCCCCACATGCGACGTCAGGGCGTCGGTCGAATCATCAACATCGGCTCCATTCTTGGTGTCGTATCCGTACCTTATGTGGCGCTCTACGTGGCCAGCAAACATGCGGTGGATGGCTATTCTCAAGCGCTGGATCACGAGTTGCGTACCCATGGCATCCGGGTGGTCGTCATCGAGCCCGGCTATACGCGCACGGCATTCGAAAGCAACAGCCTGCAGGCTGACGCCAAGCTGGACGTGTATGAGGACATTCGGGTTAAGGTAACCAAGGTCGTCAACCAGGCGATGGCGACCGCCGAGGGCCCCGACGTGGTGGCTGACGTGGTGCTCAAGGCGGCTCGCGCCGAGCGGCCGAAGCTGCGTTACACCGCCGGCAAGACAGCCGCGCAGTTGCAGTTCATGCGTCGCTTCGCGCCGGCTGGCGTGCTGGACACGGGCATCCGCAAGGCCCTGCAGCTCGCGTGAATTGCCAGCCGGGCCAGGGCCCGCATTCGCTGCGTTGGCCGCGACCCGCTCAAAATGAAGAGGAAACCAACAATGACCTTCAAAGCGCTGCTTTGCACCAAAACCGCTGACGTGATTTCCACCCGCCTGGTCGACTTCAAGGACGAGGACCTGATGCCCGGCGACGTCACCGTCGCGATCGAGTACTCCACCGTCAATTACAAGGACGCCTTGGCGCTTAGCGGTCGCACACCAGTGATCCGCCAATTTCCGCTGATCCCCGGCATCGACTTTGCCGGCGTTGTCGAAAGCTCCAGTCATGCCGGTTTCCAGGCTGGCGATCGGGTGCTGCTCAACGGTTGGGGGCTGAGCCAGACCCACCACGGCGGCTTTGCCCAGAAGGCGCGGGTGAGCGGCGACTGGCTGGTGAAGGTTCCGGAAGTTTTTTCGACCCGCCAGGCCATGGCCATCGGCACCGCCGGCTACACCGCGATGCTCAGCGTGTTGGCTCTGGAACATGGCGGCCTGACGCCTGAGCGTGGCGACGTTCTGGTGACCGGCGCCAACGGCGGCGCGGGCTCGGTGGCAATCGCACTGTTGTCCGGCCTGGGCTATCGGGTGATTGCCTCGACCGGCCGCCAGGAAGAAGCCGATTACCTGCGCGATCTCGGTGCCGGCGAGATCATCGATCGCCATACCTTGTCCGAGCCGGGTGCTCCGGTTGCCAAGGAGCGTTGGGCCGGCGTCATCGATTCGGTCGGCAGCCATACCCTGGTCAATGCCTTGGCACAGACTCGATATCGTGGCGTTGTCGCCGCTTTCGGCCTGGCCCAGGGGGCGGATCTGCCCGGCTCGGTGCTGCCCTTCATCCTGCGCAACGTGACCCTTGCCGGTATCGATTCGGTGAATGCTCCGCAAGAGGTTCGCCTGCAAGCATGGTCGCGACTGGCCCGGGATCTCGACGTGAACAAGCTCGCCCGGACCACCCAGGTCGTCGGCCTGGCGCAGGTTCCAGAGGTCGCCGCTCAGGTGCTGGAAGGAAAGGTGCGCGGGCGTACGGTCGTTGATGTGAACGCATAGCAATAACGGCCGGCCCAGTCTCGCGGCAAGTCAGCCATCAGACGAACCCGATCCAGCGGCCCAGGCAGATCACGCTCACCCACAGCGTCAACGAGCTGAAACCTGCGAGGCGCGCCGGGCCGGGGGGCGGCAGTGTCGTGTCCCATTCATCGATGCGGCGATAGGCGCCCAGGTGGAATATCCCCATATTGAGCCCCGCCAGCAGCAACACGCCCATCTTCCACCAGAACACGCTGTTCTGCGCATAGGTGGTCGCGTTGGAGACAAACATCAGCAGCCCGGTGATCAAGCAGGCGGCGAAGGCGACCCAGGTGTAGGGCAGCAATTCCTCGATAAGCCGTAGCGCGCTTCGACGATGGGAGGCAATGCCAAGCAGGCGCAAGTCGACAACGGCGATGGTTCCGAACACGAGGGCAATGCCGATCACGTGTACCGATTCCAGGGCGGGAAAAACGGAAGCCGACTCGCGGATCTGGGCGGCTAATGCGCTGGCCTCGAGGGGTTGCAGTAATGCTTGAAGATCCATGACGAATACCTGAGAGCTTTCGTTGAAAACGCGGAATCAGTAGGCGATCCAGCGACCGCAGATGATCACGACGCACCACAAAACAATGGAGAGCCAGGCCAGCGCCTTGACCGGACGCTTCTCGTCATCGCCATCGGCGGGCCGCAGCAACGGACGCCGGATCGACCAGGCCAGCGTGAACACGCCAATGACCAGCAACATCTTCAGCCAGAACGTGGTGTTGACCAGCACGCGGTCCGGCTCGCCAATGATCATCACCAGCCCGGTGAGGAGCAGGATGCCGAGGGCGTTGCGCATCCACGGGTAATAACGCGCGATGACGCCACGCGAGGGTTCATCGGTGGCAAGCGCGCCGGCCAACCGAAGGTCGGAAATCACCGCGGCGCCGAAGATCACTGCGATGGCCAGGATATGGACGCTCTGTACCGTCGGCACGACCCAGGACATGTCCCTGATGGCGGTGCTCAATGGTGACGCGTAGATCCAGGCGATGATGAGTTCTGCTGACATCTGCTGTGCTTCCACAATGGATTTAGAAGTCTTCCGGCCTTGCGATCGGACGCAGGCCCGGCGCGTCTTCCGGAAGGAGATAGCGTTGCTTGACCGATACGCTCTTGGCGTCTTCGAAAGCTTGCTCGTATTGGCTGAAGTTTGCGTAGCGCTGGCGAAGCATTTCCCTGGAGTAGGGCACCTTGGTGTCGTAGATCAGCCCGCAGCCGGTTTCCTGTTCAGTCAGGTAGGTCGCGCTGGGCACCTGGACCCACGGCGGGCGTACACCGCCTTGCAGGTTGTGGGTGGCGGGATCGCGGGCGGCGGATTTGCCCTCGCGGACGACGCGCGCAGCCTTGGGCATGGGTTTGCGCTCGCGGACCCATTTGTCCAGGCCATCGAGGAGCGCCGAGACGACCAGCTCCGCGGGTTCGTCGTACAGCGTCCGGCACTGTGGGTCGTCACCCTTGCCGATATCGGCCGCGACCCGTTCGGTATGCTCCGTACCGAGGTCAGCCAGCCGTAGATGTGGCATACCGGTCACTTCGTAATAGCGAACCTGTGGGCTGTCAGTATCCGCTGGCAGATCGATGCCTTCGAGAATGTCGTGCATCAGCTCGGACTGGCTGTAGACGGTCACGAACGGTACGCCCTCGGGCATCCGGCTTGGCATCCGGATGACCTCGCCGCCGACCTCGCCATAGGCCATGCGTCCCGTCATGTAGCCATCGATCAGCGGCCGTGCGTCGGGCATGCGCCATTGCTGATGCCGGCCCTGGTCGAGATAGTCCATCCAGACCTGCGCTGTCACTGCCCAGCTGTTGACATAGATGCGCTGCACATCGAAGCCAGCCAAGGGGCTCTGTGGTCCATCGGTCTTCAACAGCAACGCCAGTTGCGCCGCGATGCCCTGGGATTGTGGAATGAAGGGGTCGGGGCCTTCGCCACGAGTGAAGCGCTGGGGATCGTAGTAGGCACCCAGTGGGGCGTAGCGTGAGTAGTCGAAACGACGCATGAATTCGAGGTTCACGATCCGTCCGTACTGGGCGATCTGCTCGGCTTCGGCCGCCGCGGTCTCCGAGATGAACTTGGGATCGACCGCCGGCTTGTTCATGTTCAGCGTGTACCCGACGTAAGCGTAACCTCGACGCAGCAAGTAGTTGCGAGTCAGGATCCATCCGGCGCCGCGTTCGCCAAACCAGCTGAACGGCTCGATCACCACCGTGCCATTGAAGCGTGCGGGATCTGCCGGTCTGCGTACCAGCAGGCGTGTGGTGTAAGGCGCCTCCAGCAGCGTTTCGCCCGCAGCGGTAATGGCCGGGGCGACGCCTTGCAGGTAAAACTCTTCCTCGATGTAGTCGTATTTCTCCAGGTCGCTGTGTTCGGTGCCCGGGTACTTCGCCGACGACAACGGTGGCTTGCCGGAGGGCGGCACCGCGATGGCGGTGGGCATGCGTGGCACCTCGGCGAACGCGTCGAACATGAGGATCAGCGAGAGCAGGGCGCCGGGCAGCGTTGGCCGAAGGAGGCTGATGGCTATCGATCGTTTCAATCCGGTCATCTCCAAAATATTCGTCGACAGGGCTTTACTCGCGGCTGAGGGACGCCTTGCCCTCGCTGTCGATCACGATCTGGTTGTTCTCGCAGACGTACTCCTGGATGGCGTAGTTGGAGCGCTTGTAGTCGAAGGTGAAGTGATACGGGGTCTTGAGCACTTGCGGATCTTCGATCACGACCTGGTTCTCCAACTGATCCGGCCCGCGTAGCCGGATGCGTTCGGTGATCTTCATCTCTTCGCTGTGGGGAACGTCGTAGAAGGTCACGTCCGTGCGCACACGTTGTGTTTCCACCACCAGCGTGTCGCCTTCCCAATGGCCGCGCGAATGGCCTTGGTAGGCAGGTGTCAGTTTCTCTTTCGCCGGCATTGCTTCGTTCAGGGGAATCCGCCGCACCTGCTGGAGGTATTCCCCAAGGACAATCACTTGCTTGTCGTCGTGAATGATCTGGATCGGGAAGAGCGCCGCCATCAACGTCGGCATTCCTTCGGGCAGGCAGCGAGAGCTGGTCGTCGCGATGGGCGTCCCGGCTTCGTTCGCGGCGGCCTGCTGTTTTTTTAGCGCGGCGTATGCGCTGGCATAGGGTTGCTTCAGATCCATCGGCCCGCCCGGGTGCACCGGGTCGTCCGGGTTTTCACCGAACCAGTCGTCCGGAGTTCTTTCCCAGGTGCCGCTGATGCCCACGCTGTGTTTGTCGTTCGGGGAAGAGGACGGCGTGGCGCGGCATATCCCGCTACCCGTCGCGAGGGCGATGCCCAGGAAGATCATCGCCGCGTTCAAGGTTCGTGTCGGTTTCATTGAAAGGTCTCCACGCTGCTGGACGGTTCAGTTCGGTGGTCAGCCTTGCTTCTTCTATCCGCCGCCAGAGAGCACGACTTCACCGATCCTGATTTCCAGCAGCAACCCGCCCGGGTCACCGTTTTTCAGCGGTTTGAAGGTCACCTCGGCGCTCTCGCCGGCCTTGATCGAGTCGGCGCTCCAGCCGGCGCGCTGCAAAGCGTTGACGCTGCCGGTCTCGATCTTGAATCGCTGGGGCGGCGGGCCGGGCGTATCGAGGTAAATCGTGACGTGCGGATTGGTCCAGGCGAAGCGCTCGACGACGCCCTTGACCGTGACCGTCCTGGTCTGGTCGAAAAGCGCAAATGAATGGTGGGCGGTAACTACCGATGGCAGGGCACTGCAGGCGACGACGGCCAGCAGGCAAAGCCCCTGACGTAGCAGCGGTAATGGGGACATGACGGGTTCCTCGTTCTTATGCGTTCTTATGGCCCCAGCATAGGGGCGGCGCATGTCGAGGCCGTAGCCCAAAACGGCAACCGATAAGGTCATCGGAAATATTTTGCGGCAGCGAGAAATTGCGCCACGGGAATGGGCGGCCAGCCCTTTGCACATGCTGATTTGGGCTACCGCATGGGCAGCCCGAATCGGAACACTCATGACTCGCCTCATAAATATAAGAACAGGAGAGACGTCATGCGCACCCCCCCTTATGCCCTGTCAATTTCACTGCTCGCAGTCTGTACATTGGAGCCGCAGGCACAGGCCTATGAGTTCTACAGCGAGGACGATGGTGCAACCGTGCTGAACGCCGATCTCTGGGCGGGGTTCGGCTGGTTCGGCAGTGAGAAGAATTATCTTGCCAACCCGCAGGAGGAACCCGGCAGCATGCGGTGGCAGGAAGGCTTCGCCAAGTACGGTGTAAACGGCACGACCAACAAGCTCGGTGTCGGCTCGGTCTACGGTGGGTTCAGCCTGATCAGCACAGGGTCCTGGGGCGATGGCGACGCCGGAAGCCTCACGGTCGGTGATGAAAGAAGAACCGCCGTGGAGGACGCCTACCTGGGCTGGAAATCAGGTGACCTTATCCCGGCGCTAGGGACTGACGGCGTTGATTTCTCCTTCGGCCGACAAATCGTCACGGTGGATGGATTCCTGATCACCGACGACGGCTTTGCGCCCGGCAAGGCCTTCAGCCCCATCGCCGGCGTCGCGGATGGCCGGTTCGATCGGGGCGGTGCCTTCTACCTTGGCCCACGACTGGCGTTCGGCAACACCGCGGTCCTGAAACTGGGCGGAACGCAGGGGCTCCACGGCAGCCTGATATGGCTGAAATCGGACAACCCCGGGCAGTCGGAGACCGAAGTGGCGGCTGCGACCCTCGACTACACGACGCCCATCGGCTCGATCGGTTCGACGTATGTACACGGCCTCGATGTCAACGAGCGATACGCCTTTGCCGATCGACTTGAACGCAAGGGTATGGACATCTACAGCATCCGTGGCCAGGGCAATGCGGGCATCGTGAATGCCGACTTCGCCTTCGAAGTGGCGCGCCAGGAAAAACGTTCCGGGTCGCAGCGGGCGATGTTCTTCGATGCGGGCTACACCTTCACCGAGGCTCGATGGCAACCGGCGGTGAGCTATCGGTATTCACGCTATTCGCAAGGTTGGGACTTTCTCTTCCAGGGCGGTTTTCGCAAACGCTACCAGGGTGAGGTCGCGGCGAATTATGCCGCCTCGGTGACCTCGAACATGCAGATCAACGACGTGCTGCTCTCGGTCCAGCCGACTGACAGGCTGACTCTCAACGCCATGTACTTTCACTACGACCAGCTCTCCGACCGCGACGCGCAGGATTTCAGCGCGCGGGAGGTCGACCTGTACCTGGATTGGAGTGTGACCGACAACGTCACGCTTTCGCCGCTGGTGGGTTTCTACAAACCGAGGAAGTGGCTGGGCGACGGCGGTCTGCAAAGCGGCAGCGCCTCGACCAACACGTATCTGCAGTTCATCGTGTGGGTGACGTTCTGAGTCGCCGTTCGCGGCATCCGTTGCGGGTAGCTTGATCCGGATGCGCCACTCACCGTGGCGCATCCGGTGGGAGAAGTGATCAGGCCGAGGCCGTCAGAGCATGCGGCGCAGCACGTCGCGTCGGGGATCGCGGTCGAGGAACCGGTGCTTGAGCGCGCCGGCGACATGCACCAGGATCAGGCCGAGCAGCGTGTAGGCGAGCACCTTGTGCAGCCATTGGAAGACGACGAACCAATCGTCATTTTTTCCAAGCAGCTCCGGAAGGTTAACGCCAAAGAAGAACACCCCGTCGCTCATCGTGTAGGTGCTCGACATCGAATAGCCCATCAACGGCACGATCACCAGCAGCGCATACAAGGTACGGTGCGCAAGCCTTGACGATATCCGTTCATAGCGCGCCAATGATTCCGGCGGCTGCGGCAGCCTGGGGGTTCGCACGCGCAAGACGATCTGGACCAGCACCAGCAAGAATGCCAACACCCCGAACGATTTGTGCCACGGATAATAAAGCTCGTACTTGCTCGCCACTTCGTCATCCAGCCCGGTCATGTGCCAGCCTGCCCAGAGCAGGCCAGCGATGAGCACGGCGCGCACCCAATGCAGGAGTCGCAGGGACGTCGGATACCGATCAACAGCTGTTTGATTTGCCGGATTCATCGCGGTCTCTCCATCGGTAACAAAAATGCACCTGAGCGACCCACGGCTAATCAGCGCATCGAGGGTCGCTCGGTCAGTGCAGGGATGGCTGTCAGGTGGGCAGCAATAAGGTGATGACTTTCTCTTCGGTGTAGGCCAACGCGCCGGCGAATCCGCCTTCACGGCCAATGCCGCTGGCTTTCACCCCGCCCCAAGGCAGATTGGCATCCAGCGGGCTCCAGCAGTTGACACCCACAGCACCGGCCTTCACCGCGCCAGCCACGCGATGCGCTTTTGCCAGGTCGTGGGTCCAGACCGTCGCCGCGAGGCCGTAAGCAGAATCGTTGGCCAAGGCAAGCGCCTCATCTTCGCTGTCGAAAGTGATCACGGTGCCGACCGGGCCGAAGATCTCGTCCCGGGCGATCGCCATGTCATTGCGTGCATTGGCAAAGATGGTCGGCTGGACAAACCAGCCCCTTTCGGGCGTCGATACGCCGCCAGCCAACAGCGTGGCACCTTGCTCGATGCCCAGTTGGATGTACCGGTTGACGCGCTCGAACTGGGCTTTTTTGGCCACGGGGCCCATCTGTATGCCAGCTTGCCGAGGATCGCCGACCTTGACCGCTCGTGCCGCATCGGCAAGCGCCACGGCGAAGCGCTCGGCGATGCCGCGCTGGACCAGGATGCGCGAGCCGGCCGCGCAGATCTGTCCCTGGTTGACGAACAGGCCGAGCGAGCAGCCGTGCAGCGCATCGTCGAAGGGGGCGTCGTCGAAGACAATCTGCGGACTCTTGCCGCCCAGCTCCAGGGCGACGCGCTTGAACAGCACACCGGCGGTGCGCTGGATTTCGCGACCCGCTTCGGGGCTGCCGGTGAAGCTGATCTTGGCAACGTGGGGGTGTTCGCACAGGGCACGGCCGACTTCATCGCCGTAACCGGTGACCACGTTGATCACCCCGTCGGGGAAGCCCGCTTCCTGGGCCAGCGCCGCCAGGTGCAGGGCCGATTGCGGGGTTTCTTCCGAAGGCTTGATGACCACCGTGCAGCCTGCCGCGAGTAACGCGGCGAGCTTCCAGACGGTGATCATCAACGGCGAGTTCCAAGGGACGATGGCGCCGACCACGCCCACCGGTTCGCGCACCGTATACGACAGGGTCCTGGTGCCGAAATAGCCGCCGGAGGGGATGGTCCGGCCCTCCAGCTGATTGGCCCAGCCGGCGGCGGCGCGCAGGTTCGCAACGGCGTTGGGGATGTCCATCCGGCGCGGTTCGAGGGGGGAGCGGCCGATGGCATTGGCGTCGAGGTCGGCGAGCTGTTCGGTGTCGCGCTCGACCAGGTCAGCCAGTTTCGACAGCAGTCGCGCGCGCTGGGCGCCGTCAAGCCGGCTCCAGGCGCCACGCTCAAGCTGGTCGAGTGCAGCGTTCACCGCACGGTCGACGTCTTCGGCGGTGCCACGCGCGGAGCTGCCGTAGGCCTGTTCCGTCACTGGGTCGACGAGGGGGATGCGGCGGCCGTCTGAGGCTTCGAAGGCCGCGCCTTCGATGAAGTGCTTGAAGTGCTGGGTCATTTTGCAGTCCGTAATAAATTGAAGTGGACGGTCATGCCTTGAGGGTGGCCAGGGCGTCGCCAAAAATGTCCAGGGCCTTGAAGAACAGCGAGCGTGGGATCGTCAGCGAAGGCATCACCCGCATCACGTTGCTGTAGCGACCGCAGGGAATCATCAGCACGCCGTGGTTCAGCAGGTAGCCCATCAGTTGGCCGATCCTGGCCGGCGCCAGCGGCGCTTTGGTGACCGGGTCCTCGACCAGCTCGATGCCGATCATCAGGCCGCGACCGCGTACCTCGCCGATGAACGGGCTGTCGAAACCGCGGATGCGTTCCTGCGCTTCCAGCCCGAGCGTGTGGGCGCGGTTGAGCAGGTCGAGCTCGGGGTCCTGGAGGATGCTGATATTGGTCAGCGCCACTGCCGCCGAGAGTGAGTTGGCGGCAAAGGTATTGGGCACCGAGCCGTCAGGAATCGCCGCCGCCAGGTCCGAGCGCATGATCAGGCCCGCCATCGGCAGGTCGCTGCCGATGCCCTTGCCGAAGGTGAGCATGTCGGGCTTCACGCCTGAATGTTCGACCGCCCACATCTTGCCGGTGCGTCCCGCGCCGGACTGCACTTCATCGACGATCAGCAACGCGCCACTGCGGTCGCAGGCCTTGCGCAACAATTGCAGGAACTCTGGCGACGGAGGCACGTAGCCGCCTTCGCCCTGGACCGGTTCGACGATTACCGCGGCCACGTCATCGGCGGCGGTGTAAGGGGTGTTCAGCAAGTAATCCACGTATTCGCCGGCGATCTGCTCGGCGCTTTTGTGCGTGGTGTCGAAGGGAAAACGATAGGCGTAAGGGTAGGGCGCATGAATGACTCCGCCCATCTGGGCGCCGTAGCCCTTGCGGTAGGCCGTGCCGGTGGTCAGCGCGCCCGAGGCGTTCCAGACGCCGTGGTAGCCACCGTGGAAAGCGATGATCTGATGCCGCCCGGTAATGCGCTTGGCGAACTTGACCGCGGCTTCCAGCGCGTCGCTGCCGCTTTGCGTGAAGAACGTGATGCAATCGCCGCGCAAGCCGTCGGGGGCGATTTCGGCAATCTTCGCCGCCAGTTCGGTGCGCCGGGTACTGTTCACTTCCAAGGCGTGCATCAGCACTTCGGACTGTTCACGGATCGCTTGCACGACCTTCGGGTGGCAGCGACCTACACTGCTGACGCCCACGCCCGCGGACAGGTCGATATAGGTGTTGCCATCGGGGTCCTTGAAGGTCGCGCCAAAAGCCCGGTCCATGGCCACGGGCATGCGTCCGCCGCCGCGTGCCATCGACTCGGTACGCGCCGATAACGCCAGGGCCTCGATGGTCCTGGGGCCGGGAATGGCGGAGGTAATCCGCGGGGCATCCGCAAAATGCAGGGATTCAAGTTTGGCTTCACTCATGACGGTCTCTCGGGATGTCGGTTTCAGTGTTCCGATCATCCCCGTCGCCCGTGCGTGGCCGGTAGCCCGAATCGGCACATTGGCTGGCCGTCCCGAAGCGTTCCGGCATGAGTGCTGACAGCCAGCCAAATAAATTTGCAGAATTCTCCTATCGTGAGAATATTGCGCACAAAGACGATCCCAATAACAAGAATATCGGCAGAGGCTTTCGTCATCATGAAGAACCACAACATCAGCCATTTCCGCGATATTCATGTCCACGCCGCTACCGTCCAGGAGTGGAATCAGGATTACAACCAACTGACCGCCGGCTCGGCCGAGAGCTCGCTCATACAGCTGAGCACCGCGCGCTGCCACGTATTTCGCGAGAAGATCAACCAGCGTGTCGTGCAGCACGGCGTCGCGCCCCGGGGCAAGATGTGTTTCGCCGTGCCCATCACGGTTCCGGGTTCGATCCGGATGCAAGGGCGGGAGGTCGACGACAGCAGCCTGTTCTTCCTGCACGGGGGCGAGGAGTTCATGTTCCATATGCCGATGGGCATGGAGCTGCTGGCCATTACCTTCGAGCGCGAATGGTTCGAACAGGCGCTGGCACAAACCACCTCGGCAAAGGAAATCGGTCAATTGCTGCGTCAGCCGGTCATCAGGCTGCCCACCCAACGTTATGCCGATGCCCGCCGTCGCGTGCTGGCGGCATTCTCCCTGGCCCTCTCAAGCGAAGAGCTCGACCCGACGCAAGCTCGCGAGCTGGCGCTGGAACAGGCCATGCTCGGCGAGTTGCTGCAACTGATGACCGATCCGGCCTGCGACAAGCAGCAGCGCACGCCAAGCTCGACGCGCAGTTATATCGTCGAAAAATGCCACCGCCTGGCGACCGCGGAACTGAACAACGTGCCCAGCGTGGACGACCTCTGCCAGCGCCTCCAGGTGAGCCGGCGTACCGTGCAGAACAGCTTCCGCTCGGTTGCCGAAACCACGCCGCTCAACTATCTGCGCTCCGTGAGGCTCAACGGTGTGCGCCGGACCTTGATGTCTACCCGGGCGTCCCATCTGTCGATCGGCGACGCTGCCGCCCAATGGGGTTTTTATCACCTCAGCCATTTTGCCGCGGAGTATCAGGAACTGTTCGCGGAATTGCCCTCCCATACGGCCCGCGCCGCCATTCCCGATTGCGCCCATGCCTGAAGGTTTTCCTGGACCTTCGGCGGTGCGCTGGCGTCGATTCCGGGCGGGACGCTTCTCGCTTCTGATGGAAGGCGAGGTTATCGATTCATTGAGCATGGGCTTGTTTTTCCTTGTCCGATTTTTTGATCGCAGGTGCCATGCAGGAGGCAATGATGAAAACTGTTAAAGCCGGTGTTCTGGAAATCGCCTATCTGGAGATCGGTCCGTTAGACGGGGCGCCCGTGGTGTTGCTCCACGGCTTCCCCTATGACGTGCATGCCTACGATGAAGTCGCCAGGATCCTGGCTTCAGCTGGAAAGCGATGCTTGACGCCTTACCTGCGTGGCTACGGCCCCACCCGATTTCTGGATGAGCAGACGATGCGCTCTGGAGAGCAGGCGGCAATAGGAGCCGACCTGTTGGCTTTTCTCGACGCACTGAAAATCGAAAAAGCTTTACTTGCGGGTTATGACTGGGGCGGAAGAGCGGCTTGCATCGTCGCCGCGCTATGGCCGGAACGGGTAAGCGGTTTGGTCAGCTGTGGTGGCTACAGTATTCAGAATATCGCTGAAGCGCACCAGCCTGTTTCCCCCGAGGCTGAGCACCTCCTCTGGTATCAGTATTATCTTCACGGTGACCGTGGTCGCGCTGGATTGACCTCGAACAGAAAGGATTTCTGCCGCTTGTTATGGCGCATGTGGTCGCCCACCTGGAGGTTCACCCAGGAGGCGTTCGAAACGACCGCTGCAGCGTTTGAGAACGACGACTTTGTTGACGTGGTAACACACTCGTACCGTCATCGTTTCGGATTGGCCGAGGGAGATCCAGCCTATCGGAACATAGAATCCCGGCTTGCCGCACAACCCAGGATCGCGGTGCCTTCATTGGTTCTGGAGGGTGGCGCTGATGCGGTTGATCCGCCTGCCGAAGAGGACCCGTTCGCCCGTCATTTTACCGGGCCGTATCGCCGGGAAATCCTGGAAAACATCGGCCACAACGTGCCTCAAGAGGCGCCCCAGAGATTTGCCGACGGGATCTTGAGCCTCGGGGCTTGAGGCGGTAGCCATGGACACGCTTGTCCGGTTCTCTCCAATCGCGCGACGGCTAAAAGTTCGCCTCGATGAATCTAGTTGGGCGCATGGTTGATCCGGCAGAGATCGGAGCGGTGGCGAATCCTTCAATGCCGGTTAATTCCAGTAAGCTGTGTTTAATGCCGAAAAAACCGAGATAAATCACAAAATCAGGGAATTACCTGCATTGAAGTGAGCAGTGGTTAATTCTATAATTTTGGGCATTAAACGGTGTGCAGCAACGGAAGGGACGTGATGCTGGATTTAAGCTTCAGTAAGCCGAGTGAGATCGTCAAGCGACTCTGCGATCGCTTGCGCACGGAGCGGCTGGCTCTGCAGATGACGCAAGCCGATGTGGCGGGTCGCGCCGGTATCGGGACCAATACCGTCTCCAACCTTGAAGCTGGGCGTAATGTCGGGTTCGAGAATGTGGTCCGTGTGGCCATGGTCCTTGGGCGAACCAAGGAGCTTGAGGGACTGTTTTTGCCAAAGCTGGACAGCCTTGAAGACATTCGCCGATACGAAAACAGTGCCAATCGTCATCGTGCCAAGAGGAAGTCCGACAATGCTTGAGCAAGTTGACGTCTTCTATGGTGGCTGGGGTGAACGTTGGCTGTGGGGCACACTTGTGTCTACGACCGCCATTACCGGTCGCCCGCAGATTGTGTTTGAGTACAGCAGTGAAGCGAAGCGTAGAGGTTTGGAGCTGTCGTCCTACACACTTCCATTGGAGGGGGGCCAGTTACGTCGAGGCTTTCCGTCCCACCAATTGGGCCTGCCAGGGCCTGTTTATGACTCGTTGCCTGACGGTTGGGGCATGCTGCTGATGGATCGGTTGTTCAGGCGCCGCGGCCTCAACACAGCACGCATAGGGCCTCTGGAACGGCTGGCGTATATTGGCAACAATGCCATGGGGGCAATGTCGTTCGAACCCGTGGCGCCCGAGGGGCAGGAGCCAGAAGCGCATATCCCCCTTGAGCTGCTCGCCGCTGAGGTTCGGGAAGTTCTCAGGGGTGAAGGTGGGGAATTCCTGCAGACATTGCTGCTGGTGGGGGGCTCGCCTCAAGGCGCCAGGCCGAAGGCGTTGGTCTATCGCGATCCTCAAGATGGAGCCTTTACCACCGCCGCGAAGCCGGGTTTTGACGCCTGGCTGATCAAGTTCCCGGCAAAAGAAGAACATCCCGAAGTGTGTGCTATCGAAATGGTCTATGCCGAGTGCTTGCGCATGTGTGGCATCCAGACTCCGGACACGCAGCACTTCAGTCTGCCCGGCGGGCTGGCAGCCTTTGCGAGTAAACGCTTTGATCGAATAGACGGTCAGCGGGTGCCCATGCAAAGTCTTGCAGCCTTTACCGGCGCGGACTACAAGTCGCCGGGAGCCCTGGACTACGTCAATTTCCTGCGTGCGACACAGATGTGTACCAACGATGTGCGAGAGAAAGCTATCGCCTTCGAGCGTGCCGTCTTTAATGTCGCGTTCAACAACCGAGACGACCACCCCAAAAACTTCGCCTACGTCATGTCGCCGTCCGGTGCATGGCGGCTGGCGCCGGCCTACGACGTGACTTTTTGCGAGGGACCGGGTGGTTATCATCAGATGGACGTGATGGGCGAGGCTTTGGAGGTTGACCGGGATGCGATGCTCAGACTTGCGGACGAAGCAGAGGTCTCAGCGGAGACTGCTGGGGGCATCATTGACAATATTTGCCGCGTCGCTAGCCAGTTTGCAACCATCGCCGAGAACCTGTCCCCACGCTTGATCACCCAAGACACCCTGGACATCATTCAAGGTCGAATCGACGAGAACATCGACCTGCTGCGCTAACGCTACTGCTCGCCTATAACTTCAAACGGTTGTTGAGCTTGCTGGGCGGCACGCCCTGATGTCGGCGATCAAGGTCCGAAGCGCAGTTGATGGCCTCTGTTTGTGTCTCACGACTCAGGCGTTTGATGATGGCACTTTCTGAACTGGTCGTGCGGCCAGTAAGCTAGGCTGTTCGCACGACAGGCCGTCGGTATTCGACGGCCTGAAAACAAAGGCGCTATCAATGTCGAAGCATTTGCTGTTGGGCTGGACCCGTTCCTTGTGCGTGCTTGCTGCCTTGAGCGGCGCGGCCACCACGGCAGTTGCTGCCTCGCCTGAAAAAACCGCTACGACGGCATCGGATACGCAAGCGGTGTCCCTGGCAGGCGGCAAGCTGAAGTTCGTGTTGAACGGCGTCGAGGCCCGTACCTTGAACAGCGATAACGGCGGCACGATGTACTTCGATCCGAAAAGCGAGCGAGCCATCATCGTTACCGAAGGTCCGGCGCCGACTGCGGGCACCACCCCGGACGCTGCGTTTCTCCTCGCCGTGGATACTGTGAAGGAAACGCAGCAGGCCGCATCACCCAACTTTCGCATGACTAGCGAGAAGACCATTCAGGTGAACGGCCTGAAGATGTACCGCCTGGACGGCACCGACGATTTCAACGGCCTGAAACTACTGATGGCCTCGTTGATGACTATGAACGATGAGAAGATCACCGTCATCGAAGTGATGTCCAGCGTAAACGACCCGGCCGGCCATACCGCTGCGTTGAAGAACATACTGGGCAAGTAAACCGCAGGTTTCCCGGATAGTAGACTGTTGGCACTGTTGTAAAATGGCTCAGTGGAATTCCGTTACAGGCTATCGGGGTCGCCAAAAAACATTTTGACTTGGCTCTAGGACGATATTTTCAGGCGGAAAAATATCAAATATGCCCCCCCAGTTTTGCCCCCAATCGCATTGAGTGTGCGAGTGATCTTGAATTGTGACCTGCGACTGACTCCAGTATGGCAGTACCTGGTATTCGGTGCGCCTTCGCGTTCTTTTGGCACGCAAGCTAAAGCGGCGCTCCCGAGCAACGCAATAAGCGTGAGCGGGGATCTTTATTTGATCTGAAACATGCTGGTTTTTATGTTTGCCTCTCAGTCAATTTTGATTGTTTCGTGAAATATTTCTGCATATAGCCGAGCGACGGTAGGTGTAAGGTTGTGCACTGACGGAATCAGAAAATTGGAGTGGGGTGCGAGTTGCTTTGCGTAGATAACTTCGTACACCCTGCGCACGATTCCTGGCTCTGCTTCCTCTTGGTCGAAGCCAGGCATTATTCCTACGGCTTTGTAACCCGCATGCTCCAATGCTTGTTGCATATACGGAGCGCGGGTTGTCGCCATACCATAGATCAAGCCGGCGCCCATGAACCTTCCCATTTTTTCTCCGAGGTCTTGGGCAGCTACGGCCAGTTTGGTTTGTCTATGATGTTTGGCTACCGCGCCCACTCGCCCGAAGATGACATCAGCGCCGTCAATTTTTTCCCACGTTGCTATCGCGACGATTTCATGATTCTGGCGGACCACGATAGCGAACATTCCCCGCTCTAGGTCGTTTTCGAGCACTACGTTGTCTTCATAAAATTGCTGGTTCACAAAAGGGCTCCCTAACCCCACCCTTATGGAGGGGAACCACGTCTGGAAAAAAATTATCGCTACATCGATCTCCTCGCGTTTCAGGTAATCCCATGTGTAGCCAGAGGGTAAAACAGTGAAACTGCGAATTTGATCGATCGTTGGCCATTTCATGCGGTTCTGCTCGTCTTGATTGTCTAATTGCCTTCAGGAATCGGTCGGAGAAGGGGCTTATTCAGTCGCGTCTCTATCGAGTTGTCTGCGATCTATCGGCAATTCCAGGGCGTCTAGTGGAGGTAGGCGGCGGGTTAGACGGCGGTATTTTCAGGTTTGAGGACAGCGCCCTTGCATAATCCTGGGGCATGCCTGGCCGCAAATTGTCTGTGGCGGTCGACCACTTCACCGATGACAAACTGCATCAGCTTCTGGACGAAGGCCGTATCGAGTTTGGCCTCTTGGGCGAGGGCTGTCAGGCGTTCGTATTGAAGCAGCTCTCTGTTCTTGTCTACCGCAGGCAATTGATGTCGGGCTTTAAGCAAACCGACCTCATCAGTACAGCGGAATCGTTCAGCAAGCATGTGGATGAGCGCGGCGTCGATATTGTCGATGGTTTGTCTGAATGCAGAGAGTTGACGCGTGATGTCGGAATTTTCCATGGATAACCTCGTGGCAGTTGTTCTATGGGGCTTGTCTGTACTCATCCTTGGTCCCTTCATGATTGGACGGAGAGCCTGAGCCGGCGCTTTACGCGGGATCGGGCATGCTCAACGATTTCTCCAGCCACTGCGTGACTACCTTGAAAGCCGAATCTGAATTGCGTTCATAAATCAATCCGTGGCCGTTGCCGTGAATACCGAGCGCCGGTAGATCCAGGTGGTGAATGTTGGCACCGGCATTTCGCAGGAAAGGGACGATGGTGGATGCGTAAGCAGCAAACGCTGATGTCTCACCTGTCACCAGCGCTACCGGAACGCCCTGCAACCCGGGAATTTTCAGGGTTGATGGTTCTGCTGTGCGGACTTGCTCCGCCGTCTTGCGAGGCGGATCAAAAGTCAAAGGAGCGGCGGTCAGTCCCCATTCGAGGCTACCTATACCCGGCGTGTGGCCAAATACCGGCCCCATAGGTTCCACCGCCACAATCCCTGCGATCAGGTCGGGTCGACGATCGGCGACCAACCAGCCACTGGGCCCGGAAGCGGAATGCGTAACGATGATGGCCTTACCGATTCTGTCGAGCAGTTCGGCCAGTCGATCCGCGTCCAGGTTCTGCGAAGTTCCGAGGTCGGCCGGCATAGGACCGTAGGCTGCAATGAAGGCGTCAAACGCTGCTTCGTCATCCAGCTCAAACGGCCATTGTGTTTCTCCGCCTCCCTCTGGGAAGTAAACTTCGCGGGCGCGCTCATAGGAAAACGCTGGACCCATCGGTCCCATGATGTCGGGGTGATACGGCGATCGCCCGTGGCCGGGTCTGTCGACGCGAAAGACTACGAAGCCTGCTTCGACGAACCGCTGGGCCCAGCCCGGGCGACCATCGGGTGTATCCAGCCATTCAGTGCCTTGCAGCGTGCCTCCATGCACCAGCACTACAGGATAGGGTTGAGTGATGTGCTCGGGGGACTCCCAGGCTACGTACATCGGACCTTTCGGAAAGCTTTTACCGTTCTGGGTAACGCGGGCTTCGGTCACCCAGAAGTTGCCACGCCGCGTACGTTTTATCGGTGCGCTTCGCCAGGGTTGCTGGGCATGATCGGTTGATTGGGTAACTATCTGCGTAGCGAAAACCGACCAGTCCTTGTGCCCATCTCCTCGGGCTACTGCGGATGTCATTTTCGATCGCACGGCATCGGCTGCAGGCAGTTCCAGGCGCTTGAGACGTGCCGCATCAATAGCCAGATTTATATCCTTGAGGCCAAGAGACAGTTTGAAACCCGGTTCAAAACGTCTGTGCACGATGTTCTGCCCATAGCGCTGGTAACCAGGGCCGGTGAACAGAGTCTGGGTCATGAGGTTGAGGAACATCGAGGGGCTCAGTCCATGGCGTTGAACAAGTTCTGTTGCTTCGCCCAGCGACTGGATGGCTTGAGTGATCATCATGTTGCCGGCGATTTTCGCGATACACGCCAGTTCAGGTTGATCGCCCAAATACCAGGTCTTTTTCCCGAGTAGGTCAAACAGCGGTTGGACCCTCGAGACAGCTACCTGCGATCCGGCCGCAAGGATATTCAACTCGCCATTTGCCGCCACGGCAGGCACACCGAAAACCGGCGCCGCGATCAATTCAATGCCGATTGCATCATGTATGCCCTGCAACTCCACCATGATCGAAGGCGACAAAGTCGACATCACGATATGCACGCAAGCCCTGTCTGCGTTTTCCAGGGCTGCGCTGGACAGCAGCACCTCCCTGACGGCGGCATCATCGGCAAGCATGTTGATGACGACCTTTTGCTGAAATGCCGAGGACGGTGATTCGAGAACGCTTACTCCCTCAAGATCCATCATCGCAGCGTGACTACGGTTCCATGCCGATACGTGATGGCCGGCCCGGATGAGCAACGGAATGATCGCTCTGGCCATGCTTCCCACACCGATAAAGCCAATCTTCATGTTCAATCCCCCGGTTGGTGTTTCGACGAAGGTGTATGCAGCGAAGTATGTCGGGCCTGGGATTGCTACGGCAGTGCCATTGCTGCACTCTCAATGTTCATTTTTGTACGGGGTAAAGCATGGACTGGAGTGATGTGCGGGTCTTTCTTGCGATTGCCCGCAGCGGGTCATTGGGCGCTGCCGCCAAGCTATTGGGTGTTAGCCATCCGACCGTGGGGCGGCGCTTGCAGGTGTTTGAGCAGTCCAGTGGCCAGCCCATTTTCCTGCGTACCACCCAAGGTCTGGTACTGACTGAAAGCGGAGAGAAGCTGCTCAGCCTGGCGCAGGAAATGGAGCAAAGTGCGTTGGGCATCGAAAGGCGCCTGGCGGGGGACAGCGCGCAGCCGGAAGGCGTGTTGCGTATTTCCTGCGCTGACTGGTTCGCCTGTTATGTGCTGGCTCCGGTGCTGGCCGAACTGGGGCGACGTTATCCGTTGATCGTGCCTGAGGTGATTGCCGGACATCGATTGTTCGACCTGGCTCGTCGCGACGCCGATATCGCGTTTCGAATTGTCCCTTTCACCGAACCCGATATCGTGCACCGCAAGCTGATCGCCCTGAGCTATGGGTTATACACGGCCGTCGGATCTGCTGATCCGGAGCCACAGGGCGAAGGGGGTGGTTTGATTACCATGAGTGTTGCCCAGTCTCATTATCCCGATGTGCAGTGGCTGCAGCAGCGTTACCCTCTGGCGCGTACCGTGTTCACCAGTAGCAGCCGCACGATCCAGGCGCAAATGTGCGCGCAAGGGCAAGGCGTCGCGGTATTGCCTCGCGCCCTGGGCGACCGGTTGACGGCGCTGCGGCTTATTGACTCTGATGAACCGCCACCGGGCCGGGACATATGGATGGGCTACCACCAGGACATGCGCCAGATGGACAGTCTGCGTGCGCTTGCCGACCTGGCCTCCGTCATGATCGGCACTCAGGCAGACGATTGACTCACTCTGCCGGGTGCATGGCCGCCGTTTGCAGCTCTGCAGCAGGTTGGCGCGCCAGGCTCAGGCTCAGTCCTGCGCCTACCGCCAGGCATGCGGCGATGCAGAGGATCGAGACGGTGAAGGCGTGGGTGATGGCCGCCGCGTCCGTGTTCGTGCCCAGAAGCGTGTAAAAAATGCCGCCGATGATCGCCACGCTCAGTGACGTGCTGATTTGCAGGGTGGAACTGGTGATGCCCGCAATCATCCCGGAATACGCCGGTACCACGCGTCCTGTGATCATGCGCATCAATGTCGGAAGGGCCAGTCCTTGTCCGAAGCCGATCAGAAAGAGGATCACGGCAAGGGACAGCGCAGAGGGCGTGACGGCCGTCGGTGTGTGCGCCACGAGCCAGGCCAACAGCACGAACCCCAGCACTTCGAGTGCCATTCCGAAGGGATTCACATAAGACCCCAGCCAACGCCGGAACTGATGGGTGGCGAGCGGTCCCAGCAAGAAGCCAGCGCCGAATGGAAGAAAGACCAGACCTGCACTGAGCGGGCTCGCATGCAGTGCTCCCTGTAAATAAATGGAAAACAGCAGGAAGAACACGCCGATCGCATAGAAGGTCAGTGCGACGAGCAATGCCCGGCCCAGCCCGGGTGCACGCAGTGCAGCAGGGTTGAGCAACGGAGCGCCTTGCGCTTGATACAAACGGGCTTCGTAGCGCCAGAACAGCCAGGCCAGCAGTGGCACCGCCGCAAGCGACAGCCAGGCCCACAATGGCCAGCCCGCTTCACGCCCCTCAATCAGTGGAACGATCAGAGCCGCAAGCGTCACCATGGATAGGACCGTTCCGCCCAGATCCAGCTTGCTGGTCTGTTGCGCGCGGGTTTCCTTGACTACGGGGATGGCGATCAGAATGACCAGCAATGCAATCGGTAAATTCACCAGAAATATCGCCCGCCAGCCCAAGTTCATCAGGTTGAGCGATATCAATATTCCGCCAAGTGCCTGGCCGACAACCGAGGCCAGACCAAAGGCCGCGCCATACAGGCTCAGCGCCAAGGGCTTTTCGGACTCTGGGAATATCGCCTGAACTGACGCGAGTGCCTGAGGGGCCATGATGGCTGCCGTCACGCCTTGCAGCGAACGTCCGGCGATCAACACCCAGGGTGACTCGGCGACACCGCAGATCAGTGAGGCAATGGCAAAGCCAATCAGGCCAACGAAGAACATTCTCATGCGGCCAAAGATGTCTCCAAGTCGTCCGCCGGTGATCAGTGTCACGGCATAAAGCGCCGCATATGAGGAGATGATCAACTGTTCGGAGGAGGCGGCCGTGCCCAGCGATTGCTGGATTGAGGGCAGCGCTACGTTGACGATGAAAAAATCCAGCGGCGGCAAGAATGCACCGACCAACAAGATGGCGAACATCAGCCAGCGCCGCGGTTCAGGGAGGGCTACTTTTTTCTGAGGCATAAGGTCTCCTTTCTGGAACCCTTCGGTGCCAGAATATTCTCGATTGCGGGTCATGTTCTGAATCAGCTGGCTCCAATCTAAACGATCGAACCTTCGCTTACGCCTCACATAATTGAACGACCAATGTTCATTTATGGCAGTGCCGCTCAGACCCTGATTCCTCTCAAAATGGCCGCACTGTGGTTTCAGTCGAGCCACACAGCCGAGACTGGGGAGTCAGATATGTCAGGTAAATTCGCTAATCAGATTGCAGTCGTCACCGGTGCATCCACCGGGATCGGGTTTGCGATTGCACAGGGCTTGATTGCCGAGGGGGCGAAACGTGTTTACATCACTGGGCGTTCTGCAGCCACGCTGGAAGCGGCGGTGGCCAAGCTCGGCGATAGAGCGATCGCGGTCACTTCCGATGTCGCGCGCCAGGCTGATCTGGACAAGCTCAAGGCCACGATTGAGGCCCGTAACGATCAGTTGGACTCAGTGTTTGCCAACGCGGGTATCTGCGAAAAAAACCCGTTGGGCGAGACCACCGAGGCGGCCTACTTCAACATGTTCGACATAAACGTGAAGGGCGTCTTTTTTACTGTGCAGACGTTGATGCCTTTGTTGAAAAATGGCGCTTCGATCGTGCTGACGGCTTCTATCTGCTCCAGCAATGGGATGGAAGGACTGAGTCTCTACAACGCATCCAAGGCTGCAGTGAGGTCCTTCGCAAGGACTTGGGCCAACGAACTCAAAGGCCGCAAGGTTCGAGCGAACGTCCTGAGCCCTGGCTTCACCCGCACCCCTCTGATGGATAACGGCTTGAAGATGAGCGAAAGCGACATTGTCGCGCTGCGCCAACATGTCGAGCAGATCACTCCGCTGGGGTATATGGCCCAACCTGAGGAAATCGCCTCCTCGGCGCTGTTCCTTGCATCCGCCGATGCGAAATATGTCAACGGTGTGGAGCTGATGGTCGACGGCGGCCTGTCGCAGATCTGAACACTCGCTCAACCGTAGCGCAGCCCTCGCGAAGCCTCAGCAGGATACCTCATCATGAATATTGAAGAACTGACCACTCGACTGGAAGCCCTGGAAAGTCGCGCCGCCATCGAGTCGCTGATCAGCGCTTACGCCAATGCCTTCGACCGCATCGACGCATCGCTTCTTAGCGCAATCTGGCACGAAGAGTCGACACTGGATCTACCGGGTTTCGGCCAGGCCGGAAACCGTGACGAAATCCTGGCGATGGCGCAAAACAGCTGGCGCCAGATGCCCCATATGCACCACTGGATGGCCAACCCGCTGATCCAAATCGAGGGTGACAGCGCGGTGGGCACGGTAGCTGCGGATGGCCTGTTCCATGACATTGAAAAAGGCCCGGTTCAAGTCAGCGGGTTGTACCACGATAGGTTTGAACGTCGGGACGGAAAATGGGCGTTTCTGTCACGTCGTTTTGAACTGCATTTCCTGACACCGTTAAAAGATTGGGTGCCCATAGCGGGCGATGAAAAGCATGCAGTGGAGCAACATCAGAGCCGGAGCACGCTTTCAAAGGGATGACGTGCTTGCATGATGTTCAGTGAGAGCTCAAACGACAAACGCTGCTCGCGGATGTCGTTCAGGCTCCAGGGAATGACAGCGAAAAACGGATAATCCCGGGCTTTGGCTGTTCAACACGCACGTGACCTTCATGCAGTTGCATGATTGCCACGACGATGGCGAGGCCAAGGCCGTAGGAGTCAGAGTTCTGGTGGCGAGACGCATCGCCGCGGTAAAAGCGGTCGAAGAGTTTGCCCATGGTTTCGTCACTCAGCACCGGCCCTTGGTTCTCCACTTCAATGCGAGCTTCGCCGGGGGTTTCCATCACCCGCATCTGAATCTCGGTGCCCTCGCAGGCATAGCGAACGGCGTTCGCCACCAGGTTGCTCAAGGCTCTGCGCAGCAGCAAGGGGTCAGCGAGCACGTTTCCATCGCCTGTTATTTGTACGGTCATTCGCCGCTCTTCAGCCAAGCCTTCAAAGTAGTCGGCAATGCGCTGTGATTCGTCATGCAGCGATAGTTGTTGGCGCTCTACCACTGCTTGTGCTTCATCGGCGCGCGCAAGGAACAGAATGCTTTCGACGATGCGCGAGATCCGTTCGAGCTCTTCAAGGTTAGAAGCGATCAGTGCCTGATAGTCATCCTCGCTGCGGCGCTGGCGAAGGGCGACCTGGCAATGCCCCATCAGCGACCCCACCGGCGTGCGGATTTCATGGGCAAGGTCAGCGGAAAATTGCGTCAATCGTTGATAACCCCGGGCAAGACGATCGAGCATCGCGTTGTAGGCGTCACTCAGCTGTTGCAGTTCAACCGGCGTATCGGCGCTGTCCATACGGCTGTGCAGACGCTCGGGTGTTATCGCTGCCGCATGCGCGGCCATCTTGCACAACGGACGCAGCCCTCGACGCAGTACCAGGTAACCCAGCAACGCGGTGGCCAGAAAGGCAAGGGCAACGGCCAGGTAGATACGTTCGCGATACGCCGCGAGCATGGCCATTTCCTTGCCCATGAGGTGTGCGGCGGTCAGGCGCACTTCACGTCCCCCCGAGGTGGTGACGACGGAGGCGGCGCGCAGCATTGTTCCCGAGTCGGTCACGCCGCTACGCAGGTCACTGACGCTCAGCTTTGTATCTTGGCCGATCACGGGCAGTTCAGGCAACGTGACGTTCAGTGGATTTACCTGGATTACCGGTTGCTGTCCGGGCTGTTCAATGATGAAGATGTCGTCTTCGCTGTCGAGCATGTTCTTGAAAATCTGTGGGCTGTCGCGCAGCTTTTCGATGGCGAGCTCGTAGTGCAGCAGTTTGCGAAAATGCTCCAGACGGCCCATGACCGCATGATCGCTGTACACCAATACCGAGGCTTTCATGGTCTGATACAGATAAACGCCTGCGCCGGCTACGGCCAGCATCGCTACCATGGAAAACGCCATGGTCGATCGCAGGGTTAGAGAGGGTTGGCGTCGGGACCGCATGGCCTCACCTCGCAGACATAGCCGATAGCGCGAATGGTATGGATCAGTTTATTCGGGTAGGACTGGTCGACCTTGCTGCGCAGGCGCTTGACCGCGACGTCCACCACGTTGGTATCACTGTCGAAATTCATGTCCCAGACTTCCGAAGCGATCTGTGTCCTTGACAGCACATCGCCTGTCCGGCGCAGAAACAGATGCAGAAGGGCGAACTCCTTGTTGGTCAACACGATTACCTGCTGTTGGCGAGTAACGCGACGGCGCACCAGATCCAGCTCCAGGTCGGCGAGGTGAAAATGGTCGGCTTCGCGCACCACACCGCGACGCAAAATGGTGCGGATGCGTAACAGCAATTCGGTAAACGAAAAAGGTTTGACCAGGTAATCATCGGCGCCCAGTTCCAGGCCGCGAATGCGGTCATGCAATTGGTCGCGCGCGGTGAGGAACAGCACGGGTACGTCTTGTCTGGCGCGCAAGAGCTCAATGATCTGAAACCCGTCAATCCCGGGCAACATCACGTCCAGCACGATCAGGTCGTACATTGTATGCAAGGCCATGTGCAGGCCGTCGGCACCATGCTGGGTCCAGTCGACGTTGTAACCGGACTCGCCGAGCCCCTTTTTGAGGTACTCACCTGTTTTGGTGTCATCTTCGATCAGCAGGATATGCATCGTGAGGCGCGCTCGGGTCTCTTCATGACGGGATTCAACCCGCGACATCGGTATCTCGGTTGTGCAGTGTAACGAGATGAGCCGGCGCAGTTGGTTACATTTCTGTCATTCATTGGGATGGGCTGGCGAATGACAAAAATGTCATTCGGCGGTCATCGTGACGTCCCGGTCTGCGGTCGAGGATGGCGGCACATCTACCAGTGAGGAATCGTCGCCATGCAACTCAAACACGCCCTGTCTACCACGTTCGGTTTGTTGATGTTCAGTGCTGCCGTCATTGCCACCGCGGCCGACATGCCGGTGATCAAACCGCTGCGTGGCACGGTGGAAAGCGTCAGCAACAATACTCTGACATTCACTGTCCGCTCCGGCGCTCAGCAGACTATCGGACTGACAGACAAGACCGGTATCAACCGGGTATCGAAGGCCAATATCGACTCGATCAAATCCGACAGCTTCATTGGCTCGGCGGCCATCCCGCAGGCCAACGGAACATTGAAGGCGCTCGAGGTCACGGTATTCGACGCCAGCCTCAAGGGTAGCGGTGAAGGTCATTATGGCTGGCAGAACGCGGATGGCAGCACAGGCACCATGACCAACGGTACCGTGGGGAAACTGTCCAAAGCTGACGGCCGCACATTGACCGTCAACTACAAGGGTGGCGAGAAACAAATCGTCGTACCGGATGACGTGCCAATCGCCTACGTCGAGCCAGGCAAAGCCGATGAACTGGTCAAAGGTACGAAAATTGTCGTGTTCCCGGCCGCAGATGGAACCACCGCGCGCGGCATTGCGGTTGGCAAGGATGGCTTCCAACCACCGATGTAATCACCTGAAAAGGCTGGGGCGCTGCCGTCTGGCAACGCTCCGCTACATGGATGGCTTTCAAGGGGAAACACGTGAGACAGAAAAAGCTTCATCCCTGGCCGGTTCGCCTCACCCACTGGCTCAACGCCGTTTGCATGGTCTGCATGTTCATGAGCGGTTGGGCCATTTACAACGCCTCGCCACTGCTCAGCTTCAGGTTCCCGGTGGCGTTGACCGTGGGCGGATGGCTGGGCGGGGCGCTGGCCTGGCATTTCGCATTCATGTGGCTGCTGCTGATCAACGGCGCGATCTATGTGCTGTATGGATTCTTCAGTCGTCACTTCAAACGTGAGTTGCTGCCCATCGGGCTTGCCGCGTTGAAGCATGATTTTACGGACGCTTTGCACTTACGGCTGGTGCATGAAAAGGGCATCTATAACGCAGTGCAGCGTCTGATGTACTGGATGGTGCTGGCGGCAGGCGCACTCGTCGTCATCTCGGGCGTAGCGATCTGGAAACCCATTCAACTTCAAGAGTTGGTGGCGCTGCTGGGCGGCTATGACATTGCACGTTATGTACATTTCGGGGCGATGGCGATGATTGCTGCATTCGTCGTGCTTCATCTGGCCTTGGTGATTTTGGTACCGAAAACCCTGCTGCCAATGATTACGGGTGGAGTGCGGTCTCTTGAGGCCGGGGAAAATGACCATGACTGAACTTAAAAAAACTGTTCAGCGCATCAGGCTTGAACCTGCGCAACAGCTAGAACTGGAGAACATTCAGCGCCGGCATTTCCTTCGTGCCGGCTTGACCGTGGGCGCGATGTCGATGTTGACCGGTTGCAACCTGCAGGACGGCGATCAGGTCGACAAGGTTCTTTGGGCCATGTCGCGTTGGAACGATCGGGTCCAGGCCTGGCTGTTCAGCGGACATAAACTGGCGCCGACCTTCACCAGCGCGCAGATCACCACGCCATTTCCGTTCAACGCATTCTATGGTCAGGACGATATCCCTGAAGTGGACTTGGCGAGTTACTCGCTGGCTGTCTCCGGCCGGGTCACGGACAAGGCACCCTGGACACTCGAAAGCTTACGCAAGCTGCCGCAACGTAGCGATATAACCCGTTTGATCTGTGTTGAAGGCTGGAGCGCCATCGGGCAATGGGGAGGCGTACCGCTCAAAACCTTCCTGGAACACATCGGGGCCGACACTACGGCGAAATTTGTCGGTTTCAAATGTGCTGATCGTTATTACTCCAGTCTGGACATGCCAACAGCCTTGCACCCACAAACACTGCTGGCTCTGGATTACGCTGACGTTGCATTGCCGCCCGAGTACGGCTATCCCCTCAGGGTTCGAGTACCCACCAAGCTGGGCTTCAAAAACCCCAAGCATGTTGTCGAGATTTTCGTAAGCAACGACAACCCGGGCGGGTATTGGGAAGACCAGGGATACAACTGGTTCAGCGGGATCTGATGAGGCAAAAACCAAAACAATAGACATTCGATTTGCCAACTGCTTCCGACGCATACGACCGAATCAGTTTTCTATTGGATGCGCGTTCGCTCCCCATCTCATTCGCGCGACTAGTCACTCTTGACCCCAATGGTCAGGCAGGTCGAGGTGGCGCAGTTGCGTTCTGGTAGTGCATAGCAATGCCAGGAGCATCGGAGTTAGTGATGACATCAGTCTGGTATGAGGTGCTTTATGACCGGTATTTCTGCCGTACCGCCAGGTCCAACCGTGTTGCCGACATCAGAAAACAAAATGCGAGCTCCTACCAATGGAGCGGATTTCCGCTCCCACTTGCAGGCTCAGTCCAGGTCACATGTGCAGCAGCCGGATACAACGAGCGCACACGTGCTATCGGACTCGACCACGACCTTGTCACGCCGACCGGAGATGGACGCAATGCTTCAAATGTTGGCATGGCGCAAGCGTACGGTGAGCGCTCCGAGCAGACCAGGTCGATCAGTGCCAGGTACGCGAGCCAGTGGCCTGGATATTGCGGACTTCAACTTCCCCGTTCGAGGCGTTTTGGCTAGCAGTGTGATCACCCAACAGAGCTGCCTGAATGAAGCGGGTAGGCCGCTCTACTTGAAGTCTTTTGATGACCGGACCGAGTGTGGCGAAGAAAGCGAACTCTCCTCTGACATTATCTTCGGAGGCGGGCTGAATGCCTTCGCGATCGCAGTGGCTCTGTCCGCAACAACCTTCACCTGGATACCGATTGAGATTGTTCGAGCGCCACTACGATCGCCCAATATTCGGATTTTGCGCCGTCGCAAGTCTTCTTCAGCCGAGAGCCATCTTTTCGACCAGTCAGATTCAGAGAAAGGGGAACGGACGGCTCTCGATAGTTCTTTCGTCGCGGGCTAGGATTTCCAGGGGCAATGCAGCTACGGCGATTTCGATAGGTCTCTGATTATCCTACCCCATCGGAGGAAGCAGGCGGCTGGTCGACTGTTCAGATTCCGCGTAAGTGTGCGCCTGATACCTGCCGGATTTGATTGATCAATGACGCGTGACCCGAGTGGACGCCGCTCTGGCGCCTGGGTCAGCTTTCGTATCCGTTTATATTTTGGGCTCCACAACCATGACTGATCGTCAGATTATTGTTCCAGATGGCATGAGATTGCTCTTCGAGCAGGCTGGTTATGCACCCGCTGTAAAGGTAGGAAAAACGCTTTATTGCGCTGGTCAGGTAGGCCGGACGCCGGAATTATCAGTTATCGAAGACCCTGAGCAGCAGTTTTTGGCGGCATGGGAGAATCTTCGGCTCGTCTTGGAAGCCGGTGGCTGCGAATTTGAAGATATTGTCGAAATGACAACTTTTCACGTCGATATGCACAGCCACATGCCCATTTTCAGACGCGTGAAAGATGAAGTGTTTCCTAGGGGCACTTGTGCATGGACATGCATAGGTGTCGGTGAACTGGCTCGCCCCGGCCTTCTCGTGGAGATCAAATGCGTCGCTGTAGAGCGATAATTTATCTGCTAGGCACCAGCCTGCCCGACGAAGCCTAGAGACTGTCAGGATCGCCGAAAAACATCTGAATCCGCGATCTCAACCAGCGTTCGCCCGGGTCGTTGTCCTGGGAGCCGCGCCAAGCCATGTGCAGTTCGAAGCTGCGCACCGGGATCGGTGGGTCTTCGGCGCGCACGCCGCCAGCGGCGGTCAGTGCTTCGGCGGTGTAGTCGGGCACGGTGGCGATGATGTCGGTGCCCGACAGCAGCGTGCTCAGGCCGTTGAACTGCGGTACGGCCAATACCACATGGCGCTTGCGGTCGAGCTTTTCCAACTCTTCATCAATGAACCCGCTCAAGTCGCCGGCAAAGGACACCAATGCATGGGGGCGGGCGCAGAATTCGTCCAGCGTCAGACGCCCCGGCGCGGTGTCGGCGCGCAGCACTTTCGGCGAGCTGCGGCGCAAGACCTTGCGCTTGGCGTTGGCCGGCAGGTCGTCGGTGTAGCTGACGCCGATGGAGATTTCGCCAGAGGCCAGCAAGCCCGGCATCAGGATGTAATTGACCCGGCGCACCACCAGCACGATGCCTGGCGCTTCGGCCCGCAGGCGCTTGAGCAGCATCGGCAGCAGGGCGAACTCGGCGTCATCCGACAGGCCGATGCGAAAGACCGAGGTGCTGGTGGCTGGATCGAATTCCGCTGCCCGGCTGACCGCCGTGGAGATCGAGTCCAGCGCTGGAGAGAGCAGGGCGAAGATTTCCACCGCCCGCGCGGTGGGCTCCATGCTGCGCCCGGTACGCACGAACAGCGGATCGTCGAACAGGCTGCGCAGGCGCGACAGCGCTGCGCTGATGGCCGGTTGGCCGAGGAACAATTTCTCGGCGGCGCGGGTCACACTGCGCTCATGCATCAATGTTTCGAACACGATCAACAGGTTCAGGTCGACACGACGCAGGTCATTACGATTCATCTGGGGTCCTGGCAGATTCGGCAAGCTTGACGTGGGCGGCCATATGGGAACAATGGCCGGCATGAATCTTACGGGGAAAGGCTGGTACTCTGCACCGGCTAATTGCATTTTTCAGGGCTGGGTCCTACAGGGCCGGTTCAGTTTTCTTGCTGCGGAATCAATGACAGGCATGTCGACTATTAATAGCCACTGATGGTCTTGGCTACAAAGCCCGGATAGAGTTCATGGCATTAGAGGTTACTTTGACGAGGTTTGCGATGTCCCGCACGATCCGTTTTCACAAGTTTGGTGGTGCCGAGGTGCTCAAATGCGAAGAGCATGCGGCGGCTCTTCCTGCGCCAGGAGAAGTGCAGGTCCGTGTCGAAGCGATCGGCATCAGTTGGTACGACACCCTGTGGCGCCAGAACCTGGCATCGTCCCAGGCGCGCCTGCCTTCAGGCCTGGGCCATGAAATGGCCGGCGTGGTGACAGCCGTCGGCGACGGGGTCGATGACTTGGCCGTGGGCGACAAAGTCGCCAGCTTCCCCGCCGAGAGCCCGAACGATTATCCGGTGTACGGTGAGGTCATCGTCCTGCCGCGCACCGCTTTGACCCGCTATCCCGACGTGCTCAGCCCGATCGAGGCCGCGGTCCATTACACGCCGCTGCTGATCGCCTATTTCGCCTACATGGACCTGGCACGGGTCAAGCCCGGGCAGTTTGCGCTGGTGACCGATGCCAGCCATTGCGCCGGTCCTTCCTTCGTGCAACTTGGCAAGGCGTTGGGCGTGCGGGTGATCGCCGCCACCAAGACGGCTGAAGAGCGTGAATACCTGCTGTCGCTGGGCGCCGAAAAAGTCATCGTCACCGAAGAGCAGGATTTGTTGATGCAAATCAACAAACTCACCGACAGCCGTGGCGTCGATGTGGTGTTCGACGGCTTGGGCGGGCCGCAGATGTCGCTGCTCGGCGATGTCCTGGCGCCCCGTGGCAGCCTGGTGCTGTATGGCTTGCAGGGCGGCAACCAGACACCGTTTCCAGCCTGCGCGGCGTTCCAGAAGAACATCCAGTTCTTTGTCCACTGCATCGGCAATTTCACCGGCAAGCCGGAGCTGGGCATTCTCCAGGACCAGGTCGCGTTGCAACGGGCGTTGCGTGATATCAACCAATTGACCGCCGACCGCGTGCTGTTGCCCCTCAAGACTCGGGTGTTTCCGTTCTCCGAGTTCGTCGAGGCCCATCGGTACATGGGCGAATGTCCTTGCCGTGAACGCGTTGCCCTCCAGGTAGTCGACCCCGCCTGATTTCCTCCCTTGCGCAAGAGTCATCGTTTCGACTCTTGCGCTGTTTTCGGCCGCCCTGGCCAGTCTTCTTGACCGTTCTGTGTGGCTGTCCTTCAGCAGGCCTGCGCATGGCTGCGCCCGAATCAACGACCCGTTTACTCCCGACTGTCGAAAGGCGGCATCTTGCAAAAAGCAACTGAACTGGTTTTTGCCGCCAATCTGTATCTTTTAATCATTACTTAAGTCTTGATAATTGAATACTGACTTTCGAACTCAAGGAGGAATTGCTGCGCAACACTCGTTTGCGCGGCCGTCTGCTTTTTCTTGTTCCTATTTAAAGTGTCCGGGGTGTTGTTTGCTCTTGGTCGCCTGCTGACTTGAAGAAGATTATCTTGGCTCGGCATATTCCTTGTTTTCTGTCTCCATTGTCTGTGGGACGCTGTAAGAAATCTCCTAGGACGGCTTGCTAGCTGGGCCAAGTCCAATGAATGCGGGCGTTTCCGGCAGAAATAGAGAAGCAGGGAGTCACGATCCGTACTTGTATGGATTAATTACATCGCGCGAAAGCAAAGTGTATCGTCAATACTCTTAATAAATGGCGAAGCCATCCACCCGTCTGCTGTATCGAGCAATCAAGGCGGTGTGGGTGCGACGCCGATAAACGAATTCCAGGTAAACGGTTATGAGTGCAATTCATCAACAAGCAATGACTTACGTATATCAACAGGTATTGCAACGCTTGTTGGAATTTTATTCCCGTGCGGAACGGACCGCACTGCAGCTTCTGGTCCAGCGATTGATCGTCGCCGCTGGTGGTATTGAACGAATTGGCACCTATCGGGTGCTGGTGGCCCAGAATGGCAGTCGGGAGGGGTTCTATGCGCTGACGGCCCTGCGCGCCGCGCAGTTGAGCATTGCTGGCCGGCATCCGACGACTTTCGACCTGCGCGTCGCCACGCCACGCCTGGGCGAGATGACCCAGGCCACCCTGGAGAATATCCACTGTTGCTACAGCGCGCTGTTTCTCTACGACGATCCACGGGTAGAGCTGCTGATGGCGGACAATCGAGAGGTGGTGCCGTTTGATCGCTCCAAGCCGTTATCGGCGCAAGGGCGCGAGGCCAATCGCACTGACATGCTGATGCTCGGGCATCTGCGTTCCTCCGACAGCCTCCTGGGGGTGGGCGACGAAGGCTACCTGGCGATGGCGGAGTTCTACAAGAACATGGCTCGCTGGGATGCGGGCGTGGATTCATGGGTCAGTTGCGACACGCCACGCCAGCAAAAGCTGTTCCTGTCCGGGTTGCGCCGGGCGACCCGCAAGATCGGTCTGGTGTTTGAACCCGCGGGTGGATTCGACGGCCTGTTCGCCCAACTCGATTACCTGGGCAGTGACCTGTTCCGGCGTTTTTATGGCCAGGAGCACCTGGGTGTCTGGCAACCCGAAAGGCGTCTGGAGGCCTGCCGGCAAGTCGGGCACATCCGGATTGATGATCTGATCACCGAGCGGCTGGAAGAAAGCAACTGGGCGTTGTTCAGTGAATTTCTCGGCGTCAGCTCCGATGAGCTGGTTGCGCCATCGCCCGAGCATGAATACCTGAGTCCGTACCTCTCGGCCCACCTATGTGGCTTGCGGGCCTGTCATCAGCAGGAACGCGGCTATGCGGCTGGCTACACCGATTACGTGCAACGCATGATCATGGTCATGCACCGCAAGCGTATGCCGGAGCCCGTCTGCCAGCAGGTCCAGGGGCTGTTGGGTGCACCGTCGGAGATTCCCGAGCGTCGAGCCGTGATCGCCCTGGAAACGGAAAAAAATCTGAATCTGAACGAAACGCAACTGGTGTGCATGCTGTTTGCGCCCTTCGTTGAAAAGGGCGCCGGCCTGGAGCATTTCCTGCGGTGCTGTCATCCCGGCATGCTGGTGGGCATGCCCGATCTGCACAGGGCCTTGCGGGGCGGTCCGGTCACGGATCAGGTGGCGCATTGGATGGTCGATGTCAGTGGCCTGCCCGTTGCGATGCTCTGCAAGTTGTACCGGGCCCGAATCACCACGCCGGAGCCGGAGATCATCCGGGCGGACCCGCAAACGGCCATGGAGGGCGCTGATACGGACCAGGGCGGGCAGGGGGCCGATGATCCCGGCGAACGTGCAGCGCGGCGCTGAGGGACGGGGTTTGAGGTATTTTGTCGTGATCGCCCAGGCCCGGTTGGTGAAGGTTCGGTTCGGTGGACCGGTCTCATGAAGGGCCTCCGTGAAACAGACTTCACCTACCAGGCGGTTTATCGATACCTGACGAACCTGATCAATGAGCTGGGCGCTGATGCTCGGGTGCGTCTGCCGTCATTGCGGCAGTTGGCCGAGCGCCTCAATGTCTCCATCTCCACCATCCAGTACGCTTATTCCCTGCTGGAAAAGGAAGGGCGGGTATATTCGATTGCAAAGTCTGGATACTACGCATTGCCGATGGTCAGCGTGTCCACTCTTGGCGATGGCGATGATTTGCTGGAAACCCTGTACGTCAACGCGCGTCGCCCAGGCATGCTGGTGCTCAGCGGTGATGAACCGGCTTCGTTGCAGCCGCTCGACAGTCCGCTTCTGTTGCTTGAACGCGAGCTCCTGCGCCAGTACCCGCGCGCTTCACAACATCCCCTGCAGCCTTGGGGAGAGCAGGAATTGCGTACCGCACTGGCGGCACGCTACACCTCTTCACCGTCGCGATGCTGGAGTGCCGATGACGTCTATATCGGCGCTGACTTGCGTGGCGTTCTGGAAATCCTGATTGCGGTGCTGGCACTCAAGGGCAACACGGTGCTGGTGGAGTCGCCCTGCGAATGGACCGTCCTGCGTTTGTTGCAAGCGGCCGATATCCGCGTCATCGAGCTGCCCTTGCTGGCCGAGGGGGAAATCGATATCGAGCAATTGGAGCGGTTGCTGGCGACTGAGACGGTATGCCTGATGGTGGTGTCTTCGGTGTTGAGCATGCCCAGGGGCAGGTTGAAAAGTGCAGCCGACCGGCGTGCACTGGCGCGTCTGCTGGAACAGTACGGCACATGGGTACTGGAGAACGACAGCCATACGGAGCTGGTATTCGAGCCCGGCGCGTCGCCTTTTCGAGAGTGGCTCGACCCGGACCGGCTGATCGTGTATTCCACCTTCGAGACAACCATAGGGCCCGAGGCGCCCTACGGTTATGTGCTGGCGCGCCAGCTGACGCTGATGTTGCAGCGTCATTTCCTGTTGCGCGCATTTCGTCTTTCGCCGATTCGCCAGAAAGCGATTGCGCGGTTATACAACAATGGCCGGATCGACCAGCATCTACTGGTATTGCGGCGCCTGCTGCGCGAAAGCGCCGCGTCGGCAACGCAACTGTTGCGCGAGCGAGTCGGAGACTGCCTGCAATGGGAGGAGCCCGAGGGCGGCGCAACAATCTGGGTACGTTCTTCACGCCAGGTCGATCTGCGGCGGGTTTTCCAACGGCTGCTCGCCCGGCGAATCGTCATCGCGCCGGGCGAGCTGTTCAGCACCCAGGGACTATATGACCAGCATTTTCGGTTGGCTCATGCGTACGACGGCGTGGGCGGCCGGGAAGCGGCCTTCTGCGCACTGGCCGAGGCCCTGAGGCTCGAACAATCCTGATCGCGGGGCGATGGATCGAACCCGTCGCGTGATGGTCGAACTGTCAGTAAACTGCCTTCATTTTTCCGAGCCACTCCATTCCGAGGTTTTGCATGACAGTCAGTCCATTTGCGGGCAAGCCGGCGCCGGCAGAGTTGTTGATCGATATCCCGCGACTGGTGACGGCGTATTACACCGGCCGGCCCGACGCCTCGATTGCGACCCAGCGCGTCGCGTTCGGCACTTCCGGGCACCGTGGCAGTTCGTTCGATCTTGGGTTCAACGAATGGCACGTACTGGCCATCAGTCAGGCGATCTGCCTGTACCGTGAAGCCCAGGGCATCGACGGACCGCTGTTTGTCGGTATCGACACTCATGCACTGTCGACTCCGGCGGGAGCCAGCGCGCTGGAAGTGCTGGCCGCCAATGGCGTGACCGTGATGATCGCCGAGGGTGACGAGTACACCCCGACGCCAGCGATTTCCCACGCCATCCTGTGCTACAACCGTGGCCGTACCACTGGGCTGGCTGACGGCATCGTCATTACGCCGTCGCACAATCCGCCGCAAAGTGGCGGCTACAAATACAACCCCACCAATGGCGGTCCGGCCGATACCCATATCACCAAATGGATTGAAGCCAAGGCCAACGAGCTGTTGGCCAACCAGTTGGCCGGCGTCAAGCGCATCAGCTACGAACAGGCGCTCAAGGCCGAAACCACTCACCGTCACGATTTCCTCAATACCTACGTGGCAGACCTCGGCAACGTCATCGATTTCGATGCGATTCGTGGTGCAGGGCTGCGCCTGGGCGTAGACCCGCTGGGCGGCGCTGGCGTGCGCTACTGGCCCGCCATCGCCGAGCACTATCGACTGGACCTGGAAGTGGTCAACACCCAGGTGGATTCCACCTTCCGCTTCATGACGGTCGATTGGGACGGGCAGATCCGCATGGACCCATCCTCCAGCCACGCCATGCAAGGGTTGATCGGTTTGAAGGAGCGCTTCGACGTGGCCTTCGCCTGCGACCCGGACCATGACCGCCACGGCATCGTGACGCCGAGTGGCGGCTTGCTGGCGCCGAACAATTACCTGGCGGTTTCCATCGATTATCTGTTCCAGAACCGGCCGCAATGGCGTGCCGATGCGGCGGTCGGCAAGACCGTGGTCAGCAGCGGCCTGATCGACCGCGTGGCCAAGCGCCTGGGCCGCCGCCTCTATGAGGTACCGGTGGGCTTCAAGTGGTTCGCCGACGGTCTGTTCGATGGTTCCCTTGGCTTTGGCGGCGAAGAAAGCGCCGGTGCCTCGTTCCTGCGCAAGGATGGCGGCGTATGGAGCACCGACAAGGACGGGCTGATCCCGGCCTTGTTGGCCGCTGAAATGACGGCTCGCACCGGTCGCGACCCAAGCCAGGCCTATCGCGCCTTGACCGACGAGCTGGGCGAGCCGTTCTCGGTGCGTGTCGATGCCAAGGCCAGCCCGCAGCAGAAAGCGCT
The DNA here is from genome assembly GCF_030687895.1 of Pseudomonas sp. FP198. Lineage (NCBI taxonomy): Bacteria > Pseudomonadati > Pseudomonadota > Gammaproteobacteria > Pseudomonadales > Pseudomonadaceae > Pseudomonas > Pseudomonas sp. FP198. The sequence goes on from NZ_CP117452.1 coordinate 2,657,430, forward strand.
GCTGAGCAAGCTGTCGCCGGATCAGGTCCAGTCCACTGAGCTGGCGGGCGAAACGATCCAGAGCATCCTCAGCCACGCCCCGGGTAACGATCAGGCCATCGGAGGCCTGAAGGTCATGACCGAAAATGGCTGGTTTGCCGCGCGTCCGTCCGGCACCGAGGACATCTACAAGATCTACGCCGAAAGCTTCGTTGGCGACGAGCACCTGAAACAGCTGGTGGTCGAGGCCCAGGCGCTCGTGGATGGCGCAATTTCCGGGCAGTGATCGCGTCCTTTTCGCGAGCAGGCTCGCTCCCACAGTCAAATTACCGTGGGAGCGAGCCTGCTCGCGAAGGGGCCAGCCCTCTGAAATGCCGCAATGCCAACCTGCCATATCACTTTCATTTCATCGTCTAAATAGCTGACAGCAAAGCTTTTGGCTGGAATCCGGCTGCAAATCCAGACACCATAGCCCTCATGGTTCTGAACACCGGAGTCCTTCAGCGTGTCGCAACACACTCCCGATCTTCCTCCCGAACTCCTGCCACTGGCCCAGATGCCCTGGCTCAAGCGCCTGGCAGCGCGTTTCTTTGGCCATGGCCTGACGCGCCTGCGCGCCCAGCATCGGGCGTCCTGGCTGCATGGCCAGGCCGATGGCTTTCGTAGCGGGCACACCGCGGGTTTTGATTATGGTTTCAAGGAAGGCAAGGCCGAAGGCCTGGAAGAGGGGCGTCAGGTCCTGCTGATCAGGGATTCGCGCAGCACCGAGCACCCGGGGCCCAAAGTCGACGATCTATTGTTCGATGACTGGCGTCTGCCGCTTACCGCCGAACTGAAGAAACGCATCAAGGCCGACGTCGCGCGCCTGCTACCGGCGCATGCGCAACCCAGCAGCGCGCAGTGGAAGATGATTTTCAGCGACACCCCGGCGACGTCGGTCGTCGCGGGCGCAGGCGCAGGCAAGTCCACGACGCTGGTACTGCGCATCGTGCTGCTCTGTCATTACCTGGGGTTCGAGCTGGATTCGATGACCGTGGTCACGTTTACCCGCGAATCGCGCAAGGACTTCATGCAGAAGCTCATCGACATGTTTGCGCTTTGGGGGCGTACGATCAGCCTGGCGCAGGCACGCGAGCTGGTGCGCACGTTCCACTCACGAATCCTGCCCATGGTGCGCAGCCTGCCTGGATTCGAACGGCTCCAGGCCTTCGAGGCGCTGAGCCTTCGCGCCGGGCCAAATGACGATGGCGCCTTGGCCAGCCCATTCGACTTGCGCATCAACGAGGTTCAGCGCCAACACCTCAACGCCTGTTATCACAGCCTCTACAAGCGTGACGAGCGTTTCCGCGAGCTGATCAAGCCGCTTTCCCGGCACGCCTTGCAGCTCAAGACGCTGGAGCGCGATCACCCGGATGTGCAGAAGCGGATAGCCGTGACTGAACTGGCGGCCCAGCGCGACGAAGCACTGTGCGACGCGATCGAGGATCTCTGGTTCAAGGCGGGCGCCTGGCCGATCAAGGGGATCGAGCCGAAACGCCAGGCCTTCGAAGTCAATGGTTCCAGATTTCATTGCCACGGTTACGTGCCGTCGTTGGACGCCTGGGTAATGCTGGGTTTCGATCCACGCGAAAATCCTCAACTCAGCCGGCCCGGCGCCAAGCTGAGCCTGCGCGCGGAATGGGCTGTAAAGCGAACCCTGTTTCAAGCTTTCTGTCGTAAGCCATTGATATGGATTGATAGTTATGAAGAATCCAGGCGCGTATTGGCCTCGTTGGCCGGGGACGCCAGTGCCGGTCCGGGGTTCGATTACAAGGTCAAGGGAGAGCTGGGTTCCGCCCCTTTGCTGGACTGTTTTGTCGCGGCGGCAGGCTTCATCGAGAATCTTGGCCTGGATGTCCCTGATGCCGTGGGCCAGATGAGTTTCTCTCATGACGATCCCGATCGGTATTTCTTCGAGGCATTGAGCCGCTTCTGGCGCGCTTTCGAGGATCATCTGCTCGACCAATCGCCGCCGGTCATGACCTACAACCGCATGTTTGCGCTGTTCAGCGAGCATTCAGAGGAAAACTTCAAGCTGCTCGATGACGCGCTGTTGCGGCCGATGGCCCACTTGATGATCGACGAGTTCCAGGATGTTTCGCCGCAGATTGTCTCCTGGCTCCGGGCGAGCCTGCGCGAAGTGCGCAGGCGCGGTGCCGCCCTGCACGTGGGGCGCGCCGCCCAGCGTTCTTCGCTGTTGTGCGTGGGTGACGACTGGCAATCGATCTATGGCTGGCGCGGCAGTTCGCCGACTTTCTTCATGGCCTTCAACAAGCAGTTCCCGTCCCCGGCCAGCACCCGGGTGATGCTCACCGAAAACTACCGCAGCCATCAATACATCATCGACGCCGCCGAGCACGTCGTGCGCGCGGCGGCGGCCATGCCTGGCAAAAAAGCCAAGGCCAGCGGCGTGTCACGAACGCCAAGTCCGGTCAACGTGCTGGATCGGGATGATGAAGGGTTGGCGCGGCGGCTTGATGAGCATTACCGGAAGGGTGACTCGATCTTGATGCTGTATCGAAGAAGTAGCGATAAGTCATTGTTAGAAAAGCATATTCAGCCAATAGTTAATGTTGATTCTAGCTTGCCGGTGCCAATGAGGCGCTTCAGGCAAATGACTTATCACAGCGCGAAAGGCCTTGAGGCGGATGCGGTATTCCTGCTGGGTGACTGCCAGCATCTGACCAGTTCGCCGTACAAGAACCAGGTCTACCGGATGGCTGGGCTGGGCCAGGACGGCGACACCGAACCGTACGACACGGCGCAGAAAGATGAGATTCTGCGCCTGGCATACGTGGGGATCACGCGGGCGATGCAGCACTGCTATTGGTATGTCGACAGCCAGGACAGTCAAGCCGCCAACGCGCCCAGAGCTTCGGACCGTGTCGCGGCGGGCAAGCCATTCTTCCTCGACCATCGCCGTGCGCGTGGCTGATACGTGCCACAGTCGATAGCCACAAAAAAGCCCACGTTAACGTGGGCTTTTTTTGTTCAGGAAGCGAATCGTCGCAAGCCAACCGGCGGCACGAAAGCTTCAAGCTCGGCTTCCACCGCTTCGATGATTCGCTCCACATCGGGCGCGTTCATCACGGTGGCGCAGGGAATGCCCGCGATCGCGATCATGGTTTCGCCGCTGGCACGGTCGAACAACCGGGCAACCATGCTGCCCGGCGCATCCATGCTGGCCTCGAAGCCCATGGGATGGAAATGCCAGCGCATCAATTGGCAGGCGTTGGGGAACGTAACCTTGCTGAAAGATCCTTTATTCATCTGTAGCCCGCCTTCTTCATCAAGCGCTTCCGTTTGCTCATGTCAGGAAGGAAGAGCCATCATGGCCCTACCAGTGAGAATTAAAATAGCACCGGAAAATGAAGCTGATGTGGATTTTTTCAGTCCGTTTGGCGATTGGTTCAGTTTTTTTGATCTGGATCATGACTTAACCGGGAATGTTCAGAATGCCACCATCGGTTGCGTGAGGTTTACTGCCGTTCGGGCGACGGCTCTGGATCGCGGTATTTCAGCGCAATCAGCAGTGCCAGGCCCGCCATTGCGAAGGCAATGGCGAAGGTGACGTGCAAGCCGTGGGCCGCAGTCTCGGGTGTTGTAGCGCCAATACCGTTCGTCGGCAAAGCGCTGGCGAAGACTGCACCGAGCAGCGATGCGCCAGTAAGGAATCCCAGGTTGCGCGACAAGTTGAGCAAGCCGGCGATGGCCCCCCGCTGATGGGCGGGGAGCTCAGCCATGACCGATGTATTGTTGGCCGTCTGGAACATCGCATAGCCAAGTGTCGTGACCACAATGGCCACGGCATAACCGGCTATGCCCAAGGCGGGAGGAACCAGCGACAGCAGTAGACAACCGAGCATCAGGGTCGCCAGTCCGGCAAGACGCATCAGGCGCACGCCGAAACGGTCCGCCAGCCGCCCGGCGGGCATGCCGGCGAAAGCGGCGACGCACGGCCCCGCAGCCAACACCAGGCCCACCGTTGTCGGAGGCAACCCGAGGGCGATGGCGAGATAGAACGGGCCGACCAGCAGCGTCGCCATCATGATCGCGGCGACCAGCGCGCTTGTAGCCAGGCCCGAGACGAGCAGGCGGTCGCGAAACATCGGCAGCGGGATCAGTGGCGACGCGAGTCGTTTCTGCGTCCGGACGAACCATCCGCCGCTCAGGACCGCCGCCAGCAACAGGCCGATATTCAGTGCGCCAAAGCTCCCACGTCCGAGTGTCATGGCCAGGGCATAAGCGCCCAGTGTGAAAGCGAGCAGGAGCGTGCCCAGGCCATCGAAGCCCACGCGCCCGGTCTTTTGCGCCGGGTATCCGGCAGGCAAAAAGCGCCAGGCCAGCGACAGCGTCAGTAACCCGAGAGGAACGTTGACCAGAAACAACGCCTGCCAGCCGAACCCGCTGATCAAGACGCCACCGAGGGAGGGCCCGAGGGCGGTGCCGACCGCTGACAGCGTGGCGAGCAGGCCCATGGCGCTGCCGGTCCTGGCTTTGTCGACCGTTTCGCCGACGAGGGCCAGGGTCAATGTCATCATGATGGCCGCGCCCACGCCTTGCAGGGCCCTGGCAGCGATCAGCAGCCACAACGACGGCGCCAGGCCACACAGGGCCGAAGCCAGCGTGAACAGCGCGATGCCAGCCAGCAGGAGCTTGCGACGCCCGATCAGGTCGCCCAAGCGTCCGAGGCTGACGATCAGCGTGGTGATCGCCAGCAGATAGGCGAGGACCACCCACTGGACCAGTTGGAAGGAGGCATCGAATGCCTGGGCCAGCACCGGTAAGCCGACGCTGGCGACGCTGGCGCCCAGGGAGGCGAGCAGCGTTGCCAGTGCAAGGCTGGCCAGGGCCCCATGTGCGCTGCGCTGCGGTGGATTGTCGGCGATTGTCGACAGGGGTTCTGCAATAGCTGGTTTCATCGTGTCCTCTCTGTCTGCGGCTCCTTCGGCGCAGCTGTCAGAACGGTACGCCGAGGCATAACATGGCGGAAGACGCAGCAGTTGCATGTTATAGCTGCACACAACGCCACCTGTGCTCGAGTCCCGTCAATGTCCGCACCCGATTTGAATTTGCTTCTCACCCTGGATGCGCTGCTGTCCGAAGGCAGCGTGGCTGGCGCGGCGCGGCGGCTGCGCCTCAGTCCTTCGGCCATGAGCCGGGCATTGGCGCGGTTGCGCCAGGCCACCGGCGACCCGTTGCTGGTGCGGGCCGGGCGGGGTCTGGTGCCGACTCCGCGCGCGCTGGCGTTGCGCGAGCAGGTCAGTCAACTGGTCCAGGATGCCCAGGCCGCGCTGCGCCCGGAGCAGGCGCCGGATCTGCGACGGGTGAACCGAACCTTCACGCTGCGCACTCGGCAAGGCTTCGTGGAGAATTTCGCGCTGGAGCTGATTGCCCGAGTCAGCGAGCAGGCGCCAGGGGTTCGGCTGTGTTTTGTCGACAAGGCTGATAAGGACAGCACCGCGCTGCGCGAGGGCAGTGTGGATCTGGAAACCGCCGTGGTGGATGAGCACACCCGTCCGGAGTTGCGCACGCAGGCATTGTTTCGAGACCGCCTCATCGGCGTGGTCCGCCCGGGGCATCCGCTGGGCCAGATCGAGGTGAGCGCTGCCGACTATGCGATGGGCGCGCACATCGGCGTGTCCCTGCACGACCTCGATCATGGACCGATGGAGCAGGCGTTGGGGGCATTGGGCCTGTCCCGTGAAATCGTCACCAGCGTCTCGGGTTTTTCCGCTGCGCTGGGGCTCGCCCGGTCCAGCGACCTCATCGCCAGCGTGCCGGAGCGCTACACCAGCCGCTTGCGCCACGGCATGCACAGTTTCGCGCTGCCGTTTGCGCTGCCCGGGTTCACTATCGCCATGCTCTGGCACCCGCGTATGGATGCCGATCCGGTGCATCGCTGGCTTAGAGGTTGCATGAGGGAGGTCTGCGCGGGTCAGTTCGAACCGCGTTTAAAGGAGATATAGCGTGGTGAATAATAAACACAGCGTTATCGCAGCCGCCATCTGTGTATTGGTATGCGACAGCGTGATGGCGGAGCTGCCGGAGCATTCGATTCTCAACCGTTACGGCATCACCTCGGAACAGTTGCCCGCCGCCCGGACGGGCGAACCTGTAGAACCCTTTCCAGGAAAAACGCGGTTTGAAATATCGGCACACAGACCCTGGGCGACACTGAACCTGGAGGAGGCAGTCACGCCGCCGGTGACTGGCAATATCAGCATCGACCGTGCCCTTCAACAGGAACGGGCGCGCTGCCTGCGCTTGCGGGACGAGGCTCGACAGCGAAAGAGCGGATGGGATGGTTGCGGCGAGAGCGCTCTCGGGCCAGCCATCAGCGTAGGAATCGAGTTTGCGCCGATCAACTGACTGTTGGCCCTTTCGCGCAGAGGTGAGGTTGGTTCAGTCTTCCTTGCGAATCGTCGCCACTTCATCGGCGCGGACCCGGACTTTGCGGCCAGAAATGTCCTCGAATTCGTAGAAGCCATCGGCGGTGCGGGTGTTCGGCGTGTCCTCGGTCAAATACTGGGTACCGTTCTGCAAGGTCACCACGGTCGGCGAGGCGCAGCCGGCCAACGCCAGCAGCGCGGTGACGGCCAAGGGCAGGCCCAGAAACCTGATGTTCATATCCATAACCTCTTTCGAAAGGACGCAGCCCGGCTGATTCGACCGGGCCATCACTGAGTTAACCGCCATTGGTCTCGCTTGTTGTAGGAAAGTTCATCGCACTGGGAAGGATTTCTCCTTTAAATATAGGCGACCGCTCATCTTTTGCAGTTGCCTGGGCCGCGAGTAGCTGATATCTGTACGCATAACCAGTGTTTCAGCATGCGTGGCGCTTTTTTCCGTGACAGCCAATCCCCTTGACGACCCCTTTTATTACCTGAACAACTTCCAGCGGGTCCTCGCCTGGTTGACGCAACGTTATGCCGACGTATTGAGTGTCGAAGAGCAGCGGTTTATCGATGATTTCATCGCTTTGCCGCGTCCGGCCCAAGGCTTGCTGGTGCGGATGGTGATGCGCAAGGGCCTGCACTTTCGTCACACCAAACTGCGCTACGCGGAAATTGGCGACATCGCCGACGCCGTGGCGCCGTTGTTGGCGCTGGGCTGGGTCGAAGAGCAGGCGTGCCTGAGCCCTGTCGAACTGTTCGAGGTGCTGCTCAAGCCGGAAATACTTCTGTGCCTGGGGCATCTGATCGGGCAACCCAAGGCACGCAAATCCGAATGGCTGCAGGCCCTGAGTGATCAGGACGGCCAGCCGCAGCCGTTCCGCGCCTGGTGCCCGCAACTCGAAGAGCGGCTGTACAGCCTCACGGTGATGGGGCTGTGCGACCGCTTGCGGTTGATGTTCTTCGGCAATCTCTATCAGGACTGGTCGGAGTTCGTGCTGGCGGACCTGGGCATCTTTGTCTATGAAGCCGTTGAGTTCAGCGCCGAGTCCCGGGGGCTGCGCAGCCGCGAGGACATCGATGCCTGTGTCTTCTTGCATGAATGCCAGCAACGCTTCGACGCCAGCGAACCGCTCGAACCGATCATCGCCCGGGTCCATGCCCTGGAGCTGGACAATCCCTGGCTTGAGCGGCGCCGGGGCAAGCTGTTGTTTCAGCTCGGCCAGCATTGCGAACGCATCGGTGATTTTGCCCAGGCCCTGAGTCTTTATCGCGGTTGTACCTACCCCGGCGCGCGACTGCGAATGATCCGCGTGCTGGAGCGCATCGGCGAATATGCCCTGGCCCTCGAACTGGGTGAAGCCGCGGCCCAGGCGCCACAAAGCGCTGCCGAGCGCCAGGCCTTGCTGCGGATCTTGCCCCGACTGCGGCGCAAACTGGGCGGGCCGCCGGTGGCCCGTGCCGTGGCCAGGGAGGTCGAACGACTGGATTTGCATCTGCCGCGTGTCGACCCGACGTTATCGGTGGAATATTACGTCCAGGCTCATCTGCATGACGAAGCCGCCCCGGTGCATTACGTGGAGAACAGCCTGGTCAACTCGCTGTTCGGCCTGTTGTGCTGGCCGGCAATTTTCGCGCCGCTGCCGGGGGCTTTTTTCCACCCGTTCCAGCGCGGGCCGGTGGACTTGCTGAACGAAGATTTCCATGACCGTCGCGCCGAACTGTTCGCGGCGTGCTTCGCCGAGTTGGACGACGGGCGCTATCGGCAGACCATCCGTCGACGTTACGCGGAAAAATGGGGCGTGCAGTCACCGTTCGTGTTCTGGGGCGCACTGTCCGAAGACCTGCTGGACCAGGCGCTCGACTGTCTGCCGGCCGAACACCTCAAGCACTGGTTCGGCCGTCTGCTGCTGGACATCAAGGCCAACCGCGCCGGCATGCCCGACCTGATCCAGTTCTGGCCGCAGCACAAGACCTACCGCATGATCGAAGTCAAAGGCCCCGGCGATCGCCTGCAGGACAACCAACTGCGCTGGCTGGAGTTCTGCCACGAACACCGGATGCCCGTTGCCGTCTGTTATGTGCAATGGGCGGAGCAGGGCGCGTGACCGAGATGCCGGGCTACAGCATTGCCGTGCGGGCGTTATGCGAGTTCACCGCCAAGGTCGGCGATCTTGACTTGCGTTTCACGCCGTCACCCACCGCCCTGGAAGGTATCGTCGGCCACCGTACAGTGGCAGCGCGGCGCCAGGAGGGCTATCAGGCCGAAGTCAGCCTGGAAGGCGTCTACCAGACCTTGAAAGTCAAGGGGCGGGCCGACGGCTACGACCCGGCCCGCAATCGCCTGGAGGAAGTGAAGACCTATCGGGGCGACCTGAGCAAGCAACCGGACAACCACCGCCAGTTGCATTGGGCCCAGGCGAAAATCTATGGCTGGCTGCTGTGCGACAAATTGCAATTGCCAAGCATTGACGTTGCCTTGGTCTACTTCGACATCGTCAGTGAAAAGGAAACCTGCCTGACCCAAAGCTACGAAGCCTCGCAGCTCCAGGCGTTCTTCGAGCAGCAGTGCGCACGGTTCCTGGCGTGGGCCGAACAGGAAATGCGCCATCGCCAGGCGCGCAACCTGGGCGCCCAGGCGCTGGCGTTTCCCCACGCCGGCTTCCGGCCGGGGCAACGTCACCTGGCCGAATCGGTGTTCAAGGCGATCAGCACCGGGCGCTGCCTGATGGCCCAGGCGCCCACCGGCATCGGCAAGACCGTCGGCACCTTGTTCCCCATGCTCAAGGCCTTGGCGCCGCAGCGTCTGGACAAGGTGTTCTTTCTCACGGCGAAAACCCCCGGCCGCAGGCTGGCCCTGGATGCGGCCCGGCTGATCACCAACAACGCCCCGGCAATGCCGCTGCGGGTATTGGAAATGATCGCCCGGGACAAGGCCTGCGAGCATCCGGACAAAGCCTGCCACGGCGAATCATGCCCGCTGGCCCGTGGGTTCTATAATCGCCTGCCGCAGGCCCGGGCAGCGGCGAGCCAGGTCACGCTGCTCGACCAGGCGGCGTTGCGCGATATCGCCCTGAACCACGAAGTCTGTCCGTACTACCTGAGCCAGGAAATGGCCCGTTGGGCCGATGTGGTGGTGGCGGACTACAACTACTACTTCGATTTCAGCGCCTTGCTCTTCGGCCTCGCCCAGGCCAATGGCTGGACGGTCGCGACCCTGGTGGACGAAGCCCACAACCTGGTGGAGCGAGGGCGCCAGATGTACAGCGCGAGCCTCGACCAGCTTGCGCTGGCGACGGTGCTGAAAACGGCGCCGGAGCCTTTGAAGAAAGCATTGCGCAAGGTCAGCCGTCAGTGGAACGCCTCGCACGAGCCGCAAATTGCCGCCTACCAGGCGTATGGAAAACCACCGGAGAAACTGCTTCAGGCCTTGGGAACGTGCACCAGCGCCATCGGCGACTACCTCAATGACCATCCCCAAGGACTGGACAGTCAGCTGCAAGCGTTTTATTTCGATGCGTTGCAGTTCGGTCGCGTGGCGGAGGCATTTGATGAGCATTTCCTGTTCGATATTCACAAGCGCGAATCCAGCCGCCAGCGCAGCCTGTCGACGCTGTGCCTGCGCAACGTGGTGCCGCGGCCGGTTTCCTGCGACCCAGGTTCACCGCGTCGCGCAGCAGCGTACTCTTCTCCGCGACGCTGAGCCCGCGGCGCTATTACGCCGATTTGCTGGGCACACCCGCGGACACGGTATGGATCGATGTCGAGTCGCCGTTCCAGGCCGAGCAGCTGGATGTTCAGGTGGTCAGCCGGATCTCCACTCGCTTCGCCCATCGCCAGGGCTCCCTTGAACCGATCGTCGCGCTGATGGCTCGCCAGTTCGCCGAGCGTCCCGGCAACTACCTGGCGTTCTTCAGCAGCTTCGATTACTTGCAGCAGGTGGCCGGGTTGTTGGCCGAGCGACATCCGCACATTGCGACCTGGACGCAATCGCGCGGCATGGGCGAGGCGCCGCGGCAGGCGTTCCTCGAACGCTTCATGGAGCACAGCCAGGGCATTGGCTTCGCGGTGCTGGGCGGCGCGTTCGGCGAGGGCATCGACCTGCCGGGCTCGCGGCTGATCGGAGCGTTCATCGCCACCCTCGGGCTGGCGCAGTTCAACCCGGTCAATGAACAGATCAAGCAGCGCATGGCGACGATCTTTGGCGACGGCTATGACTACACCTACCTGTATCCCGGCCTGCAAAAAGTCGTGCAGGCCGCTGGCCGGGTCATCCGCACCCAGCAGGATCGCGGAGTGGTGATGCTGATCGACGACCGCTTTGGCGAGGCCAAGGTGCAGCGATTATTGCCGCAGTGGTGGACCGTCAGGCAGGAGCAACCCCAATCCAATGTGGGAGCGAGCTTGCTCGCGATGGCGTCGGAACAGGTTGCATCTTCATAGACTGATCCACCGCGATCGCGAGCAAGCTCGCTCCCACAAGTATTCTATAGCCCCACATAAATCAGGTTTTTACTCGGGCTGCAGTTGTTCCATACTCCGCACAAATCCCCCTGATCCCTCGGCCAACATGCTTGAGAACAACCCAAAGACTAACCGCATCAACGAAGAACAGCGCTTTCGGCTGCTTATCGATGCCGTGGTCGACTACGCCATTTACATGACCGACCCGTCCGGCATCATCACCAGCTGGAATTCTGGCGCTCGACGCTTCAAGGGCTACGAGGAATCCGAGATCCTTGGCCAGCACTTTTCCCGGTTCTACACCGATCAGGACCGTGCCGCCGGGCTGCCGCAATTGGCCCTCGATACGGCCGTGCGCGAGGGGCGTTTCGAAGGCGAAGGCTGGCGGGTGCGCAAGGACGGCACGCTGTTCTGGTCCCATGTGGTCATCGACCCGATCATCGACAGCCAGAGCGGCGAGCTGCTCGGCTTCGCCAAGATCACCCGGGACCTGACCGATCGCAAGATGGCCGAGGAAACCCTCAAGCAAAGCGAGCAACAGTTCCGGCTGCTGGTGCAGAGCGTCACCGACTACGCCATCTACATGCTTGACCCGGACGGGCAGGTGACCAACTGGAACCAGGGTGCGCAGCGGATCAAGGGCTACCTGCCGGCCCAAGCGATCGGCCAGCACTTCTCGATGTTCTACACCCCCGAAGACCGGGAGGCCGGGGAGCCACAGCGGGCCTTGAGCATAGCCGCCAGCGTCGGCCGTTTTGAAAAGAAGGGGTGGCGCGTGCGCAGGGACGGCACGCGCTTCATGGCTCATGTGGTTATCGATGCGATTCGCAGCGATACCGGCACACTCCTTGGATTTGCCAAGATCACCCGCGACATTACCGATGCCACGCAGGCGCAACAGGCCTTGGAGCAGGCTCGCGAGGCACTGTTTCAAGCGCAGAAACTGCAAGCGATCGGCCAGCTCACCGGCGGCATCGCCCACGATTTCAACAATCTGCTGACGGTGATCCTCGGCAACCTGGAAATCATGCGCAAGCGCATGCCCAGCGAACCAAAACTCACCCAACTGCTGGACAACGCCGTCCAGGGGGCGCTTCGCGGTGTTTCCCTGACCCAGCGCATGCTGGCGTTCGCCCGTCGACAGAAGCTCAGCTCCGAACCAGTGGAGCTGGCGACGCTGGTGCAAGGCATCAGCGGCCTGCTGCAAAGCTCGATGGGCCCGTCGATTCATATCCAGACCCGATTTGCCGAGGCGTTGTCGCCGGTGCTGGCCGACGTCAACCAGCTCGAACTGGCGATCCTCAACCTGGCAACCAATGCCCGCGATGCCATGCCCCAGGGCGGCAGGATATTGATCGAGGCGCAGGAGCGGCTGGGCAGCCAGGCCGGTGGGCCAGGAAGGCCGTTGGGCAACGAGCGGTACATTTGCCTGTCGCTCACCGACGAAGGCGATGGCATGGACGAAATGACGCTGGCCTCGGCCGTGGATCCTTTTTTCACTACCAAGGGCGTGGGCAAGGGCACCGGCCTGGGATTGTCCATGGTGCATGGTCTGGCCGAGCAATTGGGCGGGCGGCTGATCCTCAGGAGCGAAAAAGGCGTAGGCACCACCGCCGAGCTGTGGTTGCCGGTGGCTGATGAGTCGACCACGGACAAGCCGCCCGCAGTAGAGACAGCTACGCCACCTGTCCACGCGCTGCTGGTATTGGTGGTCGACGATGACAGCCTGGTGATGACCAGCACCCGCTTGCTGATCGAAGACCTTGGCCACCGGGTGCTTTGCGCGCTGTCGGGCCCCCAGGCGCTGGAGTTGTATGAGCGCAACCCGGATATCGACTTGGTGATCACCGACATGGCCATGCCCCAGATGGACGGTGCGCAGTTGGCGAAACTGCTGCGCGACCGTCAGCCGACGCTGCCGATCATCCTGGCGACTGGCTACGCCGAGCGCCTCGAAGGCTTCGCCACGCAACTGCCGCGGCTGACCAAGCCGTTCAAGCAGATTGACCTGGTGCAGGTGATTGGGCAGACGATGAAATAAACCGTCTTGGGGTCGCTGCGCAACCCAGCGGGAGCAAGCTCCCTCGCCACCAAAGCGACTTGCGCAGCTACTGGGTATTTTTCTTGAAGCCCCGCAGGTTCATCGCACACAGGCAGAACTGCAGGACGATCAGCGCATAGGCATCGGTGTGCAGGCCCCATACGACCCAGAGAATGTTACTGACGATAAAACAACTGAACCCAGCGACCCGCCGACGGGGTTGGCGTGAGCCGATCAGCCACGCGGCCAATACCGTTACCGCCATCGCGGGCCATTGGACCCATCCCAGATAATCCACGCATTTCTTCCTCTTGCCGTTGATGCTCTACAGACCTTGGCACGGGCGTGGAATTCTTTTTTTTCAAGCACAAGGGCGTTCTCAATTGAACGGGAGATCTTCCAACCTCAGCAACGTTTCTATCCGCGCCGGACTGAAAGGCGGGCGAGGGGCAGGCGCCGTCCAGCCAAGCAGATGCTCCAGCGCCGCACCGCAGACCCGGCCCTGACACGCCCCCATGCCGCAACGACTCGCCAGTTTCGCCTCACGCCAGTTCTCAAAATCGCGCAGCTCACCATAGACCACGTCTTCACAACGGCATACCAAGGTGTCGCGTTGGGGCAGGTTTTTCAAATGGGTATCAAGGGCAAAGGCAGTGTTCAAGGCCCGGGCAAAACCTTGCCAGCGTGCACGACCAGGCCACAGGCGCTCGGCGGCCAGGGTATCGCCGACAGCGGCGTGGCCAGCGATGGCGCCCTCCACCAGGGCCAGTTCGCTGCCGCCGAAACCGGTGCATTCACCTGCGGCGTAATGATCAATGCGAGTGGTGGCTTGCCAGGCATCGACCGCAAGCGCTTGTCCGTCAAGGCCGCAGTTCAAAGCCTGGCCCAGCTGGGTATTGGGAATAAGGCCGAAGCCACAGGCCAACCGGTCGCAGGCCAGTTCAACGGTTTTGCCGTGTTGCAGCAGCCGCACGCCTTCGAGTCTGTCCTTCCCCAAGGCCTCCAACACGTGGGTACCGGTGCGGTAGTGCGCATCAAACAGGCTGAACGCCTGCAACAATTTGCCCGGCCAGCGCGGCAGATTCGCGGCGAAACCCGCCACGGCGGCGCGGTTGGCTTGCTCGGCGACTCGCAGCAGTTGCGCCCCGTGATGTTTCGCCGTGGCCGCACTGGCGAGCAACAGCGGCCCGCTGCCGGCGATCACCAAGCGTTCGCCACGCACTGGCAGGCCGCCCTTGATCAACGCCTGCAAGCCGCCGGCGCCGGTGACACCGGGCAGCGTCCAGCCAGGGAAGGGCAGCAGCAGTTCACGGGCTCCGGTGCACAGGATCAAGCGGTCATAAGCGATCAGCCAACCCTGCTCGGCATCTTCTACCAGCAGGGTTTTATCGGCGGCGCTGGCGACCACTCGGGCGCCCATGCGCCAGGACACATTGGTGCAAGCGCGCACACGTTCCCGCAAGCGTCGTGCCTCCTTGGGCAGGTTGGCCTGGGGGCCGTCGCGCCAGATCTGTCCGCCAGGGACCGGGTTGTCGTCGAGCAGCACAATGCGCGCGCCGCTGCTGGACGCCGCCAGCGCCGCCGCCATTCCGGCAGGACCGGCACCGATGATCAGAATGTCAGTGGATTCATTCATGCCCGGGTGTCCACTTGCATGCCATCTCGGCACAGCGTCTGGCAGGCCAGGCGCCGGCGACTGTCGATCAGCACCCGGCATTCCTGGCAGATGCCCATGCCGCACAAGGGCGCGCGTCGCTGGCCGGTCACCGAGGTTCGGCTGCAGCCGTCGGAGCCCAAGGCCAAAGCCGCGGCGACGGTGGAGCCTTCAGCGATCGAGAGTTTGCGTCCATCAATGCAGAGTTCAAGCATGGTCTCTTACCCTTCAGCCAGATAGAGCCTGGAGCAACCCACCGTGGCGAGGTTCAGGGCTTCAGGCATGGGCAGGTTCTCCCAGGAAACGTTGCGGCAGATACGGTTGTGCGGCCAGCGGCGCGGTTTCGTTGAACAGTTGCGCGACCAGCAGGTCGGCCGTCGCCGGCGCGGTGGTGACGCCGAGTCCTTCGTGACCCACCGCCAGCCACAAGCCCTTGCGTTGCGGATGCTGGCCCACCAGCGGCAGGCCGTCGGGGCTCGCCGCGCGAAAACCGGTCCAGGCGCGGATGCCGTTGAGGTGTGCCAGGCCCGGCATGTAATCAACGGCGCGCTTGAGCATTTTCGCCAGCATCCAGCCCTCGACCTGCGGATCGATGTTGCCGAATTGCCGAGAGGCGCCAATGAACAGTTGTCCGGTCGGGCGCGGCTGGATGTTGCAGGCCACCGATGGCCCGCTGGCGTTGTGGGCGCTGGTGACATAACCCAGTTCGACCAGGGTGTGGGTGACAGTGGCGGGGTAACGATCGGTGATCAACAGGTGGCCTTTCTTGGGTTCGATCGGCAGTTCCGGGCACAACTCGGTGGCCTGGATGCCGTTGGCGAGCACCACCGCTTCGGCGCTCAGCCAATGACCGTCACTGAGTCGCACGCGGTGGCCGTCCACTTCGCTGACCTCGGCACGCTGCTGGCGAATGTTGTCGTGATCGAGCATCCAGCGGGCGGCGGCGGGCGCGTAGAGAATGCCGTCGCCCTTGATCAGCAGTCCGCCTTCCAGTCCCGCCCGCAGTTCCGGTTCGCGCTGCTGCAAAGCGGCCCGGCCAAGCAGTTCGCAGGCTTCGCCGTGGGCCATCAGGTTCAGGTACTTGTCGTGGGCCACGGTCATCTCTTCGGCGTTGGCGGCCAGCCACAGCGTGCCGTTATTGCGCCAGGCGCAGCCCTCAGGCAAGGCGGGGGCCAACTCGCGCCATCGCCGCAGTGAATATTGGCTCAGGGCCAGCTCCGCCGGGTTGTCGTCGAGCACCAGCAAATGCCCCATGCCGGCCGCCGTGGCGCCGTGCCAGCCGGCGTCGAGCACCAGCACCCGCAAGCCACGCAGGGCCAAGGTCCGTGCGCAGGCCGCGCCGATGATGCCGGCGCCAATGACGATGACATCGGCGACAGGACCCTCGCTCACGGACGAATGCCCCAGGCGAACGGGTCGTCCGGATCGATGATCAACGTCGTTTCGGCGCTGATGTAGGCGCGGCCGCGAATGGTCGGCACGATGCGCTCGCCTGAACGCTCGTACGAGCCTTCGAATTCACTGCCGATGACACTGGTCTGACGCCAGATCTGTCCCGGTTGCAACTTGCCGTCGGCGGCCAGGCACGCCAGTTTGGCGCTGGTGCCGGTGCCGCAAGGGGAGCGGTCATAGGCCTTGCCGGGGCAGAGCACGAAGTTGCGGCTGTCGGCAGTGGGATCATCGGCGAACAGTTCGATGTGATCGATCAGCCCGCCGTCCTCGCCCCGAAAGCCCTGCTGTTCCAGAGCCTGCTGGACCGCGAACGTGTAGGCGGTCAAGGCATCGAGATTGTCGCCCGCCACCCGCTGGCCGTGGTCGGTGATCAGGAAAAACCAATTGCCGCCCCAGGCCACATCGCCCACCACCGGACCGATGCCGGGCACTTCCAGGCGCAACGCCTGGCGATAACGGTAGGCCGGCACGTTGCGCACGCTGACCGAACGATCTTCATGCAGAGTGGCCTGCACCGTGCCCACCGGCGTCTCGATGTCATGCACGCCGGGGCCGATCCGGCCCAGGTGAGCCAATGACGCCACCAGGCCGATGGTGCCGTGGCCGCACATGCCGAGGTAGCCGCTGTTGTTGAAAAAGATCACTCCGGCACAGGCCGTCGGATCCACCGGTTCACACAGCAGGGCGCCCACCAGCACATCGCTGCCCCTGGGTTCCAACACGCACGCGGTGCGCCAGGCATCGTGCTGTTCGGCCAAGCGCTGCCTGCGCTCGGCCATGCTGCCCTGGCCCAGGTCAGGGAAACCGGCTGTGACCAATCGGGTCGGTTCGCCGCCGGTGTGGGAGTCGATCACAGTGATGCGTTTCATGGCGCCACGTCCGTTCAGGTGAGTGAACGCAAGCGTGGCCCGCGCCGGGGGTTGGCGGCTTGAGGGTTTTATCTGCCGGTCGTGACGAAATCGGCATAGCGCGAAGGCATCATCGGCTCGATGGCAGGAATTCGAACAGTGTCTGGCAGACTCCGGCGATGTGTTCGTCCAGCAGCTTCACCGCGCGTTCGACATCACCGGCCCGGCAGGCGTCGAGAATTTCCCGGTGCTCGTGGTCGGCGCGCTCCTTGCCCGCCGACAGGCTCATCTGCATGCGCAGGTAACGTTCCAGCTTGTCGTGGACCGAGCGGATCAGCCCGACCATGAACGGCCGTTGCGCCGGTTCGTAGAGGCAGGCGTGCAGTTGCCAGTTGAGCTCGGCCCAGCGGCCGACATCATCTTCGCCGATGAACTCGCGACAGATGCTGTCGGCGCGGGCGAAGGTCGCTTCGGTCATGTTGGGAATGGCCAGGCGCAGGACCTTGTCTTCGAGCAGCATCCGCACCTCGAACATCTGCGCCAGTTCCGCTTCGGAAATCCGCGTGACCATCGCCCCGCGGTTGCGCTGGAACATCACCAGGCCTTCGGCCTCCAGGCGCTTGAGCGCCTCGCGCACGGGGATCTTGCTGACATTGAACTGCCGGGCGATGTCGTCCTGGCGAATCGGCTCGTCTTCGGCGAAATGCCCGGCCACAATGGCATCGCGCAGGTGACGGGTGATGATTTCCGAAGTGGAGGGGGTGTTGCCCAGGTCGGGCAGATTGAACTTGGATAATGTCACGGCGGCGGGTCGTTCGGGCTGAGTTGGGGATATGGTATACGACTTTGCCTGCGGCGACGTCGAGCGCTGGTGTGGCGAGGTCAGCCATGGGATGGCTGGGCGATGAAAGCTTCGCTGCGAACGATCAGCAAACCGGTGACCGTTGCGCCCGCCAGCAGTGCCAGGCCGAACACCAGCAGCGCCAGATCAGCGCCGAACCGATCGGCCAGCAACCCGGTCACCACCACCGGGATGCTGAACCCGACGTAGGCGAACAGGAAAAAACCGGCGCTGACCCGGGCTTTCTGCGCACCGGCCATGGCGGTCACGGCCGACAATCCGCCGAGGTACAAAAAGCCGTAACACGCACTGCTGGCGCCCAGGGCCCCGAACAGCACCGCGGCCAGGGAACCGATGCTCGCGCCCCAGGCGAGCAATGCATAGCTCAACGGCAAGACCAACAGGCCCAAGCCGGTAGCCCTGGCCGGTTGCATGCGCCGCACCCAGGGCTGGAAGAGCAGGCCGCAGCTGATGACAGTAAACGTCGACAATCCCGACCAACGCTGCAAGTCGTGGCTGGCGAGCACCGATGGCAGGATCGCGATCACCAGCCCGGAAGTGGCCCAGGCCAGCAGCATGGAAAAGCTGTAGGGCAGGCTCCCGGCGGGAAACAGCGGCAGGCGCAGCAGCGGCGCCTGCTCGATTCGCACGGCGGGGTCGGGCAGGCGCCAGACCACGATCAGCGCCAGGCCAGCCAGCACCAACTGCAGCCAGAAACTGCCAGGGGTAACGCTGGGACAGGCGAAAAGAAACAGGCTGGTCAGCGCCGCGCCCAGGCCAAAACCCAGGGAGGTACTGGCCGTGACCCGGTTGGCCGGTGAACGGCTGTCGGTGGTTGCCAGCAGTTCCGTCATATAGGCGGTCGCGGTCGCCGAGGCCAGCCCGGTCCCGACCCCCATCATCAGGCGCGCCACACCCAGGGCGATCAGGTTGGGCCAGATCACGGTGACCAGCGTCGCCAGCATCGACAGGCCGAGCGCCGCGATGATCAACGGTCTGCGGCCCACCCGGTCGGCCAAGCCGCCGAAGGCCAGCAGCACCGGCAACACCCCCAGCACATAACCGGAGAACGCCACCGCCGTGGCGCCGGCACCGTAGCCGGAAAGCTGCGCATAGGTGGTATACAGCGGCGCCTGGAGATTGACCGCCAGGGTGATCAGGCACAGTCCGAATGCCAGGCCCCATGAGTGTCGTTGCGATGCGTTCAAGAGCGTTCCTTGAGGGGGGGAGACTCGGCGAACTATCCGGGCCGTCCCGCAGGCAAACAAGGAACAGAGGGATGCCTTTTATGTTTAACTGTTTGGGCAAAAATAAAGAACACTTGGAGAGAGCCCGTGCCGTGGACCTGAACATCGATCGCAACGCTACGGGGTCCCTGGTCCGGCAACTCGTCGCCAGCGTCAGCGACTGGATAAACGCCCACGGCATTCGCCCCGGCGCCCGCATGCCTTCGATCCGCCAACTGGCGACGGAAAATGGCTTGAGCCTGTCGAGCGTGATCAAGGCTTACGATCAGTTGGTCGCCAGTGGCGTGTTGGAGTCCCGGCATGGCTCAGGGTTTTTCGTGGCGCAACAGTTGCCACAGGCGTTAGCCGCGCAAACCGAGGAAGCTGTCGCCTGGAAACTGTTCGATAACCCATCGACCCAACTCAAGCTGGGGTGCGGCTGGCTGCCGGACGCCTGGCGCGACGACAGCGATCTGGGCCAGGCGATCCGCCAAGTGGTGCGCTGCGACAGTCATGCATTGTTCAACTACAGCACCCCGCTGGGCTCGGCTCATCTGCGCCTGCAAATCCAGAAGCGCCTGGGCCTGATCGATATTCACGTCGATCAGGCGCAAATCATCACGACCCAGGGCGCCAGTCATGGCCTCGACCTGCTGGTGCGCACGTTGCTCAAACCCGGCGACCTGGTACTGGTGGAAAGCCCCGGTTACTACAACCTGTTCAACCTGCTGAAGCTGCACGGGGTCAAGACTCTGGCAGTGCCGAGGACCGCGCAGGGCCCGGACATCGCGAGCCTGGAGCGCTTGCTCGGCGCGCATGAACCGAAGTACTTCTTCGTCAACAGCATGTACCAGAACCCCACCGGCACCAGCCTGGCGCCGAGCGTTGCTTATCGCCTGCTGCAACTGGCGACGCTGCATGACTTTCGCATTATCGAGGACGACATCTACGCCGACTTCCAGAACGGCCCGACTTCACGCCTGGCTTCCCTCGATGCCCTGGACCGGGTGATCTACCTGGCGAGTTTTTCCAAGACCTTGTCCAGTTCATTGCGCGTCGGCTACGTAGTGGCCCTACCGGAAATCATCAACCGCCTGGCTGAAATCAAGATGGTGACCGGCATCGGCTGCTCATTGCTGGCGGAAAACGTCGTGGCGACGCTGTTGGCCAACGGCGCCTATCGCAAGCTGATCCAACGCCTTCGCCTGCGTTTGAACAAGCAGCTGGCAAGCACGTTGCGCCAGCTTGAGCGGGCCCATTGGGAAGTGTTTGCCGAGCCCTCGGGTGGCCTGTTCATCTGGGCGCGACCGCGGCATGTACCGGCGGCGCGCGTGCAACGGATCGCCGAGCAATTGCAGGTGCAATTGTCCCAGGGGTCGACGTTCTTGCCGCACGGGGAGGGCAGTGACTGGTTGCGCCTGAACGTGGCGTATACCCAGGACGCGCGTGCCCAGGCTTTTTTCCGCGAGATTGAACAGGAGTCGACTGTTGGGACGTCAGTGCTAATGGGAATAGATGTCAAATAGGAATGAGTTGCTGTATCTTTCGCGACCTATTCCTGCCGGCCTCCAGGCTGGCGTTCTTTCGTTAGGATTGTGTGTCGATGCGTCGGATACTCGTTTCTCTGTGTGTGCTCCAGGCTTATTCCATTTCCACCTGGGCAGAAGAACCCGGCACGACGGACAGGGCGCCATTGGAGCTGCAAGCCACCGATATCGTCGGCACCTCGGACTTCGAGACCGCGCAGGGGCCGGTGAAGGGCTACCACGCCACCCGTTCGGCCAGTGCCACGCGTACCGACACCGCGATTCATGAAACCCCACAATCGATCTCCGTCGTCTCCCGCGACGTGGTGGAGGACCTAAGCGCCACGCGTCTGCAGGATGCCCTTGATTATGCCGGTGGCGTCGGCAGGGCCAACAACTTCGGCGGCCAGGGCCTGACCACCTTTACGGTGCGCGGCTTTACCACGGGCGAGTTCTACCGTAACGGTTTTCCGATCAACCGCGGCTATCCGAACATGCCGGATGCCAACACCATCGAGCGGCTGGAGGTACTGCGCGGCCCGGCGACGATGCTGTATGGCCGTGGCGACCCGGGTGGCACGTTCAATATCGTCTCCAAGCAACCGCTGGCCGAGCGCACGGTGACCCTGGGCAGCCAGGTCAGTGACCAGGGCATGCGTCGCGGCACCCTGGATGCGTCGGGGCCGCTGGATGAAGAAGGGCGCCTGGCTTATCGCCTGAACGTGATCGGCGAGGGCGGCGATACGTTCCGCGACCACGTCGAGACCGAGCGTTATGGCATCGCGCCGGTGGTCACCTGGCAGATCAACGACACCACGCGCCTGACGTTCGAAGGCGATTTCATGCGCAACAATCATCCGCTGGACCGTGGCTTGACCCATTATCCCGGCCAGCGCGGCACGGCGTCCCGCGATACCTTCTTCGGTGAGAAAGACGCCGGCAAGCTGCACAACGACAACAGCATGCTGCAGGTGCGTTTCGAGCACATGCTCAACGACGACTGGACCCTGGCCGGCGGCACCCAGTGGCTCGACGGCACGTTGCAGGGCAACGCCGTCGAAGCCAACGGCATCGGTGCCGACGGGCGGACCCTGGGGCGCAATTTCAACTATCGCAAACTGGAATGGACCGACCGCGATACCCAACTCAATCTCACCGGGCATTTCTCCACCGGCGGGTTCGAGCACACGCTGTTGACCGGCGTCGAGTATGAAGACTACGACTATAAGTCGATCATCCAGCGCTCTGCTGCCGGTGCCGGTGCGTATCCGATCGACATCTTCGATCCGGTGTATGGGCAGCCGCGTCCGGCGCTGACCCGCACGCCTACCAATGACCAGGAAAACCTCAAGACCTTCGGCTTTTTCATCCAGGACCAGGTGGCGCTGACCGAGCGTTTCAAGGTGCTGGCCGGTGCGCGTTTCGAGCGATTCGAGCATGAGTACGAAACCTTCGTTCCCCAGGCGCGTCCCGGCAGCCGCAACTGGGACGTCACCGACAACGCCGTCACCCCGCGCCTGGGCGTGATCTATGACCTGACCGACACGGTAGCGGTCTATGCCAACACCGCCCGTTCGTTCAAACCCAACAACGGCGCCAGCCGCGAAGGGGGCGGGTTCAAGCCGGAGGAAGGCAAGTCTTACGAAATGGGTATCAAATGGGAGGCGCTGGATCGTCAGTTGAGCGTCGATGCGGCGATATACCAGATCGAAAAACGCAACGTGCTGACACCCGATCCGCTGGATTCGACCTTCAGCGTGGCGGCTGGCGAGGTGCGCAGCCGTGGTTTCGACCTGAACGTGGCGGGCAACCTGACGCCGGAGTGGCGCGTGATTGGCGGCTACGCCTATGTGGATGCCGAAGTGACCAAGGACGTCAGCATTCCCACGGGGACGCGCTTGCTCAACGTGCCAAAGAACTCCTTCAGCCTGTTGAACGTCTACGAGTTCCAGGACGGCGGCTTCAAGGGACTGGGCCTTGGCCTGGGCGCCAGGTACGTCGACGAGCGGGCCGGCAACACCGCGGCCACCACCTTCACCATGGACGATTACACCGTGGTTGACCTGCTCGGCTACTACAAGGTCAACGAGCGCATTCGCCTTAACCTCGACCTCAAGAACCTGTTCGATGCGGATTACGAGGAGGGCGCTTTTGGCGGCGTCTACGCTTACCCAGGTGCGCCGCGTACGGTGCAGGCAGGCATTTCCTACACGCTGTAGCGACCAGGCCAGGCTGCACGAAAAACCCCGAAGGTTTCGCCTTCGGGGTTTTTGTTTTTTACCACTTGCCAGTGCTCATCCCACCGTCCACCGGCAGGATCGCGCCAGTGGTGAAATCGGCACCCGCCAGGTACAGGACCGCTTCGGCAATCTCGTCGATGGTGCCTACCCGACCGGCCGGGGCCAGGTTGTTGAGGAAGTCACGATTGGCCGGGTCATGCATCGGCGTGTCGATGATGCCGGGCGCTACCGCGTTGACCTTGATGTTGTGTGGCGACAGTTCGAGCGCCAGGGCGCGGGTCATCTGGTTGACGCCGCCCTTGATCAGCACCGGCAGCGCTGCCGGCACCTGGATGTTCGGTTGCAAGGCCACCGAGGCGGAGATGTTGATGATGAAACCCTGGCGGCGGCTGATCATGTGTGCGGCAGCAGCCTGGCTGGCGTAGACGAGCCCCTTGAGGTTGGTATCCAACAGCGATTCGAGGTCTTGGGGGCTGTAGTCGATGAAGGGTTTGGGCAGGAAGAACCCGGCGTTGTTCACCAGCCCGTCCACCGCGCCGAAGACTTCGATGGCTTTGCCGACGAGGGCGGTAGCGGTAACCGGGGCGGCAATGTCACCGGCCACGCCGATGAAGCTCGCCGGGTGACCGAGCTGGCCTGCCGCGTCATCCAGGCCCGATTGCGAACGGGCATTGCCCACCACGTTATAGCCGCGAGCGAGGAAAGCCTTGACCAGGCCAAGGCCGATGCCGCTGGACGCGCCGGTAATGATGACGGTTTTCCGATTGCTCATGATGTTGACTCCTGATCACGTTGGGTTAGAACCGCTGCGCCTGGGTTGGCGGGGTTGAGATCAGGTTATTGATGCGCTCGGGTTTGATAAATGGGGGTTCTGGTACTTGAGTTGATACTTGGTGTAATCAATCCTGCAGAAATTCACCCAACCCCTGTGGCGCATACACATCCAACGCCTGGCCCATTCCAGTGTGGGAGCGAGCCTGCTCGCGAAGAGGCCAGCACATTCAATATCCTCATCGCCTGATAGGCCGCTTTCGCGAGCAGGCTCGCTCCCACAGGAGGTGGTTAGCGCGGGCAGAAAAAAGCCCGGTCATTCGGACCGGGCTCGTCGGGGATGAAGAGTCATTCCTTGGGCTTGCTTCGATACTCGGTTGTCGTCATGCCCGCGTAACCCCAGTTATCCGTGTCGACTTCCTCGATCACGATATGGGTCAGGTGCGGGTCCTTGCCCAGCACGCGCTGCAGAGTCTCGGTGATTTCGCTGATGACCTGGGCTTTCTGCTCGCGGGTAACGCCGTCGCGGGTGATACGAACATTGACGAAAGGCATGATGCACTCCAGTTGAGGAAAGTGCGCAGCAGATGCCGCGCAATCAATGACCACTGTATTTATACGTCACGGGCTGATAAACAGGCATCGGGAATCTTATGTTGATACGCGGTGTAATGAATCATGAAGCGGCATTTCGAAGACTTGCAGTTGGGCAGCATCGAATTGTTCTGCCTGGCGGCCGAGGCGGGCAGCTTCACGGCGGCCGCCCAGGTGGCCGGGGTGACTCCGGCGGCGGTGAGCCGCTCGATCTTTCGCCTGGAGGAGCGCCTGGGTTCGCGGCTGTTCGTGCGGACCACTCGAAGCATCCGGCTGACCGATGCCGGCCGGACCTTTTTTGAGCAGTGCCGCCAGGCGTTGACGCAACTGGTCGAGGCGCAACAGGAAGTGATGGGCGCGCAAACGGTGCCGTCCGGGCAACTGCGCATCAGCGTGCCCACGACTTATGGTCATCATCGCATCCTGCCGCTGCTGCCGGCATTCCGTGCGTTGTATCCGCAGGTCAGCGTGGATGTTCATTTGAGCAACCGCAACATTGACTTCGTTGCCGAAGGTTATGACCTGGCGATACGGGTGCGCGCCCAGCCGGATTCTTCGATGATCGCCCGATTGCTGGAAGACGCCGGGCTGGTCGTGGTCGCATCCCCGGACTACCTGCAACGGGCTGGCACGCCGCTCACCCTGGAAGACCTCGACTTACACGAATGCATCCAGTTCGAGCTGCCCAGCAGTGGGCGACGTATTTCCTGGCTGTTCAATGTCGAGGGCAAGGAGAAGGAGGTATTCGGGCAGGGCGGGTATTGCTGTTCCGATGATGTGCTGGGCGGCGTAACGCTGGCCAGGCATGGTGCGGGATTGTTCCAGACCTATAGGTTCATCGTGGAAAAGGAACTGGCGGACGGGCAACTGGTGGAAGTGCTGGCGCCGTTCGCGGGACGCTCGCGCCCGTTCACCTTGCTGTATCCCCACGGCCGTTACGTGCCGCAGCGAGTGCGGGCGTTTGTGGATTTTCTGTTGGGGTATCGGCAGCAATGGGCCGAGGGCTGAAGCAGGCGCCCGGCCTAGCCTGATCCCCGTGGCGAGGGAGCTTGCTCCCGCTCGGTTGCAAAGCAACCGCAAAAAAGGGGCCGCTGCGCCCGAAGCGTCGGACCGGCCCAGCGGGAGCAAGCTCCCTCGCCACGGGATCACCATCACCTCAAATAACGCTACCCGCGATCAGAACCGAAACGCCTGACGCCCGATCAGCAGCCACTTGCCATTCTGCTTCTGCCAGATCTGGAAGTTCTCGATTTCCGTCGGGATCACTTCGGTGCCCTTGAGTGCTTGCGCGGAAAAATGATTGCGCACCAGGGCCACATCGCCTGACAGGGTGATTTTCTGATTCTTCATTTCCAGGGTCTTGAACGCGCTCTTGCCGGTTTCGATGTCGGCGATGAAGGCTTTCTTGTCCTGGATATTGCCGCTGGAATGGCCGTAGGTCAGGTTCTCGGCGGCGAGCGCCTGAAGCTGGGGAATGTCCTTGTGCAGCATGGCCTGGGTCAGGTGGTCGACCGCTTCGGCAACCTCTTTTTCAGCCGAGGCGGGGGCGGCTGCGGCGTAGCCGCTGAACAGGCACAGGAAGCCGATGACCGATAGTGCTTTTTTCATGAGAATTTCCTTGTTGTTGTAGGTATGCAGGAACGAGGCGTGAGCTCTCGTCGGTCATCGTACAACTTGTCAGGAAAGACTGGAATAGCCACGTGGTTCCGCCAATGTTCTTACAACCCCTCCCGAACCGCCCCGCGAATCCCCTCCAACAGCATCGTGAACGCCGGATTGTCGTTATCCTCCCGCCACACCAGATGCAGTTCGCTTTGCACGCCTTCGCCCAGGTCGATCTCGCGAAACACCACCTGCTTGAACACCACGCTGGTCGCGCACCGGGGCACCAGCGCCACGCCCATGCCGGCGTTGACCAGTGCCAGGATGGTCAGCGATGAACCGAGCCATTGCACGAACTGCGGGGCGACGCGGGCCGAGCGCAGCATGCCGGTGAGCAATTCGTTGAAGGGTGGGTAGGCGGAGTGGGAGTACATGAGGAACGGTTGCCCGTCCAGATCCTGCACGCTGACAGACTCGGCGCTGGCCAGCGGATGGCCGGCCGGCACGGCCAGGACGAACGGTTCGCGTACCAGGCATTCGGTGGCGTAGCCGGTTTCCAGCAGCGGCGAGCGAACGATGCCGAGGTCGATGCGCCGGGCGCGCAGGGCTTCGTGCTGCTGGTAGGTGTTCATCTCCGCGAGAACGATCTTGACCTGCGGCTGTTTGAGCCGCGCCTCGGCAATGACCTTGGGCAGAAATTCATACACCGCGCTGCCGACGAAGCTGATGGTGACCGAGCCGATGTCGCCCCGGGCAAAACGCTTGGCGGCCTCGGCGGCTTGTTGCGCCTGTTGCAGCAGGTTCTGCGCTTCGATGAAAAATGCCCGGCCGGCCGCGGTGAGGGCGACGCTGCGGGTGCTGCGGGTGAACAGTTCGACGCCGAGGTGATGCTCCAGCAACTGGATCTGTCGACTCAAGGGCGGCTGGGTCATGTTCAAGCGTTCAGCGGCCCGGCGGAAATTCAGTTCGGTAGCCACTGTGGTGAAGCAGCGCAGTTGGGCCAGTTCAAACATTGATTCAATCCCGGTATCAATCAAGTGCCAACTTAGATTGGACGGGAACAATCCCTCGCGTCCATCATCAATCCGCTCCTCGCAAAAGCAGCAAGCCCCACAAAAACAAGATTGGGAGGCACCCTTGAATCACGTATCGGACTCGACCCTGGCCACCGCCGCGGCCAAGGTCAAACGTCACGTCCTGCCGTTGGTGGTGGTGATGTTCATCGTCAACTACATCGACCGCGTCAACATCGGCTTCGTCCGCAGCCACCTGGAAACCGACCTGGGTATTGGCGCAGCGGCCTATGGCCTCGGTGCCGGGCTGTTCTTCATCGGCTACGCGCTGTTCGAAGTGCCGTCCAACATGCTCTTGCAGCGCTACGGCGCCCGGGCCTGGCTGACGCGCATCATGTTCACCTGGGGCGCGGCGGCGATGGCCATGGCGTTCGTGCGTGGCGAAACCAGCTTCTACGTGCTGCGCTTCATCCTCGGAGCGGCGGAGGCGGGGTTCTTTCCCGGCATCATCTATTACTTCACCCAATGGTTGCCGGCCAACGAGCGCGGCAAGGCGATGGCGATCTTCCTTAGCGGTTCGGCCATCGCCTCGGTGATCTCCGGGCCGGTATCCGGCGCCTTGCTGCACATCAGCGGGTTGGGCCTGCATGGCTGGCAATGGATGTTCCTGATCGAAGGC
The DNA here is from genome assembly GCF_030687895.1 of Pseudomonas sp. FP198. Lineage (NCBI taxonomy): Bacteria > Pseudomonadati > Pseudomonadota > Gammaproteobacteria > Pseudomonadales > Pseudomonadaceae > Pseudomonas > Pseudomonas sp. FP198. Next base: position 2,684,794 of record NZ_CP117452.1, read on the forward strand.
GGCGCGTCCATCGTCCTGTGCGGGTTTGTCTGGTTCTGGCTGCAATCGCACCCCAGCCAGGCCAAATGGCTGACGGCTGAAGAGAAAACCGTACTGATCGCCGCCATCGCCGAAGAGCAGCGGGCGCGGGAAGCCGCCCAGGTCATCAAGCCGTCGATGTTCAAATTGCTCGCCGACCGGCAGATCGCGCTGTTCTGCTTCATCTATTTTTCCATTGCCCTGACCATTTATGGCGCCACGTTCTGGCTGCCGAGCATGATCAAGAAAATGGGCAACCTGGGGGATTTCCAGGTCGGCTTGCTCAACTCGATTCCGTGGATCATCTCCATCGTCGCGATGTATGGCTTTGCTGCCCTGGCCGGCAAGTGGAAGTTCCAGCAGGCCTGGGTCGCGGTGACGCTGGTGATCGCTGCATTCGGCATGTTCATGTCCACCACCGGCGGGCCGATCTTTGCCTTCGTCGCCATCTGTTTCGCGGCCATCGGCTTCAAGGCCGCCTCGGCGCTGTTCTGGCCGATCCCCCAAGGCTATCTCGACGCCCGCATCGCGGCGGCGGTGATCGCCCTGATCAATTCCATCGGCAACCTCGGCGGCTTCGTCGCCCCGACAGCCTTCGGGTTCCTGGAGCAGACCACCGGTTCCATCGAAGGCGGTCTGTATGGGTTGGCGATCACCTCGCTGGTTGCCGCCGTGGTGATCTTTTTCGCCCGGACCCAACCGGGGCGCGGCAAACCTGACGCGCTGTCCGGCCAGCCTGAAAACTCGGTCGAAGCTGACCCGCTGAACAAATCTCACGTCCTGAAACCTGGCCCATCGGGAGCCGCTGCATGAAGATCAAACGCGTTACCGTGACCCCTATCGCTTTTCGCGATCCACCTCTGCTCAACGCCAGCGGCATTCACGAGCCGTTCGCGCTGCGCTCGATCATCGAGATCGAAAGCGACAACGGTTACATCGGCCTCGGCGAGAGCTACGGCGATGCGCCGGCCCTGGCGATCCAGCAGCAGGTACAGAACCAGTTGATCGGCCTCGATCCGTTCAATCTCAACCAGTTGCGCGCTATCGTCCAGGCCACCGTGGCTGCTCACAAACCGGCGAGCGTCGCCGGGGCGGAACTGGCGCCGGGCTCGCATGCGAGCAAGGCGGTGAGCAATGCCTATTCCGCTTTCGAAGTCGCTTGCCTGGACTTGCAGGCGCATTATCTGAATGTGCCGCTGGTGGATTTGCTGGGCGGTGCGATCCGCGACGAAGTGCCGTTCAGCGCGTACCTGTTTTTCAAGTACGCCGAGCATATCGATTCACCGTATCCCGCGGACAGTTGGGGCGAAGCGCTGAATGAGCAACAGATCGTCGCCCAGGCCCGACGGATGATCGAGGAGTACGGTTTCAAGAGCATCAAGCTCAAGGCCGGGGCATTGGAGCCGGAGCATGAAGTGGCCTGTATCAAGGCCTTGAAACAGGCTTTTCCTGGCTTGCCGCTGCGCATCGATCCTAACGGCAACTGGTCGCTGGAGACTTCCATTCGCATGGCCGAGCTGCTCGGTGATGACCTGCAATATTACGAAGACCCCACGCCCGGGCTCGAAGGGATGGCCGCGCTGCACAAGCGCACGGGCCTGCCGCTGGCGACCAACATGGTGGTCACCGACTTCGACGAGTTCCGCCGCAGCGTGGCGCAGGACAGCGTGCAGATTGTCCTGGCCGACCACCATTACTGGGGCGGGCTGCGCGATACCCAGATGCTCGCGAAAATGTGCGAGACCTTTGGTCTGGGTGTGTCGATGCACTCCAACTCGCACCTGGGCATCAGCCTCATGGCCATGGCCCACGTGGCGGCTTCGGTGCCGAACCTGGATTACGCCTGCGATACCCATTACCCCTGGCAGGAACCGGATGAAGAGGTGATCAAGGGCGGCAAGCTGGCATTCGTCGACGGTTGCGTGAAGATCACCCGGGCGCCGGGCCTTGGCCTGGAGCTGGACCGCGATCAACTGGGCAAGCTGCATGAGCAGTTCCTCAGTTGCGGCATCCGCCAGCGCGACGATGTGCGGCAGATGCGGCGTTATCGGCCGGACTGGACCACTGTCAAACCGCGGTTCTGATCCGAATCCCATGGGCCTGCTGCGCAGGCCAGCGGGAGCAAGCTCGCTCCCACAGGGCCTGCTGTTGCCTTCTCGGGCAATACCGCTGGCCCCCACCCAAAGTACCGCGCCCGCCAGCCTCGCCGTCTTACACCCAAACTGCCGCGCCGGGCCGGCGCTGCCAAAGCAGCCGGCAATTCCCTCCAAGGCAGCGTATGACGCGCCCGGGGGCCTTTCGATAATCGCCTCCGACATCCCGTCCCCTGTTGCGGAGCGCGCCATGCACAACAATAAGAATACCTGCCTGCGTTTTTTGCCTGCGGTCATCGCCGGCCTGTCGAGCCTGGGCCTGACGCCCTGGGCGCAAGCCGAAATCATGCTGTACGACAAGGACCAGACCACTTTCTCCACCGATGGCTACATCAACGCCTTCTACGTCAACAGCGACGTGGACCGGGCGGGGGAGCAGTTCGACCGGCGCCAGTCGCGGGTCAAGATGGGCTTTTTGCCCAACTACCTGGGCTTCAACATGGGCAAGCAGGTCGATGACCTCAAGCTCGGCGCCCGTGCCTCGTTCTGGGTGACCATCAATGACAGCGAAACCAACGGCACCGACACCGCCATCGACGTGCGGCAGTTCTACGGCACCGTCGCCAATCCGGAGTGGGGCGAGGTGCTGATCGGCAAGGACTTCGGCCTGTTTGCCCGTTCCAACATCTTGCTTGATGAGTTGCTGGCCGGTTACGGCCAGGTCAGCGACACCCTCGGCCTGGTGGATGGCGGCGGGGTGTCGTTCGGCAATATCGGCAGCGGTTACCCATACCCGTTCCCGACTTCGCAGATCACCTATCGCACTCCGGTGATGGACGGGTTGCGTGTGGCGGTGGGCATCATGGACCCGGTGGACACCAACGACAGCAGCGCCACCGGCAAGGCCTACCAGGAAAACCCGCGTACCGAGAGCGAGGTCACCTACCAGTTCGATCTCGGCGGCGCGAAGATCTACAGCTGGCTGAACGGCAGCTACCAGACCTCGGATAACACCGATACCAATGTCGAATCGGTCACCTCAAAAGGCCTGGGTTATGGCGTGCAGGCCAAGATGGGCGGGCTCTCGCTCACCGGCTCAGGGTTCCAGGCCAAGGGCATCAACCCGTTTTTCACCAACAACGCCGGCGAGGCCACACTGCGCAACGTCGACAGCAAGGGCTACCTGCTGCAAGGCTCCTACAAGCTCGGCAAGAATCGCCTGGCGCTGTCCTACGGCAAGACCGAGGACGACGGCAACGGAGTGGTCGGCAGCGGTGCCGACTACGAGACTCGCGGTGTCGCGCTGTTTCATGACATCAATGACAACCTCAAGCTCGTCGCCGAATACAACCAGTTCGAAATCAACGGCCACGACACCAGCGCGCAGAACGAAGACACCGACACCTTTGCGGTGGGGGCCGTGCTGACCTGGTAAGGCACGTGGCGAGGGAGCTTGCTCCCGCTGGGTTGCGCAGCAGCCCCTTGAACTGGGATTGAGGTATATCAGGCTCATTCAGTCAGATTTTCGGGGCTGCTTCGCACCCCAGCGGGAGCAAGCTCCCTCGCCACAAAAGCATCAATCCAGGTTTTAGTGGCAGCCCCCACCGTGCGCATCGCGGTCGGGGCCGCCACGGTTCTCCACCCATGGAAGTGTCCACCCGCTACCCAAGTAGCATTCGTCCACCGGGCGCGGGTTCGTACACTCAGGGCTCTATCACGCACCGTCGGAGGCGCAGATGCAGCAGGCCCAGAGCGAAGGTGTGGTCAGCGCCATGTCCCAGGCAACGGACGTCGAGCAAGTGGCCCAGGAACTGGCGCGACAGCTGTTGCACCCATACCTGGGTTTCGTGCTGTTTTTCTGTTCCGCCGAATACAACTTGCCGGCCCTGGGCCAGGCGTTGTCACGCAGTTTCGGCGGGATTCGCCTGGTCGGCTGCACCAGCGCCGGGGAAATCACCCCGCAGGGCTACGGTCGTAACTGCGTGACGGCGGTGGGGTTCGATCATCGGCACTTCTCCATTGCCGCCGAGCTGATCGGCGAGATGGAGCACTTCAGCCTGATCGACGCCCAGCAGATGGTCGAGCGCCTGGCCGGAGGCTGTCGCAGCAACGTTCTGGCGCCGATCAAGGGCCACAGTTTTGCCCTGACCTTGCTCGACGGCCTGTCCAGTCGCGAGGAAATGGTGCTGGCCGCGTTGAGCGCAGCCTTGGGCGACATCCCGCATTTCGGTGGCTCGGCCGGCGATGACAATTACCTGACCCACACCCACGTCTACTTCGAAGGCCAGTTCCACAGCGGCGCTGCCGTGGTGGTGCTGATCAATACCTGGCTGGAGTTCGAGGTGTTCACCACCCATCACATCCTGCCTCGCCAGGAGAAGCTGGTGGTGACCGGCGCCGACAGCGCCTCGCGACGGGTCTACGAGCTCAATGCCGAACCCGCCGCCGAAGAATACGCCCGGCATATCGGTGTGCCGGTCAGCGCGCTGGATTACCGGATCTTTGCCGCCCATCCACTGGCCGTGCGCATCAACGATCAGTACTACGTGCGGGCGATCCAGCAGGTCCACTCGGACCTGAGCCTGAGTTTTTATTGCGCCGTAGAGAACGGCATCGTGCTCACGGCCATGCGCCCGGGGCCTCTGTTGCAAAACCTGCACGCGCTGTTTGACGGCTTGCAGGAGCGCCTTGGTGACTTGTTGCTGACCATCGGCTGCGACTGCTTCCTCAGGCGCCTTGAGCTGGAAGACAGCGCTGGCCTGGAGCAGATCGGCCAGTTCCTGCGCGAACAACGGGTGATGGGGTTCAACACCTATGGAGAACAATTCAATGGCATGCACATCAACCAGACCTTCACCGGAGTTGCCATTGCCCGTCAGCGCGTCCCCGGTCATCGCTGAACTGCAGGCACAGATCGCCGCGCTGCAACACGACAACCACAAGCTGCGGCGCATCAACGCGGCGCTGATCGAGCGGGTCGAATCCGGCGTGACCCGAGGCAGCGACCCGTACGCAGCGTTCCAGCATTCGGTGGTGCTGGCCGAACAGGTCCGCGAGCGCACCGACGCCTTGAACCAGGCGATGGCCGAGCTCAAGGCCGGCAACCATCTGCTGGGCGAAGCCCGGCTGCGAGCGGAAACCGCCCATCGCCATCTGATCGATGCGATCGAGAGCATTTCCGATGCGTTCGTGCTGTTCGACGAACAGCAACGCATCGTCCTCTTCAACAGCCGTTTCAAGGCGTTCTGGGCCCACAGCCGGGTGCGGATCATCGCGGGGATGCGCCTTGGCGAGGTCAAGCGCCTGATGACCGCCAATGGCCTGTTCAGCGAAGAAACCCGCGGCCAGCCCGATGAGCCGGTGCTGTACAGATTGCAGAACGGCCGCTGGCTGCAGGTCAGCGAACGGCCGACCCAGGAAGGCGGACGGGTGTTTCTGTTTACCGATATCACTGACGTCAAACTCAGCGAAACCGTACGCCGTGAGCAAGCCATCGCGCAGAAATCCCACCTGTTGCAGCGCGCGGTGGACAACCTGTCCCAGGGCGTAGCGATGGTCAATGCCCAGGGCGTGCTGGAATTGTGGAACCGGCGCTTCCTGGAGCTCAGCGGCCTGGCACCGGTGGCGGCTCATCGACCATTCAACGAGGTGATCGCCGACAGTGAATTGCAACTGCTGACGCCGGCCAGTCGCGACGGCAATGGGCGGTTGATCCAGGAGTGCGAACAGCGCCTGTCCGATGGCCGGGTCCTGGAGATCCGGACTCATCCGCTGCCGACCGGCGGCTACGTCAATACCTTCACTGACATTACCGAGCGCTACCAGCATGCCGAGGCCCTGAGCGAAAGCGAGCGCTGGATCCGCTTGATCACAGATCACGTGCCGGCACTGATCGCCTACCTCAACGCCGATCTGGTCTACGAATTCACCAACAAGGTCTATGAGCAGTGGTATTGCTGGCCGCGGGGCGTGATGCTCGGCCAAAGCCTGCGCGAAGCCCACAGCGAGCAGCATTACCAGCGCCTGGAAGCCTACGTGGCCCGAGCGTTGGCCGGGGAGAGCGTGACCTTCGAATTCGCCGAGACCAACATCAACAACCAGGAGCGCTACATGCTGCGCTCCTACGTGCCCAATCGGCTGGCCAACGGCGAGGTGGTGGGCATCTTCGTGCTGATCCGCGACATCACCGAACGTCGCCGCACCGCCGAGGCCCTGCATCAGGCCTACCAGAACCTGGAGCAGCGCGTGCAGGAGCGCACGGTCGAGCTGACCACGCTCAACGACCAGTTGCTACGCGAGATCGACGAGCGCAGCCGGGTCGAGCTGCGCCTGCGCGAAGCCAAGCGCGAGGCCGAGCGGGCCAACCTGTCGAAAACCAAATTCCTCGCGGCGGTCAGCCATGACCTGCTGCAACCGTTGAACGCGGCGCGGCTGTTCACCAGCGCCTTGCTCGAACGCCGCGAACCGGTGGCGAACGCGCAACTGGTGCGCAACGTCAGCAATTCGCTGCAGGATGTGGAAAACCTGTTGGGCACCCTGGTCGATATTTCCAAGCTGGATGCCGGCGTGATCAAGGCCGATGTGGCGCCGTTCGCCCTCAGTGAGTTGCTCGACACCCTGGCCGCCGAATACCTTCAGGTTGCCCGTAGCGAGGGCCTGGCGTTGCGCTTCGTGCCTTGTTCGGTGCTGGTGCGCAGCGACATCCAGTTGCTGGCGCGGATCCTGCGCAACCTGTTGAGCAACGCCATTCGCTACACCCCCAACGGGCGGGTGGTACTGGGTTGCCGGCGTCACGGCAACCGTGTCTCGATCGAAGTCTGGGATTCCGGCATCGGCATTGCCCAGGATCGGCTGGAGGAAATCTTCCAGGAATTCAAGCGTGGTGACGTCCAGCGCCCGGACCAGGACCGCGGACTCGGCCTGGGATTGGCGATCGTCGAGAAGATCGCCGGGATCCTCGGGCATCCGATCCGGGTCCGCTCCTGGCCGGGCCAGGGCTCGGTGTTCGCCATCGAGGTGCCGCTCAGCGCTACCGCGCCCAAGCCGCTGGCCTGCCTGGACATGAGGCGAGCCGATGCTCGAACGCCTGCGCGGCGCGCGGGTCTGGGTGCTGGATAACGACGCGGCAATCTGCGCCGGCATGCGGACCTTGCTCGAAGGTTGGGGCTGCCGCGTGGTAACGGCGCTATCGGAACAGGACCTGGCACGCCAGGTGGACGATTACCGCACCAAGGCGGATCTGCTGATCGCCGACTATCACCTGGACCACGATCAGAATGGCATGGACGCGGTGGCCCGGATCAACGCCTGCCGCACCTCACCGATCCCGGCCATGATGATCACGGCCAACTACAGCAACGAACTCAAGCAGCAGATCCGCGAGCGCGGGCACACGCTGATGCACAAGCCGGTGCGGCCGATGAAGCTGAAGATTGCGATGAGTCATTTGTTGGGCCAAACCCAGGTTTGGTGAGTCGAACGCTGTTGTGGCGAGGGGATTTATCCCCGCTGGGCTGCGAAGCGGCCCTAAAACTTGGCAACTCGGTACAGCAGGAAGAATCATGGGGTCGCTTCGCGACCCAGCGGGGATAAATCCCCTCGCCACAGTTGATCTCCTTTCGCCATGAAGTGCGGATAGCAGTTACCGCCGCAGATAAGCCCCGAAATCAATATCCCCCGCGCTGAGAATCGCCTGCACCCGGTTATGCACGTTGAGCTTGCGCAGGATCGCCGAGACGTGGGCCTTGACCGTGGTTTCGGCGATGTCCAGCGTGTAGGCGATCTGCTTGTTCGACTCGCCTTTGGTCATGCGTTCGAGCACCAGCAATTGCTTGCGGGTCAGGGCCTGGAGCAGTTCGGGCGGGAACGCCGGGGTCTCGTTCAGGCGCCGGCCGGTCGGGCTCTTCTGGGTGCGGATGATGTCTGGCGGCAGGTACACGTTGCCGTTGAGGATCTGCTCGATGGCGTCGGTCATCTGCGCGCGCGGCGACGACTTGGTGATGAAACCCACCGCGCCATAGGTGATGGCCTGCAGGACGATCTGCTTGTCCTGCTCGGCGGACACGATCACCACCGGGATGGTCGGCGCCTCGTTGCGCAAGTTGATCAGGCCATTGAGGCCGTGCATGCCGGGCATATTCAGGTCGAGCAGGATCAGGTCGAGGTCATCGTGTTCGCGGGTCAGCGCCAGGGCGCTGTCCAGGTCAGCGGTTTCCATCACCTCGCTCCCGGCAAAACCATCGCTGATGACGTTGTGGATGGCTTCGCGAAACAGTGGGTGATCGTCGGCTATCAGGATTTTATACATGGCCATTCACCTCGTTATTGTCGTGTTGGGGCAGTTGCACGGCTCACGGCCATTCAGCGCAAGGGTTCAGGTCGGGCCGCTTGCAGGGGCAGGTTGGCCGCCTCCCAGGCATCCAGGCCGTCGCGGTACCAATACAGATGTTTATAGCCCAAGGCGGCGGCGCGTTTTACCGCGTTCCAGCTCAACCAGCAATCGGAGCGGCAGTAAAAGACCAGCGGTTGATCGGCCTGGCCGGCGGTGGCTTTGCGCAGGTAAAACGTGAAGTAGTCCTGCCAGGTCGCGTCCAGTTCGCCGTCGCCGGTGTTGGCCAGCCACAAGCTGCCGGGCAGGTTGGCATGGGGTTCGGTGTCGATGAACCGGCCCTGGACCCAGGGCCGGCGGTAGACGTCGATCAGCACGGGCGCGGGCGTTTGCCTGAGCAGGCGCTGCAAGGCTTCGGTGTCGACGGTTTGCGCGCCGTCTGCGGAAGCGGGCGTCGGGCTGCGGTATTGAGTGATGCGAAAGCCCTGCGGGGAAAACAGCGCAGTGTCGGCCTGCGCGACATTCAGCGACAGGCCCAGCAAGACGATCGCGAGCAAACGGGGCATAGGTTTTATCCTTCTTGTTATGCGCCCATTACATGTCACGGTCGAGGTCTTGTGAATGCGACCATAGACAGGAAAACCGCTACTAAAGTAGTAATTTGCACATTATGGACGTACACACCAATCCATTGTGGGAGCGAGCCTGCTCGCGAAAGCGGCGGTCCAGTCGCCATTGATGTGTCTGATCCACCGCCTTCGCGAGCAGGCTCGCTCCCACAGGGATATTTGCCAGGTAGCTTTAATTCGCCTTGCGCAACGCCGCATGCTGCGGATTGAACGTCCACACCGCCAGCAAGGCAAACACCAGGCTCAGAGCCACGCACACCGACATCGCCAGCAGGTTGAATTGCCCATACAGGGCGAAGCGCACCAGCTCCACGCCGTGGGTGAACGGGTTCACCGCGCACAGCCAGTACAACCACGGACTGGCCTCGAGCATTTTCCACAGCGGGTACAGCGCCGAAGACAGGAAAAACATCGGGAAGATGACGAAGTTCATCACCCCGGCGAAGTTCTCCAGCTGGCGGATCGCATTGGACAGCAACAGGCCGAGGGCACTGAGCATCAAGGCCACCAACAGCAACGCCGGAAGCGCCAGCAACAGGCCCGTGGCGGGAGGCTGGACGCCATACAGCCAGGCGATGGCGAGAAAGGCATAGACCTGCAACAGCGAGATCAGCGAAGTCGCGAGCAACTTGCTCGCCAACAGGAAGGCCCGGGGCAGGGGGCTGGTGAGCAGTACGCGCATGCTGCCCATTTCCCGGTCATAGACCATCGACAGTGAGCCCTGCATGCCGTTGAACAACAGGATCATGCAGGCCAGCCCCGGCACGATGTACACCTCATAAGGAATGTAGGTGTCGTAGGGCGCGATGATCGCAATGCCCAGGGCGGCCCTGAAGCCCGCGGCGAACACCAGCAGCCACAACAGCGGCCGCACCAGGGCGCTGAGCAACCGCGTGCGCTGCAACACGAAACGCAGCCATTCGCGCGTCACGATGCCGCTGAAACATTGCCAATACGCATTCATACGACCACTCCCGAGGCGGTCAATCGATGGAAGGCCGAGCCGAGGCTGCCGCCATGTTCCAGGCTCACCTTTTCGGCGCGACCGCTGGCGACCAGCCGTCCCTGATGCACGATCAGCAAGTCGTCAAAGGGCTGCACTTCGTCCAGCAGGTGCGTGGTCCAGAGCACGCTGATGCCCTGTTCGCGGCACAGTTGGCGGATATGCTCTCCAAGGGCCTGACGGCTGGCCGGATCGAGGCCGGCACTCGGCTCATCGAGCAATAACAGGCGCGGCTCATGCAGCAGCGCGCGGGCAATTTCCACCCGGCGCCGATGCCCGCCGTTGAGGTCGCGCACCCGCTCGTGACGCCGTTCGGTCAGATGCTGGCGAGCCAGTTCGAGCTCAATCCGGACGTCGGCCTGGCGCCGGGCAATGCCGTGCAGCGCGAGGTGATAACGCAGGTTCTGTTCGACGCTCAGGTCCAGGTCCAGGGTGCTTTGCTGGAACACCACGCCCAACTGGCGCAAGGCCTGTCGCGGCGCGCCCTGCAACGAGTGGCCGCCGACCCGGATCTCGCCGCGTTGCACGTCGTACAGCCGCGTCAGCAAGGCAATCAGCGTCGACTTGCCGGCACCGTTGGGCCCGAGCAGCGCGGCGAAGCGCCCGGCGGGCAGGCTGAAACCGATCTGGCGCAGGGCTTCGCGCGCGCCGTAGGCGAAGCTCAGGTCGCTGACCTCCAAGACGTTCATGGCGTCACCACCACGCCCCACGGATAACGTCCGACTTTTACCGACTTGAGCACCTTGCGGCTCCGCACGTCGATCACCGAGACATCGCCGCTGACGCCATTGGTTGCCAGCAGTTGCTGCTGGTCCGGGGTGAATGCCAACTGCCAGACCCGTCGACCCACCAGCAGGTAATCCAGCACTTCGAAGGTTTGCGCGTCGATTACCGCGACATGGTTGGCCGGGCCCAGGGCGACGAACGCCAGCTTGCCGTCGGCGCTGAGCTTGATGCCGACCGGTTGGACCTTGTCCGGGTGCACGCCCTTGATCTGGAAAGTCAGGGTCTTGAGTACCTGGCGGGTGGCGACGTCGAGAATGCTCAAGGTGCCGCCGATCTCGGCCGAGGCCCAGAGCTGCGTACCGTCGCGGTTGAATTCGACGAAGCGCGGCCGCTGGTCCACCAGGGTGTTGTCGGCCAATGTCTGGGTGCTGGTGTCGATCCAGTGCAGCATATTGGTGGTCTCGCTGGTGTTGACCGCCCACTTGCCATCGGGACTGACGGCCATGCCTTCGGGCTCGACGCCCACGGCGATCTGGCCGAGTACTTCGGAGGTTTCGGTGTCGATCACCGTGACCAGGGCATCGTCTTCGTTGGAGACATAGAGCCAACGATCGTTGGGGTGCAGGGCGAACTGTTCGGGGTCCTTGCCGGAGGGCAACTCCTTGATGATCTTGCGGGTGGCAATGTCCATCACCTGGACGCGGTCCGAATCGCTGGCGCAGATGTACAGCAGGCGATTGTCATGGGACAGCAGCAAGCCCCGAGGGCGCTGGCCCACCGGCAGGGTGTCGACGACTTCCAGGCTCTGCATATCGATCAGGCTCAGGCTGTTGTCTTTCTCGTTGGAGACCCAGGCGATGGCGGCGACGGCAGGGCCCGCCGCGATCAACGCAGCGCCGAAGGCGAGAATCTGGTGAAGCAGAGAGCGGCGCATGGCGTTTTCCTTGTTGTTGTTATTGATCAGGGGTAGCGGCAGCCGACTTCGGGCCGGTCGTAGCCCAGGCTGTCCATTTCGTTGCTGGGGTGCAGGAACCCGTCCTGGGGCGAGGTACTGACCAGAGCGCGCGGCTGGACCAGCGCAATCGGTTGGCGCAATTGGCCGTTCCAGGGGCGATAGCTGAGCTTGCGGCCTTTGAAACCGTCGAGCGGCAGTTGGTCGCCGAGGGCCAGTTGGCGGATGGCGAACGGCTCATCCTGACGCAGCTTGCTGATTGCGGCGGCAATGCTGCGCACGGCAATCCAGGCAGCGAAGTCGCGGTCGTTCATCCAGCGCCCGGCCATGGCTTCGAAGCGTTTTTGCAGTTGCGCCGCGCCGTAGGTCTCGACGGTCTTGTGCCAGCCGGTCGGGGTCAGTCCCTGGGTGCCGGCCACGGGGCGCGGGTACCACGTCTGGTAGGGCACGTACTCGCCAAAATCGCCGCGCTCGTCGGCCACCAGCACCACGTCGTATTCGGCGGTCTGGGTGAACAGCGGCATGTCGGCCTGGGCACTGCGGCGCTGGTCGTTGTCGAACTGCCAGGGTTTCTCGGCGACGATCTTCATGCCGAAACGCTTCATGGCCCGGCGCAGTGCGGCGGCGTAGGCCTGGTCTGCGGGTGTCTGGCCGACGATCAGCAAGGCGCGTTGCCATTTACGCACAACGCTGAATTGGATCAGCGCATCGGCGAGTGTCGCCCGATCAGGCAGGGTGTGCAGCACGTTGCCCAGGCAGTCGCGGGTGCGCAGGCTGTCGTCGGGGCTACCGGCGTTGAACAGCAAGCTGTCGGGCAGGGCGGCGCTGAGCTGGCGCAGGCTGGCAGCGGGTGCATTCACCACGAACAGCCGCAGGCCCTGTTGATGCTGGGCGCGGGCTGCCTGGAGCAGCGCTTCGGGGCTGTCTACGCTGGCGCTTTCGAGGCGGTAGTCGTGCTGGAGAAAACGTCCGGTGCTGTTGCTGTCGACAATCGCCAGTTCGGCGCCGCGCAGCCCGGCATCGGTGGGTTCGGCAATCACATTGGACAGCAGCGGGCCGGGATCGGGGCGATAACCCAGGTAGCCGATGCGCACTTGCAACGCCACGGCATCGCCGGCCTGAGCGGTGGTCATAGCCAGCAGATAAACCAGGGCAAAACGTGCGAGCCGGCGCATGACATCCTCCATTGCAGGTAGCGCCAGCATAGGAAGGCCAGGGTTGCGGGGAAATATGCAGAAAGTACCGCCGGGGCAGTACCAAGGTAGTAGCTCGGCGCGGGCGTCGGGGTTTTAGGATGGCGATATCGTCATTCATCAGGGAGCGAACGGATCGTGCGGATACTCAAGACGCTGCTGTTGCCGTTGTTGCTGATCCTGAGCCTGATCGGGGTTGATCGACACAAGACTATCCCTGTGGGAGCGAGCTTGCTCGCGATAGCGGTGGTTCAGCCGACCTTGATGTTGGATGTGCCGCCGTCATCGCGAGCAAGCTCGCTCCCACAGGGCGGCGGTATAGACCAGGGATCGGGGCGCTAGTCATGTCCGCCCTGTGGCGAATCAACCTCTGGGTCACGGTGTTCTTTGCCCTGGTCGCCGTGGCCTGCGCAACGCTGCTGTTGCACCAGGCCACCGCCGATGTGCAGCGCGAACTGCAATCGGCCGAGTCGGTGGTGCATTACCTGCGCGAAACCGCCGAGCGAGACCCGACCAGCCTTCAATCGCGGCTCACCGGCAGCCTGCGTCACGTGCGGGTGCATTGGCTGGCGCCTGGGGAGAGTGCCCCGGCGAAGGATCCCGGGTTGCAGGCCTGGCTGGGTCGCCAACTGTTGGCCGACGGCCCGGCTGCGCAGATGGCGGTCCTGCAGGATGGACGTCGGGCCTGGATCGCTGTCGATCCACGGGATGAAATCGACGAGATCCTCGATTCCCTGGCGCAACTGTTCGGCGTCTGCCTGATGGCACTCCTCGTCAGTTTGCTGGTGATTCGCTGGGCGGTGCGCCGGGGCGTGCGTTTGCTGGATGAATTGCTCCACGCAATGCGCCAGGTATCCGCCGGGGACTTGCAGGTCAGTCTGCGCACCGCAGGCGTTTCGGAAGCCCAGCAGTTGGCGGAGCACTTCAATCGGATGACCGCCGCCCTGGCCCAGACCCGCGCGGACAACGCCCGGCTGACTCAGGCACTGCTGGCCGTGCAGGAGCAGGAGCGCACGCGCCTGGCGCAGACGCTGCACGATGACCTTGGCCAATATGTGGCCGGTATTCGCGCACGGGCCTGTCTGCTGCGCCTGGTTATCCATCAGCCGCCAGCCCTGGAGCAGACGGCACACGAACTGGAAGAACACTGTGATCACCTGCAAAGAGGCTTTCGCGCGTTGGTGCACGACTTGTATCCGGTGGTGTTGCAGCACCTGCCGTTGGGCGAGGCCATCGGGCTGCTCGCGAGGCAGTGGCAGGACCGACACGGAATCGCCTGTCAGTTGCGAGTCGATGGAGCGTCGCCGTCGATATCCGCGTCTGGCAAGGCCCACCTCTATCGCCTGTTGCAGGAAGCACTGACCAACATCGCCCGGCACGCCAACGCCAGTCAGGTACGGATTCGCTTGCAGCACCGCAGCGGCCGCCTGCGCCTGCTGGTGCGCGACAACGGACGTGGCGCGCGGCAACCGGCCCGGGCGGGTGTAGGCCTGCATTCGATGGCCGAACGGGCCCGCAGCCTTGGTGGTGAGCTGCGCATCATCAGCCAGCCCGGCGCCGGGTGGGCGCTGGCCTTGAACATCCCCTTGGAGACTTCATGAACATCTTGTTGGTGGACGATCACGCTGTGGTTCGGCAAGGTTACGCCAGCCTGTTGCGAGCGTTGATGCCGGAGCTGCTGGTGCGCGAAGCGGCCTCGGGCGAAGAAGCGTTGAGCCAGGTGCAGGAACAGCTGCCGAACCTGGTGATCATGGACTTCGGCCTGCCGGGCATCAGCGGCCTGGAAACTACCCGCCGCCTGCGGCAACGCTTGCCGCAACTGCGGGTGCTGTTTTTCAGCATGCACGACGAGCTGCCGTTGGTGCGCCAGGCGCTGGACGCCGGCGCGTCCGGCTACCTGACCAAGAATTCGGCACCGCAAGTATTAGTGGAGGCGGTGCGCCGGGTGCTGGCCGGCCATGCCTATATCGAGCAGGCGCTGGCGACCCAACTGGCCTGCGCCAGCACCCGGCACGATGCGGACCCGCGCCTGCAATCGATGACCCAGCGCGAACTGGAGATCTTCGTCATGCTCGCCAGGGGCACCCCGGCGCGGACCATCGCCGAACAGCTGTGCATCAGCGCCAAGACCGTGTCCAACCATCTGACGCTGCTCAAGAGCAAGCTGCAGGTCAGCTCCCATGCCGAACTGGTCCACCTGGGAATCGATATGGGCGTGGTCCGGGTGGCTGGGTGAAAAGCTGCCACGGTGCTCAGTGATCCCAACTTGTAGGGCAACCGATGCAACCCTGCATATTCGCATCCTGGAAATTCCCGTAGTGCTGGCGCGAGCCACTCAGGTTGGCCTGTTCCAGGTTGCTTTCAGCGAGCTTGACCTCTTGCAGGTTGGCATCGCGCAGGTCGGCGCCCTTGAGGTCGGCCTTGCTCAGCCAGGCCATCTCCAGGTCAGCGGCTTGCAGGTTGGCCTCGTGCAAGCGAGCCCCGGACAAACGGGCGAATTGAAGGTAGGCACCGCTGAGGTCGGCCCGCTGCAACTGTGCGCCCTGGGCGAACAGCCCCCAGCCCTGGATTGCCTTGAGCGTGGCGCCGCTGAAATCCGCCAGGCGCAGGTTGCTCTGTTGCAGGCTGGCACGGTTCAGGTTGGCGCCCTGGAGCTGCGCCTTTTCAAGGTTGGCCAGGTCCAGCCGCGCATGACGTAGGTCGGCATCGCGCAAGTCGGCGCCAGCGAGGTTCATCTTGCGCAGGTCCTGGTTCGCCAGGTTGACGCCCCGCAGGTTGGCGCCGGGGCATTGACTGGATTCGGCGATGAGGCAGCCGTTGATGGTCAGGGGGGTGTCGTCGGCGTTGGCTCCGGTGGCAAGGAGCAGAAGCAGCAAGGGCAGTGATTTCATGGCCTACACTCGGGCAAGTGTGGGAGCGAGCTTGCTCGCGATAGCGCAGTGTCAGTCAACATAAATATCGACTGAGCGACCGCCATCGCGAGCAAGCTCGCTCCCACAGGGGTTGTGGTGGGGGCAGGGCTTAGGTTGGGTCAGGGTTATTTCTGCGCCGTCGCCTTATCCCAACTCGGAATCTTGAACACCCAGAACGACCCGCCCTGGGCCACCGGTTTGGTCAGCTCGGCCATGTCGCCGCCCCACAACGGCACGGCGCCGCCATAACCGACGGTCACGCCGATGTACTGCTCGCCGTCCTGTTCCCAGGTGATGGGCGGGGAGACGATGCCGCTGCCGGTCTGGAACTTCCACAGCTCCTTGCCGGATCTGGCATCGAAGGCCTTGAAGAAACCGTCACCGGTGCCGGTGAACACCAGGTTGCCCTTGGTCGCGAGCACACCGGCCCACAACGGCAGCGGCTCCTTGTGCTCCCATACCACCTTGCCGGTGGTGGGGTTCATCGCCCGCAAACTGCCGACGTGATCGTCATACATGCGCTTGATGCGAAAACCCATGCCCAGGTAGGCCGAGCCTTTTTTGTAGCTGACCTCCTCGGTCCAGTACTCCTCCTTCCACTGGTTGCCTGGCACATAGAACAGCCCGGTGTCCTGGCTGTACGCCATGGGGTTCCAGTTTTTCCCACCCAGGAACGGCGGAGAAACCTCCACCGGTTTACCCTTGGTTTCGCCTGGCAACGGCTTGGCCGGACGCTGGCCGGGGTTTTCCACGGGGCGGCCGGTCTTCAGGTCGATGTGGCTGGCCCAGGTGATGTTGTCGACGAAGGGGAAAGCGTTCTGGAGCTTGCCGTTGTTGCGGTCCACCACGTAGAAAAAGCCGTTGCGGTCGGCATGGGCGGTGGCTTTCACCTGTTTGCCGTCCTTGTCCTTGTAGTCGAACAGCACCAGCTCGTTGTTGCCGGAGAAATCCCAGGCATCGTTGGGCGTGTGCTGGTAGAACCACTTTACTTCGCCAGTGCTTGGATCGACTCCCACCTGGCCCGAAGTGTAGAGACTGTCGTAGTCATGCGGGTTGCCGTCCTTGGCCGTGCGCGCCCAGGTGTTCCAGGGACCGGGGTTGCCCGCGCCGACGATGATGGTGTTGGTCTCGGGGTCGAAACTGGCGCTCTGCCAAGGCGCGCCGCCACCGTGGCTCCAGGCCTCGACCTTGCCGGTCTCGGTGGTTTTGTCGTCAGGCCAGGAGGGCGCCTTGACGTCGCCGGTCGGCGTGCTGTCCTTGCCGTTGAGACGGCCCATGTGGCCTTCGACAAACGGCCGCATCCAGACTTCTTCACCGGTGTCCGGGTCGCGGGCGAACAGTTGCCCGACGACACCGAACTCGTCGCCGGAGCTGCCGTGGATCAGCAGGACCTTGCCGCTGGTCTTGTCCTTGATCAGCACCGGGGCGCCGGTCATGGTGTAGCCGCCGGCGTGGTCGCCGAACTTCTTGTTCCAGACTACCTTGCCGGTGTTCTTGTCCAGGGCGACCACTCGTGCGTCCAGGGTCCCGAAGTAGATCTTGTCGCCATAAATGGCCGCGCCACGGTTCACCACATCGCAGCACGGCCGGATGTTGTCCGGCAGGCGGTGGTTGTAGGTCCACAGGCGCTTGCCCGTCCTGGCGTCGAGGGCGAATACCCGAGAGTAGGAGCCGGTGACGTACACCACGCCGTCGCTGACGATCGCCTGGGATTCCTGGCCGCGCTGTTTTTCGTCACCGAACGAGTAGGACCAGGCCGGGGTGAGCTTGAACACGTTCTTGTCGTTGACCTGGGCCAGCGGACTCCAGCGTTGGGCATTGGTGCCCATGCCGTACTGCAGCACATCCTGGGTGGTCAGGTGGTCGTTGGCGATGTCTTCCCAGGTGACGGCGGCGTGCGCCTGCGGCCCCAGGGACAGGCCGCCGGCGAGCAGCAAGGCAGCGCTCAGGGAGGAGAGGGCAGGTAGCGTTTTTATTGTCATGGTGGGATTTCCCAGTGAGGTTTTGGCCTGACTAGGGTCGGTCTCGCAAGCGTTGTCCGATACGGAAAAAGTCCCGCCTTGGCCGGGAAGACTTCCCAAGGCGCCTGTCTTTGCGACTTGCGTCGGATGGCCCGCTACCAAGGAACTAGACCCCGGCCACCAAAGCAGCATTCGGCCGGCGGCGGGCGCTTCCTAAGATGACGGCACGGCCTCTGCGAGGAGGTCTTGCGTGCAATTTCGAGGGCATAACAATGACAACAAAACGCAACGCCATCATCGCTACCGCATTGCTGATAGGGCTGACTGGCGCAGGCTCGGCATGGGCCCATGGCAACGTAGTGCCCCAGGCAGTGGAAACCCAAGGGCTGACGCCGATCAAGGACACCAACCTGCCATTGGATGCCGACGGCTGGGCGGCACAGAACCCGTATCGCAATTCTCCCGAACGCGAAAAAGCCGTGGAGATCGGCGCCTCGGCCTATAACCAGAACTGCGCGGCCTGTCATGGCCTGGAGGCCAAGTCCGGCGGTATCGCCCCGGACTTGCGCATGCTCGACGCCGCCGAGGCTGGCGATGAATGGTTTGTCGAACGCGTGCGCCATGGCGCGGTACGCGATGGCCGGGTGTATATGCCGAAAATGGCCGACTACCTGAGCCAGGAAGCCTTGTGGGCGGTGCGTACCTACCTGGACAGCGTGCACGTCGAGGAGTAATTGCCATGCGCCTGTTCGCGTGGGTGATGTGCAGCCTGCTGCTGTGTGGCCAGGCGGTGCAGGCGCAGGTGCGCAGCTATGACCAGATGATTGCCACCGGTGAATTGAAGGTCGCGGTCTACAAGGATTTCGCTCCCTATAGCTTTGAAGACCAGGGCCAGCCGCGGGGTGTTGACGTCGAGCTGGCACAGGCCCTGGCCAACGCCCTGGGGGTACGGCTGAAATTGCTCTGGGCACCGCCCGGCGAAAAGCTCGACGACGACTTGCGCGACTACATCTGGCGCAGCAGTCCGCTGCACGATCGGCAACTGGCCGATCTGATGATGCGAGTGCCTTATGACCATGACTATGTGCAAAGGCGCAACGACGTTGGCGAGCTGGAGAACGCCCAGGTCGTGATGTTCGGTCCGTATCAGCAGGAATGCTGGCAAGTGGCGTACGACCGGCGTCGACTGGACTCGGTGGGCAGCGTTGCGGTGTTCCAGCAACACCCCATTGGCGTTGAAGTCGACAGCGTGCCGTCGTTCTACCTGACGTCTGTGTTCAACGGCATGCTCAGTGCCAAGACCCGCCATTACCCCAGCGTTGCCAAGGCCTTCGGGGCCATGCAGGCCGGGGAGGTCGATGCCGTCATGGCGATGCGCGGGGAAATCGACTGGCAGGTGCACCGGGTGGCTGATCCGCAATTGGCCCTGGCAGAGAACGCCTATCCGAACATGGGCAAGCAGCGCTGGGAAATCGGCATGGCCGTGCACGAAAGCAATCGGCAACTGGCCTATGCGGTGGAGGAAGCCTTGGAAGCCTTGATCCGCGACGGCAGCCTCAAGGCTGTGTATGCCCGCTATGGCCTGCGCTACGAAGTGCCGGAAATGTATCAATAGGAGCGCAGCGATGAACTGGCGAGCGTGGGGCCTGCTGTGGTGTTGCCTGCCGTTGATGGCGAGCGCGATCGAGCCGGGAAAGGACCCGGTGCCTTCGGTGATGTGGGCTTTCTATCACAAGCAACTGCTGGCGGACGCGCCGTTTGTGTTCGACCAGCGAGTCCGGCTGCTGGCGCCACCGTTTGCCGAAGACGCGCGCCAGGTGCCGCTGGAAATCGATGCCCGCGCCTTTGCCGGCGACGTCGTGCGTATATTGGCCTGGGCCGAACTGAACCCGCTGCCGAAAATTGTCGACTTCCAGCCCTCGGAACGGGTGCTGCCTTGGCTGTCGATCCGTATTCGCATCGAGCAAGCCACGCCATTGCGTGCGGCGGTGCAGACCCGCGACGGACTGTGGCACGTCGGTTCGACGCTGATCGACGCGGCGGGTGGCGGCTGCACCGCGCCCAGCGTCGTGCGCACCCAACCGGGTTGGGAGGAGCACTTGGGCGAAGTGCTGGGCGGTCGCTACCCGCGGGGCGATTCGAGTCGCCTGCGTCTGCAGGTTGCCCACCCCATGGACAACGGCCTGGTCAGCGGCATCCCGGAGTTTTTCATCAACCAGGCCCGGCTGCTGGATGCCGACGGCAAGCTGTTGGCGCGCCTGGAGCTGTTTCCGGCGGTCAGCGAAAACCCCTCCCTGGGCTTCGACATCCAGGGCCCGGGACAGACCCGCCTGTTGCTGCGCGACAACAGCGGCAACGAGTTCGACGCAGCCATTCCCTGACCACAAGGAGCACGCCATGCGCTGGTTGATGCTGATCTGTCTTGGGCTGTGCCTGCCGGCCTGGTCCGCCACCGAGTATTCGCTCAAGCCACGGCAGATCGCCGAGGGCACGTGGCTGCTGGAAGGCAGCACGGATAATTTCGCCAAGGCCAACGGCGGCAATATCGTCAATACCGCATTCATCGTCACCGAGGCCGGCGTGGTGGTCATCGACACCGGACCGTCGAAGCGCTACGGCGAGGCTCTGCGCCAGGCCATCGCCGCGACGACTGACAAGCCGGTGATCCAGGCGCTGCTGACCCATCATCACCCGGACCATGTGTTGGGCAACCAGGCCTTCAGCGATGTGCCCATCGGGGCGCTGCCCGGCACCAGCGATCTGCTGCGACAACAGGGCGACGCAATGGCGGAAAACATGTACCGGCTGGTGGGCGACTGGATGCGTGGCACCGAAGTGGTACTGCCGACGCAGGCGTTGAGCCCCGGCACGCTGCAGGTGGGTGAGCATTCGTTGCGCTTGCTGGCGCTGGCCGGGCATACCGGGGCGGATCTGGCGATCCTTGATGAAACCACGGGCGTGCTGTTCGCCGGCGACCTGGTGTTTTATGAGCGAGCGCTGACCACGCCGAACAGCCCTGGCCTGGAGATATGGCTCAAGGATCTGGACACCTTGCAGGGCCTGCCATGGAAGCAGGTCGTGCCAGGTCATGGTCCGCTGGCGGCCGATGCTCGGCCATTCGCGCAGATGCGCGACTACCTCGGCTGGCTCGACCAACTGATGCGCGACGGCGCGGCCCGGGGCGACGACATGGCCGAGATGATCCGCAGCCCCATCCCCGAGCGCTTCGCCGCGATCAGCCTGAGCCGTTATGAGCTGATTCGCAGTGTCAGCCATCTTTACCCGCGTTATGAGCGGGCGGGGATGAGGCGGGTGGACACAAAGCCCCAGTAACTGCGGCGGTGAGAGGCTTCTGTGGTGAGGGGATTTATCCCCGCTGGGGCGCGAAGCGGCCCCCTGGATCTGTCTGGCATATGGAGTTTTAGGTCTTGGGGCCGCTTCGCAGCCCAGCGGGGATAAATCCCCTCGCCACAGGGGTGGCGGCCTGTACCAAGGAACTAGAAAACTCAACACTGCGGGCAATTGTTGGCGACGGCCCCGAGCCCAAGAATCTGTGGCAGACCGGGAAAATTTCCCGGGTATAACAATAACCGCAGAGGTAGCCGTCATGACTCATCCCGCACGTCGCCAATCCTTCGCCGTGAGCCTGCTGCTCAGTGCCATGCTGCTGTCCGGCTCGGCCTTGGCCGCCGTGACCGACCAGGAAATTCTCCAGGACCCGAAAAATCCGCAGCAAGTCGTGACCAACGGCCTGGGGGTGCAGGGCCAACGCTATAGCCCGCTCGACACCCTCAACGTGAATAACGTCAAGGATCTGCGGCCGGTCTGGGCGTTTTCCTTCGGCGGCGAAAAGCAGCGCGGCCAGCAGGCCCAGCCGATGATCAAGGACGGGGTGATGTACCTCACCGGGCTCCTATTCGCGGGTGTTCGCGGTGGACGCACGCACCGGCAAGAAACTCTGGCAATACGATGCGCGCCTGCCCGATGACATACGCCCCTGCTG
This sequence comes from Pseudomonas sp. FP198, assembly GCF_030687895.1. Taxonomy (NCBI): domain Bacteria; kingdom Pseudomonadati; phylum Pseudomonadota; class Gammaproteobacteria; order Pseudomonadales; family Pseudomonadaceae; genus Pseudomonas; species Pseudomonas sp. FP198. Next base: position 2,706,612 of record NZ_CP117452.1, read on the forward strand.
CGACGTGATCAACCGTGGCGTAGCGCTGTATGGCGACCTGGTGTTCTTCGGCACCCTGGACGCGAAGCTGGTGGCCTTGAACAAGGACACCGGCAAGGTGGTGTGGAGCAAAAAAGTCGCTGATCACAAGGAAGGTTATTCCATCAGCGCCGCGCCCATGGTCGTCAATGGCAAGCTCATCACCGGCGTGGCGGGCGGCGAGTTCGGCGTGGTTGGGCAGATCAGCGCTTTCGACCCGAAAAACGGCGAACTGCTCTGGACGCGGCCGACCGTGGAAGGCCACATGGGCTACGTCTACAAGGACGGCAAGGCTGTGGAGAATGGTATCTCCGGCGGCGAGGCCGGCAAGACCTGGCCCGGCGATCTGTGGAAAACCGGCGGGGCGGCGCCTTGGCTGGGCGGTTACTACGATCCGGAAACCAATCTCCTATTGTTCGGTACCGGCAACCCGGCACCGTGGAACTCCCACCTGCGCCCTGGCGACAACCTCTATTCCTCGTCGCGCCTGGCGCTGAACCCGGACGACGGCACCATCAAGTGGCACTTCCAGAGCACGCCACACGACGGTTGGGACTACGACGGCGTCAATGAGTTGATCTCGTTCAACTACAAGGACGGTGGCAAGGACATCAAGGCGGCGGCGACGGCCGACCGTAACGGTTTCTTCTACGTGCTCGACCGCACCAATGGCAAGTTCATCCGTGGTTTCCCATTCGTCGACAAGATCACCTGGGCCTCCGGCCTGGACAAGGACGGGCGCCCGATCTACGTAGACACCAGCCGCCCGGGCGCACCGGGCAGCGAAGCCAAGGGCAGTTCGGTGTTTGTTGCCCCGGCATTCCTCGGCGCGAAAAACTGGATGCCGATGGCCTATAACCAGGACACCGGTCTGTTCTACGTGCCGTCCAACGAGTGGGGCATGGACATCTGGAACGAGGGCATCGCCTACAAGAAAGGCGCGGCGTTCCTCGGCGCCGGGTTCACCATCAAGCCACTGAACGAGGATTACATCGGCGTGCTGCGGGCCATCGACCCGAAGACCGGCAAGGAAGTCTGGCGCCACAAGAACTTCGCGCCGCTGTGGGGCGGGGTGCTGACCACCAAGGGCAACCTGGTATTCACCGGTACGCCTGAAGGTTTCCTGCAAGCCTTCAACGCGAAGACCGGGGAAAAAGTCTGGGAGTTCCAGACCGGTTCCGGCGTGCTCGGCTCGCCGATTACCTGGGAGATGGACGGCGAGCAGTACGTCTCGGTGGTCTCCGGCTGGGGCGGCGCGGTACCGCTGTGGGGCGGCGAAGTGGCCAAGCGCGTGAAGGACTTCAACCAGGGCGGCATGCTCTGGACGTTCAAGTTGCCGAAAGAGCTGGTGGCCAAGCGCTGAGTTGTCATTGAGTAAAGTGCTGCCTTTGTGGCGAGGGGATTTATCCCCGCTGGGCTGCGAAGCGGCCCCAAAACTTCTGCGAGTGCTGCGCACTCGAGCGGGGATAAATCCCCTCGCCACAAGAGCAGCGCTCGTTCCCGTTCTTTCGGAAAGTCCACAAACCTACGACCAAATAACGAGAGCGCCCCCTGCCAATGACGCATTCGTCCATCGCGCGGGGCTCTCTACCATCGGCCTATCGCCTGTCCCGCGACAGGCATCGACCAGGCAGAGGCCCATCATGATCTACGCACAACCCGGAACCCCAGGCGCCGTCGTTTCCTTCAAGCCGCGCTATGGCAATTTCATCGGCGGTGAATTCGTTCCGCCGGTCCACGCTGAGTACTTCACCAACACGTCGCCGGTCAACGGCGAAGTCATCGGCGAGTTTCCGCGCTCCAGCGCCGCCGACATCGACAAGGCCCTGGACGCCGCCCATGCCGCTGCCGACGCCTGGGGCAAAACCTCGGTCCAGGATCGCTCCCTGGTGCTGTTGAAAATCGCCGACCGTATCGAGCAGAACCTGGAGCTCCTCGCCGTGAGCGAGACCTGGGACAACGGCAAGGCCGTGCGCGAAACCCTCAATGCCGACGTACCGCTCTCGGCTGACCATTTCCGTTATTTCGCCGGCTGCATCCGCGCCCAGGAGGGTGGGGCCGCCGAAATCAACGAATTGACCACGGCCTACCATTTCCATGAACCGCTGGGCGTGATCGGGCAGATCATCCCGTGGAACTTCCCGTTGTTGATGGCCGCCTGGAAACTCGCCCCGGCCCTGGCCGCCGGCAACTGCATCGTGCTCAAGCCGGCGGAGCAGACGCCGCTGTCGATCACCGTGTTCGCCGAACTGATCGCCGACCTGCTGCCAGCCGGCGTCCTGAACATCGTCCACGGCTTCGGCCGCGAAGCCGGTGAAGCCCTGGCTACCAGCAAGCGCATCGCCAAGATCGCCTTTACCGGCTCGACACCGGTCGGCTCGCACATCATGAAATGCGCCGCCGAAAACATCATCCCGTCCACCGTGGAACTGGGCGGCAAGTCGCCGAACATCTTCTTCGAAGACATCATGCAGGCCGAGCCGGCGTTCATCGAGAAAGCCGCCGAAGGCCTGGTGCTGGCGTTCTTCAACCAGGGTGAAGTCTGCACCTGCCCATCCCGGGCGCTGGTGCAAGAGTCGATCTACGACGAATTCATGCAAGTGGTGCTGAAGAAGATCCAGCAGATCAAGCGCGGTAACCCGCTGGACACCGAGACCATGGTCGGCGCCCAGGCGTCCGAGCAGCAGTACGACAAGATTCTTTCGTACCTGGACATTGCCCGGGAAGAGGGCGCCGAATTGCTCACCGGTGGCGCGGCGGAACGCCTTGAAGGCGACTTGTCGAGCGGCTATTACATCCAGCCGACCCTGCTCAAGGGCCACAACAGGATGCGCGTGTTCCAGGAAGAAATCTTCGGGCCGGTGGTGGGCGTGACCACCTTCAAGGACGAAGCCGAAGCCCTGGCGATCGCCAACGACACCGAGTTCGGCCTCGGCGCCGGCCTCTGGACCCGCGACATCAACCGCGCCTACCGCATGGGCCGGGCAATCAAGGCCGGGCGCGTCTGGACCAACTGCTACCACCTGTACCCGGCGCATGCCGCGTTTGGCGGCTACAAGAAGTCCGGCGTCGGGCGTGAGACGCACAAGATGATGCTCGACCATTATCAGCAGACCAAGAACCTGCTGGTGAGCTATGACGTCAATCCGTTGGGGTTCTTCTGATCCTCGCCGCGTCCATTGACTGAGCCCTGTGGCGAGGGAGCTTGCTCCCGCTGGGCCGCGGAAGCGGCCCCATTCTTCAAGGCAATGCATTGACTGTGTAGCGGCTATTTTTGGGGCTGCTGCGCAGCCCAGCGGGAGCAAGCTCCCTCGCCACGGTAATCGCTATTGCTAATACCAACGCACCCCGTGCACTCCTTCGAAAGTAGCATTCGGCCCCAGGCCGCCCCCGTGCATTAATGAACCTGCCGGAATCGCCCGGTACAAGAAGAGGAAAGACCCATGTGGACTAAACCCGCGTACACCGACCTGCGTATCGGCTTTGAAGTGACGATGTACTTCGCCAACCGATGAGTGCCGGCCCGGCCTGACACGTTCGGGCCGGGCTACCCATTGGTCGGATTGCATTCACGGCGCGATGCTTTAGGCTCAAGGTATCCCACGACAATAACAACAGGCTTACCGATGAGCCCCCCTGAAAAAATGAGCCTCAGCCCGCTGCGCAAGTTCGTTTCTCCTGAAATCATGTTCGGTGCCGGCTGCCGGCACAATGTCGGCAACTACGCCAAGACCTTCGGTGCCCGCAAGGTGCTGGTGGTCACTGACCCCGGGGTTATCGCCGCCGGTTGGGTCGGTGATGTCGAAGCCAGCCTGCAAGCCCTGGGCATCGATTACTGCATCTACAGCGACGTTTCGCCCAACCCACGGGTCGAGGAAGTCATGCTCGGCGCCGAGACGTACCGTGAAAACCACTGCGACGTGATCGTCGCGGTCGGTGGTGGCAGCCCGATGGACTGTGGCAAGGCGATCGGCATCGTCGTCGCCCACGGTCGCAGCATCCTCGAATTCGAAGGCGTCGACACCCTGCAGGTACCCAGCCCGCCGCTGATCCTTATCCCGACCACGGCCGGCACCTCGGCCGATGTATCGCAGTTCGTGATCATCTCGAACCAGCAGGAGCGCATGAAGTTTTCCATCGTCAGCAAGGCGGCGGTGCCGGATGTGTCGTTGATCGACCCGGAGACGACCCTGAGCATGGACCCGTTCCTCTCGGCCTGTACCGGTATCGACGCGCTGGTGCATGCCATCGAGGCGTTCGTCTCCACCGGCCACGGGCCGTTGACCGATCCTCACGCGCTGGAGGCGATGCGCCTGATCAACACCCATCTGGTGCAGATGATCGCCAACCCGGCCGACGTCGCCTTGCGCGAGAAGATCATGCTCGGCAGCATGCAGGCCGGGCTGGCGTTTTCCAACGCGATCCTCGGCGCGGTGCATGCCATGTCCCACAGTCTCGGTGGCTTCCTCGACCTGCCCCATGGCTTGTGCAACGCGGTGCTGGTGGAGCATGTGGTGGCGTTCAACTACAACTCGGCGCCGGAGCGTTTCAAGGTGATTGCCGAAACCCTGGGCATCGATTGTCGCGGGCTCAACCATCGACAGATCCGCACGCGGCTGGTGGAACACCTGATTGCCCTCAAGCACACCATCGGTTTCCACGAAACCCTCGGCTTGCATGGGGTGAGTACCTCGGATATCCCGTTCCTGTCGCAACACGCCATGCATGACCCGTGCATCCTTACCAATCCACGGGAGTCGAGCCAGCGGGATGTCGAGGTTGTCTATGGCGAAGCCCTCTGACGAACAGCAAAAGGCCCTCGCCGGGCTGCTGGGACTGGGCAATCATTCGACGCGCAAGAGCCATTACCCGGAGCTGGCGGCGCGTCTCGCCGAACTGGAACAGGCCCGCCAGCATCTGCAGCAACTCAACGACCAACTGGAGCAACGGGTGGCGGAGCGCACCGATGCGTTGCTGGAGGCCAACCACAACCTGCAACAGCAGATCGCCCAGCGCGAGTTGGTCGAGCAACAGCTGCGCGATGCCCGGGACGCCGCCCAGGCCGCCAATCGCAGCAAGGACAAATACCTGGCCGCCGCCAGCCACGATCTGCTGCAACCGCTCAACGCCGCGCGGTTGCTGATTGCTACATTGCGTGAACGTCAGATGCCTGCCGCCGAGCATTTGCTGGTGGAACGCACGCACCAGGCGCTCGAAGGTGCTGAGGACCTGCTTACCGACCTGCTGGATATTTCCCGGCTCGACCAGGCCGCCGTCAAATCCGACCCGGCGCCGTATCGGCTGGATGAGCTGCTCGCGCCGCTGGTGTCGGAGTTCCAATCGGTGGCCGGCGCCGCGGGCCTGGAATTGCGCGTGCGATTCGTCGATGAGGCGGTGCTGACCGACCTGCGCTTGATGACCCGCATCCTGCGCAATCTGCTCAGCAACGCCTGTCGCTACACCGACCAGGGTGGCATCCTCCTGGCGGCGCGGCGCCGGGGAGGGCGCTTGAGCCTGGAGGTCTGGGACACGGGCAGGGGCATTGCCGCCGATTGCCTGGAATCGATTTTCCTCGAGTTCAACCAACTGGACGTCGGCCGTGCGGCGGACCGCAAGGGCGTCGGCCTGGGGCTGGCGATCGTCGAGCGTATCGCTCATATCCTCGGCTACCGGGTGCGGGTGCGTTCGCGACCCGGACGCGGCTCGGTGTTCAGCATCGACGTGCCATTGTCTGCCGAAAAGCCACTGCCCCTGACTCAGGCGCCTGCGCAGGCTGTCGCCGGGAACCCGTTGCCCGGGCGCCGGTTACTGGTCATCGACAATGAGCTGAGCATTTTGCAGAGCATGGCGGCACTGCTCGGGCAGTGGGGGTGCGAAGTGCTGACCGCCACCGACGAAGCGGGCGCCTTCGAGGTGCTGCAAGGCCGCGCACCGGAGCTGATCCTGGCGGATTTTCACCTCGACCATGGGGTGGTCGGCTGCGAGGTGGTGAAGCACCTACGCGAACATTTCCAGCAAACGATCCCCGCTGTGATCATCACCGCCGACCGCAGCGACCAGTGCCGCCGTGCCTTGCGCAAGCTGAATGCGCCGCTGCTCAACAAACCGGTCAAGCCGGGCAAGTTGCGGGCGGTGTTGAGCCAGTTGTTGGGGTAGTCAGCCTTCAATTAAACCTGTGGGAGCGAGCTTGCTCGCGATAGCGGAGTGTCAGGCAAACATGTTCAGGCTGACCCACCGCCATCGCGAGCAAGCTCGCTCCCACAAAGGCATCGGAATGGATAACAATACTTTGTGTTATGTTATCCTCTTTCTTTTGCCAGGAATTCTCATTCCTGATCCTGCAAAGCCCCACGACTCCTGAGTATCGCCATGAGCCTATCCCCAAGCGCGACAAGCCCGTCCGCTGTCATCGCTCCAACCCTCGCCTCCAGTACCGCAACAACCGCGACGCGCCTGCTCGCCATCGATGCGCTGCGGGGTTTTGTCATGTTGCTGATGCTGGTCGACCACGTCCGCGAAACCTTCCTGCTGCACCGCCAGGTCACGGACCCGATCGACGCATTGAGCGTGACCCCGGACCTTTTTTTCACTCGTTTGCTCAGCACGCTTTGTGCGCCGGTGTTCATCTTCCTTACCGGTTTGTCGGCCTGGCTCTACAGCCAGAAACACACCGCCAGCGAGACTTCGGTGTTCCTGCTCAAGCGTGGCCTGTTCCTGGTGTTTCTGGAGCTCACCTTCGTCTGTTTTGCCTGGAACGCCGAGTTTCCGCCGAAGACTTTGTGGCTGCAGGTCATCTGGTGCATCGGCATCTGCATGATCGCCCTGGCGGCGTTGCTGCACTTCAAACGCAGCTGGCTGATCGTGCTGGGCGTTGCCATCGTTGCCGGGCATAACCTGTTGGATGGTGTGGTGCTGGGGCCGGACTCGCCGTTTTTCGTGCCGTGGTCGATTCTTCACCAGCGGTCGTTCATCGAGATCACCGAGTTCACCCGGGCACGCACCACCTACCCGGTGTTGCCATGGATCGGCGTGATCCTGCTGGGTTGGGCGATCGGGCCATGGTTCGGCAAGGACATCGAAGCGGCCATGCGAGTGCGGCGCCTGCTCAAGGTTGGCATCGGCTTGCTGGTGGCGTTCGTGTTTATCCGTTATCTCAACGTCTACGGTGACAAACCCTGGCTCCAGACCGGGGATGCACTGCGTACCTTCATGAGTTTCATGAGCGCGACCAAGTACCCGCCGTCGCTGATGTTCCTGATGCCGACGCTGGCGGTGGGCCTGATCCTGCTGGCGCTTTTCGAAAAAGCCCAGGCGAAGGGCAGCATCGCGATCCTGGCCATCTATGGCGGCGCTCCGATGTTTTTCTACCTGCTGCACCTGTACGTGCTGAAGGCCATGTACCTGCTGGCGGTGTTTATCTGGGGCACCAATCAGGGCGCTTATTTCGGCTTCGACCACTTGCCGATGGTCTGGTTGTGGAGCGTGTTGTTGAGTGTCGCCCTGTTTTTTCCAACGCGTTGGTTCGCCGCGTTGAAACAACGTCGGCGCGACATCGCGATCCTCAAGTACCTCTGATTTCGGGGCGGAGCGCGTATTCACGGCGCGCAATCGAGCCATTAAAACGCCGTCATTTGGTCGGCGTTTTTACCTCGAATGCAAAAATGCGCTTCGGTCTGCTTATTTCCTTCTGTAAACTCCCCCCGCTGCGACAATCGGGCACGGCCTTGGCAGGCCCGATCCAGACCGTTTTGCAGTGTCCCTCACCCAGCTGAAGCCAAGACCTACAAGAAGTCAGCGCCGGAGAGACATAAATGTGAGGCCGATATTGCTCGGCCCCTGTAGGTCCTTCCTCCAGTCCATCAATCCCCGCCCGCTGGCCATGCCGGCATGGGTGCGGACCCTGCTTGAACAGGATTGGGGGACGGAATGGCGTTCCACCCTAGGGATACACACATGTTGAAGAAAACACATACGGCGCTGCTGGGCCTGGCGATGGCGATGGGTCTTGCGACCACGCACGCCGCCGAGCCGAAAAAAGTGGATGTCTTGCTCATTGGCGGCGGCATCATGAGTTCGACCCTTGGCGTCTGGCTCAATGAGCTGGAGCCGGGCTGGACCATGGAAATGGTCGAGCGCCTGGACGGGGTTGCCGAAGAGAGCTCCAATGGCTGGAACAACGCCGGCACCGGGCACTCCGCCCTGGCCGAGCTGAACTACACGCCGGAAGACAAGAACGGCAAGGTCGACATCTCCAAGGCTATCGAAATCAACGAAGCCTTCCAGATTTCCCGTCAGTTCTGGTCCTGGCAGGTCAAGAACGGCGTGCTGAAGAACCCGCGCTCGTTCATCAACTCCACCCCGCACATGAGTTTCCTGTGGGGTGACGAGAACATCGCCTTCCTGAAGAAGCGCTACGACGCCCTCCAGGCCAGCCCGTTGTTCGCCGGCATGCAGTATTCCGAAGACCCTGCGCAGATCAGCAAGTGGGTTCCGCTGATGATGCAAGGGCGTGATCCGAGCCAGAAAGTCGCGGCCACCTGGAGCCCACTGGGTACTGACGTGAACTTCGGCGAAATCACCCGCCAGTTCGCTGCCCACCTGCAAACCAGGCCGAACTTCTCGCTCAAGCTGTCCAGCGAAGTGGAAAACATCACTCGCAACGAGGATGGCTCCTGGCGCGTTTCGTACAAGAACCTGAAAGACGGTACCGAAACCGAGACCGACGCCAAGTTCGTGTTCATCGGTGCCGGTGGCGGCGCGCTGCACCTGCTGCAGATGTCGGACATTCCAGAAGCCCGTGAATACGCCGGTTTCCCGGTGGGCGGCTCGTTCCTGGTCACCGAAAACCCGACCGTCGCCCAGATGCACCTGGCGAAGGCGTACGGCAAGGCTTCGGTTGGCGCGCCACCGATGTCGGTTCCGCACCTGGACACCCGCGTGCTCGACGGCAAGCGCGTGATCCTGTTTGGCCCATTCGCCACGTTCTCTACCAAGTTCCTGAAAAACGGTTCGTACTTCGACCTGCTGACCAGCACCACGACCCACAACGTGTGGCCGATGACCAAGGTCGGTATCGAACAGTACCCACTGGTTGAATACCTTGCCGGCCAGCTGATGCTGTCGGATGAGGACCGCTTCAACGCGCTGAAGGAATACTTCCCGGACGCCAAGCAGGAAGACTGGCGCCTGTGGCAAGCCGGCCAGCGCGTGCAGATCATCAAGCGTGACGAAGAGAAGGGCGGCGTGCTGAAACTCGGTACCGAAGTCGTCGCTTCCCAGGACGGCAGCATCGCCGGTCTGCTGGGCGCCTCGCCAGGCGCCTCGACCGCTGCACCGATCATGCTGACCGTGCTTGAGAAGGTCTTCAAGGACAAGGTAGCCACCCCGGCCTGGCAGGAAAAACTGCGCCAGATCGTACCGAGCTACGGCACCAAGCTGAACGACAATCCTGAGCGCGTCGCACAGGAATGGGCCTACACCAGCGAAGTCCTGCAACTGGACCCGCCACCGGCTATCGGCAAGCCAGGCACCGTGGTAGCGCCGGCCCAACCGGCTGCTCCTCGCGAGGCCAACCCAGCGGCCGACATGGCGCTGTAAACCGGACGCTGTCTGGTGAGGTACAAAAACGCCGCTCATTGAGCGGCGTTTTCATTTGCAGGCTCGGCCCACAGGGATCAGTGGTGAGGCTCGCCCTCGGGGGCGCCCCGAAACCGCGCATCAAAATCCTCGGCCAACTGCGCCAGGGTAATGCTGCCCAGACGCTTGAGCAGCAACGCCTGGGCCTCGTCGAAGGCGTCCGTCAGCGCCGCATTCACCGCTTGTTCCACCAGGCATTGCGGGTGGTCGGTCGACAGGCCAAGCGCAAAGATCGATGTGCTGCCCAACGCTTGATGAATATCCAGCAGCGTCATCTCCGAGAGCGGCTTGGCCAGGGCCCAACCACCGCGATGGCCTTTCTCCGACGTGACGTAACCCTGTTCCTTGAGCAATGCCATGGTCCGGCGCACGACCACCGGGTTGGTGCCGAGCATCTGCGCGAGGGTGTCGGAGGTGGCGGATTGCTGGTGGCGATCCATGTGGATCAATACATGGAGCATGCGGGACAGGCGTGTGTCGTTTCTCATCGGGCTGACAGATTCCATGACTGGGGCGAGGGTGAGTATTACTTGTAATCGCAAAAGTTACGAGACGGTTGACAGTGGCTTTTCAAGAAACTTACGATGTGTCGAGACTTGCCGCGCCATAAAAACCACTCTTGGAGATCGCCCATGGAATACGACGTCATCATTACAGGCGGCAGCTATGCCGGTATGTCCGCGGGTCTGCAACTGGCCCGCGCCCGGCGCAAGGTGCTGGTGATCGACGCGGGTGAGCGTCGCAATCGCTTCGCCGCGACTTCCCATGGCTTTCTCGGGCAGGACGGTCGTGCCCCAGACGATATAGCCGGCGACGCCCGTGTTCAGCTCATGGCGTACCCGACGGTTGATTGGGTATGCGACACCGCGACCCAAGCCAGCAGGGATGCCGAGGCTTTTATTGTCGAGACCGCAGCCGGCATGCGTTACCGTTCCCGCCGGCTGTTGCTGGCCACAGGCGTGATTGATGACTTGCCCGACGTGCACGGGCTGACCGAGCGCTGGGGCAAAAGCGTCTTCCATTGCCCGTATTGCCACGGCTACGAGTTGGACCAAGGGCCGATCGGCGTTCTCGCAACCTCGCCGATGTCGCTGCACCACGCCTTGATGCTGCCCGACTGGGGGCCGACGACGTTCTTCACCAATGGCGTGCTGGCGCTTGATGCGGAGCAACAGGCGAGCCTCGATCAGCGTGGCGCTACGGTTGTGACCGAGCGAGTGGCGCGTATCGAAGGCGAACGGGCCGACGTGGTACTGGCCAACGGTCGGGTGGTTGCCATCGACGGCCTGTTCGTCTTGCCGCGTACGCGGGTTGCCAGTCCACTCGCGGCCGCCCTGGGCTGCGTGTTCGAAGAGGGTCCGCTTGGCGCATTCATCCAGAGTGACCCGATGACCCGCGAAACCAGCGTGCCGGGCATATTTGCCTGCGGCGATGCGGCCATGCCGTTCGGCTCGGTCGCGCTGGCCGTTGGCGATGGGGTGAGGGCGGGCTCGGGGGTACATCGGTCGCTGATCTTCCAAACCCACCCTTGAGTTTCAGACTTGTACAGCCCCGGTTGCCACGGCAAAGGCGAGCATTACCAGGCTGACGCCCCAGGCCCAGAAAAACGTATAGGCCATGTGCTTGCGCAACTCTACGCCGGACAGTGCCAGGGCCAGATACACGCTGGGTACCACCGGGCTGATGGAGAAGCCGGTGTTCTCACCGATCAGCATGGCCCGCGCCACCGCTTCGAGAGGAACGCCAGCGGCGATGGCGACGTCCTTGATCACCGGCAGCAGGGCGAAATAGTAGGCGTCCGGTGAGAAGATCATCCCAAGGGGGACGCCGAAGAACCCGACAATTACATGCAGGTATTGGGCAGCACCGGCGGGCAGGATGTCGATCAGCGCCAAGGCCATGCCGTCTGACATCTTCGCCCCGGAGAGCACGCCCAGCAGCACGGCAGCGGCCATCATCACCAGAACCATCTGCAACGCATCGGACGCATGGGCCTTGAGGCGTTCGGCCTGGGCGTCGAGGGACGGGAAGTTCAAGGGCAGGGCGATGCCCAATCCCACCATGAAACAGGCGTACAGCGGAAAGATACCGGTGAACAGGCACAGCAGAATGCCGCCGGTAAGGGCCACATTCAGCCAGTAGCGCAGCTGCCGGGGAGACAGACTGAATTCGCGGCTTTGCATTTGCAGGTCGTCCATGTCACGCGTCGCGGCCGCACCCAGCGACATCGGTTGGCGCCGCTGCGCGCGCGACCCCAGTATCGTCGCCACCCCGAGCATGCACACCAGGCCCACCAGCTGCACCGGCAGCAACCCCAGCCACAGCTCGGTGGCATCGAGCCCCGACACGGCAGCGGCCCGCGCAGTCGTGCCGCCCCAGGGCACCATATTGATGACCCCGGCCGTGGTTCCCACCAGGCACAACAGCATCGTCGGGCTCATGTTCAGGCGCTTGTACAAGGGCAGCAGTGCCGGGATCGTCAGCAGAAACGTCGCGGCGCCGACGCCATCCAGATGCACCACCGAAGTCACCAGAACGGTAACCAGCGCCACCGCCAGGGGCTTGCCGCCCGTGCTGCGGATCAACAGGTTGACCAGCGGATCGAACAACCCACGGTCGCGCATGATGCCGAAGAACAGGATGGCAAACAGAAACAGCGCGGCGGTCGGCGCGACAGTGATCAGGCCGGCCTTGATGAACTCGCCGATCTGCGCGAGATTGAAGCCGGCAAGCAGGCAGACGACCACGGGAAGGGTGGTGAACGCCACCACCGGACTGATCCGGCGCAGCAATATCAGCCCGATAATGGCAAGCATCATCAGGAAACCCAGGGTTGTAATCATGTTGCAGCCTCTCTTTTTATTGTTGTCGGATGGTGTTGCGGGCGGCGAGTTGCTCAGTCTTCCGGTCCCGGCAGGCGCACGGCCAGGAGCAGGTAGCTGAGGCTTTTTCCATGGCGGTCGAGACCGCAGCTTCGATTCACGCCGCCTTCCAGGGCGTCCTCGAGCACAAAGTTCAACGCCTTCAGGTTCGGCAGTTCATAGCGATGCACCCTGGAGGGCTGGCGCGTCGCGAACTGCTCGGCGACGAGCTCGCAGCTCAGCTCCCGGAGGAGCCAGGAATAATGGGCCGGGTCGTGGGGAAATACCGCGATGCTGAGGATGTTGCCTTTGTCGCCGGCACGGGCGTGGGCGAAGTCGGCGAGGGTGACCAGGCTCATCAGTACCACTCCAGGGCTGTATGGATTTCATCACGCGGCAGCAGGAAGCTGCGGGTGGTAACGGCTTCTGCGAGATGGCGCCGGACGCCACCGCCGCCAGCCGGTCCGTTGGTGTAGAGCGACTCGACCTCCGCCAGGAGGGTTTCGAGCAGCGATCGGTCGGTGTGGGTCAGGCCGATACGCACCCGCACGTCCTCCAGCAAAGGCGCCTGGGCCAGTTGTTTTTGCAGATAACGGCCACCCTGGTCGTTGAACAGGCTGGCGACTCCCGACAGGTCGATCCACGGCTGTACACCTGGCGCCAGACGATCGAAACGCTGCAGCAGGATGTCGCGCGCCAGGGCGGCGCGCGCCACGGCACCGGGGCCTGCATAGGAAATCTCGGCCTCGCCGAACCAGAGTCCGCGCATCCCCGCCAGGCCCTTGAGGGTGTCGGGGCGCGGATGGCCGATCACGCCAGTGACTTCCACGCGGTCGTTCCCCAGGTCCTGTACGTGGGCCACGCCCAGATCCAGCACGACGTCCGGCGTCAGATAACGTCGCGGATCATGGACTTCATAAAGCAATTGCTCCTTGACGGTCTGCTCGCTGACCCGTCCGCCACTGTTGCGCGTCTTGCCGATGATCAAGCGGCCGTCCTGGTGAATTTCGGCGATCGGGCAGCCGAGGTTGGCCGGGTCCGGGATATCCTTCATCCCGGGGTGGGCGAAATAGCCGCCAGTGACCTGGGCGCAGCATTCCAGCAGATGTCCGGCGGCGGTCGCGACGGCCATTTTTTGCCAATCGTCGGCCTTCCAACCCAACCCATGGCGGATCGCGCCTACCGCCAGGGACGGATCCGCAACCCGGCCACACAGCACGATGCCAGCGCCCTCGGCCAGTGCCTGGACGATACCGTCGGCTCCGGTGTAGACGTTCACCGAAACCGGCTGTTCATCGGCACTCGGCGACAGCCATTGTTCATAGCGTGGAGGCGTTTCTTCGAGCAGGTCGTCGCCCAGTACGCAGGCGATTTTCAGCGCCGGGAAACGCCCGGCCAATTCGTCGCGTAACCGTTGCGCGGCGGCCCTGGGGTTGGCTGCGCCGCCGTTGGTGATGATCGCAATGCCGGCTTCGATGCAAATCTCCAGCATGGGTTCGAGGAAGTCGAACAGACGCGCGGAGTAGCCCGACCGTGGATCGAGGCGCTTGCGCAATTGCGCCTCGGCGAGGGTCCGTTCAGCCAGCAGCTCCAGCATGATGTAACGCTGTCCGCTGCGTTGCGCCAAGTCCTGGGCCAGGCGCAGCGCGGCGTCGGGTCGATCATTGGCAAAACCTGCGCCGCACCCGACGAGAATTGTTTTTGTCATGTTCGTGTTCCACTGAAGGGTGGCCCCATAGTGGAGAGACAGAATTATTCTGTGAATTTTAAAGATAGAATCAATTGATCCAGTAATTTTATGAGCCGGTCATGAACGTTTCTTTCCGACAGCTTCGAGCCTTCATCCTCATCGCCGAGACTTCCAGCTTCACCCGCACCGCGGAACAGCTGCACCTGTCACAACCGGCGCTGAGCTACAGCATCCGCAAACTGGAAGAAAGCATGGGCTTGCAGCTGCTTGCGCGTAATACCCGCAGCGTCGAGCTGACGCCTGCCGGCGAGCATTTCCTGCCCCAGGCCAGGCGCATGCTGCGGGACATGGACGATGCCGTGCGCGATGCTCGCGACACCTTGAGCCTGAGTCGCGGCACGCTTCGACTCGCGGCCTTGCCCACGGCTGCCGCGTCGTTTCTGCCGATCGCCATGGCTGCTTTCCAGCGTGAAAACCCGGGTGTGACGGTGAGCCTGCTGGATGGCCGCGCCGGAGAAATCCTCGGCTGGGTGCAGCGCGGCGAGGTAGACGCCGGCATCAGTTCGCTGCCTGAGGACCTGTCCGGACTGAGCTTCGAGCGCCTGTTGGATGACAATCTGGTACTGCTGAGCCACAAACACTCGCGGGGTGACGACCAGGAGGAGTGGACGCACCAGCCCTACATTGCCCTGACGCCGGACACGAGCATCCGGCCTTTGGCTGACGCGGCGCTGCGCTATCTGAACGTGGATGCAATCCCCGCCTGGGAGGTGGCGCATATGAGCACGGCCACGGCGCTGGTCCGTGAAGGGCTGGGATTCTCTTTATTGCCGGCCAGTTGCACGGCGGTGTTCAACATCGGCGAACAGTGCGCTGTCACCCCAATCGATCAGCCGGCCAAGCGCTCGATCGGGCTGTTGCAGCGCAAGCCGGTGGCCCAATCGCCGTCGTTGAGCCAGTTCATGGGACATGTGCGGCGAGTTTTGCGGGAGGGTGAGGCGGGCGCTTGATGAGGGGTGGTCGGCCGCCTTCGCGAGCAGGCTCGCTCCCACATTGAACGCGGCATACCCCGAATGACTCCTCAGGGGCTCTTCTGTGGGAGCGAGCCTGCTCTCGAAGGCGCAAGCCCGGCCAGCACCGGTCATTGAGTACCAAACATCGCCGTCCAGTAGATCCCCGCATCACTTTTCGGGTCCACCGCGTACCCGGCTCCCAGTTCGCGAAATTGCGGGTTCATCAGGTTGGCGCAATGCCCGGGGCTGGCCAGCCAGCCGTCCACCACCTTCAAAGCCGTGTCTTGCCCGGCGGCGATGTTTTCGCCGATGGCCTGGCCCAGGTAGCCGGCCAGTTCGGCGCGGTCGCCGGGCGTGCGGCCATCGCGGTCCTTGTGGTCGAAGAAGTTGTTGTTGGCCATGGCTCGGGTGTGATTCACCGCCGCCAGGGCCAGGGTGGCGTTCCAGGCCAGTGGAGTGGTCGCGGTGTAGGCTTCGGTGCCGCAGCGGCGCGGTTGCGCGCGGGCGCTGTTGATGAGTTTGAGCAGTTTCTGGCCCTCGGCTTGCCAATCGCCCAGGCGCGCCGACAACAGCGGGCGAGCCAGGACGATGCGCCATTCGCGGTCCAGTCGGCTGACACCGACGTCAATGAACTGCGGGTCCAGCACGACCTGGCAGAAACTTTCCTGCACGGCCTTCATCGCCGCTTGCGCGTCGCGCGGCCCGGACAGGCTGATCGCTTGCACGTTGACCATCGGATAGGCCGCCCGGGCCAACGCCTGTTGCAGATCGCCGATGCCATTGGCCGACAGGATCAACCGCGAATCCATCGCCAGCGGCGGCAGCTCCAGGGACGCCTGGCCGGCGCAGCTCTGGGACTGGCTGCGGTAGAGATTGATGGACTCGACCAGTTTCGTCTCTTCGGTGGCTACCGCACTGACGGCGAACGTCAGCCCCAGCGACAGCGCGGCAAGACGCATGACGGAAAAAATGGCACGCATGTAAATCTCCCTTGAGCGGACGGCGCCTATGATGCGCAATTTTTGCCCCGCTGGGGCAACGGTATTCACGCTCTCTTGAAATCCCTTGGACGGCACCGTTTGGTACCGTTCGGGACGCTCCTCAAGTAGTGGGATCAATTTTCAGGCGAATAGGTCCATTTTCATCGTCTCAAGGCCGTAAAACCTGCGATGCGTCAGCTCATCCAGTTACCGCCGTCGACGTTATAGGTCTGTGCCACCACGTATTCGCTGTCAGCCGAGGCCAGGAAAACCGCCATGCCGGCAAGATCCTGGGCGGTGCCCATGCGGCCATAGGGAACCTGCCGAGCGACCTGACGCTTCTTTTCCCCCAGCGGCAGGTTCTCGTAGCGCGCGAACAGCGCGTCGACGCCGTCCCAGTGCTCGCCATCCACCACGCCAGGAGCGATGGCGTTGACGTTGATGCGATGCTTGATCAAATCCAACCCGGCGGACTGGGTCAGGCTGATCAGCGCCGCCTTGGAGGCGCAATAGACCGCCACCAGGGCCTCGCCACGCCGGCCGGCCTGACTCGCCATGTTGATGATCCTGCCGCCATGGCCCTGGTGGATCATCTGTCGGGCAGCGGCCTGCAGCGTGAACAGGGCGCCGGCCACGTTGATGGAGAACAGCCGTTCGTAGCTTTGCCGGGTGATTTCGACGATGGGCGCCAGATCGAACAGCGCCGCGTTGTTGATCAGGATGTCCAGCTTGCCCGCCCGGGCGACGACTGCCTCGATCGCCTGATCGATCGAGACCTGGTCCGTCACATCCATTCTTATCGCATAGGCGTTGCCGCCCAGTTCGCTGGCGGTGGCCTGGGCCCGGTCCAGATCGATATCGGCAATCGCCACCGTCGCGCCTTCATCGATATAGGCCTGGGCGAATGTCTTGCCGATGCCGCGGGCAGCACCGGTGATCAGTGCGCTTTTTCCTTGCAGTCGTTTCATGGGGGATGGTCCTGTTCTGATAACAAAAATGAAGGTCGGTGGCTCTTGTGGCGAGGGAGCTTGCTCCCGCTGGGTTGCGCAGCAACCCCAAAAACGGCCAATGCGTTTCGTCAGGTCAACCGCATTCACCGGTTTTACGACTGCTGCGCAGCGGAGCGGGAGCAAGCTCCCTCGCCACGGGTATTGGATGAACCGTCATTGCTTGGGCAGCAGGACGGATCCGTCGTTGTCGATGGGGATTACAGCAGTGCCACCGAAGGTCGACAAACACGCAGAGGATCGTTGCGTGATACTTTTTTAACCTTCCAGCCTGTCGGTTAAAAAAGTATCGGTGGCGCGTCAGGGCGAAGCTGGCGACCGCTGGGCAGCCAGCGTATGGTGCGGTCCATAACGATAAGAGAGGCGCGACATGCCTGATCACCGAACGCTGCTTTACGACCAGCGCCCGCCCGAGCTGGAGGTCATCCTGCCTGAGCCCGAGCACAGCTTTCGCTGGTACGAGCATGACTATCCTTATCCAATGGCGCGCTGGAATCACCATCCGGAGTTTGAAATCCACTTGATCCGTCGGGGCAGCGGCAGGCTGCTGGCGGGTGACTACATCGGCCCGTTCGGGCCCGGCCATGTGGCGATGATCGGTCCGGACCTGCCCCACGACTGGATGGGCGACCTGGCGCCCGGCGAGCATCTGGCCGGGCGCGATGTGGTGTTGCAGTTCGACGGTGCTGCCTTCATGGCCCTGCGCCAGACACTGCCGGAACTGGGAAACCTGCAACGCCTGTTCGAACGGGCACGCCGTGGCCTGGCCTTCAATGGCGGCACCGCGCGGCGCGCCGCGCAGTTGCTCGAAGCGATCGGACCGGCCCGGGGCGTGGCGCGGCTGGCACTGTTTTTCGAACTGCTCGACACCCTTGGTCGCGCCCGCGAGAGCGATGTCCTGTGCCTGGCCAGCCCTTGCTACGCGCCGTCGCTCGATGAACGCAGTTCGGCGCGCATCCAGAAAGCCTTCGAATACCTGCAAGCCGAACTGACCGGCGACCTGCGCCTGTCGGTGATCGCCCGGCAACTGGGCATGAGCGAACCCGGTTTCTCGCGCTTCTTCAAACGCATCACCGGCCATGGATTCATCGACCTGATGCGCAAGCTCCGGGTCCAGCGCGCCTGCCGGCTGCTGTCGCAGAGCGAAATGGCGGTGACCGACATCTGTTTTGAAGTGGGCTACAACAACCTGTCCAACTTCAATCGGCATTTCCGCATCGAAATGAACCAGACGCCCAGCGACTATCGCCGGGGCGTTGTTTCCTGCTCGCTACATCCAGACACGCAACCGCGTTCGACAAATCCTCGCTGAATCTGCGTTCATGCCCAGTGTCGAAATTCTGAGCCGGCAATCAAGCGCGGCTCGTCATTGAACAGAACCGCGACCATGCACGAGAAAACCTACGAATTGCTGGAAGTCGCCAACGGCAAGCCCATCAAGCTCTGGACCGAGGGCGTGCCGGTGGAGGCCGAAGCCCGCCAGCAGTTAATGAACACGGCGAAAATGCCATTCATTTTCAAACACCTGGCGGTGATGCCCGATGTGCACCTGGGCAAGGGTTCGACCATCGGCAGCGTGATCCCCACCGTGGGCGCGATCATTCCGGCGGCGGTGGGGGTGGATATTGGTTGCGGCATGATCGCCGCGCGCACTTCGCTCGATGCCGCCGATTTGCCGGACAGCGTCCAGGCCCTGCGCAGCGCCATCGAAAAAGCCGTGCCCCATGGGCGCAGCCTCAGCCATGGAGGACGCGACAAGGGCGCCTGGAGCAATGTCCCACGCGAGGCTGACCAGGCGTGGGTCGCGCTGGCCGCGCGCTTCAAGGCGATTACCGACAAATACCCGAAGCTGGCCCGGACCAACAACCGTCAGCATCTGGGTACGCTGGGCAGCGGTAATCATTTCATTGAAGTGTGCCTGGATGAGGCCAACCGGGTCTGGTTCATGTTGCACAGCGGCTCCCGGGGCGTGGGCAATGCCATCGGCAATCTGTTCATCCAGTTGGCCCAGGCCGACATGCGCCAGCACCTCGCCAATCTGCCGGACCGTGACCTGGCCTACTTCGAGGAGGGCAGCCGGCATTTCGACGATTATGTCGAAGCGGTGGGCTGGGCCCAGGATTTCGCCCGGCAGAATCGGGCGCTGATGATGGACGCGGTGATACGCGCCGCCCGGCAGGTCATCGGCAAACCGTTCGAAGTGGCATTGGAAGCGGTGAATTGTCATCACAACTATGTGCAGAAAGAGCGACACTTCGGACACGACGTACTGGTGACGCGCAAGGGCGCGGTATCGGCCAGAAAAGGCGAGTTGGGTATCATCCCCGGTTCAATGGGCGCCAGGAGTTTTATCGTGCGCGGCCTGGGTAACGAGCAATCGTTTTGTTCGTGCAGCCACGGTGCCGGCCGGGTCATGAGCCGGACCGAGGCGAAAAAGCGTTTCAGCGTCGAGGATCAGGTCCGCGCGACCGCCCATGTGGAATGCCGGAAAGACGCTGCGGTGATTGATGAAATTCCGATGGCATACAAAGACATAGACAAGGTAATGCATGCACAACGTGAACTTGTCGAAGTGCTGCATACGCTGCGTCAGGTCGTCTGTGTGAAGGGTTAGCGGAGCGAGCATGTTGAGCATTGTCGAGCAGGCAGCCAGTGAAGCGTTGCGCCAGCGAATGGAGGCGGCCGGTTGCGCCTTCGAATTCCTGGTGCTTGCTCCCGAGGCGGATGAGATCGTCGATCAGTCGTTGCACTGCCAGGCCGTGGACCGGCTGTTCCAGTACATTGAGGCGCAATGGTTTGAACGAGATCGCCAACTGCGCCTTGATCCGCGTTATGCCGATATCGCCCCACCGAGCATGCATTGGGACCTGGGCAAGGCCATTCCCAAGGCGCTGGGTCAGGACCAGATCATCCGGCTCATGCGTACGGGAAAAACTGAACGCAACCCGCAATCCTATGCCTTGTACGACGCGTTCTGCGAGCCGCCCTACAGCACCCGCTTTATCAACGACACACCCCAGGCGCTGTTCAAAGAGTGGCTTGAACTGCTCGGACTTGTGCCGGATAGCGGCGTGGTGGTGCTGGACTGGGTCGACAACTTCAACTTCAACGGATTGGCCAGCGACGAGCCCGATCCCGCCCGGGATCCCTGGAGCGACTATTTCGCTGATGGCCTGGAGTGGTGGGGCGTGTGGTGCCTGAGCATCTGGAATCCCGGGCGCCGGACCCTGGGTGTGCTGACGGCGAGCACGACGGATTGAGCGCTTCCAGCACCGGGCAGTATTGGACTGACAAAAAAAACCGTGGCGAGGGAGCTTGCTCCCGCTCGGCTGCGCAGCAGTCGCAAAGAGGCTACTGTGGTCTGCCTGAAGAAATGCAGGGGCCTGCTGCGCAGGCCAGCGGGAGCAAGCTCCCTCGCCACGGAGTTTGTGGCCGATGTCTTCGCGAGCAGGCTCGCTCCCACTGAGTCTGTGTTTATTCGTCGATATTGCGTTGGTGTTTCTTCAATCGATAGGCGAACTGCGCCCGGCTCAAGCCTAGCGACCTGGCTGCCGCCGCCAGGTTGCCGCTGTTCAGTTGCAGGGCTTCGTTGATCAGGCGCGACTCCAGGCCGTCGATGGAGAAGTCCGCGTCCCATTGACTGAGCGACGGCAACAGCGGCGCCTTCGCCGCAGCGTCGCTCGCGGCCGGCGCCAATGACGTGAGCCCGCCATTGCCGTCCACCGAATACGCATCCGCCGGCAATTGCTCGTCGCGAAACAGATGCACCAGGTCAATGGCCTGGCCTTCTTCGCTGGCAATCAAGCCGCGTTCGATGAGGTTCTGCAGTTCTCGCACGTTGCCAGGGAAGTCGTAGCGCAGCAGCATCTTCAGGGCGCGCATGGTCAGGCCCACCGGTGTACGGCCGTATTCCCGGCAGAAGCGCTTGAGAAAGGCATTGATCAGCAACGGTATGTCATCGCGGCGATCGCGCAAGGGCGGGAGGGCGATGGGGTAGACATTGAGCCGGTAGAACAGGTCTTCGCGAAACTCGCCTTGGGCCACGGCTTTGCGCAGATCGAGGTTGGTCGCCGCGACCACGCGCACGTCGACCTTGATGGCATGGCCGCCACCGACCCGTTCGATTTCCCGCTCCTGCAACGCGCGCAAAAGCTTGCCTTGGCCGGCCAGGCTCAGGCAGGTGATTTCATCAAGGAACAACGTACCGCCATCGGCCCGCTCGAAACGGCCGGGGCGTGAATGAGTGGCGCCGGTATAGGCACCGCGCTCGACGCCGAACAGTTCGGCTTCGATCAGGTTGTCGGGTATCGCCGCGCAGTTGAGGGCGATGAACGGCCCCTGGCGGCGACGGCTCAGTTGGTGCAACTGACGGGCGAACATTTCCTTGCCCACGCCAGACTCGCCGGTGACCAGCACGGTGGCCGGTGTCAAGGCGACCCGCTGCAGAGCCAGCGTCGCCGCGTTGAACGCCGCACTGGCGCCAATCAGCGGTTGTTCGCTGTCAGGCAGCGGATCACTGGCAGCCATTGGGTCGGGCCTGGCGCCGGACGGCAAAGGTGTCGCCGGTTGTGAGGCATTCAGGTAGCTCAGGTCGCGCTCGATATCGCCCCATTGCTCGGCGGTCTTGCCGACGACACGACAGCGCTCATGCCCCATGCCCCGGCATTCCACTTCGCGAAAGACCACCAGTTGCCCGAACAACCCGCTGACGAAGCCGATCGCGTAACCCAGCTCGGTCCAGCACACCGGATCCTGCCCGGTGCCATAGGCGGCGATATGTTCGTCGGCTTCGCAGGAGTGGTGCCAGAGAAATTCCCCCTCATAAAACCCCGATTCCGCATCGAACTTGAAATGCAGCGGCTCGACCTTGGTCATGCCTTCGAGGGTATGCAGGTGGGTGCCTGCGCGAAACACCGCGGCAGCGTCGGCGTGGGGCCAGCGTTCACGAATCAGCCGGGCGTCCCGGGCGCCGGAGCAATAGCCGGTGCGGGTGAGCATGCCCCGGGCCTGCTCCAGTCCCTGGCGCTCGATGATTTCCCGACGCAACGCGCCGAAGGACGAACTGTGCAGCAACAACATGCGTTGGTCGTTGAGCCAGATACGCCCGTCATCGGGGGAGAAAAACAGGCAGTTGGTCAGTTCTGCCGGAGTTGGCGAGCTGCTGTCGCTCAGTTCCTTGCTATCGCCGCGTGGACGAAAAGGCTCGGCAGCGATCCGCTCCGGCAGCGGACAGTGGGGATTATTCATTGTTATTGCCCCTGATGGTGGTAGTCGAAATGAACACCTGGCCAGATAGTTATTAAGCATAACTTTATCAAATGAACAAGTGGCGATCGGCCAGCGGCTGGTTCGACGCCAGCGACGTTGCCCTTTGCCAGTCGGGGAGCCTTGATCCAGAGCCTTGCGACAAGTTTGTGCAGGACCGCGGGTGAATTCGGCACACGGCTTGCTCAGCCACACCTACGGCGTTTGCGCCAGCGTCGGCAAGGCGTGGCAAACGATGACAACAACAAAGAGCCGGGAGCTTTAAATGTCTGCATCCGAAAACCACTTGCTAGCCCAGGTGATCGCGTCCGAATGTGTCTTCAACGGGAACTGGGTGCCTGCCTCGGGCCCGTTGCTGACTATCATCGAGCCGGCCACCGGTGAGGCGCTGATGCGCAGTGCTTCGGCCGATGCGGCCGATATCGCCAAGGCCAGTCGCGATGCGGCCCTGGCGCAACCGGCCTGGGCTGCCCTCGGTCCACGGGAACGGGCGGCGATCTTTCGCAAGGCGGCTGACGTCGCCGAACGCTCCTTCGCGGAACTGGCGCTGTATGTCGCACGGGAAACCGGCGCGGCATTGTTCAAGGGCCAACACGAGGTGCGCGAGGCGATCGTGCTGTTGCATCAGGCCGCCGGCATGCTGTCTCAAGCCCATGGCGTGGTGCTGCCCAGCGAGGCCGGGCGCCTGTCTTATGCGCGGCGCTTGCCCCATGGGGTGATCGGCGTGATCTCACCGTTCAACTTCCCGCTGGTATTGTCGATGCGCTCCGTGGCACCGGCCCTGGCGGCGGGCAATGCGGTGGTGCTCAAGCCGGATCCGCAAACACCGGTCAGTGGCGGTTTTCTGATTGCCCGTCTCTTCGAAGCCGCGGGCCTGCCCAGGGGCTTGCTGCAGGTATTGCCCGGTGCGGCCGACGCCGGGGAAGCGCTGTGCCGTGATCCCAACGTCAAGATGATCGCCTTCACCGGTTCCACCGGCGCCGGTCGCAAGGTGGCCGAAGTGGCCGGGCGCAACCTCAAGAAAGTCGCGCTGGAGCTGGGCGGCAAAAACCCATTGATCGTCCTCGAAGACGCCGACCTGGACCTCGCCGCCCGCAATGCCGCGTGGGGCGCCTGGTTGCATCAGGGGCAGATCTGCATGGCCACCGGGTTGATCCTCGCCCATGAGTCGATTGCTCAGGCGCTCATTCAGAAACTGGTGGATAAGGCCCAGGCGTTGACCGTCGGCAACGCCGCCCGCGAGGAAGCCGCGCTCGGACCGTTGATCAACCAACGCCAGTTGCAACGCGTGCACGACATTGTCAGTGACAGCGTGCGCGCCGGGGCGAGGCTGGAAACCGGCGGTAACTACGACCGTTTGTTTTATCAACCGACCGTGCTCAGCGGCGTGAAGCCGGGCATGCGTGCCTTCGAGGATGAAGTCTTCGGTCCGGTGGCGAGCGTGGTCAGTTTCGCCAGCGACGAGGAAGCCATCGAGCTGGCCAATCGCAGCGAGTACGGCCTGTCGGCGGCGGTCATTTCACCGTCGGTGGGCCGGGCCATGGCCATTGGCGAGCGGTTGCACTGCGGCATGCTGCACATCAACGACCAGACTGTCGCCGACGAGTGCATCAACCCGTTCGGTGGGCGCGGCGCTTCGGGCAATGGCGGCAGTGTCGGCGGCCCGGCGGACTGGGACGAATACACCCAGTGGCAGTGGGTCACGGTCAAGGACAAGGCGCCTGTCTATCCGTTCTGACCGGTCGGTTTCAACGGGGCAGATAAAAATAACAAGAGGACTCAACATGAAACTCGACAACAAGATTGTGCTGGTGACCGGCGTCTCGTCGGGCATCGGTGCCGCCACGGCGAGCCTGCTGCGTGCCCACGGCGCCCAGGTGATCGGCGTGGACCTCAAGGCGCCGCACCAGACCCTGGACGGTTTTGTACAGGGCGACCTGAGCAGCGCCGAGAACATCGACCGCCTGCTGCCGCAGCTACCCGCACGGTTCGATAGCCTGTGCAATATTGCCGGGGTGCCGGGCACCGCCAATCCGCAACTGCTGGCGCGGGTCAACTACCTCGGGTTGCGCCACTTCAGCCAGGCGTTGCTGCCGCGCATCAATGCGGGCGGCAGCATCGTCAATGTCGCCTCGATCCTTGGCGCCGAATGGCCGCTACGCGTAGAGCAGCACAAGGCGCTGGCGCGCAGCGAAGGGTTTGCCGCCGGGCAAGCCTGGCTGGCTGACCACCCGGTGCCGGACCAGACCTGCTACCAGTATTTCAAGGAAGCCTTGATCGTCTGGACCTACCTGCAGGCCCAACCCTGGTTCCTGGAGCATTCGGTGCGCATGAACAGTGTCGCGCCGGGGCCGGTCTTCACGCCCATCCTCGACGACTTCGTGAGCATGCTCGGCGAGGCCCGGACCCAGGCCGATGCCCATCGCATGAAACGTCCCGCCTACGCCGATGAGGTAGCGGCGGTGATCGCCTTCCTGTGTGCCGACGAGTCGCGCTGGATCAACGGCGTCAACCTGCCCGTCGATGGTGGATTGGCCTCCACCTACGTCTGAGAACCCAAGCCGCCACCCGCGCGGGTCGCAGCAAAGCCATGCCAAACAATAACAATAATGAGAGCACCCCATGGACAACCTCAAAGACAGCTTTGGTTTCAAGCATTGCGCGCTATTCCTGGCGCTTTGCAGCAGCGGTGTGATGGGCGAGAGGGCCGAGGCCATGCAAATGGACCTGGGCGACTCCGACTGGAAACTGCGCTGGGACAACACCATCAAGTACAGTCAGGCCTGGCGCCTGCACGGACAGGACAGCCGTCTGGTCAACGCGCCGACCGCCAATGGCCTGTACCCCTCGATCCAGAGCCAGGGCGACAAGAACTTCAGCCGCGGGCTGGTCTCCAACCGTCTCGACCTGTTTTCCGAAATGGACCTCAGCCGGCAAAACTACGGGCTGCGGGTCAGCGGCGCGGCCTGGTACGACGATATCTACAACCAGGACACCGACAGCAGCGAGCAGCCACATTTTCTCAGCGAAACCCGTGAGCTGCATGGACGCGACGCAGAGATTCTCGATGCCTTCGTGTTCCTGCGCGGAGACCTCGGGGATGACTCCCAAGGCGTGGCGCGTCTTGGACGCCACAGCCTGATCTACGGCGAAAGCCTGTTCTACGGCGGCAACGGCATTGCCAATGCCCAGGGGCCGACCGATGTGGTCAAATTGCTCAGCGTGCCGGGCACACAGTTCAAGGAGATCCTGCGTCCGGTCAATCAGATTTCCGGGCAGTTGCAGATCAACCCGCAGCTGTCGGTGGGCGCCTACTATCAGTTCGAGTGGGAACGTTCCAACCTGCCCGGCGCCGGCAGCTACCTGAGCGATGCCGACGCTATCGGTTACGGCAGCGGTCCGCTGCGTGAGGTATTCGGCAACGACACGGTGAATGGCGGCGACCTGAAACCGCGCAATTCGGGGCAGGGCGGTATGCAGATCCGCTTCAAGCCGGCCGGCACCGAGCTGGAGCTGGGTTTCTACGCGGCCCAGTATCACGACAAGGCGCCGATCGGGTTGTATGCCTACCTGGACGGTCCGGCGGCTGCGGCCAGCGGACTGCCGATCCTCGGCTCCTATCGCCAGGTCTACGCCGAAGACATCAAGACCGCCGGCGTCAGCTTTTCTACCGCTTACGGTCCGTTCAACTTTGCCGGTGAATCGTCGGTGCGCTGGAACGCGCCGCTGGTGAGCAACCTGCAGGTAGTGACGCCCGGCATGCAGGCCGATGGTGGCGACGATGCGCTGTTCGCGCGAGGCAAGACCGCGCACGTCAACCTGTCGGCGATCTACCTGCTGTCGCCCAGCGCTTTCTGGGACGGCGGCTCGGCCCTGGCCGAGCTGGCCTGGAACCGCACCCTGAGCGTGACCGAGAACGCAGCGGCGCTGGATTCCAATACCACCCGGGATGCCACCGCGTTGCGAGTATTGATGGAGCCGGCGTACTTCCAGATCGTCGACGGGATCGACCTCACCGTGCCGATCGGCATGGGGATCGTGCTTGATGGACGTTCATCGGCGGTTAATAAATCCGGCTTCGGCAATACCCATTCCGGTGACTGGAGCGTCGGCCTCAAAGCCACCTACCTGCAGCGCTGGGATGTCGGCCTCAATTACGTGAACTTCTTCGGCGCACCCAAGGCCGGGCTGCGCGAGGACGGCAATTTCAGTTACGGCCAGTCGTTGGCCGACCGCGACTTCGTCTCGCTCTACCTAAAAACCTCATTCTAACAAGGTGGATTCGCCATGCAGAACCCAGCATTCCTGAACACCTGCGTCCTCGCCCTTGCCCTGGCCGGCATGAGCCTGGCGCAGGCGGCGGTATCGCCTGAGCAGGCCGCGCGCTTGAAAACCGATCTGACCCCCTTCGGTGGTGAGCGCGCCGGCAACGCCGATGGCAGCATCCCGGCCTGGCAGGGCGGTTATACCCAGGTCGCGCCCGGCTACAAACCGGGTGACAAGCGCCCCGATCCATTCGCCGGCGAGAAACCGCTGTACTCGATCAAGGCCTCGAACATGACGCAGTACGCCGGCCAACTGGCCGAGGGCACCCAGCTGCTGCTGAAGAAATATCCGGACTATCGCCTGGATGTGTACCCGACCCATCGCTCGGCCGCCGCGCCGCAATGGGTGTACGACAACACCAGCAAGAATGCCACGCGCGCCGCACTCGACGTGGACAGCGAAAAAGTCTCCAACGCCTATGGCGGCATCCCGTTCCCGATCCCTGAGAACGGTGCGCAGGTGCTGTGGAACTATCGGTTGTCCTGGCAGGGCGGCGACACCATCAGCTCGCCGTTCGATACCTGGCTGATGACCGCCGGTGGCAAGAAAGTCCAGGCGACCCGGGCCCAGTACACCTATCAGTTTCCCTATTACGTCGAAGGCGGCAGCCTGGAAAACTATTCGGGCAAGTACCTGCTGGGCAAGCTGTTCACCGAATTGCCCTCGTCCAAGGCCGGCGAGGGCCTGATGACCCATTGGGACCTGGACCCGGCCAATCGTGCGGCCTGGCAGTACCTGGTCGGTCAACGCCGGGTTCGTCGTGCACCGAACATTGCCTACGACACACCGGACTTCGTGACCTCCGGCGTCGGCCTGTTCGACGAGGCGTTCATGCTGTTCGGGCCCACCGATCGTTACGACCTCAAGCTGGTGGGCAAAAAAGAACTGATCGTCCCCTACAACAATAACCGCGCCGCGCTGGCCAAGAGCGACGAGCTGGTCAAGGTCGGCTTCCTCAATCCTGACCTGGTGCGCTGGGAGAAACATCGGGTCTGGGTCGTCGAGGCCACGCTCAAATCCGGCAAGCGCCATGTCGTGCCGCGTCGCACCTACTACGTCGACGAAGACTCCTGGCAGATCCTGATGGCCGACGGTTATGACGCCCAGGGCAAGCTCGGCCGGCAGATGTATTCGCTGACGCTGCTGGCACCGGACCTGCCGGCCCTGACCGCACAGGTCATGTGGGGCAGCTACAACCTCGACACCGGGGCCTACTTCCTCAATTCGTCGAGCAACGACCTGACAGTCCAATACCAGAAGGTCGCGAAGCCTTCAGCGTCCTATTTCACGCCGGATGCCATGGCCAACGAAAACATGCGTTGAACCAGTGGTGGCCGTGACGAGGGAGTTCGGCGCGGCCACTGACGATTTTCCAGGCGGGATGACGATATGAACGTTGAAAAAATCTTCGCGAGCCGCGGTCCGCTATGGACGGTTTGTGCCCTGGTGTGCTGCCTGTGGGCGAGCGTGCCTTGGGTCGCGCAGGCCACGACATTGGCCGTACTGCAGCAACCGGCGCTGCCAACGGCCAAGGCGCCGCGCGCGGTATTGCTCGGGCTGGCCCGGGCCGGTGAGCGCCTGGTGGCGGTCGGTGAGCGCGGGATCGTGCTGCTTTCCGACGATGCCGGAATGAATTGGCGCCAGGCCAAGGTGCCGGTCAGCGTCAGCCTGACGGCGGTGCAATTTGTCGATGCCGAACAGGGCTGGGCGGTCGGTCATCTGGGCGTGGTACTGCACAGCCGGGACGGCGGCGAAACCTGGGAAAAACAACTCGACGGCGAGCGTGCGATCGCCCTGGCGATGCAGGTTGCAGAGCGCGATGCCGATCAGCCCGGCGGTGCCAGCCAGTTGACGCAGGCTCGGCATATGCTCGCCGACGGACCGGATAAACCGTTCCTTGACCTGTACTTCATTGATCGATTGCACGGCTACGTGGTGGGGGCCTACAACCAGATTTACCGCACCGACGACGGCGGACGCAGCTGGCAGCCGTGGATGCGCCATGTCGACAATCCGCAGGGCTTGAACCTGTATGGCGTCCGCGGCGTGGGCAAGGACCTGCTGCTGACGGGAGAGCGCGGCCTGCTGTTGCGTTCGAGCGACGGCGGACAGTCGTTCCACGCCTTGAAGTCACCGTATGAAGGCAGTTTTTTCGGCCTGCTCGGCACCCGCGACGGGGCCTTGATTGCCTATGGTCTGCGTGGCAATGCCTGGTGGTCGGATGATCGAGGCAACAGTTGGCGACGCCTTGAGACCGCTATCGAGTCGACGCTGGCGGCAGCGCTTGAGCTGCGCGACGGCAGCCTGTTGTTGGCCAGCCAGGGTGGTGAGTTTTTATTCAGCCATGACCAGGGCCGCAGCTTTGACAAGCGTCAGAGCCGCAGCGGTGGCACGGTCGCCGCCGTGCAACAGGCGGTCGATGGCAGCCTCGCCAGCGTCGGTTTGAGCGGCGTGGCCGCCGACCAGGATCCGCGAGGCTCCAGTAAACCTTGAAACTTCACGGTGTAGCGCTATCGGGCCGCGGCTCGTGCAACAGGAGTCAAACTTGAAAGACGACAGAATCCAAACCGTGATCGGCCGCCAGGAAGACTTCGACCGGGCGTCGGGCAATTTCGCCGAGCGGGCGATTTTCAACCATCGACCGCTGGTAATCCTGCTGTGCCTGCTGGTGACCCTGGTGCTGGGCTGGCAAGCCACGCGCATCGGTATCAATGCCAGTTACGAGAAGACCATTCCCACCGGGCATCCCTACGTCGCCAACTTCCTGGAGAATCGCAGTGAGTTGAGCGGCCTGGGCAATTCGCTGCGTATCGCCGTGGAGGTCAGGCAGGGCAGTATTTTCACCAAGGACTATCTCGATACTCTGGCCAGGCTCAATGATGAGCTCTATCTGCTACCGGGCGTCGACCGCCCCTACATGAAATCGTTATGGACCCCGACCACGCGCTGGACCGCCGTGACGGAGGAGGGGCTCGATGGCGGCACGGTGATCCCTGACGACTATGATGGTTCGGCCAGCAGCATCGAACAGGTGCGCACCAACGTAGGCCGTTCCGGTGAAGTCGGCCAGTTGGTCGCCGGCAACTACAAGTCCAGTGTGATCTTCGTGCCGCTGCTGGAGATCAACCCGCAGACGGGCAAGGCGCTGGACTATGGTGAGTTTTCCCGGCAACTGGAGGCGTTGCGAGACAAGTACCAGACCGACGACCTGCGGATCCATATCACTGGTTTTACCAAGATCGTCGGCGACCTGATCGAGGGAATGACCCAGGTCCTGCTGTTTTTCGTGGTGGCGGTACTGGTGACGGTGATGGTGCTGTTCGGCTACACCCGTTGTGCGCGCAGCACCCTGGTGGTGGTGACCTGTTCGCTGGCCGCCGTGCTTTGGCAACTGGGGCTGCTGGCATTGCTCGGTTACGAGCTGGACCCCTACTCGGCACTGGTGCCGTTCCTGGTGTTCGCCATCGGCATGAGCCACGGCGCGCAGAAGATGAACGGCATCATGCAGGACATCGGCCGGGGCACCCACCGGGTGGTTGCCGCGCGCTATACCTTCCGCCGGCTGTTCGCCGCTGGCATCACTGCCTTGCTCTGTGATGCGGTGGGCTTTGCGGTGTTGCTGCTGATCAACATCCGGGTGATCCAGGACCTGGCGGTCACCGCCAGCCTCGGGGTGGCGGTGCTGATCTTCACCAACCTGATCCTCTTGCCGATCCTGCTCAGCTACATCGGCGTCAGCCCGGCAGCGGCGCAACGCAGCCTGAGTGCGGAAACCACCGAACAGCAAGCGCAGATCAAACATCCGCTGTGGCGCGTGCTCGATCTGTTCACCCAGCGGCGCTGGGCCATTGGCGCCATGCTGGCTGGCTTGCTGTTGGCCGCGTCTGGTTTTGCCGTGAGCCTGCACCTGAAGATCGGCGACCTGGACCCCGGCGCTCCGGAGCTGCGTGCCGACTCGCGCTACAACCTCGATGCGCTGTTCATGACGCAAAACTATGCGGCCAGCTCGGACATCTTTGTGGTCATGATCAAGACCCCGGAGGATCAGTGCACCCGTTACGCCAGCCTGTCAGCGGTCGACGCGCTGGCCTGGCAACTGGAGCAATTGCCCGGCGTGGAATCGACCACCTCGATGGCGGCGCTGAGCAAGATCGCCACGGCCGGGTATAACGAGGGCAATTTCAAATGGTATGAGCTGATCCCCAACGACGGCGCGCTGGGCGCCGTGCAAACCCGCGCGCCGCGAGAGCTGTTCAACCAGGGCTGCTCGATGCTGTCGCTGTACGTCTACCTGGCCGATCACAAGGCTGACACCTTGAACCGCGTGGTGGAGGCCAGCGAGCAGTTCATCGCCGGGCATCAGTTGCCAGAGGTCAAGTTCATGCTGGCGGCCGGCAGTGCGGGGATTGAAGCGGCGACCAATATCGTCGTGAAGAAATCCATGCGCGAGATGCTCTTCTGGGTCTACGGCGCGGTCAGCCTGTTATGCCTGCTGACGTTCCGCAGCTGGCGCGCCACCCTTTGCGCGATGCTGCCGCTTATGCTCACTTCGATTCTGTGCGAGGCGCTGATGGTGGGGCTGGGCATGGGCGTCAAAGTCGCGACGCTGCCGGTCATCGCCCTGGGCGTGGGCATCGGCGTCGATTACGCGCTCTATGTGCTCAGCGTGATCCTGGCCCGTATGCGTGCCGGCGACACCCTGGCGCAGGCGTACTACCAGGCGCTGTTATTCACCGGCAAGGTGGTGTTGCTGACAGGCATGACATTGGCGGTGGCGGTGTCGACCTGGGCTTTTTCGCCGATCAAGTTCCAGGCCGACATGGGGATTTTGCTGGCCTTCATGTTCCTGGTGAACATGCTTGGCGCCCTGATCCTGCTGCCGGCCCTGGCATGGTGGCTGTTGCCGCGGAAGGTGTTTGAAAAGAAGCCTGAACTGAGCCGGCGCGAGCGCTGGGTGAGGGGCTGAAGCGGTCATCCTGTGGGAGCGAGCCTGCGCGCGAAAGCGGAGCGTCAGTCGGTGAATAGGCTGAGCGTGCAGGCCCCTTCGCGAGCAGGCTCGCTCCCACAAAGGAACTTGGCGTAGACCTTTGTCATGACCGCCGAAAGTCCGATGTGGGAGCAATAGCTCCGTCAGGATTTCTGCGCCACCGGCTCTGCCGTGCCCAACCGTGGCCCGGCCGAGCGGCGGATCACGCTGAGGATGGCCAACGTCGCCACCACCAATCCAGGGGAAGTCGCCAGCAACACCGCGGTGGTCCCGCCGCCGGCCGCGAGGATCTGGCCGGCGGCCAAAGGCCCGGCCACCGAGCCCAGGCGCCCGATGGCAACGGCTGCGCCGACGCCGGTAGCACGTACCGCCGTATGGTAGGAGGGCGGCGCCGAGGCATAAAGCACCAGTTGTGCCGCCATGACAAACAACCCGGCGGCAAACCCGGCGATGCCCATCGGCATGATGCCCACCGACAAACCGACCCCGGCCAGGGCGCTCAGCAGGCCGGCATAGACAAACAGCACTACCTTGACGGCGTTGAAACGGTCAAGCAACAAACCACCGATCAACGACCCCAGGGCCCCGCCGATGTTGAACAGCATCTGCACCAGGCCGGCCTGGGGTTTGCTGAAACCTTGTTCCACCAGCAAAGAAGGCAGCCAGTTGAGCAGCATGTACATCACCGTCAGGGTGAAGAAATAACTCAACCAGAGGCCCAGCGTTGTCAGCCCCCGGCCTTCGCCGAACAGCGCCTGACCGGTCGAACCACGGACCTCGCCTGCGACGTGTCGTATCTGCTTGAAAGCGCTGGACTCCGGCAGCCACAGCAGCATCAACGGCACCACCAGCAAGGGCGCCAGGCCACCGATGAAGAACGTCATCTGCCAGTGCTCGCCAAAGGTCATGGCGACCACTGCCGCCAGCGCGCCACCCAGCGGAACCCCGGCGTACATGACACTGATGGCGGTACCACGGCGCTGTTCGCCCACGGCTTCAGCGCACAGCGCGATGAGGTTGGGCAGGGCGGCGCCCAGTCCCAGGCCGGTCATGAAGCGCACCAGCAGCAGGCTGGAGAACTGCTCGACATACGCGGTGCCGAGGGAAAACACGCCGAACAGCAGGACAGCGGCAATCAGGATTTTCTTGCGGCCGATGCGATCGGCAATCCAGCCGCCGAAAAACGCCCCTGGCAGCAGGCCGATGATCCCCGCGCTGAAGACCCAGCCCATCATCTTCGGGTCCAGAGCGAAGGTCTGTCGCAAGCCGGCGGCGGCGGTGCCGGCCGATTGAAGATCAAAGCCTTCGATCAGCGCGACGATGAAACACAGGGCAATGGTCAACGTCGCACGACGCGGCGGATGGTTCATGGCGAATCCTCTTATTGTTTTTGTCGGGACTGCGGCTCGGAGGGAACCCTGCAGCGTGGGATTAAGATTAACAAAGCTAACTAAAAAATGAATCGCGAGGAGCAAACCCGAAAAATTTTCGGTTTCTCTTGGAAATTCAGCAGCTTGATACCCATAGGAGAAACAGTCGCGATATTGGTTAATTATATTAACGTTCGATTATCGGACATTGCCGATTGACGAAGTACCGGGCCGTTTCCATTCTCTGTCCGCACAGCCCTCCACTCGGGGCTGCCTCGATAGAAAACAACAACAAAAAGCGGACATCGAACATGCCAGATATCATCCGGGACGCCCAGGCGGCGATCCCTGTTTCACCGCTCGTTCACTGGTTGGCCGGAACCGGGCTGAGTCTTCTTTGCAGCGTGGCGCTGGCAGAAGGCTTCATCGACGACAGCCACGGCACGTTGACCCTGCGAAATTACTACATGGATCGCGATTACAAGGACGACGGCGCCAAGACTGCGGCCCGGGAGTGGGCCCAAGGCGTGTTCATGAACGTCGAGTCGGGCTTTACCCCCGGTACGCTCGGATTTGGCCTGGATGTACGGGGGCTGCTGGGCATCAAGCTCGATTCCTCGCCGGACCGCAGCGGCACTGAACTGCTGCCGGTGTCGAGCAGCGACAAGCGCGCGGCGGATGACTATTCGCGGCTGGGCGTGACCGGCAAGCTGCGTTTCGGGCAAACCACGGTAAAGACCGGCGATGTCTCGATTTTCCTGCCGTTTGCCTTCGCCAGCCCGTCGCGGCTATTGCCGCAGACCTTTCGCGGGACAACCCTGAGCTCCAAGGACATCGACGGATTGACGCTGAACACCGGTTACATCGATCGCATCGCCCGGCGCGATTCCACCGATTACCAGCCGATGAGCATCGCCTCGCCCAATCGTCGTTTCAACGGCGCGGCGACCTCGTCGCACATGGCGTACGTGGGAGGCGACTATCAGGTCAGCAAGGACCTCGGCCTGCGCATCTACCACGCCGAAGTTGCCGATCTGTACCAGCAGAGTACCTTCGCATTGCTGCACAACCTGCCATTGGGTGATGGCGTGCTGACCACCGATCTACGGAGTTTTTTCAGCCGCGAGGAGGGCGCCGCCAAGGCTGGCAAGGTGGATAACCGCAACGTCTCGGCGCTGGTCGGTTATCGCCTGGGCGGGCATCGCGTCAGCCTGGGCTACATGCATTCGAGCGGCGATACGGCAACACCGTATGTGTCCGGCACTGAGCTGATGGGCTTGAGTGAAATGACCATGAGCTCGGATTTCCTCAACGCCAAGGAGCGCACCTGGCAAGCGATCCACGATTATGACTTCGCCGCCGTCGGCGTGCCCGGCCTGCGGACCCGGTTGCGTTACGTGCGTGGCGACCATATCGAGCTGGCGGCCCTCAATGCCGAGGATCGCAAGGAGCGTGAGTTCCAGATGGAGTTGGGTTATGTGATCCAGAGCGGCCCGCTGAAAAACGTCGGGCTGCTGGCGAGAAAGTCGATCTACCGGAACGATTTTCCGGGAACGGCGGCGTTTCGCGATGAAAACCAGACCCGGTTCCTGGTGACGTACAGCGTGCCGATCTGGTGATGTAAGGCGGCGATGTTCAGCTGTTGTGGCGAGGGGATTTATCCCCGCTGGGCTGCGCAGCAGCCCCCTTCTATCTGCCGCCTTGATCCGCCTGGTCGATCGAGGCGTCCAGGGGAGGGACTGCTGCGCAGTCCAGCGGGGATAAATCCCCTCGCCACAGAGATAACCGCCAGATTCATTTACTGGTAAACCTTCTTCAGCAACCGCAGCAGTTCCTCGCGCTCGGCACCATTGAGTGCGGCGGTAGAGTCGAGGTCGCTCTGGGCGGCGATCTGCTTGAGCTCCTTGAGCAGGGTTTCGCCGGTCTTGCTCAGGAAAATCCCATAGGAGCGCTTGTCCGGCTTGCAGCGCACCCGTACGGCCAGGGCGCGGCTTTCCAGTTTGTTCAACAAGGGCACCACTTGCGGTGGCTCGATGGCCAGCGCCTTGGCAAGGTCTGCCTGCATCAGGCCGGGGTTCTGGTCGATGATCGCCAGGGCCGAGAACTGGGCCGGTCGCAGGTCGTGGACAGCAAGACGGCTGATCAGGTTCTGGAACAGTTTCAACTGCGCGCGACGCAAGGCGTAACCGATCAGGTCATCCAGCGCGGAATCCAGCGGCGCCTGCGTGTCGGTACCGTCGGCCAGGGGCTCGGCGGCGGCTTCGGCAAGCTTGGAAGACTTGGCCATCGAAAGGTGCATCCTCAAGGTCAGTGATTAACAAGGCTATCCAGTTTGCCGGGGTTGCCGCGCGGTGGCTACGGTCGCTGGTATTTTTTGTTCTCCAACCTTGCATCCAGGCCGCCAGGAAAATACAGATAAATCGATTAATAGTTAATTGACATAACTAATATTCGAGGTTAGTTTTTCTCCATCTTCAGCCAAGAACAAGAGAGCACGCGCCATGAGCAACTACGAAGGTCGCTGGACAACGGTCAAGGTCGACATCGAGGAAGGCATCGCCTGGGTAACCCTCAATCGCCCGGAAAAACGCAACGCCATGAGCCCGACCCTCAACCGCGAGATGATCGATGTGCTGGAGACCCTGGAACAGGATCCCGCCGCTGGCGTGCTGGTACTGACCGGTGCGGGGGAGGCCTGGACCGCCGGCATGGACCTCAAGGAATATTTCCGCGAAGTGGATGCCGGGCCGGAAATCCTCCAGGAAAAAATCCGTCGCGAAGCCTCGCAATGGCAATGGAAACTGCTGCGCATGTACGCCAAGCCGACCATTGCCATGGTCAACGGCTGGTGCTTCGGCGGCGGCTTCAGCCCGCTGGTGGCGTGCGACCTGGCGATCTGCGCCGACGAAGCCACCTTCGGCCTTTCGGAAATCAACTGGGGCATCCCGCCCGGCAACCTGGTGAGCAAAGCCATGGCCGATACCGTGGGCCATCGTCAATCCCTGTACTACATCATGACCGGCAAGACCTTCGGCGGGAAAAAAGCCGCCGAGATGGGCCTGGTCAATGAAAGCGTACCGCTCGCGCAACTGCGTGAAGTCACCGTGGAGCTGGCGCGCAACCTGCTGGAGAAAAACCCGGTGGTGCTGCGCGCGGCCAAGCATGGTTTCAAGCGTTGCCGCGAGCTGACCTGGGAGCAGAACGAGGACTACCTCTACGCCAAGCTGGACCAGTCGCGCCTGCTCGACACCGAGGGCGGCCGAGAGCAGGGCATGAAGCAGTTCCTGGACGACAAGAGCATCAAGCCGGGCCTGCAAACCTACAAACGCTGAGACGACAGCGCGGCGGGCGCCATCGTGGGCCCGCAGGTTGTTCGTCCAAGGCCCTCGGCGCTACTGTGAACGTGTTCCCGATAAAGACAATAAAGAGGAATCACCATGCTGGACGTGCCCCTGTTGATTGGCGGCCAGTCGTGCCCGGCCCGCGATGGCCGGACCTTCGAGCGCTGCAACCCGGTGACCGGTGAAGTGGTGTCCCGCGTGGCCGCCGCCACGCTGGAAGATGCCGACGCCGCCGTGGCCGCCGCACACGCTGCCTTCCCGGCCTGGGCCGCGCTGGCACCCAACGAACGTCGCACCCGGCTGTTGCGCGCGGCCGAGCAGTTGCAGGCGCGCAGCGGCGAATTCATTGCCGCCGCTGGCGAAACCGGCGCCATGGCCAACTGGTACGGCTTCAATGTGCATCTGGCGGCAAACATGCTGCGCGAAGCCGCCTCCATGACCACGCAAATCAATGGCGAAGTCATCCCTTCGGACGTGCCCGGCAGTTTCGCCATGGCCTTGCGTCAGCCCTGTGGCGTGGTGTTGGGCATCGCGCCGTGGAACGCCCCGGTCATTCTCGCCACCCGCGCAATCGCCATGCCCCTGGCGTGCGGCAACACTGTGGTGCTCAAGGCCTCGGAAGTCAGCCCGGCCGTGCACCGCCTGATCGGCCAGGTGCTGCAGGACGCTGGCCTGGGCGATGGGGTGGTCAATGTCATCTGCAACGCGCCGGCGGATGCGCCGGCCATTGTCGAGCGCCTGATCGCCAACCCGGCGGTGCGGCGGGTCAACTTCACGGGCTCGACTCATGTGGGGCGCATCGTCGGCGAACTGTCGGCGCGTCATCTCAAGCCGGCATTGCTGGAGCTGGGCGGCAAGGCACCGCTGCTGGTGCTCGATGACGCCGATCTTGACGCAGCGGTGCAGGCGGCGGCGTTTGGGGCCTACTTCAACCAGGGCCAGATCTGCATGTCCACCGAGCGCCTGATCGTAGACGCGAGCGTGGCCGATGCCTTTGTCGCCCGACTGACCGCGAAGATCGCGACCCTGCGCGCCGGCGATCCTGCCGCGGGTGATTCGGTGCTGGGCTCGCTGGTGGACGCCAGCGCCGGACTGCGCATCAAAGGCCTGATCGACGATGCCCTGGCCAAAGGCGCCAGATTAGTCGCCGGCGGCCAACTGGACGGCAGTATCCTTCAGCCGACCTTGCTCGACGGCATCACCCCGGACATGCGCCTGTACCGCGAAGAATCCTTCGGACCGGTAGCGGTGTTGCTGCGCGGCGACGGTGACGAAGCGTTGCTGCGCCTGGCCAACGATTCCGAGTTCGGCCTGTCGGCGGCGATCTTCAGCCGCGATACCAGCCGCGCCCTGGCGCTGGCCCAACGGATCGAATCCGGCATCTGCCACATCAATGGCCCGACCGTGCACGACGAGGCGCAAATGCCTTTTGGCGGGGTCAAGTCCAGCGGCTACGGCAGCTTTGGCGGCAAGGCCGCCATCGAGCATTTCACCCAGTTGCGCTGGGTGACGATGCAGAACGGCCCACGGCACTACCCGATCTGAAAATCCGTCGCATCGCCGGCGATGGGCCCCCCGCGCCATCGCCCGATGCAGGCCAGACATGACAATCACAAGGCCGCAGCCAGACGCTGCCACGCTCCGCTCGCGTCAAGCGACCCGAGCGTGCCTTGATGGAGGAGATGCACCGTGAGTTCCGAGTTCAGATCATCCTCCCGGCCCGAACCTGCGCGCTATCGCCAGGTGTCGATCGGGCATCCAGCCGTTGAAGTGAAGGAAGAGCAGGGTATCCTGCACATGCGCTCCCTGGAGCCCTTGGCGCCGTTGCCGTCGCGCCTGCTCGATCGCCTGGTGCACTGGGCCCGGGTGCGACCGGACCAGACGTTCATTGCCGCTCGCGAAAACCAGGGCGATTGGCGTCACGTCAGCTATGCCGAAATGCTCGACAGCGTGCGGGCCATTGCCCAAGGCCTGCTTCGTTATGGCCTGTCGGCCGAAAAACCCCTGGCGCTGCTCTCGGGTAACGACATCGAGCACTTGCAAATGGCCTTGGGCGCAATGTACGCCGGGATTCCCTATTGCCCGGTGTCGCCGGCCTATTCGTTGCTGTCCCAGGATTTCGCCAAGCTGCGGCACGTCTGCGACCTGTTGCAGCCGGGGCTGGTATTTGTCAGCGAGGCCGCGCCGTTCGAGCGCGCGATCAACGCGGTATTGCCTATGGATATCCCCCTGGTCAGCGTGCGCGGAGAAATACCTGGCCGCGCCAGGACAAGCTTCGCCAGCCTGCTGGCGCAGCCGGGCGGCAGCGAGGCCGAGCGGGCTTTCACCGCCACCGGCCCGGACAGCATCGCCAAGTTCCTGTTCACCTCCGGCTCCACCAAGCTGCCGAAGGCGGTGATCACCACCCAACGCATGCTTTGCGCCAACCAGCAGATGCTCTTGCAGACCTTCCCGGTGTTTGGCGAGGAACCACCGGTGCTGGTGGATTGGCTGCCCTGGAACCATACGTTTGGTGGCAGCCATAACGTCGGCATCGTGCTGTACAACGGCGGCACCTTCTATCTGGACGATGGCAAGCCCACCGTCCAGGGCTTCGCCGAAACCTTGCGCAATCTCAAGGAAATTTCCCCAACCGCCTACCTGACCGTGCCCAAGGGCTGGGAAGAATTGGTCAGCGCGCTGGAACAGGACGCCGAGTTGCGCGAGCGCTTTTTCAAGCGCATCAGCCTGTTCTTCTTCGCCGCGGCGGGGCTTTCGCAAAGCACCTGGGATCGCCTCGACAAGGTGGCCGAGCAGCATTGCGGCGAGCGCATCCGCATGATGGCCGGCCTGGGCATGACCGAAGCGTCGCCGTCCTGCACCTTCACCACCGGGCCGCTGTCCATGGCCGGCTACATCGGCTTGCCGGCGCCAGGTTGCGAAGTGCGGATGGTGCCGGTGGACGGCAAGTTCGAAGGGCGCTTTCGCGGGCCGCACATCATGCCCGGCTACTGGCGTTCGCCGCAGCAGACCGCCGAGGTGTTCGACGAGGCCGGTTTTTATTGTTCGGGCGACGCCATCAAGCTGGCCGATCCCGCCAACCCGCAGTTGGGGCTGATGTTCGACGGGCGCATCGCCGAAGACTTCAAATTGTCCTCCGGCGTGTTCGTCAGCGTCGGGCCGTTGCGCAACCGCGCGGTGCTGGAGGGCACGCCGTACGTCCAGGACCTGGTGGTGACGGCGCCGGACCGCCCGCACCTGGGCGCGCTGGTCTTTCCGCGCCTGCATGACTGCCGGCGCCTCTCGGGCCTGGAGCAGGACGCCAGCGACGCCGAGGTCCTGGCCAGCCCGCCGGTGCGCCAGTGGTTCGCCGACTGGTTGCAGCGCCTGAACCGCGAAGCCAACGGCAACGCCAGTCGTGTGGAGTGGATCGCACTGCTCGACGAACCCGCTTCCATCGACCGTGGCGAAATCACCGACAAGGGCTCGATCAACCAGCGCGCCGTGTTGCAATGGCGCGCGAAGAAGGTCGAGGCGCTGTATCGAGGCGAGGACCCGACGATCCTGCGTGCCGGTTCTGCCGGCTGACACCAGCCCCTGTGGGAGCTAGCAAGCTCGCTCCCACAATTGATTGCAATTACTATGGCGGCTCTCTCTCTTCTGGAAATCACTTGGATGAGCAAGCCCGGCCAAACGGTGCTGGTTGCGTTGCGTCGGATGATCGCCTCCGGCGAGCTGGCGGCCGGCGAGCGGCTGATGGAAATTCCCACGGCGCAGTTGTTCGGCGTCTCGCGGATGCCGGTGCGCATGGCGTTTCGCACCCTGGAGCAGGAAGGGCTGCTGGTGCGTTTTGGCGGGCGGGGTTTCCAGGTGCGCTCGGTCAGCGCCGAGGAGATTGCCGGGGCGGTGGAAGTGCGTGGGGTGCTGGAGGGCCTGGCCGCCCGACAAACCGCCGAACGCGGCTTGTCCGAGGAGGCTCGCCGGGCGCTTGAGCAGTGCCTGGTCGATGGCGATGAACTGTTCGCCAAAGGTTATGTGACCGAAGAGGACCTGGAGGTCTATCACGACCTCAACATGCGTTTTCACCAGGTAATCGTCGAGGGCAGCCACAACCCGGCCATCGCCGACGCCCTGGCGCGCAACGATCACCTGCCGTTCGCCTCGGTCACGGCCCTGGCGGTCGATCGCCAGAACATGGCCGGCGAATACCGCCGCTTCAACTATGCCCACATGCAGCATCATTCGGTGTTCGACGCGCTGGTCAATCGCCAGGGCGCCCGGGCCGAGGCGATCATGCGCGAGCACGCCAACGCGACCCTGCGTTACGCCGAGGTGTTTGGCTCGACGCTGGCGGATGAGCGGATGAAAGTGATCCTTAAATCCGAATGACCTATTAATGTGGGAGCGAGCAGGCTCGCTCCCACAGGGTGTTGTGGTGTTCTAAAGGTCCAGCACCAACAACGGCGTCCTCGACCTCGAACAGCACGGCGTGAACTGGTCGTTGCAGGCTTGCTCGGCTTCGGTCAGGAACATGTCCCGATGGTCCGGCACGCCTTCCAGCACGCGGGTCAGGCAGGTGCCGCAGACGCCTTGCTCGCAGGAAATCGGAACCTCGATGCCATGGCTTTCCAACACCTGGACCACGCTGCGGTCCGCCGGCACCTCGAAAACCTGACCGCTGCTGGCAAGCTTCACCGAGAAGCGGCCATCGGCTGTGGTGTCGATCGGCGCCGCGGCGAAGTATTCCCGGTGCAGATTGGCTTCCTGCCAGCCCTGGGCCTTGGCGGTGGCGAGGATGTGCTGCATGAACCCGCCGGGACCACAGACATACAGGTGCAGGTCGGCGCTGGGCGAAGCCAGTACCCGAACGGCATCCAGTGCGGTGACGGGTTCTTCATCGAAATGCAGGAATACCCGGTCGGCGTAAGGCGACTGCTCCAGGCGTTCGATAAAAGCGGCGCGGTCCCGGGACCGGGCACAGTAGTGCAATGCGAACGCGGCGCCGCTCTGGGCCAGATGCTCGGCCATGCACAGGATCGGCGTGATGCCGATGCCGCCGGCAAACAGCAGGCTGCCCCCGGCCGTGGGGGCCAGGGCAAACAGGTTGCGCGGTTCGCTGATGAGCAGCCGCGCGCCCGGCTGGATCTGTTCATGCAGGCTGCGTGAGCCACCTCGTGACGAGGGATCCTTGAGCACGCCGATGAGGTAGCGATGCCGTTCCTCCGGGTGATTGCACAGCGAGTACTGGCGAACCAGCCCATCGGGCAAATGCACGTCGATATGGGCGCCGGCGGTAAAGGCCGGCAGTGGCTGACCGTCGATGCTGGTCAGCTCGTAGCTGCAGATGTCCGCGGTTTCAATAGTGCGTGCCGCGACCTGGACTTCGATCATGGCCGTTGCTCCGCGTGCTGCGGCTGCCGGGTACTGGCGATCAGGGCGGCCTGTTGCTCACGCTCGCGGGCGATCCAGCGTTCCAGTACCCGACGCGACTGCACGCCGCCGGCATCGATGTTGAGCTTGAGCAGATTGCGTTGCGGATGGTCCAGCAGGTTGCGCTGCTGGCGTTCGAGCATCTCCAGGTCTTCGCTGAAGATCTTGCCCTGGCCCTCGCGAATACTCGCGGTCAGCGCTTCGTCCTGAGGCTGGAAGTGGCGGGCCATGCCCCAGAAGTACCAGATGGAGGTCTCGGTTTCCGGCGTGATGAAATCGACCACGATGCTCGACGCCTTGTATTGCGGCGCAGC
The DNA here is from genome assembly GCF_030687895.1 of Pseudomonas sp. FP198. Classification (NCBI taxonomy): domain Bacteria; kingdom Pseudomonadati; phylum Pseudomonadota; class Gammaproteobacteria; order Pseudomonadales; family Pseudomonadaceae; genus Pseudomonas; species Pseudomonas sp. FP198. The sequence continues at coordinate 2,748,829 of NZ_CP117452.1, forward strand.
GTGATAGCCACCGTGGCCGGCATGGGCCACGCCGACTTCGATCATTACGTGGCTGGGCGGGGTGAACCGGCAGATCTGCCAGCGATCCACCGGCACGTCGTCGGCCAGGTTGTTGCCGCGCAGCGCCATGCGCCAGAAGGGCGGAGCCATGATGTTTTCCATGTGGCGGGCGGTGACTACCTCGTCGCCTTCGACCGTGGTCACTGGCGGTGCCTCGTCGATTTCCTTCTGGCCGATGCTTGAGGCATGCACGTAGGTTTCGTGCGTCAGGTCCATCAGGTTGTCGATCATCAGGCGATAGTCGCACTGGATATGGAAGAGGCCGCCGCCATACGCCCATTCCTGGTTTTCCGCCCATTCCAGAGGATGGATCAGCGAGGGATCGGCCAATGCCTGTTCCCCCGGCCAGACCCAGATAAACCCGTAGCGCTCCTGCACCGCAAAGGTCTTGTTGCAAGGAAATCCCCGAACCCGTTGCCCGGGCATCTCGACAGTCTTGCCGTCGTCCCCCATGACCAGTCCATGGTAGCCACACACCAGGTTGCCATTCTCGACATAACCGAGCGAGAGCGGTGCGCCTCGATGGGGACAGAAGTCCTCGACGGCGGCGACTTTGCCGGCAAGCCCGCGGTAGAAAACCATTTTCTCGCGACAGATCTGCCGACCCAGCGGCTTGTCGGCAATCTCGTCCGGGGTGCAGGCAACGTACCAGGCGTTCTTGGGGTACATGAGAGGGATCTCCAGGCTGGTTTTGTTTTTATCAGTGGATCCATTAACTCTCTTAACTAATTTGCTTGTCAACGGTTTTGGTGGTTGTGCAGATGATCGGTGTTTCTCAATGGATCCATTGGCAGCTTTAAAACCGATAAGCCGCCGGTACCTGCGCCTCGATGAATCGCTGCATGTGTTCGAGGAAGCGCGCCTGCAGTTTCGACAGCGGTCCATGGATTGGCAGCAGCATGCTGAAGTCCATTTCGATCGCCGGTTCGAAGGCCCGGAAGACGATGCCGTTGCCGCGGTATTCAACGGCACTGATGGCGTCCACCAAGGCGACGCCCAGGCCTTGCTCAACAAAAGTGCACATCGGCTGGGACAATTGGGTTTCCAGGCGCAGCTCACGCTCGACGCCGTGAGCGGCGAAAATCGCGTCGATGTGTTGCCGGGAGCCGATGGATTGCGGATAGGAAATGAACCGTTCGCCCTGCAGGTCTTCCGGCTTGATGGACTCGTGGTCCTGTAGCCGATGGCCGGCGGGCAGGGCGCAGAGCATGCGCGTAGCCAGCAACTTTTCGGCGCGGGGACTCGGGTAGGTATTGGGCAGGACGATCAGGCCCAGGTTACAGCGCTGGCCTACCACCAGGTCAACGACTTCCCGCGAGGAATGCACCACCAGCGAGATCTGCACCTGCTCATGCTCGGCCATGAACGCGGCAATCGCCCGCGGCAGGAACGACAAACCCATCGCCGGCGCGCAGGCAATGTGCAGCGAACCGCGCTTGAGGTTGCGGATGTCCTGGGCCGTGCGCGCGATCCGCTCCACCCCCAGCAGCGAGCGCTGCACCTCCTGATACAGCGTCATGGCCTCGGCGGTCGGTTGCAGCCGGCCCTTGATCCGGTCGAACAGGCTGAAGCCGATGTCTTCTTCCAGGCTGGCAATCAGCCGGGTCGCGGCGGGTTGCGAGATGTGCAGCATTTCGGCGGCGCGGGTCACGGTCTGGCCGAGGATCACCGCGCGAAACGCTTCCAGCTGGCGGAGGTTCATAAGGATGCTCACCCATAACAAAAAGACATGAGCTATCAAAAATAAAGCATTTTTAATCAGCGTGGCAGCGTTCTAGGATCGATCGCATGAACTCGCCCGGCCATGAATCGGCGCTTCGCCGTACTTCAAAGGCCTTTGGAACAGCGATAAAGCAGTCATGCAAAAAACTGATGTGATCATCGTAGGTGGCGGCTTGGTGGGCATGTCCATTGCCTATGGCCTGGCCCTGCTCGGGCGCCAAGTGAGCGTGCTCGACGAGGGCGACGACGCGATTCGCGCCGCCCGTGGCAACTTCGGTTTGCTCTGGGTCCAAGGCAAGGGCTATGGAATGAGCCCGTATGCACAATGGACCCGTGATTCGGTGGCGCTGTGGCCGCGCTTCGCCGAAGCGCTGCAAGCCGACACGGGGATCGATATCCATCTGCGCCAGCAGGGCGGTTTCCAGTTGTGCCTGAGCGACGCGGAAATGGCCGAGGAAGCCGCGCACCTGGCCTGGCTGCGCGAGGCCCTCGACGGTGATTATCCCTATGAGCTGCTGGACAGAGCACAACTGCGCGGCCGTCTGCCGGGTGTCGGCCCCGACGTGGTGGGCGGCTGTTTCTCACCCATGGATGGTCACGTCAACCCGCTCAAGCTGTTGCGTTCGCTGCATGCGGCCTGCAAAGCGCGTGGCGTGACGTTGATCAATGGTCACCGCGTCGAGGCCATCGAACCACACGCCACGGGTTTCCAACTGCGCGCCGCCGATCAGCGCTGGTCTGCCGCGCAGGTTGTCCTGGCCGCGGGCCTGGGCAATCGGGCATTGGGCGAAAGGGTCGGACTGGACGTGCCCGTGCAACCCAATCGCGGGCAGATCCTGGTGACCGAACGGCTCAAGCCGTTCCTCCATTACCCCACGACGTATGTGCGCCAGACCGACGAGGGCACCGTGCAACTGGGCGATTCCCACGAGTCGGCCGGCTTCGACGACAGCACCGGCAGCCAGGTCATGGCCACGATCGCCCGACGCGCCGTGCAATGTTTCCCGCTGCTGGGTGACGTACGCCTGGTGCGGGCCTGGGGCGCGTTGCGGGTGATGAGCGCCGACGGGTTTCCGATTTACGAAATGCCCGAGGGCTGCCCGGGCCTGGCGGTCGTCAGTTGCCACAGCGGCGTGACCTTGGCCGCCGTTCACGCCCTGCGCCTGGCCCCGTGGATTGCCGGCGAGTTCGAAGACCCAGCCGTCAAGCCATTCGGCCTGCAGCGCTTCAATTCGCCAACCGAGGTGCGTCATGTCGGCTGAAAGCCTGTTCCGGCCTTTGGCCGTCTCGCAGAACCCGGTACTGATCGAGTTCGACGGCAAGCCCTTGAGCGTGCCGGGTGATGTCTGCCTTGCGGCGGCGCTGCTTGCCAGCGGAGTTCGGCATACCCGTGACAGCGCTGTCAGCGGCAGGCCCGCTGCGCCGTACTGCCTGATGGGCGTGTGCTTCGAATGCCTGGTGCGAGTGGACGGCCAGGCCAACGTCCAGTCGTGCCTGGTGACGGTGCGCCCGGGCATGCGCGTGCAACGCCAACGCGGCGCCGTCAGCCTGGCGCCGAACGAGGAGGAGACCGATGAGTAACGCCGTGATCGACTTGATCATCATCGGTGCCGGACCGGCCGGCATGAGCGCCGCCATCGAGGCCAGGGATCGTGGATTGTCGGTCGTGGTGCTGGATGAGCAGGCCAGTCCTGGCGGGCAGATTTATCGTCAGGTGCTTCAGGCCGATGCCCGCAGCCGCGCGGTGCTGGGCGAAGACTACAGCGCCGGGGCGAAACTGGCGGCGGATTTCCTCCAATGCGGGGCCCGTTACTTGCCCAACGCGGCGATCTGGCAAGTCACGCCCCAGCGTGAGGTGCACTACCTGATCGACGGCTGCGCAGAGGTTTTGCGCGGGCGCAATCTGCTGATCGCCACGGGCGCCTTCGAACGGCCGATGCCGATTCCCGGCTGGACCTTGCCCGGGGTCATGACTGCCGGTGCGGGGCAGATCCTCCTCAAGAGCGCGGCGCTGGTACCGGCGGGGCCGGTGGTCCTGGCGGGTTGCGGTCCGCTGTTGTACCTGCTGGCGGCGCAGTACCTGCGCGCCGGCATTACCGTAGAGGCGCTGGTCGATACCAGCCACCGTCGCGAGCTGCTGCGGGCCTGGCGACTGATTCCCGGTGCGTTGCGCGGCTGGCGCGATCTGCTCAAGGGCGTCGGGCTGCTGGCTGAAATGAAGCGTGGCGGCATCCGCCACTTTCGCGGTGCTGGCAACCTGCGTGTCGAGGGTGAGGACTGCGCCAGTGCACTGAGCTTCGACAGTGGAGGGCAGCACTTGCGAGTGCCCGCCGGATTGATTTTATTGCACCAGGGTGTGGTGCCGCACACGCAAATCAGCTGGTCGTTACGGCTGGTGCATGACTGGAGCGAGGCGCAGCTGTGCTGGGTTCCACGCCGCAATGACTTGGGCGAAACCAGCGCACCGGGCATTTTCATCGCCGGTGACGGCGCTGCCATTGGCGGCGCGCAGGTGGCGCGGCTGGAAGGGCGACTCGCTGCGATGGCGATTGCCGGTGTTTCTCGTGGAACGCGCACCGTTGAAAACGCCCTGCGCCGTGCCCGTGCCGCGCGGCCCTTGATCGATGTGTTGTATCGCCCCCCGGCAGAAAGTTGCGTCCCACCCGACGACGTCATCGTGTGTCGCTGCGAAGAAGTCACGGCTGGCGCTATCCGCCGCTACGTCGACCTCGGCTGCCTGGGTCCCAACCAGACCAAAGCCTTCAGCCGTTGCGGCATGGGCCCGTGCCAAGGGCGCCAATGCGGCTTGAGCGTCACCCAGATCATCGCCGCCCAGCGCTGCGTGTCGCCCGCTGAAGTCGGTTACTACCGCATCCGTCCCCCCCTCAAACCCATCACGCTGGCCCAACTGGCCGGCGAACGTCACTGCGTCGAGGAACCGTCATGACCATCCAACGTATCGAAAGCAACCCGCGCCTGAGCCGCAGCGTCGTGCACAACGGCGTGGCCTGGCTCAGCGGCATTGTCGCCGCCGATTGCAGCCAGGACATCCAGGGCCAGACCCGCCAGGTGCTGCAGCGGATCGACGAATTGCTCGCCGCGTCGGACAGCGACAAGCGCCGCCTGCTCAGCGTGCAGATCTGGATGAAAGACATGGGCCGCGATTTCGCTGCGATGAACGCGATCTGGAGCGACTGGGTCGACGCCGCGCATACCCCGGCGCGAGCCACCGCACAGGTGGCGTTCGATGACCCGCAGATCCTCCTGGAACTGATCGTGACCGCGGCGGTGTAGGGCCGCCGGACACTGCTGTGCCGCTATCGGGCAAGACCACCCCCAGAGTGGTCGCCCGCGCTTGTTCAGATTGCTGCTGCCATAACGGACGACTTCCCGTGGAGCGTTCGAAATCAATAACATCGCATCCGGAGCTAATGAATGAACGTTAAACGCATTGCACTCAAGCTGGGCTTCGTCTCGCTGCTGGCATTCGGCGCCAATCTGCACGCCGCTGAAACCTCGCTGCGCATCGGCATCGAGGCGGCATACCCACCCTTCGCCTCGAAAACCCCGGACAACGCCATCGTCGGCTTCGACTATGACATCGGCCAGGCGCTTTGCGCCGAGATGAAGGTTCGTTGCGTCTGGCAGGAGCAGGAGTTCGACGGGTTGATCCCGGCGCTGAAAGTGAAAAAAGTCGACGCGGTGATTTCCTCCATGTCGATCACCCCGGAGCGGATGAAGTCGGTGGACTTCACCGACCGTTATTATCGGATTCCGGCGCGGCTGGTGTTTCGCAAGGGCAGTGGCGTCAACGATATCCCCGCGCAGCTCAAAGGCAAGCGAATCGGCGTGCAACGGGCGACCAACTTCGATCGTTACGTCACCGACAAATTTGCCCCGGCCGGGGCCGAGGTGATCCGTTATGGCTCGCAAAACGAAGTCTTCCTCGACCTGCTGGGCGGACGCCTGGACGCGACGATGGCCAGTTCAGTGGCCATCGATGAAAGCCTGCTCAAGCGTCCGGAAGGCAAGGATTTCGAATTTGTTGGCCCAAACTTCGTCGAAGAACAATACTTCGGCACGGGCATTGGAATCGCCGTGCGCAAGAGTGATCCGCTGGCGGGCCGTTTCAACCAGGCGCTGGCGACCCTTCGCGCCAACGGCACCTACGAGCGGATTCGCCAGAAGTACTTCGATTTTGATATCTATGGCGAATGACCGTCGCCGTGTCCATCGCCCGCAGCGTCGGCTGACGGGCCTCACGCTGCACAGCATGGAGTGATTCATGAAAACCAAAGCGGTACTCACCGAACAGGACGTTGCCCAGTTGCTGGTAGCAGCCAAAGAGCTGGCCCACCAGCGTCAATGGGCCGTATCGGTCTGTGTGGTCGACGATGGCGGGCATCCCTTGGGGCTGTTGCGCCTGGACGGGGCCTCGCCATTGTCGACCTACATCGCCACCGAAAAAGCCCGCACCGCCGCCATGGGCCGGCGGGACAGCAAGGTTTTTGAAGACATGATCAATGGTGGCCGCATCGCCTTCCTCAGTGCGCCGCACTTGCAAGGCATGCTCGAGGGCGGCGTGGCGATCCGTCACGACGGTCAGTGCATCGGCGCCATCGGCGTGTCCGGGGTCAAGGCCGAGGAAGATGCGGAACTGGCGCGATTGGCGGTGGAGACGGTGTTGCCAGTGATCACGCCGGATGCCTGAGGGCTGGCGCGAACCCTGTGGGAGCGAGCTTGCTCGCGATGGCGTCGGCACCCTCGACATCAATGCAAGCTGATCCACCGCATCGCGAGCAAGCTCGCTCCCACAAAAAGCTGCACAAATCTTCCAGACCGGTGCATCGGCATTGTTTAATCTTCCTTGGCGGATACATCAACGAGGCAGCCCATGACAGCGCGCAACTGGATCGATCTCAAGCAGGACGCCACGTCCGGCATCGAGACCGTGCGCGCGCATTTCGAGGGGCACGCCTACGATCCGCACTGGCACGATGCCTATCTGGTGGGTGTGACGGAGCAGGGCGTGCAGCAGTTCCATTGCCGTCAGCAGCAGCACAACAGCACGCCGGGCAAGGTGTTCCTGCTTGAACCGGGGGAGTTGCATGACGGTAACGCGCCGCACGAAAACGGGTTTACCTATCGCACCTTGTACCTGGAGCCGCAATGGCTGGAGCGCGAACTGCGCTCGTTGTTCGAGGATGCGCCAGACAACGCGCAACTGGGCTTTGCCGTCACGCTGAACGATGACGCGCGACTGGCAAGGGCTACCGCCGCGGCTTTCCAGAGTCTGCACGAACAGGACATCCTGATCGTCCGCCAGACCGCCCTCGACACGCTGCTGTCGAACCTCACTCAACATTTGCACTGGCGAACACGGATCAATCCCGACCCGCGGCTGCCACTGGTCGCCCAGCAGGCCCGGGATTATTTGCACGGCCACTTGAGCGAGGACATCAGCCTGGACGACCTGGCGCGCGTCACCGGCGTGGATCGTTTTCGCCTGAGTCGTGCGTTCAAGGCGGCCTTCGGCCTGGCGCCCCACGCGTATCTGATCCAGCTGCGCCTGGCCCGGGCGCGGCGTCTGCTGGCCCGTGGCGAAAGCGCCGTGGCGGTGGCCGCCATGCTCGGTTTTGCCGACCAGAGTCACCTCGGCCGTTGGTTCCAGCGCGCCTATCGAATGAGTCCGGCGGATTACCGCAAGCGCTGCTCAATTGTTCCAGACTGAGCCCGGCTGCAACGGGATGATCAAGTCCACGATCATTCATCGAGAAGTTGCGCCATGGATCAGTTGTTGCCGTTTGCCTTGTTTGCGTTTGTCGCCTCCATCACCCCGGGTCCGACCAATATCCTGGTGCTGAGCCATAGCTCGCGCTTCGGCCTGGCGACCACCTGGCCGATCATCCTCGGCGCCTGCGCGGCTGCCGCGTTGCTGGTGTTGTTGGTGGGCACCGGGCTGGGCGACGTGCTGGCGCGACATGCGACGATTCAAACGGCGCTGTCCTGGGCCGGCATCGCCTGGCTGAGCTGGATGGCCTGGCAGATTTTCAGCGCACCGGCCGAGGCCATCGATCCAGACCGCCCGGTCGAAGGCCCACGGCTCGGGCTGGCGGGCGCCGCCGGCTTGCAACTGGTAAACCCGAAGACCTGGATGATGGCCCTGGCGGTGGTCAGCGTATTCGCCGGCGCCGAGGCAGACCGTACGGTGCGGGTGCTCTGGCTGTCCCTGGCGTTCTTTGCCATCTCCATTCCTTGCATGACCGCCTGGGCCTACCTGGGGCGTGGCGCGGCGAAGTTCTGCCGTTCCGCCGTGGCGATGGGGCGCTTCAATCGCGTCATGGCCGTGTTGCTCTTGGTTTCGGCGTGGCTGACGTTGGTGGTGTAGTTGCGGCTATACCTGTGAGCTGGCCGGATCGTCGCGGGTGAACACCAAGGCCTTGAGGCCGCAGGCCGGGTCAGCGTCGGGAAATTCCGGCGGATTTGCCAATCGCTGTTCGAACCGCAGGCCCGGTGCTTCACGCATGACGCCGTCGATGAGGAAATCCGGCCCGGTCGCCGGGTCGTTGCTGCAGGCCAGTACCACGCCATGGGCCGTCAGCAGCTCCGGCAGGCGACGCAGCACACGCTGGTAATCCTTGGTCAAAAGGAAGCTGCCTTTCTGGAACGTCGGCGGGTCGATGATGATCAGGTCGTAGGGGCCGCTGTTGATCACCTTGCCCCACGACTTGAACAGGTCGTGGCCAAGGAAACTCACTTGGCCCAGGTCGTGGCCGTTCAACCGGTGGTTGTCGCGACCACGACTCAAGGCCGCGCGGGACATGTCCAGGTTGACCACGTGTTGCGCGCCGCCGGCGATCGCCGCCAGCGAAAAACCGCAGGTGTAGGCGAACAGGTTCAGCACGCGCTTGCCACGGGCATGGGTGCGCACCCAGTCGCGCCCATAGCGCATATCGAGGAACAGGCCGTTGTTCTGCTTTTTGCCGAGGTCGATCCGGTAGCGCAGGCCGCCTTCGGTCAGGGTCCACTCATCGATCGGCTCGCCCTCCAGCCACTGGGTAAGGCTATCGGGCAGGTATCGATGCTGCAGGGCCAGCGTATGGGCGGCGCTGCGCTGCCAGGCCGGCGAGGCGACAAGGTCGCGTAACATCGCGAGCAGATCGTTCAGTTGCGCCGGCTCGGGTTCCTTGAACAGCGAGACCAATACCACGCCTTGCAACCAATCCACAGTAATCTGTTCCAGCCCCGCCCAGCAGCGTCCGCGCCCGTGGAACAGCCGACGGGTTTCGTCAGGCACCGACTCCAGCGCCGTCGATAAATGGCTCTGCAAGGTTTGGAGGGCTTCAGGGTTCATCAGAAAAACGCCAGCAATTCGAAAGGCCGGCATTTTAACCACGAACCCACCCGACGCAATCGCTGGCCAGGAGATTTGCACGATCCCCGTGGCGAGGGAGCTTGCTCCCGCTCGGGCGCGCAGCGGCCGCTCTACTAGCCGCCGCGGGTCGACAGAATGCTCGCCACCTGTTGCGCCTGGCAATTGAGATAGGCCGAACGCTTGAGCCACGCCGGATCCGGGTACCAGGAAAACATGAACTGCCCGCCCTTGAGCTTGTCGATCACCTGGCGCGCTACTTGCGGGCGCACGGCCGGGCAGCCCTGGCTGCGGCCGATGCGGCCCTGGCGCACGCTCCACAACGGATTCACATAGTCGGCGGCGTGAATCACGATCGCGCGGTCGCGAGCCAGATCATTGAAACCGGGCTCCAGGCCGTCCATGCGCAGCGAATAACCATGGGCGCCCTGATAGCTTTCCTGGGTGCGGAACAGTCCCAGGCTGGATTGATAGCTGCCCAGGCGATTGGAAAATTGCGTGGCGAAGTTTTCCCCGGATTTCTGCCCGTGTGCCACCAGGTCGCGCAACACCAGCTTCTTCTGGCGCAGGTCGAAGATCCACAGGCGCCGTGCCGTGGAGGGCTGCGAATAGTCGATCACCGCCAGGTGACGGGCCGGGCGAGCGCCGTTGGCGACAGCGCATTGCATCGCGCCCAAGGCACTTTTAAGCGCTTGGGGATTGAGTTCCGGCGCCGCGTGGGCGAGGCTGTTGTAAAGCGGCTGGGAACCGGGCTTTTGCGCCAGTGCCGGGCCGGATATGACGCCCAGGCCGGCCATGACCAGGCAGAGTCGGCCCAGCAGGCGCGCGACTGAGGGCGATACGGGCGAAAAAAGCTGACGCTGGCGTTCGTTTGCGGCATCCCGTCCGGTTTTGTTTGTCTGCATGATGGCGGGTCGTACCTGTCGCAAAAAATTCACCGTCAACGAGACGGCCATGGATTGGAGTAAAGCAGTTGTTCAAAAAGCCCGCATGTTACCTGAGCCTTTTATTGCTCGTTGCGCCATTGGTCGCGACAGCCGAGGAGGGCGACCCCGCACACGCGCAATCGACCTTGGCACAACTGTCGGTCAACTGCCCGGAACTGGCCGCGGGCGTCGATTTTTCGACGGTGCTGAGCTTGCAGGTCTTGTACCAGCAAAACGCAGGCCAGGCCATCTGGGCGGACGATGAGCGGTTGCAGGCCTTGCAAGTCCAATTGCAACAACTGGCCGACGATGGCCTGGACCCGAACCGCTACCGCCTGCCCGGCGAAGGCGCCTATGCCAATGCGGCCTGTACCGACATCGCCATCAGCCAGCGCTACCTGCAAGCGCTGCATGAGCTGCGTTTCGGCTACCTGCCGCAGAACCGCCTGGAGCCGATCTGGAAGGCCAATCCCCAGTTGCCGGACCGTCAGGCCATGGTGCTGCACTTCGCCGTCGCCGGCTTGCGCGACCCCGCCGAGGCGTTTGCACAGGCGCGGCCGCCCTTGGATCTGTATCGCAACCTGCGCGAACTCTACGCCCGGCAACGCCAGCTACCATTGGCTGACTGGCAGTCAGTACCGGCCGGCCCATTGTTGCAACCGGACAAACGTGACGCCCGCGTGCCCGCACTGGCCCGGCGCCTGTTCAACGAAGGCTACCTGAGCGTGCCTCCGCTGGAAGCCGATGAACACTACAGCCCGAGCCTTGTGGAGGCGATGAAAAGCTTCCAGCTCCACCATTCACTGCAAGCCGATGGGGTAGTGGGGCCGTGGACGGTTACCGAGCTGAACGTCAGCCCGGCCATGCGCCGCGAGCAATTGCGGATCAACCTGGAGCGCATGCGCTGGCTGGCTCAGGACCTGGAGCCCGACAGCGTGCTGGTCAACGTGGCGGCGGCGCAGCTGACGGTCTACCAGGCTGGCGCCCCGGTATGGCAGACCCGGACCCAGGTTGGTCGCGCCGAACGCCAGACACCGCTGATCAAGTCGCGTATCACCCGCCTGACGCTGAACCCGACGTGGACCATTCCGCCGACGATCATGCGCGAGGACAAACTGCCCGAGATCCGCCGCGACCCGGAGTTCCTCACCCGGCATAACCTCAAGGTGATCGATCGCGATGGCTTGCCCCTGGCGGTGGAAAATATCGACTGGGATCACCCTGGCAATCTGATGCTGCGCCAGGACGCCGGCGCGAAAAACCCCTTGGGTAAACTGGTCGTGCGGTTCCCCAACCCGTTTTCGGTCTACCTGCACGACACGCCCAGCCAGGCACTTTTCAGCAAAGGCCCGCGGGCGTTCAGCTCAGGCTGTGTACGCATCGAGCAAGTCATGCATCTGCGCGACCTGCTGGTGACCCCGGCCGAACGCACGCGCACCGACACCTTGCTGGCAAGCGAGTTGACCCATGAATTCAGGCTGGCCAAGCCGATGCCGATCCTGCTTGGATACTGGACAGTGCAAGCGGACAGCCAGGGGCGGGCGGTGTATATCCCGGATATCTATCAGCGCGACGTGCCCCTGTCTGCCGCTGACCGTCGAGCACTCTGATCATGCACACTCGGCGTCGGTTTCTGCTGGCGCGGTCTGCTCGATGGCCGAGAACACCCGCCGCCCAAGGGCTCGGGCCGTTTGCAGATGTACGTTCGGATCAAGGGTTTCCGAATCCAGCAAGCGTTCGGAGCTCACCACGCGGGCACCGCAGTAGCCGAAGATGCCGTGGTCGATCTGCGTGACCATCGCCTGGTCGTAGCCGTGGCGTTGAAAACTGTCGGCGTCGGCTCCACCGAGGGCGACCAGATGGACCCGCAGATGCTGCAGTTTCTGCACAAAGAACTCGTCGAGCTTGAAGTCGAACGCCCAGCCATTGGAGAACACCCGATCAATCCAGCCCTTGAGCAACGCCGGCATCGACCACCAGTAGATCGGGTAGACCAGCACCAGGGCGTCGGCCCGTTCGATCCTGGCCTGCTCGGCCAGCACGTCGGCAGGCGGCAAGGCCTCACGGTGGTGGACGGCATGGTCGGCGAAGCCGAAGCGTGGATCGAAGCCTTCGGCGGCCAGGTCGGCGATTTCGAACGTATCGTTGGGATTGGCCTGGAGAATTCCATTGCCAATGGCCTGGGCAAGCGCATGGGTCAGGGAGCGGGGGTCATGATGAGCAACCACGATAAGGGCGTGCATGGCGAATCTCCTTCTGGCATCACACAAGGTCAAGCGAGTATGCTTGGTTAAGTTACGGTTAGTAAGTTACGGCTGGTAAAGTTAGCATGTCAAGCACCGATGAAAATGCACCGCCCATTGCCGCGCCTCGTCGCCGACTGTCCCGCGCCGATCGGCAACGGCAGTTGCTGGATGTCGCCTGGCGCCTGGTTCGGGAGGAGGGCAGCGAAGCGTTGACCCTGGCCCGGCTGGCCGACCAGGCAGGCGTCACCAAGCCCATCGTCTACGACCATTTCATTACCCGGTCAGGGCTGCTGGCGGCGCTCTACCAGGATTTCGATGCGCGCCAGACGGCCCTCATGGATGCTGCACTCGACGCCAGCGAGCCCACGTTGCAGAGTCGTTCGTGGGTGATTGCCGAAGCGTTCGTCGAATGCGTCCTGCTTCAGGGCCGGGAGATTCCGGGCGTCGTTGCGGCGCTTTCCAGTTCACCTGAACTGGAAAGCATCAAGAGGGAGTATGAAAGGCTTTTCCTGGATAAATGCCGGGCGGTGCTGGAGCCGTTCGCCGGGAGCCGGGGCCTGACCCAAGCGAGCCTGCGCGCGATGCTCGGGGCCGCGGAGGCGTTGTCCGATGCGGCGGCCAACGGCGAAATCAGCGCGGACGAGGCCAAGCAGGAGCTGTTCGCCAGCATCGTGGCGATGGTCAACCGGGCCGCTGGCATCGCCTCCAACTGATCGGGCGATTCGCGAGCAGGCTCGCTCCCACATGGGGCGGCCCGATCCTGAGGCAGGGACATCGATCTGACTTGATATTTGTCGCGCCGGAGCAGATTTGCGTGGCGAGGGAGCTTGCTCCCGCTGGCCTGCGAAGCGGGCCCCAGCAACCTTTCAGGCAGACTGTATCCGCCGGTTTGCGACTGCTGCGCAGCCGAGCGGGAGCAAGCTCCCTGGCCACGGGTTCTGAATTGGTCAGGCTGACGCTTTCGCGAGCAGGCTCGCTCCCACAATGAACCTTTGTGAACCCTGTCTCATGTGGGAGCGAGCTTGCTCGCGATGACGGCGGCACATTCAACATCTCTCCTGCTGATTCACTCCCCATCAAGAAAAAACGAACCCCAGGCGCCTTTTCCGGTTCTTAATTGATGTCCCTCGACGAAGGGGCATCAGGCGGGGCTGCGGTCTTGCCCACCACACACTGCGATCAGAGGAGGCGACATGCCCAACTCCTTCCCTTCGCCCTGGTGGAAGAACGCCGTGATCTACCAGGTTTACCCTCGCTCCTTTGCCGATGCCAACGGCGATGGCATCGGCGATCTTCCCGGTTTGACAGCGCGCCTGGACCATCTGCAACGCCTTGGCATCGATGCGTTGTGGCTGTCGCCAGTGTTCCGCTCGCCCATGTGCGACGCAGGCTACGACATCTGCGACTACACCGATGTCGATCCGCTGTTCGGCAACCTGGCCGACCTCGATGCGTTGATCGCCAAGGCCCACGAACGGGGCTTGAAGGTCTTGCTCGACTTTGTCCCGAATCACACTTCCGACCAGCACCCCTGGTTCATCGAATCGCGCTCCAGCCGCGACAACCCCAAGCGCGACTGGTACATCTGGCGTGACCAGCCGAACAACTGGCGGGCTTCGATCGACGGCGGCAGCGCCTGGACCTGGGACGAAACCAGCCAGCAGTACTACCTGCACTTCTTCCTGCCCGAGCAACCGGATCTGAACTGGCACAACCCGCAGGTCGTGGCGGCCATGCATCAAGTGCTGCACTTCTGGCTGGAGCGTGGCGTGGACGGGTTTCGCGTCGACGTGGTGCATTGCGTCGGCAAGGACCAGAGCTTTGCCGATGACCCGCGCTGCATGGCCGGTGAAACCATGGTCAAGATCAACGATCAGCCCTACAGCCATGAAGTGCTGCGCGGGCTGCGGCGCCTGGTGGACAGCTACCCCGGCGAGCGGGTGCTGATCGGCGAGGTCAACATCCGTTCCACGGCCCAGGTGGCGGCCTATTATGGCGCCAGTGACGAACTGCACATGTCGTTCAACTTCCCGCCGCTGGATGCACCGTGGGACCCGGTGGTGTTCCGCATGTGCGTACGCGAGGTGGAAAACGACCTCGGCCCGTTGCAGGCCTGGCCGACCTGGGTGCTGTCCAACCATGACAACAGCCGCCACCGCACTCGCTACGGCGGCTCATTGCGCCGGGCACGGGCTGCGGCGGTGATGCTGCTGACGCTGCGCGGCACGCCTTTCATCTATCAGGGCGAGGAGCTGGGCCTGGAGGATACGCAAGTGACCGCCCAGACCCGCGTCGACCCCGGCGGACGGGACGGCAGCCGGGCGCCGATCCCCTGGACGGAACAGGCGCCTCACGGTTGGTCGGGTCAGGCGCCATGGCTGCCTTTCGCTGCGGATGCCGGCCAGTTGTCGGTGGAGACCCAAGAGCGCGACGCCGATTCCGTGCTGGCGCTTTACCGACGGCTGCTGGCGTGTCGGCGCAAGAGCCTGGCGCTGCGCCTGGGCGGCTGGGAGGAACTGCCCTCGCACCCGCAGGTGCTGGCTTATCGTCGCCATTGCGAGGGCGACGAGCGCCTGGTCTGCATCAATTTTGCCGACAGCGAGCACACCTTTCCGCTGGCCGACTCCTGGCGAGTTGAAATCGCCAGCGATGGCGCGGATGAAGGCCAGCCGTTCAGCGGGCGTCTGGCTGCCGAACAGGCCCTGATCCTGTGTCGATAACCTTTGTCGATAAGGAGTGACCGATGAAAGCCAACTGGCATCGAAATACCTTGATCTACCAGATCGACCCCTCGCTGTTCTACGACAGCAACGGCGATGGCCGTGGCGACCTGAAGGGCATCATTCGTCAACTCGATTATCTGCAAGCGCTCGGCGTCGGCGCACTCTGGCTGATGCCGTTGTACCGGTCACCGTTCAAGGACGCCGGTTACGACGTCAGTGATTTCATGGCGCTGGACCCGCGCTTTGGCAGCGAAGAAGACTTGCGCCAGTTGATCGTCCAGGCCGGGGAGCGTGGCATCCGGGTCATCCTCGAACTGGTGGTGCAGCACACCAGCGACCAGCATCCCTGGTTCCTGCGCGCGCGGCGCGACAAGAACAGCGTCTACCGGGACTATTACCTGTGGTCCGACACGCCGGTGGACGACGGCAATCAGCCTATCTTCCCATCGGTGGAAGACAGCATCTGGCACTGGGACGAACAGGCCGGGCAGTACTTTCGACATCTGTTCTATCGCCATGAGCCGGACCTCAATCTGGCGAACCCGCGGGTGGTCGAAGAGATCGAGCGGATCATGGATCACTGGCTCGAACTGGGAATTGCCGGTTTTCGGCTCGATGCCGCCTCGCACCTGGTGGAGCAGGCCGGTCGAGGCGATGAGGAGCAGGGCGTGTGGTTATTGGAACGGCTGTTCAAGCACATGACCCGCATCAACCCGGAAGGCGTGCTGATGGGCGAAGTGGATGTCGAGCCCGAGCGCTACAGCCATTACTTCGGCACCGGCGAACGCCTGGGCCTGGTGCTGGATTTCTGGGTCAATAATCATCTGTTCCTGGCCTTGGCCCGAGGTGAAGCCGAGCCTCTGCAAAGGGCCATTGCCCGCCGCCCGGCACCGCCCGACGGCGCCAACTATGCGGTGTGGCTGCGCAACCATGACGAGCTTGATCTCGAACGCTTGACCGAGCAGGAGCGTGAGGAGGTGATGCAGGCCTTCGCCCCGGACCAGAACATGCGCCTGTATGGCCGCGGTATCCGCCGGCGCCTGGCGCCGATGCTCGACGGTGATGTGCATCGCCAGGCGCTGGCCCAGGCGCTGCTGCTGTCACTGCCCGGGACACCCATCGTGCGCTACGGCGAAGAAATCGGCATGGGCGACGACCTGTCCCGGCCCGAACGCCTGTCGGTGCGCACGCCCATGCAGTGGAGCGATGAAGCCAACGCCGGCTTTTCAACCGCCCAGCGCCTCGCCGCGCCGGTGATCGATGAAGGACCGTTTGCCTACACGCAGTTGAACGTCGAGGGCCAACAGGACGATCCCGATTCGCTGTTGGCGCGGACTCGCCGGCTGCTGCTGGCGCGCAGGCGCTTGAGCGAGGTTGGTGACGGCAGGGCGCAACTGCTGACGGTCGACCACCGTGCAGTCTTCGCCATCGCCCATGAGTGCCAAGCCACCTCGGTGATGCTGGCGAACCTCAGCCCCGAGACAGTCACCGTGCAGTTACGGGAAGTGGATTTGCACGGGTTCGAGGAAGTCCTCTCGGACCGCCCGTATCCAGCCTCGACCGCATCCAGCCTGACATTGCAGGGATACGGTTATCGCTGGTTCCGGCGCACCGGCTCAAAACAGTAGCAGCACCACAGCCAGCAACCCACCGGTGGCCAGCAGCAACGCGGACACCTGGGTCGAGCTGAAAGCCAGCGCCGAATCCTTCGAGCGGCCATTGAACCGCCCGCGGGTACGATGCAAGGGCTCCTGCGGTTCGAACAGATTGTCCGGGCGCTGGCTGTCGTCGTCTTCGTCGGTCATTTGCCCGGCGTAAGCGCTGCGGGCCAACAGACGATCGAGCAGGCCCGGCATCAGGCAAGTGCCGACGATCGCCTTGAGCGAGGCGACGCCCAGCCACAATTCCCTGGGAGTACGTTTCACTACGCTGAAAATCGCCCGGGCGGCAACGTCCGGGTCGTGGATCGGTGGCACTGGTTGCGGGCGCTTGGCGAGCTTGTTGCGGGCCCAATCGAACTGTGGCGTGTTGATCGCCGGCAGTTGCACCATGCAGACCTTGATGTCGCTGTGTTCGTGGAGCAGTTCGCAGCGCAAGGAATCGGTGAAACCACGCACCGCGAACTTGGCCGCGCAATAGGCCGCCTGCAGTGGAATGGCCCGGTAGGCCAACGCCGAGCCGACCTGGATGATCACCCCGCGATTGCGCCGCCCCATCAGGTCCAGGGCCGCGAGCGTGCCATGCACCGTGCCCAGGTACGTGACCTGGGTGACCCGGTGGATTTCTTCGGCGGTCAACTGGCGGATTGGCGACAACACCGTGACCATCGCGCAATTGATCCAGACGTCGACCGGGCCCAGCTCGCGCTCCATCCGTTGCGCCGCCGCGAATACCGCATCGGCGTCCGCGACATCGACGCTGATCGCCAGGCTCGTCGCGCCCAGTTGCTTGAGTTCTTCTTGCGTCGCTGCCAACGCTTGTTCGCCCCGGGCCAACAGCCCGACGCGGTAGCCGGACGCGGCAAACCGCTGGGCGCTCGCGCGGCCGACGCCGGCGGTGGCGCCGCAGATCACAACGACAGGTGGGTTTCGCTCATCCATTGCGTTCATCCGATCAATAGCCTGCGCCTGGGGCGCTTGTGGTTTCGCTGGATGGCCAGGGGCAGGGTCTGGCGTCTGGCCCGGTTTCCATTAATTGTGAAAATCCGCGTCGGCGATGGTTCAGGATTTTTGCCGGTGGGCGTCAAGACCTGCACTTTTATGAAGCCCGTGGCGGGGGATCGCACCATCGCAAGGCAATGAGTGGCGCTGTTGAGGTGGGACGGGGGCCGGTCAGCTTCAAGGGATTGATCTGGCCTCTTCGCGGGCAGGCCCGCTCCCACAGGGGATTCTGGGCGCATGCGAAGGGGTGGAGGGCGGGCAAAAATGAAGTCTGGCACGCTCGCTGCAAGAGGCTTGGCAGGCCCACCGCGAACACAATCGAGTGGGCAGCCCCGTCGGTCAACGAAGATCGAGCGCCAGCAGGCCGGGGATATTACGGTAGGTCAGGGCGCAGTCGCCGGATCGATACCGCACAGAACAGGCAAAGACGCCTGGAACCGCAAGGTTTCAGGCGTCTTTTTTTTGCTTTCAAAAAACCGTGATGGGCTTTTGTCGGGTGCTTTCTATGAATTCCAACGTTGCTTCCCTGAACAAGCTGCAAACGCTGATCGTGATCGGCAATGGCATGGTCGGCCATCACTGCGTCGAGCAACTGATCGAGCGCGGTGCCCTCAATCATTACCGCGTGCATGTGTTCAGCGAAGAGCCGATGCGTGCCTACGACCGTGTGCATTTGTCCGAGTATTTCTCGGGCCGCGATGCCGAGTCGCTGGCCCTGGGCGAAGCCTCGTTGTACCAGACGCCCGGCGTCACGCTGCACCTGGGCGTGCCGGTGCTGGAAATCGATCGCCAGGCGCGCGAGGTTGTCACCGCCACCGAGCGCCTCGGCTACGACAAGCTGGTGCTCGCCACCGGTTCGTACCCCTTCGTGCCGCCGATCCAGGGCGCCGAAGGTGATTCGTGCCTGGTCTACCGCACCCTTGAAGACCTCGACGCCATCCGCGCCGCTGCGAACAATGCCCGGCGTGGCGTGGTCGTCGGTGGCGGCCTGCTGGGCCTGGAAGCGGCCAATGCCCTCAAGACCCTTGGCCTGGAAGCTCACGTGGTGGAATTCGCCCCACGGTTGATGCCGGTGCAACTGGACGAGCAGGGCGGCCTCGCCCTCAAGGCGCGCATCGAAAAACTCGGTGTCGGCGTGCACCTGTCCAAGGGCACCCAGTCCATCAGCGCCGGTGAGCAATACCGTTACCGGATGAACTTCGCCACCGACGACTTCCTGGAAACCGACCTGATCGTGTTTTCCGCCGGTATCCGCGCCCAGGATGCCCTGGCTCGCCAGTGCGACCTGCAGATCGGCCCGCGCGGTGGCGTGGTGATTGACGATCATTGCCAGAGCAGCGACCCGGACATCTATGCCATCGGCGAATGCGCCGCCTGGAATGGCAGCATCTTCGGCCTGGTCGCGCCGGGCTACCAGATGGCCCGCAATGTCGCGGCGCGCCTGTGCGGCGAGGCTGGCGAGGCGTTCACCGGCGCGGACATGTCCACCAAACTCAAGCTGTTGGGCGTGGACGTCGGTTCCATCGGCGACGCCCATGGCAACACGCCGGGTGCGCGCAGCTTCCAGTTCATCGACGAAACCAGCGCCAGCTATCGGCGCCTGGTAGTGGACGCGGACGGCAAGCGTGTGATCGGCGCGGTGCTGGTGGGCGACAACAGCTACTACGACACCCTGCTGCAATACATGCAGAACGGCATCGCCTTGCCCAAGGACGCCGCCAGCCTGATCCTGCCATCGTCCGAAGGCGCTCCGACACTGGGCCCGGCGGCGCTGCCCGAAGCGGCGACCATCTGCTCGTGCCACAACGTCACCAAGGGCTCGATCTGCGCGGCTATCGACGGCGGCTGCAGCGATCTCGGCCAGCTCAAGTGCGACACCAAGGCCGGTACCGGTTGCGGCGGCTGCGCGGCCCTGGTCAAGCAGGTATTCGAACACGAGCTGATCGCCCGTGGTGTCAGCGTCGACAAGAGCCTGTGCGAACACTTCGCCTATACCCGCCAGGAGCTCTACGCACTGGTGCGGGTGGAAGGGATTATCAGTTTCGAAGAGCTGCTGGCCAAACACGGTCGCGGCCATACCGGTTGCGACCTGTGCAAGCCGGCGGTGGGTTCGATCCTGGCGTCGTGCTGGAACCAGCCGATCATGGACCCGCACCTGGTGCCGTTGCAGGACACCAACGACACCTTCATGGCGAACATGCAGAAAAACGGCACCTACTCGGTGGTGCCGCGCATCGCCGGCGGTGAGATCACCGCCGACAAACTGATCGCCATTGGCGTGGTCGCGAAGAAATACGATCTCTACACCAAGATCACCGGCGGCCAGCGCATCGACCTGTTCGGCGCGCAGTTGCACCAGTTGCCGGACATCTGGGCCGAGCTGATCGAAGCCGGTTTCGAGACCGGCCATGCCTACGGCAAATCGACGCGTACGGTGAAATCCTGCGTCGGCAGCACCTGGTGCCGCTACGGCGTGCAGGACAGCGTGCAGATGGCCCTGACCATCGAGGACCGCTACAAGGGCCTGCGCTCGCCGCACAAGCTCAAGTTCGCGGTGTCCGGTTGCACCCGCGAATGCGCCGAGGCGCAGAGCAAGGACGTTGGCGTGATCGCTACCGAGAAGGGCTGGAACCTCTACGTGGCCGGCAACGGCGGCATGCGTCCACGCCACGCCGAGCTGTTCGCCACCGACCTGGATGACGCCACGCTGATCCACTACATCGACCGGTTCCTGATGTTCTACATCCGCACCGCCGACAAGTTGCAACGCACCTCGGTCTGGCGCGAGAGCCTGGAAGGCGGCCTGGACTACCTCAAGGACGTGATCATCCACGACAGCCTGGGCCTGGGCGCCGAGCTCGAAGCGCAGATGCAACTGGTGGTCGACCGCTACGAGTGCGAATGGGCCAACGCCTTGAAGGACCCGGAAAAACTCAAGCGCTTCCGCACCTTCGTCAACGACAAGCGCGACGATCCGGACGTCCATTTTGTCCGCGAACGCGGCCAGCGCCGGCCGGTGCATGCCGGCGAACTTCACCTGATTCCCGTCACCGAGGAGGTGCTCTGATGAGCCAGTCAAACGTCGTTCGTATCGCTCAAGAACCCGTCCAATGGCGCACCCTGTGCAGCCGCGAGGACCTGGTGCCCAATTCCGGCGTGGTTGCCTGGCATGACGGCCGCCAGGTGGCGCTGCTTTACCTGCCGGAGCATACGGACAAACCGCTGTACGCCGTCGACAACCGCGACCCCAAGTCCGGCGCGAACGTCATCGGCCGTGGTCTGCTGGGCAGCATCAAGGGCGAACTGGTGATCGCCTCGCCGATGTACAAGCAGCACTTCCGCCTGGAAGACGGCCATTGCCTGGAATACCCCGAACAGCGCCTGCGAGTCTGGCCGGTGCGGTTGAACGGGGATGTGGTGGAGATTGGCGAGGACTGACCGCCGCAATTGTGGTCTTTCGGTGCCCTTGTGGCGAGGGAGCAAGCTCCCTCGCCACACTAGGTCCGCAACTTCACCCCAACGCGGATTAAATAGCCGCGATTACGCCACACTATGCTGACGGCTCGATGCGCTGGTCAGCCGTTCCTCGATGCTGGCGCAACAATTCGATCTGCTCGGCGGGAATCAATGTACGCAGCGATTTGTACAGGGCTCGGGTTTCCAGCAGATTCCAGACCCGCAGCATGGTTTCCAGGGCGTCGAGGGGCTTGCTGATGAAGTCCCGGGCGCCTAATGCCAGGGCCCGCAGGCGGGTGTCGCGGGTGGCGTCGGCGGTCAGTACCAGGATCGGCAGGTAGTCATTGGCCGGGATGCGCCGGTTGAGCTGCTCCAGCACGGCAAACCCGTCGAAGGCCGGCATGTGCAGGTCGAGGATCACCAGGTCGGGCTCAAAACTGTTGAACAGGTCGAGTGTGCGCAACGGCTCGGTGCTGCTCAGCACGTTGTGCAGCCCTTCACGGGCCAGCAGTTGTTCCATCAGCTCAAGGTTGGGGCGCTGATCGTCGATAATCAGGATGCGCAGATCGCGATTCATGCGGACTCCGGTAAATAACGTTCAAGGTGACCGAGGAAGGCCTGGATATGAATGGGCTTGGTCAGGATCGCCGTGGCGCCGGCCTCGCGCAGGGCGCGGTGGGTGAGGTCGCTGGCATCCGCGGTGATCATCAGCACCGGCGTGGACGCGGTCGCCGCCGACTGGCGCAACCGACGCAGCACCTCCAGCCCCTCCAGGTCCGGCAATGTCACGTCCAGCAGGATCAACTGCGGCGCGTGCTGGCGCGCCAGGTCGAGGCCCAACTGGCCTTGCATGCTCGATAGCAGCTGGATGCCCGGGCGACGCTGCATCAGGGTTTCGATCAAGGCGAGGCTCGACAGGTTGTCTTCGATGCACAGGACCTTGCCGTCGAACTCGGTGCGCGGGCGGGTGATTTCCAACGCCGCCAAGGGCGGCAGCTGGGCGCCGGACACCTGGGCAGCGGGCAAGCGCAAGGTGAAGCAGCAGCCTTGTCCCGGTTCGCTGAGTACCTGAAGGCTACCCTGCATCATCTCCAGCAGGCTTTTGCTCAGGGACAGTCCCAGGCCTGTGCCTTCGACCTGCGGGTCGGCGCCCAGGCGTTCGAACGGCTTGAACAACTGGTCCAACTGTTCGGGGGCGATGCCGTGCCCGGTGTCGCTGACGGCAATGCCCACCTGTTGGCCCTCGACGCTCACTTCGATGCGCACCTCGCCGCCGGGCCGGTTGTACTTGATGGCGTTGGAGAGCAGGTTGAGCAACACCTGGACCAGGCGTTGGCGATCGGCAAGCACGCCACTGCCTTCGGGCAGCGCGGGCAGGGCGGCCAGATGAATTCCCGAATCCGCCGCCATCGGCGATACCAGCGTCAAGGCTTCGTGCAGCACGGTCGGCAGGGCAATTGGCTCGATGTTCAGGGGCAGCCGGCCGGCTTCGATCCGGGCGATGTCGAGCACTTCGTTGATCAACGCGAGCAAATGCTGGCCGGCGCGCAGGATGTGGCTGACCTGCGGGCGCTGGCCGGCGACCGAGTCCATGTCCAGCAATTGCGCGAAGCCGAGGATGGCGTTCAGCGGCGTGCGCAACTCATGACTCATGCGCGAAAGAAACTCGCTCTTGGCCCGGCTCGCGCTTTCCGCTTCCTCACGGGCGGTACGCAGGGCGATTTCAGCGGTGCGCCGGTCGGTGATGTCGCGGGTGATCTTGGAGAAGCCACGCAGCGCGCCGGTGCTATCGTATTGAGTGGTGATGACCACGCTGGCCCAGAAGCGACTGCCGTCCTTGCGACAACGCCAGCCTTCTTCCATGTAATGGCCGTCGCGGGTCGCCTCGCGCAGGGCCATTTCGGGGTGGGCCGGGCACTCTTCGGCCAGGTAGAACAGCGAGAAATGCCGGCCGAGTACCTCCTGTTCGGTATAGCCCTTGATCCGCTCGGCCCCGGCATTCCAGGTGATCACATGGCCCTTGGCGTCGAGGGCAAAAATGCCGTAGTCCTTGACGCCATCGATGATCAGCCGCAGGCGTTCCTCGTTATCGCGCAGGGCGCGCTCGCGTTCGGCGAGCAACTGCCCGGCCTCCACCAGACGGGTGCCCAACTGGCCGATTTCGTCTTTCTCCGGCGGTTGCGGCAACAACGGCTGGCCCAGCGCCAGGCGCTGGGCGTTGCCTTGCACCTGCTGGACCCGGGCGACGATGCCCTTGGACAGGAACAGCACCGCGACGATCGCCCCGAACAGCCCGCAGACCGCCGCGAGCAGGGTCGCGAACAGCAAGCGCATGCGCGTAGCCGACGCGGCGGCGCTGCGGTCGGCGAGCAGGGCATCCTCGCGGATGCGCATGGCGCTGATCTGCTCGCGCAGCACGTCGAGCACCTGTTTGTTTTCGATCAGGATCGCGGTGATGGCCGCGGTGTCGTCCGCCTTGCCGGTGCGCAACGCCTGCAACCCGGCAAGCTTTTCGGTAATCAGCGGGGTAATGGTCTTGAGGTGCTCGCGCATCCTCGCGTCACGGATATTGTGATCCAGGCGTTGCAATGCAGCCTGGATCCTCGGGGTGGCCTGTTCGTAGCCGGGCAGGAAATCTTCACGCCGGGTCAGCAGGTAACCGCGCACGCTGGCCGCGGCCTCGGCCAGCAACGTGTGCACGGCCTGGATGTCGCCCTGGACCAGCAGCACCCGGCGCACATCCTCTTCGGCACGGGCTGTCTGGCGTTCGGTGATGTAGATCAGCACCAGCGACAGCAGCAGGACCACCAACGGCAGCGAGATCACCACCAACGCCTTGCCCCGTAACGGCAAGTCGGCCCATCTCCGGGCTGCCAGAAACCTCATGGCCATTGTCCGCTGGGCTGCGCCACCAGCCCCAGGGCAACGCCGCGTACCGCCGCCTGGGTCCGGTCGGCCGCGCCGAGCTTGCCGATGACCCGCTCCACATGCGCTTTGGCCGTGCCGGGGGCGATGCCGAGCTTTTCACCGATCTCGCGATTACTGAACCCCCCGGCCACCAACCCGAGTACCTGGCGTTCGCGCGCGGTCAGGGCCTGGACGGGCGTTGCACCGTTGGCACTGCGTTCGGCCATGCGGCGCAACAGACGGGCGCTGACCGAACTGTTCAGTGCCTCTTCTCCCTGGGCGACCCGCCTGAGGGCCTGGAGCATTTCCTCGCGGCTGGCATCCTTGAGCAGATAGCCGACGGCGCCCGCAGCGATGGCCGCTTCGAGGTGGTCGGGGCTGTCGTCCATGGTGAAGATCATCACTTTGATCTGCGGCTGGCGTTGTTGCAGGATGCGCGCCGCGCCGAGGCCATTGAGCACCGGCATGCGGATGTCGAGGATGGCGATGTCCGGCTGTAGCCGCTCGCACAGGTCGAGCGCCTCCTGGCCGTCGCAGGCCTGGCCGACGACTTCGAACCCTTCGGTACCGGCGAGCATGGAAATGAACCCGGTGCGGGTCACTTCGTGATCATCGGCCAACAGCAGGCGCAGGGGACGATTCATGGCTGTGCTCCGTGGGCTGGCAACGGCACGCTGGCCAGCAATCGAGTGCCGCGGGCGGGTGCGCTACGACAGTCCAGTTGGCCGCCCAGCAGGCTCGCGCGCTCCTGCATGGCGGCCAGGCCGAGGTGGCAGCTGCCATTGGTCTCGATGGGTTGTTCCAGGGCGAATCCGCAGCCATCGTCCTCGACCCGTAGCCAAGCCTGGCCGTCTCGCACCGCCAGCCCGAGGGAAACCTGACTGGCCTGGGCGTGCTTGAGAATGTTGTTGATGCCTTCCTGGGCGATGCGAAACAGCGCAATCTCGGTATTACCCGGCAGGCGCGCGATGCTGTGCTCGACCCAATCGACCCTCAGCCCAGCGTCACGCAGACGATCGGCCTCCTTGTCGACGGCTTTGTACAAGCCAAAATCGTCGAGCACATGCGGACGCAGGCCACCGATCAGTTGCCGACCTTCGCCGACGCAGCCCTGAGCCAGTTCGAGAATGCTCCGCAGTTCATCGGCCAGCGCCGCCGGCAAAGGCGGGCAGCGACCGGCGAACCCCTGGAGGCGTTGATGCAAGCCGGCGAGGTTCTGCGCGAGGCCATCGTGCAGGTCATAGGCCACGCGCTTGCGCTCGTCCTCCTGGGCGCTGAACAACCGATGGACCAGCTCGGACATGGTCCGCTCGCGGGCCTGGAGCGTTTGCAGCAGGCGGCTGTTCTCCAGGTGCGCCGCCAACAGCGTGGCCAGCAGTTGCAGCGATTCGATGTCTTCATTGTCTGGGGCGCCCAAGGGCACGCTGTTGCCTAATAGCAGCGCGCCGAACGCAACGCCGTCGGACCCGCGCAGCGGGATCCGCAGGATCTGCGGCAACGGCGTGCCGGGGCGATCCATCCATTGCGAAGCGGGCGAGGGCGGTTGGGCCAGCTCGGCGAGCAGCTCGAGGCGCTCGCCGCTGCCGTGGCTGGCGACGGTCTGCAACTGGCCGTCGGCGTTCCATTCCAGCAACAGACCGTGATCCATGGCGACGAACGCGCACGCACGTTCTACCGCGCGTTGGCGCATCTGCGCCAACGGCAAGCGGGTCAGTTCGTGCCCGGTGCCCAACAACAGGCCCAGGCGCGCCGCCCGGCTTTGCGACTGGCGATACTGGGTGCGGATCGCCAAGGCGCTGCCAGGGTCATGGGGTGGGCTTTGCATGGGGAACTCCAGCGTGGAAGGGGAAACCGGCGCGGTTGGTGATGGTTTCATTAAACCCTGTGATCGACACCCGGCCTATCTGCCGAATGGCATAGGCGATCGGCACCGGTTGGCCGATGGCGAGGCTTGCGAAGGCCGGCACAGTGGGCTCATTGAAACCCAAAGGAACGCTACGATGAAAATGAAAACCTGTGCCATTGCCGCTTTTCTTCTGCTGGGCGCGCCCCTTGCCCAAGCGCTGGAGACCACGCCGTTTGTCTACAGCACCGTGGCCGAGCAGCCGCAGAACGTCAATGACCGTGAAATCGCCGGGCTGTTCGACCGCTGGAACGCTGCGTTGAAGACCGGCAGTGCTGTCGCGGTCACCAGCCTGTACGCCCCGGATGCGATTCTGCAACCGACCGTCTCCAACAAGGTGCGCAGTACCCCGGCGCAGATCCAGGACTATTTCGTGCACTTCCTGGCGGCCAAGCCGGTCGGGGTAATCAACTACCGGGAAATCCGTCACCTGGGGCCTGACGCGGCGATGGACAGCGGAGTCTATACCTTTACGCTGACCCAGGCCGACGGTTCCAAGCGGGAAGTGCAGGCGCGCTATACCTTCCTCTACGAGCGACTCGACGGCCAGTGGAAAATCATCAACCATCACTCGTCGGCCATGCCGGAAGTACCCAAGACCCTGCAGGCCAGCCACTGACGGCGGGCGATATACGGCGCGCCCTTGGTGTCCAAGGGCGCCTGCTTCGCCAGAGGTTTTGACCGTCGATGAATTAAAGCCTTGGAATCACCTGGGAACATTAATTAGAATCAGTCTCATTTAAGACATTCTTGCCCAGGGCCACTTCACATGCTTGATGCAGCTAAGCCGGCGGAGCACGCCCTCGACGCGTTATACCGTGACCATGGCGGTTGGCTGGAAGGCTGGTTGCGACGGCGCATGGGCAATGCCTGGGATGCCGCCGACCTGCGCCAGGATACGTTCTTGCGCGTACTGTCCAGCGCCCAGTCGCTGGCCGACCTGCATGAACCGCGCGCCTACCTGTTGACGGTGGGCAAGCGCTTGTTGAGCAATTTCTACACGCGCCGCCATCTGGAACAGGCTTATCTCGACGCGTTGGCCAGCCTGCCCGCCGAATGCGTGCCGTCTCCAGAGCAGCGCTGGCTGCTGCTGGAAACCCTGCAGGCCCTGGACGAGTTGCTTGATGGCCTGCCGCCGATGGTGCGTCGGGCGTTCCTGTGGAGCCAGCTCGAAGGCCTCGGCTATCGCGAGATCGCCGAGCGCCTGCAAGTCTCCGAACGCACCGTGAAGCGTTATATGGCCCAGGCCTACGAACATTGCCTGTTGGTGGACTTCTGATGCGCCAGGCTCCGTCGGCCGAAGCCCGTGAAGTCGCCCGGGCGGCGGCTCGGTGGCTGGCGCTGATCGAGTCAGGCGCCGATGAATTCGATCATGGCGCGTTGCAGCGCTGGCGCGAAAGCAAGGCCGAGCACGAAGCGGCCTGGCAGAAAGCCCAGCGCCTGCGCCAGCGGTTTGCCGAGGTGCCGTCAGCGTTGGGCCTGGCCACCCTGGATCGTCCCGCACTGGCCCGTCGCAGCGTACTCAAGCGCGCGTTGGGTGTCGCCGCGCTGGTACCGACCGCCTGGTTGCTGGGACGCGAACTGCCGCTGGAGGCCTGGCGCGCCGACCTGCACACCGCCATCGGGGAACGCCGTCGGTGGACGCTGGCCGGTGGCAACGTTTTGCACTTGAACACTGACAGCGCTGTGGACCTTGACCTTGAGGCGCGCCGCCTGATGCTGCTGCGCGGCGAGATCGCGCTGAAAGTCGTCGACGGCCCCTTGGCGGTCCAGCTGCCCTACGGTGCTGTGAGTGTCGGCCGAGGCGAAGTCTGCATTCGCCTGGATCAACGCAGCTGCCGGGTTTCGGTAGTCAGCGGCGCGGTGCAACTGCAACCTGCGCAAGGGCCAGCGCTGAGGCTCGAAGAAGGCCAACAGGTCGACCTGAGTGCCACTGGCGCGGGTGCGGCCAGCACATTCGACGCCGGGCAGATGGGCTGGCGTGAAGGCGTACTCGTGGCGCAGAACCAGCCGCTGGGGGATTTCCTTCGGGAGCTGGACCGCTATCGCCCCGGCGTGTTGCGCTGGGACGAAGGGTTGGAAGCGCTCCGCGTCACCGGCAGCTTCCGTCTGGAAAACACCGACCGGATCCTCGCGTTGCTCTCGGCCAGCCTGCCGCTTGAGGTGCACATGCGTACCCGCTATTGGGTCACCTTGACGCCGCGAAAAAATATCGCCTGAAGCCTGTCCCCTTTTTTTGTCTCGCTTGTCATTCAAGGCAACTGAACAAAAAACGAGAGTTGCTCCAATGCCCGCAGCAGTATCTTTACGTTTTCGTCCGGCCCTTGCTGGCTGGCGCCCGTTGCTGAACCTGAGCCTCATGCTGAGCCTGAGCTCCAGTGCGTTTTTCATCTCGCCCAGCCAGGCCGAGGAAAGCGCCCGGCGCAGCTATCAGGTTCCCGCCGGCAGCCTCGGCGCCGCACTGACCCGGTTCGCCGGGCAGGCTGGCGTCAACCTCTCGGTGGACCCGGCCCTGGTGAGCGGTCGCAACAGTGCCGGGCTCGCTGGCGAGTTTGGCGTGGAGGAGGGATTTGCCCGGCTGTTGCAGGGTTCCGGCCTGCAGTTGCAGCCAGTGGGCGAACAGGCCTACATGCTCACTCCGGCGGCGCAAGGCAGCAGCCTGCAGCTGGCGCCGACTTCGATTTTCGGTGCCACCGGCGCGACGCAAGGCGATCCCTACGCAGGGGGGCAGGTGGCACGGCGTGGATCCCAGGGCTTGCTCGGCTCCCGTGACTTCATGGAAACACCGTTCAGCATGACCACGTACACGGGGGAGACGGTCAAGAATCTGCAAGCACGGACCCTCGGTGACCTGGTCGCCAGCGATCCCTCGGTGCGCGCCACCAACCCGGCGGGCGGGCGTTATGAGCAATTCACCATTCGTGGCTTGAGCCTGTTCAACAGTGACGTGGCCTACAACGGCCTTTATGGCGTACTGCCGACTTATACCATCGACATGGAGATGGCCGATCGCGTCGACATCCTCAAGGGCCCGACCCAACTGATCAACGGGATCTCGCCGCGAGGCAGCGTCGGCGGCGGGATCAACATAGTGCCCAAGCGGGCCACCGACAAGCCGATCACATCGCTGACCGGCAGCTATGCCTCCGATAGCCAGCCCGGCGCTGCCGTGGATGTCGGCCGCCGTTTTGGCGAGGACAACCAGTTCGGCGTGCGTTTCAACGGCGTCAAGCAGGCCGGCGACACCGACTGGGATCATCAGCGCGTGGATCGCCAGATGGCCGTGCTGGGCCTGGATTTTCGTGGCGAGCGCCTGCGTCTTTCTACCGATATCGGCCACACCGAGCGTGACACCGACGCACCGCAGGAGCGCGTCCAGGTCGGCGCCGCCGCGCCGGTGCCGCACGCCAGCGATGTGCGGCGCAACTATGCGCAGCATTGGAGCAAGGCGCGCACCGAGGACACCTTCGGCGCGGTGAACGGCGAATTCGACGTCAGCGATTCGGTCATGCTTTACGGCGGTGTCGGGGCGCGTAAAAGCAACCACGACTTTCTGCGGCACAACGTGTCGGTCACTAATGCGGCCGGCGATTTCACCGTGTCGCCCCGGGATTTTACCCGGGACGAGAATGTGCGGACGGCCAATGCCGGGGTGCGCAACTGGTTTCAGACCGGCCCGGTGAGCCATGAGCTGAACCTGGCGGCCAGTTATTTCTACATGGACTTCGAAAACGGCGGCGCCCGTTATGCCAACGGGCGCAGCAACCTGTATGACCCGGTGCCGACACCGACGCCGAACACCCCCACGCGGGCGGACCCGAAGGTCTACACCGAGAACCACTTCAGCGGCGTGGCGCTGTCCGACACCCTGGGTTTCTTCGATGACCGCCTGCTGCTGACCCTGGGCGCCCGCTGGCAGCGGGTGGAAGTCGACGACTGGTCTGATGGGGTCAAGGGGCCCACCGCCTATGACGAGGAAAAAGTCTCGCCGTCGGGCGGCATCCTGTTCAAGGCCACCGACAAGCTGTCCCTCTACGCCAACTACATGGAAGGCTTGAGCCAGGGCAAGATCGCGCCGACGTCCTCGGACAACAGCGATGAAATCTTCCCGCCGTTCATCAGCCGCCAGGTCGAGGTTGGCGCCAAGTACGATGCCGGCGCGCTGGCCGTTACCGCCGCCGTGTTCCGGATCAAGCAACCGGCCTATGCCACCGACGCCACGACCAACGTCTTCGGCCCGAACGGCAAGCGCGAGAACACCGGCGCGGAAGTCAGCGTGTTCGGTGAACCGTTCAAGGGATTGCGCCTGCTCGGTGGCGTGATGTACATCGACAGCGAACTGACCGACACCACCAACCCTGCGTTTGACGGCAACCGCGCGCCGGCGACACCGGAGTACAACGTCAACCTGGGCGCCGAATGGGATGTGCCGACTGTGCAGGGGTTGACCCTGACCAGTCGCGGCATCTATTCCAGCTCGCAGTACCTGGATCCGTCCAATACCAAGGAAATCGATTCCTGGGAGCGGTTCGACGTCGGTGCGCGGTATGCCTTCAAGGTCGATGACAAACACATCACCTTGCGCGCCAATATCGAGAACGTGGCGGACAAGCGCTATTGGAGCTCGGCCGGGGCTTCGGACGACAGCGAGCCGGGGCTGACCCTGGCGACGCCGCGCACTTACCTGGTGTCGGCGACTGTCGATTTCTGATCGGGTTGCTGTTTATCCAACATCTACATTGACTGACCCGCCGCCATCGCGAGCAGGCTCGCTCCCACAGGGGGATGCATTGGCATTTTAGAAAACAATATCAGCCGTCGCGAAACAGGTCGTGGGCATCAAGCAGCCGCCAGGCGATTTCAGGCCGTTTCTCCAAGCCCCGACGGATCGCCGCCGGAATCGACTGGCGAATCTTGCGGCACAGGCCTGGCTGCTCCTGGAATTCGATAGCAATGCCGCGCATGGTCCGCACTTCGTTGTAACCCGGCTCGATGGTTACCCGTACGCCGAGGTTTTCATACAGCCGCTGCTGCAAGCGTTCAAGCTCGTCCAGGCTCTGGATGTTTTCCAATCGCTCAAGCAGGCGTTTTTCTTCCTGACGATTCAGGCAAAGGATGCGCAAATCGCTGCCTGGGGTTTGCAGCAACGCATCACGCCCGCAATCACAGATACCGGGCGGGCAGGGGGGACGGATCGGAATCGACGCGGTCATGGGCTCCACAAGCTCTGCGACACAACAAAACCGCCTTTGGGCGTAAGGACGACCTCGGCAATGTGATGCCTGGCAGCGCGCTGGTCAAGCCTCCACGGGGGCCGCTTGTCCGCGTCCGAATCGGCTCCGCTCGTCTGTTTTGCCGTGATCCGATCAAATTTTTCAGCGCCGGGCGGGCTCAAGAAGACAAACACGTCGCGGCTCGCTCCGACAGTTGAGCCGCTCCCGGAAAAAAGGAGAACCCATCGAATGCAACCCGATCCGTCCACCTTACCGCTGCTGGAAGAACTGCTGATGGCCCGTGGGCCCGGCGGGCAGGAGCATGAAGTGCGCGACATCTGCCGGCGGGAACTGGAACCGCATTGCGCTGAGAGCTGGGTCGACCCGGCCGGTAATGTCATCGGCCTGATCAAGGGCACACGCCCGAGCGGCAAGGCGAACCAGCCCATCCGGATCATGGCGCACCTGGACGAAATCGCCATGCTGGTCAAACGCATCGAGCCCGACGGCACGTTGCGCGTGGTGGCCCTGGGCGGCGCCAATCCGATCAATTTCGGGGTGTGCCCGGTGGACATTCTCGGCGACCGGGATTTCATTCCCGGCGTACTCTCGTTCGGATCGATGCATAGCACCGGTGAAACCCATCAGGGCGCCGATGTGCTGTCGGGGAATGTCAATTGGGGCGATGTCCATGTGATCACTCGGTGCTCCGGTGAGCAATTGCAAGCGCACGGCGTGCGGCCAGGTACCCGGGTAGTGCTGAGCCAGCATTGGCGGCGTCCGTTCCGGGTCGGCGATGCCATCGCGGCGCATTTCCTCGACGACCGCGCGCCGATGGTCGCGACATTGCAGGCCGCAAAGTTATTGGCTGAGCGCCGCGAAGAACTGAAGAACGACGTTTATTTCGTCTTCACCACGCAAGAGGAAGAGTCCAATGCCGGAGCGCTTTATGCCGCCAGCCATCTGCCGGGGGATGCCACGGTGGCGGTTGAGGTCGGCCCGGTCATTTCCGAGTACGCTACCCGATTGAGCGTCGATCCGATCATCAACACCGGCGACCAGAACGGCTGCTACAACCGTGACATCGTCGACCAGTTGTACCAGGCCGGCAAACGTCGCGGGTTGA
This sequence comes from Pseudomonas sp. FP198, assembly GCF_030687895.1. NCBI lineage: Bacteria > Pseudomonadati > Pseudomonadota > Gammaproteobacteria > Pseudomonadales > Pseudomonadaceae > Pseudomonas > Pseudomonas sp. FP198. The sequence goes on from NZ_CP117452.1 coordinate 2,781,143, forward strand.
CGCCTCAGTTCGCGCTGCTGGTGGATTTTGCCAGTGACGCCAGCGCAATCATGAGCAGCGGCGTGTCGGCCCAGGGTGGCTGCATTGCCATTCCGACGGAAAACACCCACGGTTACGAGCTGATCCTGGAAGGCAGTATCGAGGCCTGCGCGGTAACGTTGCTGGAATTCCTGCTGGATCGCGGCCACGACTGACACGCCATCTGCCAATGTGGGAGCGAGCTTGCTCGCGATAGCGGTGGGTCAGCCAACGCAAATATCGACTGTGCCATCCCATCGCGAGCAAGCTCGCTCCCACAGGGTTTTGTGTTACAGCCCCAATTCGGACAGCCCCGGATGACCATCCGGACGACGGCCCAACGGCCAATGGAATTTACGCTCGCTTTCCTTGATCGGCAGGTCGTTGATGCAGGCGTAGCGATTGGACATCAAGCCATTCTCGTCGAACTCCCAGTTTTCGTTGCCGTAGGAGCGGAACCAGTTGCCTGAGTCGTCGTGCCATTCATAGGCATAACGCACGGCGATGCGGTTGTCGGTGAACGCCCAGAGCTCCTTGATCAGCCGGTAATCCAGCTCCTTGGCCCATTTGCGGGTCAGGAAGGCCTTGGCTTCTTCCCGGCTATGGACGAACTCGGCGCGGTTACGCCACTGGGTGTCGAGGGTGTAGGCCAGCGATACCTTCTGCGGATCGCGAGAGTTCCAGCCGTCTTCGGCCAGGCGAACTTTCTCGATCGCTGTTTCACGGGTGAACGGCGGCAGCGGCGGGCGAACTTCAGCAGAGGACGACATGGTTAAGCTCCCGATAAATGAATGATGAATTGCACTACTTTCTGTCTCAACGGCGGTCTGTCTCAACGACGGTCTTGCGATACGCGTGTTGCTTATTCGATAGCCAGCAGGGTTTTCAGCACGTCCTGCGCCTGATCGGCTGCATTGTGATCACCCATGACCAGTGCAACGGTGATGGCCCCATCGATCAGGATAAGCAGCTTCCCCGCCAGCACTTGCGGTTGCTCGATGCCTTGATCGCTGCACAGGCGGGTTAGATAGTCGAGCAGCTTCTGTTTGTGCATCTTTGCCACCTGGCGGACCGGGTCCTGCGGGTCGCCGGTTTCGCCGCTGGTATTGATGAAGGCGCAACCGCGAAAACCTTCGCTGTCGAACCAGCCCTTGAGCACCGGAAACAGGTTCAGCAACCGCGCGAGCGGCGTCGTCGCCTTGTCCACTTCGCTGCTGAACCAGCGCATCCAGCGTTCATCGCGGCGCTTGAGGGCGGCGACGACCAGGTCCTCCTTGTTGGCGAAGTAGCGGTAGATGCTTTTCCTCGAGACGCCGGCGGTTTTCACCAGGAGATCCATGCCGGTGGCGGCGATGCCACTTTTGTAGATCAACTTTTCGGCGACATCGAGGATGATGTCGCGTGTTTCATTGCTAGTGATTTCGTTCATGGGTCGAACAGTAGAACGATCGTTCTCCTTGGTCAAATGTTTTTTCGTCGCGAAGGGGAGGCCCAAACCCGCGCGTCATGGTGTAAGCTCATCCGTTCTTCGGATTCGACCTTTTGCGAGCCTTATGCCGTCGCTTTTCAAACGCTCCCTGCTGCCCAAGCTGCGCAGCTTTCCACTCACCGCCGAGGCTGTGACCATCCTCGACGGCGCCGCCGAGTTTCGCCGTTGCCTGCTGGAAAAAATTGCCCAGGCGACCCAGCGCATCTACATCGTCGCGCTCTACTTGCAAGAGGACGAGGCCGGCCAGGAAATCCTTGACGCCTTGCATGCCGCCAAAGCCGCGCGCCCCGAGCTGGACATCGCCGTGGTGGTGGACTGGCTGCGGGCCCAGCGCGGCCTGATCGGCGCCAAGAAGCAGCCGGGCAACTCGGCGTGGTATCAACAGCAGACCCGCGTCCATGACAGCGAAGTGCCGATCTACGGCGTGCCAGTGCAGACTCGCGAGCTGTTCGGCGTGCTGCACTTGAAAGGCTTTGTGATCGATGATTGTGTGCTCTACAGCGGCGCGAGCCTGAACAACGTCTACCTGCACAAGTTCGACAAATACCGCTACGACCGATATCACCTGCTGCAGAACAGCGCACTGGCCGATTCGATGCATCACCTGGTGCAACACGGCCTGATCGCGTCCAGGGCGGTGCATCGCCTCGACCTGCCGGACCTGCCCAGCACCCGCAGCTTGCGCAAGGACATCGGCGACCTGCGCAGCCGCCTCAAATATGCAACCTACGACACCACGGCTGGCAGCCTCGACAAAGACGGCCTGTCGGTGAGCCCGCTGCTGGGCGTCGGCAAGAATAATCCGCTGAGCAAGGCGATCAGCGAGCTGATCGCCAGCAGCCGTCAGCAACTGACCATCTGCACGCCGTATTTCAACCTGCCACTGGCCGTGACCCGGGATATCAACCGGGCCCTGGCGCGCGGGGTACGGATCGACATCATCGTCGGCGACAAGACCGCCAACGATTTTTATATTCCGCCCAGCGAGCCGTTCAAGATCATTGCGGCATTGCCCTATCTGTACGAGATCAGCCTGCGCCGTTTCGCCAAGCGGCATCAGCGCTACATCGACAGCGGCCAGTTGAACCTGCATTTGTGGCGCGACGGCGATAATACCTACCACCTCAAGGGCATGTGGGTCGACGAGCGCTACACCTTGCTTACCGGCAACAACCTCAACCCGCGGGCGTTTCGCCTGGATCTGGAAAACGCCCTGTTGCTCGACGATCCCAAAGGGGAGTTGCTGGGGCCGCGGCAGGCTGAGCTGGAGCGGATCTATCAACACACCCGGCGGATCGAACGCTACCTGGACCTGGAGACCCTGCCGGACTATCCCGCCGCGGTGAGCAAGTTCCTGAAACGGGTCAGCCGGGTGCGAATAGAGCGACTGCTTTACCGGATCCTGTGAACCACCGCGCCATGTCGGAAAAAGACACCATCTCCATCCAGCTGGTGCGCGAGGCGCTGCTGCAGAGCTGCGCCCCTGGAGCCGCCACCGAAGAAGTCCTGAACAAGGTCGGTATCGACCCCGCCTGGCTCGACGAGCCCCAGGCGCGCGTGCCGGCCCATGCCTATGCGCGACTCTGGCGCCTGCTGGCCAGGCGGCTGGATGACGAGTTCTTCGGCATGGACCCGCGCAAGCTGAAGTCCGGCAGCCTGGCCTTCCTGTGCCAGTGCGCCATGGCCCAGCCGACGTTGGCGAACGGGTTGACGGCGGGGCTGGGTTTCCTCTCCTTGATGCTTGAACACCTGCCGGCGCAGTGGGTTCGCCAGCAAAGCCTGGCGGAAATCGTCCTGCTCGAAGACGACCAGGACCCGCGCCGGGCCTTTACCTATTTCACCTATTGGATGATCGTCCATGGCGTGGCCTGCTGGCTCGCCGGGCGGCGCATTCCGATCCTGTCCGTCGAGTTGCGTTGCCCGGCGCCGGATTTCTGCGATGACTATCGCGTGATGTTCTCGCAGAACCTGCGCTTCGACCGGCCGCGTACGCGGATGATTTTTTCCGCCGACTGCCTGGACCTGCCCATCCGCCGCAGTCCGGAGGAGCTCAAGCGCTTCCTGGCCCAGGCCCCGGCGAACATCCTGGTCAAATACCGCGACCCGCAAAGCCTCGCCAGCCGTATCCGCCATGATTTGCGCCAGCTGCCCGCCGAGCAGTGGCCGGAAACCGAGGCCCTGGCTCAACAACTCTGCGTTTCCGCATCGACCCTGCGCCGCCGCCTGGCGGATGAGGGCCAGACTTACCAGGGCCTGAAAGACAGCGTGCGCAAGGAACTGGCGATCGCCTGGCTGGCCGAGCCCTCCATCAGCTTCGTCGAAATCGCCGCGCGGCTGGGGTTTGCCGATGCCAGCTCGTTCTACAAGGCGTTTCGCAAGTGGTCCGGGTCTAATCCCGGGCACTATCGCAGCCTGATTCTCAGCGAGGCTGATTGATCCGGGTTCGTTGTTGACTGGGCTATCGCCATCGCGAGCAAGCTCGCTCCCACAGGTTTTGTAAACGACACTCCCCTGTGGGAGCGAGCTTGCTCGCGATGGCGGCCTTACAAACAACCGATTCCTTCAACAAAAAACATGGCCAAACCAGTCAAGCAACTTGAAAGCTTTGACCATTGCCCCGCGGCCCCTTCGGCGCGAGTATTTCCCTGCTATTCACGGTTCCCCCACCAATAAAAAGTACAGAGGGATTCTGGTCATGCGCGATTATTCGTCCGCCACGTCGCAGTTCGATTACCTGCACACTGCCAATGCCGCTTTGCACGGTTCGCTCGAGGCGCTCAACGCCTGCGTGGAGTGTTGCGACCGGCATGCCTTGCCGGGGCGCATCGCCTTGTTCTGGGAGGGCCGTGACGGCAGCGATGCGACCTGGACTTACCGTGACCTGCAGGACAACGCGGCGCGTTTCGCCAACTTCCTGCGCGCCCAAGGTGTTGGCAAGGGCGACAAGGTCGCCGGCCTGCTGCCGCGCAATGCCGAACTGCTGATCGTGGTGCTCGCCACCTGGCGTATCGGCGCGGTCTACCAGCCCCTTTTCACCGCATTCGGACCCAAGGCCATCGAGCACCGCCTCGGCAGCTCCGGCGCGCGCGTAGTGGTCACCGACGCCAGCAACCGGCCCAAGCTCAACGAAGTGCTCGGGTGCCCCACCATCGTTACGGTCGGCGGGGCGAAGGGCCAGGGCATCGTCCGCGGCGACTACAGTTTCTGGGCCGAACTGGCCAACCATTCCGACCAGTGCGAACCGCTGATGCTGACTGGCGAAGACCCGTTCCTGCTGATGTTCACCTCCGGTACCACCGGGCCGGCCAAGGCGCTGTCGGTTCCGCTCAAGGCCATCGTCGCGTTCCAGAGCTACATGCGCGACGCCGTGGATTTGCGTCCCGAAGATGCATTCTGGAACGTCGCTGACCCGGGCTGGGCCTACGGCATCTATTTTGGCGTGACCGGGCCTCTGGCGCTGGGGCATCCGATCACTTTCTACGATGGTCCCTTCACGTTGGAAAGCACTTGCCGGGTGATCAACAAATACGGCATCAGCAACCTGGCGGGCTCACCAACGGCCTACCGTTTGCTGATCGCTGGCGGCGAGCAGTTCGCCCGCTCGATCAAGGGCAAGCTGCGCATCGTCAGCAGCGCCGGCGAGCCGCTGAACCCGGAAGTGATCCGCTGGTTTGCCGAGAACCTGAACGTGGTGATCCATGACCATTACGGCCAGACCGAGCTGGGCATGGTGCTGTGCAACCACCATGGACTCGACCACCCGGTGCATTTGGGCGCGGCCGGTTTTGCCTCGCCGGGCCACCGCATCGTGGTGCTGGATGAAAATCAACGGGAGTTGGGGGTAGGGCAGCCAGGCATTCTTGCCGTCGATCGCAGCCAGTCGCCGATGTGCTGGTTCGCCGGTTACGAAGGCGGCCCGACCAAGGCGTTCGTCGGCGATTATTACCTGAGTGGCGATACCGTCGAATTCAACCCGGACGGCAGCATCAGTTTCGTCGGCCGCAGCGATGACGTGATCACCACGTCCGGCTATCGCGTTGGCCCGTTCGACGTGGAAAGCGCGCTGATCGAGCACCCGGCCGTGGTGGAAGCCGCGGTCATCGGCAAACCCGATCCTGAGCGCACCGAGCTGGTGAAAGCTTTTGTGGTGCTCAGCGCTCAGTACCGCGCAGCGCCGGAGCTGGCCGAAGAGTTGCGCCAGCATGTGCGCAAGCGCCTGGCGGCCCATGCATACCCCCGTGAAATCGAATTTGTCAGCGACTTGCCGAAGACCCCCAGCGGCAAGTTGCAGCGCTTTATCTTGCGCAACCAGGAGATCGCCAAGGCTCAAGAGGCCTTGGCGCAGAACGTTTCAGCTTGAATCCAAGGAAACCATGATGCAGATCGACAACAAGATTTTCCTCGTCAGCGGCGGTGCTTCCGGCCTCGGTGCGGCCACCGGCGAAATGCTCGTCAAGGCCGGCGCCAAGGTGATGCTGGTGGACCTCAACGCCGATGCGGTGGCCGCCCAGGCGCAAAAGCTCGGTTGCCGGAGCGTGGTCGCCGACATCAGTAACGAAGCCGCCGCCGAAGCGGCAGTCAAGGCCACGGTGGATGCGTTTGGTGGCTTGAATGGCCTGGTCAATTGCGCAGGCATCGTGCGCGGCGAAAAGATCCTCGGCAAGAACGGTCCTCACGCGCTCGCCAGCTTCAGCCAAGTGATCAACGTCAACCTGATCGGCAGCTTCAACCTGCTGCGCCTGGCCGCTGCGGCCATTGCCGAAACCGAGGCCAATGCCGACGGCGAACGTGGGGTGATCATCAATACCGCCTCGGTAGCAGCCTTCGACGGTCAGATCGGCCAGGCCGCCTACGCGGCGTCCAAGGGCGCGATTGCCAGCCTGACCCTGCCAGCCGCCCGTGAACTGGCGCGCTTCGGTATCCGCGTAATGACCATCGCTCCAGGGATCTTCGAAACCCCGATGATGGCCGGCATGACGCCGGAAGTACGTGACTCCCTGGCCGCCGGCGTGCCATTCCCACCGCGCCTGGGCAAACCCGCCGAGTACGCCGCGCTGGTCCGGCATATCATTGAAAACAGCATGCTCAACGGCGAGGTGATCCGTCTCGACGGCGCCTTGCGCATGGCCGCCAAATAGGAGGATTTGTCATGTACAACGATCCGATTGTCATTGTCAGCGCCGTCCGCACCCCGATGGGCGGCTTCCAGGGCGAGCTGAAAAGCCTCAGCGCGCCGCAGCTGGGTTCCGCCGCCATCAAGGCCGCCGTGGAGCGGGCCGGCATTTCGCCGCAAGCGGTTGAAGAAGTGCTGTTCGGTTGCGTGCTCGCCGCAGGGCAGGGCCAGGCACCGGCACGCCAGGCGGCGCTGGGCGCCGGGCTCGACAAATCGACCCGCTGCACCACCCTCAACAAGATGTGCGGTTCAGGTATGGAAGCGGCGATCCTCGCCCACGACATGCTCGTCGCCGGCAGCGCCGAAGTGGTGGTGGCTGGCGGTATGGAAAGCATGTCCAACGCGCCGTACCTGCTCGATCGTGCCCGCAGCGGCTTGCGCATGGGCCATGGCAAGGTGCTCGACCATATGTTCCTCGACGGCCTCGAAGACGCCTACGACAAGGGTCGCCTGATGGGCACATTTGCCGAAGACTGCGCCGAGACCAACGGCTACAGCCGTGAAGCCCAGGATGCCTTCGCCATCGCGTCCACCACCCGTGCCCAGCAAGCGATCAAGGACGGCAGCTTCGACGCCGAGATCGTGCCGGTGCAGGTCATGGTCGGCAAGGAACAGGTCACCATCCGTCACGACGAGCAGCCGCCCAAGGCGCGGATCGACAAGATCGCCACGCTCAAGCCGGCGTTCCGCGACGGTGGTACGGTAACGGCGGCCAACGCCAGCTCGATTTCCGATGGTGCCGCCGCCCTGGTGCTGATGCGCCAGAGCCAGGCGCAGCAGCGCGGTCTGAAACCGCTGGCGGTGATCCATGGCCATGCCGCGTTCGCCGACGCCCCGGGCCTGTTTCCCACGGCACCGATTGGTGCGGTGAAAAAACTACTGAGCAAGACCGGCTGGTCGCTGGACGAGGTCGATCTGTTCGAAGTCAACGAAGCTTTCGCCGTAGTCGGGTTGGTGACCATGGACAAGCTGGAAATTCCCCACGACAAGGTCAACGTCCACGGTGGTGCCTGTGCCCTGGGACATCCAATCGGTGCGTCCGGCGCGCGAATCCTGGTGACCCTGCTCTCGGCCCTGCGCCAGAAAGGCCTCAAGCGCGGCGTCGCGGCGATCTGCATCGGCGGCGGCGAAGCCACCGCCATGGCCGTTGAATGCCTGTACTGAGGAATCACAATGCTTGCCACTGATGAACAGACCCAGATCCGCGACATGGCCCGGCAATTCGCCCAGGAACGCTTGAAGCCGTTCGCCGCCGAATGGGACCGTGAGCACCGCTTCCCCAAGGAGGCCATCGCTGAAATGGCCGAGCTGGGCTTTTTCGGCATGTTGGTGCCGGAGCAGTGGGGCGGCTGTGACACGGGTTACCTGGCCTATGCGATGACCCTGGAGGAAATCGCCGCCGGCGACGGTGCCTGCTCGACGATCATGAGCGTGCACAACTCGGTGGGCTGCGTGCCGATCCTCAAGTTCGGCACCGACGAGCAAAAGGCCCGTTTCCTCACGCCGCTGGCCAGTGGCGCGATGCTCGGCGCTTTTGCCCTGACCGAGCCCCAGGCTGGCTCCGACGCCAGCAGCCTGAAGACGCGGGCGCGGCTGGAGGGCGATCATTACGTGCTCAACGGTTGCAAACAGTTCATCACGTCCGGGCAGAACGCTGGCGTGGTCATTGTGTTTGCCGTCACCGACCCGAGCGCCGGCAAGCGTGGCATCAGTGCGTTCATTGTGCCCACCGATTCGCCGGGCTACAGCGTCGCACGGGTCGAGGACAAACTCGGCCAGCATGCTTCCGACACCTGCCAGATTCTCTTCGAGGACGTGAAGGTGCCGGTGGCCAATCGTCTCGGGGAGGAGGGCGATGGCTACAGGATCGCCCTGGCGAACCTCGAAGGCGGGCGAGTCGGCATCGCGGCGCAGTCGGTGGGCATGGCCCGCGCGGCGTTCGAAGCCGCTCGCGACTATGCCCGTGAACGCCAGAGCTTCGGCAAGCCGATCATCGAGCATCAGGCCGTGGCGTTCCGCCTGGCCGACATGGCGACCCAGATCGCCGTGGCGCGGCAGATGGTGCACTACGCCGCCGCGCTGCGCGATGCCGGCCAGCCGGCGCTCGTAGAGGCGTCCATGGCCAAGCTGTTCGCCTCGGAAATGGCCGAGAAGGTCTGCTCCATGGCCTTGCAAACCCTCGGTGGCTACGGTTACCTCAACGATTTCCCGCTGGAGCGCATTTACCGCGACGTGCGGGTCTGTCAGATCTACGAAGGCACCAGCGACATTCAGCGCATGGTCATTTCGCGCAACCTTTGAACAGGAGTCCCGCATGAGCTACGAAACGATTTTATTGGAGATCAAGGACCGTGTCGGCCTGATCACGCTCAACCGTCCCCAGGCGCTGAACGCCCTGAATGCGCAGATTGTCAGCGAGCTGAACCAGGCGCTGGACCGCCTGGAGGCGGATCCGAAGATTGGTTGCATCGTCCTGACCGGCTCGAAAAAAGCCTTTGCCGCCGGCGCCGATATCAAGGAGATGGCCGAACTGACCTATCCGCAGATCTACCTGGACGATCTGTTCAGCGACAGCGACCGGCTTGCCAATCGCCGCAAGCCGATCATCGCGGCGGTGAACGGTTTTGCCTTGGGCGGCGGCTGCGAACTCGCCCTGATGTGCGACTTCATCCTGGCCGGTGACAACGCCAGGTTCGGCCAGCCGGAAATCAACCTCGGCGTGCTGCCGGGCATGGGCGGCACCCAGCGCCTGACCCGTGCGGTGGGCAAGGCCAAGGCCATGGAAATGTGCCTGACCGGGCGCTTCATCGACGCGGTGGAAGCCGAGCGTTGCGGCATCGTGGCGCGCATCGTTCCGGCTGATGAGCTGCTGGACGAAGCCCTGAAAACCGCGGCCTTGATCGCCTCCAAATCGGTGCCCATCAGCATGATGGTCAAGGAGAGCGTCAACCGCGCCTTCGAAGTCAGCCTGTCCGAAGGCGTGCGCTTCGAACGCCGGGTATTCCACGCGGCGTTCGCCACGCTGGATCAGAAAGAAGGCATGGCGGCGTTCGTGGCCAAACGCGCGGCGGAGTTTCAGGACAAGTAATGCGGCGTCACCACTGACGCCATCGCGAGCAAGCTCGCTCCCACAGGGTTTGGCGGCGTACACAGATGTTGCGTACCCCGCCGATCCACTGTGGGAGCGAGCTTGCTCGCGATGGGGCCAGAACATCCAGCATCACCGGGACAGACCCACCGCGTTCGCGAGCAAGCTCGCTCCCACACAAGCCCGCCCTCACAGCATTGCGATGCTGAACCGACCCTCGCCACAAGGATGATCCCAGGCTGATGCTCCCATATGAACCCTGTGGGAGCGAGCCTGCTCGCGAAGCTTTTGGCATCACACCAGGTAGTGCCTGAGCTCCCGGGCAATCACCATCCGCTGAATCTCGCTTGACCCTTCGTAGATCTGGGTGATCCGCGCGTCGCGGTAGTAGCGCTCCACCGGGTAATCCTCAAGATAGCCATAGCCGCCATGGATCTGAATCGCCGAGGAGCAGACCTTCTCGGCCATTTCCGAGGCGAACAGCTTGGCTTGCGATGCTTCCGACAGGCATGGCTTGCCGGCGCTGCGCAGCCGCGCGGCATGCAGGATCAGCAGGCGAGCGGCGTTCAGGCGGGTGTGCATGTCGGCCAGCAGATTGGCGATGCTCTGGTGTTCGATGATCGGTTTGTCGAACTGCACCCGATCCCGGGAATAGGCCAGCGCCGCTTCGAATGCCGCACGGGCGATGCCCAGGGCCTGGGCGGCAATGCCGATCCGCCCGCCTTCGAGGTTGGACAGGGCGATGGCCAGGCCTTTGCCCCGTGCGCCCAGCAGATTGGCTTCAGGAATGGCGCAATTGCTCAGCGTGACGGCACAGGTGTCCGACGCACGAATACCCATCTTGTGCTCGGTGCGGTCAACGATGAAACCGGGCGTGTCGGTGGGCACCAGGAACGCCGAAATGCCTTTTTTACCAAGCTCCGGATCCGTCACGGCAAACACGATCGCCAGCTTGGCGCGCTTGCCATTGCTGACGAACTGCTTCGCGCCGTTGATTACCCATTGCCCCTCTTTCAGTTCCGCCCGCGTACGCAGGTTGTGCGCCTCGGAGCCGGCCTGTGGTTCGGTCAGGCAGAAGCAGCCGATGGCCTGGCCGCTGGCGAGATCCGCCAGCCACGTCCGTTTCTGCTCATCGCTGCCGAAATTCAGTACCGGCCCGCAACCTACGGAGTTGTGGATGCTCATCAGTGCTCCGGTAGCACCGTCACCTGCCGAGATTTCCTCTACCGCCAGGGCATAGGCCACGTAGTCGACATAGGTACCGCCCCATTCCTCGGGCACCACCATGCCCAGCAGGCCCAGTTCGCCCATCTTCGCCACCAGCCCATCGTCGATCCAGCCGGCTTTTTCCCAGGCCTGGGCGTGGGGCGCGATTTCACCACGGGCGAAATCACGGGCCATGTCGCGGATCATCACTTGTTCTTCGGTCAGCTCAAGGTCGTGCATGTTCAATTCCCGTGGTAGTCGAAGCCGTCGAAGAAACTCGCCACATGGTCGGCGTCCAGCGCCTCCAGGGTCGGTGGGTTCCAGCGCGGGTTCTTGTCTTTATCGATCAGCAGGGCACGTACGCCCTCGATCAGGTCGCCGCGCGCGAACCATTGCCGGTCCAGGTGCAGCTCCAGGGCAAAACAGTCTTCCAGGCTCAGGTGCCGGCCGCGTCGCAGCATTTCGAGGGTCACCGCCATCGCCAGGGGCGAGCGGGTTTCCAGCAGCTCGGCGGTCTTCAGCGCCCACTCGTGGCTGTTGGCGACCGTGACCTGGCGCAACTGCTCGACCATGCTCGGTACATTCGGCAGGGCGAAGAAATGGTCGATGGCCGGCCGCAGGTCGGCCAGGGGCGGGGCCGGCAACTGTTGGACCGCCATCTTCGCCAGCAGGCTTTGCAGGTCCTTGAGCGGTGAATCGCGCCAGTCGAGGCGGTCGAGACGTTCATCGAGCTGGGTGATTTTCTGGCTATCGAGATACCAGTCGGCCAGCCCGCAGTACAGCGCGTCGGCAGCGCGGATCTGCACCCCGCTGACGCCCAGGTAGATACCCAGTTCACCTGGAATGCGCGGCAGGAAATAGCTGCCGCCGACATCCGGGAAATAGCCAATGCCGACCTCGGGCATGCCCAGTCGGCTGCGCTCGGTCACCACCCGCAGGTCGGCGCCTTGCACCAGACCCATGCCGCCGCCCAGCACGAAACCGTCCATCAAGGCGAGGATCGGTTTGCGGTAATGGTGGATAGTCAGGTCGAGGGTGTATTCCTCGACGAAGAAGTCTTCGTGCAGCGTGTCGCCCTGCTTGTGGCTGTCGTACAGCGAGCGGATATCGCCGCCCGCACAAAACGCCTTGTCGCCGGCACCGCGCAAGACAACGGCGCGGATCTGCGAATCGGTGGCCCAGCTATCGAGTTGCTGCTGCAAGCTGCGCACCATGCCCAGGGTCAGGGCATTCAGGCCGGCGGGGCGGTTCAGGGTCAGGTGACCGATGTGGTTGCGAACGTCGACCAACACCTCGTAAGGCGCGGTTTCGATGCTGCTCGCAGCTTGGGATGAAACCTGAACTGTCATCGCTAACTCCCTGCTTTTATTGTTCTTTATAAATTTTCAAGCGCGTACCCGGTCGGGATCGTAACAGCGCAAATTTGCATTGCACAACCGGGATACGTGCAGGTCCTGTCTGCATATTTATAGCAGCCACAGGCTCAGCCGCGACCCGACAGCACCTCGGTGATGCTGCGACGCTTGGCATGCCGCTCGCTGGCGTGGATCAATTGTTCGAGATCCTCGGGAGTTACGTCGAAGAATGCTTCCATTTCCTCAAGCGCAAGTTTCAAGTCTTCGGCGGTGATCGCCTGGCGATCGACGGGGGGATGGTCGGCGGGAATCACCGCTACCGGCTCGCTGGCACGCCTGGGATAGCGCACCCGCGTAAGGTTGTTGTAGGCCAATGCGAAGACGAGCAGGCCGGTGCCGGCCAGCATGGCGGCGCCAAGCGCCTGCCAGTCGAGGGCGACGATGGATGCGTCCGCCAGCACCAGCGTTGCCGCCAGTGCACCGGCCGGTGGATGCAGGCAACGCAGCCAACACATCAGCACCAACGCCATGCCGGCCGCCAGGCATGCGCTACGCAGCGTGCGGCCGAGCACATGGGCGACCAGCAACGCCACGACCGATGCGCACAGATAACCACCGAAGATCGACCAGGGTTGGGCCAGGGCCCCGGATGACACGGCAAACAACAGCACGGCCGAGGCACCGAGCGGGCCGATCAGGTGTTGTGCCACTTCAAGACCGAATACCTGGCCACAGAGCCAGACACTGAACAGGGTGCCAAGGGCCATGCCGATGGCGGCGCGACTCCATTCGGTGGGGCGGGTATTGATAGCAGCGGGGAACCAGCGAGCAAGCATCAAGCAAACATCCAAAAAACGAACAAAAAAAGGGGCTTACGGGAGAATCCCTGAAAGCCCTTTAAGTGTTCCAACAATTGGGGGAGGAACAGTACACAGTGTGCCGCTCGTCAACCTCGCTTACAAATTCATATTAATGCTGGTTGAGTGCATTTATTTTGAAGCTACGCCTTCAAGCACTTCTGGCTCGCGGCCACGACTGCTGCGCGATGGGTAATTCGCAGGATTGCCCCCGGCCCATCGGGAAATAGCTGAAGCCTTTGTCGGCCATGCGATCCGGGTCATAGAGGTTGCGCCCGTCAAAAATCACCGGTGCCTTGAGGCGTTGCTGGAGCAGCTGGAAATCCGGCGCCTTGAACGACTGCCATTCGGTGCAGATGATCAACGCGTCGGACCCGGCCAGCACCGATTCCGGCGTGCCCATGAGCATCAGTTTCGCTTCATTGGGATAGAGCAGTTGGGTCTGTTGCATGGCCTCCGGATCAAACGCCCGGACGCTGGCCCCGGCGGACCACAGTGCTTCCAGCAGGGTGCGACTGGGCGCGTCGCGCATGTCGTCGGTGTTGGGCTTGAAGGCCAGGCCCCACAGCGCAAAGGTCTTGCCCCGCAGGTCACCCTGGTAGAAGGCCTGGATGCGTTCGAACAACTTGTGTTTTTGCCGCTGGTTGATGGTTTCCACCGCTTGCAGCAGATCGCTGGAGCAACGCGCCTGTTCGGCCGTGTGGATCAAGGCGCGCATGTCCTTGGGGAAACATGAACCGCCGTAGCCGCAGCCTGGGTAGATGAAGTGATAGCCGATGCGCGAGTCGGCGCCGATACCCTGGCGCACCGACTCGATATCTGCGCCCAGGTGTTCGGCCAGTTCGGCGATCTGGTTGATGAAGCTGATCTTGGTCGCCAGCATGCCGTTGGCGGCGTATTTGGTTAGCTCCGCGCTGCGCACGTCCATGAACAGGATCCGGTCGTGGTTGCGGTTGAACGGCGCATACAGGTCGCGCATGGTTTCGCGTACTTCCTCACGCTCGCAGCCGATCACGATGCGATCCGGGCGGCGGCAATCGGCGACCGCCGAGCCTTCCTTGAGAAATTCCGGATTGGAGACAATATCGAACTGCAGCAGGCGACCGGCCTTGAGCAGGCATCGATCGATGTGCGCCCGCAGGATGTCGCCGGTGCCCACCGGCACGGTGGATTTCTCCACGACAACAATGGGCTGTTCGCGATGGCGGGCGACCGCGTCACCCACGGCGAGGACCTGGCGCAAATCCGCCGAGCCGTCCTCCCTGGAGGGGGTTCCCACGGCAATGAACAGGACCTGCCCATGCTGCACCGCAACCTGTTCATCACAGGTAAAGCGCAAACGCCCGGCTTCCAGGCCCTCGCGCACCAGCGTCGCCAGGCCCGGTTCGTAAATGCTCACCTGGCCCTGACGCAAGAGCTCGATCTTCTGCTCATCGATGTCCATGCACACCACGTCATGACCGACCTCAGCCAACACGACGGCTTGCACCAATCCAACGTAACCACTGCCGAACACACTGATTTTCATGGCGGACTCCCTGGACCATCCCGAGCGGGCGCCGGCAGCGGTTCGCCGCGGCGTGCTCAGCCGAGAATAAGTCCGGGATGTTGCAGTTCACTGACAGTTCGCCGGGGCCTCGCTTACCACCAACCGGTACGGCGCCGGCAATTGCCCCACGTAGTCGTCCACCACCTCCCGCGTCAGGCTGACGATGTCTTCGACCCGCTCCATGCCCGCGCCGGTCCGCCAGCTGGCCACGATATCCATGACCGACGGCAGCGGCACGCCGTCCACCAGCGTCAAGCTGCCCTGGTGCAATTCGCCTACCACCAGCGCTGCCGGCATGGCGCCGATACCAAAGCCGTCACGCACCAGTCGGGTGATCGCCGAGGCGGAGTTCACGCAATTGATCCGTGGCGAGACGATGTTGGCCGAGTGCAACATGTTCAGCAGATCCTGATGGGGCCGGGAGTTGCGCGAGAAGGTCACGATGCGCTCCTGGGACAGTTCGTCCAGCGATGCGTAGTGGCGGTCATAGGATGAACCGCTGCGCACCACCCAGTGCATCGGATAACGCGTCAGGAGCGCATTGCGCACGCTGTCGAGGCGCAGGATGTCGGTCTGGAAAATGATGTCCTGGTAGCCTTTCTCCAGTTGCGTGCACAGGTTGCTCGCGGTGTCGGCCGACAATTCGATTTCCAGCGCCGGGTAGCATTCCATCAGGCGCGTGACCAACGGGCTGAGCCAGGTATGGATCACCGTGTCCATCGCGCCGATGCGAATCCGCCCGCGTACCTGGCGCGGGTCCTTGATCACGGCTTTCATGCTGTGCATGGTGTCCATGATGCGCTCGGCATATTCCAGCACCCGCTGGCCCTCGGAGGTCAGCGATACGCCCTTGGAGTCACGCACGAACAGACGCACGCCCAACTCGTCTTCCAGGGCCGCGATCCGGCTGGAAATCGACGCCTGGGTGGTGAACAGCTTTTCCGCCGTGAGGCGAAAGCTCTTCAGGCGGGCGACCCAGACGAAGGTTTCCAGAAACTTGATATTCATGGGGGGGCGGCTCCTGAAACGGGCGGGGCAAGGTGTTGGATTGTCCGCGAGCACCGGTGATCAACCGGTCCTGCAATCCGTGGACGAGAGATATTGGACCACGTCTTCAAGCGCCCTTGAATCCGGCACGTCGCCGAGGACCGCAGCGGCGTTGCACCATGGATACTCCAGACCCGACACCCAGGCCATGACTTCCGTAAGCTCGGCTGCCGGCAGGGTTTTCATGTGTTCGATGGTTATCGTGAGTCCTTCGGACAGCCCGGCCCCGGCGCTGAATCGCCAGTCGTAGCGGCCACAACCGACCCTGACCTCACCGCTGTGTTTGTCCGACATCGCGACCAACCATTTGCAGTCGTAGGTGCGGACGTTGGCGTGAGGAGGGTCGCCCAGGCAAAACGTGTAGACGTTTTCGAACGCCTGGTTGAACCGGCTTACCAGCACTTCACCGATCGCGCCACGACCTTCGACTTGCTCCGGGAAGGCAATGGAGCCGGTGCGGACCACCATGTCCAGGACTGCGTCCGGGATGAAGGCCTGGTCCAGCAGGTGAGGGCGGTTGCCGTCCTTGGCGCGGATGTAATGTTCGATTGATCGCTGCGGGCTGTTCATCAGATCTCCATTTCAGGTCGGGTATCACAACGCGCTGTTCAAAACGTCGGTCACCAGCATACAACCCGGCGCGTGAGTGATGCACAGCGGCGGTCGCGAAGCCTGCACCACCGATTGCGGCGTCACGCCACAGGCCCAGAACACCGGGATCTCGTCGGCTTCCACCGGCACCGCGTCGCCATAGTCCGGCGTGTCCAGGGAATCAATGCCGATCAGCGACGGATCACCGATGTGGACCGGGGCGCCATGGACGCTGGGCATGCGTCCGGTGATCTGGATCGCCTGGATCGCCGCCGCGGCCTTCATCGGGCGCATGCTCACGACCATTTTGCCAGACAGGCGCGCGGTGGGGCGCGTGTCGATGTTGGTGCGGAACATGGCGACGTTGCGCCCCAGGTCGATGTGCCTCAGGCGTATACCGGCCTCCAGCAGGGGTTGCTCGAACGAGAACGAGCAGCCGAGGGCGAAGGTCACCATGTCGTCCTGCCACAGGTGTTCGATGTCCATCGGCTCTTCGCTCAACTCGCCGTGACGAAAGACCCGATAGCGCGGTACTTCGTGGCGGATATCGATGGGCGCGCCGAGGTTGCGCAGGAACGGATCCCCAGGTTCGCTCACGTCCAGCACCGGACACGCCTGACGGTTGAGGGTGCAGTAGCGCAGGAATTCGTCGGCCCAGTCTCCCGGCAGGATCACGATGTTGGCTTGCACCCGGCCCTGGCCCAGGCCGCTGGTGTGGCCGTGGTAGCGACCGGCCGCGATGTTCTGGCGCAGGGCCTGGGGCGAACACTGCTGCAGTTGTTCGAATGTCAGGGCGGACGGCGGCATCGTGATATCTCCATGGGTTTTTTGTTAGAGCCCCTTTGTAGAAGGCCCGGACGACGGCGTCCAACAAGGAAAACTTTTACCCCCTGACAACAAAAAGTTATCCGACGATCGAGGGAGCGAAGTCAGATCAGCTGCGACCCGGCATGCATCAGATTTTCTTATGCCCGAGCCGGCTTTTTTCCCGTTTGACGCTGTCCGGCGCCGGTGGGAAGAATCCGCCCCGACGTCAATGTTGTTCGTTTGAGCGATTGATATCCCGTGGCGAGGGAGTTTGAAGAAACAGCAGAGGACGTCGTTCCAAGACACTGCCCCAAACAATAAGCGAGGCGCGCCAGCCGTCCCCGACGGGAACACTCGCGCCCATAAAAAAGGAGCACGCCATGCACCGTTTCATCGCGAATCACCTCAACCGTAAACCCGTGGGCACCTTGCTCGGCCTCGGTCTGATGAGCGCGTCGAGTGCTCACGCCGATTTCATCAGCGACAGCAAGGCCAGCCTGGAGGCCCGCAACTTCTACTTCAACCGCGATTTTCGCCAGGAGGGCGCGCGGGACAAGGCCGAGGAGTGGGCGCAAGGCTTTCTGTTGCGCCTGGAGTCGGGCTACACCGCCGGGACCTTGGGTTTCGGGCTGGATGCGTTGGCCATGGCCGGTTTCAAACTGGATTCGGGCGGCGGCACGGCCGGCACCAATCTGTTGCCGGCGGACTCGTCCGGGGGTTCCCAGGACCGCTACGGCGAACTTGGCCTGACCGCAAAGGCACGCTTGTCCAACAGCACTCTGAAAGTGGGAACCCTGCAAATCAAGGACCCGGTGGTCAATTCCAACGATACGCGCCTGCTGCCGGGAACCTTCAAGGGCGGGCTGTTGAGCGTGCAGGAAATCGACCGTGTGAAGCTGACCGCCGGGCAGCTTACACAGATCAATTTCGTCGACTCCACCCACTATCAGGACATGACGGCCAACCGCATCGGTGGTACCAGCGACCGCTTCCAGTTCGCCGGAGCGGACTACCAGTTCCTGCCGAATCTCACGGCGCAATACCGCTACGGCAATCTGCAGCACATCTACCAACAGAACTACCTGGGCGTGGTCCATAGCCTGGACCTGGGCGCGGGCCAATCATTGAAAAGCGATGTGCGTTATTCCCGCAGCACCGAGGACGGCAGTTTCCGCGCTATCGACAACCAGGCGTTCGGCGCGATGTTCACCTATAGCCTCGGTGGGCACGCGCTGGGCCTGGGTTACCAACGCATGAGCGGCGACGACCCGTTTCCCTACATCTCGCGTAGCGATCCGTACCTGGTCAATTTCGTCCAGATCGGCGATTTCGCCAATGTCGACGAGCGCTCCTGGCAGGCCCGTTACGACTACAACTTTGCCGGCCTCGGCGTGCCGGGGCTGACGTTCATGACCCGCTACATCAGTGGTGACAACGTACAACGCAGCGCGCCGGGTGAAGGCAAGGAATGGGAGCGCAACAGCGATATCGCCTACGTGATCCAGGACGGCACGTTGAAGGGGCTGGGGCTGAAATGGCGCAATGCCTCGGTGCGCTCAAACTTCGGCAATGACCTGGACGAAAATCGCCTGATCGTCAGTTACACGATGGCGCTGTGGTGACGGCGCGCCGGGAAGCCGTCAGGCCTTGACCCAGCGCTGGCGGCTCCAGCTGCTCAGGGTATCGACAATGAACACCAGCAACAGCATGGCCAGGATCACCGTGCTGCCTTGGGCTTCCTGGAACAGGCTGAGGCTGACATAGAGCATCTGGCCCAGGCCACCGGCGCCGACGAAGCCCAGCACGCTGGCCATGCGGATGTTGTTCTCCCAGCGGTAGAGGGTGTAGGCCAGCAGCTGCGGCATCAGGTTGGGCAGGGTGCCGTAGCAGAAAGCCGCGAGCGCGCTGCCACCTTGCAGACGGATCGCATCGGCGGGTTGCGTCGGGGTGTTCTCCAGCGCCTCGGCGAACAGCCGGCCGAGCACGCCGATGGTATGCAGGGTCAGCGCCAGCGTGCCGGCATTGGGGCCGAGCCCGGCGGCAAACACCATCAGCGCCGCCCACACCAGTTCCGGAACCGCGCGCAACGCGTTCAACACCAGGCGCGAGGCGCTTTGCAACGGCCAGCCAAGGCGCCCGGCGGCCGGCAGTGCCAGTGCCAGCCCCAGCACCGCCGCGAGCAATGTGCCGATGGCGGACATGGCGATGGTTTCCAGCGCGCCGTGGCCGATCGCCTTGAGGTACGCCGGGCTCAGGTCCGGACTGAGGAAGCGTTGCGCATAAGCGGTCATCTGCTTGAGGCTCGTACTGTCCCCCAACGCGCCCAGGTCGATGCCCAGATAGCCGAACGAAGCGACGACCGCCGCACAAATGCCCAGCAGCAACAGCACGTTGAACAGCCTATTCATGCCAGTCTCCAGCGCAGCAGGCGGCTGAGCTGATCGGCGAACATCACCAGCACCAGGAAGGTCAGCAGCAGGCTGGCCACTTCACCGCCGGCGAACATGCGCAACGACAGGTCCATCTGCTGGCCCAGGCCACCCGCGCCGACAAAACCCATCACCACTGACGCGCGGATGGCGCATTCCCAGCGGTACACGGTGTACGACAGCAGCTCGGCGGCGACGTTGGGCAGGATCCCGTAGCAGAACGCCGCGAGCCGGCCGCTGCCGGCCTGCATCAACGCGTGTGCCGGGCGCTGGTCGACCGATTCGAAGATTTCCGCGTAGACCTTGCCCAGCATCCCGCTGTAAGTGATGGCGATGGCCAGCACCCCGGCCGTCGGGCCCAGGCCGACAGCGCGCACGAAGAGCAAGGCCCAGACGATTTCCGGCACGCTGCGCAGGAAGATCAACAGGCCGCGTATCGGCCAACGCAACCATTGGCCGAGATTGCCAGGCCTGCCGGAGCGGTAGGCGGCCGACAAGGACAATGCGCGGCTGGCCAGCAGGCTCGCGGGGACCGCCACCAGCAGCGCCAGGGCCATGCCGGCGGTGGCAATCGCCAGTGTCTGCAGGGTGGCTTGCAGCAGCAGGTCGACAAACGTTTCGTCATGGGCCGGTGGCCAGAACGCCGCGACGAACCGACCCATCTCACTCTGGCTGTCGCTGGCCAGCAGCACGCCGAGGTCGACCTCGCTGAAACGAATGCCCGGCCACAGCAGGGCCAGGGCCAACAGGGTCAGGAGCAGGCGAGGGCGGGTGGCGGGGTCCCGGGCGTCACGCTTCAGCATCGCGGAATCTGCACGCTCGTAGGCGGTGGAGGACTCGACATGGATTCCAACTGCTCGTTGGCATAAAGCGTGTCGAGCAGTTGGCGGTCGACCGCTTCGGTCGGCAAGTCGAAGAGAATCTGCCCGTCACGCAGACCGATGATCCGGGAAAAATGCGCCAGCGCCAGCTCCACCGCGTGCAGGCTGGTGACCAGGGTCACGCGGTGCTCCCGGGCATGTTGGCAGAGCACCGCAAGCGTGTGCTCGGCCAACACCGGGTCCATCGCCGATACCGGCTCGTCCGCAAGCAATACCTCGGGCGCCTGGTACAACACGCGGGCAATGCCGACGCGTTGCAGCTGCCCACCGGACAACTGCTGGCATTGCGCGAACAGCTTGTCGCCCAGGTCCAGCCGGGCCAACGCCGCCCGAGCCCCGGGAATGTCCAGCGGGTGCAGCAGGTTCAGCAGGCTCTTGCCCAGGCCCCACTGGCCGAGCTTGCCGGCCAGCACCGCCGTGACTACACGTAGGCGCGGCGGCAGGGGAGGCGCCTGGTGGACCAGGCCGATGCGCGCGCGCAGACGCTGCCGTCGGCGCGCGGACAATTGCCAGACGGGCTCGCCCAGTACCTGCACCTCGCCAGTGCCCGGCCGCAGTGCCGTAGCGAGCACATTGAGCAGGCTCGACTTGCCCGCGCCGGACGGACCGATGATGGCGACCTGTTCCCCCGCGCCAATGTGCAGGTCCACGCCACGCAGCGCCTGGGCGCCATTGGCATGGATGACGCTGGCTCGGGTCAGACGCAGTGTCATTTCAGCAGTTCGGCGGCGCGTGCGGCTTCTTCGATGCCTTTGTAGTTCTCGGGCTTGGTCTCGATGAAGCGACTGGCGGCCTGCAGGTCAAGGATTTCCTTGTCCTTCGGGTTCGCCGGATCGAGCTCCAGGAACGCCGCCTTGATCTTGGCAGCCAGCGCGGGGTCAAGCGTGCCGCGCACGGTCCAGTTGTAATCGAAGTAGGCCGGGGTAGTAGCGAACACCTTGACCTTGCTGGTGTCGACCTTGCCGGCCGCCACCAGTTTGTCCCAGACGCTGGCGTTGAGCACGCCGGCATCGACCTTGCCCGCCTGGACCCAGGCGGCCGTCGCATCATGGGCGCCCGAGTAGCCGACGCGGCTGAAATAGGTTTCCGGCTTGATGCCGTCCTTGAGCATGAAATAACGCGGCATCAGGCTGCCGGACGTGGAAGAGATCGAACCGAAGGCAAAGCTTTTGCCCTTGAGGTCGGCCAGGGATTTGACCGCAGGGTCGGCGGTGATGAATTTACTGGTGAACTGGGCATCCTGTTCGCGCTGCACCAGCGGAATGGCGTTACCGGTCTTCAGGCGGGCCTGCACGAAGGTGAAACCGCCCAGCCAGGCCAGGTCGATCCGGTCGGTGGCCAGCGCCTCGACCACGGCGGGGTAATCGCTCACCGGTACGAACTCGACTTTCATGCCGATTTTCTGCTCCAGGTACGCCCCCAGCGGCTTGAACTTGCGCAGGAGTTCGGTCGGCGCCTCATCGGGAATCGCGCTGACCTTCAAGGTGTCGGCCGCCTGCGTCAGAAGGGAGCTCAGGGACAGGGTCAAACCGACGGCCAGTGCCAGGGTACGCTTGAGCATGTAAATCTCCGGTGCATGTAGGGCGTGAGTGTTCAAGCGCCAGGCACGCTTTGAGGAGCCGCGTTGGCCTGGCGCATTGTGAGGGTAGACGAACAGGTGCAATCTTGATCGTTTCTGCCGACCAGGTAAATCCTGGCCCGTTTCGATGCCGGGATGCTACAAGGTCAACGCCGCGATGCAAGCGTAATGCTGTTCAACCAAGGCGATCGACAAACCCGTGGCGAGGGAGCTTGCTCCCGTTGGGCCGCGAAGCGGACCCAAAACCTGCCAGATCGGAGTATCAGACACACCGCACCCGGCGCTTTACGACTGCTTCGCAGCCGAGCGGGAGCAAGCTCCCTCGCCACAAATAGATCATTTTTCTTGAGTAGATTGTCCCGTCAACTTTCTGGAGCGTCACAACATGCTCAGCGCCGAGCTGAAGTCTTTCCACATGGTCGCTCGCCTGGCTAGCGTCACCCAGGCGGCCAAGAAGCTCGGGCTCAGCCAGCCGACGGTGACCACGCAGATCCGCAGCCTGGAAGCCCAGTACGGCGTCGAACTGTTCTATCGCGGCGGGCGCCGCCTGACACTCAGTGACCAGGGCGCGCAGCTGTTGCCGATGGTGCAGAAACTCCTGCAGCAGGAGGCCGACATCGAGTTTTTCCTGCGCAACAGCGGCCAGGTGCAAGGCACGTTGCGTATCGGCGCCACCGCGCCGTATTACGTGCTGGATATCATCAAGGCCTTTCGCGAGCAGTTTGCGCTGTGCGAAGTGACCCTGGAAATCGGCAACTCACTGCAGGTCATCGAGGCGCTGGAGGAGTATCGCGTGGACCTGGCCGCGTCCTCGCAACTGGTCGAGGATGCGCGCCTGACCCGGCTGGTGCTGGGGCACGATCCGCTGGTACTGGCGGTACATCGCGAGCACCCATTGGCTAGCCACGACCGGGTCGCGCCGAGCGCCCTGGCCGGGCATTGCCTGCTGCTGCGCGAAACCGGCTCCACCACCCGCGCGCTCACCACAACGCTGCTGCGCGAGGCCGGGGTGGCGACCGGACCGCTGCTGGAGATCGGCAGTCGCGAGTCGATTCGCGAAGCGGTCCTGCGCAACATCGGCATCAGCATCATCGCCCGTCACGAGGTGCCGGAGAATCCACAGCTCAAGGTGGTTGAGCTGGAAGGCGCGCCGCTGATCGCCGAGTATCTGTACTGCCTCAAGGAGCGCCGCCAGGCCCGGCTGCCGTCGGCATTCCTCGGCCTGGCGCGAGAGACCAGCGCATCCTGAATTCGCTACGCAAATCCGCCGATGCCACTATCGGCAGCTTTTAGCCAACTGCAATCAAGCCTTCGTACTGCCAGCCTACCATGACCCTCGTCGAGCTGACTGCTCATCGAGGTTATGTCATGACAAGAACACCTTCCGTAGACCTGCAGATACGCGACATCCATAAAGGCTTCGGCGCCTTCAAGGCGTTGGATGGGGTATCGCTGGAAATCGCCGCCGGTGAGTTGGTGTGCCTGCTTGGGCCTTCCGGCTGCGGCAAGACCACCTTGTTGCGCTGCATAGCCGGCCTGGAGCGGCAGGACCGCGGCACGCTCATGATCGGCGCGCGGGATGTCTCCGCCCTGGCACCGCAGGCTCGCGACTACGGCATTCTGTTCCAGTCCTATGCGCTGTTTCCCAACCTGACCGTGGAGCAGAACATCGGCTATGGATTGGCGGGCAACCACCGCGAGACGATCCGCAGCCGGGTCAATGAGATGCTGGAACTGGTCGGGCTGCGTGGCAGCGAGAAAAAATACCCCGGCCAGCTCTCCGGCGGCCAGCAGCAGCGGGTGGCGTTGGCCCGCGCCCTGGCTCCGGCGCCCTCGCTGTTGCTGCTCGATGAACCGATGTCGGCACTCGATGCCCGGGTGCGCGAGCACCTGTGCGGCGAGTTGCGCCAGCTGCAGAAACGTCTGGGCATCACCACGTTGATGGTCACCCACAACCAGGATGAGGCGATGCTGATGGCCGATCGTATCGCGGTGATCAATCAGGGCCGCGTCGAACAGTTCGCCAGTGCGCAACAGATCTACCGCGCGCCGGCGAGCCCTTTTGTGGCTGATTTCGTCGGCCAGGGCAACTGGCTGCCTTTCGAACGCGGGCACGACGGACAGGTTCGCGTCGGCGGGCTCAGCCTGAGCGTGGAGGGCGCTGACGTGGGTCGCAGCGGTCGACTCTTCTGCCGTCCGGAAGCCGTACGGATCAACCCGTCGACGCCCGAAGGCAACCTGTTTGATGCGCAGTTGCGCGAACTGACCTACCTCGGCAACCGCTGCCGCCTGAGCTTCGAGCTGGACGCATTGCCCGGCCACACCCTGCTGGCGGAGCTGGAGCCGCAGGCCATGCCCGGGTTGCCCCAGGCGCGGCTGAAAATCGCGCTGCCGGCCCACAGCCTGCAGGTGTTCAATTGATATGCAAAATACGATGATTCTCAAACCGGCCGTCGTGCAGGCACCTCAGGTGCCCGGTGACCTCGCAGACCGATTGTTCATACGCGGCGGCCAGTGGCTGCTCCTGATGTTGCTGGTGCTGGCGGTATTGCTGCCCTTGCTCGCCATGCTGTGGCGCGCCTTCAGCGGTGATGCCAGCCAGGGTGGCGGCCTGCAAGCGGCGCTGACGCTGCTGGCCAGTGCCAATTTCCGCTGGCTGCTGGGCAACAGCCTGACGGTTTCAATGACCGTCGCAATCATTGTCGTGCCGCTGGCCTATGCCTTCGCTTACGCATTGCAGCGCACCTGCATCGTGGCAAAGCCGCTGTGGCGGGGCATTTCGCTGTTGCCGCTGCTGGCGCCGTCGATGCTGCCCGGCATTGCGCTGATCTATCTGTTCGGTAACCAGGGGCTGCTGCGCGATTTCAGCGCCGGCAACATCTATGGTTTCTGGGGCATTGTCCTGGGCCAGGCGATCTACACCTTTCCCCACGCCCTGATGGTGCTGATGTCGGCGCTGGCGCTGGCGGATGCGCGGCTGTTCGACGCGGCCTCAAGCATGGGCGCCTCGCCATGGCGGGCATTTCGCACCATCACCTGGCCCGGCAGCCGGCAAGGGGTGTTCGCGGCGTTCTGCCTGGTGTTCACCTTGTGCATCACCGACTTCGGCGTGCCGGTCACGGTCGGCGGCGATTACCAGGTGCTGGCGCTGGAAGCCTACAAGTCAGTCGTTGGCCAGCAACAGTTTGGACGCGGCGCGCTGATCGGCATGATTCTGCTGCTACCCGCATTGCTCAGTTTCGCCGTGGACATGTGGCTGCGCCGAACTCAACGCGAAGCCATGGGCGGCCGTGCCCAGGTGTATCACCCGCAACCGTCGCGGGGGCGGGATGCAGCATTCCTGAGCGTCACGGCACTGATCGGCTGCGTTCTGCTCGGCGTGTTCGGCATGGCAGTGTACGCATCGCTCGTGCAGTTCTGGCCGTACGACCTGTCCTTGTCCCTGGACAACTATGCCTTCTCGGAACTGCCCGGCGGTTGGCTGGCCTATCGCAACAGCCTGCTGCTGGCCGTGTGCTGCGCGGTGTTCGGCAGCCTGGCGATCTTCACCGGTGCCTACCTGATCGAGAAGACCCGGCAGAGCGCATTGACGCGCACCCTGCGGCTGCTCAGCTTCGTCCCGATGGCCGTGCCCGGGCTGGTGCTGGGCCTGGGCTACGTGTTCTTTTTCAATCTGCCGGGCAATCCGCTCGGCAGCCTCTACGGCAGCCTGGCCTTGCTGGTGGTCTGTACCGTCGCGCACTTCCTGACCACCGCGCATATGACGGCCAGCACCGCCTTGCGCCAGCTCGACGATGAGTTCGAGGCCGCCGCCCTGGCGCTGAAAGTCCCGCTGGTTCGCCACTTCCTGCGGGTGACGCTGCCCATTTGCCTGCCCGCGTTGCTCGACATCGTTCGCTACCTGTTCGTGTCGGCGATGACCACGGTCTCAGCGGCGATTTTTCTCTACAGCCCCGACAGCGTTCTGGCTGCGGTGGCCGTGTTGAACATGGACGACGCAGGCAATGTCGGCGGGGCCGCCGCGATGGCCACTCTGATCCTGCTGACCTCAGCCAGCGTATCGCTGCTGCTGGCGATGCTGTCGCGCCGCCTGCTGCGCCGCTCCCAGGCCTGGCGCCAGCCGGCGCCGGGTCTTTGAAAATTTTTTTTGGAGATTCTGATGCACTACCAAACGCCAACTCGCCTGCAGGCAGCGATTCTCGATTGGGCCGGGACCGTGGTGGACTTCGGTTCGTTCGCGCCGACGCGGATCTTCGTCGAAGCCTTCGCCAGCTTCGACATCGAGATCAGCCTGGAGGAAGCCCGTGGCCCGATGGGCATGGGCAAATGGGACCACATCCGCACCTTGTGCAACCAACCGGGCGTGGCGGAACGGTTTGCGCGCCGGTTCGGGCGCGCACCGAGCGATGACGACGTGACTGCTATCTATGAGCGCTTCATGCCGCTGCAGATCGCCAGGGTGGCCGACCACTCGGACCTGATCCCCGGCGCACTGGAGAGCATCGCCGCACTGCGCCAGCGCGGCCTCAGGATCGGCAGCTGCTCAGGCTACCCCCGGCAGGTCATGGACAAGGTCGTCGAACTGGCCGCCGCCAAGGGCTACAGCCCCGACCATGTGGTCGCCACCGACGACGTGCCCAAGGGCCGGCCAAGCCCGGCGCAGGCCTTGGCCAACGTGATCGCCCTGGGCCTGGACGATGTCGCCGCCTGCGTGAAAGTCGATGACACCGAGCCCGGCATCCTCGAAGGCCGCAGGGCAGGGATGTGGACCGTGGCGCTGAGGTTTTCCGGCAACTTTCTCGGCCTCGACTGGGAGCAGTTCCAGGCTCTGTCGGCGCAGCAGCTGGCGGCCGAACGCGAGCGCATCGACGGGCTGTTTGCCGCAAGCCGTCCGCATTACCTGATCGACACGATTGCCGAACTGCCCGCCGTGATCGACCACATCAACACACAACTGGCCCGCGGCGTATTGCCGTCCCATTCCTGAAAAACTTCACTGACTGACACGGAGCCGTACCATGTTCAAACGCACTGCCTGGGCCGTCGGCCTGCTTGCCGCCTGTGTTCTGCAGGCCCATGCCAATACCGAACTGACCGTCTATACGGCCCTCGAAGTCGAGCAGCTCAAGGCCTACAAACAGGCCTTCGAGCAGCAAACCCCGGACATCGAGATCAAGTGGGTGCGCGATTCCACCGGCATCGTCACCGCCAAGCTGCTGGCGGAAAAGGATCGCCCCCAAGCCGATGCAGTCTGGGGCCTGGCAGGCTCGAGCCTGGCGATTCTCAAGCAGCAGGGCCTGCTGGACGCCTACAGCCCGGCAAACCTCGGCCAGATTTCCGCCCAATACCGCGACGCCGACACGCCGCCCACCTGGGTCGGCATGGACGTCTGGGCCGCCGCCATCTGCTTCAATACGGTGGAGGCGCAAAAGCTCGGCCTGCCCAAGCCGACTCGCTGGGAAGACCTTGCCAACCCGGTGTACCAAGGCAAGATCGTCATGCCCAATCCGGCGTCGTCCGGCACTGGATACCTGGACGTCAGTGCCTGGCTGCAAACCTTCGGCGAGACCAAGGGCTGGGCCTATATGGACAGGCTGCACGCCAATATCGGCCAGTACACGCACTCCGGCTCCAAGCCGTGCAAGCTGGCCGCCGCCGGCGAGTTCCCCATCGGCATTTCGTTCGAATACCCGGCCATCCAGCTCAAGCGCAAAGGCGCGCCGCTGGACATCGTCCTGCCTGCCGAAGGCCTGGGCTGGGAAATCGAAGCCACCGCGATCATCAAAGGCACGCCGAAGCTGGCGGCTGCCAGAAAACTCGCGGACTTCTCCGCCAGCCCCGAGGCGATGCAGTTATACAAAGCGAACTTCGCGGTCCTGGCGCAACCGGGCATCGCCGAACGCTTGCCGGAGCTGCCGACGGACTACGAACAACGCTTGATCCGCAATGATTTCGCCTGGGCGTCGGAGAACCGCGACAAGGTGCTGGCTGAGTGGCGCAAGCGTTACGACGGCAAGTCCGAGCCAGTCGCCAAATAAGCTCTGTTCTCTACTGTTCACAGGCCCGGCTCGTGTCGAGCGGGCCTTATCCGTTGATGGTTTTCAAGGAGTTTTCATGTCTGAGCACGACTGTGACCTGCTGATCGTCGGCGCCGGCATCCTCGGCCTGGCCCACGCCTGGGCCGGCGCCAGGCGCGGCCTCAAGGTCAAGGTGTTCGAGCGTAGCCATACGCCCCTGGGCGCCTCGGTACGCAACTTTGGCCAGGCCCTGGTCGGCGGCCAGGCGCCGGGTGTCATGCTGGACCTGGCACGCCAGGCGAACGGTTTGTGGAAAACACTGGGCCAGGCTGCCGGGCTGCACATGCATCAGCAAGGCTCGCTGCTGTTCGCCCGTACGGAAGCCGAAGAAGCGCTGCTCGAAGCGTTCGTGAACGGGCGGGGCGCGGCATTGGGTTATCGCACCGAGCTGTTGCGTGGCGAGGCGTTGGCGGCGCTTTACGATGGCCGTTTTGCCCATCACCGCGCGGCATTGCTCGGCCTCGACGACCAACAGTTGTATTCCCGCGAGGCACTGCCGCAGATCGTCGATTACCTGGCCCGGGCATTGGGCGTCGAATTCCATTTTTCGACGCTGGTCCGCGATGTCGAACCCCACCGTGCGCTCACCAGCGCCGGACGCTTTACCGCGCGGCACATTGTGGTGTGCTCGGGGCATGACTATCAGACGCTGCTGGCCGAACAAATCGCCGGGCTCAACCCGCAAGTGTGCGGCTTGCAAATGCTCCGCGTACGGCCGCGCCAACCCCTGGCGTTACGTCACGCGTTGCTCACGGGGCTGAGCTGCGTGCACTATGGCGCGTTTGCCGACCTCCCTGAAGCGCAGGCCATCCGCACGCAGATCCGCACGCACCAGCCAGAGCTCGAAGCCCATGGCATCCATCTGCTCATCAGCCCAACCCCCCACGGTGACCTGATCATCGGCGATTCCCATGTCTACGGCAGCGACATTTCACCGTTCAACGCCGAGCAGGTCGACCGCATCCTGATTGACCTGGCGCAGCACACCCTGGGCGGCGAGGTCGATGTACTGGAGCGCTGGCAGGGTGTGTATGGCGCGCGGGGGCCGGGGCCGTTCAGCGTGATTTCGGCTGCGCAGGGCGTCACGGCAGTGCTGATGCATACCGGCTTGGGTATGAGCGTGGGACTGGCGCTGGGCGAACGGACGATCGCCGCAGCGCTGGGGGAGGGGCCGTGGCAAAGCTCGGCGGCTTGAAGTCGCCGAGGAGGGCGCCTCGTCGAGGCAAGGCGCCGGTCTGGCTGACGATTCAGAGCCAGTAACGCAGGCCCAGCATCACCGATTGGGCTTCATATTCGGTGCTGACATCGCCTTGAGGCAGCCGTTCGATGTCGCCGAAGTGCGCCTCGCGCGTTTTCAGGCAGCGGTAATCCAGGGACATCGACCAGTTTTCGTTCAGCTCGTAACCTACCCCTGCACCCAGTTGGTAGGCCGAGACGGTGTCGCGGTGAGTACCGCCAAACTCCACTCCACCGGCTTCCAGACCGCTGACCGTGAGGGTGGCGTAACCCAGGCCGCCGCCCAGGTAAGGGGTGAAGCGGTTGAAAGGCGCGGGCAGGTTCAAGACGTCGTACCAGAGGTTGACCATCAGGCTGGCGGCTTTCTCTTCGCCTTCGCCATCGATGCTCCCGCCGCCCTCATAGACCCGGTTGTTGAATTGGGTCAGGGTATTTTCGCGATAACCGAGTTCCACCTCCGGGCGCAGCCCGACCGGGAAACGCCAGCCTAACGCCAGGCCAGTGGCGTAGCCGGAATGCAGCGGTTGGTTGAATTCCATCTCGACGAAATCCAGGTTGTTCTGGTTGAGGTCCTGCGCCGATACCCAGTTCAGGCCGCCCATGAAGCTGGCGTAGGGGCCCAGCGTGTCGGCGAAGGTGGACGCCGGGGCGACCGCGCCCATGCCGATGATGCCCATCACCAGGTATTGAGTGTTTTTCAGTAAGTTCATGCTTGGTCCGAAGTGTGCCGTTATTCAAAAGATTGCGCGAGCCGGTGCGCGTGGCGCTGACGTCGCGAACAGGTCATACGAGGTGCAGATGTGCTTGCGCTTTGTCGAGCTCGGTGGCGTCGACAGCGTTGGCGCGTTGTTCGGCAAGGGCTCCGAGGTTGCCCAGCGCCGTGGTCATTGCCGTCGTCAGCATTTTGCGCAGCAGCCGCCGGTACAAAAAACTCAACGGACCGTAGATCCTGGCGCTATGGATGACCTGGGTTTCGTCCGGAGACAGCCTGCGCATCCGATGGTCGAATTCGAGCCGTATCCAAAGCAGTCTCGCGCTGTTGCGATAGCTTTCCTGCGGCTCCACGGCCAGCAGCCTCAATGGCATTTTCAAGCCATTGCTGAGCACACACTGACCCGCGGTTCCCGCCTGGAACGGGCCCTCGAGTTGACACTGGCTGACGTCGCTATCCCAGAGCGGGGCTTCCTGGAAATTGCTCCAGATCTTCCAGATTTCCGACGGTGGTGATTTGACTATGAGTTGAACCTTGACATCGTTCACGGCGACACCCTGTCTGTTGCGGGCACACTTGTGCCCCTGAGTTTGATCAACGCCCGGCCTCAGGCGGCAGGCGCGGACTGGCTCAATACTTGAGCGGTGATATTGGCTTGGCCGATCTTTTCGCCCCGGTTGAACAGGTCGATATGGATGCGGTTGGTCTTGAATGATTGAAGCTGCGTCCCGAGGCTCGCTTGCGGAGCGAGTGACAACGGGCTGTTCCTGGGAATTGGCCGGTCCAGGGTGAAACTCAGGGCCAGCAGATTCATCGGGGTGTTGAGCGGAATACGCAGATGACCGTGGGCAATCTGCATGTAGCACTGGCGGGCAACCTCGAGGAAATACACCATCGAGAAATGCTCGGGATCGCCCTCGTGGAAAAAATGCCCATCCGGCAGGCTGACCGTATCCACGCTCAGCCCCTGGGCGAGGCTGCTCATGGCGCTGACGATGACATTTTCCTCCCTGGCCTTGTGCAGCAGGGCCTTGTCGACACAGCGCGCGGCCGTGAACTCAGCCGCCGGCGAGGTCTCGAAGGCCGAGCTGTAGGCCATGCCCAGCACGCAGGTGCACATGACTTTTCCAGCCTGCGTGACGGTTGCCTGAAATGCCTGGCCATCGTGGCCTTGCTCCAGGCGCAGGTCGATCACGTCTTCCTTCTGGACGTATTGCTGGAACTTGATGCTGAGCGTCTTCACGTAGGCGACGCGACCATTCAGCGGGGGCATGGCCAGTTCGACCAGTTGCATCACCCCCTCAAGCAACAGGATGCCGGGGATGTGATCCAGCGGATGGTCGAAGAAATACCGGTGACCTTCGTCCACCACCAGCCGTGCCCGCAGCGAACGCGGCTCGCGCTGGATGTGGGAAATCACCACGTGTTCCGCTCGACGCTGCCAGGGCGCCGGGCGCTGCGTACGAGCCCCCTGGTGCAGGGCAAACAGCCCCTCCATGGCCCGGACTCGCACCCGCAACCCGGCGAGAACCGTGCTGGTCAGCATGTCGCTGAGTTGCAACACATCGACACCGTCGTGTTGCGGCTCGCGGACGATTTCGCCGGCATGCACTGGCGTGATGACCTGCTGCAGCTCAAGGGGCTCGTGGGCAAAGCGCAACGTGAACGGGTGTTTGATCGCAGGGGCGGGGCTCGCCGTTGCGAGGTTCCATTCGCGCAGTTTTTCAGTGAACAGCCACATCACAACCTTGCCGGCCTCACGCACCTCGATCACCGTGTGAGCCGCCGAGCTCATCACCACCGACAAAAGCGTTTCGATGCCGCAGGCTTCAGCCAGGAAACCGGTCATCTCCTGCAACGACTCGTCACCAGGGATGCTATCGGGCTGCAACTCGCAAACCTCGACCACCGGGTACTGGGCGCGCTCCTTGCCGGCCAATCGGCACGCTTCGTCCAGCGAAGCCGCGGCATGGGCGAGTACCGCTGCGCGAATCACCAGCAGCGGCGTGTCGGTTGAACCCGCTCGATAAGGACGCAGCGCAAGCAGCCCGAGCCCTTCGCCTTGCGGTGTAGCGCTGCGGCGAGCACGGTCGACCTCGATTTCGCCGCTGATGAAGCGGCCGGCTCCGAGCAGCAGCGTCGTGATGCCGTCCTCGAACCATTGTCGGGACG
Organism: Pseudomonas sp. FP198; assembly: GCF_030687895.1. Taxonomy (NCBI): domain Bacteria; kingdom Pseudomonadati; phylum Pseudomonadota; class Gammaproteobacteria; order Pseudomonadales; family Pseudomonadaceae; genus Pseudomonas; species Pseudomonas sp. FP198. The sequence goes on from NZ_CP117452.1 coordinate 2,813,409, forward strand.
CCAGCAGGGTTTGCCAGAACAGTCCTGGTGAGCCGGCCAGGGTCTGATGGAAACCCTTGAAATCGAAAATCTGCGCCGGGTAGCCGGACAACATGTTCGGCAACATGGTTGCCACGTCGGTCACCTCCACGCCCGGCGGGCTGCCTTGGGCCCGTGAATAGAATTGCTCGGCACTGCTATAGGCGTTGCTGAACCGCTCCCCGCCCATGTTGCAGCACATGACCATTGCCGTACCGGCGGATCCGGCAACGCCCGGCAGGCGCCGCAACAGGTGATTGACGCGGTCGGTGATCAACAGTTTGAAGGGATCGACGTGGGCCAGGGGCTTTGGCCCCATGCCAAATCCGTCGATATCGATGACGCGGTCCTGGGCCAGGAATCTCCCCGACAACGGCCCGGCCGAGGCCCCCTTGCAATCGACGAAACGCCCGTAAGGGAAAGTGACCGGTGGACTAGCCGGTTGCTCAAGCCGCCGTTTGAACGCGTGCAGTGAATCGCAACCGCCCAGTGCGGCTTCCGCCTCGACGATCGCCAGGTCCAGGATCTGCACGCCTGAAGCCACAGGCGCGGGGGCGGGGAGGTCAGCGGGCACGTATTCATCCACCACCAGATGGGCGTTGGCGCCACCGAAGCCGAAGCTGGAAATGCCTATGCGGATCGGCGATTGACGATCCTCCAGTGGCTGGACTCGCTGTGTCGCCAGGCGCAGGCAGGTGTCGTCGACTTTCAGACTGGGACAATAGTCCGGCTGGGGTGGGATGCCCTTGTGGCGCAGGATCATCAACGCCTTGGCCAGCGAAGCGCCTCCCGCCGCGGCCAGGGGATGGCCGATGACTGACTTGATCGAACCGATGGCAATTTTTTCGTCGGCGCTGCGATGGGCAGCGAAGAAACTGTTCAGCGAGGCCAGTTCGGTCGCATCCCCTAACGGGGTGCCGGTGCCGTGGGTTTCGATGTAATCCACGCGGCCTGGATCAAGGTCCATGTAAGCCCGTTGATAAGCGCGATACTGGGCCTGCCGGCCCGGCGCAAACACCGACCCTTCGGCGCCATCGGCAGAAAGCCCCAAACCTCTCAGCACGCCCAGCGGTCGGCGTCGGGCGTTCAGGGCATCGGCCACGGGCTCGACCAGAAAGGCCGTGGCGCATTCGCCCGGCACAATACCGTCGGCATCCTCGCCGAACGCCTGCATGCTGGCCCGGGCGGAAAAAGCCGTCAGTTGGGAGAAACCGAGGAACAATGCCGGGGGCAGAACGGTGTTGAGCGCCATGATGATCGCCTGGTCCGCCTGGCCACTGTTGAGCAGAGCCTTGGCCATGTCGATGGCATAGGGGAACGAACTGCAAGCGGTATCCACCGATAAGGCCGGGCCTCCCAAGGCAAACGCGCGCGCCAGCCCGGCCACCTGTTCACCGGGCGTAAAACCGGATGGCGTGTCGGTACCGCCGGGCACTGGCGTGGCGAAATAACTTTCATCGCTCCAGGACGTCGCGACTACCAATGCGGTTCGCTCGGTATTCAGTTCCGTGCCTTGCGCCGCGAGTTCGGCAAAAAGCGTCCGGAGCACGTTCTTGCCAATCGCGACCTGCCGGCCTTCATGACGGGAAGGCGTCGATGGGTCATCTGAAAGGCAGAATGCGCTGTCCAGGTAGACACGATCCTTCTCGCCGGCCTTGCTCGAAAATATCGACGCCTTCTGCAACTCCCAGCGCGCCGGCATTGCCTGGATAGGCGCTATGCCGCCCTGCGAGAGCAAGTGCCAAAGTGCGTCGGTGGACGACGCCCCTGGAAATTCGCCGGCCATTGCGCTGAAGCACAACTCGCCCGCTGTCGTTACCGCGCCACTCATACCCTGTCTCCTGATTTGCCAAAAAGCCGGGTGACCTGACGGTCACCCGGTGTCCATTCCATGTGCGGGCAGCGTGTGCCATCGGGCCTCAGCCCATTCTGGCCAGAAGCGCCAGCGCGTCTTCCGGGGTACGACGCGACATCAATGCCTCACCAGCAAACTCGCTGACGGGGCACTCTTGCGCCATTGATTGGCAAAGGGCTTGCCGGTCAAAACCGGTGAGCCCCAAATCGGTAAAAGGCGTGTTGACGTCCAGTGACTGCGGTGCGTCCGAAACCAGCGGTGACAGTGCGTTGAAAAGCACCGCGCCGAGCGGCGTCTGCGCATCGGCGGAGCCAGGCAACGGCGCCTCGGAAGGTGTGGCAGACGGCTTCGGATCGGTTTCAAGCCTGGCCAGCAGGGCCGTAGGGGTCAGGGCATCGAAGAGTTGCGAGGTCTGTTCTTTCTTGTCCGGGAAGTGCTGGGCCAACGACTCGAAAATATCAACCAGCCCTAGCGAGTCGATGCCCAGGCTTTCGAAACTTCTTTCGAAGTCGATTTGCTCCTTCTTGAAACCGGTGACCGAACTGATCTCGGCGCGCAACCATTGCTCATAGCTGAGGGCGACAGGTTGCTCGACCGGCGGTGCCGCGGCCAACACGGTCGAGTGCGCAGGCACGGGTTCCAGCGTTGCGACGCTTCTACCAGCAGCCGCCTCGATGCCATGGGCGTAGACGCCTTCCAGCACCTGCTGGTGGGCATTGAAATAATGGGCGGTGACCGATTCAGCCTGTTCCAGCAGGCGCATCAGGATCGATTCCTTCGCCATGTTGGATTCGCAGAGTGAATCGATGATTTTTTCCGAGAGGGAGAAATAGCTATGGGCTATTTTCCCGTTGGACACGATGAATTCCTGCACAACTTCATTGAGTTGCAAGCGCATGAGGTTCTCCTTAACCGTAATTCGGTAGGTGTTTTAGACGAGCATCGAAAGTCGTGGGCCCGGGCAGAGCGCCGTCAAGCAATCAGTCAATGAGCGGTTGCGACTGGCCGCTGGATTTGCACTGCCTCGCTTGCCGGGGAGGCGGTTTCCCTCGGGGCCTTGAGCAATCCGGACCTCACGCTCAGGTACGTCACGAGTGTCATCGCGTCGGCGCCCTGGAACGCGATGTACGCGTCAGGACGAATCAGCATCAGCGTGCCTTCGCTGGCGTGATAACGCTTGTGCAGCCTCCAGTCGGGGTCCAGCAATGTCGAGTGCCATGCCGGCAGTTCCGCGCTGCTGAGGGCGTCGACCACGCAGTAGGCCTTGATGCCCGGATAATCTTTTTCTACTGACTCGGCCAGTGCATAGTGGCCTGGCAAGACGGGAGAAAATTGATCCGCCGCGGTGAAGATCAACAACGTGTACGTCCCGTGGAACAGGTCGATCAAGCGCGCCGGCAGCGCCCCTTGCTGTTGCCAAAGCTCGACATCGGGCGCCAGTTGCCCCGCGCGAGGCACCGGCGGCTGGAACGCCGTCCGGGCTCCGTTCCTAGACCAGTTGCGGCGCTGCTTTTTCGTCAGCGCCTCCTGGATGCAGTCACTTTTGGCGTAATGGTATTGATGGCCGGAGATCATCGAGGGCAGTTTGCGCTGGACCTTGGGCCTGTTGCTCAGCAGGGGCAGGACATTGTCTCGCAGCCACACCAGGGCCCGTTGTCTTACGGTGATCAGCCGGGTCAACCGATGCGCGGTCTTCTCCACTTCCAGGGCCACCGGATAACGTTCCTCGTTGTAGCTGTCGAGCAGTGACGGATCCGCCAGGCCTTGATCGACATAGGCGATCTTCCACGCCAGGTTGTAGGCCTCGGAAATTCCCAGGTTCATCCATTGGCCGCCGATCGGGCTGCCGATATGCGCAGAATCGCCGACCAGGAACACCGAGCCCTGCTGCAATGACTGCACCCGGCGATGCTGGAAAGAGGCAATGGTGGTGGAGGAGATATTCGACAGGGTCATGTGCTGCCCACGTCCCTCGCACAGCCGCTGGAAGTTCTCCAGGCTCAGGGAGGGGCGCTCGCCTTCCGGTGGCAAGTCGTAGGGCATCTCGATGAACAACCGATACCGCGATTGTGCGCTGATCGGCGCAACCGCCACGTACCCATCCTGTGCGCCAAGAAAAAAAGCGCCTTCGTCCTTGCTGCCGGACCACTCGATGTCAGCGTCGGCGAGCATGAAAAAGCGATCGTAGGACGATCCTTCGAAAGTCATCTCCAAACGTTTTCGGATGTTGCTGCGAGCACCGTCACAGGCGACTGCCCAGCGGCTGGCGCAGGATTCCTCGCGACCGTCGCCATGACGCAGCGTGACCCGTACGGACTCGGGCTGGTTCTCGATGTCCACCAGCTCGGTGTTCCATTCGACTTGCACGCCCAGCTCAGTCAATCGTTCCAGCAGGATCTTTTCCGTTTGCGGCTGCGGCAGGCTGAGGAGCAGGGGATAGGTAGCATCGAGGCAGGAAAAGTTGTAGTTCAGTACCCGCCGGGCGTTGGACTGCACCGAAAACTGATTGATGGTAAAACCATCGTTGATGGCCTGGTCGGCGACGCCGAGGTCGCGGAAGATTTCCAGGGTTCTGGAATGGATCGCCATCGCCTTGGTCGCGGTGGAGGGGCCGGCGTTTTTCTCGATGATGCGAAAAGCGACGCCCCATTTCTGCAACATGATCGCCAGCGACAAGCCGATAGGACCGGCGCCTACGATCATTACCGCCGGCGCCTTGCCCGGTTGTTGGTAATGCGCGGGGACGAAAGTGCTCAGAGTCTTCATCTGTCAGTACCAGTTTCTATAGAAGGGAGAGTTGGCAACGCTGAGCAGGGCCTCGTCGCCTGACGAGTCGCCATAGGCGTAGATGTAGAAATCTTCAAGGTTGCCGACGCAGCCTTCGAGGCGCCTGACTTTCTCCCCATCGACACAGTTGGCCCCCGATATGCCCCCGGTCAGCTTGTTCCGAGCCGTCGCCAGGCGGGTGCCGCACACGTAGTCGAAACCAACTGCCTGCCCCCACGGGATCAGGTAGTTCTCCGGCGAATTGCTGACCAGTGCCGTGACGTGTCCCATGGATTGATGCCATTTCAGCCGACGCAGCGCTTCGGGCCTGAGCCAGAGCGGCAGCTGTTCGCTGATGAAATACCTGGCATGCTCGCGCTCCTGCTCGACGGTCAGGCCTCCCAGGTAGCAGGCGATGAATGCAAGTCGCGCCTGCATCAGCGGTGTGATTCCCAGGATCACGCTGAGCATTTTCGGCAGCAGGGGGATGATCCTGAGCCAGAAGGGCCGGGATCCGACGATAAAACGCATGTAGCGCCAGAAGGTATGCCTGTCGGTCAATGTGCCGTCGAAATCGAAAACGGCCAGCACCGGTCGCGTGTGATCAGCGTGCATGAATCTCTTCCTTGAGAGGGACAATCTCTATGTTTCTGGGGAGTTTGAAGGCGGAAAGGTAACGGGCGAGCAGGGTGGATACGCTGTTCTGGCTCAGGTCTACGCTACCTTCCACAGACAGGTGCAAGACGTTTATCTCTTTATGATCAGGGACGATGTAGGCCTTTGCCCGCACTGCACCGGGATGCTTGAGGGCAATGGACTCGATTTCTTCCAGGTCGATCATCTGCGCTTTGATTTTCGAGATACGCAGGCGCTGGCAGAAGAAAAATACGTGCCCGTCGTCGTCCTGCCAGACCAGGTCGCCGGTGTGGAACCAGCCATCACGGAAAAACCGCGCATTTATCTGCGGCGCATCGTCATAGCCCGGGATAACCATCGGGCCGCGTACCAGCAGTTCGCCGATACGGCCCACGGCCACGTCGCGCCCCTGACCATCGACAATTCGCAACTCGACACCACTGATCGGTTGGCCCATCGCACCGCGATGCACCTCGCCGACCGAACTCTGGACAATCACCGGCATGCTTTCCGTCAGTCCGTAGCCTTGCAATACAGGGCCGCACCCCAGCAGGTCGCCGAGTTTTTGCGCTTCATCCGCCGGTAGATGGCTGCCGCCGGAATAAATCATCAGTTGCGGATGCAGCGGCAGCCGTGGGCCCTTGCGTTTGGCCAGTCGGGTATTGAAGTAGCGGATGACATCCGGCACCAGGCAGGCAAAGGACACCTGATGCTCGGACAAGACTTGCGCCAGGTCCCTGTTGAGCAGGCTGTTGGTCATCAGCAGCGTAGCGCCGATGCTGAGCGGGAAAACCATCATCACGGACAGGCCGAAGATCGCGTACAGCGGCAGAGTCACCAAGTGGACCGAGCCAAGGCCTTGAGGGTGAAACCGCTCGTGCAAGCCATCGCTTGACTGCGTCAGGTCCAGATAACGATGAGAAACAGCCAGCGGCATGCCAACGCCCCGATACGTGAACTGTACCGAAACGACCGGGTTGCCTTCAGGCAGTGACAAGGGCCAGAGCTGATGTGGAAGATCAGAGGCGGCCGTTGCGTTTTCGGGCAACGACAACGGTTGCTCATCGGCAGTACGGACGACGAGGCAACGGACCGACTGAAAGACTTCGCGGTGTTGCTCGAACAACGAGTCGGTCGTGACGGTTAATGCGGGCCCGGCGAGGCCCAGCACGTTGCTCAGTTCGTACGTCGTCAGCTTGTGGTTAAGGATGACGGGGATAGCACCATGGCCAATGATCGCCAAATAATACGCGATGAAATCCACCCCATTGGGCAAGACAAGCGCAACTTTCTCTGCGGACGACACCCCAAGGGAATGGAGCAAACCGTTGCACGCTTCGGCCTTGTTCAGCAAGTCGCGGTACGTGAAGGTTTCTTCCGCATCGAGGTTCCTGATAGCTATGGCGTCGGGGTGCAAATCCGAAAAACCGACAAAACGATGCAGGAAACCTTCTTTACAGGTAAGGCTTTTCATTCCACCAACCTCTCAATCCTTGAAGTCATGGCCAGATAAATAAGTACTGCAGAGGCAGGCTAATTTTTCAGTTGAACTTTATGTAGTTATTATTCCGATACCAGTCCAGCGTATCGGTCAGGGTTTCAGTAACCGGGCGGAATGCGCATTTCAGTTCACTTGAACTTTTGCTGTGGCTGAAATGGGTCCGCCCTTGTTCCTGCTCAATGAGCTTGACCGTGGAAGTACTGATAAGCACCGGCTTTTTAGTAACCCGGTAATAAATCTCATAGGCGAAAGCAATAAGACGCAGCATGAACAACGGAACAGGCCGTTCCGGTGCCTTTATCCCGCTGACGTTGGCCAATGCCCGAAAGATAGTCTTCATGTCCATATGATTGCCGGCAGCCAGATAACGCTCTCCCGATCGGCCACGTGTTATCGCCGCGATTTGATGTTCCGCCACGTCACGGGCGTCCACGACTGAAAAACTCCCGGGAAGAACTCCCGGCAATTTTTGTCCCACGAAATCCAGCAGGAACTGACCTGACGAGGTAGGACCGATGTCGCCTGGGCCAAACATCCAACCGGGTAAAACCATCGCCACGAACATGTCCGGATGCAGCGACAAGAACTCCTGAACCTTCTGTTCAGAGAGGATCTTGCTCAGGTAGTAATCGTCTGCCTCGGACTCGTCGCGCGACATGGTCTCGTCGATTACCTGGTCGCGGTTTCCCTTCAGGACCGCGATGGAGGAAGTGTGGACCGCACGGCGAATGCCCGCGGCATAGGCGGCCTGCAACAACCGCTCGGTGCCGGTTACATTGGTATCGTAGAGCTTTTGCCAATGCTTTCCGCCTTTATAGCTGTCGCGAAAATAGGCCGCTGTATGAAACAAGGCATCACAGCCTTCAAGGGCATGGCTGAACGCATCAACATCAAGCATATCGCCCTGGACAAGTTCGACGGGCAGGCCGTCGAATTGCTTCTTGGCTTTTTCAATGGAACGTACCAGCGCCCTTACTTTGATGTCTCGTTTTAAAAGTGCATGGACAAGATTGTTCCCAAGCAGGCCTGTAGCACCTGTAACAAAGGCATATTCCATTAAAATCCAGCTCCTGTGAGATAGCCTGCTCGTGCAGCTTCGTCGCTGAACAGGCGTTGGATGACCCAACGGCGCCAGTAAAAACCATTCGGTATCTGGAAATCAAGCGGTATTTCACTATCAAGTGAAAGCCGAGGTGTCTGGGACGGGCCTGAGACGCGATGTCTCAACGAGTTCGCCAGGCTGATGACGCCATTTTTCCGGCATGTGGGCGGTTTTTTACCCTGAGGGGGCAGGGCAGTGGTCGCTCTGAATTCGTTGCATTTCGATGAAAACCGTCACCTTGCCGTCGTCCGATCCAGGCAAAAATAGGCGGTGACTACATGGCAGATTTAAAACTTTAAATGCAAAGGATGGGTACGGATGGTAAGGTGCAAATATCTGATTCACTGAGCTGTTTCATCTAGTTACAAACAAACATATTGGGCCAAAGGAGCCGAGGGCGTGATTAGAAAAAGATTAGGTCGCGAGGAAAGCCAACAAATAACACGAGACAAGTTATTTGATACCGCCACTGACCTCATGATCAAAAAAGGCTTTCACGCCGCCAGTGTCAATATTATCTCTGAAGAGGCAGGTTATTCGAAAGGTGCGTTCTTTTCCAACTTCTCAAGCAAGTCGGAACTGCTCCTGCAACTGACCCAGCGTTTCAAACGGGTTGAAATAGACCGCTTGGGCGAGACGTTGGCCGCGGGTTATACCGCAGAGCAACTCGCTCACGGATTGAACGCCTACATCGATACACTTAAAAACAATACGAACTGCGCCATCCTCGATGCTGAAATGCAACTGATCGCGTTACGCGATGAAGCGTTCGCAAAGCATTACTACGATCTGCATGAAGAAAACAGCGAGGCGCTGGGCAAGCTGATCACTATCATTTTCAACCATGCCGGCAAGAAACCTCCGTTGGCATACGCAGCACTCGCGAAAACGTTCACCGCGCTGTCGGAGGGTTTGATATTGCAAGGACATAAAGATCCAGCGGCGGAAATCAAACTGGTGCTCAATTCGCTCATTGAAACGGCGGAGCCATTGTAGGAATGCAAGCTGGTCCGGCAGTCGGCGATCAGCGTGAAGCTACCGCACGAAGCGTTGGCAGGCCGTCTTTTGCGGAGCGTCTTGAGCCAAACGGTCCGGGTTCAGGTTCCGGGGAAAGCCGGAGTTGCCGTGGGTACTGAAAGGAGCCCGGGATGGCCGCCAAGACGAAACATCTTGTTACGCATAATGTATATTATGTTAAACGAGATGTTTACAGCCGACGAGGCTGGCGTACCTAAAGGACGTGTCGCAAGCCGACCAAATGTCGCGAGCCAACTATTGCTTGAGAATTGCCAGCCGCCGCCCTCCTATCGCGACATTGGCAGCCTTCAAAAGTGGCTGAAGCTCAGCGTGCAGTCGATGATACTCCTCAAACTCTGAAGATACTTTTTGATCGAACAACGCCAAATTCTCCCTATTTTCGGACGTTTCAAGAGTGGTCAGATCGACCTGGCGATCATGACAAAATCGCTCCAGCAGAATCCAGAACGGCTCCTTGTGATCGATATGCAAATCTTTACGGTCTGTGATAACCGCGCAACTTATCGGCATACCTAGCGCGTCACGAAACGCGATCAATTGAGAGCGCACAGCAAATCTCAATGCCTCACATACCTTTCCATGTGGCGATTGGACAACACCGGTAATGCAGCGTTTGTAGGAAAAACTTTCTTCACTGCCACCGGTGCGAACGAGCTTGATCCCCCTACCCGCTCCCACGGCATTTCTCACGATCTTGAAGTGGTCGATCCCGACACCAACTTTTCTGCTCGCCTCTGGATGCATTGCTATGAGCAGGCGCATTTTTTTGACTGCAAGCTCATTACTGACTACGCCTATTGGCGCGTTGTGCAGGTAGTTTTTGAGCCGATCCAGAAGCTCTTTTTTTGATTTGTACTGAAACGGGCCCAACCAGAACACGCAGAAGTCTCCCTACCTCATCTGTAATCCAGAGTTGCCACTCCAAGATGATGGTGTAAGTCCACATATGGCTTACATCTGATCAAGCAAGACAACGTCCCGACTGCGCTCGCCCAATACCATGATCGAGACCATGAAAAAACGTCTAGCAGGGGTGGAAGCGCGATACCTTAAAATCTTCTAGACTTGAAGCTGATCGTCTCTTTAAATTCTTCCACTTTCCCGATACGACGAATACTCGCCCATGTTCCTTTGTAATAGGGCACTACGTTTCGGTCAGTCCATGGAGTGTTCAAATTACCCATAACACCATTGAAGTGGCCGAACTGCATGAACGTCTGATTCCGTTTGATATCCCGCTCCAGGTAGGCCAGTGCGTATGACGAGCCGTAGTCGTTGAACACCTCGACTACATCCCCGGAGGTGATAGCCAACGCTTGGGCATCGTCAGGGTTGATTTCCAGATAAGCCATCGGCACACGCCGGTTCACAAAATCGTTGTATTGGTCGTGGTAGAGAGTTTGCCAGACCTCATTGATGCGTCCGTTGTTGACCCAAAACTGGTGTTTCTCCTTCTGTTCTGCCACCGGCTTCGGAAAGCCTGGCCACTTCGCTGGTTTGAACTCGGCTTTGCCGTCCGGCGTGTCGAACTTGTAGTCGGTGTAAAACATTTCGGTGCCGATCAATCTGCCGTCGCGGTACTCCTTGGCGGGTAACTGAACTCCATTGTTGCCCATGGCTCGCAGTCGCTCGTAGGTCACAAGGTTGCCCGTGCTTCCACCCTGACTATCAATAGGGTCGGCATCGGGTTGCCCGGCCATACGAAAGCCGTCGTTGAAAGCGTCTTCTTCGGTTTTCCAGTCGAACCCTGCGAAGCGCGTCGCCATGTCCTGTTTTCCTTCGACGGTATACATTTTCCGGAGGGTGTTGGCGATAGCCGCCGCAATGAGGCAGTCGGCTTTCGCTGAACCAGGAGGATCGGTGAATTTTTGGGACAGTCGCATCCTGCGTTCCCCATTCATGGAGGTAAGATTTATCTCACCAGGGTGGGCTGCCGGCAACATCACGTGGGCGGCTTCTGCTAGCTTGGTGGGGTAGAGGTTAATATTGACGAGGAAGAGCCCTCCTTTGTTCTTCACCGCATCATAGATGGCATCCACCATCTGCGCGGTTGAGCCGCCGCGAACATTGGCCATGGCCTCTTTAACAATATTGGCGCGCTTCACAATAACAGCACGATGTTGTTGGGCATTGAGAGTGGTCTGGAACGGATTGGCCCCCCATGCTGTGTACATCATGCCCTTACCGTTGAGGATCTCCTGATCCACATAGATTTTGGTAGTACCTGGGTAGGGGGGGCGCGTATACCCCTCCTGATGCCCACCCATTCGCACCACACCCGTGCCCCGCCGTCCTACGTTATGGGTCGCAAGCACTAAATCGACCAAGGCAGACTGGATGAGATAGTTGTCATTGCCCCAGATGATCCCCTTTTCATAGGCATGCATGGTATGAGGTCGGTGGCCAGAAGCTTTAGGCTTGTAGGCCCACTCTGCGGCAAGCTTGAGCTTGGCTACCGACACGCCGGTGATCCGGCTGGTTTCTTCGAGGGACAATCGGTTAGCTTGCAGTGCTTGGTCGAACCCTTTGGTATAGGCAGAGATAAATTCTTTGTCGTGCCATTCCTGTTCAACCACGTAGGTCAACAGGCCGTTGAACAGGGCAATATCCGTTCCCGGTTCGATGTCCAGGTGAAGCACGTTGTCCTTGCCTGCCGCTTGTTCGGCTACGGCAATGGTCGGTGTTCTACGAGGGTCAACAAAAATCACTTTGGTCGGGGCAACGGTTTCTCCAGGAAAACGCTGTTTACGTTTGTCGACCGTCTGCCCCTGTAATTTTTTTGATATCCACTATGCCTGCCAGGCTGGCATCTTGGCCATTGAGCCTTTTTAGCAGATTCACCAGAGGAACTTCCCATTCGCCTACGATGGTATATTCACTATATCTGCCGGTAAGACGTTCGGCGTTGATGGTTGCGTACTGGCCAAAAAATACCTTTATTGCTTTATTATTCCACTTGCTGATTTTAGCCGAAAGTTGTACACCTGCTTGCAATGAATCAAATAACGGAACGGAAATGCAAACGACATCCGCGTCGGAAAACATCGATTCGACGAGCCCCTCCACATAGACATCAACCAACTGCGCATCAAATCCTGCATCGATAAGTGCTGTGGCCGCAGATATCGCGGTAAGAGGCTGGTAACCGCCTTCAAATGTTGTCGCCACTATTACTTTCATTTCCATGTCCCCACGCAATTGAGGTTAATATCCATACAGCTCTTAAGCTGCAAGTAATTTTCGACACAGGTGCACGTGCCTCCTAACAAGATTCAGGAGGCAGTATTTATTATTTTTCTAGAAAGATAGGGCAGTTATCACGCATAAGGCACAAAGGCCTATAAACGCTTGAAAGATCGAGGCGCCTGTTATTGTTTTGACATAGTTTATAGTGCTGCTATTCGCAAAAGCGTCATTTCGCACCAACCAGTAAAAACTATCATTAGGCAAAATGGCTACAAACGATCCTAGGCAAATCGCATACACAACAGGTATCAAGTCTATTCCTGTGTTAGCCAAGACAGGTGCGAGTATGGGCGGAAGGGCTGAGAATGTTGCCAAGGATGAGCCATTTATGATCTTGAAAATAGCCGCAACTGAGAACAGCCCGATCAACATCAGCGAAGCTGACTTTACACCCGTGACTATCTCAACGGCATATCCAGCAGGCACAACACGCGCAAGCATATGCCCTAGCGCGGACGCGCAACCAATTATAAATAGAAGATTAGCTGTTCTTCTAATTGTGGAATCAAGCATCGGCTTGCGATTTTCTTGCTTGGTCAGAAGGTAAGCCACAATAGCAGCGGTCAGAAGCGCACCGGCTGGAGCCGTAAAAAAGCCAATGACCGGGACTGCGGAGAGCTTACCGAAGTACCCAGCGAATAAAAGCGCAAATAGTAATGCGAGAGGAAACAGTAGCCTGGACGAACTAGCCCACTGAAAGTCCCTGCCCTCGCTCGGGGAGGCTTCTATGGCATCTGAATGGTCTCCTACCAAGCGGAGCCAAATCATGCCAGCCACAAAAGTCGTCACCATCAAGGTTAGACCCAGCACAATCAATCGGTGATCTTCGACGTTTGCCCCCACACCGAGGCCGATTATCAGCGGCCCTGCAGGTATCAACAGCTTGAAGCCACTGTAGCTGCCTACCGCAATCGCGGTTCTATAACGACCAGCTAACGGAGATAGCGCCGCATATGCGGTGTCAGGGCATACCATCCCTGCCCCCATCAACGGAGACATCACGACCCCTGCCCTGCCGAGATAAAGATCCTGTCCATGACTTAACCAGGCAGCTAGGTAGAACGCGCTGAGAAGCACAATACAAAAGTAACCGAGGTTGTTCCCGTATCCTGTGATCAATACGGAGATTATTTCGCTGTTCCCCAGCCCGCCCACGAGCCCCAAAGCGACAGTTAACACGATCATAAAAATGGGGAACGGAAGCGAGAAAGCCTTGGCTATCGAGCTACGAATTGAGGTAGGGATGGACTGGGCGCTGATTTCCAATTCGGACATGATCGCTTCCTTGCACGATTCGATAATTTACCCAGCGATCTACGCTGGGTGCACGTTTTCTGCGTATTCAAAACAACCCAGCATGAGGTCGAAAATCGGCAGACTGCAGGAAGTGACATGATTTTTCGACGATTCTACCGGCCCCATTTACGACGGGTCGTCCAGCATTCGTTCTGTTATTTGTTTGAATAGGGATTCGGGTAGAAATCTCTACACCTCGCCTTCTAAACCAGGATCGATTGGCTATCCATCAACCTGGCTGAGCCTATTCGTTGGTACTTGCAACCAATATAGGGATCCAATTTGGGAAATGTCAACCCCCTATTGGTGGTTGCAGCTATACCTCTGGAAAGCTACTGTTGGTAGTGACAACTGAAGAGAAATTTATGGACCACTGCACCGATACCCACCTCATCAGTGATGCTGAAAACCTATTTGAGGCAGTTAATCAGCTGGTACGTGTCTATCAGTTTAGAGACAGAGACCGAATCTGTTGCTATGACGTATCCGTCACCCAGTGCTACGCCCTAGAGACACTGATCAAGCAGGGGCCGTTGCGAATGCAGGCACTGGCGGAGGAAATGTTTCTTGATAAAAGCACGGCGAGCCGAGTCATCGATACTCTTGAACGCAAAGGTTACGTCGAGCGATCTGTTGACCTGGAAGATAAACGCGCCATTCAAATTCGAGCCACGGAAGCGGGTGAAGCGCTATATCAGAAAATCCGGGTCGACCTGGTAGCCGAAGAGAGCGCTATGATCGCGAATCTCTCACCGGAGGTCAGAAAAGCCTCTGTAGCACTTATCAAACAGCTCACCAGAGCGGCGGAAATCCGCTGTGGTCTCGTAAAAAGCTGCTGCCCTACGCCATCGAAGGTCAGCTGCTCATGAAGCCATGACATTCGTCCCGATTGCTGCGCCAATTGGATGGAAGTTCTGGTGCATGACGGCGTGGGTATCGGGTAGAGGCGCAACGGCTGACGTAGCAACTCCAGGCGTTGCGAGAGGTGCCGCATTCGAGGTTGTGGGGGATCGGAATGTGGCTCATGTCGCTTCCTGGTACTGACGTTAGATAGAACGCTGGTTGACGCGTTTGGACAATTCTCCGGCAGACTCTTTGCGCTCGGAGTAGCGATCAACCAGGTAGCTCTGGCGATCCCGCAAGAGCAGCGTGAACTTCATCAGCTCTTCCATCACGTCCACCAGACGGTCGTAGTACGAAGACGGCTTCATTCGACCGGCCTCATCGAACTCTGTGAATGCCTTGGCTACGGAAGATTGGTTTGGGATAGTGAACATCCGCATCCACCGACCAAGCACACGCAGCTGATTGACCACATTGAACGATTGCGAGCCGCCGCAGACCTGCATCACAGCGAGGGTCTTTCCTTGCGTAGGTCGCACGGCACCAATCGCCAGCGGAACCCAGTCGATCTGGGCCTTGAAAACTGCGCTCATGGATCCGTGCCGCTCAGGCGAGCACCACACCTGACCTTCAGACCATTGCATGAGTTCGCGTAACTCCGCGACCTTGGGGTGTGTGTCCGGAGCATCGTCCGGCAGCGGCAAACCCGAAGGGTCGAAGATTTTAGTTTCGGCGCCAAACTCCTCCAGCAAGCAGGCTGCTTCCTGAGTCACCAACCGGCTGAAAGAGCGCTCTCGCGTCGATCCATACAAGAGCAAAATTCGAGGTTTATGGACTGACGGCGTATGCGGCTCCAGTCGCTCCCGCGAAGGAGTGTCGATCAGGTCGGCGTGTATGTTCGGCAATGTGTCGTGCATATGAACTCCTACAATGGCGCTAGGTTGGGCACCGCTTCGGTTGATCTTTAAAGCGAACCTATGCGATTCAGTTCAGCTTTCAGCTGCTCAGCGTTAATAGTCTTCAGCGGCAGCGCAAGAAATGCGTTTACGCGCTCCCGGATTTTGGCGAGGGTTGTTTCGAACGCTGCGGTAACCTCGGCTTCCGACCCGGTTGTTTCGGACGGATCGGCCAAGCCCCAATGTGCCTTCAAGGCTGGGCCGAAAAAGATGGGGCATGCTTCTCCGGCAGCACGATCGCAGACGGTAATCACGATATCTGGGGGCGAGCCTTCAAAAGCGTCCGAAGCCTTGCTGCTTAAGCCCGCAGTGGAGATGCCTGCCGCTTCCAGTGTCTGCAATGCCCGCTGGTTTACTCGACCGCTGGGGAAGCTTCCCGAGCTGACCGCTTCTACGCCTTCAGGCGCCAAGTGATTGAACAACGCCTCAGACAGGATGCTGCGGCAGCTGTTGTGGGTGCACATGAACAAGACTTTCATCATAGGACTCCTTGATTTAGAAACTGAGGCGCAGTGCCAAGGCGCATAGGGTGGCGACGAGGATGGGCAAGGTCAGTACGATCCCGGTCTTGAAGTAGTACCCCCAGCTGATCTTGATGTCCTTCTTGGCCAGCACATGCAGCCACAACAGCGTGGCCAGGCTACCAATCGGAGTGATCTTCGGGCCCAAGTCGCAGCCAATGATGTTGGCGTACACCATGGCTTGCTGGACGACGCCATCAACTTCGGCGGCATGAATGGACAAGGCGGCAACCAGAACGGTAGGCATATTGTTCATGATTGAAGACAGCAATGCCGTTAGCAGCCCTGTACCCAGAGACGCGCCCCAGACGCCGTAGCCGGCGAATACGTTCAGAACCTGGGCAATATGGTCTGTCAGACCGGCGTTCTTCAGACCATAGACGACCAGATACATACCCAGGGAAAAAATCACCACTTGCCATGGGGCCTCTTTGAGCACCTTGCTTGTGTTGATGGCGTGACCACGAGCCGCGATGACGTAGAGGATAAATGCACAAGCCGCTGCAATGGCGCTGATTGGTACACCCAGCGGCTCAAGGACAAAGAAGCTGATCAGGAGTACTACCAGCACCCACCAGCCGGCTACAAAAGTGGCCCGGTCGTGGATCGCCGCGACAGGATTATCCAGTTGGTTGAGGTCGTAGGTTTTGGGGAGATCTTTGCGAAAAAACCATAACAACATCGCCAATGTCACCGCCACGCTGACGATGTTTACCGGCACCATGATCGAAGCATATTCGTTGAAGCCGATATTGAAGTAGTCGGCAGAAACGATATTGACCAGGTTGGAAACCACCAGTGGCAAGCTCGCCGTGTCGGCGATAAATCCAGCTGCCATGACAAATGCCAACGTAGCAGCGGGAGAAAAACGCAGCGCCAGCAACATAGCGACCACAATGGGGGTGAGGATCAATGCCGCTCCGTCATTGGCAAACAATGCCGAAACAGCTGCGCCCAGCAAGACGATAAATGCAAACAACTTACGAGTGCTTCCGGCTCCCCACCGGGCTACATGCAACGCAGCCCACTTGAAAAAGCCCGCTTCATCAAGCAGCAGACTGATGATGATGACCGCGATGAACGTCCCGGTGGCATTCCAGACGATGCGCCAAACCTCTGGTATGTCGGCAAGGGTAACGACGCCTGCCAGCAGCGCCACGATGGCACCCAACATCGCGCTCCAACCTACCCCGAGCCCCCTGGGTTGCCAAATGACAAGCACGATGGTGGCGATAAATATCAATACAGCGATCAGCATTTCATTAATCCGTTTGGGGCGTGAATCAGCTGCGCACAGCCTGATTGATCGGTCGGTCGTTCATACTGCACAGGCGTTTAGCCTCGGTTTCCAGCCATTGCTTATTAGCGTTTACCACTTCCTTCAGAACTGCGGTCACCCATGTAGGCAAATCGGGATTCAGGCGGTAGTACACCCACTGACCTTGGCGACGATCCATCAACAGACCAGCAGAGCGCAGCAGGGCCAAATGACGGGAAATCTTCGGCTGGCTCAGGTCGAGTGCTGCCGTCAGCTCGCATACACACAGTTCACCTTCACTTACGACAAGTAGAGAAATTTTCGCTCGGGTGTCATCCGCCAAGCACTTGAACAAGGTGGTGGGGTTCATGGGTTCTGTCATAGATCCTCCAGGTGTTTGGTCTTAACCAAAACTAAGAGCTTGATACGCTCGTGGATGTCGTAGAACGTATGGCAGAAGACATCAGGATCGTCGCTGCTCAACGCATATGGTAATTCGAATATATACTTTGGCGAATATCCGGTAAAGCGAATGTGATTTCTTTGTTTCGGCTTGCGCCGTAACAGCCCACGCGGGCGTCATAAAAGAGATAACCGGTAGAAAGAGAAATGACGATCCAGCACCGGACATAGCTGGCGATCGATGGCAACGCTTTCGCGATGCGCTGGAAGCTGCTGACTATCCAGCAGAAGATATTGACCTTCCAGTCCGCGTTTTTTTTCAGTTCGCACTACTATAGGACGGCCGCACTCGCCGGATCTGGATCTGCCCTCCCTGCAACTAATCCTCAAATGCACCGGTCTCTACCCTCGCCGAGGTTGAGTCAATTTCGCCGAACCTCACATCGAAAAGACTCCCCGTGACCACCCACCTGGATCGCCGCAACAACCTGTCGCTCGACAGCCTCAACTTCTTTCTCGCCGACGTGCGCGACGGTCTCGGGCCGTATCTGGCGATCTACCTGCTCGCGGTGCATCACTGGGACCCGGCGAGCATCGGCGTGGTGATGACGATTGCTGGTGTCGCGGCCCTGATCACGCAGACGCCCGCTGGAGCGCTGGTTGACAGCAGCCGTGGCAAGCGCGCGTTGATTGTGATTGCCGCGCTGGTCGTGACCGCCAGTTGCCTGGTGTTGCCCTTCGTCTCGTCATTCAGCCTGGTGGCGCTTACGCAGGCCCTGAGTGCGGTGGCGGCCTCGATCTTTGCTCCGGCCATTTCGGCGATTACCTTGGGCATCACCGGTCCTCGCGCTTTCACTCGGCGAACCGGGCGCAACGAGACCTTCAACCATGCCGGCAACGCCTGCGCGGCGTTGCTGGCCGGTTTGTCTGCTTACCTGTTCGGTCCGGTGGCGGTGTTTTACCTGATGGCGATCATGGCGCTGGCAAGCGTGTGTGCCGTGGCGTTCGTCTCGGCTGAAGCCATCGACCATGATCTGGCACGCGGTCTCGAACCTCGAGGCACCCATCACCCTCAGCCTTCCGGGTTTGCCGTGTTGCTCAGCCACCGACCGTTGTTGATGTTTGCGGTTTGCTGCGCGCTGTTCCACCTGGCGAATGCCGCCATGCTGCCGCTGGTGAGCCAAAAACTTGCGCAAGCCAATCTGCACATGGCCACCCCGCTCACTTCCGCCTGCATCGTCGCGGCGCAGCTGGTCATGGTGCCGATGGCGCTGCTGGCTGGCGCCAGAGCCGATCAGTGGGGCCGCAAACCGCTGCTGTTGGCGGGTTTTCTGATCCTGCCGTTGCGCGGTGTGCTCTATACCTTGGCGGATGATCCGTACTGGCTGGTGGCGGTACAGCTGCTCGACGGCGTCGGCGCCGGTCTTTTCGGCGCGTTGTTTCCGGTCATGGTCAAGGATCTCACGCTCGGTTCCGGCCACTTCAACATCAGCTTGGGCGCACTCACTACGGTGTTTGGCCTGGGTGCGGCGTTGAGTAATGGTCTGGCGGGATTTGTGGTTGAAGCGGCGGGATACGATGCGGCATTCCTGACGCTTGCTGGCGTCGCCGGGGCAGCGTTTTTGCTGTTATGGATTGGGGTTCCGGAAACCATGCAGCGTTCTGAAGGCGCTAAAACTGATCGAATCGAGATCAGTCCTGGCGCCTAGCGCCGCAAACAGAAGCCGTCGGCTGTTCCAGTGAACAGCCATCGCCCTCGCCTACTCCACGGCCTCGACCACTCCCTGGTCCTCCCCCAGAAACCCGCCGCTCTGGTGATGCCACAATCGCGCGTAGGTGCCGTTCTTCCCGAGCAATTCGGCGTGGGTGCCTTGTTCGATGATCCGCCCTTCATCCATGACGATGAGCCTGTCCATCGCCGCGATCGTGGACAGCCGATGGGCGATGGCGATCACGGTCTTGCCCTGCATCATTTCATCGAGGCTTTCCTGGATGGCCACTTCGACTTCCGAATCGAGTGCGCTGGTGGCCTCGTCCAGTAACAGGATCGGGGCGTTCTTGAGCATGACCCGGGCAATGGCGATGCGTTGACGCTGGCCACCCGAAAGCTTGATGCCGCGCTCTCCCACCAGGGTGTCGTAACCGCTATGGCCTTGCTTGTCGCTCAGTTGATTGATGAACCCATCGGCCTGGGCGCTGGCTGCGGCATTGCGTATTTCCTCATCGGTGGCGTCGGGGCGGCCGTAGGCAATGTTGTCGCGGATGGACCGGTGCAACAGGGACGTGTCCTGGGTGACCATGCCGATGGCGCTGCGCAGGCTGTCTTGCGTGACCTGCGCGATGTTTTGCCCATCGATTCGAATCTCACCGCTGTCCACGTCATAGAAGCGCAGCAGCAGGTTGATCAGAGTGGATTTGCCGGCACCGGAGCGACCCACCAGGCCGATTTTTTCGCCCGGCCGGATGTTCAGGCTCAGGCCATCGAGCACCTGGCGTTCGCCGTTGTAATTGAAGCTGACATTGTCGAAGGTCACCGCACCACCGGTGGTAACCAGCACGCTGGCGTCCGGCGCATCCTGAACCTTGGGCCCCCGCGTCAAGGTTTCCATGCCGTCCTGCAGAGTGCCGATGTTTTCGAACAGCGAGGTCATTTGCCACATGATCCAGTGCGACATCCCGTTGATACGCAACGCCATGGCGGTGATCGCCGCCACGGCGCCGGTGCCTACTTCGCCTTGGTGCCATAACCACAGGGCGTAACCGCCGGCCCCGAGGATCAAGGCAACCACCAGTGCCTGGTTGACGATCTCGAACTGGCTGACCAGGCGCATCTGGCGAAAGCCGGTTTGCTTGAAGTCTTCCATGGCCGCACGGGCGAAGTGTGCTTCGCGTTTGGAGTGGGAGAACAGCTTCACGGTGGTGATGTTGGTGTAGGCGTCCGAGACCCGCCCGGTCATTGATGACCGCGCGTTGGCCTGCTCCTGCCCCACTTTCTCCAGGCGCGGCACGAAGTAGCGCATGGCCAGGCCGAACAATGCCACCCAGGCGATAAAAGGCAACATCAGCTTCAGGTCAAAGCCGCCGGCCAGGGCGATGATTGCGATGAAATACACGCCGATTCCGGGGACGATCTCGATGAGGGTGAACAGCACCTCGCGCACCGACAGCGCCGTTTGCATCACCTTGGTGGTGACCCGGCCGGAGAACTCATCCGAGAAGAACGAAAGGCTCTGCCGCAGCATCAGCCGATGAAAGTCCCAGCGCAGCCGCAACGGCAGGTTGATCGCCAGTACCTGGTGCTGCACCATCGTGCGCAACGCGACCAGGCCGATGCTGGTCACCAGCATGATGCCGATGCCCCACAGCACTCGACTCTCCTGCCCCGCCGCATCGCCGCCGGCCTGCCAGGTCGAGAGCAGGTCGACGACCTGTCCGAGAAATGAAAACAGCCAGGCTTCATAGATCGACACGCCGGCACTGAGCAGCGCGAAAGCGAGGATGTAGCCGCGGGCGCCCCGCGTGCAGGCCCACAAAAACCGCGCCAGGCCATCTGGTGGCGGTGGGACTTCGTCAGGCGGAAAAGGGTCGAGCCGTTGTTCGAATGCGTGAAGCATGGGGATCTCCAGAACGATCTAACCAGGAGATTCTGGCATTTAAGATTGCTTTGAGGTTTTTTTGATGAGGGCAGGATTATCTGCCGTGGCGTCGGCACTCGTTGCCTTTCGGATGATGCAATCCATTGAGCGCTGTTCCTTGCGTTGGTTCATCTGGATATCGGCGAGAGCGTTTCCGGCCCCGTGGCAGGGGCCGGTTTGTTTTCGGGGAAGTTCAACGGAGGTGGTTCAGCCTGTCGAGGGGAGGATTACCCAAACTGCTCAGGCGCAGCGACCCCCAGAAGCTGCAGCTCGTTAAAAGGCTCATCGCCCGAAGCGAAGATAAAATCATCGTCTCCAAGTTGCGCCACCACATCGCCTTGCAGCGTGATCTCGAACCGACGCCCCTGTTCGTCGGCGCTGTAGCTTTTCAGGAAGGTTCGCTGGCCGTCCTCACTCAGCACGGCCGTCAGCGTCGCGTTGTAGCCGTTCCCTAACTCGGTGAAGCCTAGCGCAGAGACGTCTATCTTGTCGGTATCCGGGTCGAAGTCGACAATCCGGTCCTGGAAATTTCCATCCGCCGTACGGAAGCTGTCCCCCAGGGATCCATAGCGGAACACATCGGCCCCCTCACCTCCTGTCAGCACGTCGCGCCCCGATCCTCCATCAATAACATCGTGCCCAAAGCCGCCAGAGACGACATCGTCGCCGCCGCCGGCGATGAGCACATCGCCCGCCGCCGAGCCCTTCAGCCGATCGGCCGACTCCGTTCCCTGGATCAGCGTGCGACTCAACACCACGTTGGTTTCGTTGAGAACTTGAGAGAGATCGCCGTTGAGTGTCAGTTCGAAACGATGGCCCTGTCCGTCCGCTTCATAGCTTTTCAGATAGGTGCGGGTTCCGCTGTCATTGACAGAGACCGCCAGGGTTCCGTCGAGCCCATTGCCCAGTCCGCCGAAGCCCAAGGAGGACAGGTCGATAAGGTCCTGGCCGGGATCGAAATCAACGATGCGATCGCTCACGGCCTGAGAGTCGGTGCGGTAGCTGTCACCGATGGAGTTGATTCGGAACACATCGGCGCCGGCACCGCCATGGAGAACATCACGCTGCCCTCCTCCGTCGAGCAGGTCGTTGCCGTCATGTCCAGTGAGCAGTTCCGGGACGTAGGAGCCATAAAGAACATCGGCGCCCGCGCTTCCATCAATTTGCGGCAACACACCGGCTAGCGCGCCGAAGGTGGTGTCCAGGGTTCCATCAGGATTCAGCCTGATGATGCTGAAGTCATCATTACCAAAATAATTGCTCTGCCCGGCTACCAGGATTTTACCGTCCGCAAGCACGGTGATGTCCCGGGCCGTATCCCTGCCACCGGTCAGATCGAGTACAGCGATGCCATTGTCGCCAAAGCCTGCGTCGAAGGTTCCATCCTGGTTCAGCCTGATGATCTTGAAGTCGAATCCGGTTCCCTCCTCCTCGTTGTAACCCGCTACCAGTATCTTGCCGTCGGCCTGCACGGTAATCGATTTCGCCATGCCAGCTACTTCAATGTCGGCCGTGCCGTCCGTGCCAAAACCTGTGTCGAGAGACCCGTCAGGATTCAACCGCGCGACCACAAACGCGCCGTTGTAGCCTGGCACGAGGATTTTTCCATCGGCCTGCAGCGTCAGGCCAAAGCCCTCCAATGTGCTGATGCCCGGAATAGTGAACTCCACGGCACTGCCGCCATTGAAACTGGAATCGACCGTTCCGTCGGGGTTGAAGCGATTGACGGAAAAAATCTGATCATAAGAGTCATGATTCGCCACGAGGATCTTGCCGTCAGGCTGTACGGTCGCGCTGGCGGAATCACCCCAAGCTGCCGGAGCGGTGGCCGTTCCATTGACGCCGAAGCTTTGATCCACCGAACCGTCGGTGTTCAGGCGGACCATGACGATGCTCGGCGCCGAAAAATGTGGATAGACGATCAGGTACTTGCCATCGGCCTGTACCGCTGCGCTATAGCCTTCGCCCGGGTAGATGTCGCGAGGCAGCAGGGTTTTACCATCATCGCTGAAAGTGCTGTCGAGCGTGCCGTCGGCGTTAAGACGCAGCAAAGAAGTCCTGTAGCCTTCGTACTCCCACTGGCCAGTTTCCACCCAGGTCATCCCGGCAAGCCAGATCTTGCCGTCCGGCCCCACGGCTATCTTGGCGGTGTCGTTATAACCGTCCAGGTCCACGAAGGTTTTGCCGGTACCGGCACGTAGCGCCGCGCCAACGCTGATGTTTGAGCTGGTCATGCTGAGCCTCACAGTGTCGATGGGATTCCCCGAGAATTTTGCCTTCTACAACGTAGCCGTTTACCTCAGATCCGCCAGCCTGAATGCAATACCCGGACAGCCGTCTCTGCGTATCTGACGCCTTGGCTCGGGCGTGGTTCTCGCGCCTTTCACTTCGTGGCACGCCTCGCCGTTTATCGCGTTCTTGTTCATCCATGGAAACAAGATTTGAACTTGTGGGGTTCTCCTTCGACCGAAAACATCAACAGGTGCGCGACGGAATGACCTGGTGGCTAGCGTACCGATTCACCCCCGGAGGTATATCAAATGAAAGCGTTACGCTGGCATGGAAAAAAAGATATCCGCTGTGATGACCATCTCCCCGACCCGACGATAGAACATCCGCGAGACGCGATTATCAAAGTCACTTCGTGCGCCATTTGCGGCTCGGACCTGCACTTGTATGACGGTTTCATGCCCGGTATGAAGCATGGCGACATCATGGGCCACGAGTTCATGGGCGAAGTGGTGGAAGTCGGTTCGGCCAACAAGAAGTTGAAGATCGGCGATCGCGTGGTGGTCCCCTTCACCATTTGCTGCGGTGAGTGCGATCAATGCCGGCGGGGTAATTTCTCCGTGTGCGAGCGCAGCAACCGCAACAAGGACCTGGCCGACAAGGCCTTCGGTCACACCACGGCGGGCCTGTTTGGCTACACCCACCTGACCGGGGGCTACCCCGGTGGCCAGGCCGAATACGTGCGTGTGCCTTATGCGGACTTCACCCCGGTGGTCATTCCGGACGGCCTGACCGATGAGCAAGTGCTGTTTCTTGGCGACATTTTCCCCACTGGCTGGCAAGCCGCGGTGCAATGCGATATCCAGCCAACCGACACCGTGGCCATCTGGGGCGCCGGCCCGGTAGGCCAGTTCACGGTGCGCAGCGCGGTGATCCTCGGGGCCAGACAGGTGGTATGCATCGACAACGTGCCCGAGCGCCTGGCCATGGCCAAGGCCGGTGGCGCGATCACCATCAATTTCGATGATGAAAGCGTGCTGGACCGCCTGGCCGAGCTGACGGGAGGCAAGGGACCGGAGAAATGCATCGACGCGGTAGGCATGGAGTCCCACGCAACTCGCTCGTTCGACTCCATCTATGATCGGGTCAAGCAAGCGGTAATGCTCGAGTCGGACCGCCCCCACGTGCTGCGGGAAATGATGTACGTCTGCCGCCCCGCCGGCACCTTGTCCATCCCCGGCGTCTATGGCGGCCTGATCGACAAGATTCCGTTCGGCGCCGCCATGAACAAGGGCCTGACCTTCAAGATGGGCCAGACCCATGTGAACCGCTGGACCGATGATCTGCTCCAGCGCATCCAGGAGGGGCAGATCGACCCAAGCTTCGTCATCACTCACACCGTGGGCCTTCAAGACGGCCCGGACATGTACAAGACCTTCCGGGACAAAAAAGACGGCTGCGTGAAGGTGGTGCTGAAGCCTTGAACCCGTTCAGCCAATCAATGCGCGGCTGCGCCCTGACCGGCATATCTTTCACCCTGCGGAAAGCCATGCAGCCGCGCTCGAAACGCAAGCGACAAACTGGCGAGCAGCAACACCAGCAATATCCAGGGAAAAGTGCTGACGCCCCATTGGCCAAGCAGCACTCCGCCCAATAACCCGCCGCCGGCGATTGCGCTGTTCCACACCACCACGTTCATCGACAGCGCAACGTCGGCACCCTCGCCCGCTGCGTCGGCCAAGGCCGTTTGCAGCAGCGTTGCGGCGCCGCCGAAGGTCAGCCCCCAGATAAAAACGCCGAGACAGATCGCTGCGGCGGAAGCTGAAAACATTCCGAGGAAGACCGCCACGGCAGCGAAGGTGGCAAGGCTGACCAACACCGCCGCGCGCAAATGGCGATCGACCAGCCGCCCCGAGATCCAGATGCCAGCCAGCGCCGCGACACCGAAGACCAGCAGGACCAGGTCGACATGCCGGCCCAGCCCTGCGCCGGAGACAAATGGCGCGATGTACGTATAGAGAATGTTGTGGGCCAGCATCCAGGTCAGCACAACGCCGAGCACGGCGCGCACGCCAGGCGTGAACAAGACCTGACGCAAGCCCAGGCGCTGGGAGGAAGATTGACCTGGATAGTCCGGCACTTTGATCAGCACCCAAGCGATCAACACCAGGGTCAATCCGGACATCACACCAAACGACATGCGCCACCCTATCGCCCCGCCAAGCCAGGTTCCCAGGGGCACGCCCAGCGACAACGCGATGGGCGTGCCGACCATCGCTACCGCCAAGGCGCGCCCCTGCAACGCCGGGACGACCATGCGCCGTGCGTAACCGGCGATGAGGCTCCAGGCCAACCCCGCCGAAACACCGGCGAAAAAACGTGCGATCAGGGTCAGCCAGTAAACGGAAGACAGCGCGGTGATGGAGTTGAAAACCAGGAAACCGATCACGGTGAGAAGCAGCACCGTCCTGCGGCGCCAGGTTTGGGTAGCGATGGTCAGCGGGATGGCTGCCAGTAGTGAGCCGAGCGCATACACCGTCACCATCTGCCCGGCCAGGGAGGGTGATACGCTCAGGCCATCGCCAATCTCAGGCAGCAGACCTGCCGGCAGCGTCTCCGTCACGATGCAGATGAATCCGGTCATTGCCAGCGCCAGCAGTGCTCCATAGGGCAGCTTTGCGCCCTGTTGTTCGTTGGTAACCATTCGATGCTCCCTGAGTTATATATCGATCGGTATAAATACTAGGGAGGCGTTGCTCCGCTGGTCAACCACTTTTGTATCGATTAGTATTTATGTAACTCGAGAGGAGTATTTTCATGGCTCAGATGGGACGGCCGCGCACGTTTGACCGTGACGTGGCAATCACGCAGGCACTGCATCTGTTTTGGGAGCACGGCTACGATGCGACGTCGCTCAGCCAGCTCAAGGCCAACATCGGTGGCGGCATCACCGCACCGAGCTTTTATGCAGCGTTCGGCTCCAAGCAAGCGTTGTTCAACGAAGTGATGGAACGCTACCTGACTACCCATGGCAGGGTGATGGAGAGCCTGTTCGATTCCACCCTGCCCCCCAGGGAGGCAATCGAACGCACGCTGCGTCGCTCGGCGAAAATGCAATGCGAGACAGACCATCCCAAAGGCTGCCTGGTGTCACTGGGTTATCTGAGTGCCTGCTCGGAAGAAAGCAAAGCCATCTCCCGGCCGCTTGCTGAGGCAAGAACCGCCAACCGTGCCGGAATCAAGGCCTGTATAGAACGCGCTATCGCCGCCGGAGAACTGCCGGCAACAGTGGCCTCGGAGGCCCTGGCCGCGGTATTCGACAGTTTCCTGTTGGGCCTGTCGGTATTGGCGCGCGACGGCGCCTCCCTTGAGACCCTGGACGCCGCGGTTACGCAGGTCATGACGGTCTGGGACGCGCAACGCATGGGCAGTCCGATGGCGGCAAACGATCAAGCGGATGAGCAATAGTAGACTGATCGTCTAGTAGAGAATAAGATCGACCCCATGAGCAGCCCAAAGACCCGCGAAACCTCCGACGTCCGCCAGGAAATCCTTGATGTAGGCCAACGAATCATGGCCGCCAAAGGCTATTCCGCCGTGGGCCTGAATGAAATCCTGGCCACTGCGGGTGTGCCAAAAGGATCTTTCTACCACTACTTTGGCTCAAAAGATGCCTTCGGCGAGGCATTGCTTGAAAGCTATTTCGCGAGCTATCTGGCGGAGCTGGACGAGGTTCTCGCCCTGCCTGGCCTGACGATGGCTCAGCGTCTGATGAAGTACTGGGACATCTGGCAACAGACTCAATCGTTCCAGGATTGCCAGGGCAAATGCCTGGCGGTGAAGCTGGGCGTGGAAGTCGCCGATCTTTCAGAGGCGATGCGCGCGGTGCTCAAGCGCGGCACAGCGGGTATCACCGACCGCCTGGCCGTGGCGATCGAGACCGGAATCGCCGAAGGCTCGCTGGAGTCCGTTGCCGAGCCTCATGCGGTCGCGCAAAGTCTCTATCAGCTGTGGGTCGGCGCCAGTGTCATGGTCAAGATCACCAAGAGTGTCCAGCCTTTCGAGACGGCGATGGCGACGACTCGCCAGATTCTCAGCCTTACCTGATCGATACCGCTGCCTCCTGGATCAAAATCTGCCTATCCCTACTCTCCTGAAGCTTGCCCTACGCAGCTTTCGCCTGCCTGCACCCTCCTCCAAAAAAACCGTGATGCGAAAAAACAAAAAATATTACTAGACGACTGGTCTAATTTGAAATTAAGGTAGCCACACGTTCTACGCATCGCCAAGCAGCAGCTCGAGAAAGCCACCCTCCCAGAGGTTTGGGCGACGCCTTTTGCAGCTTGTTTTTTTGCCCGACGTCTAGACGACTGGTCTATTCAAACTAGCGCAGCACAACTCTCAAACAGGAAAACCGCAATGAAAGTTCTCATGGTACTGACCTCGCACGACACTCTCGGCAACACCGGCCGCAAGACCGGCTTCTGGCTCGAAGAGCTGGCGGCGCCCTACTACGCCTTCCTCGACGCCAAGGCCGAGATCGTTCTGGCTTCGCCTGAGGGTGGGCAGCCACCGCTTGATCCGAAGAGTAACGAGCCGTCCTTTCAGACTGACCTGACCCGGCGTTTCGAAGCCGACCCCGAAGCGACCGCCTTGCTTGCCGGCACCGTGCGCCTGGACAGCGTCTCGCCAGACGATTTCGATGCGGTTTTCTACCCAGGCGGCCACGGCCCGCTGTGGGACCTGGCCGAAGACCCGGTCTCGATCCGCTTGATCGAGTCTTTCCAGGCCGCCGGCAAGCCGGTTGCCTTGGTGTGCCACGCGCCTGGCGTGCTGCGCCACGTGAAAAAGCCTGACGGTACTCCGCTGGTGCAGGGCAAAAAAGTTGCCGGTTTCACCAATACCGAAGAAGCCGCGGTAGGCCTGACCGATGTCGTGCCGTTCCTGGTCGAGGACATGCTCAAGGCCAACGGCGGCCTGTATTCGAAAGGCGCTGACTGGTCCTCCTACGTGGTGCGTGACGGTCTGCTGATCACCGGTCAGAACCCGGGTTCGTCAAGCGAAGCCGCGAAGGTTCTCATCGATCTGCTGAACCAGGCTTGAGCCTGTCGCCGCGGGAGACGTCGCAGGTCTCCCGCCCTTATCGCGCCGATAGTTCGGCACCAAGGGATATTTTCATGAAACACAGTTCGCTGTTCGAACACACCTCGCTAGGCCCACTGACCCTGAAAAATCGCATCGTCATGCCGCCCCTGACCCGTCAACGCAGCGGCCAGCCCGGTGACGTGCCCACCGCGCTCATGGCCCGCTATTACCAACAGCGCGCGAGTGCCGGCCTGATCATCAGCGAAGGCACCCAAATCGAACCCCGTGGCAAGGGCTATGCCTGGACGCCGGGCATCTACAGCCAGGCGCAGATCGATGGCTGGCGCACCGTCACCGAAGCGGTTCACGCTGAGGGCGGGGTGATTTTTGCCCAGCTCTGGCATGTCGGTCGCGTGTCACACAGCGCACTGCAACCGGACAACGCCGCCCCTGTCGCACCGTCGGCGATCCAGGCGAAAAAGGTCAAAGCCTTTATCGAAACCGGTCCCGGCACCGGCACGCTGGTGGAACCCTCCACTCCGCGCGAGCTGAGCGTCGCCGAGATCAAGGCGCTGGTCGAACTCTACGCCCAGGCCGCACGCAACGCCCTGGCGGCCGGTTTCGACGGCATCGAGATCCACGCGGCCAATGGTTATCTGGTCAATCAGTTCATTTCCGCCCAGGCCAACCAGCGCACCGATGACTACGGCGGCTCGCTGCATAACCGCCTGCGTTTCCTGCGCGAAGTGGTCCAGGCCGTCAGCGCCGTGGTCGGGCCCGACCGCGTGGGCGTGCGCTTCACGCCGCTGTTCACCAGCACCGAAGAAGACCGCGTGTACATCGGCTTCGTCGAGGACGACCCGCACCTGACCTACATCGAAGCCATCAAGGTGCTTGAACAGGCAGGCATCGCCTACCTGTCGATCGCCGAAGCCGACTGGCCGAATGCGCCGGACCTGCCCGAGGCGTTTCGGCGCGAGGTGCGAAGCACCTTCACCGGTCGGATCATCTATGCCGGGTTGTACACCGCTGACCGCGGGGCGCGCCTGATCGAGTCGGGCCTGGCCGATCTGGTCGCATTCGGCCGGCCGTTTATCGCCAACCCCGACCTGCCCCAGCGTATCGCCAATGGCTGGCCGCTCAACGCTCTTGATGCCGCCGGACTGTACGGCGGTAATGAACAAGGATTCACCGATTACCCGCGGTATTCCCCATCCACAGTTGAGCACGAGGAAGCAGTCCCGGCGTTCTGACTCCCCTGATTCAAGAACCGTGGTGAGGGAGCTTGCTCCCGCTGGGCTGCGTAGCGGCCCTTTTAGTAAGCGCCGCGTATTTGGAGCGCCAGCCCCTCCCGCACCAAGGGTTTGCCGATGCCTTGAGATCCGAGAACTAGTCGTTATTCCTCTTCAGGCTTTCAGGGCTGCCCGCGCACAGGCCATCCATGACCAGGTCCATCAATCTGGAGAAACGTGGGTGCCATTCGCTCTGGCAATCCATTTGCCAGATTCCGGCAGTGGCCAGGAAAAAGTCGTCGCTCGTCACTCCGCTACGAATCGTTCCAGCCTTTTCGTTAGCCCTCAAGAGCAATTCTGCCGCCGCCAGCATCGGCGCGTATCCCGACTTCCCGGGAAACTCATAGGCAGAAGCGGCCTGGCGTATCGCACTCGCAAGTCCAGCCTTGGTCATCGCATATTCGGCGAGGCGGTCCATCCATTCCCGAAGGGCCTCCTTCGGTGGTTTCGTGGCGAGCAGTTGTTCCGCCAACGAAGCCACCTGCTGCATTTCGAATTGATAGACCTCGAATACCAATTTTTCGCGGGTGGCGAAGTGGCGATAGAACGTGCCCTGGCCTACCCCGGCTTTCTTCGCGATCGTGCTCAGCGGGACCGCGGGATCGAGGGTCAGCTCTGTTACGGCGACCTCCAGTATCCGTTCACGGTTTTTCTTGGCGTCAGCACGCATCACCAGTTCGTCAGGCATGAGCAAAAATTTTCCTTGAATGCATTGCTAAGCGGACAGCTGTCCGGTACGTTGCGTAAGTGGACAGCTGTCCGCTTGAATTTCATCACCGGAGTTTACTATGAACCGCACTGGCAACACGATCCTGGTCACTGGCGGCACTTCAGGCATAGGCCTTGGCCTTGCGCTCAGGCTTCACGAGGCGGGAAACAAGGTAATCATCGCGGGACGTCGCAAGGCGCTGCTCGACAAAGTCGTGTCGGAACATCCGGGTATCGAATCGATATTGCTGGATGTCTGCGATCCACAATCCATCCTGCATGCCAGTGAAACCCTTGCGATCAGCCATCCGAACCTGAACGTCCTGATCAACAACGCAGGCATCATGCAATGGGAGGACCTGACTGCGCCGGACAATCTGAGCACCGCCGAAGATATCGTGACCACCAACCTGCTCGGCACGATTCGCATGGTGTACGCATTTACCCCGCATCTGATCAAACAGCCCAGCGCAACGCTTGTGAATGTCAGCTCCGCCCTGGCATTCGTCCCGCTGCCGGCGACGCCGACCTACAGCGCAACCAAAGCGGCCGTGCACTCCTTCACTCAAAGTCTTCGAGTACAGCTGGAGGCGTCCTCGGTCGAAGTCATCGAGCTTGCGCCGCCGGGTGTGCGTACCACTTTGCTTGGGCAGGAAAACGACGAACACGCCATGCCCCTGGAGCAGTTCCTGGATGAAATCTTCGAACTCCTCGCCATCACTCCGACGCCACAGGAACTTGTCGTCGAGCGCGCCAAGCCATTACGGTTTGCTGAAGCGAATGGTACACATGACGAGGTTCTGAAAATGCTGGCGGGATACAAAGCGCCAGCTGAATGATGAAAATTTTGAAAGCTTTTTATGCGAGGCCATCGAAATGAAGATCGGAATTATCGGCGCGGGCAACATTGGCGCCACCCTTGCCCGCAAGCTCGCTGCGTGCGGCCATGAAATCAAGCTGGCGAACTCGAAGGGCCCTGAAAGCCTACAGAAACTCGCCAACGAAATCGGTGTAAAGGCGGTGACCAGGGAAGAGGCTGTGTCTGGGGTGGACGCGGTTATCCTCTCGATCCCGTTCGCCAAATACCCCGAACTCGGGCAGGCATTCAGTAACGTCCCTGAAAAGACCGTCGTCATCGACACCTCCAACTACTATCCAGGCCGTGACGGGGCGATCAAGGACGTCGATGACGGCAAGCCCGAGAGCATCTGGGTCAGCGAACAGCTTGGCCGCCCGGTCATCAAGGCCTGGAACGCCCTGCTCGCCGCCACGCTCGCCGACAAAGGCCAGCCAGCCGGGTCCTCGACACGCATAGCGTTACCTGTGGCAGGGAGCGATCCCGCCGCTTTGGCGATTGCGCAGGATCTTGTCGAGGACACCGGCTTTAGCGCCTTTGTCGCTGGCAGCCTTGAAGACTCCTGGCGTCAGCAGCCAGGCACACCGGCTTACTGCACCGAGTTGACGTTGCCGGCGTTGGAATTGGCGCTGGATGCGGCTGACAAGACTCGGGCGGCGCAAAATCGCGACGCGTTGATCGCCAGGTTCATGGCGCCCGGCAGTCAGTTTTCACATGAGCAAATCGTTGCGTTGAATCGCGCCATGACAGCCTGACTATCTGGTATGTCCTGACGGGCTCAAGATGTTCCTGAACGCTCTACCGTTCCAGCCACTCGGGATGAAGCTGAACAAAGTGCGCTTGCAGCCATTCGAGAAGAACCTGCACTTGCGGCGCTAGGTGCGTCCGGCTTGGGTACAGCAACGACACTGGGCGAGGAGCTGGTCGGCAGGGTCTTAGAATCTCCACCAAAGCGCCGCTTTCCAGATACCCGGCCACAGCGATGCCTGGCGCCTGGATTATTCCGAAGCCCGACACACCGCACTGCACGTATGCATTCGATTCGGTGACGGTGATGGCGGGATTACTTACAAACGCTCGATCCTGACCTTCTACGATGAAATGCCAGGACAACGGCCTGTTGCTCTGACCGGACAAGAAGTTCACGCCTCGATGGGAGACTAGGTCGCCGAGTGTCTCGGGTTCGCCGTGCCTGGCGAGATACTCGGGCGCCGCGCACGTCACCATCGTCGCCAATGCAACCGGGCGAGCGACTAATGTCGAGTCCGGTAAATCGCCTATGCGCAACGCACAGTCGATGCCCTCTCCTATCAAGTCAACGGCTCGGTCGGTCACGCCCAGTATCACGTTGATGCCTGGGAAGGTGCTGGTGAACGCTTTCAGGCTTCTGATGAAATCCATTTGTGCGAAAGCGGTCGGGATATCGACGCGAAGTCGGCCCGTAAGCGTTGCCCCGGTGCGGTCGAACATTGAAGTTGCGGCAGAAATGTCCGCAAGAATCTCCTGTACCCGCCCATAGAATCGTTCGCCCTCGACGGTGAGCGCCACCTTCCTGGTCGTGCGCTGGAAAAGGCGCACACCCAATGATGTCTCCAGCTCCTGAATCGAACGGGTGACCTGGGGGCGCCCGATGTCCAGCGACTCGGCAGTTTTTGTGAAACTGCCAAGGTCGGCAAGCCTGGCGAATAGGCGCATTGATTGCAGCAACTCCATGAGGTCAGGCCCTGGCTAACGCTATTGTTGCCGCAGAATATAACAATCATGTCTTTCTTCACGCATTTATTGCGCCTCTCTAAAAGCGAACCATGTGCACAAGGCGAACCCTTTGCGGTTTGCCATCACTGACTCGTTTTGGAGATTCACAATGAAAGCCTGGCTATTGAAAGACTTCGGACTCGACAATCTGCAACTGGAAGAGACGGCTACCCCCCACCCTGGGCCCGGCGAACTGCTGGTCAAGGTTGGCGCTATCTCGCTCAACTTTCGCGACAAGGCCATCGTCGACGGCATTTATGAGCCGCATAAGGTGCCCAAGCCCCTCATTCCCGTAAGTGATGCGGCCGGAACAGTGATCGCTGTTGGCGACGGTGTGACGCGCTTCAAAATTGGTGATCGGGTCAACTCGCACCTGTACTCCCGTTGGCTGGATGGCGAGCCCGGACCCAATGAGCCGGATTACTGTTTTGGATCACCATTGCCCGGTGGCTTGGCCGAATACATGATCATCCATCAGGAAAGCGCCGTGGGTGCGCCTGACAACATGAGCGATGAAGAGGCCGCTACGCTGCCGATTGCCGCGCTCACGGCATGGTATTCACTGGTGGACTTCGGGCAGATTGAGCCTGGACAAACCGTATTGGTCCAAGGCACTGGCGGTGTGTCCATATTTGCCGTGCAGATCGCAACTGCGCTTGGCGCCAAGGTGATCGCAACGTCGAGTACCGACGAAAATCTGCAAGCTGTGAAGAGATTGGGAGCCGTAGCAGGCGTCAACTACAGGACTACGCCAGACTGGGCAGACGAAGTGCTGAGGCTGACCGATGGTAAAGGCGTGGATCTGCTGCTGGATGTGGCTGGAGGCAGCGGCATCAATCAATCGATCGCAGCGACCAAGGCATCCGGGCGGATTGCGCAGATCGGCTTCTTGACCGGCCAGACTGCAGAACTTGAACTGATGCCTCTCATCTTCCGCCAGACAACCATTCGCGGTATTGCGGTGGCGCCGCGCTCATCGTTCGAGCGGATGAATGCATTTCTCAACCAACACAGGATTCGCCCTGTGATCGATCAGGTGTATCCGTTCGAGAAAGCCCGGGAAGCTTACGAGCACCTTGCAAAAGGAGCATTTGGAAAGGTTGTAATCAAGATCGCCTGAACCACTGAGGCGCCAACATGGCGCCTTTTTTTGCGGTAAGGCCGCATCGCATCAAGACAAAGAAGCTTCCGCGCGTTGCTGCGCGGCTCCTTTGGGCCTGAACATCTGCTGCCACTCAAGCTGCGCCTGGACAACAGCTACCGCCTCCAGCACCTTCTGCGCCCAGCCCTCGTCCTCCGGATGCACCACGACAACACGAAAGCCGTGGTCATCGCCTTCAAGCTGCACGCCTTCCGAATCATCGACGTGCAAGTCGATATCGAACGCCGGCGGGTACTTGGAGGGTGAGTTCTCCAGCCCATGCACCGTCAGGGCACGGTTGTGCAGGACGCTGTTGACCACACCATCGACGCGGATGCCGTACAGCAGCAGCCAACGGCGGATATAGGACGGCGTGCGGCCGGACGAGGTGTAGACCCAGATGCTGCAATCCTGGCGACGCAGTTCCCGGATCAGCGAGCGGGTGCCCCGGCGCAGCGGCTCACCCAACCAACGGTGAATGCAGGCCGGCAGCCGGCTTTGCTCGACTTCGCAGTGGTGGAGTTGGCAGGCGAGCGTGTCATCGATATCAAAGGAAATCCGTATGCGCTGGCGCTTGAACAGCTGCGTCGGCAATGCGCCGCGGATGGCCTGCCCTACCCGGCTGCTGAATGTTCTGCATTTGACGTCCATCAATGGCCACCTTGGGAAAGCGGCAAAGATTCGCCTTTGAGAAAAAACTTCATTGGATCGGGTGCCTGTTCTTCTAAAAACGCTGCGTATTTTTTCTTGATCTTGGGCAATTCGTACAACGCCTTGACGCCATGCTTGGCAGAGTTGCGTATCACCGAGGACGGGTTGAAATAGCCTTCGGCATTTTCCAGTGTCAATACAAAAGGCGGCAAGCCCGCGCGCATCAGCAGATAGCTGACAATAAGCGACCCACTGCGGTTGTTACCTTCGATGAACAACTGCGGCTTGCTGAGAATCCGTACATAGACGCCTGCCGCGCGCTTCCACACCGACTCGCTGCGATAGGCACAATACCAGTTGTACAAATCCTTGATGCCTCCTTCAACATTGTTGAAGAAATGCGCCTCGGTCGCTGCCAGGTGATGGGCGTATTCCAACCGACGCGCAGGGTCTCGGCCACAGAGCACCGTGGCGTTGATCTCCAGCATCAGGTTCAGTTGCTGCAGATCGAACAGGTCGACGCCGCGGGCAACATATTCGTCAACCAACGCATAACCTTCAAGCACATTCTGCAGCACTTCATCGGTCAACGGGTCACGCGGCTCGGTGAAGTGCCGGCTGAGCTGGGCGAAGCGATCCTGTACTTCCCGTAGTGCGCGTTCAATCGCTGGCAAATCAAGGCGATGCGTAGCAGGCATTGGTGCTCCTTGGAAAACGCTTGGTAAATGTCTACCGGATGCCCGCCAAATCCATTTGGCTTCTGCAGGGATGCGGCCTTGACCTGATGTGTGGCTTAGCTGAACTTGCCGCTGATGTAATCGCCGGTCATCTGTTCACGCGGGTTGTCGAAAATCTGCGTCGTCGGGCCCATCTCGACCAGATAACCGGTGCGCGTGCCCTGGGAAATATCCACCGAGAAAAACGCCGTGGTGTCAGCCACGCGGATGGCCTGCTGCATGTTGTGGGTCACCAGGGCGATGGTGTAGTCCTTCTTCAACTCGACCATCAGCTCCTCGACCCGCCGGGTAGCGATCGGGTCGAGTGCCGAACACGGTTCATCCAACAGCAGCACTTCCGGCTCGGTGGCGATGGCGCGGGCAATGCACAGGCGCTGTTGCTGGCCGCCGGAGAGCGACAGGCCGCTGACCTTGAGCTTGTCCTTGACTTCGTCCCACAGCGCGGCGCCTTGCAGCGCATGCTTGACCCGGTCACCGATGTCGCCCTTGTAGCGGTTGAGGCGCAGGCCAAACGCGACGTTGTCGAAAATGCTCATCGAAAACGGGTTCGGCTGCTGGAATACCATGCCGATGTAACGGCGCACGACCACCGGGTCAACGCCCTTGCCGTAGACGTCCTGTCCGAGGAAATGCACGTGGCCTTCGAAACGGAACCCTTTCACCAGGTCGTTCATCCGGTTGAGGCTGCGCAACACGGTGCTCTTGCCACAGCCGGAAGGACCGATGAACCCGGTGATCTTGTTTTTCTCGATCGGCACATGGCTGTCACGGACCGCCATGAAGTTGCCATAAAAAATCTTGTCCAGTTTGCAGTCCATGACTACAGGTGCCTGGGTGACAAACGGAGCGGCTATTTGCGCAGTGGATACGTTCAAGATCAGATGCTCCCGTTCTTAATACTTGGGCTTGCCGAAAATACGGCTGATGATGTTCACGAACAGCACGATCATCACCAGCACCAGTGAGGCCGCCCATGCGAGCTCGAGCTGGTTGTCGAAAGGCATCCCGGAGAAGTTGTAGATCAGCACCGCCAGCGAGGCCGTCGGGTTCATGACCTCGAGGTTGCCCTGGTGGTAAATCCAGTAGTTGCTGAACAGCGCGGTAAACAGCAGAGGCGCGGTCTCGCCCGCGGCACGTGCCACGGCCAGCATGACGCCGGTGAGGATGGCCGGCATGCCGGTGGGCAAGACGATTTTCCAGATCACCTGCGAGCGGGTGCAGCCCATGCCATAGGCAGCGTCCTTCATGATCTTGGGCACCATGCGCATCGACTCTTCCGCCGTCAGCACGACGATCGGCAGCATCAGCACGGCCAGTGCCACGCCGCCCGCCGGCGCCGAATACGTACCGGTGGTCATCACCACCAGGGCGTAGGCAAATACCCCGGCCAGGATCGACGGCAGGCCGGTGAGCATCTTGGCGGCAAACCGTGCGGCGTTGCCCAATTTGCTGTCCGGTCCAAGCTCAGCCAGGAAGACGGCGGCCATGATGCCGATCGGCACCGCGATGGCGGCCGCGATACCGACCATCACGAAGGTACCTGCCATGGCGTTGCCGAAGCCGCCACCCATTTCGAAGCCGGTCGGTGGCAGTTCGGTAAAGACTTCCAGGTTCAGGCGCGCGCCACCACGGGTGATCAGCATGTAGAGCACGGAAATCAGCGGCACGCTGGCGAGCAGCGCACCGGCCCAGACCAGCGTGGTCAGGATCAGGCTGCGCAGTGCGCGGCCTTCGAACTTGCGCTGCAAGCTGGGCATCGCGCCCGCTGGCGCGGTCAAGTCTGTTGCGGCAGTGAGGTCTGTCATCACTTATTACCCCGTTGGGCATACATCATGATCATCGAACCAAAAATGTTCACGATCAGCGTAATCAACATCAGCACCAGGGCGGCATACATCAACACCTCGATCTCGTTCGGCCCGGCCTCGGGGAAGTTCAACGCCAGCAGGGCAGCAAGCGTGTTGGCCGGAGCAAACAGCGAGAGGGAAATGTTGTTGGCGTTGCCGACCAGCATGGCCAGCGCCATCGTCTCGCCCAGGGCGCGCCCGAGGCCCAGCACCAGGGAGCCGAAGATGCCGGTGGCGGCAGAAGGCACCATCACCTTGAGAATCGCTTCCCAGTGAGTCGTCCCCATGCCGTAGGCGGCCTGCTTGGTCTTCATGGGTACGCCGGTGAGCGCATCCTGCGAAACGGCGGCGATGGTGGGCAGAATCATGATCGCAAGCACCAGCGCCGCCGGTAGCAGCCCGGGCCCGCTCAGGGACGTGCCGAAAAAGGGTATCCAGCCGAGTTCGCTGTTCAGCCAGGTTGTCAACGGCCGAATCGCCGGGATCACCACGTAGATCCCCCACAGGCCATAAACCACGCTGGGGATGGCCGCGAGCAGTTCGACGATGGTGCGGAAAATGGCGGCGAGCTTGGGCGGCAGGAAATCCTGGGTCAGGAAAATCGCCATGCTGACACCAAAAAAGCCGGCGATCAGCAACGCGATCAAGGCGCTGTAGAGCGTGCCCCAGATAGCCGGCAGGATGCCGTATTTGCCCTGGTTGACGTCCCAGACGCTGCCCAGGAGCACGTCGAAACCGTGTTTCTCCATGCCGGGAATTGCCTTTCGGCCCACCTCGAACACCAGCGCAAATACCAGCGCCAGAATCAGCACCACGCCGATGCGCGCTAGCGCACGGAAAGTGCGATCAACCAGGAAATCCTTCGTCGAGGGTGGCTGGCAGGCAGAGTCCGGATTAACCGGTACGACAAAAGGTTTGTTCATGGGCTAAGTCCGGAACAGGGGGAAAACTCTCCCGGCGCGGCGCAGAGGCACACACCGAGAGAGACCTCACGGTGTTACTGAATGTTGGCGGATGCTTTGCGAACCTGCTCGACGACCGATGCCGGCAATGGGATGTAGCCCATCGAATCGGCGATCTTCTGTCCTTCGGTCAGGCTGTATTCGACCATTTCACGCATCGCCTTGGCCTTGGCCGGGTTGCCGTTGTCCTTGCGGAAGATCATCCAGGTGTAGGACGTGATCGGGTAGGACTTGGCGCCGTCCGGATCCGGCAGCCAGGCCACCAGGTTTTCCGGCATCTTCACCGCCGCCAGGGCCTCTGCACCGCTCTCGGCGTTCGGCACGACGTACTTGCCGGCCTTGTTCTGCAGTTGGGCGAAGTCGACCTTGGCGAGCTTGGCGAAGCCGTATTCGATATAGCCAATCGCGCCCGGGGTCTGACGCACGGTAGCGGTCACACCATCGTTTTTCGGCGACTTGATGAACTTGTCACTGGCCGGCCAGTTGACAGTGTTGCCCTCGCCCAGCGCCTGCTTGAAGTCTGGATTGATGGTTGCCAGGTGCTTGGTGAATACCGCGGTGGTACCGCTGGAGTCCGCACGTACAACGACAGTGATCGGCGTATCGGTGAGTTTCAGGTCCGGGTTGGCGGCAGCGATCTGCGGATCGTTCCATTTGGTGATCTTGCCCAGGAAGATGTTCGAGTACACATCGCGTGGCAGCTTGAGGCCCTTGGGATTGCCCGGCAGGTTGTAGGCCAGCACGATTTCACCGGCGGTCATCGGCAACAGCTGCACGCCTTCGGCAACCTTGGCGATGTCTTCTTCTTTCATCGCCGAGTCACTGGCGGCGAAATCAACGGTCTTGTTCAGGAAGTCCTGTACGCCCGCACCGCTGCCCTTGGATTGGTAATCCACGGTGACACCGTCGGATTTCTTGCTGAAATCCTTGAACCAGGTCAGGTAGATCGGAGCTGGAAAACTCGCCCCAGACCCCGTCAGACGGACGTTCTCTGCAGCGAAGGACGCCGAGGTGGCACAAAGAGAAACCGTAACGGCGAGCGCAGCAGACTTCATCAAACTTTTCATTAAAAGAAATTCCTTGTGATGACGGGCCGGGGAACTCTGCAACATTCTTGTTACGGTTTTATGAATGCGCAGTGGCAAAGTGCACTTATGTCCGTCAGATAACGCCTACAGCACGTCGGCTGCTGTAATCGCCTCGTAACAAATTGCGACTAACACTTCGCCATCTCCTACAACGCGAGCCCACGCCCATGTCCTCGATAGACGACACCTTGATACAGCGCATCCACCGGGAACTGCTCGATCACAGCGATGAAGAACTGGAGTTGGAGCTGGCCGAAGATGGACACGACCTGGATGCCCTGTTCGATGGACAGGCTCCAGAAGGATCAGAGAAAGAAGCCCGGAGAATCTATTTCAGCGAACTGTTCCGCCTGCAAGGCGAACTGGTGAAGCTGCAAAGCTGGGTGGTCAAGACCGGCCACAAGGTCGTGATCCTCTTCGAAGGGCGCGACGCGGCCGGCAAAGGTGGAGTCATCAAACGTATCACCCAGCGCCTCAATCCTCGGGTCTGCCGGGTGGCCGCCCTGCCCGCCCCGAACGACCGCGAACGCACCCAATGGTATTTCCAGCGCTACGTTTCACACTTGCCGGCCGCCGGTGAAATCGTCCTGTTCGACCGCAGTTGGTACAACCGCGCAGGCGTCGAACAGGTCATGGGTTTCTGCAACGACAATCAGTACGAAGAGTTCTTCCGGACCGTGCCCGAGTTCGAGCGCATGCTGGCCCGCTCAGGCATCCAGCTGATCAAGTACTGGTTCTCCATTTCCGACCAGGAACAGCACCTGCGTTTCCTCAGCCGTATCCACGACCCGCTCAAGCAATGGAAACTCAGCCCCATGGACCTGGAGTCCCGGCGGCGCTGGGAGGCGTACACAAAGGCCAAGGAGATCATGCTGGAGCGCACTCATATTGCCGAGGCGCCGTGGTGGGTGGTGCAAGCCGACGACAAGAAAAAAGCGCGACTCAACTGTATCCACCACCTGCTCGGCCAGATGCCGTATGAAGAAGTCGAGCTCCCGGTGATCGAGCTACCGGAACGCGTCAGGCAGGAAGACTACTTCCGCAGTCCCACGCCGCCGGAAATCATCGTTCCTCAGGTTTATTGAAATAATCGGATGGGGCGCCCTGCACCAGGCGCCCCCTTCTATCGCCTGACATGTTCCTGTCAGCCTCCCGTCACCCTGACGTCAGATCGTCCCGCCTAAAGTAACGCCAGGATTGTTCCCGCGGCGCCAGCGCCACCCTGTGAGAGCGAGCCTGCTCGCGAAGACGTCAGCACATCCCATATTGATGCAAGCAGGACCAGCGCTTTCGCGAGCAGGCTCGCTCCCACACGATCCTGGCTTGAGCAGGGATTTGAATCCGCCGTTGCTTTTAGCTGGAGCTCTTGTCATCAGCCGGAAGGAGAA
The DNA here is from genome assembly GCF_030687895.1 of Pseudomonas sp. FP198. Taxonomy (NCBI): domain Bacteria; kingdom Pseudomonadati; phylum Pseudomonadota; class Gammaproteobacteria; order Pseudomonadales; family Pseudomonadaceae; genus Pseudomonas; species Pseudomonas sp. FP198. The sequence continues at coordinate 2,854,221 of NZ_CP117452.1, forward strand.
ACGCAATGAACCACCCTGACGGGCACGACAGCGCACTTGACCACTTCATCTGGCCGTTGACGCCAGGTGGCATTCTGGACCGCAGAGACCTGTTGCTTCGCCTGGGCGCAGAACAGCGACTCATGGCCGCACAGGACCCTGTGTGCAGGCGCGATCAACGGGACTACCTGCTTTCACTGATCGATTCGGCCTCGACACTGAACCGTGGCGCTGAGCAAGGTTCAGGCTTCGACGCCCAGCGAATGCGTGATGTCATCACCGAAGCGGCCGCGAAAAGCCATTGGGGCGAGCCTTCAGGAGGTCGCCGAACGCAGGGCATCGCCGCTCACTACGATGCGCAGAGCTACATGGCCGCGGTACTCGATGTCGAGCTGAGCGACGAGGGTCGCCTGATTGTCCATGACACGGTGTTTGTCGCGGACCTGGGCGCTGTAGAAAACCCCGGCCGCCTGCGCGCTCAGCTGGAAGGCGCATGCCTGATGGGTGTGGCGTTCGTGGCCTCTGCTGAATTTGGCGCGACGGCGGCTGATCTGTGCCCGACCATCGCCCAGCGGCCCCGCTGGCCACTCGTCTCCTGGCTGCCAGGGCACATCGCGGTACACCTGATCAACCCCACGGGTGAGGTCCAGGCCTGCCAGCCCAGCCAGGTGAGCTACGTACCCGTCGTCCGGGCCTTGTGCGATGCGATCGGCAAAGCTTCGGACAATCGCACCAGCGATCTGCCGCTCAGAAGCCGGTTGCTCGAAAGAACGGGCGGACGCTAAGTCATTGCCGGCTTCAAATCAAACCCAGCGTCAGGGCCTTCAGCGTCGCCGCCGCCCGGGTGGTGCATTGAAGCTTGCGGAACACGCTTTCGACATGGGTGCGAACGGTGCTCGGGCTGATACCCAACTGACGCGCCACTTCCTTGTTGCTCCCCCCGGTACTGATGCGCCGCAGAATCTCCGTTTCACGCTCGGAGAGCAGCCCACCGCCCGGCTTGCAGGCTGTCATCGTGGTGTCCCCGCGTGACGCCGCCATTACCGCCTGGCAGGCCCGATGATCGAAGCGTCCCTGATCCGCCTCGGCCAACAACAGGCCACTCGCTTCGTCGTGACTCAAGGCTGGCCGCCACGGCCGCTCGCTGAGCATCGCCTGCCAGGCCAGGGCCGCGGCGAGCAAACGGTGTTCGGTTTGCAATGTGTCGCCGCCCAGGCTGCGGAAATAACCGCTGCCATCCAGGCGCTCATAGGCATGTGCCGCCAGCTGACCCGGCACCGCCAGGGCGGGTATCTGGCCACAGGCTCGCGATGTCCAGTAAGGCACCAACCGCACTTGCTCAAGATCCCCGTCGAGCAAGGCTCGCGGAGTATTCCAGAGGCGATTGGGCACCGCCGCGCGGCCAATGCCATGGATCAGCGCCGCCTGGCCGAGATGGTCAATGGCCGGCGCCGACAGCCCGGAAAGCCTGGCGGCCTCTCGAACCAGCTCCGAGGCACGTCGCGAGTACCCCGCCAGCCACGGCAGCTTGAGATCGATCACATCAGCAACCAGGCTCAACGGCACCTGTGCCGTGGCTACCTGCGAATCAACTGACTGCGGCGTGCGCAGTTGATCCAGCCAGTCTTCGGCGTTTTGCAGCATTTCAGCGGCAAGCGCTGCCGGATAACGGCGATCGCGCTTGCTGGCAATCCATTGCAATGCGCTTTCCAGCCCATGCGTACGGGACAGAATCTCCAGGTCCCCCGCCAGCAACACCTGATAAACCACCTCCGGCACCTGCGGATGACGCAGGCCGGACGGCCTTCCCTCGCCGTCGTATTGCTCGAACACATGACGCAGACCCAGTTCGACTTCGGCTTTCAAACCCAATGTGTGAGCGATATCACCGGACACTTCGCAATGAATCTGCGCCAGCGGCGTCGACCGGCGCATCGCCCGCTGCCCCGCCTCGCTGAGGGTATGCGTCAGCATCGCGTTGCGGCCCTCGACGTCATCGCCCAGCAGCCGGGTGAAGCCCTCGGCATTGGCGGTGCAGCCTGACCAGCGCAGCAAGGCCACCTGGCGTCCGGTCTCGGTGTGCTCGCCAGCACCGTTGCACGCCTGCGCGAGCATCTGCACCAAGCGGGCGGTGCGACGCGACTGATCGAACGGCTGGCCCATGCTCAGGTCGCCGACCATGGACAACGCCAGGATGGCGTCTTCCACCCCGATACAGTCAGCTGTCGTCATCTCGTTTTCTCCGTGTATCCGATTGAATGTTGATGGCCTCGGATAAACGACCGATACCCGGGCCGCCGAGTATCGCCGAAACTGCGCTCACCCCAAACAGGAGATCGCATCATGTTCAAACCCAAGGCCCTTGCCCTCACACTCGCCATGACCGGTTCATTGTTCGGCGGCGCCGTCCATGCCGCGCCGCAACAGCCTTCAGTCGTGATCGTCCATGGCGCTTTCGCCGACGGCTCCGACTGGGGCAAGGTCGTCCCGCTGTTGCAGGCGGAAGGCATCAAGGTCACCGTCGTACAAAACCCGCTGACTTCCCTGGCGGACGATGTCGCCGCCACGCAGCGTGTACTGAACAACCAGGAGAGCGACGTCGTGTTGGTCGGCCATTCCTGGGGCGGCACCGTCATCAGCGAGGCTGGCACCGACAAGAAAGTCCGCAGCCTGGTGTACGTCGCCGCGTTTGCTCCGGATGCCGGTCAAGCCGTCAAGGACCTGGGCAAGGAGTACCCGGCTCCGTCCGGCGTGAAAGACATCGCCGCCGACAAGAACGGCTTCCTCTATATGACCACCGAGGGCATGGCTCGCGGTTTTGCCCAGGATCTTCCCCCCGCACAAACCGCGGTAATGGCTGCAACGCAAGGGCCGATCCGCGCCTCGGCCTTCGATGACAAGACCAGCGCCGCTGCCTGGAACGGCAAGCCAAGCTGGTACATCGTGGCCAAGGAAGACCGGATGATCCAGCCGGATCTGCAAAGGGCTTTCGCCAAGAAGATCGGCGCCAAGGTCAGCGAAATCGAAGCCAGCCACGTGCCACAGCAATCACGCCCGGCAGACGTCGCTAAAGTCATCATCCAGGCTGTACAGAAGAGCCAGTAACTCACGCCGCTGCTGCGCTGAACTCGACAACAGGAACCCTGCAAAGGAAGCCCGCTCATGCCCGTGAATCCCGCCCTGAAGAAGCACCATTACGACTTTATTGTCTGCGGGGCGGGGACTGCCGGTTCCGTCGTGGCAGGACGGCTGGCCGAGAATCCCGAGGTCCAGGTATTGCTCATCGAGGCCGGCGGCGGCGATGAGCATCCCCATGTGCTGGAACCGCAGCATTGGCCGTTGAACCTGGGCAGCGAGCGCGATTGGAACTTTGTGGGAGCAAGCAACCCTCATCTCAACGGCAGGAAGATGCCGCTGAACATGGGACGCGGGTTGGGCGGCGGGTCCAGCGTCAATGTCATGCTGTGGGCCCGAGGCCATAAGAACGACTGGGAAGACTTCGCCACCGACAGCGGCGATCCTGCTTGGGGCTACGCCTCGGTCCTGCAGATCTATCAACGCGTGGAAGACTATCGGGGCATCGCCGATCCGCTGCGTCGCGGTAGCGGCGGACCGGTTCATGTTGCGCCTGTCCGGGACGCCCAACCGATTGCGACCGCCATGCTCAGTGCGGCTGCCGCAATGGGTATCCCCACCTTTGAAAACCCCAACGGCGCCATGATGGAGGGTCGCGGAGGTGCGGCCTTGAACGATCTCATCGTCAAGGATGGCCGGCGTCATTCGATCTACCGCGCCTACGTCGCTCCACGCTGTGGCCAGCCCAACCTCACCGTCCTGACCGATACGCTTGTCAGCCGGGTGCTCTTCAGCGAGCAACGCGCCATCGGCGTGCAGACCATCAGCAATGGCCAGGCCGAGTGCTTCTACGCCGATCACGAAGTGATTCTTTCGCTGGGCGCGGTCAACACGCCCAAGGTCCTGATGCAGTCAGGCGTGGGGCCGGAGGATGAATTGCAGCACCATGGCATTGCGCTCGTCCAGCACCTGCCCGGCGTCGGCGCCAACCATCAGGACCACGTGTCCTTTGCGGTTATCTTCGAATACGCGAGGCCACAACCGGTGGGTTACGGCGGCTCGGAGGCGACCCTCTACTGGAGCAGCGAAAGCGCCTTGCATCTTCCGGACATGTTCCACTGCCAGGTTGAATTTCCAGTGCCCAGCGCAGAGACCGCCTCACTCGGCGTTCCCGCCCATGGCTGGACGATGTTCGCTGGCCTTGCCCACCCGCAGAGTCGCGGGCGGATCACGCTCAGCGGCCCGGATGTGAGCGATGCTCCGATCATTCAACCCAACACCCTGTCGCATCCGACCGATCGGCGCAACGCCTTGGAAAACCTTCGTTTCGTCCAGGAGCTGGGTGCCCAGACGCCGTTCAAGGGCTTGGTAAAGGGTGAAAGCCTGCCTGGAAAACTGCACACCCGAGGGTTGGAAGACTATGCTCGCAACGCTGCGGTGACCTACTGGCACCAGTGCGGTACGGCAAAGATGGGCCGGGACGCGATGTCCGTGGTGGACAGTCAATTGCGCGTCTACGGAGTCCGGGGCCTGCGCATTGCCGATGCGTCCATCCTGCCCCATGTCACGAGCGGTAACACGATGGCGCCCTGCGTCGTGATCGGTGAGCGGGCCGTGGAAGCTATCCGCGCCACCTACGACCTGTAGGCAGCGACGCTGGCGCAAGCTTTGCGGCTCACCTTTTTGACAAGGGCCAGGATTCAACCCGGTTCTTTCCAGAACGCTTGGCCGCGTAAAGCGCCGAGTCAGCGGCTTTCAACAGTGCATTCTGATTGGCCCCGCAGGTTTGTGTGGAGGACACACCGAATGAAGCAGTCGCAGTGAGCGTCTGGCCGTGGTCAACCAGACTCATCTCTTCCAGAGCGACCCGTATGGATTCGGCTCGGGCCACAGCACCTTCGGGCGGACAGTCCGGAAGGATGATGATCAGCTCTTCCCCGCCAAATCGGCAGGCAATGTCGGAGGATCTCAGCGATTGCACGATCAAGGCGGAAGCCGCACGCAGCACGGCGTCGCCTGCCGAGTGGCCGTAAGAGTCATTCAACTGCTTGAAGTTATCGAGGTCGATCATCACGACACTCAGGCACGCCCCGTTGCGCTCGGCGCGCACCAGCTCGCGGTTGAGCGTCTCGTCCATGAAACGGCGGTTGTACAGCCCGGTCAGCGGGTCCTTTATGGACTGGGTTTCCAACACTTGGCGCATGCGGCCATTCGCCAACGCCAGCGCCGTTTGTTCCGCCACGGCTTCAGCGATCTGCAGGCCCTCCTCGGACAGGTCGCGCAAGCCGATTTGACGGATATGCAACAGGCCGAGGATTTCACCGTAAGCCATCAACGGAAGACAGCAATCAGTCACTGGGTCAGTGCCAGACGCTGCTGGGTAATGAGGGCAGCGAAGATCGTGGTTGTGCACCGACAAATGCCAGCGTCCCCGCCTGATCGCCCAGCAATCCTTGGGGTTGAGTATCGCATCGGTGCCCTTTTCCTCGGCCTGTCCCCACGCTGCCGCGTGTTGCAGGACATCAGCCGAGTTGCGATAGAGGAAGAACTCCCCCTCGCTTGCAGGTATCAACTTTTGGCAGTAAGTACTGGCCAACTGAAGCGTTTCCTTCTGGGACAACTCCGTCTGCATCAACCTGGCCATTTCCGCGAGAAGCCCAATCTCGCCATTTCGGCGTTTCAAACGCGCCAGGCTCAGGCTCAATTGATCGCTGGCCAGGTTAGCCGCCACGGCAGACTCCGATTGACGGCGGACACTGCTGCGCATGGACAGGTAGATGAAACGTCCTAACCCCAGGGTAACGATGAAACTGAGGATTGAAATCGCGACCGCCCAGCGAATGTTGCTCAAAAGCTGGCGTTCGAGCGCCACAAGCTCCTCGGTTTCGTCAGCAATGAGCTCCGCACTCAAGGCGCGCACGGTGTCCATCAGTTCCTTGCCGCCACCCGCGGCGATCTCGGCCTCGGCCGCATCATTGCCACTATGGCTGACCAGCTTCACGACCCTGTCCAGGTGGACCATTTTCAGCTCGGCGTGCCGGATGAATGCTTCGACACGCGCAACCTCTTCGGCCGGATCCCCTTGATAGGCACTTCGCAGGCTCTTGATGGCAGGAGGCAAGTGAGACACGGCGACATAGTACGGCTGTAGAAAGTCGTCCTTTTCCGTCAAGGCGTAGCCACGCTCGCCGGTCTCCGCGTCGACCAGCAACCCCTGGACGTTGCGGATTCGGTCGATCTGCGACTCGACCACGTTGCGCTCCAGACGCGTCTCATTGGTCCAGAACAACGTGATCGGCCCCACCGCCGCGGTGACGGCCATGACGGCCGTTGCGGTGGCGGCGGCAAAAAGAAGGCTGGCTTTACGATCAGGCATTGACGATTGCGCTCTTGGATATCAAACGATGTCGGCCTGATGAAGAAAATATGTACCGAAACAGAACCGAAAAACGCTTTATCGCATTACGCAATAGGGCAAGCAAGTCGTATCGCCAGTTTTAGCCGGCATACCGATAGCCACAAAAGCAGGGTAAATTATTTCTTCCAGCCAATTGAGGTTTCGCGCCATGCCCTCAACCCCCTGTGTCCCGTCCAGCATCCGTGGGCAACGCGGCGCGGACCTGTTCGTGGAGGTGCTACGCAGTGAAGGCGTTCGCCATGTCTTCGGCAATCCGGGGACAACCGAGTTGCCGTTGCTCGATGCGCTCTCGGGCGTCCATGACATTCACTACGTGCTCGGCCTCCAGGAAGCCTCCGTCGTGGCGATGGCCGACGGTTATGCGCAAGCGTCCGGGCGTCCTGCTTTCGTCAATCTGCACACGGCCGGTGGGCTTGGCAATGCGATGGGCGCCATCCTGAACGCGAAGATGGCGAACACGCCGTTGGTGATCACCGCGGGCCAGCAAGACACCCGCCATGGGGTGACCGATCCGCTGCTTCACGGTGATCTGGTCAGCCTCGCCCGGCCGAGCGTCAAGTGGGCGGAAGAAATCCAGCATCCGGAACATATCCCGATGCTGCTGCGCCGTGCTCTTCAGGACTGTCGCACAGGGCCGACCGGCCCGGTTTTCCTTTCGCTGCCGATCAACGTGATGGAGCAGCACACGAATACCGGTGCTGGCCAGCCGTCGCGAATCGAACGGGGGGCGGTGACCGCAGCAATCGAGCCATTGGCTGACGCTTTATCGACGGTTACCCCGGGCCGGCTGGCGATGATCGTCGGTGAAGAGGTGTTCCAGTCGAATGCGCAAGGGGAAGCGGTGAGGCTCGCCGAAGCACTCGGCGCGCCGGTGTTCGGGCCCTCCTGGCCCGGGCATATCCCGTTCCCCACCGCTCATCCGCAATGGCTAGGCGCCCTGGCGCCCAAGGCTGCCGACATCAGGCAAACATTCGCTGAATTCGACGCTGTGCTGCTTCTCGGCGGCCACTCGCTGATCAGCTACCAATACTCGGACGGCCCGGCGATTCCTCCTCACTGCCACCTCATTCAGTTGACCGGCGATGGCCACCAACTGGGCAGGGTCCATGAAACGGCGCTGGGATTGATAGGCGACATAAAGCTGTCGTTGCAGCTGCTGCTGCCATTACTGGATAAACAACTGGCCCCGCACAGCCAGGCAATCGCGATGCTGCGAAATGTCGCTGCGCACGAGCGCAATAACCGTCGAGTCGAAGTGGCCGAGCGCGCGCGCCGTGAATTCGATACGCCGGTGACCACGCCTTTCGTGGCGGCCCATGAAGCTGTCCGGGCCATCGGCCCTGACGTCTGGATCGTCGACGAAGCGCCGGTCACCATCCCTCACGTGCGTGCTTGCCTGGATTCACATTCGGCCAGCCAGTACCTGTTTACCCGTAGCGCCATCCTCGGCTGGGGCATGCCGGCGGCTGTCGGTACCTCCCTTGGCCTGGACCGCAGCCCGGTGGTCTGTCTGGTCGGCGATGGCTCGGCGATGTATTCACCCCAAGCGCTGTGGACAGCTGCCCACGAGCGTTTGCCGGTGACTTTCGTGGTCATGAACAATGGCGAATACAACATCCTGAAAAACTACGCGCGTAACCAGGCGCACTACCGCAGTGCCGGCACCAACCAGTTCATCGGCATGGACATCCGCGACCCGGCCATCGACTTCCTGGCCCTCGCTTCTGCCCTGGGGATTGCCTCGCGCAGGGTCGAGCGAGCCAGCGACATTGCCGGGGCGGTCGAGGACGGTATTCGCTCGGGCCGTCCCAATCTCATCGAATTGCCGATCACGGCTTGAAGCTGCTTTGGCGCGAATCCATGTGCTTCAAGCCCGGAACCATTCCCTGCGCTCATCCAGCGTGTGGCGGATCAGTTCGATGAGCATCTGCACCTGCGGCACTGGCCGGGCCTCGGTGCTCACCGCCATCCACAGGTGGCGCTGCATCGGCTGCTCAAACAACCCCGGCAAGGCGAGCAGGCCGCGATCGAAATGGCTCATGTATTGCGGCAACAGGCCAATGCAGGCGCAGCAGCGGATCATTTCCAGCATCAACTCATAGGATTGCACTTGCACCACGCCGGCGCGCCGTTGCTCGACGAGGGTATTCCACGGCGTGAAACTGCCCACCTGGCTGTCGGCCTGCCATTGCACCAACATGTAGTCGTTCAGCTCTTCCAACCGGCGCGGACGACTGGCCGGACGGGAATAACGCTTGGCGATGTGCGGCAGATAGTCCAGCCGCGCCAGCCGCTCCGGCGGCTGTGTCGCAACGCTCGGCCCCGGCGTCGATTCCTGCCCGTCACTCAGCCACAGCACCAAGTCGGCACTGACCGCCTGCAGCGCCAGTTCGCTGTCCAGGGTGATGATTTGCAAGCGCACGCTGGCGTTGCGGCGCAGCAACGAGATCAGGTCACGACCCAGAATGTCATGCAGGATCGACTCGGCCACTGCAAGGCGAATCAGCGGTTGATCGGCCAGCGCTGGCGGATCGTCCTCGCCCAGGGCGAGCAAGCGCGCCTGCAATTGCCGTCCTTCGCGGGTAAGCGCCAGGGTGCTGCCCTGGAAGCTGAACAGCGATCGCTGCAAGCGAGCTTCCAGCTGGGCCAACTGTTTGCGCAGCCAGGTGGCCTTGACGTTCAGGCTGCGGGACGCCTGCATGAAACAGCCGCAACGGGCGCTGACCAGAAAACACTGCGCTACCTGGGGCTCGATGCCAGCGGCCAAGGCCAACCAGGGCTCAGGCGCGCGCAAGGGCGCGCGGTATGCGGTGACAGCCTGGCGTCCTGCGGGCTCTATGAAAGGCATGAGTGACTCCCTGTCATTAGAAAAACGATTAAGCGTGGCGAGGGAGCTTGCTCCCGCTGGACTGCGCAGCAGTCCCGATAAACCAGCTACCGAACCTCCTCCAGCACCTTGCTCAACTGCGCGCCATCAATGCTCAACGTCGCGGTGTCGAGCATGCCGTCCAGGTAGGCCTTGGCGATCTGTTCCTGGCGCTGGGCGCGCAAGGCCTGGGTCAGGCGCTCGCGGACCTCATCCAGAGTCGCTTCCCGCGCCGGTTGCTGCTCGGTGAGCTTGATCACGTGAAAGCCCGCCGCGCTCTGCACCGGGTCCGATACCGCGCCTACCTTCAACCGCGCCACCGCCTCGCGCACCGTCGGCACCAGCTGTTGCAACGGCTGGAAGCCGCTGTCGCCGCCGCGCTCGGCACTGGCGCGGTCCTGGGAATAACGGCTGGCCAGCGCGGCGAATTCAGCCGGCGCGGCCTGAGCCTTTTTGCTCAGCTCCACGGCTTGACGGCGCACCGCCTCGACGGTCTGTGGCTCGGTCGCCGCAAGGAAAATCTGGCTGACCCGGTACAGCGCCGGCGCGGTCCAGTTGGCTTTTCCCGCTTCGTAGGCCTGTTTCAGCTCATCCTCGCTGGGATACCCGGCCGGCACCTGGCTGACCGACTGCAGATAATCGCGAAAGACAATCTGCTCGGTCGCAGCGCGCATCTGGCGTTCGACCTCCGGGCGCTGACGCCAGCCTTGGGCATCGGCCTGCTCCAGCACGGCTTTTTCCGCCAGCCTTGCGCGGATCCAGCCCTCCAGTGCGGCGCGGTTGCCGCGCATCTGCTGGCGAACCTCGGGGGCAAGCGCCGCTAGCAACGCCTTGAGTTCTTCCGGGCTGACCTGCTGGCTGCCCAACCGCGCCAGGCTCGGCGACTCGCTTGTCGCCACGCTGACCGATTGCACCGCCGCCACCGGATCGTTGCCGGGACGCAAGCCGAGGGCAACAGCCACGGCGACCAGGCCTAGCGCTGCGGCACTGATGACAAACGTTGGCTTTTTCACAGTGCGGCGGCCTCCTCCTGCGCGGCTTCAGCGGGCTCGGCGCCGGTGTGCAGGCGGGCGGCGTTCTGGCTGAACTCGCGCAGGTAGACGATGAATTCCTGAAGCAACCGGTCCCACAGTTCCAGGTTGCTGCGCAGGTGCTCGGCGCTGACACCGGCCGCCACAACCACATCCATTTCCATCACCAGGAATTCGCCCTGTACCGACAACCGGGCAAAGCGTCGCGAGGCGTTCCACAGCTCCGCCAGCCCGGCCGGCAATTCACCCTGCACGCGCAAGGCACAGCTGAAGGTGAAGTCCAGGTATTGGCCCGGCGTCGGCGTCGGATTGCCGAAGCGCACGGCATAACCGATGCCCTGGCTGGCGCTGAGCAGTTGCACGATACCGTTCTGCTCGGTTTCGTTAACCCGATAACCTGCAGCTTGCAACACCTCGGTGAGGGACGCGGCGGTGACGTGTTCAATCAATGAAGTCATGTTGGTTCTTCCTTGCGCTATCAATGGGTGATCGAGGCCTGGGGCGCATCGAAACGGTTCTTGTAGAGATCATCGCCAAAACCCTGGGCCAACTCTTCGAAACGTACCCGGGCCTTGCCGGCGAACGGCTGGCGGATCTTCATGATGTCGGTCACGTCGATGGTTTCGTAGGCGTGCAGCAGTTCCTTGGCGACGTCGTACATCTGCTGATTCTTGACCGAACATTGCTGCACTTGTGTGTCACGTTCATGCAACCGGGCTTCGAGGCGGGCCCGTTCGGTTTCCTTGCCCCGGGCCATGACCAGCAGCTCGTCGTAGGCCTTCTTGAACTTGCCGATCTGCTCGTGGCTGGCCGCGACTTGGGCCTGGGCCTGGCTTTGCAGGCTTTCCTGGCGCCCGGCCAGTTGTTCGGCCAGGCCTTGCGCCTTGGCCAGCTCGGCGGTCAGGCGCTTGACCTGCGCCTCCGCTTCCTTGGCGCGGTTTTCCGCCGCCTGGCGGGCGACACTGGCCTGGGCCTGTTCGCTCTGCAACGTCTGCAACTGGGCGGTGGTGCTGCGCAGTTGCGTGCGCAGGCGCTCTTCCAGGCCTTCGCCGTAGGCGCTGCCGATCAATACCGGACTGAGCAGCAGGCCCAGCAGCAACGCGGCAGGACATGGGTTGATGGCTCGCCTTTTCATGAGGCCTCCCGGCGCTTAGAAGCGCGTGTTGATTTCAAGCTGCAAGACATCGATGTCGTACGGCGCGCCGTACACCGCTTCGGAACTCAGCCAGCGCCCGGTGGCGAAGACGTTGCTCGCCAGGCCGTAGTTGCCGCCCAGGAAATAGCCCTTGGCGTTGGTGCCGCCCAAGTGGAACGAGGAATCGTTGAAGCCGTCCGGCAAGGCGTCCGGCTGGATGTACTTGTAGCCGGCGAACATGTTCCAGTCGCCCTGGCGCTTGAGCTCCAGCGAGTTACCCAGGGTGAACTGGAGCATCCAGGCGTTGGCGCCGCTCTCCACCTCTCCGTTCTCATCCAGGTTGTTGGCGAACTGCCCTTCCGAACGTTTGCGCATTTCACCTTCGTCATAACCGAGGTTGTGCACGTAATGCGCCTGGCTGCGCAGCTTCAAGTCTTCCGGCAGATCGGTGTCCCACGCCAGGTTCAGGTCCAGCAGGTTGAACTCCGAGGCCAGGCCGACGTATTGCGGCTGGGGCGTGGCAGACGGATTGAGCGGGTTGGGCGTGATGTCGCGCAGCAGGAACACCGTGTTGCCCTTCTGCATGAACGCCACGCGCGAGCCGTCGGTGTCGCAGCCCGGGTCACCGGCCCACGGCTCGCATGGCGACGAGCGCTGGCCTTCGATGTCGTCGAAGCGGTAATAGGCCAGCGCACCCTTGACGCGGTTGCTGTCGTTGATGGCCCAGTTGGCACCCAGTTGCGCGCCGTACAGCCACTTGTTGTCGCTCTCTTCCTTGTCCGTGCCGTTGCTGGTGCTGGTGTCGTTGGTGTACTCAACCGGGAACGCGCCGACGGTGCCGAACAGGCCGAAGTCCTGGCTGAGCTTGCGGTTGAAAATCGCCGCCACGCCATCGAAGTTCAGGTCGCCGGAGTACAGCAGGTCGGTGGAATAAAACGGATTGGCGATACGCCCGCCGGTCAGGGTCAACTCATCCGAGGGCTTCCAGGTCAGGTAACCCTGGTCGAGCCAGATGTCTTTCTTGCCGAAGCCGCCACCGAGGGTCTGGGTGGTGGACACCGGATTGTTATCCGAGCCGGTGCCGATACGGATGCCCGCGGTCCACTCGGGCGCGATCACCGCCTTCATGCCCAGGCGCGCCCGCAGGCGGAAGAGGTTTTCGCGGTCCTCGCGGGTATTGAGCAAGGGCGGCAGGTTCGAGCTGCTGTTGGGGTTGACGTCATAGGGGCCGCGGTCGTTGAGGCGAGCGAAGTCGACGATCTGGTTGCTGTTGGTGCCCGAGTAGTAGCGCGACTCGTCCCGCAGGCGGATATCGCCATCAAAACTGATGCGCGAGACCCAATCCGGGAAAGTGTTGGGCTGGGCCCAGTTTTCCTTCTTGGCGGTGGCCATGACTTCGGCCTTGACCTGGTCGCGGATCTGCTCACGCACGATGTTCGGCACGTACTGCACCCGCACGTCTCCGGGCGCACCGGCGGGTGCGGCGGCAACGGCAGTGGCAGCCTGACGGGCCTGCACGGCTTCGCGCTCGGCCTGGGCGATCAGGCCATCGGCCTGGTCCTGCTTCAGTACGCCCTGCTGCACCAGCAGGCGGATCAGATTGATCGTGGCGTTTTCCGAAGGCGCCGGGGCTGCCGACGCGTGCCCGGCCAGGCTCAAGACAACCAGGCCGACCGCCCACGACAATCGATTCACATTGGCAATCATCTGCACACAACTCCTGTTGGCAAACTTTCAAGAATTCGGGTTAACCCGGACGCCGTCCCTGCAAGGACAGGCGCACGGGCAAAGTCAGGGAGGCCGGAGGCCGTTCACTCAGATGCGGCGCGGCACGCAGGGCGGCGATCACTTGCTCATCCACCTGCGGGTTGCCGCTGGACTTGACCAGCTCGACACGGGTGATCTCCCCCACCGCGCTGAGCCAGACATCGGCCTGCAGCGAAAACGCCAGGCTGCGCAAGTCAGGGTTCTCCCGCAGCAAGCGCTGAAAGGTGAACGCCAGGAACTGGCTGTAGGTGCCGTTGCCGAGGCGTCCGCCCCCTGCCCCGGCCATGCCGCCGCCCTTGCCCGCACCAATGTTGAAAGCGTCATTGCCGGCCTGGGCGTCACCGTCCATCTGCATCGGGTTGGCCAGGTCATCCACCGGCGACGGCGGCGCTTCTTCCTCGGGCTTGACCTCTTCGGGCTCCGGGGTCGGTTCGGGCTCGGGCACTTTTTCCTCGACCTTGGGTTCCGGCTCCTTGGGTTTTTCCGGGGGCGGCGGCGGTGGCGGCGGCAGCGGGATAATCGTCGGCACCTTCGGCGCTTCACGGCGCACGCCGCTCATGTCGTTGGCCCATTGCCACAGCAGCCACGCCGCCAGGCCAGCCAGCGCCAGGCCGGCGGCCCACTTGAGCAGGCGCAGCGGCGAGCGCTTCACGGGGGGCGGGTTGACGGGAAGTCTGGCGGTCATGATCAGCCCTGGCTCGGTTTGCCGGTCACCAGACCGACTTGGGACAGTTCCAGGCGCCGCAACAGGTCCAGCACTTCGATGACTTTCTGGTACTGCACCGTGGCGTCGCCGCGCACGATCACCGGGAAGTCCGGGCTCTGGGCCTTCTCGATGCGCAGGCGCTCCTCAAGCTCGGCCAGGGTCACCGGGTAGGCATCGAGGAATACCTGGCCGCCGTCATTCACCGAAATCGCCTTGGTCTTGGCCTCCGACAACGACACCGAGGCGCTGGCCTTGGGCAGGTTGATCTGGATGCCCGAAACCTGCGCCGTGGCGGTGAGGATGAACATCACCAGCACCACCATGAGCACATCCATCCACCAGCGGCGTGACGTTGATGCTGTCGACCGCTGCATCATCGTCGTCATCGTGTGACGTATTTACGCTAGCCATGGCGATGCTCCTCAGGCCGGTACGGACGATTGGACGTGATGGTCTCGGCGATGAGCCGCTTCACCGGACTGGCCTTCGCCGTGCATCTCCGCCAGGCGTGTGATGAACTCGTCGACGAACACCCGCATGTCGGCGCTGACTTCCTTGTTGCGGGTGATCAGGCGGTTGTAGCCAAACAGCGCCGGGATCGCGACGAACAGGCCCATGGCGGTGGCCAGCAACGCGGCGGCCATGCCTGGGGCGATGGCGTTGATGTTGACGTCACCCGCCATGGCCGTGCCAAGGAACACCACCATGATCCCCAGCACGGTGCCGAGCAGGCCGATGTACGGGCCGCCGGCGATGGCGTTGGACAGGGTCGAAAGTTTCGAACTCAGCGCCTGGTTTTCGCGGGTGCGCACGCCGTCCATGGAACAGCGGATCGCCTCGATAGTGGCGGCCGAGACGGTCGAGGTGTCGGCGCCCTGCTCGCGGCGGGTACGGATCTCCTTGACCGCCACCAGGTACAGGCGCCAGAGGGACGAGTGTTGCAGGCGCTGGGCAAGTTCCTGGTCGTCGGCGAACATTTCCAGGCGCGTGCCGATCCGGGCGAACTGCTCGCGGAACGCTTCGTTGGCGGCACTGAGACGACTGACCATGCGGTTCTTGCGGATCATGATGACCCACGACTGGAACATCATCAGCACCAGCACGGCGATGATTACCCAGGCGTCCAGCGGCACGGCGTTGAGCAGGAAACCGAGGCTGCCAAAACCGAAGCCGGATTGTTCTTCATCGACACCGTAGGCCACCAGTTTCGATTCGGCGCCCTGGGCGTTGGCATCGGCCAGGAGCAGCGGCGCGGGCCGGGCGACCTTGGACAGGCGCGCCTCGTCCATGGCCCCGCTGAACGGCGCGAAGGTGCCGGCGGCAACGTCTGCTCCCAAGGCGATCGGCGAATTGAACGCCGGCATCGCCAGCGCCAGGCTCGCGGTTTCGCGGCCGTTGACGTACAGCACGACTCGATCACCCGAGGCGGTCAATGCCAAGTGCTGCCATTGGCCGGGGTTCAGCGGCTGGGTCGAGACCGCACGCTGATCATTGATCGCTACGAACGGCACCCCTTGGTTGACCCCAACCAACAGACTGGCGGCAGCTTCGCGACGGGCCAGGACGATTTGCTCGCCGCTGGCCTGGTCCTGGCGCAGCCAGGTGCTGAAGGTGAACGCGGCCCCAGCGGTGTGTTGCAGCGACGGGCTGGCCGGTAGCAACAGTGGCTGGCCGTTGAACTGCAGGGCCCGGCCGATCACGCCGTCGATGCTCACGCCCGCCGCGCCCTGGGCGTTGTTGCCGTAAGCCGTGGTGTCCCGGGGTGGTATGCCGGTGGCGCCATCGAAGTGATACAGCGCGGTGTAGTCCGGATCGAAGGCCAGTTGGCCGCTGGCGGTGGCCGGGGCTTTCTGGTTGCCGTAGTACATCCACAGATCCTGGCGCTGGCCACCCTCCACGTTCGGCACATCGACCCAGATCAGGGCCATGCCCATCAGCGGATCAAAACTCTCGATCTGGTGATTGAGCACGGTCTTGTCGTCGGCACTGACGAAGCGCAGGTCCGAACCATCCTCCTTGACCCCGTCGAAGGTGAAGTTGCCGGTGTGCAGGCGCACCAGCAACGCCGTGCGGCCCAAGGCCTGGGCGATGGCCGCGCCTTGCGGCGTGGTGTCCACCGAAATCTGTTTGCGGTAGTGCCAATCGTCCTGCCACCAGGCGTTGGCGGTCGCCGGAAGCAGCAGCCCCAGGCAGATCAACAGCGGTATGAATAAGCGTTGCATGGACATGACTCCTGGGTTCAAAACGTCGCTTGCAGGTTGAAGTGCAGGCGCGATTCCTGTTTCGTGGTGTTCGGCCCGTCGAGCAGCGGAAAGCCCCAATCGAGGCTCCCGGACAGCCATTTGCTCAGGCTTGCGCGGGTGCCGAGGCCGACGCTGGCGAGGCTGTAGTCGGGATCCTGGTCGGGCAGTTCGTCGCGCAGGTACAGCTGCGCACCCTCGGCGAAGGCATAGAAGCGCCACTCCTGGACATAGCTGCCGAGAAACTTGGCCAGCGACGGCGTGCGCAGCTCCTGGGACAACAGGTAGCCGTCGTCAGCGGTGCGCTCGGCGGCCAGGTAGCCGCGAACCGACGTGGCACCGCCGGCGGAGAACTGTTCGTTGGAGACCAGCGGCCCGGAGGCCAGCTGGAAGGCGGCCTTCGAGGCGGTCTGCCAGTCGTTGCCAAACGTGAAGGTGTAATTGCCGTCGCCCTTGAGCACCGCAAAGCTTGGGCTGGCGCGGTAGCGCTTGTAGTCGAACTCCTCGTCGTCGCTGCCATAACCCAGCAGGCTACGGGTGCCTGCCACCAGGCTCAGGCCCAGGCCCAACTGACTGGTTTCGGTGTAGCGGAAACCGTTGTAGGCGAAGGTGAACGGCGCGTACTTGAGCGGTGCCTTGTCGCTGGCGCCGCCCAGGTTGAGCTCTTCGTCGAAGTCCTTGAAATCCACCCCGACCGAAAAGCTGTTGGCCCATGCGCCACTGGACGGCAGGCTGTAGATCGCCGACACGCCGTAGGAATGGCCCTTGCCCAACACATTGCTGCCGCCGACGGTCGCCACGTTGCTGTCGGACTGGTAGCCGGAGAACTGCACGCTCCAGCGCTCGCTCAGCGGCGCGGTGTAGGAACCCGACCAGACCTTGGCGTTTTCGGTGTCCTGGGGCGCGGTGAAGAAGGTCAGCGAAATGCTGTGGCCCAGTTGCCAGAGGTTGTTGTAGCCGAGGCTGGCGACCGTGCGCAGCTTCTCGGTATCGGCGCTGTAGTCGTTGTTCAGGCCCAGGCTGGCTTGCCAGGGATCCTGGTCCTCGACCTGCAAATCCACGTCCATGGTGCCCGGCCGCTGGCCTTCGCGCACCAGCGGCATGACCTGGCGTCCCGGGGTCTTGTTCAACTGCGCCAGCTCGGTCTGGACCTGGGCGAAGTCCGGCACCTCGCCTTCCTTGAGCGCCGGCACATCTTCGCGGATTTCCACCGGCGAATAGTGCTTGGCACCGACCACCCGCACGCGGCCGATCTTGGTCTCGCTGACTTGCAGGTAGACGATGCCGTCTTCGACTTTCTGCTCCGGCAACTCGACGAACACCGATTGGTAACCGCGAGCCTGATAGACCTTTTGCAGGGCTTCGCGGGCGCCTTCGATGTCATTCAGAGTCTTTTGCGGGCCAAGGAACGGATACACCGCTTCCTCGATCGCGCGAGCATCCAGCACAGTGTTGCCGCGCACGAAGTACTCGTTGACGTCCACCAGGCGAGCCGGCGCCGCTTCGGCTTCCGGCGCTCCTTCTGCCGCGAATGCCGACGGCCCCCCGACCGCCAACAGCAGCCAGCCCCACAGCGCCGGCCGCGATTTGAAAAAATGCTCCACACAACCCCCTGAATTCAAAGTACGGCTCAATTGCTTGCGGTCGATGTCGTGGCGTGCCGGGCCAGCCAGGTGTGCAGCAGCGCAAAGTTCAAGGAGAACTCGGGCATTTGCAGCAAGGCGCCACAGAACACTTCACCGATGATTTTCTGGATAAGCCGCACCGCCCGCGCATCGCCCAGCAGCGTGGCGAGGTCCTTGCTCAGCACGTTGAAGCTCCAGACCTTCTGGTTCAGGTCCAGGCCGACGAACCAGCGGAACAGCAGGTTGTAATTGAGTTGTTCGTAGAGTTGCTGCTCGCTGGGCACCGAATAGAGCAGTTGCAGCAGCAGGATGTGCATGGCCGTCTGCGGCGCGATGAGCATGCCGGCATCGGCGTTGAGGCCCTGCAGCACGTCGCGGTGTTCGGCCAGCAAGTCGTCGATCTGTGGCCGTAACAGCACCAGGGAGTGGCCCTGGGGGATGTAGCTGGACACTTCCTTGAGCGCGCCCTGCCAGTCATCCTGGGAAACGATCCAGACCCACGGCGCACCGTAGCGATACACCGAGACCGGCTGCTTGCGCGCCGCCTCGACGATCTTCGACAGCCGCTGGTCCAGCTCCTGCATGCCCACTTTCGAATAACGTTCCATAGTCCCCATCGCCTCACTCCCGGCTTCGCGCCCCGGCTCCAAACGACCTGAAAGGCCCCCTCGAACACGTCACACAGGCATGACGGGAATGGCGATGTGCTACCGAACTTTTGTCATGAAAGCTTCATTTGAGAGAGCGCCGCAGCTGTGGCGAGGGGATTTATCCCCGTTGGGCTGCGCAGCGGCCCCAAAGCAAGGACCTTGATCTTACTGGCACACCGAGTTGTCTGGTTGGGGGCCGCTACGCAGCCCAGCGGGGATAAATCCCCTCGCCACAAGGGTAGCTGAGTGTCCAACTACCCTGTAGGAGCGAGCCTGCTCGCGAAGGCGGCAACTCGGTTCCAAGCCAGGCACTACAAGCTCAACCGCCCCCGCTCCTCATCGGTCAGCCGCTGCCGCGCCTGCTCGTCCAACGGCCCGGCACCCAGCACCTGCACCGGACTGGCCGGATCATAGGTACGTGGCGCCTCACGGCTGGCGCCATCACGCGAAGGCGCCAGTTGCTCGGAGCCGAAACTCACCACCTGCACGGTAAACACCGAGGCCTGGTTCTGCCGCGCTGCGTTCTGCTGCTGGCGCGCTACGTCTTCCGCCGCTTGCGTGGCCGAGGACGCCGCCGAACTGGCCGAGGTGATCGCCCCGGTGTTCACCGAAGCCGCCAACGGCACGCCGGTGGATTTGCCCTGGGTCTGGATGTTGGCCGCGTTGACCACCGTCAACGCGGCAATGTTGACGTTACCTGACACGCGGATCCCCGCCTCGCCCGCATCGATGGTGCCCAACGGCGCGATCAGGTCGATATCCCCCGGCGCTACCTCTGGAATCGGGTTGAGAGTGGCGATGCCGGCGCCGGTGCTCGGCACCGACGGCGACAGGGTCACGTTGCCCCAGGTGTCGTACAGGCGCTTGGGCGGCGTGTAGACCACGGTGGTCTTCGAACCACGACCGGCGTTGATATCACCCTGAGCCGACCAACTGAGGATCGAACCACCAAAAGTGGTCATGATCCGGCTCTGCCCCAGCAGGATGCTGTTCTTCGCATACAACTGGATATCGCCCTCACCCTGGGTGATGACCCCGGCGGTGGACGGCGGCGCGTTGCCTTCGATGCCGAACGTCTGCCCGCCACCGGGAGTGAGCATCTGGATGCCGCCACCAAAATCGGTGTGCACCCCTGCCCCGCCAAACATGGTGATGTCGCCCTTGTAGGTGATCGCATTGCCCGCCACATCCTTGGTCGGGAACAACAGCTCGATCGCCTCTCGTCCGCGCAGGTAGCTGCCCTGGCGCACGCCGCCGACTTCGTTGTACTCACGACCACCGGCCTTGAGCTCGGCGAAGTACACGTCGCGGGCAAACACCCGCTGCTGCTCGGCCGGCAATGCAGCGAAGAAGTTGCGGGCCTGCTCGGTATCGCCGCTGAAGCCGAAGCGTTCCTTGAGCCACTTCACCAGCTCCGCTTCGTAGGTCTTGGCGACCTTGCCATCCTGGTCCGCCAGGGGCACACCGGCCAGGGCCTGGTTCGCCGGGTCCAGGTAGGCCTTGACGAAGCGCTGGTAATCCGCACCGTCGAGGCCGGCGCCGGCTTGCAGCACCAGGCTTGCGCCAGGGCGCGAATCACCCGGCACCACCGCGCCAATGCTGGTGATGCTGACCTTGTCGTCCATCAGGATGTTGCGCCCGGCAGTGATCTCCAGCAAGCCGGGGCCGGCGACGTTGAAGCTGCTGTAGAGGATGTCGCGCCCGGCTGAAACGATTGAGATGTCGGTGGGGTTGTTGTGGATGAAGAGGTTGCCGGCGCTGGTGTAGTCCCCCGCTTCGGCGTTATCACTGCGCGATCCGGTCAGCGGTATCCCGCTGCTGACGATATCTCGCCCAGCCATCATCCGGACAGCTCCAGCGCCTTCATAGGCAATTCGCCCCGGCCATCTGGCCGTGGAAACCGAGGTCATTGACCGCCCGGTAGTGACTGCCAGCAAATCGCCTTCAAGTGCATAGAAGCGAGCAGGATCGGCATTGAGGGCCCATTCGCTGGAAGCGCTGCTGGTGTCGAAGGCAAGCAGCGGCAGCATGTTCGAACTAAGGCGCACGGGATTACCGTCGGCCGAAAGATTGCTGACTTTGATACTGATGCCGTTATCGACAGAAGCGACATAGGCTGGCCGCAATGGCGTCGCCAAAGCGGTCGATGCGGCACCGGAACGACTGACCGACATGTCGCCGCCGTAAATGGAATCGCCGGCGAGGAATTGCAATTCGCTATTGATGCCGGGAGCAAGCAGCAGGGCTGGGCGATTATCTCCGCTGTAGCCTGCTTCATATACCGCTGAAGACTTCCCATAATAAAGGCTGCCACCGGCCGCCACCGCTCTGAGGATAGACGGGTAGACCACCGCCAGATCCGTTGCGGTACTGGAGGTGAACGGCGTCAGGTTACCTCCGGACGACCACAAGTCGATCGCAGTATTGGCCGTCCATAGCGTGAACCAGCTCAATCCCGATCCGTTACTGTCACCCTCCTTGAAGCGAGAGGCGCTCATCATCGGCGCCCGGCCCGGGTCGGCAACATCCATCACGACAAGGTCGCCCGACGTTGTCAAATCGAAGGTGGCATCGCCCGGCATGAGGGTCAGGCCACCGGTAGCGAATCCTCGTGTGGACTTGAAGGAATCGTAGGCCCGCGTTTCTCCTGGGGATTGCGCCGAGGTAGCGTTACCGTATTGAAGGTCAATACGACCGAGGGCACCGCTATCGATCTGTGCGTGACCTCGCAGGTTGATGACCGCACCGTTGAGATGCCCGTCCACGAACAAACTCCCGGGATTCAAAGCACCGCCCACATGCAGATTGAGATCGCCGCCGCCGGTCAATTGCAGACTGCCATCGGCACCCACACGCCCGGTACTGCCTACGGCAAGCACCAATCCTTGACTGCGACCGTTGCCGCGAGTCTCAAGACGACTCCCTGCCATCTGATCGATCACCCCGGCATCGCCCGCGACCTGGACATTCAGGTTACCGCCGCCCAAGGTACCAAACCCCGTAAATCCAACCATCAAGTCAGCCTTGCCATCCTGTGCTGCGGTATAACTCCCGAAATTGATCCACCAGGCAGTGGGTTGTGCCTGGGTACCGGTATAAACCGAACCGTTGCCTTGGCGCCACAGCCAGTTTCCGACATTCGCAGTGTCATAACCCAAATCGCCGGGATTGGGTCGCGTATTACCGCTGCTAGTCACCACGTCCATTGTATTGCCGGTCAGGCTACCGCCAACATTCAGAGTCAGGTTGCCGCCAAAATCCGGGTACCAGGCGCGGTAAAGACTGTTGCTACCGCCATCGACAAATTGCTCGTTTTCACCGAGTGAATCGTTAAGCACCTTATCCGCTGCCCCCAGCGCCTTGGGCTGGTTGTAAGGATCATTGGCAAAAGTCGTGCTCGCCGAGCTACCGGCGGTATAGACGCCGTATAGCGAATCCATTTTCAGATCGCCTGCCGAGAACAGCTCAAGGTCTGCTGCTCCGGTACGAATCACGCTCCAGCGTTGACTGCCAGCTTTGTAATCGGCTTGTCCGACTGCTTGGCAATAAGAGGGATTGTCGGTACACAATTCCGGATACCCGATGGCACCAAAATCAATCGGTTGGCCGGCGAGACTCGGGTCCCCCCATTCGATAGCCCCTACTTCAGTCCAGATATATCCACTGCTGGCCTTACAAAAATCCGGTAAATCAGTACATAGCCCTGGGTAACCAATCGCCTCGAAGTCAATCGGTTGGCCTGCCATGCTGGTGTCGCCAAAAAAATCCAATGACCCTGCTTCGGTCCACAACATCTCGCCAACCTTAGGCACACCAAACATACCGTAATGACTATCCGCCAAATGAAGATCCCCGCCAGCCGTCACAGGCTTCACGACCCGGCTGTCCGCCGCCTGCGTGTCGGCACCCGCCACCAGGCGCAACGACCAGGACTGCGACCCCTCGGCCAGCATTGGCGCAATAGCCCAGTTGCTGCCCGCCACTTCCGGACGCAACTGCACCGACTCGACACCCGCCGGCAGCTTGATGTCGGTACCTGAAGGAATTTTCGAACCGACATTCAATGCCAGGGGACCGCTGAGACGCACGACGTTGGTCAAGCCATGGGTCGCGTCCGCAATGCCTGGCAGTGCAACGCCTTTAGGCCAGATCAGGCTGCCAATGGTTGCGCTGCTGCCCAGCAGGCTCCCAGCCCCCAGCACTGTGCCCGCATCAAGGGTCTGAGTCGAAGCCAACAAAGTGCCGGCGGCGAACAACAGATTACCCAAGGCGTCATGCACCGCCGCGGCAAGCACCGTGCCCGCCGGCAGTACTAAAGGTTGATCAAGCGTCGCGGCTACCGGCAGCCGCGTCCCCGCCGCCAGAGTGGCGCCCTTGAGCGGCACGTCGAAGTTGAGCACCGAGCCGGCCGGAAACGCCGTGTCCTCCGCCAGGGTCACGCCGGTACCGGGCACGACGATATCGCCCGCCGCAAAATCAATACCCGGCAACAGCACCCAGCCCTTGTCGTCGTTGCTGGCCGGCGGCTGGGCGAAACCGTCGGTGATGCTGCCATAGATATTCAGATCACCCCCGGCGCGCAACGTCAGGCTCGCGGATTCGCCGGAGCCATAGACATTGTCCAGTTGGTTATGCGGATTGAGGCTCTCATAGCGATAGCGCGACAGGTCCAGGTCGCCTTGGACCACCAGGTCGCCATCGGCCGTCGCGCTCACCACCTCCACACCAGGGCGCAGATGGAATACATCGCGATAGCGGCTGTTGTTCAGTCCGGCGAGTTTGCGCTGCAACAGATCGTCGTTGTCGTGGGCCTGAGTGATGAACGCGGTGTTGTCGTCATGCACATCATCCAGCCACGCTTGATTGATGACCTGATAAGGCTTGCCGCTGGCTGCCGGTACGTTGACCAGCGGTGCATCGTCGTATTGCCACATGGCCACCAGCGCGATCGAACGGGCGCCTTGGACATCCACGGCGCCGCTGGCATCGATTGCCACGTCGCCGCCTGAAACCCCGCCCAGTCGTGGTGCGTTGAGTTGCAATGTGCCGCGGGCGCGACCGTCATTCATGCCCGGCTTACTGCCCAGCGCCACCTCGGTGCCATGGCGCAGGTCGATACGGGCACCATTGCCCAGGGTCAGCAGCCCTTGCCGCGCGGTCAGGTCCACGATGGCGCGGTTCGGTGAGTCGATGATCTTGCCGTAGCTGTCCACCCGCAGGCGTCGGCCATGGGCATCAAGCACCGCCGTGCTGCCCAGGGTCAGGGCATTGCCGGCGGCCAGATAAATACTGCCAACACGCTCACCGCTGGCGTCCACCTTACCGTTGACCAACAGGCTGCCATTATCCACCGACACATTGATCGACGAAGCCTTGAGCCCGTTGCCGATCACCAGGTCGCCCTGCTTGAGCTGGAACCCACGGGCGCCGAACACCTGCCCATCGTTCAACCGCTGGTTCAGCGCCGCGAACTGCTCGCTGAGGCTGCCGCTGTCGTCCAGGCGCTGGGCCTGGATCTCCACACTGCCGGCCAGGTACGGCATGGCGGTGCCGCCGGCGTCGTATTCGCCCGTGCTGCTGCCGAGAATCCGCCCTTGCAGGTCCACCACGCCCGCCGCCCCGTCCAGCGCCACGGCGCTGAGTCGGCCGGCCTGGTTGTTGCGGGCCGAGAAGTCGATGGTCGAGCCATCGGCCTGGCGGATGTCGCCGTCCTGGCTTTGCAGAATCACCTCGCCACCGGCGCTGTAGCGCGTCACATCGTTGAAGGTCACCGTGCGACCCGCCACATCGATCAGCGCCTCATCGGCCAGGGTCAGGTCGCGGGTCGCGCTCAGGGTGAGCTTGCCGCTCGGCAACACCACCGCACTGGCCAGATTGACGCTCGCGCCCTTGAGAGATAGCTCGCCGCCGAGCCCGGAGACAGCGCCCGGCTTGGCGCCCGCGCCCGCCACGTTGATCGCCCCACCCGCGCTGATGCGGTTGATCGAACCGGCTTCCCCGGTCAACAACGGAGTGAGGATATTCAGGTTGCCGCCGCTGTAGGCGAAACCTGTTTTCGGGTCGTATGCACCCTGGGTCTGATAGACCGCCAGGCTGCCTTTGTGATTGGCGGTCAGACGCGCGCTGGCGCTGAAGTTGACGTTGGCAAAGCCCAGGGCCAGACGGGCCAGGGAAGTGACCGAGCTCGGCTGGGCGAATTCACCGTAGCCAAACTCGATGCGCTGGGCCTGGATATCCAGGCGACCGGCGCCGGTGCCGGCCCCGCCGGCGATGACCGAACCCGGCGCGCCGACGGCACCGTTCCAGATCAGGTTGGCAGTGCGGATGGTCGCTACGTCGCTGGCACCGCCTGCGCCATAAATGGCCGGGGTGCTGAGCATCAGGTTGGCCAACCGCGACTTGCCCGTCGCCGAGTCATAGGTGTCGAGACTGACAGTGCCGTAGAAGTTCAACGCCTCACGAGCCGACAGTTCAAGAGTTTCCAGGGCCGGGGCACCGTATTCGGTGTCCCCGCGCAACAGGCGATCGAGTACCGTCTGGCTCAGGGTCAGACCGGCCGGCAAGACATTACGCGCCGCTGCGTCACTCAATGCCGGGGAGGTACCGACGTTGATATTACTCAGGGCCAGCGTCAGGTGGCGGGTGCCATAGCGCACTCCATCATCCAGTTCCAGGCTGCCCCCGGTAGCGGCGGCGATGCTGCCTTCGGAATGAATCCGGGTGACGCCACTGCAGGGCGTCAGGCTGCATCCACCGATGTTGATCGTGCCGTTGCTGCCCGATGAGGGTGCCAGCACGTTGAGCAAGCCGTTGGAGGCGGCCAGCAAGCTCAAATTCTGGCCGTTCACATTGAGGTCATAGACAAAACCGTCACGGGCATCGTAGGCCGCCGCGCCACGGCCGATGGTGCTGATGGCCGCGCCTTGTTCCATCGACAACTCGCCGTTGGCCAGCAGGAAAACTTCCGGTGCCGCTAGCGTCGCGCCTTCACGCAAGATCACCCTGGACGACGCTGCAAATGTCGGCGTGATGTAATTTCCGCCCTGACCATAGAGCGTATAGAACTGGCCGCCAATCACCTGACGCGATGCGTTCAACGCATTGAGGCTTTCGGCATTGAGTGTCACACCCTCGAAGCCAGCCGTAGCCCCGCGTCCATCAGCCACTACCTCCAGCGCGCCCCCCACATTACCCACTACCGTGACAGTGCCGCCGTAGCCACCTTTCTGAGGCGCGAACTTACCAATGCCCTTGAAGGAGAACGCTTGGTCTCCCGCCCCTGGGGCCAGCTTCAACTTCAAGGTCTTGGCGTCCACCGGCAATAGGGCCCGAGGCACGCCCAGGCGTGCGGCGTCGGCTACAGCGAACTGGGCGTAGCTGGTTTCGTTGTACTGCGAATAGCGACGCAGCACATCGCCCGAAGTCAGGATGACCTGGCTGGACAGACTGTTGCGCTGCTCGGTATTGACCACCGACAGCACCCCGGCGGTGGTCCAGGAGCCGTTGCGCATCTGCAACGCACCCGTCGTGGAACCCTGGCCCGCGAGGCCGTTGACCTCCACCCGGAACGCCCCAGGCAACAAGGCATAGGTGGACGGCATCAGGGTATAGGTACCCGCGGCCAGCCCCGGCACACCGGCACCGATGGTGATTTGCTGGCCAACCCTCGGGTCGACGGCGCCGCCCTCGGGCGCCACTGGCGCGTATGCACTCTGATTACCCGGCACAATGGCATAGACCGGGTTGCTGGACAGGCCAGGCAACGTAAAGCCGCCGTTGGCACCGATTTGCACCAGCGGGTTGAAGCGCGCATCGGTGGAACCACCACGGCCGGAGATGAAACCGGCGCCGAGCAGATCACCGCCACCGGAAAGATCGAGTACCGAGCCTTCCTGGGCCATTACAGACTTTCCGCCCAGAATTACGCCGATGTTCAGATCACCGTTGGCAGACGGCATAGCCCCTTGCCCCAGGAACACCACCTTCTTGCCCGCGTACTCATAACTCTGACCATCGACGGTACCGCCATAAGGCAGCACCAGACCGAGGCCACTGACTGAAGTGAGACTGTTGGGCAGCAAATCCACCCGGGCAGTGACGCCAGTGATGTCATTGGTGCCGATTTCAATTAATCCCAACGGCGCCCGAACGACCCCACCCTGCTCGATCTGCGCACTGCCCAGTTGCAAGTGACCGAATGCCGAATAAGGCACTTGTGGTATGGCCTTGGTGGTTCGCCCGATAACCAGGCTGCGCGTCGGATCGTAAAGAGAGGTGCCGTTAGATGTGCCCCACCCATACCCCGCCAATACCCGAGCCCCAACCCCGGTCGCCGGATACAACTGGGCCGCTTGCAACAGCATATCCGAAGGGGTCAGCAACTGAGTGGTAAAACCCGTAGGCATATCGGCGCTCGAGAACCCGGCCAGGAATCGCAAATCACCCCGGCTGCTCAGTTGGACCTGATCGAAACCTGCGCGCTCAACTCCCACTGTGCTGCCATCGGCCTGCCTCACTGTGCCTTTGCTGCTGAACATCACATTGCCTTGCACATCCAGCAGATCAGCGTTGACTGAAAACACTGCCTTGTTCGCCAATAGAGACACCCCGCCACCATCGACCACTGGCCGGGTGTAAGGCTCAAAACTCGGTCGAGTGGTCGCCAGCCCTGTCGCAGTAGACAGCAACACATGGGGTGCATTGAACTCGACCCGGGTATTGGCTGGCGCGGTTGCACTCAATCCAAAGCTGCGGGCGTACAGGCTCAGGCTTTGTCCGAGGGACATCGACAGGTTGCCATCGACGCTCATCAGTCCGTTGCTCAACAAGGACAAATTGTCGAAACCACCAGCCTGGACTTGATCGACGCCTAGCCGACCGTGTCCGTAGACCAGCGAATCCGCCGATGTTTCAGCCGTGTCGCCAAGCCGATGTGCCTGAGCTACCTGTTCCAACACCAGTTCACGCACGTTCAACACCCGGCCATCGACTGCGCTTTTCAGGTAGTAGGGAGTTTCCAGCGCCACCGACAGGCTGCCCCCCGCCGCCCCGGCACCTCCCGAACGGGCGCTTAATGCGCCGTCCAGATACAAGCCATTGGCCGACGCCAGGGAAATGCTGCCGCCGTTGCTCGCCACTGACGTGCGCCCCTGGCCAGCGACATCCAGCACGGCCTGGCTGCCATCCGCTTGCAGACGGGCACCGTCACGCACCACCACAAACAGCTCGGAGGCAGACGTCGATCCTTTCGCGGCATCAATCTGGCCACCGATGACAATCTGCCCGCCGTCGCGCACCAGGCCATAGGTCTGGCCGCGCATATCCTGAGCGGTCATCGCCCGGCTCGATACATCGATAAGCGCCTGCTCGCCCAGCCAGATGGAACGACCGTGGCCCTGGGCATTGACCTGATCGCGAACCGCATCATCGACGCTCAACTCGGTAAGGCTGACCCGCCCGCCCCAGGCGTTAAGCGTGCCGTTGGCGGTCAATTGCCCGCTGCTCCGGACATCGATGCCCTGGCCTGGATCAACGGTAATCACACTGCCCTTGCCCAAGCTCAATACCGTGCGCGCCATGTCGGCGGCGCTGGAATTCGCGGTGCCAGCGGTGAGGCTCAGGCTCGCAGCACGACGCTGGGTCAGGACACCTTTGACCGCATCTTCCTGATACAGCTCCGGCGTCCAGCGCTGCAAGGCAGCGGCCGGCTCCGCGTCGCTGCCGGTGTTCAACGCCTGCTCACCAAAACGGTACACCGGCATCGTCACATCGACCCGGGTCCCGTCGGCCACAGTGAGGCCTTCGTTGCCGGTGATGTCATAGGCGGAGAAACCCTTGTCGAAGAAATCGCCGCCCAGTTGCAGAGTGCCAGGTTCGAGGGGGGTGCCGCTGTTGCCGATCAGCACTTTGCTGGCCGCCAACTTCAAGGTCCCGCCGCCGCTCACGCCGGTACCGCGCAGTTCACCTTCGAGGTTCAAGTCACCGTTACCGGACGATGCACCGGTACTCGCGGTCAAGGTCAGGTCACCGCCCTTGCCGCCGCGAGTCTTGCCATCGGCCATCACGGCAGCACCGGAGCTGACGTCAATCAGGCTGCCCTGCTGCACATCAATATCGCCACTGCTGCGCACGGACACGCTGCCGCCGTTGATGAACGGCAGGCCTTGGCGGTCGTTGCCGTCGAGCAGCAGATTGCTCCAGCGCCCGGCGGTGTTCAGCTTGATGCCTTCGCCCAAGGTGACCGTCGCCCGCTGTCCCGTGGCGGGTGAAAGTGTGACGTCTGCCATCTGGAAATTATCCGTCCTGACCTGTTTGAGCACGTTACCCAAGGCAATGCGACCGCTGCGGGCCGTCAGGTCGGCATTCACCTCGACCTGCGGGGCATAGAGCGTGATATCGCCGCCGTCGGCGACCTTGAGTGCACCGTCGACCTTGATGCCTTCAGCCGCCGCTACCTTGACCGCGCCGAGCTGGAAGCCATTGAGCATCGCATTGTCCAGCACCAGCTTGCCTTGCCGGTCAGTGCCGACCGCCGAGGTCAGGTCCAGCCCCGCAGCAAGCTTGTCGCTCACCTTGCCAAGGGTGACCTGATCGAAGGTGGGGTTCAGGCCGCTGTTGATCACGCCACTGGCCTTGTCATAGATCGGCGTGTAGTTGCCCACCCATAATTGCGCCCGACGGGCCACGGCGTTTTGCGATTGCTGGTAGCCGTCGAGGTTGAGGTTGGGCGCCAGGGTCTGGCGTTCGCCCTGGTAGACCTCGCCGACGATCTGGCCGTCCAGCACGGCGTTGCGGGTCGACACCACCAGCTTGCCGGCATCGCGGCCGACGGTGTAGCCGGCTTCAAAACGTTCGCGAGGGGCAATGAGCGGGTTGTAGTAGTAATCGGTCTGGCCCCAGCGCTGGCTGTGGTCTTCGTAACCCTTGTAGATGCCGGTGTAGAGGATGTCGCCCGGGGCCTTGGACAGCTCATACAGACGACCATTGGCGCCCTTGAGCCAGGATTGGCGCAAGTACCCACTCTGTACATCCAGGGTACCGCCGGACAGGTTCAACTGAGCCGCCTGCTGGGTCACCACGTCGTTGCCAGTGAACGTCAGGGTACCGCCCTGGGCCGCCCACTCCCCGACGCTGTGCCCACGGGTGCCGAGATAACCGCCAACCTCCAACAGACCTCCCGCCGTGTACCAGCGGTCAGTGGCGTAGCCGTTGGTGCCCGCCGGGACGTAGACCAGGTCGCGCACGTCCACCCACACATCGTTGTTGGTCAACTTACCGCCTTCGCGGTTGATCGGCGCATCCCGTTGTTCGTTGCCCTGGACGTTGACCTTGATGGAATTGGACTCCATCGCCACCTTGACGCCGATGGCGCCGGACACGTCGATCACCGCGCCATCGCGCACCAGGCTGCGACCGGCCGCGCTGACCGCAACCTGGCCGCCGGTGGCCAGGGTGATGGAGCCGTTCTGGAAGTCGACGCTGCCGCCACTGACGATCTCGACCCGTGACTGGTCGGTGCGGTCGACCACGCTGCTGAGGTTGTTGAACTGGCCGCTGATCAGGTTGTTCGGCGTGCCGTCCAGGCCGGCCGGCCCGGCGTTGCGTTGGCTATCCAGCGCGCTGCCGCCCGCGGCATCGAGCAGCACGGCGGTGGCGCTGCCCTGCCCCAGGGTCACACTGCCGCTGCTGTCGCTGATGGCGTTGAGCAAATGTACGGTGCCGCGGGTGTCCACCGAACTGCTGGCCACCGCCACGCCGTTTTGCTGCACAGTGTGCCCGGTGAGGGTGATGTCGCCGGTGCTGGCCTGGATCAGGCCACTGTTGATCACTGTGCCGGCGCTGCTCCCCGGCTTGAGCGAGGTCGCAACCTCATTGCCACGGGTTGTGGAACGCAGGTTGCCGCTGGTTCCCTGGCCGCGCCGGATGTAGAAGCTGTCGCCTGCCGCCAGGGTGGTTTGGCCCTTGGCGGTGATGATGGAGCCGGCGTTCTCCACTTCGCTACCCAGCAGCAAGGCATAGCCGCCCCCCGCAGTGGAAGTAGCGGCGCGGTGGGTTTCGATCAGTGCGCCCTGCTGCACTTCGACCTTGCCCGCCGCGTCAGTGAAGGTCGGTTGGCTGCCGGTGGCATCGACGTACAAGCCGCGCTTGCTAAATTGCTCATCGCTGATGTTGGCCGCCACCGCCGCCAGGTTGCGCACGTTGACCTGGCTGCTGCCGCTGAAAATGATGCCGTTGCGGTTAACCAGCATCACCGTGCCGTTGCCCTTGATCTGGCCCTGGATCTGGCTCGCTCGCGCCTGTGGGTCATTGACCCGGTTGAGCACGGCCCAGTCCGATTGCTGCTGGAAATCCACCGTGGTGTTGCGCCCGACGTTAAAGGTTTCCCAGTTGAGAATCGCCTTGTCGGCGGTCTGCTCGATCTTCACGGTAGTCTTGCCGCCGTCCTGGGTCTGCTGCGGTCCCTTGGCGTTGAGCCAGCCCTGGGTCAGGCTGTTATCGACCTTGAGCCCGCCCTCGCCCAAGCCGTCAGGCACGACCTGTACCTGGCCGAACGCGGCTTGGCGCCCCGCGGCCTGGGCCGCCTGCTGAGCCGCGATGGCGGCCACGGTGTTGTTGAGGTTGGTCAGCGAACGCTGCAACTGCGCATTGGCCCGTTGCTGTTGCGCCAAGGGTGGCGGCATGCCTGGCTGCGCCGTTGCAGGTCGCCCCGCACCGCCGGCCTGAGGCGCGCCCTTGGCAGCAAACCAGGCCGAACTGAACGCCGTCGCTGCGTGGGCATTGCCGGCCACCATCAACAGGGCAATGGCCTGGGCCAGCGGCTTGAGTCGCAACATCGACAACTCGCCATCGCGACGTGGGGCATTCAGGTTCGTCTGGGGTTTGCAGCGCAGCATCCTACTCATCCTTTCGGGTTCGCTCTAAGGGGGCGCAACGCAGTGCTGTCAAGCTGCCAGCGTTGGTTATAGGGGATAGGCGGTTACAGCCGCTCGGGACCGAACGGTTGTCATGAAAATTTCATGTGGCTGTGTCGGTACGGGTGTTGGGCAAGGATCAGCAACGACTGCGCCGTGCTGATCGATATCCTGGGTTGGTCCCGGCATGGTTTTACAGCGGACGACCTATGCCATTGCATACGTTAGGGTTACCGATGCTCAAGGTGTCGGCAGCCGTCAGGAAGCTGTTGCGGATTGCGGTTTTCCAGGCAACCGGTAACGGCAGCAGACGATTGGCGCTGATAGCCGCGTCGTGATTGACGGCAGAGGAAGCGTTGTAGTGACGGGCAAAGAAGGTACGCACCTGTGCGCTCTGGCCGATATCGGCATAGCACTGACTGAAGATCACGTTGGTGAAGCCAAGAATGGGGTAGCCGGTGGTTGGGAAAGGCACCACGCTTGGGTCAAATGTGTCGGTAGTTGCGCCGAATACCGGCACCCAGGCGTTTGGATTCGAGCGATTACCGGTGGCAGGGACAGCGATTGCGGCTATAGCTGCCGAAATATTCGCTGGCGCAGGAGACACACCGGCAACCCGGGCCACCTTGGTGGCGTCATCCAGGCCAGCCAAGGTCGATGCTGCATACGCCGGGCTCATATAAGTGATAGCACCTTGAGTCGCATTCATTGCATACATGGCGCCTTCACTATGAACGGCCGCTAGCGCACGGGCCGGCGGCCCGCCGCTGTAGCTGGAGGCGAAGTGGGTGGTGACAGAGAAGCTGCCTGTTTCCGCGCACTTTGCGCGCAGGAAGCGGGTGAACAATTCCGTGGTTCCGCTGCTCTCGGCGCGGTAAACCACAGTGATTGGACCGGTACGGCCAGAGCCGTTGATCTGGCTCCAGTCAGTCAGGCGCCCGGAGAAGATCCCGCACAGTTGGTTAACGCTCAGATCGACATTGGCGGTGCCGGCCTTATTGAACGGAATGGCAACTGAGGTCGCTGCCGAGGGCACCTGGATCAATGGCCCCCAAGTGGCACTGTGAGTAGAGTTGTAGTAGCTCAACTCAGTCGACGTGAGCTTCGAATCGCTGGCGGCCCAGTGAACGTTCTTGCTGGTGTCGCCTGCCACGAATCTGGTGTAGTCATTGCTCAGGAAAGCCCGTTTGCCATTGCCGCTACCCACACCGATGTAGGGAGCGAAACCGGCCGTCAACACGCCAGGCGTTTGGTAAAGCGGCTGGGGCAAGGTAGCGCCGCCACCGTTGACATCCGCCATTGCCAACGGCGCGCATATACCGCTGCACAGTAATGCAACAGCCTTGGATAAACGATTGAACATGACAAGACTCCTGTCTTGAGAAGCGGCGCCTTACCCGAGTGCATCGACCGTAAGCGCAGCTGAAGGGTGTGAAACAACAACCGTTAACTACAAAGAAATCAGCAACGGCTTTCGCCGTTGCTGATCGGTGTTGCGTGTCGCTCAGGCGTGGTGTTACAGCGGACGACCAATGCCGTTGCAAACGTTGGTGTTACCAATGCTGAGAGCGTTGGTGCTGGTGAGGAAGCTGCTACGAACGGCTTGCTTCCAGGCCGCTGGCAGCGGCACGAAGCGGTTTGCAGTGATGGCAGCATCGTTGCTACTGGCCGCAGTAGCATTGTAGTGACGGGTGAAGAAGTCACGAACCTGCGTGGTTTGTGCAGCATCGGCATAGCACTGGCTGAAGATCACGTTGGTGAAGCCCAGGATCGGGTAGCCGGTAGTAGGGTAAGGCACGACGCTTGGATCGTTAGGGTTGGCAGCTGCAGCGAACACTGGTACCCAGGCGTTCGGGTTGGCGCGGTTGGCAGCAGCTGGAACGGCTACGGAGCCAATGGCGGCCGACACGTTGGCAGGTGCTGGGGAAACACCGGCAACGCGAGCAACCTTGGTGGCGTCATCCAGACCGGCCAGGGTGGTAGCGGCGTAGTCTGGGCTCATGTAAGTGATGCGGCCTTGGGCAGCGTTCACCGCATTCATCACAGCCTGGCTACCAGTGGCGGCTACAGCGCCGGCTGGCAGGCCACCGCTGTAGCTGGAAGCGAAGTTGGTGGTGACGGAGAAAGTGCCTGGGACACTTGTACCGCACTTGGCGTTCAGGAAACGGGTGAACAGTTCCGTGGTACCGCTGCTCTCTGCACGGTAAGCCACAGTGATCGTGCCAGTACGGCCCGAACCGGTGATCTGGCTCCAGTCAGTCAGTGTGCCGGCGAACACGCCGCACAACTGAGCGACGCTGAGGTTAACGTTGGCAGTGCCAGTCTTGTTGAACGGAATGGCTACCGAGGTGGCAACCGAAGGTACCTGGATCAGTGGGCCCCAGGCAGCGCCGTGGGCAGTGACGTAGTTGTTCAGCTCAGTGGTGCTGAGCTTCGAATCGCTGCCAGCCCAGTGCACGTTTTTGCTGGTGTTGCCAGCCACGAACTTGGTGTAGTCGTTGTTCAGGAAAGCCAGTTTGCCGTTGCCGCTGCCCACGCCGATGTAGGGGGCAAAACCAGCGGTCAGAACGCCGGAAGTCTGGTACAGAGGCTGAGGCAAGGTAGCACCACCGCCGTTGACATCAGCCATGGCGGCCTGAGCGGCGCAGAGGCCGGCGAGGGTCAGGGATACCGCGAGAACGTTGCGCTTAAACATGAAGAATCTCCTTTCATCGTGTTCGTACGTAGGTTGGGTGACGCGTGCTTGCCGTCATGGCGCTCGGTCCTGTGCCGATGGCGATGGGGTGAGGCCATGGGTTAGAAATTCGCAGCTTCCGGTGACAGATAAAGGAAAAAACCTCGGGAGCTGAGGGCTGTTTTTCGAGTTTTTTCCTCGGGTGTTCGAGGGCTCTGGGTTGAGGGTCCGGGCTGGTTTTGCGGGGATACGGCAAGGGTTGCCAGCGAAGTCGGCGGCAGGCGGTCGTGCGGCGGGTAAACATGACAGAACGAGGAACCCGAGTTTGGCGCGGGCATGACACGGGAGGTGTTGTGGCAGTGCAAAAATATTCGCAGCTGTTGTGGCGAGGGAGCAAGCTCCCTCGCCACGGGTTAGTGCGCGCCTTGCTACTGCACCAACTGATTGATCTCGATGATCGGCAGCAGCACGGCCATGACGATCACCAGCACCACCCCGCCCATGACCACGATCATCAGTGGCTCCAGCAGCGCGGTCATGCCCATGGCGCGGCGTTCGATGTCGCGGGACAGGGTTTGCGCGGCGCGTTCGAGCATGGGTGGCAGGCAGCCGGTCTTTTCGCCGCTGGCGATCAGGTGGATCAGTACCGGCGGAAAGACCTTTTCCACCCGCAGCGCCGCCGCCAGGTTGACGCCTTCGCGGACCTTTGCGGTGGCATCGCTGACGCTCAGGCTCAGGCGGTCGTTGGAGAGGGTCTGGCGCGCAGCCTCCAGTGCTCGCAACAAGGGCACTCCGGCGCCACCGAGGATCGCCAGGGTCGAGGCGAAACGCGCGGTGTTGAGGCCCAGCACAAATCGCCCGATCAGCGGCAGGCGCAGTACCCGCGCATGCCAGTTCAACCGCGCCGCCGGCTGGCGCAGGTACAGGCGCCAACTCCAGAAGCCCCCGGCCAGCACGCAAAAACACAGCCAGCCCCAGGCCCGAATGAAATCGCTGGCGGTGAGCATCGCCAAGGTCAGCCCAGGCAAGTCCTGGCGGGCCTGGGAGAACGCGCTGACCACCTGGGGGACCACGTAGCTGAGCAGGAAAATCACGATGGCGACCGACACCAGCCCCACCACGCCGGGATAGATGAATGCCGTGAGGATCTTGCCCCGCAGGTTGTTGCGCTCCTCGATGTAGTCCGCCAACCGCTCCATCACCTGGGCCAGGTCGCCGGACTCTTCACCGGCGGCAATCAGCGCCCGGTAGATCTCCGGAAAGTCCCGTGGCCGCGCCGCCAAGGCTTCGGCCAGGCGCATGCCGCTGCGCACATCGGCGCGCACCGCGCTGAGGGTCTGGGCGATGTGCTTGCGCTCCGCCTGCTCCACCGTCGCACTCAGCGCGGCCTCCAGCGGCAGGCTCGCCCCGAGCAGGCTCGCCAGTTGCCGGGTGGCCCAGGCCAGGTCGTTGTCCGAGAGCTTGGCACTGAACAGACCGCCGCCGTTGGCCTGCGCGGTGTTGCGTTCGAGGTGCACCTGCAACGCCGTCAGCCCGCGACTGCGCAGCAGGTTGAAAACGGCGCCCTGGCTGTCGGCGTCCAAGTGCCCGGATTCGATCTTGCCCTGGGCGTCGGCGGCTTCGAAACGGTAGCGGTTCATCAGGCGTCCCGTGTTACGCGGAGGATTTCTTCAGGCGCGGTGGCACCGCTGCGCACCCAGCGTTCGCCGTCTTCGCGCATGCTGAACATGCCGGCCTGGCGGGCGGCGGCGCGCAGTGCCTGCTCCCCTGCCCCTTGATGGATCAGCGTGCGGATGTCGTCGTCGATGCAGAACAGTTCATGAATGCCGGTGCGGCCGCTGTAGCCGGTCTGGTTGCAACTCGGGCACCCCACCGGGCGCCAGGTGCCAGGCGTGGCCGGATCGGCTTGTTTGCAGTGCGGACAAAGCCTGCGCACCAGCCGCTGGGCCAGCACGCCGAGCATCGACGAGGCCAGCAGGAAGGGTTCGACGCCCATGTCGATCAGGCGGTTGATCGCCGATACCGCGTCGTTGGTGTGCAACGTGGCCAACACCAGGTGGCCGGTGAGCGAGGCCTGCACGGCAATTTGCGCGGTCTCCAGGTCGCGGATTTCACCGATCATGATGATGTCCGGGTCCTGGCGCAGGATCGCCCGCAGGGCCAGGGCGAAGGTCATGTCGATTTTCGCATTGACCTGGATCTGGCTGATGCCCGGCAGGTCGTATTCCACCGGGTCTTCGACGGTAAGGATGTTGTGCACGCTGGCGTCCAGCCGCGCCAGGGCGGCATACAGGCTGGTGGTCTTGCCGCTGCCCGTAGGGCCGGTGACCAACACAATGCCGTGGGGTTGGCGGATCAGGTGGTCGAGCTTGCCGAGCACGTCTGGGTCCATCCCCAAAGTCTCCAGTTGCAAGCGTCCGGCCTGTTTGTCCAGCAGGCGCATCACCACCCGTTCGCCATGGCCAGTGGGCACGGTGGAAACCCGGATGTCGATCGGCCGTCCTGCTACCCGCAGGGCGATACGGCCGTCCTGGGGCAGACGTTTTTCGGCGATGTCGAGCTGGGCCATGATCTTGATCCGCGACACCAGCGCACCGTGCAAGGCTTTGCGCGGCGAGACCACGTCACGCAGCGTACCGTCGACCCGGTAGCGCACCACCGAATGGCTCTCGTAGGGTTCGATGTGGATGTCGCTGGCCTCGTCTCGGGCGGCCTGGGTCAGCAAGGCGTTGATCATGCGGATCACCGGCGCGCCGTCCTGGGTGTCCAGCAGGTCGGTAATCTCGGGAATGTCCTGCATCAACCGGTCGAGGTCCACCTCGTTTTCCGCCGCGCCGACCACGGCGGCGGCGCTGCCGGTGTCGGCGTAGGCGGTATTGAGCAGGCCGTCGAGTTCCTCGTCACGCACCCGCTCCAGCCGGACCTCGCCGAACTGGCGACGCACTTCACTGATCGACCAGCCCGGCGTGGATGGGCAGACCATCAGCACCGCCTCGTCCCCGGACTGGCGCAATACCAGGCGCTGGGCCTTGGCCCAGGCGTATGGGAGGGTGTTCATGCCGACACCTTCCGCTCGATACAACACTTGTGGCGAGGGGATTTATCCCCGCTGGGGCGCGCAGCGGCCCCCAACCTGACAACAAGGTATGTCAGGTTGATGTTGTTGAATTTTTTGGGGCTGCTGCGCAGCCCAGCGGGGATAAATCCCCTCGCCACAGGTGCAGTGTTTTCTGAGTTGGTGGCCATCAGCGAGCGCCTCCTTCGACCGGCACCGCCTTGATCACCGCCCTCGGCGTTTGCAGCCCGGCGGGCGTGGCGCCTGGAATCGCCCGGGCCGAGGCCGGCAGTTGCGGCGCCTGTACGTCCGGCAGCGCCCAGCTGCGCTCCGGTTGCAGCAGGCCTTGCGCGCGGCGCATGAAGTCGTAGCGGTTCAGGGTGATGCCGCGACCCGCCGCCGTGTCGCGGATGATGTAGGGCCGCAGGAAAACCATCAGGTTGGTCTTGGTGACCTGGCGTCGCTCGTTGCGAAACAGCGCGCCAATGCCGGGGATGGTCGACAGCCACGGCACCGCATCATTGCTCTGGCTGTAACCGTCCTGCAGCAGCCCGCCGAGGACCATGATCTGCCCGTCGTCCAGCAGGATGCTGGTGTCGATCGCTCGCTTGTTGGTGACGATCCCGGTGGTGCTGGAGGCGCGGTTGTCGACACTGCTGACCTCTTGGTAGATGTCGAGCTTGACCGTACCGCCCTCGGAAATCTGCGGCCGGACGTTGAGCTTCAGGCCGACCTCCTCACGGGTCACGGTCTGGAACGGGTTGTTGCTGGTGCCGCCGCCACCGGTGACGTAGCTGCCGCTGACAAACGGAATGGTCTGGCCGACGAAGATGCTCGCCGCTTCGTTGTCCAGGGTCAGCAGGTTCGGCGTCGACAGCACATTGGTGCCGCCCTTGCTTTTCAAGGCCCGGGCCAACACCTTGAGGTCGAGGATCTTGCCGATGCCGGGGATGTCCACGGTGCCGTTGACCAGCCCCAGGTTCAGGCCCTGGGGCAACACGTCGATGCTGGTCTTGCCGTTGAGGTTGAGCCCGGTGCCGCCGAGGTTGACCCCGCCGATCACGCCGCTGCCACCGAGGTTGCCGGTCTGCCATTGCACGCCGAACTCGCTGGCATCGTCCTCGCCGACTTCGACGATCAGGCTCTCGATCACCACTTGGGCGCGGCGCTGGTCGAGCAGGTCGATGACCTCGCGCAGGTTGCGATACAGCGGGTCCGGCGCGGAAATCAGCAAGGTGTTGGTGGTGGCATCGGCCTGGATGGTCACGCCACCGGCGCTGAAGGCCGTGTTCTGCTCGCTCTGCGTCGTGCTGGAGGTTTGCCCGCTGCTGCCTTGGCCATAGCCGCTGCCGCTGCCCGAGGTGGTGCTACTCACGGGGCTGGCTGCGCTTTCGTTGCCCTGCCCGCTCTGGCCGTTGGTGCTGGCGCCCATGCTGCTGAGCACCGAGCGCGAATTGTCGTTGCCCTCGCCTTCGCTCTCCCCGGTGAGCAAACCGCGCAGGGCCTGGGCGAGTTTGGCGGCCTGGGCGTTGCGCAGGTACACCACGTGCAGGTTGCTCGGGTTGTTCTGCGCGTTGTCGAGCTTGTAGATCAGGTTGCGCGCCAGCTCGGTCCGTTCCGGGCTGCCGGCGCGGATGATGATGGAGTTGGAGCGCGGGTCGCCGATCACATTGATCTTCTGCGTCTGGTCGCCGCCCTGGGTCTCCAGCAGATCGGAAACCATCTGGGCGATGTCCACGGCGATGCCGTTCTGGATCGGCACCACATCGGTGTCGATGGCGCTCGGGGTGTCGATGCCCTCGATCAGCTGCGCGACGCGAGAGAGGTTCTCGGCGTAATCGGTCACCACAATCGTGTTGTTGCCGGGGTACGCGTTGATCGGGTTGTTCGGTGAGACGATCGGGCGCAGCACCGGGATCAGGTTCACCGCGTTCTCGTATTGCAGGCGAAAGGTGCGCGTCAGCATGCCGTTGCCGGCGGGTTTGTCAGCATTGTAGATCGGCCCACCCAGCAACTTGGCATCGGCTTCCGGCACCACTTGAGCGACACCGCCGACATCGACCACGCTGAAGCCCTGCATGCGCAAGGCCGCGAGCAGCATCTCATAGGCCTGGCGGGCCGGCACCTGGCCTTCGGAGACCAGGGTCAGGTTGCCTTTGACTCGCGGGTCGACCAGGAACTGTTGACCGGTGGAACGCGACAAGGCGCGCACCACCGCCTGGATATCGGCCTCGACAAAATTCAGCGTGACCGGTTGATCACCCAACGGATTGCTCGCAGGGGCATCGCTACGCGGTGCGCGAGCGCGGGCGGTCAGGTCGACCTGATGGCGCACCGGTGGTTTCCGCTCACTGGATGCCTGGGCCCGTTGCCGGTCCAGCAACGCGTCACCGCTGCGCTGGGTGCTGCCCAGCGGCATGCCCAGTTCGCTGTCCACCAGCAACGGTGGCTGCGAGGCCGGCGGCGTGCTGGTGCACGCGCCCAAAGCAAGCAACAGCAGCGGCGCGGCCTTGCGCCAATGTCGCGGGTATCTGGACCCCTTCATGAAGCTTCCTTAGCGCTTGACGCGTGGTTCATGCGAACGGTTCCGGACAGAGTGCCGGGGGTTGGGTCGGAACTGGCCGGGGCCGTGCGCTGCAAGCGGGCCTCGATCACTTCCAGGGAAAATTGTGGTGGACTCCCGAGCAGCCAATCGATCACCCCGTCCGCCGGCGCGTCGGTGAACGTGAGTTGCCACGCGTCAGGCGCCGCGGTACCCAGCGGTTGTAACTGGTAGCGCTCGCCCAGGCCGCTGGCATCCAGGGTCTGGCGCAGGGCGACTTCAAGGGATTGACCCCGGGCAGGTCCGCCAACGTCGCGCAGCAGCACTTCGAGGGCCTCGGTCTGCGAGCGCAGCTTCGGGGTTTCGGCCTGCCAATAAGCGATGGTTTTCAACGCCGGCTCGATCAAGGCCAGCCAGACCAGGCCGCCACCGAGCACCAGCGCCGCCAGGGCCACGGCACGTTGCTCGCGGGCGGCCAGGCCCTGCCAGGCCGTGCGAAGGTTTTGCCAACGCGCCTTCAGCTGTGCCGCGGTCAGCTTATTCATCGTTCGCTTCCTGGTTTTCGTCGGGGCTGTCTTGCGCTTCCTGCCCGGCGGGAGCCACGCGCAACGTCCACCCCTGGTCAATGGCCGCGACCTCGATGCCGGCCTGGACCAGGGGCATTTTCCAGTCGTCGCCGGCCGCGACTTTCTGCGCTTCGGCGACGAGCTTGAGGCGCAACTCAGCGTTTTCGAACACCAGTTCCTGCACATTGCCGCTCATGAACGGCATGGCGCTGCCCGCCTGCCTTACCAGGCTGGCGAAGCGCTGCCCAGGCTCCGCCAGCGAACCGCTCTGGCGCGCGGCGATTTGCTGACGGGCCTGCTGCAAGGGGTTGAGAATCACCGGCAACTGAGGAAACGCCTGCTTCACCCGTTGACTCATCTGCGCCTTGAGCCGCTGCCCCTGGGCCGCTTCACGGCTTGCATAAAGATTGAGCCCGACCACCCACACCGCCACCGCCAGCGCGCAGATGCCCGCCGCCCGCCCCCAGCCGCCGCGCCCGGCACGCCCCTGCGTCAACCCGGCATGCAGGCCCCAGCCCGGCGCGACACCGCTCCAGCGCTGGGTGACGGGCAAACTGTCAGTCGTCACTTGCGGCGGTGACTCTCCCACCCAATGCAGGCCGCTGCCCATTTCCACAAGCCACTCGTCCAGCGCATCTTCCAGCAACGGCTGGACCACCGCGTGCTGCAAGCCATGGCGCACCAGCAAGTGCCCGTCTTCGATACACGCCACTGGCTCCGACAACACCGGCAAGGCGTAGGCGGCCGGATACAGGCCGCGCAACTTGAGGCCGGCCTGCAGCAGGATCTGACCCAACATGTTCAGCGACGCACGGTCCAGCCAGGCGACCGCTACCTGCCCGTCCGCATCCCGCGGGCCGTGGGCCACTTGCATCTGTTCAGTGGCACCGAGCATCAGCGCCTGGGCCGCGCAGGTCACGGCGGCGGTGGTCTTCGCCGCAGACAATGGCGGCAGCTCCAGGCGCGTCAGCAAGCTGTCACGCGGATGCAGGAAACATTCGACCGCCTGCTTCTTCGTGCCCTCGCCAAGCGCCCGGAGTGTGCTGAGACCAGCATCACGCACCTGCCCTTGGCGGTCCAGCCAGGCAAATGCCACCGGGCTGTCCAGGCCAAGGCGATCCAGCGGCGCCAGGGCGATGCGCAAACGGCTCATACACCCACCCGCGACCAGATCACCTGAGGCAAGCGGTCCTGGCTGCATTGGAGCAAGGCATCCAGCTCGACCCGCCGTTGGCCGCTGCGCACCTGGCCCCGCAGGCGGAACCAGTCGCTGGCGATGCCGACCTTGACGGTGCTGACGTCCAGTTCGGGCATGCGCAGGCGGTTGACGAAATCCCCGCGATTGATGAACCAGTGGCCACCGTCGCGTTCATTGATCAGCGCCTGGGCGCGTTGCAACGACAATCCCGGTACGTAGGCGGCGAGCACCGCGGCGCTGGCGGTGTTGCCGTTGAGCCAGGTATTGGCCGGCAGGATCGTGACGTAAGGGGCCAGTGTTTCCAGCAGTGCCGGGGTGACGCCCTTGACGCTGAGCAGGTCCTGCAAGGTGCGCAGCATCGGGCGGGTCGGCGCCAGCGTGTCGGAGGCGTCCGGCGAGGTACTGCGGCCGCTGACGAACGTGCTGCTCGTTGACGCCTGGCCCGCCCGGGGCGGATTCAACAGACGCGGGTAGCCAGCAATGACCCGCTCGACGATACGCGCCCGTACCGTGGCGGCGACACCCAACTGCTCGCACAGCCGCTCGAAGGCGCGCAGCTGTTCCTGGTCCACCTGGTCATCGACCACCAGATTGCGCAGGTTGAACTTGCCCTGTTCATCCTCCAGTTGCCCTTCGAATGGCGTGTCGACCTGGCCGGAGCCCGGCATCAGGATAGGTTTCGCCCAAGGTTGGCCGAAGCGCGTCAAGGGATCGCGCTGGCGAACCTCCCAGAGCAACTGGCGACTCACCTGCAGGCCGCCCTGTAACCGCGCCGCGCCCTGGATGCGCAGTTGCTCGGCTTCCAGGCTGCGGGTGAACAGGGTCTGGCGGGTGAGCATGCCACCGGCAATGACGGCCACCACGGCAGCAATCAGCAAGGCACTGATCACCGCCATGCCGCGCTGCCTCGCCGCTGTCGGCGAATTCGTGCGCATCACGGCCCTTATAACTGCCAGGAGCCGATGTCGGCGTTCACACCGTCGCCGTCAGGCTGGCCGTCGGCACCGAGGGAAAAGATATCGACCTCGCCGTTCGCGCCAGGATTGAGGTAGTTGTAGGGGCGGCCCCACGGATCGTTGGGCAAGCGGTCCAGGTAGGAACGCCAGGTGCTGTTCTTGGCATCGGCCGGCCGTTCCACCAATACCTTGAGGCCCTGGTTCATGCTGGGGTAGCTGCCGTTATCGAGGCGATAAAGCTTCAAGGCCTGCATCAACCCGCCGATGTCCTGCTTCGCCGCCGTGGCACGGGCCTGGTCAGGTCGATCAAGAACCTTGGGCACTACCATCGCCGCGAGAATGCCGAGGATGACCACCACGACCATGATCTCGATCAGGGTGAAGCCCCGCTGCCCGCGTGGGCCTCGGGAACGGGCGTAACAAGGGGCGATGTGCATCTCGACGGTCCTTCCTGGATTCGATTCGAGGCGCAGTGTTGCAAGAAAATATGTCAGCGATATTGAAATTGCTCAGGAGCTTGCGTCGTCAATCTGTAAAGAACATTGCTCAGGCTTGGGTATTGCTTTCGCCCCCTCGAGCCGACCGATGCCACGCCCAGCCCCACAAGCCGGTTTCACCCTCATCGAAGTGCTGGTGGCCCTGGCGATCATTGCCGTGGCCATGTCGGCCGCGGTGCGCGTGGCGGCGGTGATGACCCAGAGCAACGGCTTGCTGCGAGACAAGTCCATCGCCTTGCTGACGGCTCGCAGCCAATTGGCGCAATTGCGCCTGGAGGGACACGTGACGCCGGGGATGAAAGTTTTTCAATGCGATCAGGGGCGCTTGCTGCTGCGCTGCGAGCAAAACCTGCGCCCGGCGGAAAACGGGCGGATGCTGCGGGTCGAGCTAAGCGTATCCGACCGCAGCCGCGAGGCGCCGCCCTTGGCTCGGCTGGAGACCCTGCTCGGTCGGGAAAAATAACCGGATGCACACGATCTTTTTGTGGCGAGGGGATTTATCCCCGTCGGGCTGCGTAGCAGCCCCTTTTCAGGCCGACAACCGAGTGGATATTCAATTTTGGGGCTGCTGCGCAGCCCAGCAGGGATAAATCCCCTCGCCACAGAGTTCAGCGGAGCAGCGACGGCAAACTCACCGAATCCGGTAGCCGCGCCAGTGCCAAACGGGTCTGTTCGCCGCCGCGTTCGATTACCACGGCCTGTGCCTCGATCGCTACCAGCCTTACCCCTTGGGCTACCCGCTCGCCGGCCAGGAAACTGCGCGGTGGTCCGTCGTTGAGACTCAGGATCGCCACCGCGCCGCGGGCGCCGGCCATCACCCCGCTGACCTTGATATCCACCGCCGCCGGTTGGTTGGAAAACCACTGCAACGCCGGACTGTCGGAACGCTCGGCCAGGCGTTGCGGGGCCACGTCCGGGGTGCGCGACTCGGCGGATGTCAGCAGCAGAGAAGACCAGGTCGCCACTCCGGCCAACGCTGCCACCAGTCCCAGCGCCTGGACGATATGCGCCGGGGAGACTCGTTCCGTGAACGTCATGTCCTGATCTCCTTGTTTGATTCCAGCGTCCAGCGTACGCGTCAATTCTCTCCGTTTTATTTCACATCCTTATCATCTTCAGCGTGCACGATGATCACCAACGCAAAGGAGCGCGCCCGGATGCACGGCAAGCAACGCGGTTTTACCCTGATCGAATTGATGGTGGTGCTGGTGATCGTCGGCATCGCCAGCGCGGCCGTGAGTCTGAGCATCAAGCCGGACCCGGCGAAGCTGCTGCGCCAGGATGCCGAACGGCTGGCCCAGCTGCTGCAACTGGCCCAGACGGAAGCCCGCGCCGACGGGCGCCCGATCACCTGGCGCTGGGACGCCAAGGGCTTCGGCTTCAGCCGCCGCCCGGACCAGGGCGTGGGGCTCGATCGTTTCAAGGAAGACCCGCAGCTGCGCCCGCGACGGTGGCAAAGCCCGTCCATGGAGGTACGTGTGGAACCCCGGCAACGCGTGGTGCTCAATGCCGAATGGATCGGCGTGCCGCTACAGATCCGCTTGTCCGACGGCCAGAACAGTTTCACTGTGCAACGCAGCGCCGCCGGTCGGGTATTGGTTCAATGAGCGGCCGGGAGACAGGCTTCACCTTGCTTGAAGTCATGGTGGCGATCCTGCTGATGGCGGTGATCAGCCTGATCGCGTGGCGCGGGCTGGATAGCGTGACCCGCGCCGACAGCCACTTGCAGGCCAGCACCGAGCAGACCGAAGCCTTGCTGCGGGTGCTTAACCAACTGGAGCGCGATGTGGCCCTGCGGGCTGGCGTCGAGTTGAGCGAACCGCTCAAGCCAGGGATCGACAACGAGCCCTCGACCGCCCCGCCCGCCCTCACCCTGCGCAGCACCGAAGGCCAGGGTTTTCGCCTTGACGTTATCCGTGAGGCCGCCGATCAGGGCGGTGGCTTGCAACGGGTACGCTGGTGGCTCAAGGGCGACACACTCTATCGCGCTCAAGGCCAGGCTCGCAGCCACTACCC
Source organism: Pseudomonas sp. FP198 (assembly GCF_030687895.1). Classification (NCBI taxonomy): domain Bacteria; kingdom Pseudomonadati; phylum Pseudomonadota; class Gammaproteobacteria; order Pseudomonadales; family Pseudomonadaceae; genus Pseudomonas; species Pseudomonas sp. FP198. The sequence continues at coordinate 2,899,128 of NZ_CP117452.1, forward strand.
TCTACCGGCACCGGGCGCGGGCGTGGCTGTGTTGAGTGAGGTCAGCGATGCGGGGCTGCGGTTCTGGGACAGGGAAAAGGGCTGGCGCAAACTCAGCGGCAACCGGCAGGAGGATCCGCCGGGCATCGAGATCAGCCTGACCCGGCAGACGCCGCAAGGGCCGGAGAAGTATCGGCAGGTGCTGGGGCCGTTGGAGTAGCCCGCCCTTCGAGAATGTGGGAGCGGGGTTGCTCGCGTTTCCCTGTGGGAGCGAGCTTGCTCGCGATGGCGGCCTGAGAGTCGGCCTGAGAGTCGGCCAGGGTTTAGTTGGCTGACACTGGGTACATATCCGTTATTGCGGTAACGGCTGCTTAGGGTTCCGCCCTTACGGCGGGTCACTTTTGGAAAGAGCGCCAAAAGTAACCAAAAACGCTCTGCCCCACCACTCGGCACCTCGCTTAGGCTCGGTGTGCCCTCACTCCGGCATTGCTCCGTGGGCCCGCCGCGAAGGGCCATCCTTGGCCCAGCGCGGCTATCCCGGCATCCATGCCGGGATGCCCACTGCGCAATGCCTGCGTTCGGCCAGCGTGGTTAACGGGGCGTCTCAGATCAAGATCAGGATCAAGATCAAGATCAAGATCAAGATCAAGAGCGAGGCGGTCTGGTAGGCGGCCTGTCTCTTCAGCTTTACCCCGATCTGACTGTGGGAGCGAGCCTGCTCGCGAAGAGGCCAGCCCAGGCGCCGCTGAACTAACTCAGCACCACCACCCCACCCGGCAGCTCGGTGCACTTGGCGCCATAGGCATCGCGAATCAGCAGCGCCACGCCGGCCAGTTGATCGAGGCGGAAACGGGCCTGGACCTTGCGCAAGCCCAGTTCGCGATTGAGCAACAGCAACATGCCAGGCCGATAGCGGTTGATCTCGTCGATGACGCTGGCCAGGGTCGCATCGTTGAACACCAGCACCTGTTCGCGCCAGGCAACGGCGGCGGATATATCGGCGGCCTGTGGGCTGCCGACCTGGCGGGTGTCGTAGGTCAATTGCATGCCCGGCTCGAGGCGAAACTCTCGGCCCTGCACTTGGACTTGCACGACGCCTTCCAGGCAAGTTGCGCAGACGCTCTGGTCGATGTAGCGAAGATTGAACCGGGCCCGCGCGGCGCTGATCCAGCCGGCGCCGGCCTGGACGTTGATCGTCGTGGTGCTGCTGCCGGACACTTCGACTTCGCCGGCGAGCAATTCCAGGCCCTGCCCGCCCTCGGCCAGCGCCAGGCGGCTGAGGCGAGTCTGGGTATTGAGTTCCAGGCTCACGCCATCGCCCAGCTCGACCCGGCGCTGTTCGCCCACTTCGGTGACGTAGTCCGCAGCGAGCCCGGAAACCCCACCCGGCACCGTGGCGCGGATCAGCAGGAAGCCCACGGAGGCGGCCAGCGCGCCACCAAGCAAGGCCCGACGGCCAAAATGCCGAGGTCCCTGCGCCGCTTCGGCGGCCGGTCGCAGCCCATGCCACAGCGCCTTGGCCTGCTCGAACGCCTGCGCATGTTCGGCGCTCTGCCCGCACCATTGGCGCAAGGCGCGGGCATCGGCGACGGTGGCGCGTCCCGAGGTCAGCAGGATCAACCAGTCACGGGCCTCGCCGGCCAGTCGGGCCTCGGGCGTATCGTCAGGGGACGCGATGCTGAAGATGTTCAAGCGCACACACACTCATGAAGGGGTCGGGTCTCTACTCTCAAGACGGTTTTCCCGCGCCGGGACCGAACCGCTGAATGACTTTTCTTTCCAGGCGCAGGGCGCAATGCCCCAGCGCAGCCTTGATTTCCTTCTCCACCATGCGCGTGGAAATACCGAAACGCTGGGAGATCTCCAGGTGCGGGGCCTCTTCCAGGCGCGCGGCAATGAAAATCCTGCGGCGCCGCGCCGGCAACTCGTACAAGGCCTTCAGCAGGGTCTGCAACTCTTTTTGGCCACCCACCACCCGAGCCGGATCCAGCGCTTCGTCGGAGATTTGCAGCAGCTCTTCGATCTCGCTGCCGGTGAGCAGGCGAGCATCGGACTGCCGGCGATCGGCGGCAATGTTCAGGGCCATGCGATAGAGGTAGGCGTTAGGCTGGACGATCTCCGGCGTGTCGCCCATGCGGTCGACCCGCAGGTAGGTTTCATGCAGCACATCGTTGGCCAGTTCCTCGGACCCCAGGCGCCGGCGCAGGCGCACCTTGAAATCCTCATAGGAGGTGAGGAACAGCTTGACCATCGGGCTGCGGCCAGCGTCTTTCATTGCCCGAACACCTCTTCCCCTGCTGTGCATTCCATGCTTTTTCCTGATGAATCGGGTAACAAAAGCAGGGTCACCGGCTGGCGCAGCGAACTGGGCGCCGGACGGTCGATCCTGAGGTTCTGCAAACTGTTGACCAAGGCTTTGTCACGCAACACATCACCCGTGGAACTGACCAGCCGGCTGTTTTGCACCACGCCGTCGCGTCCGATCCACACTTGCAACAACGCGCGAAAACTGCCCGGCCGGGTCAATGGCGAACGGCACAGGTTGCGCTGGATGACCGCCTGGATCGTTGCCGCATAGTTGCTGTCGCTCAATCCGGCAGTGGCGCCCGGCGGTAATGGCACCTCGCGAACCTGTACCGGTTGCAAGGTGAATGCATCCGCACGGGCATACTGCGCCGCCAGCCCGGTACCACTGAGCAGCACACTCAGCCCTTGGGCAGGCGTGAACAGCCCCTGGACGCCCATCGTATGGCGCCGGTTCGACAAGGCGTGGTCCACCAGCACCGCCATGCCTGTGGCCCGGCTGAATAGCTCCAGTGCAGGGGCCAGTTCCTGGGGCGCAATGTCCAGGTCCACCATGCCGACTGCCTGGGCCGGCCCGGCCAGCAGACACCACGCCACCATCAGCCACCCCAAGGGCGCCCTGGCCAATCCACGCCTGCGTCCGCCCCCGGTTATGCCCTGCTGCACGACTGACGTATCCGTTGAAAAACGTCATCCTGATGGGTGTTTATGAATGTCGTATGACACCCGACACAAATCCCGCGCGCGGCACTAGACTGGTGTCGAAACGATGAGCCACCAGCGTGGCGGGCCAGGAGGTCAACGATGAAACAGTGGATGAGCATGACAGCCGGTCTCGGCTTGCTGATGGCTTTGCCCGGGGTCCAGGGCGAAGAGGCCCCGGCCTGTATCGAGGTGACTGTCGGCGGCTACAAGACCCCGGATTACAACTGCCTGAGCCGCCAGATGGGCAACGACCCCGAGGCCGCGGCCGCTGCGCAACACGCGCAGGACCGGCTGGATGTGCCGGTCGACAAACGCGCACCGAACAGTGTCGGCCTCGCGACGCCGGCAGCCACCGGCGTGCGCATGGGCAACACGTTTGGCACGTCGGTCAAGCCCCAGCGACCGCCTGCGCCCGTACCTAATTCGCCGTTACCCAAGTAGACGCCTGGTTGGGCCTGAGAGCTTTCTTGCCCTCGGTTGCAAGCGAGGTCGCAAGCGAATAACGCCGTAGCGTCCCCAGCATGACCGATTATCCGGGCGCCTGACGCACCAGCGGTCATGGGCTAGAGTGAACCGCTTCTGGATGTTTTAGAGGACGGATTACATGGCCACTACCTACAGCGCCCCCGGGATCATGGTCGTCGACGTCAACGGATACGCCGATAATGGCTACGACACGGTTGTACAACCCGACGGCTCAGTCTTGGTCGCGGGCCTCACCAATCACGCGCTCGACCTTGACTACGGCAACGACTTTTCCTTGGCTCGTCTCAACATCGACGGCAGCGTGGATAGCAGCTACGGCAACGCAGGGCGGCTGGTGATCCACAAGCAGATTCCCATCGAAAAGGCCTACACCCTTCGCGTCCAGGCCGACGGCGCGGTGGTGGCGGTCCACGAAGGCCACGACAACACCCCCATCATCCAGCGTTGGGGCGCCGACGGCAAAGCCGATGCGGTGTTCAACAGCAATGCCCAGGCCAGCCTGTCCAGCGGGTTCGGCTCCGCACCGATAGTGGAAGCCAATGCCGACGGCAGCGTGCTGGTGGGGGCCGTCGAGGGCAGTATGCTGAGAGTGACGCAGCTGCATGCCGATGGTACGCAAGACCTGTCCTTCGGCACAAATGGAGTCCTGACGCTTCAAGCCCCCGGGACGCTTCACTTCGTGCTGGGCCTCACCTCCCTGGCGGACGGCGGCATACTTGTCCAAGGTGCGCCTGAATTTCATAACAGCTTGCTCAAATACACGGCCGACGGAGAACCGGACACTGGCTTTAGCATCAATGGCGTCTTGGCGGTCAACAATGTCGGCGCCTTCGGCGGCGGTGTTACGGTGCAAGACGACGGCAAGATACTGCTGGCCAACACCACCTCTTACGATGACTTTACCCTGTTGCGTTTCAACGCCGACGGCAGCCCCGACCTCGGTTTCGGCAACCAAGGCTCGGTCAGCATCGACCTGCCTGGCGGTTACGCCGCAGCCAATGCCGTCACTCTGCAGGACGACGGCCGGATTCTGCTCGCAGGCACCGCTTTCGCCAATGGCGGCAGTGATTTTGCCGCGGTTCGGCTAAACGCCGATGGCAGTCTGGACACCACCTTCGGCAGCACGGACGGCAGCGCGCGCCTGGTGGGTTCGTCCGGCAGTGATGTGTTGAAAGGCCTGGCTACCGATGAAATTCTGCGTGGCCTGGCAGGCGACGACGTGCTGCAAGGCAATCTCGGTCGCGACCTGCTCTCCGGCGGTGCGGGAAACGACGTGTTTCGCTATGCCAGCGTCACAGACAGTTTTCGCACGGCTGATAGCAGCGGCAGCGATCGCATCCTCGATTTCAATCCCGTCGAGGATCATATCGACCTCAGTGCCCTGGGTTTCACCGGTATCGGGAACGGATACGACGGCACCTTGTTGATCGGTAACAACGCGGACGATACCCGCACCTTCTTGAAAAGTTTCGAAGCCAATGCCGACGGCCAACGCTTCGAGCTGGTGCTTGACGGAAACTTTGCCGGGCAACTCGATGGCAGCAACCTGACGTTCGCGACCGCGGACGCCGCCCGCTCCGGCGCCGACAGCAATGCGCCCCCCGCCGATCTTTCCGCGCCTGGACAGGTGGAGCTGACGCTGATAGGCCAGGCTCCGCACACCGATTACCTGGCCTGATCGGGTTGCACGGCGCTGCGTGTGCCACGCAGCGTCGCTGCTTCACTGCGTGGGGGCTGTGTGCGCTCAACGGCACAATCTGCCTAAGGCATTTGTCCTATATGCATTTTCCCGGAATGACTGCTATAACCTTCGAGACCGGATAAATGGCCCCACTCGCCCATTTCCGAGTGAAGGCTGAAGACGATCTATGCGCGAAAACGGATTGATTGCTGGGTCGTTTGACTGATGGGATTTCGAGACCGATATGGAAATCACCTCTGCGGATATACCGCGACCTGGCGTCCGACCATGAGCCAGGGGACGCCGTAATGGCAATCACGCAAAACAACCGGTTGGTGCAGGTCGACAGTCCCCTCGGCGGCGATGTCCTGCTGCTGCAAAGCATGGACGGCAGCGAAGAGCTGGGGCGGTTGTTCCATTACGAGCTGGACCTCACCTCCGAAGATCGGGCGATCAAGTTCGACCAGTTGCTGGGCAAGCCGATGGGCCTGACCCTCGAACTCTACGACGGAGGCAAACGTTATTTCCATGGCATTGTCAGCACCTGCCGACAGCTGACCGGGCACGGGCAGTTCGCCGGGTACCGTGTCAGCCTCCGGCCCTGGTTCTGGCTACTCACCCGCACCTCGGATTGCCGGATCTTCCAGAACAAGACCGTGCCGGACATCATCAAGCAGGTATTTCGCGACCTCGGTTTCTCCGACTTCGAAGACAGCCTGAGCGGCAGCTACCGCGAGTGGGAATATTGCGTGCAGTACCGCGAGACCAGCTTCGATTTCGTCAGTCGGCTGATGGAGCAGGAAGGCATCTATTACTACTTCCGCCATGAGAAGTCCCGCCATGTGCTGGTGCTGGCCGATGCCTACGGCGCTCACTCCACGGCGGCGGACTACGCGTCGGTGCCCTTCTATCCGCCCGATCGGCAGATGCGCGAGCGCGACCATTTCTACGATTGGCAGATGGCCCGTGAAGTGCAACCCGGCTCGCTGGCGCTGAACGACTACGACTTCCTGCGGCCGCGGGCCAGCCTTGAGGTGCGCTCCAGTGTGCCGCGCAACCACAGCAACGGCGAATACCCGCTCTTCGACTACCCCGGTGAGTACGTCCAGAGCAACGATGGCGATCACTATGCGCGAACCCGCATCGAAGCCATCCATAGCCAGTTCGAGCGCGTGCAGCTACGTGGCCGCGCTCGCGGGCTGGGTTCCGGCCATTTGTTCACGCTGACCGGTTATGACCGCGTGGACCAGAACCGCGAATACCTGATAGTCGTCGCACGCTACCAGATCCGCCAGGAAGCCTACGAAAGCGGGCAACAGGAACAGGCTGAACAGTTCGTCAGTGAGTTGGACTGCATGGATGCCAGCCAGGCGTTTCGCCCCCTCCCCGTCACGCCCATGCCGATTGTCCGCGGTCCACAGACCGCGGTGGTGGTTGGCCCCAGTGGCGAGGAGATATGGACCGACCAGTATGGTCGGGTCAAGGTGCATTTCCATTGGGATCGCCATGATCAGTCCAACGAAAACAGCTCCTGCTGGATTCGCGTCTCACAGGCCTGGGCCGGCAAGAACTGGGGCTCGGTGCAGATCCCTCGAATCGGCCAGGAAGTGATCGTCAGCTTCCTCGAAGGCGACCCGGACCGGCCGATCATCACTGGCCGCGTCTACAACGCTGAACAGACCGTGCCTTACCAACTGCCGGCCAACGCCACTCAGAGCGGCGTGAAAAGCCGATCGAGCAAGGACGGCACGCAAGCCAACTTCAATGAAATTCGCATGGAAGACAAAAAAGGCGCGGAGCAGCTGTTCATTCACGCCGAGAAGAACCAGGACATCGAGGTCGAGAACGACGAGACCCATTGGGTCGGCCATGATCGCAGCAAGACCGTCGACAACGATGAAACCGTGCAGGTCAAACACGACCGTACCGAAACGGTGGGCAATAACGAAACCATCTCCATCGGCGTCGACCGCACAGAGGATGTCGGCAGCAATGAAAAGATCACGATCGGCGCCAATCGCACCGAACGGGTGGGCAGCAACGAAACCATCACCATCGGCGCGGACCGCACGGAAAAGGTCGGCGCGAACGAAAAAATCAGCATCGCCAGCAACCGCACCGAGGATGTCGGTGGCAACGAGACCATCGACATCGCGGGCAACCGTAATGAAACGGTGCAGGGCAACGAAGGGATCGAGATCAATGGCAACCAGAGCACCCGGATCGGCCAGAACGAATCCCGCGACGTTGCCCAGAACCGCAGCACGGGCATCAAACAGAACGACAGCCTGGATGTGGGCAAGCATTTCATGCTCGACGCCGGCGATTCGATCAGCCTGACTACCGGCGCCGCCAGCATCACCATGAAGAAGGACGGCAGCATCGTCATCAGCGGCAAGAACATCACCATCGATGGCTCTGGCGCCATCAACATCAAGGCCAACAAGAATGTGGTCGTCAAAGGCCAGAAAATTCTGCAGAACTGAGCCACGGAGCAGGCGTCATGACCGTTGAATATCATCTTCCCGTATCTTCCACCGCCACGCCGACGCGCGTGGATGGCGTCGTGATCGGAGTACTGCTTGACGTACCCACGCCGGACGCTCCGGTCGTGGCCTTCCCCGGCTGCCCCGGCGAAACCGGCCTCGCCGCGCGCACCACCACCGCGCTCTGTCGTGACGACATCGGCGCCCAGGTCGCGCTGATGTTCGAGGCCGGTGACCCGGCCCGGCCGTTGGTGATCGGCCGCATCCAGCGCCTGCCGGCAAGCGCAACGCCAACGGTCGCCCACCTCGATGGCGAGCGGCTGGAGTTCAGCGCGAAACAGGAGATCGTCCTGCGTTGCGGCAAGGCCAGCATCACCCTGACCCGCGCGGGCAAGGTGATCATCCGGGGCACCTACCTCTCCAGCCGCTCCAGCGGGGTCAACCGCATCAAGGGCGGCTCGGTGCAAATCAACTGACAGGTAAGTCGCCCCATGGAACTGCTCAACGCCAGCAAACTGCATGCTGCCTATACGCTGGGTATGGCGAGCGACGGCCGCGAATCCCTGGTCGTCGTGGCCAAGGGCACCTTCGATCTACCGCTGGACGGGCGTGCCGCGACCCTCGCAGAAATCCAGCAACCGCTGCTGATGGCTGACACCTTCTTCGGCGAACCGGGCCTCAGCGCGCCACGAGAGGAAATGGACTTCGCGCCTTTCAAGCCATTCTGCGACGTGCTGGTATCGGGCAAAGCTTATGCACCGGGTGGTCGGCCGGTGACGCAGTTGACCGCGGGTATTCGTGTCGGTCGGGTGAGCAAGGCTTTTTCGGTGTTCGGTCCCCGGCAGTGGCAGCTGGGAATGTCAGGTATCCATGCCGGCTCAGCGCAGCCTTTCACCGCGCAGGCTATCTCCTATGCCCAGGCTTTCGGCGGCTCTCATCCCATGGAGAACATCCCCGACATGCGTCATTGCTACCAGCCCAACCCGAGCGGTTGTGGCTGGTACCCAGACAGTTGCGACGACGCTGACATCGTCGGCCGGCCGATGCCGAACAGCGAAGAGCCGGGCAAGCCGATCGACAGCCCTTCTGGCGATTTCCGCCCCATGGCCCTCGGGCCAATTGGGCGCAGTTGGCCGCAACGCGCGCGCTTCGCCGGTACTTACGACGATGCCTGGCTGGCCGATTGCTTTCCGTTTCTGCCTGGGGATTTCGACAACCGCTATTTCCAGGCCGCGCCTGAAGACCAGCAAACCGATTACCTGCGCGGCGGCGAAGAGGTGTTGTTGCTGAACCTCACGGCCCAGGAGCGGGCAGGCTTTCGCATTCCCGAAATGGCTGTGCCGGTGACTTTTTTTATGAAAAAAGGCGGCCATGAAACGGTCTCGGCGGTGATCGACACCTTGCTGATCGACACTGACGCCCGCCAGGTGCAACTGACCTGGCGGATTTCCCGTCCGCTACGGCGCAACATTTTCGAGATTGCCCAGGTGCTGGTCGGGACGATGTCCACGGCTTGGTGGCGTGCGCGTGAATTGGGCAAGGAGTACTACCCATCGCTGGGCGCCCTGGTCAAAGCCAAGCGTGCTCCCGAGGAAACCGATTGATGAGTGCTCTGTGCGTCATCGGTTCGGGGATGGTCAGCGCTGTTGGCCTCAGCGCACCGGCCAGCTGCGCGGCGATCCGCTGCGCCATCGACAACTTCCAGGAAACCCGCTTCATCGACCGCGGCGGCGAATGGATCATTGGCGCCAGCGTACCTTTGGAACAGCCCTGGCGCGGCCACACCAAGCTGATCAAGATGGCCGCTCGCGCCATCGCCGAGGCATTGCAGAGCACCCCAGGGGTCGATCCGGAAAAGACTCCGCTGTTGCTGTGCGTGGCGGAAGCCGAACGTCCCGGACGCCTGAACGGCCTGGATAAGCGACTGTTGCAGGCCATCGAAACGGAGCTGGGGCTGCGCTTTCATCCTGACTCCAGCGTCATTGCCCGAGGACGGGTCAGTGCTGCCGTGGCCCTGCTCGATGCGCGCACGCTGATCTACCAGGGCGGTCGTCGCCACGTACTGGTTGCCGGCGTCGATTCCTTTCTGGCAGGAGCGACGTTGACCGCCTTCGAAGCGCGCGAGCGCCTGCTCACCAGCCAGAACTCCAACGGTTTCATTCCCGGCGAAGGCGCCGCTGCCGTGGTGTTGGCCGCCCCGGTCGCCAGCGAAACGCCGCAGTTAACCTGCATCGGCCTGGGTTTCGGCCTGGAACAGGCCACGGTGGAATCCGAAGACCTGCCGCTGCGCGCCGAAGGCCTGACCCAGGCTGTACGCGCAGCGCTGAACGAAGCGGGCTGCGGCCTGGAGCAGATGGATTATCGCCTGACGGATATTTCCGGCGAACAGTACTACTTCAAGGAGGCTTCCCTGGCCTTGAGTCGCAGCCTGCGGGTACGCAAGGAGTTCTTCCATCTCTGGCATCCGGCGGATTGCATCGGCGAAGTCGGTGCGGCCATCGGCCCGGCAATGCTCGCCGTGGCCCTGGCTGCCAGTCGCAAGGGCTACGGCGAAGGGCCCAATATTTTCTGTCACCTGGGCAACGACGCTGGCGAGCGCGCGGCCGCACTGCTCAGCTACCGGATCGTGAGGGCTGCCTGATGGCCAACGAAGTCTTTGCCAACAACATGGAAGTTTCCTGCAAGGCGGCCGACGGCAAGTCGATCGCCTGTTTTCCGGATGTCTGCTTCACCCCCCCGCAGGCCCCGCCCACCCCGCTCGGCGTGCCCATCCCCTATCCCAACACCGGCATGGCCAAGGACACGACCAAGGGCAGTCGAACGGTCAGGATCAGCGGCAAGGAAGTGATGCTCAAGGACAAGAGCTTCTTCAAGACCAGCTATGGCGACGAGGCCGGGAATGCGCCGAAAAAAGGCATCGTCACCAGCCGGAACAAGGGCAAGGTGTATTTCACGTCCTGGTCGATGGATGTGAAGTATGAAGGCAAGAATGTTGTTCGGCACATGGACCTGACTACTCATAACCATGCTTCTCAGCCTGGGAATACGGTGCCTTGGCCTTATGCTGACCGAATGGCATTGGCCGAGGAGCTGGGGCAATGCGAAAGCGAAAGAGCGCGAGCAAACGAGGCTTGCAAGGGCACCAACAAGGAAACGAGCTGCCCGGATACGGACAAGCTGAAAAACGCCATCAAAGCCCGCAGCGATGCGAAAAAATCCGCAGGCGACGGTTTTAAAACTGACCCAGCCTATCTGGCGGCACACAAGGGAGTCAAAAACGAATACTCGTCCTTGGCGACAGCGGTCAATGCCAACGATTGCCAAAAGGCGTTGCGCTGTTTCCTTGCCCCGTACAAGCCCAACAGGTGTTGTCCGGGACAGACCGGCGACCACCTTATCGATTCGGCCTCCTTTACCAACGGGCCGGACTCCGTTGACCAGCCCAGAAACCAGCACCCGACGAAAGATGGCTGGAGCAACTACAAGACCGACAAGGCCCCGGTAATGTGCGTCGAGGGGCCCAACCAGACCACCGCTACCCACGGGCAGATGCACCTGCGCCGTGGGGTGGTGGCTTTGCGCGAGGCAGACTCCAAAGGTGAATGGTCAAGAGCGAAGGCCACAAAAACAGGGGCCTTGGCAGCCATGAGGACTTTTCCGGACTCCGAATGTTCTCAGGAATGCCTGGAAGCGCAGTTGAACAAATACCACGATAACGCAAAGGATTCTGGCGAAGAGAAACCGATCAATGCCAGCGTATCCATGACCAGCGATCCTCAACAGCGCGCCAACGCTATTCGAGACATGTTCCCTGATACCCCCAATCCTTAATTCATTATCCCTGGAGACACGAATGGACCCTCGAGACCCTCGACTCAGTGGACTCAGCATCGGCACTGGTGTCGTGCGCCATCTGGACCTCGGCTATTTGATCGCTACTCATGACGCGGCAGTAAGCGAGGGTTACGCGGATTCGATCCTGTTCACTTTGTACCAGGGAACCTTGTACGCTGGAGCGGTGCCCTGGCTTGCATGCTCTGGAACCGTCTGCCATGTGCCGGCCGAACGTCACGTGATGTTGGGCACCAATGGATCTGTGGAAACCAGTGGCGGCGGTATCAGAACAGAGGAGGACATTGCCAGTTGCGGAGTGGATCCGCGAAAGCGCGGCCCTCTGCGCGAAATCCGTGGCATTGCCAAAGGCCGCGCCTACGCCGTAGGCACTTGCCGCCAAGCCTACGTTCGCGACGGCGAAGACCAGTGGCGTTGTATCGACCAGAGCGCCCAGGTCGGCGACACGCCCATCACCGACACCAGCTTCGAATCCATCGACGGGTTCAGCGAACAGGAAATCTATACCGTCGGTTGGGAAGGCGAAATCTGGGAATACGACGGCTCCGTTTTCACCCAACGGAACAGCCCGACCAACCTGGCCCTCTACAAGGTTCGCTGCGCGCCGGACGGGTTTGCCTATGCCTGCGGCCAACTCGGGACCTTGCTGCGCGGGCGCAATGACCAATGGGAAGTGATCGACCACGAAAGCACCCGGGAAGACCTCTGGGGCATGGAGTATTTCGACGGTCAGTTGTACGTGTCCTCCACCCATTTCGTCTATCGCCTGGAAGAGGACAAGCTCATCCCCGTCGATTTCGGCGATGACGCCCCCGGCACCTGTTATCACCTGAGTGCAGCCGACGGGATCATGTGGTCCATCGGGCCCAAGGACGTCATGGAGTTCGATGGTTCCAGCTGGAAACGGTGCCTGCAAATTGACTGACCCGACCCGTCCACGCATCGGCAGCACTTCATGATGAAGACATTGCCCGTCGTCCTTGACCTGCACGTCGAGGAAGCCGCCTTCCTTGCCATCCTGCGCGATTACGCATTACGCGCCCCCCACTATGACCTCGACGACCTGGGCAAACTGGAGGAGCGCATCGGCGCTCACCTCGATGGCTTGCGTATCGCCGGGCCAACCGGCCTGGAGATTCTGCTGGCCCAGCTCGGCCCCCACGCCGTGGGCGAGATGTTCGCCAGCGTAGTGCTGGCCTTCGAAGCCGCCAATGCGAAGGTGCTGTGGCGGCTCAGCGAGCATCTGCGCAGTGCGATGGAAACCGAGCGCGGTTATCTGATGGCCCTGGGGTGGCTGGACTGGGAGCGGCTATCGCCCTGGATCGAGCGCATGCTCGCCGCTCCGGAGCCGCTGTTCCGTCGCCTCGGCCTGGCCGCCTGCGGCATGCATCGCCGCGATCCAGGCCCGGCCCTGCTTGCCGGGCTGTGCGAGGCGGACCCAAGCTTGCTGGCGCGTGCCGCGCGCACGGCTGGCGAGCTGCGGCGTCGTGATCTGCTGTCGGAGATTCGTGCCCACCGCCTGCATGAGGATGCGGCCACACGCTTCTGGGCCAATTGGGCCACCGCCCAGATGGGCGACCAGCAGGCGCTTGAACCTCTGCGTCAATTCGCCGAGCAACCGGGCGAGTTTCAGTATCGCGCGCTCTGTGTATTGCTGGCCTGGCAGGACCGCGAACCCAGCATCGCCTGGATACGCCAGTGCGTGCAGGATCCCAGGGACAGGCGCTTGGGCATCCAGGCCCTGGGATTGCTCGGCGATCCGGTCAGCATCCCGTGGTTGATCCAGCAGATGGACGACGTGCCTTACGCTCGGGTCGCTGGCGAAGCGTTCAGCCTGATCACCGGCGCCGACCTGGCGCTGCTCGACCTGGAGTTGCGCAGCTCACCGGACTTCGCTGCAGGGCCGAACGATGACCCTGAGGACTCGAATGTCGCCATGGACCCCGATGAAAACCTGCCCTGGCCCGACCCGTCGGCAATCGAAGCCTGGTGGCAGGCCAATGGCGGACAATTCCAGGCGGGGACTCGTTACATGCTGGGGCTGGCCCACAGCGAACGCAGCTTTGAGCAAGCACTCGTCCGGGGCCAGCAACGCCAACGCGTGGCCGCCGCCTGCGGCCTCGCCCGCTTTCGACCGGATGAAGCGCTTTTCCCCACCAGCGCACCGATCCAGCGGCAACAAAGACTCTTGAAGATTACGCCGTGATCCCCGTGGCGAGGGAGCTTGCTCCCGCTCGGTTGCGCAGCGACCGCAAGATTTCCGGGCAGCTGCGCACTGGAGCGCCAGGTCGGCCGAGCGGGAGCAAGCTCCCTCGCCACCAAAGGCGCGTTGATCGAGCCGCATCATTGCAGCTGAAGTTGGCGAAGCTCACCACCCTCCTGCCTCAGACGCTGCAGATACACAGTGGCGTCCAGCAGTTGATAAGGGAAATAAAGCCCTGGCGGCGTCGAGGGATGGCCGTCCAGACCGAGCAGACGCTCCAGGAGCATTGCCACACTGAGGCCGGTCAGCGGTGCGGTACCCGTTGGGTGGACGACGGCATGACGGGTGCGCAGCGGTTTGCCGTTGAGGTCTTCGCCGGCGAGCTCGATGATGATCTCGGTGGACATCGGCCTGCCCTGGCGTCGGGTTGAGCTGACCCCGATGCCAATGTTGAATTGGACATCTGACGCACCTGTGGCGGTGGCCAGGCCGACGACATCAATCGACGAAAAGCCTGAGGCCTCGATCTGCGTGCCATCCACGGCGTGGAAGCTGGCCTTGGAGTCCTCGCCTTCGCGCCAGACGAACACCCCGTCGCGTCGCGTCAACGCGGCTGGCAACATTTTGTTCAGGTGTTCAAAGTCGCTGGCGACGGTCGGCCCGCCGGTGTCCTGTTCATCGACCAGCGCGCTGATGCTGATCTCCTGGACCCGGATGAACGCCTGGGCGCAGCTCAATGTAGCCACTGTCGTCGCGCCCGCCATCCATTCGTAGCCCAGGACTATGGGCGAAGCATCGGGCATGTGCATGTACGTGGCGATTTCCGGTGCGATCTCGAAAATGCCGGAAGAAATGCTGAGGTGCGGCACCCCGCGCTTTTGTGCATAGCGCAATCCGGCCATCGCGTGGTCCATATAAAAGACCACAACCCCGCTGACCGGGCGAGCGCCAAGTCCCAGGTCGTCTGCAGTGGAGTCGATCACCACGCCCTGCGCCCCGCCAATTTCCTCAGCGGCCTGCCGAGCCTTGGCAAGGTCACGACCGCCGATCAACAGCGGTACGTCGGGATGAGCGGCGCGCAGCGCTCGGGCAGTCTGGTGACCAATGGCGCCGGAACCACCCATGAACAAGATAGGATCAAGTGACATCGTGAGTTCTCCTCGTTTCTGGACTAAAACCTACTGTTAGTAGGTAAACTATCACGCTCTTACGCCTTGTCACCTACCATTGGTAGGTTTTATTGATCTGGATGCGCCACCGTGCAGAAACCCATTAAAACCGCTACAGGCAATTCCCCTTCCCGCCGACTCTCGAAAGCCGAACGGCGCCGGCAGCTGTTGGACACTGCGTTATTGATCGTGCGCGAGGAAAACGCCGACAGCTTGACCCTCGGCCGCCTGGCCGTCCGCGCGGGCGTGTCCAAACCGGTGGTATACGATCATTTCGCCACGCGCTCGGCGCTGTTGATCGAGCTGTACAAATGGATTGATACCGAGCGGGTCCGCGCTTTTCGCGAGGCCATGAGCAGGACTGCGCGGAGCCCGGAGGAAACCGCTCAGGTCCTGGCCAGCGCCTATATTCAGTGCGCAGCGGACAACACCGATGAATTCCATGCGGTCGGCGCAGCCCTGGCGGGCAGTGAAGAGAAGGCGGCGGTTTTCCAGGAGCTGCTCGACAACTGCGTACGGATGTTCGTGAGCGTACTTGAGCCTCACGCGACGTTGGCAAGCGCAGAACTTGAGCGCTGCTGCACCGGCTTGGTCGGTGCGGGGGAAGCACTTGCCGGCGCCCTGGTGCGGGGGCGACATGCTCAGGATGAAGTGATTGAAACGTTCGCCGCGTTGATTCGCGGCGTGTTGAGTCCGCCTGAATAAGTATTCAGGTTCCAGCAATAAGCAATTGCCTACAGATACGCAGCTCTGTCACCCGACGGTGACAAAATTTTTGGATCCAAATCCTGGAATCGCCTTGACAGGCTAATGGAGCCGATGAAATATTTCCCTCCGCTACGGTTCAGCTTCAATCATCATTTGGCGCGGATGCCATAACAATAATCAAATGGAGTTCATGATGGTTTTCCTCAGTACAGTTCCATCGGTTATCCCGTCGCCCTCCTGCAGTTCCTTGTTTCCCAACTAATCGCTCTATTTGGCGCCTTGGCGCTGAAGAGACTGTTGTGCAATGCCCATCGTCGTCGGCAGGGATAACCATGAAAATAGTAGACAGTTCGGTTCTGAAGGAATGGTACGACAGCGAATACAGCGCCTGTAATAACGGTGCTTTATTTGGTGAACTACGCGAAGAGTTCAAACAGTTTTTATCCACCGTGCCTGACGGTCCCGGCGCTGCCCTTGAGCTCGGCTGCGGAGACGGTCGCAACCTTACCGCCCTGGCGCGCAAGGGCTATAGCCTGCACGGCGTGGACATGGTCGACAGCACGGTACAGAGTCGCAAGCTCAATCCCTGGCTAAAGGACCTGAACTTCCAGCAGGTTGATATTCTGAGGTACGAGCCATTGCGTGAAGGTTACGACGTACTTGTCTGTTCCGAAGTTCTGCATTTCTTCAATAAAGATGAACTTCAAACGGTAATGGCCAAGATTGTCGGTGCGGTAAAGCCTGGCGGATATATTTTCCTTGATCTGTTATCGGACCTGTCGCGGTACTTTCAAGCGACCGGCGAACCCTTCATCTGGGACAAGGAAGCGGGCTTGTCTGTCCAGGACAGCGAAGGGTTATTTGATGCCTGGCTGGGTGACTTCGACATTTATGCGTCCCGGCATTTCTTTGATGAGCAAAGTTGGCCATTGAGCGATTCGGCAAACTTGCCAATAGCGCCCTATACCTGGCAAGGCACCTACGTCTCGGTGTGTGCGCGAAAACGTAAATGACTTTGCGACATTCAGCTTGAAAAGGATATTGAGCCATGCAACTTTTCCATCAGGTTATCGCCAGCAATGCCAGGAAATACCCGTCCAAGCCAGCCTTCATCCTCGACGGGCAAGCGACTTCCTATCAGCAACTGCAGCAGCGCGCGGATGACATCGCCTCGGTGCTCCCCCTGCTCGGCATCGCGCCCGGTGACCGGGTGGGCCTGTACGCGCCCATTTCCGTTGACTTGATTGCAGGTTATCTGGGCCTGTTGCAGGCTGGGGTAATCAGCGCAGCGACGCATCACACCTTGAGTCGTACCAAGCTGATCCATCAGCTCAAGCACTCGGGCGCCAGGGTACTGATCACCGATTGTACCGATGACCTGCCTGGCCTGATTGACGAGGCTGGCCTGGAACTGGTCCTGCTTACCGTTCCAGCCCAGGTTGCGGTGCCCAAGGTCATGCAGCTTGCCGATGCCATCGCTGCGCCCGGAGGAAGGAACGCCGCGCCCTCCTCTCCGTTGCCCGCTGACCCTGAACGTCCCACCTCGATCTTCTATACCTCGGGGTCATCCTTCAATCCGAAAGGCGTGCTCGTCAATCACCGCATCATGTTGGCGGCCTGTAGCCGGGTGACTGCGTATCTGCAAAACAGCCCTGATGATCGTGTCCTCAGTTATTCCACGCTGGCATCCGACTACGGCGTGTACAACGTGATGATGCCGCTGTATGTCGGGGCCACCAGTGTCATCGAGAGCCGGCCTGCCGGCAGCGCCGAGGAGGTGCTCGCGGTGGTCGAACGCGAGAGGGTCACGGCGATGCATGTCTTCCCCCCGGTGTTTTTCCTGCTGGCCAATACGGGCCCGCACTGGCAGGCGCGCGTGCCTGGCTTGCGCTACATCTCCAGCAGCGGGCAGGCCCTCTACAGTCGTCATATCCAGCGGATCCGCGAAGCCCTGCCCGCGGTGCGGATTTTTTCCAACTACGGGCTCACCGAGTGCAAGCGCGTGAGCTACCTGCCGCCCGAAGAAATCGACCGACGCCCGACCTCGGTGGGCAAGCCGTTGCCGGGGGTCAGCGTGTACCTGGTAGACGAACAGGGCCGGCGTATCGAGCAGCCTGGCCAAGTCGGTGAGTTGCTGGTGACCAGCGACTACCTGATGCTCGAGTACTGGAACATGCCCGAAGCGAATGCCAGCGCCTTCGTCCATGATGCCTTCGGCCATTCACGGCTGTATCGCACCGGAGACCTGTTCAAGCAGGACGCCGAAGGCTACCTCTACTACGTCGCCCGCAAGGACGACGTCTTCGCGCGCAATATCTGGAACGTCAATCCGCGAGAAATCGAGCAGTGCCTGGCCGCGCATCCAGCGGTCGCCGAGGTGCTCGTGGTGCCGGTTGCCGACGAGTCGGCCGGGCACGTGCCCAAGGCTTGCATCGTGCTTGATGCCGATCATGGCCAGACCAGCGAACAGGCATTGCTCGATCACTGCAAGGCGCACCTGGACTGGCACATGGTCCCGGCCCAGTGGACATTCCTCGAGGCCTTGCCGAAAACCGATTCGGGCAAGTTCACCACCAAAGGATTGATCTGACAGCAGGAGCGCCATGTCATGAAAATTTTACCGCAATCCATGGATGACACCGACCTCGACCGGGACCTGCAAAAAAGCGCCATGCTCAAGCTCGCCGGGCATTTCCACAGTCTGGCGACAGGCGCCAGCCAGGTGCCCATGCAGTCTCTTGGCAGCCACTTGCGCGCCGAGATCCAGGATCCAAAGGTTCTCGATTACCACGATCGCCTGATCGAAGGGGCAGGACCGTTGTTCTCCCACTTTCTCGCCAGCGTGCCGTACATTCTCGAGGAATTGTCCAGGATTGGCGTAGCCCTGACCCGCCTGGCCGAGGCCAATATCCGAGAAACAGGCCAGACCTTCAGTCTGTTCGAAGTGGACGCCTTTGATGGCAGTAACGGCCGCGCCGTTGCTGGCCATTCCAACGGGCTGATCCGCAGTTTCACCTCATCGCCGAATCGGGCCAACCAGGTTGCCTTCGACCGGTATGCCGACCCGGCGCTGTCGCGGTTCTATCCGCAGTCGGTGTTCAAGGTGACACCGGACCTGCTGGAGCAACCCGAGTACAGGCTTTTCAGCCAGGGCTTCGACTTCATTTACGAGATGGCCGCGTTCCAGTTCTACAGCCGCGACCGTGACCGCCAGATTGCCCATATCCAGCAATTTCTCAAGCCTGGCGGCCTGGTGTTTTTCCTTGAAAAGCTCAACCACCCGGACCCGGAGGAATACCTGCGCAGGGAACGGGTCAAGGATGAGCAATTCAAGACCCGCTATTTCAGCGAGGAAGAAATCCACTGGAAACGCCAGCAGATGCTTGAGCAAATGCAGAATGGCCAGGTCACCTTCGAAGAATTGGCAGGCGCCCTGTGCGCCCGGTTCAAGTGCGTCCATCTGTTGTGGAACAGCAGCAATTTCTGTGAGTTCGTCGCCTCCGACGATCCACAGCAAATCGAGCGCTTGGTTCAGCTGTTGGGCCCGGTGGTGCAACCTGCGGATTTCTGTTTCGAGGGCTCGCGCCTGGGCGCCGTGGCAACGCTGCGCGGTGCCGGAGGGCCAGACGATGCTTGAGCTTGCCGAGCAGGCGTTCCATCCGGCCGCACAACCCTCGCTGTGTCAGCGGGCCGTCGAGCACTTGCCCGGCTGGCGCGAGCGGGCCGCCGCGGCTGAAGCGAATCGACGCCTTAGCGACAGCACCTTCGACGAATTGTTTGCCGGCGGCTGGCTGGACCTATTGACGCCCCGCGCGCCGGCGACGAGCAGCGGACACTGGCCGACACTGGTGGAAAGCGCGCGGATCGCCGCGCGGGCGTGCGCCTCCACGGGCTGGATGCTCGCGCTGGTGGGCGGCCACGGCGCCATCGCCCGACGACTGCCGCCTGCCTGCACGGACCAGCTCTACACCGATGGCCCACGACAGCTCTTCGCCTCAGCCTCCGTCAGTGCCGATAGCCGGCTGACCTTTGAATCCGCCGGGGTACGGATCGACGGGCGCTGGCGCTTCGGTTCAGGGATCGAGGACGCGACCTGGCTGATGCTCAACGCCCCCTGCCCCAACCACCCGGACGCGGCTCACACCCCACGGTTCCTGGTGCTGGTCGCCGCCCACGAAGTCGAAAGACTCGACAGTTGGGACAGCTGTGGTATGGCGGCGACCGGCTCCCATGACGTACTGACCCGCCAATTGCTGGTGCCGCATGCTCGCGTATTCGCGCTGCATGAAGTGTTCGCGCAGGCCACGCATGCGCCGGCGTCCGACTACATCGATCGCATGCCCCTCGTGCCTTACCTCACCACATCGATCATCGGTCCGCTGCTGGGGTGCGCGGAGGGTGCTCTTGGCGCGTTTGTCACTGGGCTCAACGGTTCGGTGGCGGTGAGCGATCCGCGGATCGCCGAGCAGGCCGCCCACTCGGCAGCACAGCTATACAGCGCCGGGTTGTTGTATGACTCGCTGATCACCCGACTGCATGACGCCGGCATGAATGACCGGCCGCCAGATACGCGACAACTGATGCAACTCAAGCGCGACCGCGCCTATCTGGCGGGCCAGTGCGTGCAGGCCGTGCGCCGTCTGGTGGAAAGGCTCGGTGCGTCGTCCCTCGTCGCCGGCAACCCGCTCCAGCGCCATTGGCGTGACGTCCAGGCCATGGCCGCGCATCGAGACGTTGCCTGGAACGAGGCGATGCTGGCCAGCGGCGATGCGCTGCTGCGGCCCGTCGCCGCCGGCACTGCAAAGAACTGATCTGTTTCCAATCGACTATTTCAAAGAGGTCCCCATGTTCATTCGCAACATATCCGAGGTCGAGAAAACCCCTTACTTCGTCGAGTGGGGTGCCGGCACGAGTCATCGCTTGCTCACTGAACGTGACGCCATGGGCTTTACGCTGTGCCATACCGTCGTGCGTGCGGGTACAGAGTCGCTTTTGCAGTACCGCAATCATCTGGAGGCCTGTTATTGCATCGCCGGAGAAGGTGAAGTCGAAGACATGCACGGCAATGTCTTTGCGATCCGGCCTGGCGATGTCTACGTGCTCGATCAGCATGACCGGCATTTCCTGCGCGGTGGTAAGGACCAGGACCTGATCCTGGTCAGCGTCTTCAATCCGCCACTGCGCGGTGACGAACGACACAATCTCAACGACAGTTCGGGGTCGGCCTACTGATGATTTTCTGCGCTGCCACGCCCCGTCGCTTGTCCGCAGGAGGTTTCCATGCGTAAGGATTACCTCGCTTTTTTCATTTCGTTGTTTCTGTCGCGGCTGGCGGATCAGATCCTGCTGTTCATCGTGCCGCTGGTGGTGTTCCAGACGACCAACAGCGCG
The DNA here is from genome assembly GCF_030687895.1 of Pseudomonas sp. FP198. Classification (NCBI taxonomy): domain Bacteria; kingdom Pseudomonadati; phylum Pseudomonadota; class Gammaproteobacteria; order Pseudomonadales; family Pseudomonadaceae; genus Pseudomonas; species Pseudomonas sp. FP198. The sequence continues at coordinate 2,920,092 of NZ_CP117452.1, forward strand.
GCCTGGGCCGGGCTGGCGTTTTTCGTCGAGTCGCTGCCGCGGTTCCTCGCGTTTCCGTTGTGTGGCGCCCTGTGCGACAAGTATTCGCCCATCAGGATCCTGCACATCAGCCAGATCTACCGGGCGCTGCTGTGTGTCGCGGCGATGGCGCTGCATGGGGTCTTCGGTGGTATCGCCTGGGTCGTGGTGCTGTCAGCGGTGTGCGGGGTGCTGACCACCCAAGGCATCATGGCGCGCGAAGTGCTGATGCCGCACATCTTCCAGCACTACAGCTACACCAAGACCTTGTCCTACTCGCAGATCGCCGACCAGACCGGCCTGGTCCTCGGGCCATTGGTGGCGGCCCTGATGCTGGAAGTGTGGGCCTGGCATTGGGTGGTGCTGTGGATCGCCGGGTTGTTCCTGCTGGCCGATCTGAGCATGCTGGTTTGGCAACGCCTCAGCCGTATCACCCTTGAGGTTTTCGAGCAGCATCAGGACATCTGGTTGCAACCGCTGCGGATTGCCTTCGGGCATATCCGTAACCTGGCGGAGCTGAAGAAAATCATCACCCTGGCGGTAGGCGTCAACCTGGTCGTGGGTGTCACCTTGGCCACCTCGGCGGCCATGGTGCTTGGCGAGTACAGCGCCGGCAAGGACGACTATGCGGGCCTGCAGGCGGCTGGCGCGGTGACAACGATCGTGATCCTGTTCTTTCTCGCCCGGGTGGCCCTGCCTCTGCGCGTCTCGGGAGGCGTCGGCTATTCGATGATCGCCGCGGGAGGCTTCATCAGCGCCCTGAGCCCGAACCTGGTCGGCTACGTCGTGGGCTTCCTGCTGATCGTCGGCTTCGACAAGATGTTCAACGTCTACATGCGCACGATCCGGCAACAGGTGATTCCGCCCAAGGATTTCGGCAAGACGGTGGGCGTGATCACGTTGCTCAACAACCTGTCGCAGCCGTTGGCCGGCTTGTTGGTAGCGGTGCTGGCGGCGCCCTTGGGCACGCAACCGGTGATCCTGATTTTGGCCGTGCTAGCCACGCTCCTGGGAGCCGCGGCGTGGTGGTGGTTTGCAAAGGCCCGAAGCCCCCTCACCGCCTCGATTCTGGCGGAGCAGGAAATCGGCAAGTGAAAATGGCTGGACGACCCGCGGCAGGTCGTCTCGCCACGTCACCTCGGTTGCTCAAGCAGTAGCAGTGTCTTGCGATCCGGCTCGCCCGAATAAAACCGGTCAAGCGCCTGTTGGAACAGGGAAGATCCCGGTTGGACGCTCCTGAACAATGTCAGGCAGGAACGAAACTTGAGGTCGTCGGGTGAGCCGAATATCCGCTCGGCACTCATGCCCTGATGCCGCAGGACTGTTTCCACACATTCCTCCAGTCGCCGGCCGAGCACGTCGTGCTGGAGATAGGCGCGGGCCTCGGCAATGCCGGAGATGGCGAAGCGCGCGGCCATTTCGGAACGCCCGAGGCCCTGCAACTGGGGAAAGATGAACCACATCCAGTGGCTGGTCTTGCGGCCTGCGCGTAACTCGTCCATGACTCGATCGAACACCGCGTTCTGCGCCTCGACAAAGCGGGACAGGTGGTAGATGTCTTGCATGGTCCCCTCTCTTCAACCGTAAGCACCTGGGCGCTCCGGGCTTCGCCGCTAGTTGTCCGTCCTGCGCCGATTGCCCAGCGGCCCTGCGTCTTTTATCTGATCGATGTTCTCAAGGAACATTTTAAGAATAGGTGACGGATTGTCGGTCCGATAACCCACCGCCAGATCAATGGTAGGTCGTGTTCCCTTGAGCGGCCTGCTGACGATCGTCCAGGGCAGCAGCGGCTCCACGTAGGCTGGCAGGATGGCAACACCCCGCGTGGAACTGATCAGGGAGATCCCGGTGCCGTAGTCGTCCAGCCAGTAGGAGGCGTTGACCTGCACGTTGCAACTGGCGAAATACTGCGCGATGACATCGCGTAGTACATGGGGAATCTCGGAACAGCCGATGAACGTCTCACTGGCCAACTCGGCCGGATCGATATCGCCCACCGAGGCCAAGCGATGGTCGTTCGGCATGATGACCAGCAGTGGCTCTTTCGCGACAACCTCATAACTGACATCCGGCCGCGGCTCCACGCGCAGAAAGCCAAGGTCGACGTCGCCGCGTTGAATAGCATCGGCCAGCGAGGGCGACTGCAAGCTGATGACCTTGAATTCGATGTTGGGCAGGTCATGCCGAAGCAAGCGCGTCACGCTGGGCAGCCAGTCCACTTCCTGCCCTGTCAGAAAACCCACCGAAAACACCTTCTTCGCCGGCCTTGCGGCTCGCCGAGCCGCCGCCACCGCTTCTTCGGCATGACTGAGCGCAAGCCTGGCCTGATCCAGGAACGCTATTCCGGCCGGCGTCAGTTCGATGCCCCTGGCCTTGCGGACAAACAGCTGCGCGCCAACCTCCAACTCCAGATCGCGCAGCTGGCGGCTAAGGGAGGGTTGCGCGGTATGAAGTCGTCGGGTTGCGGCAGAGGTCAGGTTGCCCTCTTCGGCAACGGCAACGAAGTAACGAAGGTGACGCAGTTCCATCAAGCGATACCTATAAGGCATGGTTCCGAGCAGACAAAGTCTTTTTAAACCATCTGCGGTTTGCCTACAGTCTGCCCGACAGATAACAGAATCCGGTAGCGCCAGCCAAGCTCATCGCCGCGCTTTGCCATGCTTATCGGCTATCGACAAAAAAGCCACTCGCGAAATCGCAGGTTATTCCACTCATCCAGAGGTCTTTCCAATGAACAAGATTGCACTCATTACCGGCGCCAACCGTGGCCTGGGCCGCAATGCCGCGATTGCCATCGCTGAAAAGGGCAACGACGTGATTCTCACTTATCGTAACGGCGAGGCCCAGGCCCGTGACGTGGTTGGCGAAATCGAACGGCTCGGGCGCAAAGCCGTTGCGTTGAAACTCGATGTGAGTGACGTTTCCAGCTTCGGCACATTCGTCGCTACGCTTTCCGGCGCCCTCCAGCAAGGCTGGGGTCGAGCCGACTTCGACTTCCTCCTCAACAACGCGGGTCACGGCGCGATGGCGGCGTTTGCCGAGACCACCGAAGAGCAGTTCGATGAGCTGTTCAATGTGCACGTCAAAGGTGTTTTTTTCCTGACGCAGGCGCTCTTGCCACTGATCATCGACGGCGGTCGCATCGTCAACTATTCATCCGGGCTGACGCGTGTTTCCTTTCCCGGTTTCTCGGCGTACTCAGCCGCTAAAGGTGCGATTGAAACCCTCACGGTCTACATGGCCAGAGAGCTGGGCAGCCGTGGGATCACGGTAAATACGGTGGCCCCTGGGGCCATTGCGACGGACTTCCTGGGCGGCGCCGTGCGCGACATGCCCGATCTGAATGCGCAATTTGCTGGCATGACCGCCCTTGGCCGGGTGGGCGTCCCGGACGACATCGGGCCAATGGTTGCAAGCCTGCTGGCGGAGGACAACCGCTGGGTTACCGGGCAGCGCATCGAAGTTTCCGGTGGGCAGACTATCTGATTATGCAGATAGTCCACTGTGGGAGTCAGCGGTGGGATTAATGGCGCAGTAGTCGGCGCAACGGCACTCCATCCTTGAGCACCGGCGACTTGATGACGATGTAACTGAAGTATTTGGAGATACCGATGTTCTTGTCCAGCAACCCTTCGATCACTTCCTGATAATGCTGGATGCTGCACGTCATGAAGCGCACCAGATAATCGTAACCGCCGCTGATCAAGTGGCACTCAAGGACTTCGTCGACCAGACGAATATTCGATTCGAACTTGGCGAAGTCTTCCCGTTTATGGTCGCTGAGGGTGATTTCGGTAAATACCGTGACCGAGTCGGTGATCTTTGCGAGGTTCAGATGCGCCCTGTACCCGGAGATATAACCGGCTGATTCGAGGCGCTTGACCCGCTGCAGACAAGGGCTGGAGGACAGTCCCACGGCATCGGCGAGGCTGACATTGGTCATCCGACCGTCTTTTTGAAGTTCAACAAGGATACTGATATCAATTCGGTCTAGTTTTATTAAACCTTCCATCGGGTACCCCTCGGTTGTCTTCAGGCTGACAGTGGTTTTAGCAAATTCAACGGCGCAAAGATAGCTGATGCTGAGCGACGAGGTCGGCCATGCTGGTGATGTAGAAATCGGCGAAATATTCTTGATTTTCAGCCTCATGGCCACGGCGGATCAGGCACAGGCCGACCGATCTTGGCGGTTGTGCGGGCGGTCTGGACACTTGCATGATCGTTCCAGGCTCGAGTTGGTTCTGCCGCAACCATGCCTCATCCTCCAGTGGATTGCAGGCTCGCGAATGCAGGTCTTCGGGTGGAATTCCCAAGCGCTCGCAGAGCTGGTCGCGATCCTCGGCATCACGATCGCAATACACCAATAACCGGTAGAATTTGCGCAGATACAACATGGCACCCGGTGCGTCCTCGAACAGCGACCAGTTGCAGGCCGAACGGGCAAAGCTCATGCCCTCTTCCCAGCTGACCTTGAGCCCCAGGCGCTCCGCCAACTGGCGATGGGCAAAACACAACAAGCCGCTGAAGCCGAGATCGGAAAAACGTGGATAGAGCCCGCGTACCGCCTCGTCGAACTCCGCCAATACCTGCTCCTTGCCCGGCATGCCCGGACGGTTTTCGAGCAAGGGTTGCAGGGCCGTCCAGACACCGGAATCCCGATCGACCAGGACTTCGTCGCAATCGATCAGCAGCGCACGATAATCAGTCAGGTGCATGTGTCGCCTCCCATGGTGCGTTTATCAATCCTTATGCCTGGCTGCCTCGGTCGACAAAATCGCCAACTTGCCGACCGAGACCTGAGACTAATCCATTACCCGCAGCAATGCGGCATCCAGGATGGCCAGTGCTTCGTCGACCTGACTTTCTTCGGTGACCAGGGGAGCGAGGAAGCGCAGGACATTTCGGTACACCCCGCATTTGATCACCAACAGCCCGCCAATCCTTGCCTGATCGATCAGTCGCTGGGTGAGTTCGGCATCCGGGCTGCGGGCCTCATCGTCTTTGATCAATTCGATTGCCAGCATGAAACCGGTGCCGCGCACATCACCGATGCGCGCGTGGCGGGCCTGCAAGCGCAGCAGGCCCTGGCGCAGTCGCTCCCCCAGGACCAGGCCACGCTCGAGCAGATGCTCCTGCTCATAAGCCTCGATCACCGCCAATGCCGCGGCACAGGCCAAGGCGTTACCGCCGTAGGTGCCGCCAAGGCCACCGGGCAGTGGCGCGTCCATGATGTGCGCGCGCCCCACCACGCCCGAGATGGGCAGGCCACCGGCCAGGCTCTTGGCGACGGTGACCAGGTCCGGCTGGATGCCGGCGTGCTGAAAACCGAACCATTTGCCGGTACGCCCGAAGCCGGTCTGGATTTCATCGAGGATGAGCACGATGCCGTGCTGCTCGGTCAAGGCTCGTAGCGCCTGGAGAAATTCTGGTGGAGCGCTGAGGAAGCCTCCATCGCCCTGCACCGGTTCGATGATAATCGCCGCGACCCGATCCGGAGAGACTTGGGTCGCCAGCAATTCGTTGAGTGCCTGCAACGCCATCGCACTGCTGAAACCGCGGTAGGCATTCGGGTATGGCGTATGGAAGACCTCCGGTGCCAGAGGTCCGAAGTTCTGCTTGTAGGGCTGGCTCATGCCCGTCAGCGTCGTACCCAGTAAAGTACGCCCATGAAAACCGCCCCGGAAGGCAATGATTGCGGGACGATTGGTATGCGCGCGGGCGATCTTCACCGCGTTCTCCACCGCTTCCGCGCCGGAAGTGAACAGCGCCGCCTTGCAGGCTTGCTGCCCACCCACCAAGGCACACAGGCGCTTGACCAGATCGATATACGGTTTGTAGGCCACCACTTGGAAACACGCGTGGCTGACCTTCTGTAATTGAGCCTGCACCGCCGCGATCACCTTCGGGTGATTATGACCGATGTTCAACACGCCGATGCCGCCGACGAAGTCCAGATAGCGCGCCCCATCCACGTCCCACACCTCTGCCCCCTGGGCCCGGTCGATGACCAGCGGATGCGCGGTGACCAACCCTCGTGGCACGAATTGATCGCGTTGAAGGAGCAGGCTCGGGGTTTCTTCGACTTTACTGTTCATGGCATCTCCCACAGTGAACCAGGCAACCGGGAAACGGCTGCGATGTGTTCCACAGGTTAAGCGTTCGACACAATTGTCTAAGCCGAACTTGGCCTCTGGGAAATTCGGATCGACTGTTTTCACCCCGGCAAACAGCAGAATCCTTCAGCCGACTCCAGCCCCATGGAATCTGCCGGCAGACGCCCTGTACAAAGCAGTGTCCGGCGATTACGCAGGCTGTTTCGATACATCCTGCTTTGCCACTCGGGCATGCTGGATGTTCCCTATCTTGTACGAGAAGTGACCCATGGCCCTGTTGTATAAAGCCGACCCGGTACGCGGTGAACAATGGAAGCGTCTATTCGCCGAGCACGCTCCGGACATCGAATGGCGCGCCTGGCCGGACATCGGCGACCCGAAGGACATTCGCTTCCTCGCCGCCTGGCAGGCACCGGAGGATCTCGACACACTGCTGCCGAACCTGGAGGTGCTGTTCGCTTTGTCGGCCGGGGTCGATCAGCTTGATCTTGATCGCTTGCCCACCTCCCTGCCGGTGGTCCGTCTCCTCGATCCCGGCATCACCCGGGGCATGTGCGAGTACGCTAGCTTCGCCGTGCTCAGCCTGCACCGGGATATGCTCCGTTATCGCCAGCAACAGATTGCCCGATGCTGGCAGGCGCACTTGCTGCAACCGGCGGCCCAGCGTCGGGTCGGGGTCATGGGGCTCGGCATGCAGGCCCGGCAGATTCTGGCGACCTTGCAGGCTTTTGGCTTCGCCTTGTCAGGTTGGGCACGCAGCGAGCATCACATCGCCGGGGTGAATTGCTTTGCCGGTGACGAACAGCTCCCGGCCTTCCTCGGCCAATGCGACATCGTGATTTGCGTCCTGCCATTGACCGAGCAGACCCAAGGGATTCTCAACCGCCAGTTATTCGGACATCTGCCCAAGGGTGCTGCCCTGGTCAACATGGGCCGCGGTGGCCACCTGATAGAAGAGGATCTGCTCGAGGCCCTGGCCAGCGGCCAACTCAGTGCGGCGGTGCTCGACGTCCTGCAACAGGAGCCGGCAGCGCCGGATCACCCGTTCTGGCAGCATCCGCAGATACTGCTGACGCCGCATATCGCGGCGATGACCCAACCCGAAAGTGCCTTCGGCGTGTTGCTGGACAACATCCGTCGGCATCAGCGCGGTGAATCGATGCTCGGCCAGATTGACCGCCAGCGCTGTTATTGAGTGGTGCTTGCTCACGCAGCTACGAAAAGCACCGGCGAAAAATCCGCTGATATTTGCTGCTGAGCCTGCTGTCGATTTGAGCAATAACTGCGGTGTGTGAAGCCGCAACTGATGCAATCTACCGAATCAAGCTGCGCCTCTTGTCAGGTCTCGCCGCAGGTGAGATATCAATCCTTTCGGCGGAGAAATCCGCCCGGTCACACTCCCTTGAATACGGAGATGTTCATGCCCAGTTCGCAACGCCCGGCGTATGCCTATCGCCCCATGACCGCTGCCGATGTGGCAGCGGCCCATGCCTTGTCCGTGCAGTTGAAGTGGCCCCATCGCCTGGAGGACTGGGCCATGCTGCAGCGGGTCTCGCAGGGTTTTGTCGCCGAGGACCACGGCCGCCTGATCGGCACCGCGTTCACCTGCCCGCAGGGTGTTTACGCCACGATCGGCCTGGTGATTGTCAGTGACGAATACCAGGGCCAGGGCATCGGTCGCAAACTGATGGAACTGGCGCTCCAAGCGTGTGGAACGCAAACCGCCATGCTCAACGCGACGCTGGCCGGCGCGCCTCTTTATGCCAGCCAGGGATTCGTTGACTTTGGTCATATCCAACAACATCAGGGGAACGTATTGCCCCCGGTCCCCGAGGACCTGCCCTCCGGTGAGCATTGCCGCCACCTGACCAAGACCGATCAAACCGCCCAGATCGAACTGGCCAATGCCGGCAGCGGCCTGGACAGGCGCGCCGTGCTTGGTGACTTGTTCGATTGTGTCGAAGAGGCGGTAGGCATTGAGCGCGATGGTCAACTGCGCGCGTTCGCCATCCTGCGTCCATTCGGTCGTGGTCGTTACATCGGCCCGGTCGTTGCAGAAAATCCACAACAGGCCAAGCACTTGATCGCGGTGCTGTTGGCTCAAGTGCCGGATGCTTTCGTACGCATGGATGTACCGTCCGACAGCGGCCTGGGTCCGTGGCTGGAAGAAACCGGGCTGAAGCAGGTCGACACCGTCGCCCAGATGGTCCGTGGCTCCCCGCCCCAGGCAAGCGGCGGCGTAAAGCAGTTTGCGCTGGTGACCCAGGCCATCGGCTGACGCCCCTGCATCACCGCTACATCCTCTACTTTCCCGGAGAAACACCCTCATGCCAGAGCCCACTGCCGTACTGTTGGCCCACGCCAACGGCACTCCCGCGTCAACCGCATTCACCTGCAGCTCATTGGGCGCCAACGATCCGTTCGACAGGCAGATTGCCTATCTCGGGACCCAGGACATTGCTGCCGGTATCGTCCAGGCGAGCGGACAGTTCAGCGTCGATGCATATCCCTACAGTGAAACGATCGTGGTCCACGCCGGACAAGTCACTCTGCAAAGCGACGAACACTCGCTGCAACTCGATCCGGGTGATAGCGCGGTAATTGCCCGCGGCACATCGATTCGGATCGAGGCGCAACCTGGCTCGCTCTGGGCATTCTGCGCCGATACCCAGCCTGTTGCAGCGGGCAACGTCGGGATTATCGCTCTCCCCCGGCACACCCTGCTCGCACCCTCGACGCCACCGAGTGAAGAATTCCTGCTGAGCCCGACACCGCAATGTCGCTCGAACAATGTGTTCGTCGAGGACACGACCAACCTGCGCATCGGCGTCTGGGATTCGACGCCCTATACCCGCAGGGCAAGGCCGCACACGATGCACGAACTGATGCACCTGATCGAGGGCAGCATCATTCTCCAGCTCGGCGATGGGACGGGGCTGGAGGTGAATACTGGCGATACGGTGTTTGTGCCCAAGGGGGCTCCTTGCGCCTGGAAGAGCAGCGTCTATGTGCGCAAGTTTTATGTTTGCAAGTGATGACTGACGGCGCTTCTTTGGTGTGAATATCCGTTGTTGCGGTCACGGCGGCTTAGGGTTCCGCCCTTACGGCGGGTCACTTTCAAAAAGCGTGAAAGTAACCAAAGCGCTTTAGCCCCACCACTCGGTGCCTCGCTAAGGCTCGGCATGCCCTCACTCCGGCATTGCTCCGTGGGCCGCCGCGAAGGGCCGTCCCTGGCCCAGCGCGGCTACCTCGGCATCCATGCCGAAGTGCCCACTGCGCAATGCCTACGTTCGGCCAGCGTGGTTAACGGGGCGCCGAGATCAACGCCCTCCACGAGGCGGCCTTCGAGCCGACCTGTTTTTTGGTGAACCGCGCTTCTCCTTTGGGAGCAAGCCTGCTCGCGAAAGGGCCGGCCCATTCAAAATTTTCATTGACTGACACTCCGCCTTCGCGAGCAGGCTCGCTCCCACACTGGACCGCGGCAGACGCAGATCTCACGGCTCACATAGAACCCTGTGGGAGCAGGACCGGAGCACAACTCCCAGTTCAAAGCGCCCCCGCAATAGCCAGGCCAACCTCCTGAGTCGACGCCTGCCCGCCAAGATCAAGCGTAATCGGGCCCTCTGCAATAACCCGCTCGATGGCCCTGAGAATCCCGTCATGGGCCGCGCGATAGCGCTCGTCACCATTGCCCAGGAAGTCGAGCATCAAGGCACCGGACCAGATCATCGCAATCGGGTTGGCGATGTTCCGTCCATAGATATCTGGCGCCGAGCCATGGACCGGTTCGAACAACGAGGGAAATCGACGCTGCGGATCGAGGTTGGCCGAAGGGGCGATGCCGATGGTACCGGCGCAGGCAGGCCCGAGGTCGGACAGGATGTCACCGAACAGATTCGAGGCCACGACCACATCGAAACGGTCTGGCTGCAGCACAAAGCGCGCACACAGGATATCGATGTGTTGCTTGTCCCAGGTGACGTCCGGGTACTGCTGCGCCATGAGCGCCGTGCGTTCGTCCCAGTACGGCATGCTGATGGAAATGCCGTTGGACTTGGTCGCCGCCGTCAGGCGTTTGCGCGGCCGGGTCTGGGCCAGGTCGAAGGCGAACTTGAGAATCCGGTCCACACCGCGTCGGGTGAATACCGACTCCTGCAGCACGAACTCGTGCTCGGTGCCTTCGAACATCTTGCCGCCGACCGAGGAGTACTCGCCCTCGGTGTTTTCGCGGATCACCACGAAGTCGATGTCCCCGGCTTCACGTCCGGCCAACGGACACGGCACGCCGGGAAACAGCCGCACCGGACGGATGTTCACGTACTGATCGAAGTCCCGGCGAAACTTCAGCAGCGAACCCCACAGGGAAATGTGATCCGGTACCTTGTCCGGCCAGCCCACGGCGCCAAAATAGATCGCATCGAAGCCCTTGAGCTGTTCAAACCAGTCGGCGGGCATCATCTGCCCGTGTTCCAGGTAGTAATCGCAGTGGGCCCAGTCGAGCACTTCGATGCTCAGGTCCAATTGCCATTTCTTCGCCGCCTGCTCCAATACCCGCAGCCCCTCCGGCAAGACTTCCTTACCAATACCGTCGCCAGCAATCGCGGCGATTCTGAATGGTTTGCTCATCAACCGTGCCTCCTCTTCAAATCGCTGACCGCATCACAACCCGCCGACGTGGAAGGCTTTGACTTCAAGGAATTCATCCAGGCCATACTTGCTGCCCTCACGCCCAAGGCCCGATTGCTTGATACCGCCGAAGGGCGCGACGTCCATGGAAATGAGCCCGGTATTGAGGCCAACCATGCCGAACTCCAGGGCCTCGCCGAACCGCCATGAGCGGCGCAGATCCTGAGTGAAAAAATATGCCGCCAAGCCATAGGGCGTAGCGTTGGCCAAGGCGAGCGCCTGTTCTTCCGTGCTGAAGCGCATCAGCGGAGCAACCGGACCGAAGGTTTCTTCGTTGGCCAGCAGCATTCCGGCGTGCGTTTCCCCGAGCACCGTCGGCTGGACGAACTGGCTGTCGCCGGTGGGAATTTCCCCACAGAGCAGGCGAGCGCCCTGGCTCAACGCCTCGTCGATGTGTCGAGCGACCTTGCTGACCGCCGCCGCGTTGATCAGCGGACCGATGTTCACCTCGGCCTCGAGGCCGTCGCCCACCTTGAGCTTGCCCACCTCCTCCACCAGGCGCTGGGCGAAGCGCTCGTAGATCCCGTCCTGCACCAGGATCCGGTTGGCGCAGACGCAGGTCTGCCCGGCGTTGCGGAATTTGCTGAGCATGATGCCGGTCACGGCCTGCTCCAGGTCCGCGTCGTCAAACACGATGAACGGAGCGTTACCGCCCAGCTCCAGGCTCAGGCGCTTGATGTGTTCCGAACTCTGGCGCATCAGCAGGCGTCCGACAGCGGTGGAGCCGGTAAAGGAAAGCTTGCGCACCGTCGGGTTGCCGGTCAGCTCTTCACCAATGCCGGCGGGCATGCCGGTCACGACGTTGAATACTCCCGCCGGAATCCCGACCCGCTCAGCCAGAACCGCCAGGGCCAGGGCCGACAGCGGGGTCAGGTCCGACGGCTTGACCACGATCGTGCACCCCGCGGCCAAGGCCGGTGCGCACTTGCGGGTGATCATCGCATTGGGGAAATTCCACGGCGTGATCGCGGCGCAAACGCCCACCGGTTGCTTGAGGGTCATCAAGCGCCGATCACCGCTGGGGGCCGGGATGGTTTCGCCATAGATCCGTCGAGCTTCTTCGGCAAACCATTTGACGAAGCTGGCACCGTAGCGGATCTCGCCCTTGGCTTCCGCCAGCGGCTTGCCCTGCTCAAGGGTAAGGATCAACGCCAGGTCGTCGAGGTTATCGATCATCGCCTGGTACCAGCGATCGAGCAGCGCCGCCCGTTCCGCCGCCGGGCGCGCGCGCCAGGCCGGCCAGGCACGGTCGGCGGCTTCGATGGCGCGTCGGGTTTCACTGCCGTGTATTGCCGGTACCCGGGCAAGCACCTCGCCGGTGGCCGGGTTGATCACGTCCAGGGTGGCGGCGTTGTCGGCGCCGACCCACTGGCCGTCGATGTAAGCGAGTTCTACCAGCAGGCTGGGGTCTTTCAGGCGATTCTTGAGCATGACGTCGGGTCCTGTTCTGAGACAGCCTTCAGTCTATTGAGTCGCCCTGGACGAGGATGCTGAAAACGCCGGCCCTACAGCCTTGAATGCTGAAAATCCGCGTTCGACGGCATAATGCTGTTCACTTAAGGCAATCGGGGAACCCGTGGCGAGGGAGCTTGCTCCCGCTGGGCCGCGAAGCGGCCCCAAAACCTGCCAAACACTTAGTATCAGACACACCGCATCCGCCGGTTTACGCCTGCTTCGCAGCCGAGTGGGAGCAAGCTCCCTCGCCACGGGTACGTCATTTTGTTAAGTGAACAGCATTACCCCCGATGGCAGGCTTTACCGTTGCAGGATCAAATGCGCATCGAGCCCAGCAACCCTTGCAGAAAGCACTTGCCCGCCTCCATCTGGCTGATCTCGATGAACTCGTCAGGCTTGTGCGCCTGTTCGATCGAACCCGGGCCGCAGACCACCACCGGTACATCCAGGCGTTGCTTGAACAAACCGCCCTCGGTACCGAACGATACTTTCGCGGTACCCGTGTCCGGGGCGGCAAAGTTTTTCAGGAACCGTACCGCTTCGACGCTCGGGTGGGTGTCAAGGCCCGGGTAGACGTTCAGGGTCTCGATTTCAATCGCCGCCACGCTGGAAAGCTTTTGCGCCTCGCGCACGATCAGTTCGGCCCGTTCGCGCATCTGCTCCAAGAAGCCGTCGAGGTCGTCCGCCGGCAAGTTACGCACTTCGAAATCGAGGGTGCACAGGTTGGGCACGATGTTCAGCGCCTTGCCGCCGACAATCTGACCGACATGCACGGTGCTGTAGGGCACATCGTAATCGGCATCCCGGGCACCCTGCTCTTGCAATTGCTGTTGGCTCAGGCGCAGCGCGGCGATGAAATCGCAGGCCACATGAATCGCATTGACCGAGCGTGGCGCCAATGATGAGTGCGCCTCCAGGCCACGACAGTACGTACGGTAGGAACCCTTGCCCTTGTGCCCGAGGACGAACTGCATATTGGTCGGCTCGCCGATGACGCATAGAAACGGCCGGACCGGTGCCAGGTGCAGCACGTCAAGCAAACGCCGTACCCCCACGCAGCCGATCTCCTCGTCATGGGACAGCGCCAGCTGCAGCGGCCTGCTCAATGGCTGCTCGGCGGCATCGAGCATGGCGTCGATTGCCAGGGCGATAAAGCCCTTCATATCGCAACTGCCGCGGCCATAGATCCGTCCGTCCCGCACCGTCGCCGCAAACGCCGGGAAGGTCCAGGCCTGCCCCGCCGCCGGCACCACGTCGGTATGCCCCGACAGCAGGATCCCCGGCACATCCTCTGGCCCCGTGCTGGCAAACAGGTTGGCTTTGTTGCCGCTGTCGTCCCGCACAATCAATGACTCGATGCCCTTGGTCAGCAGCAGATCGCGCACGTATTCGATCAAGGCCATATTCGATTCCGAAGAGACGGTATCGAAGGCCATCAGCCGTTTGAGAATTTCCAATACACGGGGTTTCATGCGTACGCCGCCACGGTCGGATTGTTCGATTGCTGGGTTTTCATCAGTTCGGCGCTGTCGTGGTGGCAAAGGATTTCGCTGCCACCGACTAACATCCGCCGGTCCGGCGAGACGCGATTGCACAGCCCGTCGACCCTCACCGGGCAGCGATTGAGGAAGGTGCACAGCCCTGGCACAGCGGCTTTCGGGCCAATCGACGGCAGCGTCTGGCAGGTCGTTGCCCCGCAGTTTTCCAGCCAGCCCTGGCGCAGTTCCGGTACGGAATGGATCAACAGATCGGTATACGGATGGAACGGAGCCTCGGCGTAGGATTGACGCGTACCGGCCTGGACCTTGTGCCCGCTGTACATCACCACGATGTCGTCACACAAGGCGCGCACGGTGGAGATGTCGTGGCTGATGAACAGATAGGACACGCCCAGCTCCTGGCGCAAATCGCGCAGCAATTCGAGAATTGCCGCACCGACCACGGTATCCAGCGCCGAGGTCACCTCGTCACAGAGAATCAGGTCGGGCTTGGCCGCCAAGGCCCGGGCCAGGTTGATCCGTTGTTTCTGTCCGCCGGACAGTTCGTTCGGACGCCGGTCCGCCATCGTCCGGGGCAGACGCACCAGGTCCAGCAGCTCGCCGATACGCTCGCGCAACGGCGCGCCCTTGAGACCGAAATACATCTTCAGCGGACGGCTCAGAATTGTGCTGACGCTGTGCATCGGATTGAGTGCGGTGTCGGCATTCTGGAAGACCATCTGTATGCGTCGGAACTGCTCCTGGGTACGCGACGACAGGCTGCCGCCCAGGGGTTGACCATCGAAGGACAAGCCGCCAAGGGCTGGCGGCAACAACCCGGCCACCACCCGTGCAAGGGTCGATTTGCCCGAGCCCGACTCACCGATGACACCGATGGCCTGGCCTCGGCGAATCGTCAGGTCGATGCCTTCCAGCACGCGAATCGCTGGCATGCCCTGGGCGTCCTTGTTGCCGTAGCCGGCGGTCAGCCCCTGGATGGTCAGCAATGGCGTGTCCTGCGCGATGTCGCCGGGCGGACGGATCGTCGTGTCCGGCCGCGCCGCCGCCAACAGGCTGCGGGTGTATTCGTGGGCCGGGCCCTTGAGCAAAGGTGCCGTGGCGCTATGTTCGAAGATCTCGCCGCCATTGAGCACGACGATCTGATCAGCCATCTGCGCCACGACCGCCAGGTCGTGGGACACATAGACGGCCGTGGCGCCACGCTCGCGGACCACCCGTTTGAAGGCCCGCAGCACATCGATCTGGGTCGTTACATCGAGGGCGGTGGTCGGCTCGTCGAGCACCACCAGCAATGGATCGCTGATCAGCGCCATGGCCGCCATCACCCGTTGCAGTTGCCCGCCCGACACCTGGTGAGGATAGCGCTGGCCGATGCGCTCAGGGTCTGGCAGGGCCAGGTCGCGAAACAGCTCGATGGCTTTGGCCTCAAGTACCGCCCGGCTGCCCAGGCCATGAATCAGCGCGCCTTCCACTACCTGGTCGATGAGTTTTTTCGCCGGGTTGAACGCCGCTGCGGCGCTCTGGGCGATATAGGACACCCGGTTGCCGCGCAACTTCTGCAACTGGCTTTCGCTCACCGCCAGCATGTCGTCGTCGCCGATTTGCACCACGCCGCCCGCCAGCCGGCAACCGCGTCGGGCATAACCGAGCAGCGCCAGGGCTATGGTGGTCTTGCCGGAACCGGACTCACCGATCAAGGCCAATACCTGGCCTTTTTGCAGGGAGAAGCTAACCCCCTTGACGATGTCCACCTCATCGCGCTCGCCGCAGGCGACCACGCGCAAGTCCTGTACCCGAATCAACTCACTCATTTCAATGACCTCCCGTACGTCGGCTATGTCGCGACGACAACCGGTCGATGAACAGATTCACGCCGATGGTCAGGGTGCCGATGGCCAGGGCAGGAATCACGATCGCGGGCGCCCCCTGATTGAGGCCGCCGATGTTCTCGCGTACCAGCGAGCCAAGGTCGGCATCCGGCGGTTGTACGCCCAGCCCGAGGAAACTCATGCCACTGAGCAGCAGCACGATGAAACCAAAACGCAGGCCCAGGTCCGCCAGCACCGGATTGAGGATGTTCGGCAGGATTTCCACGCAGGCGATGTACAGCCGGCGTTCGCCCCGGGTACGGGCCACTTGCACGTACTCCAGCGCTTCGATATTCACCGCCATGCTGCGGGCGATGCGGAAGGCACCGGGGGTATAGCTCAACACCGCCGTGCAGATCAGCAAGGTGACCGAGGAGCCGAAAGCCGAGACCATGATCAGCGCCAGCATCTTGCTCGGGATCGAAATGAACGCGTCCATCAGGCGGCTGATCAATTCATCCAGCCACTTTGGCGACACCACCGACAACAGCGCCAGACTGGTTCCCAGGGTGCTCGACAGCACCGCGGCCACCAACGCCAGGCCGACGGTGAAACGCGCGCCGACAAGAACCCGGCTGAGCATGTCGCGGCCCAGGTAATCGGTGCCGAACGGGTACGTCGCGCTGAGGCTGTCGAAGACATTGTCGGAGACCACTTCGCCCACCGGATGCGGCGCCAGCCACGGGCCGAAAATCGCCACCAGCAACCAGATCACACACATCGCGGCGCCGGCCAGGCCAAGCCAGGACTTTGCGTGGGCGTCTTTGCCCAACCCCAGCGCAGCGGCCGCCGTCGGCGATTTCACAATGAGGTTGTTCATTGGTTTCTCAGCCTCGGATTGGAAAGAATCGCGCACAGGTCGGCAATCAACACCAACACCAGGTACGCCGTACAAAACAACATGGTGCAGGCTTGAACCAAGGCCATGTCGCGGTTGGTCACGGCATCGACCATCAGGCTGGCAATGCCGGGATAGTTGAAGATCGTTTCAACGATCACCACCCCGCCCAACAGGTAGGACAAGCTCAGGGCAATGGCATTGGCAATGGGGCCGATGGCATTGGGCAAGGCGTGCCGGAGCACGATGCGGATATTGCTCACGCCCTTGAGCCGGGCCATTTCCACGTAAGGGCTGTCGAGCTGATCGATCACGGCTGCGCGGGTCATGCGTGACATTTGCGCGACAATCACGCAGCACAGCGTCATCACCGGCAATGCGTAGGTGCGCATGAATTGCCAGGGGGACGTGATTTCACTGGCGTAGGACAGCGCCGATAACCAACCCAGGTTCACCGCGAATATCAGCACCGCCAAGGTGGCGACCAGAAACTCCGGCACGGCCACCATGGTCAAGGTGAAAAAACTCAGGAAGCTGTCGAGGCGCCCGCCTCGGCCCATGGCCGAGCCGATCCCCAGGGTCAACGCCACGGGCACCGACACCAGGGCCGTGGCAGCGGCGAGCATCAAGGTGTTGGGAACCCGGCCGGCCATCAGCTCGATCACCGGCGTGGCGTTGGACATCGACATTCCCAGGTCACCGCTGAGCAGGCTCGTCAGCCAATGCAGGTAACGCAACACACCGGGCTGGTCCAGGCCCATTTTCGTCCGCAGGGCCGCCACCTGTTCCGGCGTGGCGAACTGTCCCAGCGCCTGTTGCGCCGCATCCCCCGGCAGCACCGCCGTGATGGCGAACACCACCATGGAGACAATCAACAAGGTCACGACCGCCGCCCCCAGGCGGCGGCCGATCAACCACAGTGTGTTGCTATTCATCATCCGACCCTCGTGCAATGTGGCCCAAACCGACCTTCATCAGGCATCCAGCCAGATCTGCTCGGAAAACATGTAGCCCATGAAACCGCCCAGGGGGTTGGCGCCGTAGCCTTTTACGCGCTGGTCGGCACCGTCGATGTTGCTGATGAACACCGGTACGCCGATGCCTCCGTGCTCATGCACCAGCACCTGCATGTCGGCGTACATCTTGCCGCGCTTGGCCTCGTCGGTTTCACCGCGGGCCTGTATCAACAACTGGTCGAACTGCTCGTTTTTCCAGCCTGATTCGTTCCAGGGCGCGCTCGACTGGAAGAACTGCGAGAACAGCATGTCGGCATTCGGTCGCGGATTGATGTTGCCAAAGCTCAAAGGGTGCTTGGCCCAGTGGTTGGACCAATAGCCATCGCTTGGCAGGCGATTGACGTTGAGCTTGAGCCCGGCCTCCTTGGCGGACTGCTGCAGCAGCACCGCGATGTCCACCGAACCGGTCGCCGCGGGCGAGCACATCAGCGGCATGCTGATGCTCTCCATGCCGGCCTTCTTCAACAAGGATCTGGCCTGTTCGGGATCGTAGGCCCGTTGCGGCAAATCGGCGTTGAAGAAGCGTGCCCCGGGCGCAATCGGATGGTCGTTGCCGATCCGCGCATAACCGCGGAAGATCGCCGATTTGATCTGCTCCCGGTCCAGCAACAACTTCATCGCCTGGGTGAACTCCGGACTTTTGCCGGGCATCTGGTCCTGACGGATGATCAGGTCAGTGTAATTGCCCGACGGTGAGTCGATGACCCGATGCCTGGCGCTGGCCTTGATGCGAGTCGTCGAGCGTGGATTGACCTCGTTGACGATGTGCACGTCCCCCGACAACAAGGCGTTGATCCGGGAGGATTCGTCGGCAATGCCGATGAATTCGATCTCGTCCAGGTACGGCAGGCCGGGTTTCCAGTAATTGCTGTTGCGCACGCCAACCGAACGCACCCCGGGCTTGAACTCCTTGACCTTGAACGGGCCGGTACCGACGCCCTGGCTGAAATCGCTGGTGCCCTCGGGCACGATCAACATGTGCGAGACGGCAAGGACCGAGGGCAGTTCAGCGTTGGGGCCGCTCAACTGGATCTGCACTTCATGGGTGCCGACGGCCTTGACGTCGGCGAACTGCGAGGCCAGCGGCAGGACCTTGGAGCCGGTGATCGGGTCCTTGTGACGCAACAGCGAGAACACCACGTCGGCGGCGGTCAATGCCTTGCCGTTGTGGAAGGTCACTTCCTTGCGTAGGCTGATCACCCAGAGCGTGGCGTCCGTGGTCTCGATACGCTCGGCCAGTTCCAGTTGCGGCACCATGTGGCTGTCAAAACGCGTCAGCCCGTTGTAGAACATGTAATGGCGTACGTAGTCGGTGGACGACGAACCTTTGGCCGGGTCCAGGGTGTCGGCGGTGGAACTGGTCGAGCCGGCGACGCGGATGCGTCCGCCAGGCTTGCCTTTGCCTGGGCTGGCGGCTTCCTCATCGGCGAACAGCTTGCCGGCGGTGCCGAACAGGCTGCCGGCGCCCGCCACGGCCACCCCGGCCAACCCCAGCATCTGCAATGCATTGCGGCGTGACATGCCGCGATTGAGCCCTTCGAAAACGCGCAGACTTTCCGTACCTGTTATCAGCTGGGTGTCGATACTGTTTTTTTTGTCAGTCATGTCGGTTCTACCTTTCGCAAATGATAAGGCTCGATGGCTCGCGCTATACGCAATGTGTTGAAACCTGAAGCAGCGCACCCGTCACTCAGTGCAAATAGTCTTGAAGGCGGTAATACGCACCTACCAGCGGCAGGAACCAGGGCTTGCCAAAATGTCCGGGGATGGCCGGCCAGTCGAGTTCGCGCCAAGGGTTGGCCTCGACCTTGCCAGCCATGACGTCAGCCATGACCTGGCCCATGTGCACCGACATCTGCACGCCATGGCCGCTGTAGCCCATGGAGTGGTAAACGCCGGCGTGCTGGCCGGCCCGGGGCAGCCGATCAGAGGTCATGTCGACCAATCCGCCCCAGCAATACTCGACCTTGACGTGGGCCAGCTGGGGGAACATCTGCACCATCGCCGCGTGCAGGACTTTGCCGCTCTTGGCATCGGACACACTGTCGGACATGGCGAACCGCGCCCGCCCGCCAAACAGCAGGCGATTATCCGGCGTGATCCGAAAGTAGTTGCCGATCATCCGGCTGGTGACATAGGAGCGGTGTGCCGGCAGCAAACTGTCGATCAGCGCCTGCGGTAGCACCTCGGTGGCGATCACAAAACTGCCCACCGGCACGATCCGCCGCCGATACCAGCCCAACCCACCTTGCTGGCAAGTGCCGGTGGCCAGCAGGATCTGCGTGGCCTGGAGCGACCCCTTGGAGGTGTTGACCCGATAACCACCGGCGCTGGCTTTCCAGTCGGTTACGGATACGCCCTGAAAAATCAGCGCGCCGTGACGGGCCGCGGCTTCGGCCAACCCTACGCCGAAGCGTCCGACATGCATCTGCACGCCGTTACGCTGCAGCAAGCCGCCATGGAACTGGGCCGAGTTCACTTCAGCCCGGGTTTCTTGCGCAGACAGCAACTCGACCTCGGCATCGACCTCGCGCCGGATCAACTCGGAAGTACGGGCCAACCCTTCGTAGTGCAGGGGCTTGGCCGCCAGCTTGAGCTTGCCATTGCGCTTGAAGTCGCAGGCAATCTGCTCTTGCTCCACCAGCGAGACGACACTCTGCACGGCGCTTTCATAGGCCTGGTAATAGGCGCGCGCCTTGTCGGCGCCGAGGCTCGCACTCAATGACGCGTAGTCCTGGGCGACGCCGGTGTTGCACTGGCCGCCGTTGCGCCCCGAAGCCTCGCCAATGACCCGCCCGCCTTCCAGCACCACCACATTGGCGCCCTTCAAGGCCAGGGACCGGGCGGCGGCCAGGCCAGTGAAACCGCCACCGACGATGGCCACATCGACCTGCCCGGGCAACGCACCGAGCTGGGCACCGGTAAAGGCCGGTGCGGTATCGAGCCAATAAGACTCACTGCCCATGTCTAACCCCTTATGCCTTGAAGCGTGCAATGAGACTCAGAGACCGACCAGGCCGGCCAACCCGCCGATGTCCGGGATCTGGTGGTAACCAAAGGCCGCGTTCGCCGGTTGCTCATGACCCCGGGCCACGAAGGCTTTGTGCTTGATCTTCATGTCGTGGGCCGACATCAGGTCGTAGCGGAAGCTCGAAGACACGTGCAGGACATCCTCCGGCCCGCAGCCGAGGTTATCGAGCATGTACTCGAAGGCCGCCAGGCGCGGCTTGTAGGCTTGCGCCTGTTGAGCCGTGAAGACTTTATGAAAAGGTGCGCCGAGCTTGTCGACGTTGGACATGATCTGCTCGTCCATCGCGTTGGAGAAAATCACCAGGGGAATCTTGTCGGCGATTTTCGACAGGCCTGCCGGTACGTCGGCATGCGGGCCCCAGGTCGGTACGGCATCGTAATAGAGCTGGCCTTCGCCTTTGTATTCGACGCCCCAACGCTTGCAGACCCGGGCCAGGGCCGTCTTGAGAATTTCATCATAGGGCCGCCAGTCGCCCATCACCTGGTCCAGCCGGTAGGCCGAGAAATCCTTGACGAACTGATCCATCTGCTCGGCTGGGACCCGATCGGCGAACAGCTCGCGCGTCATGGTCCCCATCTGAAAGTTGGTCAACGTGCCATAGCAGTCAAAGGTAATGAACTTGGGACGAAGGAAGCTCATGAGTGCGGTCCTGAGTGATGGTTGAGGTCATGAGGGGCAAGCGGTTGCTCGTTCTTGAAGCCTGGCTGCAACGCTGCATCACGGTTTTATTACAGCATCATGAGACCGCGCATAAACGGTTAAAAGTATAGGCCGCTTGGCACAAACCACCGTTTTTCAGGGCCCGCTCAGCAGACTGTGCGGGATGCGCCAAGCCCGGGCACCTGCACCTTTTCCAAGGTGTTCGCGGCCATTTATGGTGCGCAAAAAACCCGTCGAACCGCCGCCAGCGGCAGAATCCACCCCGCCAACGAGAACGGGCGCATTCCCTGAGGATGCGCCCGTTGCTTGTGTTGCCGGTGAGATTTGTACTGGCCTCAGAACTCCGCGACTTTGCCCCAGGCTGAAGACCGGAATCGATCCGGGTGATAGGGACGCGGGTCAACCAAGGGGGTCATGGCGCTGACAATGTCCGCAATCAGATGCCCCGCGCCAGGGCCGATGCCGAAGCCATGGCCACTGAACCCCGCCGCCAGCACCAGGCCAGGCAGGCTCGCTATCTCGCCGATACCCGGGACGCCATCAGGCGTGCTATCCACATAACCTGCCCAGGCGGCGGTGACTGACGAGGTTTTCAGCATCGGGATCAGGTCAACCGCGCGCTTGTAAGTCAGCTCGACAACCGATGCATCGGCTTCAGGATCGAGGATGCGCATCCGCTCCATCGGGGTTGGCTGGTCCAACCGCCAGCGGCCCAGGCCTTCATGCCCCGACTGGAAGCCTTGCAGGCCGCCGGGCGCCAGCTTGCGCCAGCGGCGCTGGAACATCGGCAGGAACTGCGGAGCGAACCGCAACAGTTGCGGGGTCGGGTCAACGCGCCCCCTGCCACTGATAGCCAGCGTGAAACCGCCATCAGAGCGACGGGTCATGGAGACCTCATCCGTGTGGAGTGCGTCCGGTATCTCTTCGGCGCCCTTGGAGACCGACAGTATCGTCTGGCGAATGGACGCCTGGGGAAACCGGATGCCGTACTGGCGGCAGAACGAGGACGCCCATGCGCCACCGGCCAGCACCGCGAGCTTGGTGCGAATGGTGCCCTTTTCGGTAACGACCGCGGATAGCCGGCCGCCTTCGGTCTCGACGCCACGGGCAGCGCAGCCCTGATGCACCGTGCCGCCCAGCTTGATGATCGCCCGCGCAACCGCCGGAGCGGCACGGGACGGGTCTGCCGTACCGTCGCTCGGCGAAAAGACCCCGCCTTTCCAGGACTTGCCGGTCACCCGGCCCCGTTCAGCGGCCTGCTCCGCCGTCAGCATGTGTGTTGTGACATTGACGGTACGGGCAAACTCACCCCACTTTGCCCAACCCGCCAGCTCTGTCTCGTTGTTGCTCAGATAGAGCAAACCGCACCTTCTGAATCCGGTGTCCTCGCCGGTCTCTGCGGCGAACTGTTCCCACAGTTCCAGGCTCTTGGTCGACAGCGGCAGTTCGCGAGCGTCCCGATTCTGCTGACGGCACCAACCCCAGTTTCGACTCGACTGCTCCGCACCCACGCGCCCCTTCTCCACCAGCGCGACTTTCATGCCGCGCTTGGCCAGGTAGTAGGCCGTGAAGGTTCCGATAATGCCGCCGCCGATCACGACAACGTCAGCGTGCGTCGGCAGTTCAGAATTCGTCTCTACGGAAGTTAACGGTGCAGGCATTTTGGGATGTCCATTGAAGGGCGGTGAGCGGTGGCGTTATTACAACACCATGAAACCGTGCATGAACGGCTAAAAGTATAGGCCGCCTGGTACAAAGCACCGTTTTGCCCGACCTGTTCAGCAGACTTTGCGGGACGCTCCGAACCCGGGCGTTGCGGTCGGAGGCGTCAGAGCCTGGCAGGCCATGGTTAATGGGAAGTTAGCCTGGCAGATACGGCAGATTCTCCTTTGGGCACTTGAACAACGGCATATTTTGTCCGGGCCGCTTTGTTAGCTTATTGAGCAGACTCGACATGCCGCTCTAAAGGAACGCCTTGGATGACTACTCAATCTTCGAATCGCTACAGTGTTGATCCGCAATCGGCTCAGCGGTTTTATATCAATGGCGGTTGGACTGCGCCGGCCAACCCGGCCAGCCTGGCGGTGGTCAACCCGGCGACCGAAGAAGTGGTCGCCCAGGTCGCCAGCGGCTCTGCCGAGGATATTGATCGGGCGGTGGCAGCGGCGCGCGCCGCGTTTGCCGGTTGGTCTGCCACCTCGACGGCGTCGCGCGCGCTGCTGCTGGGCAAGATCCATGAGCTTATCCTTGAGCGAAAAGAAGCGTTTGCCCAGGCGATCTCCCTGGAAATGGGCTCGGCCATCGCTGCCGCACGGGCAATGCAGGTACCCCTGGCGGCCGAACACGTTCGGGTCGCGCGGGATCTGCTGTCCACCTATCGTTTCCAGACGCTCGAGGGCACGACCGCAATCCGACGCGAACCCATAGGCGTCTGCGCTCTGATCACGCCCTGGAACTGGCCGCTTTACCAGATCACCGCAAAGGTCGCCCCGGCGCTGGCGGCCGGATGCACGGTGGTGCTCAAGCCCAGTGAGCTTTCACCGCTGAGCGCCCTGTTGTTTGCACAGGTGGTGCATGACGCGGGCGTGCCACCGGGGGTCTTCAACCTGGTGAACGGCAGCGGCCATGTGGTCGGCGCGGCGATGGCGGAACACGCTGATATCGACATGATTTCGATCACCGGCTCAAACCGCGCGGGCACGCTGGTGGCGCAGGCGGCCGCCCCGACGGCAAAACGGGTCGGCCAGGAATTGGGTGGTAAATCGCCGAACATACTGCTTCCCGACGCGGACTTTGCCAAAGCCGTCCCGGCCGGCGTGCTGGCGGCGCTGCGCAACGTTGGACAATCATGCAGCGCCCCAACCCGAATGATCGTTCCCAAGGACCGACTGGCTGAAGTCGAAGCGCTGGCGGCCGCAACCGCCAACGCCATCATCGTTGGCGATCCGCAATCGCCGGAGACGGTACTCGGCCCGATTGCCAATCAAGCCCAGTTCAATCGCGTGCAAGCGATGATCGAGACCGGCCTCCACGAAGGCGCAAAACTGCTTTGCGGCGGTCTCGGACGCGTGCCCGGTTTTGAAAAGGGTTACTACACCCGCCCGACAGTGTTCTCCGAAGTGGATAACGCCATGCGCATCGCCCAAGAGGAAATCTTCGGGCCGGTGCTATGCATCATTGCCTATGAAACGATCGACGAGGCGGTGGCTATTGCGAACGATACGGTCTACGGGCTGGGCGCCCACGTCCAGTCACAAGACCTTGACCTGGCGCGCGCGGTGGCTTCTCGGATCCGCGCCGGGCAAGTGCTCCTGAATTACCCCGCGTGGAATCCCATGGCGCCGTTCGGTGGTTACAAGCGATCGGGCAATGGCCGTGAGTACGGCGTCTTCGGGCTTGAGGAATATCTGGAAACCAAGGCGATCGTCGGGTTCGGCTGATCGCCCTATGAAAGCCCTGATGCGGTGTATTTAATGAAGCATATGAATCTGTGGCGAGGGGATTTATCCCCGCTGGGCTGCGAAGCAGACCCAAAAGGTTAAAGGCGTGCAACCTAACACTCCGTGGTGGCGGGTTTTAGGGCTGCTGTGCAGCCCAGCGGGGATAAATCCCCTCGCCACAAGGATTCGACATCCTTCACTCACAGCATTACCAATCAAAGCCCTTCGTACCCGCACCCTTGAGTATCAGGCGCCGAATAAGCCGCTCAATAAACCTGACTCAACCCGCCTGTTCCGCCTCCAACCGCTTGAGCAGCGCCTTGGCGGCCGCTTCGGACGAGGCAGGATTCTGCCCGGTGATCAGATGCCCATCCTCGACCACGTGGCTGCCCCAGTCCGCCCCTTTGGAATACTCGCCGCCCTTGGCCTTGAGCATGTCCTCCACCAGGAACGGGACCACTTGGGTCAACCCCACCGCCTCTTCTTCGGAGTTGGTGAAACCGGTGACTTTTTTACCCTTGACCACGGGTTGGCCGTCCGGGGCATTGACGTTCTTGAATACCCCGGGCGCGTGGCAGACGGCTGCGATGGGTTTATTGGCCGCGTAAAACGCTTCGATGAGGGTCTTGGAGTCGGTGTCCTCGGCGAGATCCCACAGGGGGCCATGACCGCCGGGATAAAACACCGCATCGAAGTCATAGGGGTCGACCTCGCCCAGCGGCACGGTGTTGGCCAACGCCGCTTGGGCCTGGCTGTCGGCGCCGAAGCGACGGGTTGCATCAGTCTGGGCGTCCTCTTCATCGCTCTTGGGGTCCAGCGGTGGTTGCCCGCCCTTCGGCGACGCAAGCGTGACCGTGGCCTTGGCATCGACGAACACGTAATAGGGAGCGGCGAATTCTTCCAGCCAGAAGCCGGTTTTCTTGCCGGTGTCGCCCAACTGATCGTGAGATGTAAGGACCATTAGAATCTTCATGTGAACCTAGCCTCCGCGCGGTGAATGGGCGACGTGCGTGCGCCCTGTACTAGTGTCAGAGGCTGCGTTGGGGGAGACGTTCAAGTGGGTGTAAGGGAACGCCATGATTTCGTCATGCCCCATTTCCGCCCTCGGCGCCGGCCAGGCCGTTACCAAAGCGCAATATCGTAGGTCAGGTAGAGACGGTTACTGTCACGGCCCCTGGCAAAATCCGCGCGATAGACATAGTTGCGCAGTTTCACACCCAGCCCTTTGAAGGTGCCCTGCTGCACGACATAGGCCACTTCTGCATCCCGCTCCCATTCCTTCACGGCGCTGTCGGATTTGCCATCATCGCCGCTGAGGTAACGACTGGAAAACGTCAGGCCGGGAATGCCGAGGCGCGCGAAGTCGTAGCCGTAACCGAGCATCCAGGTTCTCTCGTCTTCCTCGATGAACTTGCCGATGCCGGCGTTGCTGAAGGAGTAGACCGTCGCGCCGCTGATATAAGGCAAGCCTCCTTCCCCGCTGAGCTTCTGGTAGCCGGCGCTGAAGGTGTGGCCGATGACGGCATACGACAGCAGCCCGCTGAGCATGTCGTTATCGAGGTTCCCGCCGTAGGCCGAGCCGGCATCGGCGCTGTTGAAGTAGCGCAGATCGCTGGTGAGAACCCCGTGGCCAAGCGGCAGGTCGTGCTGGATGCCAGCGAAGTTCTGTCGGTAGAAGTTCTCCAGCTCGCCATAGAAGTAGCTCAGGCGCAGGGTCTTGCCCAACTTGTAGTCGGCGCCGGCGTAGCTGAAGTCGCCTGACTGATCGCCACCATAACCGTCGGGCACGATCGGCATGCTGTCGCTTGAATCGCGCAGTTTGAAACGCTGCAGATGCCCGCCAGTCAGGCTGAGGTTGTCGATGTCGCTGCTGTTGATCTGCGTTCCCTGGTAGGTCTGCGGCAACAGGCGCGCATCGTTGTAGATCAACAGCGGATTCTTCGGCAACAAGGTGCCGTGCTTGAGGGTGGTCTTGGCCACCCGGGCCTTGGCGGTCATGCCGGCCCTGGCAAACTCGTCGGCGGCGCGCCCGTCGTCATGCACCGGCAGCAGGCCGGTGCCGCTGCGCCCGCGCCCGGAATCAAGCTTGACCCCAAGCAGGCCCAGGGCATCGACGCCGAAACCGACGGTGCCCGGGGTATAACCTGACTGATAATCCAACAGGAAACCCTGGGCCCATTCGGTGCGTTCGCTCTTGGCGGTCCTGGCGGCCCGCGCGCTCATGCCATGTTCGTCGCGAAAGTTCTCATTGAAGTAGACGTTGCGCAGTTGCAGCTTCAACTTGCT
Organism: Pseudomonas sp. FP198; assembly: GCF_030687895.1. Lineage (NCBI taxonomy): Bacteria > Pseudomonadati > Pseudomonadota > Gammaproteobacteria > Pseudomonadales > Pseudomonadaceae > Pseudomonas > Pseudomonas sp. FP198. The sequence goes on from NZ_CP117452.1 coordinate 2,947,002, forward strand.
GTCGTCGATGAAACCTTCGGCGCTGGCCGTGGACAGCGGCAACAGGCCGAGGATCGGAAACCAGGCCGCGCGGGTCAGGTAATTGCTCATGTGTCGGATTTCTCATTGTTGTTATTTGGCGCGCAGGCCAGCGCACTCCCCCTGTGGGGAGCGTCAGGCAAGCAGCAAGGTTGTCGGGTGACTCAGGAGAACAGCGTCAGCGCCCCGGTCAGCAGGGCCAGCGCGGTAATCACCAGGGAGGTGAGCACCGCCCATTTGAGGGTGGCTTTCTGGAAGTCGCCGAGGTCGCGGTCGACCATGCCCACCAGCAACAGGGTCGAGGCCACCAACGGACTCATCAGGTGCACCGGCTGACCGAGAATCGATGCCCGGGCAATTTCCACCGGATGAATGCCGTAGGCAGCGGCGGCGTTCGCCAGGATCGGCACCACACCGAAGTAGTAGGCATCATTGGACAGCACGAACGTCAGCGGCATGCTGGTAATCGCCACCACCAGCGGGAACAGATGGCCCCAGGATGGCGGGATCCAGTCGACCAGGGTCTGCGCCAGGGCATCGACCATTTTGGTCCCGGAAAAGATCCCGGCAAAAATGCCCGCCGCGAACACCAGCAAGACCACGGTCATGGCGTTGCCCGAATGAGCGAGGATGCGCTCCTTCTGGATATCCAGCTGCGGATAGTTGATCACCAGCGCCAGGACAAAACCGATCAGGAACAGGATCGCCGAATGCATGAGGCCCATCACCAGCGCGACCATCACCGCGATCACCAGCAGCAGATTGACGTAGGCCAGCTTCGGACGCTTGTGCGGCGTGTCTTCAAGAATCGCCTTGATGTAGCAATCACCGCCACCGCTTTGCAGTTGGATGTTGCCAATGCGCTTGCGCTCGGCGCGGCCCAGCAGGTACGCGGTGAACACCACCCAGGCGGCGCCGCCGATCATGGTTGGCAGCAGCGGCACGAAATACTCGCCGGCATCCAGGCCCAACGCTGCGATGGCGCGGGTCGCCGGGCCACCCCAGGGCGTCATGCCGCTCATGATGCTCAGCGACAGCATCGAGACGGTCGCCAGGATCATCGGATTCATGCCGATGCGCTTGTACAGCGGCAGCATCGCGGCGCAGGTGATCATGTAGGTCGTCGTGCCGTCACCGTCCAGGGCCACTAGCAATGACAACAGTGCGGTGCCCACGGCGATCTTCATCGGGTCGCCATTGACGCGCTTGAGAATCTTGCGGATCAGCGGGTCGAACAGGCCGGCGTCGATCATCAGGCCAAAAAACAGGATCGCGAACAGCAGCAGCGCCGCCGACGGCGCGACCATCTTCAGGCCGTCCAGCATCATCTTGCCGGTGGTTCCGCCAAACCCGCCCAGTATTGCGAAGACGATCGGCACGATTGTCAGGGCGACGATCGGCGACAGCCGTTTGGTCATTATCAGGAAGGTAAAGACCACCACCATGGCCAAGCCAAGTAAAGCGAGCATATGTCAGATCTCTTGTTGTTATGGAGTCGCTGATGCAATGACAAAAACGGCCTGGACTATCCGGCCAGGCGCCGGGAAACCGTGGCGTAGACGAAGCCCGAGAAGAGCCGGCGGGCGGTGCGGACCACCGACGCACGGATGGTCTCACCCTTTTCGCCGGTGTAGGACAACACCACGTCAATGCCGCCGCTCGGGTGCTCGATGCGCACCCGCTGCAAGCGCGGTTCGCTGGCGCCGCCAAGCAGGTTGGCGGCAACGCTGCCGTCGGTCACGCACGCCGTCGCCAGGCCGATCGAGCCGGTAATCGCCAGGGCGCGATGGCAGTTGTGCGGCATGAAGTAGCGCACTTGAATCGTCCCGCCGCTCTTGGCCGCGGACACCAGCACCGGCTTGGGAATCACCTTGTCGCTGACGTCGCCCAGGCCCATCGCGAGCCCGGCTTTCAGTCGCAACGACTCCAGGCGTTGCAGGAAGGCCTTGTCGGCGTCCAGTTCGGCCGGGCTTTCGTCGCCACGCTTGCCCAATTGGCTGGCCTCGATGATCAGCATCGGCATGGCCATGTCGATACAGGTCACCGGGACGCCGTCGATCAGGTCAAGGGGTTGCCCGGTCGGGAAGAGTTTGCCGGTCTTGCTGCCCGCGGCGTCGAGGAAGGTCAGTTGCACTGGCGCCGCCGTGCCGGGCACGCCATCAATGGCGGTGTCGCCCTCGTAGCTGACCTTGCCTTCCGGAGTCTGCACCTCGGCGTTGACGAATGTGCCGGTGTTGAGGTTGCGGATACGCACCCGGGTCAGCTCGCCTGTCGCCTTGACCAGGCCCTGCTCGATGGCGAACGGGCCGACGGCGCAGAGCATGTTGCCGCAGTTGGGCGCGGTATCGACCCGCCGCTGGGACACCATGACCTGCACAAACAGGTAATCCACATCGGCCTCCGGATGCAGCGAAGGACTGACGATCGCCACTTTGCTGGTTTGCGGGCTGCCACCGCCGATGCCGTCGATTTCCAGCTCATGACCGGAGCCCATCAGGTTAAGCAGCAACTCGTCTCGTTCGGCGATCACCGCAGGCAAATCCCAGGCGAGAAATACCGGACCTTTGGACGTGCCGCCGCGCATGAGTACACAAGGAATTCGTTGCATGAACACTAACTCTTGTTGATCAATCTGGATAATTGATGTTCTGGACACAAGAGTGGCAGGGTTTAAAAAGTGATTCCAATGCAAAGATCGGAGTTATTATTGCGTTTCACAAAAGAATTAATCTACGATTCGGGGCGTGTTCACAGCCCCGCTCAGCGAGATAAAAAATGGAATATGAACTGCAGGACATCCGATCTTTCGTGAAAATCGCCGAACTGGGGAGTTTTCATGAAGCCGCCGATGCGCTGCACCTGTCCCAGCCGGCCCTGAGCCGGCGCATGAAAAAGCTTGAGGAAGGCTTGGGCACGGCCCTGCTTGATCGCACCACGCGCAAGGTCAGCCTGACCAGCGTCGGGCGGGATTTCCTGCCCAAGGCGCGGCGCTTGCTGGATGATTTCGACGACTCGATTCTCAACATCCGCGAGCTGGCGGAACGACAGATCGGCCGGGTGACCCTGGCCTGCATCCCGACGGCGGCGTTCTATTTCCTGCCTTCGGTGATCCGGCTCTACAACGAGCGCTACCCTAAGATCCGCATCCGCCTGCTCGACCTCAGCGCCAACGAAGGATTGGAGGCAGTACTGCGCGGCGAAGCCGATTTCGGCATCAACATGATGAGCGGCCAGCACCCGGACATCGAATTCGTGCCGCTGGTCAACGAACCCTTTGTATTGGCCTGCCGGCGCGACCACGAGCTGGCTGGACGCAGCGCCGTAACCTGGTCGGAACTCAGCGATTATCGATTGATCGGGGTCGGGCGCCTGAGCGGCAACCGCATGCTGCTCGATCACGCGCTGTCTGGCCTGAGCTGGCGTCCGCAGTGGTTCTACGAAGTGCAGCATTTGTCCACCTCCCTCGGCCTGGTCGAGGCCGGCCTCGGGGTGTCGGCGATGCCCAGCCTGGCAATGCCTGCCGGGGACCATCCAACACTGGTCAGCGTGCCGCTGATCGAGCCGGTGGTGAACCGGTCATTGGGCCTGGTCTATCGACGAGGGGCTTCGCTGTCGCCTGCCGCGGAGAAGTTCGTCTCGATCCTGCTGGAGCAGTGGCCACAGTAGAGCGCTCTTTGCACCGGCAAATTTAATTGGCAGCTGATTTATAGGCGCTCATCGTTGAGCGCTGTTGCGGCGACATCTTCAACTTCGCTTACGGCTTTCTTTGATCGATGCTCCTCCAGCAACGTCCGCGGCAATACAAACCCTTCAAAACTGCGCTGGGTAATCGGGTTGTTGGCCTTCTCCGCTCCAATCCGATAACGCATCAACCCATCGGCGACAGCAAAAGTCAGGTCCACGCTGGTATCGGTTCTTCCATTGAGGTGCCCGCGGCTGAGCAGTCGAAACAGTGACCACGGTCCGCGAAAGCTCATGCTGGCGGTGTTGCCGGTGCTGTGCACCAGGGTCAACTGGCTACCGTTGGTGTTGCCCAGACTGTTGGGCCACACCAGTCCCGTGCGTTGCGGCGCGCCGTGCTGATAGGGGATCAGTTGGCCGTCGACGCTGAGCATGCTGCTCAGGCGGGTCGCGCTCAGGGCTAGAGGTTCGATGGTGAGCTGTACGGCCAGATGGCCGCGATGGTTGAAGAAGGTGTCACGGATGCGCTCCGCCTTCTTGAGCTGTGCCAGTACGTCGCTGCGTACCAGGTAGCCGCCGAGGCTGTCTGAATACAGGGCGTCTAGGTTGTCCTTGAGAAATACGTTCAGGTATTGATCGTGGAACTGCTGCAGACGCCCTTGTGGGCCGAAGAAAGCTTCGAAGTCCTCCAGCGAGGCGTCCTCGCCGCTGACCTTGAATGGGTACCGACCCGCCAAGCGCTCACGGTAGAAGCTGTAGATTTCACTGTCCCAGCGTTTTTCCAGTTCGCGTAAGGCGGCAATAACCAGTACCTGGGAGGTCTGGTCGGCGAGTTTCTTGACGTGCTGGTTCAGCGGTTCGGGCAGACCCACGGCGACGCGTTGCAGGTTGGCAATCGGGTCAGCACCGTCCAGGGAGAAGCGGTTGAGTACGGTTTTCAACGCCGCTTTACCGGGATCCGGATTGTCGTGCACGGCCTTGGCGTAGTCATAAACGGCGCTGACCGAGCGCAGGGTTCCTTCGTAATAGGACGGCTGCTCACCTCGCGCAGTGATCAGCTCCGCCAGGCTGGAGAACGCGCGCCGAATACCTGCCGCTTGCTGCTGACCGTCCGATACCTTTTCCAGCGCAAGCGGCGCCTGCCCTTCGATCAAGTTCACGGCAGGGTAGATCACGCTGTTGTCGCGCAGGGTTTCCAGCAAGCGTCGCAGCGGTGCGGCCGGGCCGGTGACCTGTTCCAAAACGGCCACGCCGTGGCTGAGGTCATCGAAGTCAGTCACCGCAAATTGATTCAGCGCCCGTCGCCAGCTGTCCACATAGTCGGCGCTGTAGAGAGCCCGGATACGTTGGGTCAGCACTTTGCGATCTTCATCGGAGTAGTCCAGACGTTGGCGTTCGCCGAGCACCCATTGGTCGATCATGGCCAGCTCGATGATGCCCTCGCTGCCGGGCTCGAAGTAGTCCTTGAAGCCCCTGGCGGTGAGCAGCGGCGGCAATTGCAGGCCGCTGCCCTCTTGATCGGTGTTCAGTGGACGGTAGACGATATCGAACGCGGGGCCGACCTCATTGCGCAGGTCCAACGGGTGATGCAACCGCTCCAGGGCGTCCTGTTTCAGGCTCACGTAGACCCGTTCGGCCATGGGCAACTGGCGCAATTGCTGCTGCACCTGGGCAATGCGCTCACGGTAGTGCGGCAGATCGGCATCGGCATATTTCAGCGCGTATCCCAGGTGCCCCATCAAGTCGGCCTGCAACTGACCCTGGCCCGGATAGGCGCGCTGCCACTGCTTGGCGACCCATTCTTCTACGATGGCCGGACGGCGGTTTTGCCGCTCTTCGAGCATGCGATAGACGCGCAAGGCCGCCAGTTGCTGATTGCTGCCGGAGGGCGCGGCGTTGATGGTATCCAGCACACCGCTGGCAATCGCCGGCAGGAAGCGTTTGGACAGCAGATTCAGATAGGCCTCATCCACCGTCGGGCCAATCGCCCTCCCCTGATACAGCCCCATATCCGACAGCAACGGCCACGCCTCACGGTAGTCGCCATACACCTGCACCGCATCGCGGATCAGATCCAGCGGGACCAACAGATTGCGACCGGTGGGGTCGACCCTGGCGTCAATGTCTCGTCCACTGAAGTCCTGGCTCTTGGCCAAGACGCTGGCAGCCTTGTCGCGGTTGATGTTGAAGTACAACTGCCAGGTGCCGATGACGACCAAACAGCCCAAGAAGGCGACAATGAATCCGGCGATCAGCAACCGCCGCTTGCTGCGGGCCACCTTGATGTTGTCACCCGCCAGACCCGCTTCGGGGTAGATCACCCGCTGGAACAGTTGCTGGGCAAAGTAGATGGCTGTGCCACCGGCTGGTTTGACTTCGGGTGGCGGTGGCGGCAGTTGATAGGCTTGCCCTGCTTCTTTGACGAAGGCATTGCTCAGGGTGCCCTGCTGCAACACGGAAGAGAAATACAGCCCGCGCACCAGCGCCGGTGTAGTGAAACGATCGCTGCCGAGCATCTCACTGAGGAAGCCAAACAGGGCCGGGCGCAAGCCCGCCATCTGATGCATCAGCGCCTGCAAGCGATCACGCTCATCCAATGTGCGCGACTCCCTGGTGCTATTGAAAACCTGTTCGCTCAGGCAGACGACAAAGGTTTGGTAATGGCGCGTCAGTTCCGCCAGCCAGGCATCGAAATCATCCACCGCGTCCAAGCTGAAGGTGAAACCCAGCAGGTCTTCACGCCCGCTGCGTGACAAGCGGGCGAAGAACTCTTCAAAGCCTTCCAGCAGGTCGAACTTGCTCAGCGTCAAGTACACCGGCAAGCGCGTGCCCAACTGCCTGGTCAGCTCAAACAGCCGGGTGCGCAGCAGGTTGGCGTGAGCCTTGCGCTGCTCGGGACGTTGCGCCAACAAGACCTGCACATCGATCACCAGGACCACGCCGTTCAACGCTCGACGGCTGCGGTTGCGCGTCAGCCAGTCGAGAAGGTGCGACCAAAGGCGCGGGTGGATGCCAGCGGGCAATACCGGTTTGACCTTGCCCTGCACTGCCCTCCACTGCGCAGCATCGTCACCGGTTGGCTCCGGATGGCTGAGAAACTCGCCCGGAGGGTCGATCAACACCGCCTCATCACCGATCCACCAGTCCACCGGATAAGCCAACTGCTCTTCCTGATGCGCCCTGACACCGACCTTGGTCACATGAGACAGAGAAAAGCTCTGGTTGGAGCGGGTGATCAGGCTGGTCTTACCGGCATTTTCCTCGCCCAGCACCAGGTACCACGGCAGTTGATAGAGCGAACGGCGGCGCTCCATGTTGTTCAACAGATTGCCCAGACTGCGGTCCAGCGCCCGCTCCTGCGCCTCGATGTAAGGCAGGCAGGGGTCGGCCTGTACGTCGGTCTCATGTTGGCGTTCAAGCTGCAAACGCTGATAACGATTACGCACCCGCCATGCCCAGATCAGCAACGGCACCACCAGCACCACGACGCTGGCCGAGATGCGCATCGTCAGTTCACTCAGCGGTTGATGCTCACGCCAGGTCCACTGCGGGCCCAGCCACCAGATGGCGATCAACAAGAACACCATGCCCAGCAGCACCAAAACTGGCACCGCCTGGTTGAACTGGCGCAGCACCGGCAGGCCCCAGCGTTTGAGGTAACCCCAGACCATCCCCATAAATCGCTCCTACTCCTTAACCGCTTTGATCAAATGACTGTCGTCGATGGGTTGCGCCACTTTCCGGTACAACTCCGGCTCCCAGCCCTGCACCGTGGTATCGCGCATCAGCCGCGCTACGTTGGCGTACAGGTCGTCCGCCAGCCATGACAACCCTCGCGATGCCAGCAGGTCGGCGGCAATCACCGTGGCGTAGCAGCGCTGACGTGGGGCGTCATGGGTGGCATGCAGTTCCTGCAGGCGCAGCAGCACCACTTCCACGCCTTCGGTGTTGAGCTGACTGGCCAGTTCGTCGCGCAGACCGGCGTACTCCTGCACCGGGCTACCGGTGGTTTGCGCCTGATCGGCGCCGCTGATCCAGGCCTGGGTCTGCGCATCCACAAACGGCGTGCCGTCGCTGAAGCACAACTCCAGTAGGGCCGGCAGGCGGCAGACAAACCGCTCGCAGGTCTGGCGGATGGCGCCTGCCACTTGCTCCATCGCAAGGCGCGAGGCGACGTGGGCGGCCAGGTAGCTGCCGCGCAGCCAATACGGTGAAGCGCAGATACTTTTTTCGAGGCGCAGCAGCAGGTTCAGATCCAGAGCGTTATGGTTCAGCGCATCTTGGTAACCATCAACGATATCCTTGGGCACGGCCGTCAATTCGGTACGACGGTCGCGAGTGATGGGAGGTGCAGTGCGCAAATGCGACCACAGGCCGTAGCGTCGTAATTGGTAGCCGGTAGGGTCGTAGAGGTCCTGCTGATTGATCTGCTCGGCCATGTTCAATACGGCGCGGCGTTGTTCACGCTCGTTGCTGGGCGCTTGCGGTTTGGGGCTGGGGAAAAAAGCTGACTCCAGCACGCTGCCGGAGGTGGCCGTACGAGCGGGCGCGGTGGCAACAACCGGCTCGCTGTATTTGTCCAGCTGACGTTGCAACGTATCCAGCTGCGCCGGATCGAGCCTGGCGCTTTCGACACAGCGTTGCAGCTTGGCCAGGGCCAATCCTGCCGCGGCTTGATAGGCAGGCGCAAAACTGCTGCGCTCCAGGGTCGGCAACACCTGCCCAAGGTCAGCCAATAAACGCTGCACCAGCTTGCGCTTGTTCAAATATCCCATCGGGCCGGGTTTGGGGTAGGCACTGTCCCAATACAGTTCGACCATGCCGGCTATCAAGCTCAGGGCATCGGCCCAGCGCGCCCACTGCCGGGTACGCAGCCATACCACTTGCAGGTGGGCGACGATCCGCCAGTGCTTGCACTGGGTGCAGAGATACTCGCGGGAGGCTTCGTCGATATACGCCCAGTCGATATCGCCCTCGCGCAGGCCACCGAGCTTGACCATTTCCTGGTCGATGGCCTGGTAGGTTTCATCCTCGACATCAAAATGGCCGGCGGCTTGCTCGGGATCGATGGGCGTCAACAGCAGCTTGACGGTGTCCGCCGGCACGTCGATCACCAGCGACATACTTGGCGCTCCTGCTCGATCAGTTCGCCCAGCCCTTGAGCGTCGAATACCAAGCCGTGCAGCCTGGGGTAGTCGCTTTCAAGTCTCAGGCGTTGGCCGCCGCCCATGTTGCGCAACAAGGCAATGGCCTGTAACCCACGTCCGGCATCCACCACCAGGCCGGCATCGTCCAGCACTTGCCACTGATAGGCCTCGGAAACCGGGCGCTCGTCCTTGAACAGCTGAACGCGAATCTTGTTGGGCTTGGCCGGTTCATCCAACACCAATTGCAGGCGGGAAATTTGCGATTCGCAGCTGATGGCCAGGTACGGCCGAGGCGGCAACGCCCCCAGGGCCGGGGCAGAAATCACCAGCCGCTGTAGCCGGTCGTTGTCCGGCTCCGGGAATGACGACAGCAAGAAACGCTGGTCCTCGGGTGGACGCTTGACTTCATTGCGTTGGACCAGATCGACAATCGGCAGTACCCGGCCCAGGGCACGTGGTGCCGCTGGTGCGTGATGAATGGGCGTACCAGCGGCCAAATCAAAACACTCCAGCCGCTTCAAGGGCGAGACGATGGAGGGGCAATCTTGAGTCGCTGCCTGCACGTCCATGAACACAACAATCGTCAAGCAGAACCCTGACTTCCATCCCAACCGCTTGTTGCGCATCCATATCCCCTGATATCCGAAAGTTGCCTCCGCCAACCTTACAAGCGTTACCCAAGTTCTAATTGATAGGCAAGTAAAGGCGAGTGACTTTCCTTCCAAATTACAATTTAAAGAGCCGTCCGTCAGACGCAAGCCAAATAGTATGCCGGGAAATAAACCTACGTAAAAACTATGACTTTTCCTACATCCACGGCGTATAGACTTTTTCCTACATGACAAACCTTGAAATAGGTGCTTTTAATAAGCGAACTTCGCGAAAAGGACTTTCCCATGTCGAAAACTCAGGGTTCTGTCGCGCCCAAAGAGCGCATCAACATCAAATATGTCCCGGCCACAGGCGACCAGACAGCGGAAGTGGAACTACCGCTGAAGTTATTGATTACCGGCGACTTCAAAGGTCATGGCGAACTGACCGCCCTTGAGGATCGACAATCCACTCGGATCGACAAAGACACTTTCAATGACGTGCTGGTCAAAGCAGAAGTTTCCGTAGACATGACAGTTCCGTCTGTTTTGAACAACGACCATGACACCGATTTGAATGTGCAGCTGCATTTCAAAAACATCAACGACTTCGGCCCTGACGCCATCGCCCGCCAAGTACCGGAATTGAATAAGTTGTTGGAATTACGCGAAGCCCTGATTGCACTCAAAGGCCCCATGGGCAATGTCCCGGCCTTCCGTAAGCACCTGCAAAGTCTACTGACCGATGAAACCGCCCGTCAGCGTCTGGCCAGCGAGCTTAACCTGGTGCTCGACGCGCCCCACAACTGATTTGAACGCCCTTCTCAACGGAGTATTCCCCATGCCCATGGAAAGCGCCGCCGCCCAAGTATTGGTGGCTGACGAAGCGCCGTCGTTGCTCGACCAACTGCTGGCCAACACCACTATCCGCCCCTCGCAGGAAGGCTACGCGGTCGCCCGCCAAGGCGTGGCCGCGTTCATCAGCGAGATTCTGCAAAGCGGTGATCACCAGCGACCGGTGAACAAGCACCGGGTTGACCAGATGATTGCCGAAATCGACCGCGCCTTGAGCAAGCAGATGGACGTAATCCTGCACCAGCCGCAGTTCCAGCAACTGGAGTCGGCGTGGCGTGGGCTGAAGCTGCTGGTGGATCGCACCGATTTTCGCGAAAACATCAAGCTGGAGATGCTGCACGTCACCAAAGAAGAGCTGCTTGACGACTTCGACAACGCCGGCGATATCACCCGCAGCGGCCTGTACAAGCATGCCTACACCGCCGGCTACGGCCAGTTCGGTGGTGAGCCGATCGCGGCGATGATTGGCAATTACACCTTCGGCCCGTCGTCCCCGGACATGAAGCTGTTGAGCTACGTCGCCTCAGTAGGTGCCATGGCCCATGCCCCGTTCGTAATGGCTGCCGGCCCTGAGTTCTTCAACCTCAAGAGCTATCAGGATCTACCATCGCTCAAGGAAGTCAGCGATATCTTTGAAGGCCCCGGCCACACCAAATGGCGCAGCCTGCGCGAGATGGAAGACTCCAAATACATTGCCGCAACGCTGCCGCGCTTTTTGCTGCGCTCGCCGTACGACGGGCTGGAGAACCCGATTCGCAGCTTCGGCTACAACGAAGCCGTCGATGGTAACCACAATAACTACCTATGGGGCAACACCGCGTTCCTGATGGCCTCACGCATCACCGACAGTTTCGCCCGCTACCGCTGGTGTCCAAACATCATCGGCCCACAATCCGGCGGCGCGGTGGACGACTTGCCGGTGCACCTGTACGAATCCCTCGGCCAGCTGCAGGCCAAGATCCCCACCGAAGTGCTGATTTCCGACCGCAAGGAATTCGAGCTGGCCGAAGCCGGCTTCATCCCGCTGACCATGCGCAAGGACAGCGACAACGCGGCGTTCTTCTCCGCCAACTCGGTGCAAAAACCGAAGAACTTCCCCAAGACCCGCGAAGGCCAGGAAGCCCAGACCAACTACAAGCTCGGCACCCAGTTGCCGTACCTGTTTATCGTCAATCGCCTGGCCCACTACATCAAGGTGCTGCAGCGCGAACAGATCGGCAGTTGGAAGGAGCGCCAGGACCTGGAGCGCGAACTGAACACCTGGCTCAAGCAGTACATCGCCGACCAGGAAAATCCTTCCTCCGATGTACGCAGCCGTCGCCCCTTGCGCGCCGCGCAAATTATCGTACAGGACGTGGCCGGCGATCCGGGCTGGTACCAGGTGTCGTTGGCGGTGCGCCCGCACTTCAAGTACATGGGCGCCAACTTCGAGATCTCGCTGGTCGGTCGGCTGGACACTCAATAAGTGGGCAGCAGCCTGTTCGAACGCCTGGAACCCGACGCACCGCGCTACCGCCCAGGCCGCGCGGATGAGCAGGCGCGCCAGCGCGTCGAGGCGATCAAACGCCACTTGGAACAGGTGCTCAACTCACGTCAGGGCTGCTCGCAAAGCAGCCCTGAACTGGGCATGCGCGATTTCAACGGCGTCACCCAGGCCAGCAGTGATCTGGTGGTGGCCATCAGCGCCGATATCCGGCGCTCGGTGGAGGCGTTTGAACCGCGCATCAAGGTCACGGGCGTGCGCTATCAGCCCGAACCGGACCTGCCGCTGGAGCTGAACTTTCGCCTCGATTGCCAGGTGCGGGTCAACCACAAGGAAGAACGGGTGCAGATCGAGGTGGCCATGCATGGCCGCGACGGCTACACCCGCGTGAGATGAGGATGCGATGGACTTGAAACAACGCTTTGCCGAGGAGTTGCGCTACCTGCGCGAACTCGGCCGCGAGTTCGCCGAAGACAACCCGCAGCTGGCGCAGTTTCTCGGCGATCAGGCCGGAGACCCGGACGTGGAACGGCTATTGGAGGGCTTTGCCTTCCTCACCGCCAAGCTGGGGATGAAGATCGACGACGACTTGCCGGAGCTGACCCATCCGCTGTTGCAGATGCTCTGGCCCAACTACCTGCGGCCCTTGCCCAGCGCGACCATCATTCGCTTTACACCGCTGCCTAATGCGATCAGCCAGCGCCAGGTAATTCCCAAAGGCACGCCGTTGTTTGCCAAACCGGTGGATGGCATCTCCTGCCAGTTCCGCACCTGCACCGACGCCAACCTGTACCCGTTGGCCTTGCAAGAAGTCAGCGACGCGCACAGCCGTGAGGCCTCGGTGATGCGCATCGACCTCAAGGTGTTGACCGAGCAGCCGCTGACCAGCATGGCCTGCGCTCAGTTGGATTTTCATCTGGGCGGCGATAACGCCACCGCGCTGACCTTGTACCTGTGGCTTGCCCACTATCTGGACAGCGTTACGCTGCATATCAATAAGCAAAGCTATCGCCTGTCGGCCAAGGATATCGGCTTCCCCGGTTTCACCGTCGACGAGGCACTGCTGCCCTACCCGCGCAACGTGTTCGATGGCTACCGCATCCTGCAGGAGTACTTTGTGTTTCCGCAGCGGTACCACTTTTTCAGTCTGAACCGCCTGGCTCACGTTTGGCCGGATGTTAGCGCCACCACCCTGCGTCTCGAGTTTCAGTTCAGCCGGCCCATGCCGCCGGATATCCGCCTGCGTACCAGCGACCTGCACCTGTACTGCGCGCCGGCGGTCAACCTGTTCCGTCATGATGCCAACCCGATTGCGCTGGACGGGCGCAGCCTGGAGCGACGTATCAGCCCCAGCGGCGACCGCCCAGAGGCTTACGAAATTTTCAGTGTCGATCAGGTCGCCGGTTGGGACGCCGCCAACAAGGAGCGCAAGGGCGATCCGTTGCGACGCTTTACGCCGTTCGAGTCGTTCCAGCATGAGATCGAACATGCGCGAGGCCGCACCGCGCTGTACTTTCGCACGCATATCGAAGAATCCCATGGCCGCGAGGGCTTGCGTCATCGCATCGCTTTCGTGCGCGGTGATGAAAGCTTGTACATCGGCGAACATGAAACAGCGTCCATCGAACTGACCTGCACCAATCGCGATCTGCCTCAACTTTTGGGCGTGGGGGATGTATCACTGTCCACCGAAGTCACGCCATCGTTTGCCACCTACACCAACCTGATCGCACCGACCCGAAGCTACCGTCCAGTGCTGGACAGCAGCCTGCACTGGACGCTGATTTCCAATCTGTCGCTGAACTACCTGTCGCTGCTGTCGGCAGAGCCGCTCAAGGCAGTGATCCGCGCCTATGACTTTGCCGCCCTGCACGATCTGCAACAGGCCCGTGCCACCCGCAAGCGCCTCAATGGCATCCAGGATGCCGTGACCACCCCCATCGACTGGCTGATGAAAGGTCAGCCGGTACGCGGTGTGCAGACCCGCTTGCAACTGGACCAGAACGCGTTTCTCTGCGAGGGCGAGCTGTACCTGTTCGCCAGCGTGCTTTCGCACTTCTTCGCCCTGTACGCAAGCATCAACTCCTTCCACCGCCTGGAAGTGATCAACACCACTAACAACGAGCGCTATGAATGGCCACTGTTGACCGGCAGACAACCCGTGATCTAGCCGATGTGCTGCTGGCCGACGCGCGGAACTACTCGTTTCACCGTCTGCTGGAGCATTTGCACGCTTTGCATGGCGATGACTTGGAGGCGCAGCCCTTGAGCGCTGCGGCGCGCCGTCGGGTACGCCTGCAAAGCCATGCGGGGCTAGGCTTTCCGGCCTCCGACGTGGTATTGGCCGCGCGGGGGGAAGAGGATGGCGAAGAGGTGCGCTACCGCTTGCAGACCAGTTTCTTCGGCCTGCACGGCACCGACTCGCCGCTGCCCGGTTATTACCTGGATCGCCTGGCCTATGAACAGGCCCAGGAGCGCGGGATTCGCCCGGCGTTTATGGATTTCTTCAATCACCGTTTGCTGACCCTCCTGCACAGTAGCTGGCGCAAGTACCGCTACTACATTCGCTTTCAGGCCGAGGGCAGCGACCGGTTTTCGCGTTATGTATTTTCCCTGATCGGGTTGAACGACAGCGACCTGCGTGGCGCCACGCCACTGCCCTGGGGCCGCCTGTTGAGCTTTGCCGGCCTGATCGCCAGCCGCAGCCGCTCGCCCTCGGTGGTGTCCGGCATTGTTGAACATTGCTTCGACCTGCATGGTGTGTACATCCGTGAATTCGAGGCGCGTTCGGTGAGCTTGCCGCAGCGTCAGCGCATGGCGTTGGGCAAGGCCAGCGGCACCTTGGGCAACGACTTTGTGGTGGGTGACCGCAGCAAGACCCGCGCCAGCAAGTTCACCCTGGTGATTCCGAACTTGACTCAGGCGCGCTTTCGGCAGTTTTTGCCCAGCGGCGAGCAGTTCGGGCGGTTGCGCCAGTTGATAGATTTTCTGCTGCGCGATGCCACCGCCTACGACCTGGAACTGGGGTTGCGCGACGAAGATGTACCGCCCTTCAACCTGCTCCGCGACAGCGGCAGTCACTTGGGCTGGACCAGCTTCATCCAACACCAGGAACAACGTCTTCCCGCCGTGGTGCGGATTCGGGGGCGCGCATGAAGCTGAGCCTGGTTATCAGCAATCCTGCACAGCTGTTGCACGGCTATCTGCCCGCTCATCAATTTGGCCCACAGGGCGGCAGCATCGGCAGTGCCGCGGTGGATTGGCGCCTGGAAGATCGCCACAACAGCGTGCGGCCCAACCACTGCGACATCCGCGTCATCGAAGGACGGTTCTGCGTGATCGACCGCAGCGGCAGAACCTACGTCAACGGTCACGACCTGCCGCTTGAGCGTCATGTTGCAATAAGCCTCAACGACGGTGATCGGTTGCAGATCGGTGCGTATAAGGTCGCGGTTCAGCTGGGTGAGCACGCCTCAGGACAGCATTCGCTCGATGAGCTTCTCGGCGACCACCCCGAGGGCATGTACGTGTGGCGCCAGGAAGACCTGCCGAGTCGGCCGCCGACGGATAGACGACCAGCCACTTGCGCAGAATTCGAGCGCCTTTGCCAAACCGTGGATTTAGCCGAGCAAGGCGACCCGCTGCGAGCGATGCATGAAGCGCCGCCACCCGAACTGCTGGCTGACCGTTGCGCGCCTGCACCCAAGCGCACCGTCAGCCTGTTCAGCACCCTGCGCCTGGGCACCCTGTTGCTCGCCTGCCTGACCCTGGGCGGCTGCACCATGCTCGGCAAAGTCGGTCAGGTCATCTGGACCCCCTCCATCCCGGTCGGCGGCCCCGACGATCAGCCCAGTCGCTACTCCCTGAGCCTGCACGCCAGCGACGACGTCAACCCACGCCTGACCAGCACCGGCACTGCACCGGATGAAGGCGCGAGCCGTTCGCCCTACACCCTCCACGTGCAAGCCACCAGCCCGCAGGCGCTGACGGACAAGGTGCAAACCCTGCTCAATCACCTCTACGAAAACGTGCCGGCCCAGTCGCCACTGAGCGAAGAACCAACGCCCCTCGTGCCGATGTCGCCCGTAGAAGACACGCTGCTGGGCGACTACGACGCCCAGGACGTGCGCCTGACCACCCCCTGGGGCAACCCGGCCATGCAGCACGTCGCCACGCCGATCGCCTTCAAGGTTTTACAGTTGACCGACGACTCGCTGCTGGTCAACGCCAGTCCCCAAGCCATGGCCGAGGACCTGAAAAAGACCTTGGGCAGCACCTACATCCGCGCCGACGACTACCTGCTCCAGCCCGGCCAATTCAAGTTCGTCGACCTGCGCGCCCTGGATGAAGACACCCGCTTTATCGCGGTGATCGCCAACTACCACAGCAGCGAGGTCGGCCAGTGGAAACAGCGTCTGCGCGTCGAGCCCAAGGGCCGCCAGTACGCCGTGCTGGTGCAGTTGGATGCCGCCCAGGTCAGCCTCAAAGGAGAAACCCGATGACGCCCTTTTCAGTCGCTTTTGGCCCGAGTAATTACCGATGAGTTCACGCAACCCCGTCATCTGGCATGAAGGTTTGTTCGTCAAGCCCCAGCACTTCCAGCAACAGGCCCGTGCCGCCGAAGCCGCCGTGCACCAACGCCTGCACAGCCTGAACGACGCGCTCCATGGCTTCAGCGAGCTGGCGTTGAACGACGAATACCTGAGCTTCGGCAAAATCGCCATTACCCGGGCACGCGGGATCATGCCTGATGGCAGTGTCTTCGACATTCCCCACGACCTGGCACCGCCCTCCCCGCTGGAAATCGCCGACAGCAGCGCCGTCGGCCAAACCGTCTACCTGGCCCTGCCGCTGCGCTCCAGCGGCGCACTCGAAGTGCGCTGGCCCGACCAGTACGGCAACAGCCGCTACATCGCCCGCCGGGAAGAAGTTCGTGACACCCACAGCGATGACGGCGATCAGGTCGGCATGGACCTGGCCGTGCCCAACCTGCAATTGATGCTCGAACGCAGCGACCGCAGTACCTTCACCGGCATCGCCCTGGGCAAGATCAAAGACAAACGTCCGGACGGCAGCCTGGTGATGGACGAGCATTTCTACCCCACCAGCCTGTCCCTGCAAGCGGTGCCGGCGCTGCACCGCTACCTCGGTGAGGTGGCCGGGTTGATGCGCGAGCGGGCTAAAAATCTAGCCCAGCGTATTGGTTCACCGGGTCAGTCGGGGGTGGCTGACGTCACCGACTTCAACCTGCTGCAAACCCTCAACCGCTTGTTCCCGCTGTTCCAGCACCTGGCCCGCCAACGTCAGGTTCACCCGGAACGGCTTTACATCGCACTGGCCCAGGCCTGCGGCGAACTGGTGACCTTCACCGATGAAGGCCACCTGCCCCGGGAATACCCGGCCTACCAGCACGACAACCTGCGCGAATCCTTCCAGCTTCTGGAACACACCCTGCGCCGTGCCCTGGGCACCGTGCTGCAACCGCGCGCGGTTTCGCTGCCGATTGTTGTTCAACAGTACGGCGTACGCACCGCTGCGTTGAACGACAAGCGCCTGCTGGGCAACGCCGAATTCATCCTCGCCGTGCGCGCCGAACTGCCCGCCGAGACCCTGTGTCAGCAACTGCCCAAGCAGATCAAGATCACCTCCACCGAAGGGCTGGAGCAACTGGTCAGCCTGCAACTACCGGGTATTCCACTGCGGCCGCTGCCGGTGGCGCCGCGGCACCTGCCGTTCCATGCCGGCTTCAGCTATTTCGAACTCGACCGCCACCATTCCGCCTGGCAAAGCCTGAGCAGCGGCAGCGGGTTTGGTTTTCATATCGCCGGCGAATTCCCGGAGCTGGAGTTGCAGTTCTGGGCGATCAGGAGTGAGAAAGATGACTAAGCCCACACCGGACTCATGGCATCACGAGGAAGTTTCTGGCGCCATCAACTTTGATGGCGAAACGATCATTGTCAGCAACCAAACCTATTTGGCTGACCCGGAGTTCGACATGCGTGGTCTGGCCTGGAACCCGTTGTGCGATGCCGCCACGCCGCTGATCGGCCTGGTCATCCGCTTGCGGCGTCTGGACCAGCACGACGACGTGCCCGCGCTGTACAAAAGCGTCAGCAACCAGATCACCACGATCATGGAAGAAGTCAGCCAGCTCGACTACGACGCCGGCATGCTCAAGGCCTACTCCTACAGCCTGTGCCTGTTGATTGACGAGGTGGTCATGCGCACCACCTGGGGCAGGCTCTCCAGCTGGAGCGCACGCTCGTTGCTCAGCCAATTCCACGGCGAAACCCAGGGTGGCGAAAAATTCTTCACCGTCATGAACAACATGATCCTCGAAGCGCCCCGGTATCAGCATGTGCTGGAGTTCATGTACCAGTGCCTGGTCTCCGGTCTCAAGGGCAAATACGGCGCCCATACCAAGGGCGATGACGAAATACAGAAGATCATCACCCAACTGCACGGCCTGTTGCGCCCCTTGCGCGGCGAAACACCCAAGCGCCTGACCGACCCGCTGAAAAACGTCGCGCCGCGCAACTACCGGATCAAACGCGCCTGGCCGTTGTGGACGCCATGGGCATTGGCCGCTGTCGTGCTGACTTGCGCCTACACGATCTATTCCATGCGCCTGAACAGCATCACCCAGGAAGTGCTCGCCTCCCTGGAACGGATTCTCAACCTGTAACCGATTTTCAGTGCGCTCATCAGAGCACCTGCAAAGCCATGGCCGGTTGGCCATAACCCGCGACCTCATGGGGTCGTTCATTGATCGCGACAAGGAGTTTGTCATGCCAACACCTGCGTACATCAGCATCCACGGCCAGAGTCAGGGCCACATCACCAAGGGTGCGTTCACCGCCGACTCGGTGGGCAACGTCTATGTGGAAGGCCACGAAGACGAAATCCTAGCCCAGGAAATCGACCATCAGATCACCACGCCTACCGACCCGCAAAGCGGTCAGCCTGCCGGCCAGCGCGTGCATAAACCGCTGATTTTTACCAGCGCCCTGAGCAAAGCCTCGCCCATGCTCTACCAGGCACTGGCCACCGGCGAAATGCTGCCAACCGTCGAGGTCAAGTGGTTCCGCACCTCGGGCGACGGCAAGCAGGAACACTTCTTCACCACCAAGCTCGAAGACGCCACTGTCGTCGAAATCCACACCGTGCTGCCCCATGCGCAGGACAGCGACAACGCCAACTACACCCAGTTGATCAAGACCAGCCTGGCTTATCGCAAGGTCAGTTGGAGCCATGTGGTGGCTGGTACTGAAGCTTCGGATGACTGGCGCAAGCCGGCTTAAGCGCCAACCGGCACGTTCCGCCGCACAGGCGGCGGAGTGTTCACTGAATCAATTATGAGGAGGCCCTATGCCTGCCGTCGTTCTGGTCGGTCACGACCATGATTGCCCATTGTGCGGACCCACAACCGTCGACAGTGGTACTCGCAACGTGACCGTCAACGGTCGCGCCGCCGCACTTGTCGGCAACACCCTCGGCTGCGGTGCAGTAATCACCAGCGGCTCGCCTTCAATGAACATCAACGGAAAAGCCGTGGCCCGCGTCGGCGACACCACCGACCACGACGGCGAACTGGAAAACGGTGATAGCAGCTGGTTGATCGACTGACCCTCACACACTCGACATGGAGGCACCATGCCCCGCCAAAGCGACCTGCGTTTCACCTTTATGCCCTTGAAGGGCGACCTGTTCGAAGTGGTCTCGTTCACCCTCGAAGAAGGCCTCTCCCAGCCCTTCAAACTCGGTCTGGAACTGGCCAGCCACAACGCAGCCATCGACTTCAATCGGGTGCTCGATCTGGCGGGGCTGTTCACGATCTGGCGCGGCGAAACTCCGGTGCGTTACGTCCACGGCCTGGTCAGCTCGTTCACCCAGGGCGACACCGGCTTTCGTCGCACCCGCTACACCGCCGTGGTCGAACCGACCTTTTCGCGGTTTGGGCTGCGCTCCAACTGGCGTATCTTCCAGGGCCAGACCGTGCCCGACATCATCACCGGCGTGCTCGCCGAGCAAAAGCTGACCGACATCCGCACTGAAATCTGCTTCGAGCACCAACCCCGCGAATACTGCGTCCAGGCCGGCGAAACCGACCTCGATTTCATCGCCCGCCTCGCCGCCGAAGAAGGCCTGCTCTATACCTTCGAACACGGCGCCGACGGCCACACCCTCATCCTTACCGACCGCGTCGGCGGCCTCGGCACCATCGGCACCCACACCGATTGCCCGGTGATCTACCAGCCGATGGCCGGCGGCGATTTCATGGAACCGGCACTGAACCGCTTCCACTACACCGAACAGGTACGCACTGCCGTGCAAGTGCAGCGCGACTACACCTTCACCCACCCGCGCTACAACCAGCAGCACACCGCCACCGGCGACCTGGACCTGAACAACCAACACAAGGACTACGAACGCTACGACTATCCCGGCCGCTACAAACGCGACATCGCCGGCAAGCCCTTCACCAAAACCCGCCTCGCCGCCCTGCGCAACGACGCCAAGCTGGCCCATGTGGAAGGTGACGATGAACGCCTGCAACCGGGATTGGCCTTCGACCTCAACGATCATCCCCGTGAGGACTTCAATGATCGCTGGCGCACCATTGCCATCAAGCATGAAGGCAAACAGCACACCAGCTTGCAGGACGAATCGTTTGGTAGCGGCCTCGGTACCTCTTACACCATGAAGGCCACAGCCATCCGCTGGACCTCGGATTGGAAAGCGCCGTTGCGTGATAAACCCTGCATCGACGGCCCGCAGATCGCCACGGTGGTTGGCCCGCCAGGGGAAGAGATTTATTGCGATGAATGGGGACGGGTGAAAGTGCAGTTCCCATGGGATCGCTCGGACAAAAATAACGACCACAGCTCCTGCTGGATCCGCGTCACCCAGGGCTGGGCCGGAGCGACCTGGGGCGCCATGGCGATTCCCCGAGTCGGTCAGGAACTGATCATCAGCTATCTCGACGGCGACCCGGATCAGCCAATTGCCACCGGCCGTGCCTACCGCGAGACCAACCTGCCGCCGTATGAACTGCCGAAACACAAAACCCGCATGACAATCAAAAGCCGCACGCACAAAGGGGCAGGTTTCAACGAGCTGCGCTTTGAGGATGAGTTGGGGCAGCAGGAGGTATTTATTCATGCGGAGAGGGACAAGAATGTTCATGTCAAGCATGACAACACGATATTTGTGGGTAATGACCGCAGTGAGAAAGTCGGGCATGACGAGCGGATAGAGGTGGGCCACAACCGCGAGGAACAGGTAGGCAATGACGAACGGATAAGCATCCGCCAGGACCAATATCACAGTGTGGGTCGAGATCAAATGCAGAGCTTCGGACGTGACCACCAGATCACCATTGGCAAAGACCGGATCGAAACCATAGGCAATGATCGCCATGACACGATAGCAGTCAATCATCGTATGGATATCGGTGGGAACGCCGAACAGCTCGTACAGGGTTTTCAGCAAGTTTCTGTAGGAAAAGGTATAGGAACCAAAACTACAATCTATCAATTACAAGCAAGCGACAGCCTCGTTCTACAAGGCCCGGGTGGGAGCATTACTCTGGATGCCAACGGCATCACCTTCAGCGGAATTGCCATCTATCTGAAGGGCCCGGTACGACAAATCGCTAATGGCACAGGACATTCTTTAGCCCTCAGTGGTGTTCCTGCGAGTGGTGAACCGATCTGTATAGGTTGCTGGCTTAAAGCTGCTCGTGAGCACAAAGCTCTCGTGAAGGTGGACGCATGATCCCTTACGAGCTTCTTACGGCTTTGACAAATGAACTCTACGGGCATGGCGCCTCAAGCCCCCGATACCTTGTCGCCTTAATTGATATGGCGACATTGCCTGAGGAGACACAGCAAAAACTAATAGAGAACTTGGGAGATCTGCTGGCCCCACTTTTCCTCGCCCCTGGTCTGGAGAAACTCAGGCCTTTGGGACCTCATCTGGCGGTCTCATACGAGGCCACACACAAGGGAAACAGCGCCTTACTAGACAGGCTTTCGCCTTATGGCAGCAATGAAATCGTTGCATGGATTACTAGCACTTTGAGCCCTGATGCCCTGGTTCAACATTTGAGTCAGGCCACATTTGTCGACACAGAAACCGGTGAGCGTCACTTGCTCTGTTACTACGACAGCTTGGTCACGCCCAAACTGGTGCGTCATGCACCAAAACCGTGGAGAGACTGGTTGCTCGCCCCTATTGTCTCCTGGTGGTATCGGGGAGCTACCCCACAATACGAGCAATGGCACCGCGTTCGCGGACAAGCCCAGCCAAGCCCTGCGCAGCCCTCTCCGGAGTTAGTGATAACCACAGAGTTATGGCATGCGCTGGCAAGCGACCCTCTTCCTCATCGCCTACTAGACACTCTTGAAAAAACATCACCAGGCGTCTTCAGTACCCCATGCCATGGAGTACGCCTAGCGCTCATTGAGTCGCTGCTGAACAAAGGGAAAAGCTTGGGATTGATTGACCATCACAACCTGATCGACTTCGTATTCCTCAACCTTCAAAACACCTCTGAACAACTGGAAAACAGTGCTAACTGGCATGTAGCAGTGCAGCTTAGCGCCAAAGGCAAAGGACGCCTGAGTCAGCTGTACCTCCAAGGAGAAAAACGACCATGACGGACACAACCGACCTATTAAGCTTCATTTCCCGACAGACCCACAGCACTGAGGGCAACAGCCCTTGCGTCAGTTGTAAAAGAACCGTATCCATACTGCCCCTGCGCTATGCGGTGGTGGGGGACAGCCAGGCAGAAGCGGCCCAGACGTCTGCCTCCATACCTGCGAGCTCTTTCAAAGTCGCGTTTCTCCCTTCGCTTACTACCGCACGCTACGTCGTACGCGCTCTGCGCGATGGCTATCTCTACGTGTTCATTGACCGTACCGAAACGGGCTGGGTATGCGAGGGCGCCTATCAAACCTACAGCAGCGGCTTGTGCAAGGCCATATGGCCTGCCACCCCGGACGACCTGGGGCTGGGCGGCCTGCCGGACTTCGGCGATCGGGTCATCCAGGTCAGCGATCCTGAAGACGTCAACGAAGCCCGGCTGCTGTTCACCCCGGACCTGCTGACGCCGCGCCTGCTCGCCGAGATCCGCACGCAACCGCGGCTGCGCAACACCCTGCGCAAGGTCGATATCCGCCAACTGATCCAAAGCTGCAGCCACACCGCACACATCATCGAGGCGCAGGCGCTGGACAGTAGCGTCGCCGACCTGCTCGGGCCGACCTCCCCGCCCTTGATGGCGCACCTTGGCGAGCAACTGTTTGCGCCCCCGGCCGGCTACTCGACCCTGGCGGGTGTGACCACCCGGCTTGGCGCAACGGCGACCCAGGCGCAGGGTTTTGCCGTGGTGCTGGACGACCCGATCGGCATCACCCAGGAGCTCAACGCCTGGCGCAATCAGAGCGTGGAGACGCTCGAAACCTTCATGCGTAAAACCGACGGCGAAGGCATCGACAACCAGCGCAAACACACCGTCGCCTTCGGCCTCGAAAACCTCAAGCTCACCCTCGCCGAACAAGCCGAGCAGCGCTACGTCAACCACGCCAACTCGCTTGGCGTGAGGTACACCGACCGCGAGTACGCCAGCAGCAACGTCCACATGGTCACGGCGTCGATGGGCAGCTACCGCAGCTTCCGCAACCCCGCCGACCAACAGCGCCAGGAGCGGCACGATATCGAGCTCGCGCGCCAGGACAGCTGGGCGAAACGCTACGCGCCATCGGTCGACGAAGCGCGGCTGCAGGCCTTCATGGCAGAGTTTGATGCGGCCGTCGCCCAAGCCGATGCGATCAAGGATCAGCGCGCCGCCGATCATTTGCAGTGGCTCGACAGCACCGCGTTGCTCGAGGCTTTTGCCTATTACGATGCCAAAGACAGCGGCAACGGCCTGGCGTTCGAAGCACAACTGGGCGTGGCCGTTGCCGGCATGAACAGTACCGCCTTGGGCGAGGCGCAAATCGACAGCTGGAGCGCCCTCGACGGCACGACCGCGAACAACTGGTTTTGGCGCGGGCTTGCCCAGAATCAGACCCAGGCCATCGAACAGATCAATCAGTTGCTCGCCCAACGCTCGCAACTGCCGACCCTGGACGGAGCTCAGCTACAAGCCTTGAGCAAGTCACTTGTCGATATCTACGCCAAAGCCCACGCGCTGGTCGGCGAGGTCAGCCTCAATACGCCGCCCTCTGCCATCCGACTCAGCGGCGCGGTGCTGCTGACCAACACCTTCGGTACCCGCCTGCTGCAAAGCAGCGCGGCGTCCAGGCTGGACGGCCCGCTCAACACCGCGCTGGCCCTGGTGTTCAAGGCGAGGCTGGGCCATTTGGGAGAGCAACTGCATTTCGAAAGCACGACCATGCCGCTCAGCCAGGGGGGCAAGGCGAAAATAGGCCTGGCCGCCCACAAGAGCTTCGGCGACTCGCTGGCCGCGGGCGCCGCCGGGCCCATGCTGGAAGTGCGCCTGGGCAGCACCCTGGCCTTGCTGGAGGTCTGGAACCTGAAGCTGAAGGCAGAAAAGGCGGACAAAGGCACGCGCGAGTACATCGAGCTGACGGCTGCCATGCTCGCGGTGTCGGCGGTCGGGCTGGAGTTGGGGGCGGTGGCGGTGGGGTTGGCCGAGCGAAGTCATAACACGGCGATTCGCCAGGCCGGCCGGGTGATGGGGAGTCAGTTGAAGTTGATGGCGGGGGTGTTGGCGGGGGGAGCGGCATTTGCGGGTACGCTTTTTGATCTGAATGATGCTAACGATGCACATGACCGAGGAAATTATTCGCTAGGAGCTGCATACGTGCTACGCGCCACAGCTCAAGCCGGAGCCGCGCTCTTTTCAACAGCCATAGGCCTGGCAGCAGCAGGCCCGTATTTAGAACGGCTAATGCAGATACATGGACGAAATCGTTTATTGGTATATGCCTATCAAACATCCACACAACTCGCATTAAAAATGGCTTTTATGCTGCGTTGGTGCATACGAATCAACCTGGTGATTTTCGCAACTTCCGTCGCGTTAGAAATGCTGCTCCCCAATGAGCTTCAGAATTACTTGAACCATAGTACTTTCCGAAAAGATCGAGGTAATGGGACCCCAGAATCCTTAAAGCAAGAGCTAAAAAATCTTCACAAAGCTATCGAGGCGACCCTCTAATGTATTTTTTGGAATGGCTTATGTACGATGGCCGTGCAACAACTGACTACGAAGCTCTGGCAAAGGAGGCTGACAGACAAATCAAAGAGGAAATAAAACTGCCTCCTATTCGTGTAACGCAGAAGATTTCGACATCGATCACGGATAATGAGTCACTCTATACCTACAACTCAGAATATATCGACGTGCGTACTCCAAACGATGAGAAGCGTGGACTTATCACTTTTTTGGTCGGTGGCTGTGGCGCTGCCTTGCTGTGGATGCTAGGCATGACACTATATTATGCAGTTAGAGATTACTCGGCAGGATACAAAGGCGATCATATCCCACTGGATGTAATAGACTGCATATTGTTGGGGACAATTCCATTCATACCCTTAACTGCTCTCTACTTATACGCAAAGTACGTCTTCCGCTACCTGCGACTTGAAATTTTCACCGCCCGACGCCTGATCGTCCGCTTCAACCGCGTCACCCGCAAGATCTACCTGCTTCGCCCCAAACACCTGGGAGGCATCGTCGCCTTGGATTGGGACACCGCCGAAGTCTGTATCAACCCGAAGATGTCCGAACTGGACGGCACCGGTGGTTTCGTCATGCTGGGATGGGACAAGGAAAGCCACTCCGTCCGTGACGCCGACGGCCATCTCAAGGACGACTTCGAAATCACCTTCGTGGGCAAGCCAACCCGTAACGCCTCCGAACTCTTGGCGTTCTGGGAATACATTCGGCGCTACATGGAAGATGGTCCGGAAGCGGCGCCAAAACCCAAAAAACTCATCGGCAAATTTCCCTGGCCGTGGCGCTCTTTCATGGCCGTGTGGCAACTGGACAGCCGGTTCGTGAAAATCCCTCAGCTATGGATCTTCCTGCCGATCTATGGCCTGTTACTGCCGTTGATCCTCGTGCATGCCTGTGGCCATTGGGTGTCCCTGCTGCTGTGTTACGAGCCAAGGTTTCCTCGTTCCATTGAGGATGCAGGCCGCTGATCCCATGAAATCCGATTCAGCTGATTACTGGAGTTTCAGTAACCCCACCCTCCGACTCAGCGGCGCGGTGCTGCTGACCAACACCTTCTGCACCCGCCTGCTGCAAAGCAGCGCGGCGTCCAGGCTCGATGGCCCGCTCAATACCGCGCTGGCCGTGGTGTTCAAGGCGAGGCTGCCCCTCCCGTATAGAAATTCGTCTCGATCCTGCTGGAGCAGTGGCCACAGTAGAGCGCTCTTTGTACCCGTAAACAGATGCCATACTGACCGACCACCACTCTTGGAAGACTGCCATGCCAAACGCAATCGGACACCACCCTGTAGCGCTCATCAGCGGCGCTGGCAGCGATGCGGGCATCGGCATGGCGATTGCCCGCAGGCTCGGTGCCGCCGGCGCCAGGCTGATCGTTACCGCCAGCAGCGCGCGCATCGAAGAACGCATCGAAGCGCTGCGCGCCGAAGGGTTTGAAGTCGCGGGGCAGCCCCTCGACCTCACCGATGAAAACCAGGTGCGCGAGTTTGGGTCGTGGGCAGAGTCCGTCTGGGGCCGGATCGACATCCTGGTGAACAACGCGGGCATGGTCATGCAAGGCAGCCCGGAGGCTTTCTCCGAGGTGGCGACCATGGACCTGGCGCTGTGGAACCTGTCGCTGACGCGGAATGTAACCACGGCGTTCCTGCTGACCCGTGCCGTGTTGCCCGGTATGCAGTCGCGCAATTACGGACGCATCGTCAATATCAGTTCCACCACCGGCACGCGGTGCAGCAATCCTGGCGAGGCGGCCTACAGCGCCGCGAAGGCCGCCATGGTGGGCATGAGCATGGGCCTGGCGCTGGAAGTGGCCCGGCAGGGAATCACGGTGAACTGCGTCGCACCCGGCTGGATCGCCACCGGCTCGACCACCGCCGAGGAAGCCAATGCCGCGCGCTACACCCCGATGCGCCGGGCCGGGCGCCCGGAGGAAGTCGCCGCGCTGGTCGCCTTCCTCGCCTCTGGTGAGGCGAGCTACATCACCGGGGAAGTGATGGTGGTGGACGGCGGCAACTGCCTGGTCGAGAACAAGGCGCCGGACCGGTCATTCGACTGACAAATCGCATGACCGGTCGCCGTCGTCATTTATGCGCCAACAGCGACTTTCGATCGGCCTTCTCTTGCTTCATCGCCGCGATCTCGCGCTCGCAGGCTTGCACATCGAAGGAGTTATCCCACTTGGCAATGGCGATGGTGCCGATTCCATTGCCGATCAGGTTGGTCACGGCCCGAGCTTCATTGAGGAATCGGTCGATACCCAGCAGCAACACCAACCCGACCAAGGGAATGGAATGAATCGTGGTGAGTGTCGCGGCGAGGGTCACGAAACCGGCGCCGGCAACGCCCGCCGAGCCTTTTGATGTGAGCAGGAACACCCCCAGCAGGATCATCTGGTCCATGAACGTCAGCGGCGTATTGGTGGCCTGGGCGATGAAGATCGCCGCCATCGTCAGGTAGATGCAGGTGCCATCGGCATTGAAGGTGTACCCGGTGGGCAAGACCATGCCCACGACTGACTTCTTGCAGCCGAGTTTTTCAAGCTTGACCATCATTCGCGGAAGCACCGCTTCGGTCGAGCAGGTCCCCAGCGTGATGAGGATCTCGTCCTTGAAATAACGAAGGAACTGCATCAGCGGCATCCCTGACCATCGGGCGACCGCGCCCAATACGACGACGATGAAAATCAGCGTCGTGACATAGAGCGCCACCAGCAACTGGCCCAGGGACAGCAACGTGCCGATGCCATATTTGCCGATGGTGAATGCCATGCCGGCACCCGCGCCGATTGGCGCCAGGCGCATGACCATCGCGACTATCCTGAACAGCCCCTGCAGGAACAGATCGATGGTGTTGATCAGCGGCTTGCTGGTTTCGCCCATTTGCACCAGGGCGACGCCCATCAATACCGACAGCAGAATCACCTGGAGCATGACGCCATTGGAGAATGCGCCGACGAACGTCTGCGGGATGATATTGAGAAAGAACTCGATGGTGCCGCCCTGCTCACTCGCCGCCTGGCTGTACTTGCTGATGGAGCTGCCATCAAGGGAGCTGGCATTGATGTTCATTCCGACGCCAGGCTTGACGACGTTGACCACCACCAGGCCGACGACCAGCGCAATGGTCGAAAGGATCTCGAAGTAGATCAGCGCCTTCACACCAATCCGTCCGACCTCCTTGATGCTGCCCATCTTGGCGATACCCACGACCACCGTGCCGAAGATGATCGGCGCCAACAGCATCTTGATGAGTTTGATAAAGCCATCGGCGAAGGGCTGGAGCTTGGCCCCGACATTCGGGATGAAGTAACCGATCGCTGCGCCGATCACGATACCTATCAGTACCTGCACATACAGCTGGCTGTACCAGCGAGACTTGGAGATTTCCACGAGAGCACCTCATTTTATTGTTGTGATGGGCATGTGGCGGGCGTCATGTGCGACGCCCGATGCCGCAGCCTCGTTGGAGACTGCGGCATGACGACGATCAGCCCTCGCCCAGCTCGCGCATGACTGCGTACAGGGCCGACTTGGCTTCGAAACCGACACCAGGAATATCCGGCAGGCCGACGTAGCTGTTTTCCACGCGGATGCCGTCGGCAAAACCACCGAACGGCTGGAACACATCGGGGTATGACTCGTTGCCGCCCAGGTGCAAACCGGCGGCGATGTTCAGGGACATCTGATGGCCCCCGTGGGGCACCACGCGGCGCGAAGACCAACCCATCTCTTCCATGACTTTCAAGGTACGCATGTACTCCACGAGCCCGTAGGACAGGGCGCAATCGAACTGCAGGTAATCGCGATCCGGGCGCATGCCGCCGTGCCGCAGCAGGTTGCGCGCGTCCTGGTGGGAGAACAGGTTCTCACCGGTCGCCATCGGCAGTTCATAGTGATTGGCGAGCTCGGCCTGGAGCGCGTAGTCCAACGGATCGCCGACTTCCTCGTACCAGAAGAGGTTGTACTGCTTGATGGCTTCGGCGTACGCGATACCGGTCTCCAGATCGAAGCGACCGTTGGCGTCGACTGCCAGTCGCCGGCCATCGCCGACCACTTCAAGTACCGCTTCGATGCGCCGGATGTCTTCATCCAGTGGCACCGCGCCGATCTTCATCTTGACCACGTCATAACCACGATCCAGATAGCCCTGCATTTCTGCCTTGAGCTTGCTCTGGTCCTTGCCCGGATAGTAATAACCACCCGCCGCATAGACCCAGACCTTGTCATCCGCGACGCCGCCGCGATAACGGTCGGCCAGCAGGCGGTACAGCGGCTTGCCTTCGATCTTGGCGACCGCGTCCCACACGGCCATGTCGATGGTGCCGACGGCAACCGAGCGCTCGCCGTGGCCACCCGGTTTCTCGTTGGTCATCAGGGTTTTCCAGATAGCGAACGGATCCAGGTTGGCGTGTTCCTTGTCGATCAGCGTTTCCGGGTCGGCCTCGGTGACTCGCGCCAGGAAGCGATCACGCATCAGCGCGCCCTGGCCGTAGCGACCGTTGGAGTTGAAACCGTAACCGATCACCGGTTTGCCATCGCGAATCACATCGGTGACAACCGCCACGACCGAGCAGGTCATTTTCGAAAAATCGATATAGGCGTTGGCAATCGGAGAGGCGATGGAAACGGTTTTTTCGCGGATGTCGACGATACGCATGAGGGGTTCCTCTTGTTGTGGTTGGCCTCACGTTATGCTTTGCGACGAAACCCGCCCAATGCTATTAATGCCGCGCCCTATGCACAGGAGGCATTGCCCTTGGAACTCGTCTGGCTAGAAGATTTTTCAGCGCTTGCAGAGTACGGCAGCTTCGTTCGCGCCGCCGAAGCGCGCCACGTCACGCAGCCGGCTTTCAGTCGCAGGGTCCGTTCGCTGGAAAACTGGATGGGCGTGGATCTGTTTGTGCGCACGCCTCAGGGCGCGACGCTGACCGAGGCCGGAAGACAGATTCTGCCTGGCGCCCAGGAGGCTGCGAGGCGCCTCTACAGGCTGCGCACCGAGGCCCAGGAAGTCGCCGGAGTGGCCGCCAAGACGCTGCAATTTGCAGCCACGCATTCGCTGTCGTTCACGTTTTTTCCGCGCTGGCTGAGAAGCGCCGAGAATGGCGCGCCGATCGATGCCGTGCGCCTGCACTCGGACAGCATGGCGGTGTGCGAGCAGATGCTGATTCACGGCCAGGTGCAGTTCCTGCTCTGCCATCGGCACCCCGACGTACCGCCACTCCTCGCGCCTGATCAATTCAGCGGAAAAAAAGTCGGCGAGGACGTCCTCATACCCTTGGCGAGTGCCTCGGCCAATTTCGGTACCTCACCGGCGACGTTGCCCTACCTGGCCTACACCCAGGAATCGGGGCTTGGGCGTATCGTCGCTCACCGACTCCACGGCAAGGAGGAATACCTGCACCTCAAGCCGCTTTTCAGCAGCCATCTCGCCGCGGTGCTGATGTCGATGGCACTGGAAAGCAAGGGCGTCGCCTGGCTGCCCAAAAGCCTGACAGAACAGGAAATGGCCGACGGGCGCCTGGTCCGGGCGCTGGATGAAAGCTGGGATATTCCATTGGAAATCCACCTCACCCGCCCAACCGCGCCGATCAGCGCAGCGGCAGAGGAGTTCTGGAACAGGCTGAAGGGTTAGGGCAATTCAACTGCCCTGCTCTGCCACCTGTAAAACCCCACGAATCACCCCGGACTGCCATTCGAAATAAGGGTTGTAAGTCAGCCGCGCGTGGATTTTTCCTGGCTCGCTGTACCCCCAATCCGAATACCAGACCTCTTCCCCCGCTTCGCAGCGGGCCACTTCGTCGGCGTTGCGGCTGTTGCGGCAGAACCGCAAGCTGCCCGAGCGACCGTAGAGCGGGTTGGCTGGCGAGAAGAGGATGCCCATGTGGGAAAACTGGCTGATGCGTTCATCGGCGATGCGGTCGCTGCGCGTCAGGATGCGGTGTTGCTGCGCGGCATCCCTATCACCGGCCGGCTCCGCCTGGCCATACCAGATCAACCGGCTCGCGGCATGGGTGAAGCGCCGTTGGAACAGCTCCCGCACGTAGCGCACGTCGACGACTGAATCCTGCTCGGTCAGCACGATCACCACCGGCCGGTCGAAGTCCTGCTGCTCGATAAGCCGGCGAACCGCTACGCTGCTGCGGTAGAACTGGGCAAAGCCGTTGGTGGGGACGTTGTGGTAGCGCACGGGCGACTGCTGCGGCCGGGAATTATCGGGCGCAAGGATCCAGGTCTTGAAATGCGCCAGCCAGGGCGTGGCCCAGTCGTAGGACTCGCTCGAGCGAAAGGCCGGGGAAAACAGCACCAGGCCCTTGATGTCCGGGTCCTTGGCGGCATAGGCCAGCGCCAGATTGGCGCCGGTCGAGAAACCGCCCAGGTAGACGTTCGCGAACTCCTTGTGCAGCAACGCAACCTGCTGCTCGACCAACTGTTGCCACTGTTCCAGTTGCACATCGATCAGGTCGGCCGGCTTGGTGCCATGCCCGGGCAGCAATGCGACACGCACCACGTAGCCTTGCGCGGCCAGATCCCGGGCAATATCGACGAAGGACCAGGGTGAATCCCCCAGGCCGTGAAGCAAGAGAATAGCCTTGGTGGAGGGAACATCGGGGCGCACCTCATAAGGAGCGTTCCAGGCCAGCTCATCGGCGCGATTCTCGGTCTGGAACAGGCGCTTTTCTTCAATCCAGGCGCGGGACGCCTGGGCATAGGCCTGGAAAGTTTCCGGCTCGGTCATGGCATCGGCCGCGCTGGGTTGCCGCGCGCAACCTGCCGTCATTGCAAGGCATGCCAAGGTCGCGACGACTCCCAGCATGAGCCGGCGCCAAGGCGACGTCACAATCCTGATCTTTACTGAAACCATCAATTGATCACTCCAGCGCTTCGCTGCGAGAAACGTTACCGGTGCGTTTGTACAACCACTGTGCCCCATCGTCCACATAGGAAAACACCACGGGTATGACCAGCAGGCTCAGCAGCGTGGACGTGACAAGCCCGCCAATCAGGACGATGGCCATCGGTGCGCGAAAGCTCGGGTCGGCCCCCAGCCCCAGGGCGATTGGCATCATGCCTGCGCCCATCGCGATTGTCGTCATGACAATCGGCCGGGCGCGTTTGCCGCAGGCGTCGAGGATCGCTTGCTGGCGGCCCAGGCCGTCGCGTCGCCGCGCGAGGATGATGTAGTCGACCAGCAGGATCGAATTTTTCGTCGCGATGCCCATCAGCATGATCAGGCCGATCATCGAAGGCATGGACAATGTCGAGCCCGTAACAAACAGCGCCACGAAGGCTCCAGGCACCGAGAGTACCAGGGCGGCAAGGATCGTCAGCGGCTGCAGGAAATCCTTGAGCAGCAGCACCAGGACCATGTAGATGCATAACACTCCGGTCAACATCGCCACGCCGAATCCGGAAGCCAGTTCGCCCATGGCCTCGGCATCGCCTACCGATGTTCGCACCAGGCCCGGCGGTAGATTCTGCAAGCCTGGCAAGGCCAGGACCGCCTGCTCGATGTCGCCCAACGGCTGGCCGTTCGTCTCGATCTCGATATTGACATTGCGCATGCGGTCGAACCGTTCGATTTGCGCCGGGCCACTGCTGATCTCCAGCGTCGCCACGTTCTCCAGCGCTACCGGACCACGCGCGCCAGGCACCGGCAGACGTTTCAGCGTCTCGAAATCCGTGCGGGCGGTGTCGCTCAGCCGCACCACGATAGGCACCTGGCGGTCGCTGAAATTGAGCTTGGCAAGCTCCTGGTCATAATCTCCCAGGGTGGCCACGCGGAGCGTGTCGGCAATCGCGCTCGCGGTCACGCCCAGGTCGGCGGCCCTGGCGAAATCCGGCCGAACCACCAGTTCAGGGCGCATCAGGCTGGCGCTCGAGATCACCGCCCCCACGCCCGGCACGCTACGCAGCTCTCGCTCCACCTGCTGCGCATGCCGAGTGAGCAAGCTAGCGTCCTCACCCGCAAGCACCAACACGTAGTTTTCCGACTCGCCCATACCGACCTTGATACGCGCGCCAGGCAACACGGCGAGCGCTTCGCGTAGCTGGTTTTCCAGCTGTTGCCGGGTCAATTCGGGACGCTCGTTGCGGTGCGTCAGGTTAAGCGTCAGCACCGCCGTGCGGACATTCGCGACATCACTGCCAGCCGGTTCGATCAGGTCCGCGCCGGCGCTGCCATCCCCCACCGCCGTGTAGACCTTCTTGACCTGCTGATTTTGCATGACGATCTGCCGCGCTTGCTCAGCCAGCGCCAGCGTGTCGCCCAGCTTGCTGCCGGGCGCAAGCGTGAGGGTGACCTGGGTCTGCCAGTCGTCTTCCGGTGGAATGAAAGTGCTCGGCAAAACGGTGGCGAGCAGCAGTCCCCCGGTAAAAAAAGCCATGGCGCCGAGGATGGTCACAGCGCGATGGCGCAGGCACCAGCGCGCCCAGGACAGGTAGCGGTTTATCCACTCGGCGGCCCCGCGCGCCGGCCTTTTCGGCGCGCGCATCAGGTAGGCCGCCATCATCGGCGTCAGCAAGCGGGCGACGACCAGGGAGAAAAACACTGCGGTTGCCGCCGTCCAGCCAAACTGGACGAAGAACTTGCCGACCGTACCGCTCATGAAAGCCGTGGGCAGGAACACCGCGATCAGCGTGAATGCGGTGGCGACCACCGCCAGGCCGATTTCATCGGAGGCATCCATGGCCGCTTGATAAGGCTTCTTGCCCATCTGCAAGTGCCGCCCGATGTTCTCGACCTCGACGATGGCGTCGTCCACCAGCACGCCGACGACCAGCGACAGCGACAGTAGCGTCACGGTGTTGAGGGTGAACCCCATCCAATGCATCACGGCGAACGTCGGTATCGCCGACAACGGCAACGCGACGGCTGAAACGAAGGTCGCGCGCCAATCCGGCAGGAACAGGAACACCACCAGCACCGCGAGCGCCGCGCCTTCATAAAGCAGGTGCATGGAGCCCTGGTAATTCTCGATCACTGGGTCGACGAAGTTGAAAGCCTGGGTGACGGTGATTTCGGGATGACGGGTCTTGAGCAACTCCAGGGCGGCGCGTACGCCTTCATCCACCTCGATTTCACCGGCGCCTTTGGCGCGGGTGATTTCAAAACCGACCACTGGCTTACCGTCGAGGAACGCCGCCGAGCGGCGTTCGCCGACGGTATCGGACACTGTAGCTAGCTGGTCGAGCCGGACACGCCGGCCGTCGCTCAAGGTCACGTCAAGCAAGGCGATTTCCCCGGCCGACTGCACCGTGGCGAGGGTGCGCACCGTCTGCTCGGCGCCGCCCAGGTCCACACGTCCGCCCGATGCCTCTTGCTGGATCAGGCGCAACTGGCGGGAGACGTCCAGGGCCGAGGTGTTCAGCGCCAGCAGACGCGCGGGATCGAGGTCGATGCGAATTTCCCGGGCCACCCCGCCGACCCGCGTGACGGCCCCCACGCCAGGCACCGCCAGCAAGGCTTTGCTGACGTTGTTATCGACAAACCAGGACAGCGCTTCGTCGTCCATCCGCGTTGCCGAAACCGTGTAGGTCAGGATCGGCGAACCGGCGAGTTCGATCTTGCGGATTACCGGGTCGCGCAGGTCGGCGGGCAGGTCGGCCCGAACCCGGGAGACCGCATCACGCACGTCATCAAGCGCTTCCTGGGTGGGCTTGTCGAGATGGAACTCGACCGAGATAGAGGCATTGCCATCGGTCAGGATGCTCTGAATATGCTTGACGCCCTGCACCGTTGCGAGCGAGTCCTCAAGCTTGCGGGCCACGTCGTTTTCCAGTTGCGCGGGCGAAGCCCCGGGCAGCTCGGCCGACACGCTGACCATCGGCAGATCGACGTCAGGGAAGTTCTGCACCTTCATCTTCCAGAAGCCCATCAAGCCGGCGAAGGTCAGCAGGATGAACAACAGGACCGAAGGCGTCGGATTGCGGATCGACCAGGACGACAAGTTGAGGCTCATTGGGCGCTCCCCCGTGCTGGGTGGTTGTTCATTGGGTCGGTGCGCGCCTGGACAACCCGGACGAGGTCACCCTCGGCAAGAAATCCACCGCCGGTTTCGACCACCGCGGCGCCAGCGTCGATACCCGCGGTTATCTCGATGCGGTCGCCGACGCGGCGGCCGACCGTCACCTTGACCTGGCTCACCTTCAATTGCGGCCCAACCTGCAGCACATAATTGAAACCGTCACGCTGCAGCACGGCGCTCTGGGGCAGCGTCATCATCCGCTCGGCGGCCACCTCGAACTCGCCACGGGCAAACATCCCGGCACGCGCCGCCGTGCCCGCGGGCAAGTCGACATAGACCAGGCCGTTGCGGGTCTGCAGGTCGACCGTCGGCGCAACCCTGCGCACCCGGCCCTCGATCGCCCCGCCATTGACCGGAGTCACCTGCGCAGTCTGGCCGGGGCTGAATTTGACAAGGTCGGGGGCCGCGACTTCAGCGCGCCATTCGAGCCGTCCGTTGCGAATCAAGCGAAACAGCTCCTGGCCTGCGGGCAGTACCGCGCCCACCGTGGCACTGCGCGCCGAAATCACCCCGTCATCGGGGGCCAGGACCTGGGTCTGGGCCAGACGCAGGTGCTGGATACGCTCCAGCGCCCTGCCCGCCTCCAGCCGCGCCTGAGCCGTGCGTTCGGCCGTCAACTGTTGGTGAACCTCCTGCTTCGACAGCGCCCCGCTCGACTGCAATTGACGGGCGCGCTGCGCATTGGCTCGCGCCTCGGCAAGCGTCGCTTGCGCTTCGGCGGTGGCGGCGCGACGCTGGGCGAGTTCAGCGGCCATCGTCTCGGCGCTGAACGTGGCAAGTACCTGGCCACGCCGGACCACATCGCCCACGTTGACCATGACCTCGGCCAATCGCAAGCCATCGGCCTCGGTGCCAACACTGGCTTCCTGCCAGGCGACGATGTTGCCGTTCGCCTGGATACGGATCGGCAGCATGGCCGATTGCAGTCGGGTGACGGCCACCGTCAGCGCCGGCCTGGCAGGCACGTCGGCCTTGACCTGGCGAGGGCCGGGCGAAACAACGGTCATCCCGGCGGCGATGGCGCAGGCCATGGTCACGACAAACAGCACGACATGCCGTGTTTTTCTTTTCATAGGGTGCGTATTCCTGCGCAAGATGCCGCGATTGCTTGAGACGGCAACTATCCGCCAGGAAACCTTGCGCAAGTCTTACCGGCAAAAAGGCGCTTACCCGGGCCGAACCGTAAGTGTTCAGTAAGAAGAAGTTCTCAACGATAGGGACGCTTTCATCCCATTGATCCGGAGACTTCCATGCCCCTGTCCATTTCGAAAACTGCAATTGCGATCCGGTTGACCACCGCCAGCACGGCGCTCGTGCTGGGCCTTGGCGCGTCGACGGCGGCCAGCGCTGACCAGCCTGAAAGCTCCGCATGGGGCCTTGGTGTGGGCGCGGTCAGCAGCCAACAACCGTACAAAGGTATCGACCGCGACAGCGAGGTCCTGCCGCTGATCTATTTCGAGAATGAATACCTTCGTGTCTTCGGCCCCACCGCCGAAATCAAGCTGCCGGGCCTGGAGATCAGCGACACCCAGCAGCTCGATTTCAGCCTCGTCGGCGAATACGATTTCAGTGGCTACGATGACGACGACGCACGAATCCTGGAGGGCATGAGCGATCGCAAGGGCGGGTTCTGGGCGGGCGCCAAGGTCAAATGGCGCAATGACCTGGCCGATGTCAGCGCCGAGTGGCTGGGCGACGTTTCGGGCAACAGCAAGGGCCAGCGTTTCACCCTGGGCCTGGAGCGATCCTGGCGGATCGGTGAACACATCATGCTGACGCCACGGCTGGCGGCCATCTGGCAGGACGAGAAATACGTCGATTACTACTTCGGTGTTCGGGAAAATGAAGCTCGCATCGATCGGGCGGCCTATGATGGAAAGTCCGGCATCAACACTGAATTTGGCGTACGTGGAAACTATATGTTCGATGACCATCACTCCGTGTTCCTGGACCTCAAGGCGACGAGCCTTGCCAATGAAATCAAGGACAGCCCGCTGGTCGACCAGTCCACCGAGAACAGCGTGCTGTTCGGCTACCTGTACCGTTTCTGATGAGCCGCATTCTGCTGGTCGAGGACCACGAACGCCTCGCGCAACTGGTGTGCAAAGGCCTGTCGAGCGCCGGTATCGCCGTCGATGTCATCAGCCGTATCGATGCGGCGTGGGCGGCAATCCAGCAAGTGCCTTACCAGGCGCTGGTGCTGGATCGGGGCCTGCCGGATGGCGATGGGCTGCTGTTGCTGGCGCGTTTGCGTAACGCCGGGCTGGGCCTGCCGTGCCTGGTCCTGACCGCGCGCGACGCGCTGCATGACCGGATCGAAGGCCTCGATGCGGGCGCGGATGATTACCTGCCCAAGCCGTTCGCCATGGACGAGATGGTCGCGCGCGTGCGAGCCCTGCTGCGTCGCCCCGCAGAGCGGCGTTCGTTGGCGCCTGCCCATGGCGACCTCAGCGTGCAACCCGACGCAGGCATCATGTGCAGCGTCGAAGGCAGCATCCCGCTGGCGCCGGCGGAGATGCAGATCATGTTGTTGCTGCTGCGCAAACCTGGCGAAATCGTCCGTCGCAGCGCCATCGAGGCGGCGGCTTGGGGCCTGAGTGAAGCCGTGACGCCGAACGCCCTGGACGTAGCCCTGCATCGCATTCGCCGCAAGCTGCTGGCGATCGGTTCCCATCAACGGATAGTCAACCTGAGAGGCCTGGGTTATGCCCTTCGGCAAGACGATCTGGCGCAATAGCATCAGCTTCAAGGTACTGGTCGCCTACGTCGCGGGCGTGGGCTTGAGCATCCTGCTGATTGCACTGGGCGCGTTCGCGCTCATCACGTCCAAGAGCGATATCCTGCTGACCACCGATGTCGCCGAGCGCACCCATGAGCTGGCCGGCAAACTGCTGTTCGATGCCGCGGGCCGACCCACCGGGTTCGACAGCAGCGAGGGCGATCGTGTCTGGACCTTCAAGAGCCTGGGCGAGGAAATCGGCTATCGGGTCCTGGATTCAGAGGCAAACGTCCTCCTGGCTTCCACTGACCAGGCATTCTGGGCTTCGGCCGCAACGGTTCGCCCCGCGGACCAGGGACGCTTCAAGTTCGAGCGCAAAGGCATCACGATGTACGCCGCCACCGCTCCAGTGGAGCAGGTCGACCAAACCTTGTACCTGCAATTCGCCGTCAGCGAACGCCTGATGGACCTGCTGCACAAGGGCTTTGCCTGGCCTTTCATGGGCGCCGGGATCGTCCTGTTCAGCCTGGTGCTGCTCTTCGTCTTTGGCACCTGCGCCTATTTCACGCTGGGCTACACGCTCAAGCCGCTGCGCGAGGTCTCGGAGTCGGCGGCGGCCATCTCCCCTCGCTCCCTGCACTCACGGCTGGATGTCAAAACGGTGCCGTCCGAGGTAGCGCCGCTGGTGACCAGCTTCAACAGCGCGCTTGAGCGTCTGGAGCAAGGCTACCGCGTCCAGCAGGACTTCCTCGCAACCGCCGCGCACGAACTGAAGACGCCGCTGGCGCTGATCCGCGCACAGCTCGAACTGATGGCGCCAGACCAAGGCCGCGACTCGCTGCTCAACGATGCCGAGCATATGACGCGCCAGGTTCAGCAACTGCTGCTGCTGGCCGAGACCAGCGAGGCGCATAACTACAGCTTCGCCGCCGTGGATGTCATGGAGGTTGCGCGGCAAGCGGCAGGTTATCTGCAACGCATGGCCGACGCGGCCGATGTGCGCCTCGTCCTGGCTGGCCCGACAGATGTGACAGAGCCTTGGCTGGCCGACCGCAGCGCCTTGTTTACCCTGCTGAAAAACCTCCTGGAAAATGCCATCCAGCATGCGCCTCGTGGTACGCAAGTATTGTTGGAGCTCAGCATCGATGCGCTGACTGTGCGCGACTGGGGTCCGGGCGTGACGCAGGAGCAAATGGTGCAGATATTCACCCGTTTCTGGCGCGGAGCTCATCGCCGCGATCATGGCGCCGGGCTGGGCCTGACGATCTGCCAGGAGATTGCCCGGGCGCACGGGTGGACCTTGATTGCACGAAGAGCGGAGCCCGGGTTGGCGTTTTGTTTGTCTCGGTGAACCGTGAAATCTGCGGCTGTCGGAGATCCAGTGTGGGAGCGAGCCTGCTCGCGAAGGCGGTGTGTCTGCCGATGAAGAGGCTGAATGGACGGGCCCCTTCGCGAGCAGGCTCGCTCCCACAAGGTTCCATCTGAACCGTGAAATCTGCGGCTGTCGAAGGTCCAGTGTGGGAGCGAGCCTGCTCGCGATGGCGGTATATCAGTCGATGAAAATGTTGAATTTACTGGCCCCTTCGCGAGCAAGCTCGCTCCCACAGGGTTCCATGTGAGCCCTGAAATCTGCGGCTATCGAAGGTCCAGTGTGGGAGCGAGCCTGCTCGCGATGGCGGTATATCAGTCGATGAAAATGTTGAATTTACTGGCCCCTTCGCGAGCAAGCTCGCTCCCACAGGGTTCCATGTGAGCCCTGAAATCTGCGGCTGTCGAAGGTCCAGTGTGGGAGCGAGCTTGCTCGCGATGGCGGTGTGTCTGCCGATGAAGAGTTGAATGGACGGGCCCCTTCGCGAGCAAGCTCCCACAGGGTTTCATGTGAGCCCTGAAATCTGCGGCTGTCGGGGGTCCAGTGTGGGAGCTAGCCTGCTCGCGATGGCGGAATATCAGTCGATAAAATGTTGAATCTACTGGCCCCTTCGCGAGCAGGCTCGCTCCCACAGGGTTCCATGTGAGCCCTGGAATCTGCGGCTGTCGGGGATCCAGTGTGGGAGCGAGCTTGCTCGCGATGGCGGTATATCAGTCGATGAAAATGTTGAATTTACTGGCCCCTTCGCGAGCAGGCTCGCTCCCACAAGGTTCCATCTGAACCGTGAAATCTGCGGCTGTCGAATGCCGGGATAGCCGCCGATCAATAATCCCAGGACCCCGCCACCCAACGAAACGCGTCCCCGTCCACCGCCACGCGTCCCACGGAGGGAAACGACAGGTGGGTCGCGACGAACCATTCGCCGCTTGCGGCGGCTTCTTGCAGCAAACGTACGCGAACGCGCACGGCTTCTTCCGGGTCGTGCTCGAAGCCGTTTTGCCAGTCGGGATGGTCGAAGGCCACCGGAAACAAGGCATCACCGGCGAACGTCAGCTTTTCGTTTCCGGATCTCACATAGACCACGCTGTGCCCCGGGGTATGGCCGCCGGTGCGCTTGACCACGACACCCGGCGCCACTTCGTGCTCCTGTTCAAAGGTCTGCAGTCTGTCGCGGTAGACGTCCATGAACTGCCGGGCGGTTGTCCGCAGCACCTCCGGGACCGGCGCGGGCATGTCGGTGCGCGAGAAGTCCGGCGCCGCCCAGAACGCGACTTCGCTCGCGCAGACGTGGATCCGCACGTCGGGACTCAAGCGGTTTTTCACATCCTCGACAAGCAGTCCGCCGATGTGGTCCATGTGCATATGGGTGATCACCACATCGGTGATGGACGACAGCTCGATCCCGGCAGCCTCCAAGCGCCGCCGCGGGAACTGCCCGGCACGCGGGAAGCCGGGAAACTGCCCGCCCAGTCCGGCGTCGACCAGCAACGTCTGCTCGCCGCTGCGCACCACCAGCACGTTCAGCGCCCAATC
Source organism: Pseudomonas sp. FP198 (assembly GCF_030687895.1). NCBI lineage: Bacteria > Pseudomonadati > Pseudomonadota > Gammaproteobacteria > Pseudomonadales > Pseudomonadaceae > Pseudomonas > Pseudomonas sp. FP198. Next base: position 2,987,631 of record NZ_CP117452.1, read on the forward strand.
GAACGCATCCGGGCCGAGGTACATATCCTTGAACCAGGCGGCACGGGCGGCCGGGTCGGCATTGGTCGACATGGTCGAGGTCGGCAGCGGCAGCACGCCATCGCTGACCACCAGCACATCGATGTCGCCAACCTTGAGCGCATAGCGCGAAGGCACCAGCTCCTCGGTGGCTGACTGACTGAGGTTTTTCGGGGTTTTCTGGGCAGTGTGTTGCAGAACCGTGGTCATCTTCGCTCTCCTGTTCTCGATGAGGCGATCGCGCTGTTCAATACGAAACAGCTGATCACCTGGAGAACGAGTGTGCATCGCGGCGCGGCGCGCTCGATACCATACGGGGGTATGGCCGGCATACATCTTGGCGTGGGCGTTTCAAACGAAAGGACGGTGGATTTGCAAGATTGGGCAATCATCGGACCGGATCGTGCAAGCTTTCCCCACAGATGCTTTCTATAGTAATCGGTGCCAAACCATCTGGAGCTGGTCCGACTATGAGCGCCCTCAATATCAATGGCCGTGAACACACGGTCGACGTAGATCCCGGCACCCCGATTCTCTGGGCCCTGCGCGACACGCTGGGCATGACTGGTACCAAGTTCGGCTGCGGCGCAGCCCTGTGTGGCGCCTGTACCGTTCACCTGGATGGCCAGGCCATTCGCTCCTGCGTGACCCCGGTGGCCGCAGCGCTTGGCAAAAAGATCACCACCATCGAAGCGGCCACCGACGGCAGCGACCCGGTCGGTAGTGCCGTGCATGACGCTTGGGTCAAACATGACGTGGCGCAATGCGGTTACTGCCAGAGCGGCCAGATCATGAGTGCCACGGCGTTCCTCAAGGCGCAGCCCAAGGGCAAGCAACCCACGCCAGCCGAGATCGACTCGGCCATGGCCGGCAATATCTGCCGCTGTGGCACCTACGCCCGCATTCGCGCTGCGGTGGCCGATGCCGCCAAGACCCTCGCCTGACAGGAGCTCGCCATGCTGAATGAGATTTTTCCCAACGAGCTTCCGCGCGCCTTGCAGCACCTGCTTGAACGCGACGACAGCGACGGCCCCGCCACCCTGCCCCGGCGCAGCTTTCTCAAGATCGTCGGTATCGGCGGCCTGGCCTTGGGCGCGTTTCCTCACCTGGCCTTGGGGCAACAGGCCAACGGCGCTGGCGACGGCGCGCTCAAGCCGACTCAACAACCTTCGGCCTTCGTGCAGATCGCGCCGAATGGCGAAGTCACGGTGACGATCAATCGCCTGGAGTTCGGCCAGGGCGTCCAGACCGGCCTGCCGATGATCCTCGCCGAGGAGCTCGACGCCGACTGGAGCCTGGTGCGCACGCGCAACGGCAGCAACGACTCGGCCTACATGGACCCGGCGTTTGGCATTCACCTCACCGGCGGCTCCAATTCGATCAAGAACAGCTACACCCAATACCGCGAACTGGGCGCCCGCGCCCGCGCCATGCTGCTCAGCGCTGCCGCCGCGCGCTGGAACGTCGACGCGGCGAGCCTGACCACGCAAAACGGCACGGTGCTTGGCCCCGGCGGCCGCAAGGCCAGTTACGGCGAGCTCGCCGAAGCAGCCATGGCGTTACCCGTTCCGGAGAAGGTCACGCTCAAGAATCCCAAGGATTTTCGCATCATCGGCCAGGCCACCACCCGCCTCGATGCCAAGGCCAAGAGCAGCGGCCAGCAGGATTTCGGCATTGACGTGCACCTGCCGGGGCAACTGACCGCCGTGGTCGCCCGGCCACCGGTGTTCGGTGCCCGGATCGCGTCCCTGGACGACAGCGCCGCACGGGCGACCAAAGGCGTGAAAGCCATATTGCGCGTGCCGCTGGACGGCGGCGCCGAAGGCGTTGCGGTGGTCGCCGATGGTTACTGGCCGGCGAAGCTGGGGCGCGACGCGCTGAAAGTCGAGTGGGACGTGGCCAAAGTCGAGAAAGTCGACACGGAAAAACAGCTCGCTCAGTACCGGGAACTGGCCGGCAAGCCCGGCCTGGTCCACTTTGATGCCGACATGAAACCACTCGCCACGGCGCCGCATCAGCTGGAGGCCGAGTTCATTTTCCCTTACCTGGCCCACGCGCCGATGGAACCGCTGAACTGCACCGTCCAGTTGTCCGAGGGTCGCGCCCAGTTGTGGGTCGGCACACAATTCCCCGGCGGCGACGGCGCGGCGGCGGCCAAGGTGCTGAATCTCAAGCCCGAGCAAGTCCAGGTCAATGTACAGACGGCGGGCGGCGGCTTCGGCCGGCGTGGCGTGCCGAGCAATGATTTCGTCGTGCAGGCTTGTGAAGTGGCCAAGGCCGCCCGCGCTGCCGGCATCGATGCGCCGGTGCGCACGCTGTGGAGTCGAGAAGATGACATCAAGGGCGGCTACTACCGCCCGATGCATCTGCACCGTGCGCGCATCGGTTTTGACGACAGCGGCAAGGTCCTGGCCTGGGACCACGCCCTGGTCGGGCAATCCATCCTCACCGGCACGCTGTTCGGCGGGCAGATGAAAAACGGCATCGACCCCACCGCGACCGAAGGCATGCGCGATCCCTACCCGCTGCCGATGCGATTGTCCGTGCATCATCCCACGCTCAACGTGCCGGTGTTGTGGTGGCGCAGCGTGGGTTCCACCCATACCGCCTTTGTGATGGAGACATTGATCGACGAAATCGCCCGCGCGACGAAACAGGACCCGGTGGCGTATCGCATGAAACTGTTCGGCGATCAAAGCCCACGTCATCGCGCCGCGCTGCAATTGGCGGTTGACAAGAGCGCTTACGGCAAGCGCCAACTGCCCGCCGGCGAGGCCTGGGGCGTGGCGGTCCACGAGTCGTTCAGTTCGGTGGTGGCTTATGTGGTGGAGGCCTCGGTGCAGGATGGGCGTGCGGTGCTGCATAACGTGACCGCCGGGGTCCATTGCAACCTGGTGGTCAATCCGCGCAGCGTCGAAGCCCAGGTCCAGGGCGCGGCGCTGATGGGCCTGTCGATGTGCCTGCCGGGCGCTGCCGTCACGCTGAAAGACGGTGTCGTGCAGCAGAGCAACTTCGCCGACTTCAGCGTGCCGCGCATTACCGACATGCCACAGATCGCCGTGCACATCGTTCCCAGCGCCGAACCGCCAACCGGCATGGGCGAACCCGGCCTGCCCGCCCTCGCCCCGGCGTTTGCCAATGCGATTGCCAGCCTGACGGGCAAACCGCTGCGGCAGTTGCCGTTCAACCTGGCGTAACCGGGTTTAACGCCGACCCTTCAGGGCCGGCGACAAACCCGCCGTGCTGTTGTGGCGAGGGAGCTTGCTCCCGCTCGGTTGCGTAGCGACCGCAAAACTTGGGGCCGCTACGCCCGAAGCGTCGGACCGGCCCAGCGGGAGCAAGCTCCCTCGCCACGGTTAGCGGTGATCGGCGATCAATTATCCTGGTCGCAGCCCTGGGCCAGAGCGCTGTAGTCCAGCGCCCGGATCGTCCCGGTGGAGTCCAGGTAGGTCATCCGCGATTCGACGACGCCGCAGCCCGAGCCCGCTCCTTGCTTGACCGACAGCACCTTGGCGATGTCCAGGTGATCGCCGTACATGTAGGTGTGTGGCTTGACGCTGTCCTGGGCGTTGGCGGTCAGGGCGCCGAGGCTGAGGACGGCAAACAGTGAAGCGAGGCTGAGGTTCTTCAGGTTCATGGCGATGTCTCCGGCGTTTGAGTGAGGTCCTGAGACGGCGTGTGCTGTCTCGATGGGGCTCATTTGACGCCGGCGAGGTATCTCGGGTGTGTCAGCAACGGGCTTGAAGGAATCAGTTCGTATCGACAGCGGGGCTGGATACACAGCGATACATTTGTATCGAGGCTATTTTCGCTGAAGCTGCCGGTCGGTCCCATGAAACGCCTGCCCCAGCGCCGCCAGCCGCTCCGCCAAAGGCGGCAGGCATTGGCTGCTGCGGGTCAGCACGCCGATGTTGTCGGCGTTGCGCTCGGCCACGGCCTGTACGGTTTGCAGCCGCTCATGGATGCCCATCGACGCCGCGGACTGTTGCTGGGTGGTGCTGGCGATCAGGTCGTTGAAATGGTTGATCACGGCGATGTCTTCGACGACAGCATGCAACAGTTGCGAGGCCTGCTGGCTGGCGGACACGCAACGCTCGACCCCTTCACGGCTGTCTTGCATGGCGATCGCAGCCTGACGGCTGCCCTGTTGCAGCTTGGCGATGATCTGCTGGATTTCCGTGGTGGAGGTCGAGGTCCGTTGGGACAGCGTCCGGACCTCGTCGGCGACCACGGCGAACCCACGCCCCTGCTCGCCGGCCCGGGCCGCCTCGATGGCGGCGTTAAGGGCCAGCAGGTTGGTCTGTTCGGCGATGCTGTTGATCACATCCAGCACCTGGCCGATCTGCTGCGCCTGCTCGGCCAGCAGTTGCACGGTTTCATTGGTCAGGTTGATCCGCCCCGCCAGCTCGAGAATTTCTTCCCGGGTCTGGTCAACCGTGGTGCGCCCCTGGTTGACTTGCTCGTTGGCCTGCCCGGCGCGCTGCAGGGTCTGGCCAACATGGCCGGTAATACTCTCCATGGCCTGCATCAGCTGGCCGATCGCGCCGCTCATCTGTGCCACTTCGTCCAATTGGTGCCGGGCGCCGTTTTCCAGGGTCTGGCCGACCTGGGACAGGTCCTGGCCGAGGTCCGACAGCTGACGAGTATCGCGCACCACGCCGTCCACCAAGTGGGTCACTTGCTCAAGGAAATGGTCGAAACGCGCGCCGGATGAGACTTTCACGCCCTGGCTGCGTTGTGTGTCGGTGTCACGACTCAACTGCGCGGCGGCGGCCAGCACCTTGTCGAGGACGTCCTGGTTGTCCGTTGCATCGGCCAGGCTCTGGTTCGCCAGGTAGATCAGAATCACGCTTTCGACGACGACATAAAAGGCATGCACAAAAATCATCGTCCAGCCGCCGTGGGCATCCATCACGAACACCGGGTAGCCCTGATGCTGGAGCCAATGAAACCCGACGTGGTGAACGGCGATGGTACCGGCGGCCACGACGATCGGCAGCCAGTCGCGATAGAACGTCAACACCGCCAGCAGCACGAAGATGCCGAAGTGGAACTCGATCACGCCTCGGGTCTGGTTGATGTGCAGCGCGGCCATGACCATCAGCGCCATGGCGATGATGCAGCGCATCGCACGGGTGCCGCCAAGGCCGCGGTAGAGCAGCGTAGCCAGCAGGCACGTCGGTGCGCCGATCAGCAGCGCCTGGGTGAAGGTCGAATGAAGAAATGCCAGGCCCAGCGAATACAAGAGCGTGAGCCAGAGCAGCCCGAGCATGATGCGATCGGCTTTGCGGTAGTGATCGTTAAAGCGCAGGGGCGATTTCATCGGGCTGTCCTTGTCATGAACGGGGCGTCCGTCGGCGGCATATCGACGTCTCGGGACGAAACTGTAGCGCATTGAAACAAATTAATGGCAATTAGCTACCAATCTTTTTGTCCAGCCTCTTTGCTTTATGATGGCGCGATTCCGACTCCCTGACTGATGGAACCCCCATGACTTTCGATTTCGACCAGGTGTTCGAACGCCAAGGCACCGGCAGCACCAAATGGAGCCGTTACCCGGCCGAGGTATTGCCGATGTGGGTGGCCGACATGGACTTCGCCGCCCCGCCGATGGTGATCGATGCGCTGCACAAGCGCCTGGAGCATCCGATGCTGGGCTACAGCGTGGCCCAGGACAGCCTGCGCGCCGCCATCGTCGCCGATCTCTGGAGCAAGTACGGCTGGCGCGTCGAGCCCCAGCAGATCCTGTTCCTGCCGGGGGTCGAGCCAGGTTTCAACATGGCTTTGCATGCGTTGGTCGAGCCGCAGCAGAACGTTGTGGTGCAGGTGCCCAACTACCCGCCGCTGCGTCATGCGCCGGGCCATTGGAACCTGAACAAGGTGGAGCTTCCCTTCACCCCGCTCGACGGTGAGTTCCACACGCCCCTGGCCGCATTGCGCGAGGCCTTGCAGGGCGGCGGCGCGCTGCTGTTGAGCAATCCACATAACCCGCTGGGCAAAGTGTTCGGGCGCGACGAACTCAAGGCCGTGGCGGACATTTGTATCGAGCAGGACGCCTGGATCATTTCCGACGAGATCCATGCCGAACTGTGCTTCGATGGCCGCGTGCACATCCCCACCGCCAGCCTCGGTGCGGAGATTGCCGAGCGCACCATCACGCTGATGTCGGCCAGCAAGGCGTACAACATCGCGGGGCTGAAAACCTCCTTTGCGATCATCCAGAACGCCAGGCTGCGCGAGCGGGTCAACGGCGCCAGGGCCGGCATGGTCGACAGCGTCAATGCCCTGGGCCTGGAGGCGACTCGTGCCGCCTACAGCGAAGCAGGTCCGTGGCTGGAGGCATTAAAGGCCTACCTGCAAGCCAACCGGGATTACCTGGTCGACGCGGTGAAGAACCGCCTGCCGGGCGTCACCATGACCGTGCCCCAGGGGACCTACCTGGCGTGGCTGGATTGCTCCGGACTGGGGCTGGACGATCCGCAAGGGTTTTTCCTGAAGGAAGCCAGGGTCGGCTTGAGCGCCGGAATGGATTTTGGCGATGACGCCGGGCAATTCGTGCGGTTGAACTTCGGTTGCCCGAGGGCCTTGCTGGAGGAAGGTCTTGCGCGGATGGAGCGGAGCCTGAAGGCGAGAGGCTGATCGGGCCGACAATGAGCTCTTGTGGCGAGGGGATTTATCCCCGCTGGGTCGCGCAGCGGCCCCGTTTTTTCTACGGTCGCTGCGCAACCGAGCGGGGATAAATCCCCTCACCACAGGAGCAGATCACCTCAAGATCGGGTCAATCATGCATATCCGGGGTATGCACAAAGCACAACTTGTTGCCCTCCGGATCCCGGCAGTAGGCCCCGAAATAGTCTTTTGAATATTGCGGCCTCGGCCCCGGCGCGCCTTCGTCGAAGCCGCCCATGGCGATGGCCATTTCCCAGGCTGCGCGGACGGTTTGCTGTGAATCGGCGGCGAAGCTTACTTGCATGCCATTGCCCCAGGTCGCGAGCAGGCCATTGATCGGCACCTGGACGAACACCTGCGGCCAATGCCTGCCGGGCTGATGCCAGCCTTCCCCGGGTGGGCCCGAGTCGTCTTCGCTGTCCATGCGCACCAACCCCAGGCACCCCAGCACGGCATCATAAAAAGCGACCATTTTCGGTAGATCCCGCGCACCAATCTGAATGTGACTGAACATGCCCTTCTCCTTATGAAGCCTTGTTGTCATTGGAGAGCATGACCGTGTCCACGTTCAGCCGAACATGAACACGGTCGACAAAACGCTCGCTCATCGACCGATGGGAAAATCCGACCGAACTCTGCCTGAAACGCCACAGTCCACCCTCCATCGCAACCACCTGCCATGGAGAACGAAAATGGCCGATTACCCAACCCCACCCTTCCCCAAACAAAGCCAACCCGTCCCCGGCAGCCAGCAGAAGATGGACCCGTATCCGGACTGCGGTGAACAAAGCTACAAGGGTTCCGGTCGCCTGGCGAACAAGATTGCCCTGATCACCGGCGCCGACAGCGGGATCGGGCGCGCGGTAGCGATTGCCTTCGCCCGCGAAGGGGCTGACGTGGTCATCTCCTACCTGAACGAGCACGAGGATGCCAAGGAGACCGCGCGCTGGGTCGAACAGGCCGGTCGGCAATGCTTGCTCCTGCCGGGCGACCTGGCGGACAAGGCCCAGTGCCGCATGGTCGTCGATGAAACCGTGGCGCGCTTCGGCCGCATCGACGTCCTCGTCAATAACGCCGCGTTCCAGATGACTCACGAAACCCTGGAAGAGATTCCGGACGAAGAATGGGTGCGCACGTTCGATATCAACATCACCGCAATGTTCAGGATCTGTCAGGCCGCGGTGCCGCACATGAAGGCCGGCGGATCGATCATCAACACCACCTCGGTCAATTCGGACATGCCCAAGCCGACGTTGCTGGCCTATGCCACGACCAAAGGCGCCATCGCCAATTTCACCGGTGGCCTGGCGCAGATGCTCGGGCCCAAGGGCATCCGGGTAAACAGCGTCGCACCAGGGCCGATCTGGACACCGCTGATCGTTGCCACGATGCCCGAGGAAGAAGTGCAGAACTTCGGTTCCCAGACCCCACTGGGCCGCCCCGGCCAGCCCGTGGAGGTAGCGCCGATCTTCGTGCTGCTGGCCTCGGATGAGTCCAGCTATATTTCCGGCTCGCGGTATGCGGTGACCGGGGGCAAGCCGATCCTATAAATGTATGTGGCAAGGGGGCTTTTTGTGGCGAGGGGATTTATCCCCGCTGGGGCGCGAAGCGGCCCTAAATCAGGACACCTCGGTAAATCAGGGAAGATCAAGAGGTCTGCTTCGCAGCCCAGCGGGGATAAATCCCCTCGCCACAAAAGCTCCTTCGCCACAGTAAGCCTTCGCCACAGTAAGGATGTCAGCTCTACTCCTTGGCAATCACCGAAATCTTCCCGTTGCGTTCGATGATCGCGAACTTGATCTGATCCAGCGTCTCGATACCCTGGCTCGATCGCGCCGCTTCCATGATGTCGGCCTCCACCAGCCGCGCGTGGCGCATGCGGCCCCGCAGGATGCGCCCGTCCTCGACGATCACGGTCGGCCCGCCGTCGATCAGCCGCGAGACCCAGTTGGAGCGCAGCTTGAGCAACGAGAAGCCAACGTCGATGGCGATCAGCGTGACGATCACCATAAACGCGTTGGTCATCGAGAAGTCGTCCCCCAACAACGCCTGCTGCGTGGCCTCGCCAATGATCATCAACAGGACGAAATCGAAGGTGGTGAGTTCCGCCAGCGAGCGACGCCCGGCGATCTTGAACAGCACCATCAATACCACGTACATCGCGGCGGCTCGCAGTACCGAATCCATACGTCACCTATGGAAAGATGAGTTGATTGAACGTGACCTCGGCGCCATTGTTCGTTTTGATGTGGCTTTGATAGGTACCGAGGCCTTCTCCAAGCAATGACAGGTGCAAGTTGGCCCGCCCCTGTTGATCAGCCTGGACCCAGACCTTCATGCCCGGCCCCGCGGCCGCTGAACGCACGGGCTGCGGTTGCACGCTCTGCACGTCAAACCCCTCCAGCCAATCGCCGTCGAGTTCCACCTCCAGCACTGCGTTGGAAGGGCCCTGCAGACGGATGACCAGCGGGTTGGTCGAGCCGTTGCGGTGGAACATCTCGTATTCGACGCCGATGCTGCCATCAGCGCTTTGCGCTTCGCGACTGCTCAGCGGCCCGCGGGAAAACAGCCCGAGTAGGGTCAGGATCACCAACAGCACCAATACGTACCAACCCACCCGCTCGAAACGCCAGACTTTGTGCTGGAATGCCATGTCCTCGCGCACCGGAAACTGACGGCTACGGTGGTCGTCCTGTTCGCACTGATCGGTCATGAGCCCTCTCCTATCGAAGTTCACCGGCCAAAGCGCGCTGGTGATAGCCGGGCAACTGCTGCAAGGCGTACTCGCTGGAGAGCAACTGCACCTGGCGCCGGTCGCCAAAGAACCGCTCCTGGCGGCTGAACAGCGCACGGTGCCCGTTCACTTCAAACGCCCAGGCAAAACAGACCGTGCCGGCGGGTATGCCGTCCTTGTCGTCCGGCCCCAGCAGCCCGGTGGTGGCGACCGCCACGTTGGCGTTGGCGTCGCGCAGTGCGCCCAAGGCCATTTCCTCGGCGACTTCGCGACTGGTGAGATTGAAGGTATCGATGGTGCGCGGCTTGACGCCGAGCAAGCGCTGCTTGGCTTCGGGGGAATACACCACATAGCCGCTTTCGATCAGCGAGCCACTGCCCGGCACTTCGGCCAGCAGCGTGACGATCAGCCCGGCGGTGCAGGATTCGGCGGTGGTCAGGCGCAGTTCATGTTCTTGCAGATAATCAACCAGGGATTGGGCAACAGTCATGGCATACAGTCCTTAATGGATGCTGATGGGTTGACCCTTGCCGTTTCGAATCATTCCCTTTATCGCGCCGCCGTCCGGCCCGGCCAAATAAATGAAACCCCGGGCAGATCCTGTACCTCATAACGGTATGAGCCTCGCGCAGAGGCTGTCCTGATCAGGAGGTCGTCATGTCGGTACTTTTCGTCAAACTGTTCACCCATCCGGAATTCGCCTGGGGGGACATTCGCGAGCAGGAACAGGCTCATCCCCACCATTACCTGGCCCATCTGCTGTTGCTTGCACTGATTCCGGCGGTGTGCCTGTTCATCGGTACCACATGGACCGGCTGGAGCCTGGCCGAAAACGAGACCGTGAGGCTGAGTCATGCCAGCGCCTTGCAACTGTGCGCCCTGCTGTACGTGACCATCGTTGTCGGCGTCACGCTGATGGGGCTGTTCATCCGCTGGATGTCGCGCACCTTCGAGGCCCGGCCCACGGTCAACCAATGCATCGGTTTCGCCGCCTACACCGCAACCCCGTACTTCCTCGCCGGGATCTTCGGGGTGTACCCCAGCCGTTGGCTGGCGGTGGTGGTCCTGTTGCTGGCTTCGGTCTACTCGACATTCCTGCTGTTCGTCGGCCTGCCGAAGTTCATGGGCCTGAAGAAGGAACAAGGGCTGTTGTATTCGGCGAGCGTCTGGGGTGTGGGTTTGCTGGTGCTGGTCACGATCCTGGTGGAAATGATCCTGCTATGGTTCAACTATCTGCAACCGGAGTATTTGCGCGTGCCGGTGGGCTGACCTTGTGTGAATGGCTCACAATGGCGGTAGCTGCGGTCAGGCGAATATCAGCTTCGCAATCTTCGCCCAACCCGACTATCCTGCGAGTTTTTGCACCCTGAACATCGAGGCGGAAGCGCTGGACCGCTCCGCCGCCCTTCCTAAGGCCAATGTCATATGTCTTCACCAAGCAAACGCTCTCCCAATGTGCCACAGCGACGAGAGCTGAGCCCCAGCAGCCTGGATTTTCCCGTAGTGGGAATTGGCGCCTCGGCGGGCGGTTTGCAGGCCATCAAGCAGTTCTTCGAGCACATGCCCAAGGACAACGGCATGGCGTTCGTGATCGTCCTGCATCTGGCCCCAGACCATCAGAGCATCGCCGACAGGATCATCCAGGAATCCACCAAGATGCCTGTGCTCCAGGTGTCCGAGACGGTCCCGATCCAGAAAAACCATGTCTATGTCATTTCCCCTGCCCATCACTTGTCGATGAACGACGGATATCTGAAGGTCAAGCCGGCCGAGCCGCGCCTAGGCGGGCATGTGGCTATCGACCTGTTTTTCCGTGACCTGGCCGACGTACACAAGGAGCAAGCGTTCTGCCTGGTGCTATCGGGCACCGGCTCCGACGGCGCCGTGGGCCTGTCGCGCATCAAGGAACAAGGCGGCGTGACCATCGCCCAATCACCCCAGGACGCCGAGTTCGACGGCATGCCCCAGGCCGCTATCGACACCCAGATGGTCGACTTGGTGCTTCCCGTGGTGGAGATGCCGCAAAAGCTCCTGGAGCTGTGGCGAAATTCTCGGGAAATTCGCCTGCCGACGGCCAACGATCCGGAGATCAATGCCCAACCGCCAACCTCCGAGCGCGAAGCGGCCGCCGCCGAGCAGTCGCTGCATGACATCCTGGTGCAACTGCGCGCCGGCACCGGGCATGACTTCAAGCATTACAAGCGGGCCACCGTGTTGCGACGCATCGAGAGGCGCATGCAGGTCACCACCCAACCAGATTTGGGCGCCTACTACGCGTATCTGCAAAATCATCCCGAGGAAACCAAGGCGCTGCTGGGCGACCTGCTGATCGGCGTGACCAATTTCTTTCGCGATCGCGAGGCCTTCGAAGCCCTGGAGCGCGACGTCCTGCCCAACCTGTTGAAGCCGGTCGAGCCGGGTAGCGCGCCGCCTGAGGAAATCAGGGTCTGGTCGGCCGGCTGCTCCACCGGCGAAGAGGCCTATACCCTGGCCATGTTGCTCAGCGATCAGCTACAGCACGATTCGAGCAACGCGATGCTGCAGATATTCGCCACCGACATCGACGAGCGCGCCATTACCGTGGGGCGTGGCGGCGCCTATCCGGAAGCGATCATTACTGACGTACCGCCCACTCGCCTGCGCCAATATTTCCTGAAGGAAGGCGCGACTTACCGCGTGCGCCAGGAAATCCGCGAGCGCGTGCTGTTTGCCAAGCACAGCCTGCTGTCGGACCCGCCGTTCTCGCAGATCGACCTGATCGTCTGCCGCAACCTGCTGATCTACCTCGACCGCGATGTGCAGCGTGAAATCCTGCAGATGTTCCACTTTGCCTTGCGACCGGGAGGCTATCTGTTCCTCGGCTCCTCGGAATCAGCCGACGCCTGCCATGAACTGTTCAGTCCGGTGGACAAGCGCAACCGGATCTTCCGGGCCAAATATGGTACCGCCAGCAGCCGGCGCACGCCAACCATGCCCCGCGGCGGTTACGTGCGCAGCACTTCATCCCTGGCCGCACCGCAGATCATGACGCCGCGCAAGGTATCGTTCGCCGATATTCATCTGCGGGCCATCGAGCGGGCCGCGCCACCGAGCATCATTGTCGACAGCAATGCCGAGATCTTGCACATGACCGAAAGCGCCGGCCGTTACCTGCGTCATGTCGGTGGCGAGATGACCCGCAACCTGCTGACGCTGATCAATCCACAGTTGCGCCTGGAAATCCGCACCGCGTTGTTCCAGGTCAACCAGAACGGCCAACCGGTCAAGTCTCGCCAGGTCAATCTGGAGCGTGATGGGCAGCGCTTCCTGGTGGATCTGCTGGTCCAGCCCTATCGCGACGAGCTGTCCGACGGCGAATTTGCCCTCGTTGTATTCGAGGAGGAAGAAGTCGATCCCAGCCATCAGGTGGCCGCCATCACCAGCCAGACCGAAAACCAGGTGCTGGCCAACCTGGAGCGGGAGCTGCAGCGGACCAAGTCGCACCTGCAGGACACCATCGAGCAGGCTGAAGTCTCCAGTGAGGAACTCAAGGCCTCCAACGAAGAGATGCAGGCCATCAACGAGGAGTTGCGCTCGGCCACCGAGGAGTTGGAAACCAGCAAGGAAGAGCTGCAATCGATCAACGAAGAGTTGCTGACGGTCAACTACGAGCTCAAGACCAAGGTCGAGGAAACCGACAAGATCAACGACTACCTCACCAACCTGATCGCCTCCACCGACATTGCCACGGTGTTCGTCGACCGCAGCATGCGCATCAAGTGGTTCACCCCCAGGGCCACGGAGATCTTCAGCATGCTGCCCGTGGACACGGGCCGGTCGTTGCTGGATATCACTCACCGCCTCGATTATGCGGACATGGCCGCGGACGCCACCCAGGTGTTCGAGTCGTTGAACATGATCGAGCGAGAAGTCAGCAGCAGCAACGATCGCTGGTACATCGCCCGGCTATTGCCCTACCGCTCCAGCGAAGACCACATCGACGGCACGGTGTTGACCTTCATCGACATCACCAAGCGCCGGGCCGCTGAAGAGGAGCTGCGCCTGGGCGAGGAGCGCATGCGCCTGGTCGCCGAAAGCACCCGCGACTACGCAATCATCCTGCTCGACGAACACGGTGTGATCACCAGCTGGAACACCGGGGCGCAGCTGATTTTCGGCCACACCAAGGGCGAAGCCGAAGGCGCTTATTACGATTTCCTGTTTACCCCCGAAGACCGCGCCATCGGTGCTCCGGAAACCGAGCTGAGCACCGCTCGCACCAAAGGCCGCTGCGAAGACGAGCGCTGGCATCAACGCAAGGACGGCAGCCGCTTCTTCTGCAGCGGCGAAGTCACGCTGCTCAGTGGCGACTACTTGCAGGGCTACGTGAAGATTGCCCGTGATCTCACCGGCCACAAGCGCCTGCATGAAGAACAGACCCAGCGGCTGATGGAAACCCAGAACACCAACCATCTGAAAGACGAGTTCTTCGCGGTCATGTCCCACGAGCTCAAGCACCCGTTGAACCTGATCCAGCTCAATGCCGAGTTGCTGCGCCGCCTGCCGGTGACCAAGACAGTCACCGCGGCGGCCAGGGCCGTGAATACCATCTGCGACGCCGTCACCAGCCAGGCGCGCATCATCGACGACCTGCTGGACGTGGCCCGGGTACGCACCGGCAAGCTCAAGCTCAAGCGTTTGGCGGTCGATCTCGGGCGCGTGCTCCAAGACATCTACACCGTGGTCATCAACGACAACCACCCGAACAAGGTCACCCTGGAACTCCCCGAAGGGCCCGGCAGCGAACTGATTGTCAACGCCGATCCGACCCGACTGGAGCAGATCATCTGGAACCTGGTGAACAACGCGCTGAAATTTACCCCGAACGGCGGCCGCGTGCAGTTGATCGCCAGCCAGGACGGGCGCATGGCTCGCCTGGACGTCAAGGATTCAGGCGTCGGTATTGCCGCGGAACACTTGAACGAGGTGTTCGGCCTGTTCGGCCAGGCCGAGACCCAGCATGCGACCCATCAGCGCGAAGGGCTGGGCATCGGCCTGTCGCTGGTACGGCAGTTGACCGAAGCCCACGGCGGCAGCGTCGAGGTCAAGTCCGAAGGGCTGGGCAAAGGCTGCACATTCACCATTCGCCTGCCCTTGAGCAACGCCGAACTGGCGCCCAAGCCGCAAGCCTGCGAAGAGCAATCCGGACGTTTGAGCGGCTTGACGGTGTTGTTGGTGGACGACTCCCCCGACGTGCTCGATACCCTCAAGCTGCTGCTGGAAATGGAGGACGCGAACGTCGTTGCCTTCGATCAACCGTTGCAAGCGCTGGAAGCGGCCCGGGACGGCCGTTACGACGTGGTGATCTCGGACCTCGGCATGCCGGTGATGAATGGCCATGAACTGATGCAGGCGCTGCGCGAGTTGCCGCACATCAAAAACATCCCGGCCATCGCCCTGACCGGATACGGTGCCGCTATCGACCTGAACAAGTCGCAGCAGTCGGGGTTCGACCAGCACATCGGCAAACCGGTGTCCTATGACGAGTTGATCGAAGCGATCGAGCAGTTGCGGCGGGCGCGGGTTTACTAGGAACCAGCAATATCTGGCAGAAACGCTCATTCGTGGCAGGTGTTATCTGTGGCGAGGGGATTTATCCCCGCTGGGCTGCGAAGCAGCCCTTGTGTCCATCCGATATACCGAGAAAGTAAGTTTTGGGTCGCTTCGCGCCCCAGCGGGGATAAATCCCCTCGCCACAATAATTACACTTGCCACAGAGCGCCCCCTTCTTTCCAGGGGCTACTTGGTAGCTGCCTTCATCCCAATCCGCCGACGCATCTCGGCCGTGATGCTCTGGCGGGTTTTCCTGAGGTCCGCCCACGGCTCATGCCCCACCTCCGCCAGCCGCTCATGCACGTTGTGCACGTTCCACAGGTTGGCGCCCTTGAGCTCGGCCACTTCTTCGCGATAAATCGGCACTGACACCGGCAGCCCTTCACGGGTGCGGGCGGCATAGGCACAAATGGTCGTGGCGCCGAGGCCGTTGCGCAGGTAATCGATGAAGATCCGCCCTACCCGGTTTTTCGGTCCCGATACCGCCGAGAAGCGATCCGGCAACAGCTTGGCCATGTGGCTGACAATGGCGTGGCTGAAGCCCTTGACCTCGTCCCAGCCCAACTTGCGGGTCAGCGGCACCACCACGTGGATACCCTTGCCGCCGCTGGTCTTGAGAAACGCCTTCAGGCCCAGTTCATCCAGCACCGACAAGGTCAGTTGGGTGGCTTCCACCATGCTTTTCCACGGCAGCGCCGGGTCCGGGTCAAGGTCGAGGACAAAACGGTCGGGCTTGTCCAGATCGACCGAGGTGGCGTTCCAGGTGTGCAGCTCCACGGTACTCATCTGCACCGCACCGATGAGCGCTTCGGCATTGTTGATGATCATCACCGGTTGCCCGGTCAGGTCCTTGTCCAGGCTGGTGATGCCGGGAATCGCCAGGCGTTCGGGGTTCTTCTGGAAGAACAGCTCGCCGGCGATGCCATCCGGCGCGCGCACCAGGGCCACCGGGCGGTCGGCCAGTTCCGGCAGGATGAACTCGGCAACGCTGGCGTAGTACTCGGCCAGTTGCATCTTGGTCGTGCCACTGCTGGCGTCGATGATCCGGTCCGGGTGGGTAATGCGCACCTTGCCGTCCAGGGTCGGTGCCTGGGTGGTCTTGGCCTTGGCTTTGGTCTTGGTCTTGGTCTTGGCCGGCGCCGGCTCTTCCTTGGCGGCGGTTTTTTTCCTGGCGGGTTTCTCTACCGGTTTCGGCAGTTCCTGGGTAATCGCCTTGGCCGGCTTGTCGTTGCGCAAGCCATGGAACACTGCGTGGCGCACCGAGCCTTCCTTGGTCATTTCAGCAAACGCTACCTCAGCCAATAATTCCGGCTTGAGCCAGTGCACGCCCTTGGCCTCGTAACCGGTGGGCGGGTTGACCACGGCGGCTTTTTTCGTTTCCAGTGGCAACAGTTGCTGGTGGATGCTTTTGAGCGTCGTCTCGTTGAAACCGGTGCCGACCTTGCCGGCATACCGCAGCTCACCGCTGTCGACGTCATGCAGGCCCAGCAACAAGGCGCCAAACGCACTGCGCGAGCCCTTGGGCTCGCTGAAGCCGACCACGACAAACTCCTGGCGATTCTTGCATTTGAGCTTGATCCAGTCGCTGCTGCGCCGCGACACATAGGCGCTGCCCTGGCGTTTGCCGATCAATCCTTCCATGCGCATCTGGCAAGCGCTGTTGAGCAGTGCTTCGGGGGTTTCCTCGAAGGCGTCGGAAAAACGCAGCAACGGATCTTCATTCGATTCAAGTACCGCTGCCAACGCGGCCCGGCGCTCCTCCACCGGCACTTTGCGCAGATCCATGCCGTTGAGGTAGGGCAAATCGAACAGGTAATAGGCGATCTTGCCGCTGCTGCCGGCATCAAAGGCGTTTTGCAGGGCCTGAAAATCCGGTACGCCCTGCTCGTTGGCGACAACCATCTCGCCGTCGAGCCAGGCCGACTCCAGCCCCAGCGCAGCCAGGGCCTCGGCCTGTTTCGGCAGTTTATGGGTCCAGTCATGGCCGTTGCGGGTGATCAAGCGCACATCGCCATTGTCGATACGCGCCATGACCCGATAGCCGTCGAACTTGATCTCGTAGAGCCAGTCGCCATCGGGCGCGCTCTCCACCAAGGTCGCCAGTTCCGGCTTGAGGGTTTCGGGAATCGGGCCGGCAACGGCGCCGCTGAGGGTGGTCTTCGCAGTTTTTTTCGACGGTTTCGGCGGCGCGGCTTTTTCCGGTTGTTTTACCGCTTTGGCGGCAGCGGCCTTGCCTCTACGCTTGGGCACGATCGTGCGGTCGCTGAGCACGCTGTCCGGCTCGGCCTGGACCACGTCGTACTCGCTCTCCGGACGGGCCGCGTCGTCCTGGTGCTTGATCAGGAACCATTGCTCCTGTTTGCCGGGCATATGGGTGCGCACCAGGTTCCACAGGCCGGCGAGTTTCTCTCCGCGCAGCTCGAACTTGAGCCGGCCCTTCTCGTAGGCTTCGTGTACATCGCCCTGGGGGATCCACACGCCCCGGTCCCAGACAATGACCTCGCCGGCACCGTAGTGCCCTTCGGGAATGCTGCCCTCGAAGGTCGCGTAATCGAGCGGATGGTCTTCGACATGCACGGCCAGGCGCTTGACCTTCGGGTCCAGGGACGGTCCCTTGGGCACTGCCCAGCTCTTGAGCGCGCCGTCCAGCTCCAAGCGAAAATCGTAATGCAGCCGCGTGGCGTCGTGCTTCTGGATGCAGTATTGCAAGGCGTGGGCGGTTTTCGCCGCTTTGCGCGAGCGTTTCGCCGCCGGTTCCGGGGTGGCGGCGAAGTCGCGCATGCGGTTGTAGTCTTCAAGGGTTTTGCTGGTCATGGGCCACCTGCAACTTGCGCAAGGGTCGGATCGGCCACGGGCATGCCAGCGGTTTCCGACAGCAACTGATCAACGACCCGACTCAAGGCCTGTTCGATGGAGTCCCCCAGCAACAAGCCTTGTTCATACAGCACGACCTGGCGATCAGCACTGGTGCCCTCCTGAACGATCCGGCGGGCCTGCTTGAACACGTCCTGTACACCCAGCGCTGTGGCGACGTCGGCGAAGGTCTGCTCGGCCAGGTTCAACCATTCGCCAATGAGCATGGGCTGCTCCTGCCCCTCGATGATGAACTCCGCCAGGATGCCGTGGCGCTTGGCCCGGTAGCGGTTTTCCTTGAGGATCCACTGCGACATCAGGCTGTAGTCGGCCCCCGGCTTGGGCTGGGCGCAGGCATGGGCGACCATCAGGCGAAACAGCGAAACCAGGCACAGGACGTCGTCGATCCGTGGACAGGCATCGCAGATGCGCAGCTCCAGCGTCGGGTAACGCGACGAGGGCCTGAGCACCCACCAGCAATCGCTGGGCTGGCGAATGGAGCCGGTGCGCGTGAGCATGTCGACGTAGCCGTTGAATGCGGCTTCGTCGGCGAAGAACTCCGGCACGCCCATGCGCGGCCATTCATCACAGGCCACCTGGCGATAACTGCTGAAGCCGCTGTAGCCGCCGTTCCAGAACGGCGAAGACGCACTCAGCGCCAACAACATCGGCAGCCACGGCAACACTTCGTTCATGACCTTGACCCGGTCCTGATCGCCCGGGACTTCCACATGTACATGCAGGCCCGATAACACGCTGCGGCGCGCCACTCGCTGGTAGTCGTCGAACAATTGCTGGAAGTGCAGCTCGTCGGTGGGCTGCAAGCCGACGGTGGTCATCGGATGTGAGCCGGCGCTCAACAATCCCAGGCCGTGGGGTGCCAGGCGCCGCGTCAGGCCGCTGCGCACCTGGGCCAGGTAATCGGCGGCCTCCGCCAGGTTCTGGAAGATCGGCGAAGCCATCTCCACCTGGCTCAGGAACATCTCGTGGGCGAAATTTTCCCCCAGCTCCTCCCGGCATGCCGCAATCGCCGCCGCGGGCGGCTGGTCGGGCATGTGCCGGGTTTGCAGGTCGGTGAGGAAATATTCCTCTTCAATGCCGAACTTCAGACGCCTGTTCATCGATGTTCCCTCCGATACCCGCACCCGTGCGGGTGACAACCAACGCCACCACGGCGATCCGTTCCACGTCCTGATAACCCGGGGTCAGCAATTCCTCGCCGAAGACATCCGGGTCCAGTTCCCGGTAAGTCCAGCCGTACTCCGCCGAGTCGCGCCAAGGGCCAAGCGCCTCCAGGAACGGATCACGACCGTCGACCATCGCCACGCCGGTGTAGAGCACCAGCGAGCCACCGGGCGTGAGCCGGGGCAACGCCTGCTCGACGATGCGCAACGACAGGCCGGCGCCCAGCGCGCCGCCGCCATGGCGATAGGCGCGCTCGGCCGGGTCGGCCATGTACGGTGGATTGGCAACGATCAGGTCAAAGCTGCCCTCGACGTCCCGGAGAACATCACTGTGGGCGATTTCGACGTTGGCAACCTCGGCCAGCGCGGCGTTGACCGCGCACAGGCGCAGGGCCAGGGGATTGATGTCCACCGCAAGAACCTCGGCCTCGCGCCGGGCGCGGGCGATCACCATGGCCCCGACACCGGCACCGCAGCCGATGTCCACGGCCCGATGCACCGCGGTGAAATTCTGTTGCAGGTGGGTATGGATCAGATGGGCGAACCGGTAGCTGTCCGGGCCGAAAAACACTGCGTCATTGGCCTGGGTGGGAAACTGCGAATGGGCGAACAGCATGCCGTCCAGGCTCGACCAACGCACGCGGCTGTACAACAGGCCGGCACGTTCCTCCAGCACCTGCGCCTCTTGCAACTGACGCTGCTCATCGGCGGAAATCAGCCCTGGCGCAAACGGCCGCGACCAGCCGAAAACGTCCCGCAGGGTCTTCGAGCGCTCGTTGCCGGGCCGTTTATTGACCCGTTCATGGGTCAACGGCGTCGGGGTGATGAAACGGTAGCCGTCGGCGTGCAGGCGACGTCCCAGTTGCAGCAGCGCCAGGTCGGGTTCGGACAGGCGATCTTCCTGATTCATGCAGGGCTCCTAACGAAGGGCGGATTTGAGTTCGATGAACCGGCGGGTCGCCAGCAGGCCGGCCGGATGGCTATGGGCGCGCGGCGAAAGCCAGGGCATGAGGATCTGCATCTGCGCATCGGGCGCCTTGCCCCGCAGTAATTGCTGCAGGTTCTGCACGTCCGGATCCTGCGTCGGTGCCTGGGTATCCTGCGCCGCGCCAAGGCTGCGGCGGGCGCCGGAGCGACCGCGTTCCTCCAACCAGTCACCGGCGATCCAATCGTGCAACAGCTGCTTTTCGTAAGGGCTGAAGACCCCGAACATCGCCGCGCCAGCGCCTTCGATGAGGGTCCAGAAGCGGCTGTTCTGCGGGTCTTCGTGGCGCCGGATCCAGCCTTTGCCTTGCATGGCCTTGAGGAAACCTTCCAGCTGCCCCGGCTCCGCCAGCCATTGGTTGACGGTCTTGCCTTCGAATTTGCAGTAATCGGAATGCATGTGTTGGCCAAACGGGCGCTTGCGCTCAAGCATGTCGAGGACTTCGCGTTCCAGGTCAAACGACTCGATGACCGCCCGGCTGCCCTGCCCCAGGTCGTTGAGGCGATAGCCCAAGGTGACCCGACGCCAGAAGGATTCGCGATCCGCCTCCATCGGCATCAGTTGCAGCAGCGATTGCACAGCCTTGTGGGCATGGCCGGTGCTGGCGTTGTCGATGGTCACATGGAGGGTGAAGTAATACGGGTCGATGTCGAGTTCGCTCAGCTCATAGGCGCTGATCAGCAAATGCAGTGGCAATTGTTCGTAGCCCAGGTTGTAGCCGATGACCTCGGGCAGATATTCGTCGCCGGCGTAGCCCAGGGCCAGTTGCACCGCACCTTGCAGGTAGCGGTCATCGTGAATGTCGGGCATGTCCGACAGGCCGTGTTCGGCCAGCAGCTTGCGGTAGAGCACGACATGGTTCTGGGCCGGCACTCCATCGCCGAGCTCCTCCAGATAGGTACACAGCAGCCCTTCGAAGCGGTGGTCATGCCAGTGACTGAGCACGCCGTACAACCAGGCGCCATCCACCAGTTTGGTCGGCCCCACCGCCTGCAGGAAATACAAGGCGTGGGCCTTGCTGTGGAAGAACTCCCGACGACCGCCGCTCTTACGTCGCTCCAAGTAGTCGGCGTACTGCCGGGCCACGCCGGCGCTGTGTTGTTCTACCCAGGCCAGCAGCGCCGCCGGATCGTCGGGCATCTCCTGGGGCAACGCCGCGGCCTGCTCCAGGCAAGGCTGGAGGAAGGCATGGGCATCGGCTTGCTTGTCGCTGTCGTCGGGGCCCTGCAACAGCCGCTCGTAGCATTGACGAACGTTGCCGGCAGTGGTGAATGGCTGCGCGGTGGCAGGCCTGGATTGGAGGGGTGTCAGCGCAGTCATAAAGGCCTCTTGGGTTTCTCGACGGGACGCTCGATCAGCACGTCTCTTCCATTGCAGAGCCTCGCGCACGGGAAAAAATTCCCCTGGATCGAAAAGCGCCCGGATAAACGGGAGGCTGCCGATATGCCGGGGAACCCTCGCTTCGCTAACACCCTCGAACGTAGCAAGCGCATTGAGGCGACCGCAGTGTGGCGAGGGGATTTATCCCCGCTGGGCTGCGAAGCAGCCCTTGGGATTGGGCCAGGCATTGCGAGGTATTGGTACCAAGGGGCGGTTCGCGCCCAGCGGGGATAAATCCCCTCGCCACAGTTTTGTGCCTGCTGATTATCCAAGGAGCAACCATGATCTTCACAGTGTGGGTAGCGGTGCTCGGTGCCGTGTTGCTGACCCTGGCCCTGACGTCGTCCTACCTGCGCTGGATGCCGGTCACCACCTCGGCCGTGTGCCTGGTGCTGGGCGTCGCCATTGGCCCGGCGGGGCTGGGACTGCTGCGGCTGGGGGTCGACGATTCGTCCGTCTGGATGGAGCACCTGACCGAAGTCGCGGTGGTGTTCTCGCTGTTCGTCAGCGGCCTCAAGCTGCGCCTGCCACTGAAGAACCGCAGCTGGCGCGTGGCCTACGGGCTGGCCGGTCCGGTAATGATCCTGACCATCGTCGGCCTGTGCCTGATCTTGCATTACCTGTTTGGCCTCGGATGGGGCGTGTCCATGCTGATCGGCGCGATGCTCGCGCCCACCGACCCAGTGCTGGCGGCGCTGGTGCAGGTCAATGATGCCCGCGACGATGATCGCGTGCGGTTCGGCTTGTCCGGGGAAGCCGGGCTGAACGACGGCACCGCGTTTCCCTTTGTCATCCTTGGCTTGCTCATGCTGCAGGAAGACGGCAGCGGCTTCCTCGGCGAGTGGGCCTTGCGCAACGTCTTGTGGGCTGTACCGGCGGGGCTGTTGATCGGTTACTGGCTGGGGCGTGGCATCGGCCGGCTGACCTTGTCGATGCGCATCAAGAACGCCGACAGTACCCTGTCGCCAAACGATTACCTGGCCCTGGCCCTGATCGCCCTGGCCTACGTGGCGGCGGAGTCGGTGCAGGGTTATGGCTTTCTTTCGGTGTTCGCCGCCGGCCTGGGATTGCGTCAGGCCGAAGTCGAGTCCACCGATGAAAACGCGCCGCCGGCCGAGCATCTGGTGCAACCGCTGGTGGGCCATGAAGCGGTTGAACCGGAGCAGGCCGTGCACGGCGACACCCAGGCCCTGGACGACGGCCAGGTGGCGGCCGGGGTGATGATGAGCGACATGCTGGCGTTCGGCAGCCTGGTGGAGCGCTCCATGGAAGTATTCCTGGTCACACTGCTCGGCGTGGTCCTTGCCCATCACTGGGATTGGCGGGCCCTGGCCATCGGCGCCTTGCTGTTCGCGGTGATTCGCCCGTTGAGCGTGCTGGCGATGCCTTGGGGGAGATTGCTGGATGGCCCGCAACGGTTATTGATCGGCTGGTTCGGCATACGCGGCATCGGCAGCCTGTTTTACCTGTTCTACGCCTTGAATCATCACCTGCAACCCGAAGTGGCACAACTGTGCATCGACCTTACGCTGTCAGTGGTGGCGCTGAGCATCCTGGTCCATGGCCTGAGCACCCAACCCGCACTGGCGTGGTATGAGCGCCGAAAAAAGTGACAGTCAGCCACCCGGGTCGGTCACTTGGATGAACACCGAATACACCCCGAGCAACACCCAGAACACCGCGAAGATCCACGGTGTGCGCACCGAAAACAGCAGCGACTTGCGATAACCCTTGTGGGTCGATTCACGCTCGCTGAACAGCGGCGACTCGTCATAGGCCAGACCCATCAACGGCTCACTGCGCAGCAACTCACTCTGTTTGAAATGCCAGTGGTCAATGATCTCGTAGGCCGCCCGAATGCCCGGCCAGGCGTTGAGCGAACTCAGGAAACCGAGCAGCGCCAGAAATGGCGGCACAATCAGCGTGAAAAGCTTGCCCCACTCCGGATTCAGGTTGGCCATGCACGACGCGAAGGCAATCACCAGGAAAGACTGTGCGGCCAGATACGCGTCGGTTCGATTGGCGAGAATACTAGTTTCGTACTGGATTTCCCGCCGATAGAAATCCAGCCGCTCCTTGGGCGAGCCAAACAGCTTGGCATTGTGCTCGGTCAGTTCTTCTTCAGGCGTAGGGTGAGTCAGGATTCTGGGCATCGCGCGGATAGTGCCTCGGCTTGATCGGGGTGCATGTAGAAATGATCGCCGTGGCCGAGTTCAAAGCAATCGACCGGAGGCGCCTGGATCCAAGCGCCCCGCTCTTGCTCTTGCTCTTGCTCTTGCTCTTGCTCTGCTTTTGACTTTGATCTCAGCGCCCCATTAACCACGCTGGCCGAACGCAGGCATTGCGCAGTGGGCAACCCGGCATGGATGCCGGGTTAGCCGCGCTGGGCCATGGATGGCCCTTCGCGGCGGCCCACGGAGCAATGCCGGAGTGAGGGCATGCCGAGCCTAGGCGAGGCACCGAGTGGTGGGGCAAGAGCGTTTTGCTTACTTTTGCGCTTCTCAAAAGTGAGCCGCCGTAAGGGCGGAACCATAAGCCGCCATGACCGCAGCAACGGATATACACACCAGAGACAGATAAAGCCAGACGACGGAGCGCGTGACAAGCCCATCACTTCCAACCGACACTCCCTGCCTCACCAAAAAAACGACACCGCCATGTACCCCTCACTCGCCTCCCTACCCCCCTGCGACCTCGACACCCTGCTCCAAAGCTTGCAACCCATCGCGCCGCTGCTCGACACCCTCACCGACACAGTGTTCTTCATCAAGGACAACCTGGCCCGCTATGCCTTCGTCAACCAGACCCTGGCCCGGCGCTGCGGTTTCAAGGAGCGCAACGACCTGCTCGGCCTCACCGCCGAACAGGTATTCCCCGAACGCTTCGGCCCGCTGTACACCGAACAGGACCGCCGAGTGCTTGCCAGCGGAAGAGAACTGGCCGACCAACTCGAACTGCACCTGTACTACGGCAACCAGCCAGTGTGGTGCCTGACCCACAAACTGGCCCTGCACGACCCCACTGGCCGGATCGTCGGCCTGGCCGGAATCTCCCGTGACCTGCAACTGCCACAATCGAGCCACCCGGCGTTCCAGAAGCTGGCCGCGGTGGATGCACATATCAAGCGCCACTTCGCCCGCACCATCAGCCTCGCCGAGCTGACCGCCATCGCCGGATTGTCGGTGGCGCAACTGGAGCGACACTGCAAGCGCATCTTCCAGCTCACGCCCCGGCAGATGATTCACAAGGCACGCCTCGAAGAAGCCTCGCGCTTGCTGCTGGACCAGGCCTTGCCCATCACCGAGATCGCCCTGCGCTGCGGCTACACCGATCACAGCGCGTTCAGTCGCCAGTTCCGCGCGCTGACCAGCCTGTCTCCCAGCCAATATCGGGAAAACCAGCGCTGATGGCTGTTCCTTTATCGGGCGTCCCCGAGTGCCACTGCTCCCATCTGTAACACCACACCTGTCGCGCCTGCTCGCCGACGCCAGCAAGCAGCATCAGCAACTGTCGGTATATCAAGCGCTTACCAATGCGTTATCGAAAAAACAAAAACAGGCACGTCGATTGCTTATCTAATATCGTATACGAAATCCTCAATACGATATTTCCCAGCATTTATTCGACAGCGAGGCATTTATGAAAAACCCTGCATTGGCCGTAGCCCTCGGCGTGGTCCTGTTTCCCCTGCTTGCCCTTCCCGCCCATGCCGACAAACTCGACGACATCATCGGCTCGGGAAAACTGCGCTGCGCGGTGACACTGGATTTCCCACCGATGGGCTTTCGCGATGAAAGCAACAAACCGGCAGGATTCGACGTGGACTATTGCCATGACCTGGCGAAGGTTCTCGGCGTCGACGCGGAGGTCGTCGAAACGCCATTCTCCGACCGAATCCCCGCGCTGCTCTCGGGCCGCGCCGATGTCATCGTCGCCTCCACTTCCGACACCCTGGAGCGGGCCAAGACCGTCGGCCTGACCGTGCCCTACTTCGCTTTCCAGATGGTCGTGCTGACCCGCGACGACACCGGCATCAACGGCTACGCCGACCTCAAGGGCAAGAAGCTCGGCAACACCAGCAGCACCTATGAAGCCATCGCCCTGGAGAAAGACCAGAAGAGCTGGGGCAGCGGCAGTTTCCGCGCCTATCAATCGCAGAACGACACACTGCTGGCCGTCGCCCAGGGCCATATCGATGCCACTGTCGTAACCAACACCGTCGCTGCCGCGACCATCAAGTCGGGCAAGTACAAGGGCCTGAAGATCGCCGGAGACGCGCCTTACGTCATCGACTACGTATCCCTCGGCGCCAAGCGCAACGAATACGGCCTGCTCAATTACCTCAACCTGTTCGTCAACCAGCAGGTGCGGACCGGCCGCTACAAGGAGCTCTTCGTGAAGTGGGTCGGCAGCGACATCCCGCCGGCCAACCTGACCGTGCCGCAGGTTTATTACTGAGGATCGCGGTATGCCGAGCACGCCTATCCGCCTGCAGGGCCGCAGCCTGGTCGAGGGTGCCGCCGAGGGCAGCCTGTTGTTCGCCGATGTCGGCCTGAGCTTCTGGGGCGGGGTTGATCCGGCCACGGGCGAAGTCATCGACCGACACCACCCGCTCAGTGGCGAGCGCCTGGCCGGGCGCGTGCTGGCGATTCCCAGCGGGCGCGGCTCCTGCACCGGCAGCAGCGTGTTGATGGAGCTCATCAGCAACGGTCATGCACCGGCGGCACTGGTGCTGGCCGAAGCCGATGAAATCCTCACTCTGGGCGTGCTCGTCGCCGAGGTGGTTTTCCAGCGCTCGCTGCCGGTGCTGTGCATCGGCAGCGAGGCGTTCAGCGGTCTGCGCGGCCAGGGCTTCGGGCGTATCGAGGGCAACCGCCTGACTTTGTCCGGGCTTCGGCCCAACGACCAATGGCGTGGAGAAAATACTTGCGCGCAGCCGTTCAGGCCCTCCAGCATTTGCTTGAACGAACGGGACCAGGCGCTGCTGGACGGGGTCCATGGCAAGGCTGCCCAAGTGGCAATAAAAATCGTCCTGCGCATGGCCGACATCCAGGGCGCCGGACAGCTGCTGGACATTACCCAGGCCCATATCGACGGCTGCATCTATACCGGCCCGGCCAGCCTGCGTTTTGCCGAACAACTGGTGCAGTGGGGCGCGAAGGTATGCGTACCCACCACCCTCAATTCGATTTCCGTGGACCAGCGCCGCTGGCGTGAGCTCGGCGTCGATCCGGCGCTGGGCGAGCCGGCCAGTGCCTTGGGCGACGCCTACATGGCGATGGGCGCGCAATTGAGCTTCACTTGTGCGCCCTACCTGCTCGATACCGCGCCGGCGGCCGGCGAGCAGATCGTCTGGGCCGAGTCGAACGCGGTGGTCTATGCCAACAGCGTGCTCGGTGCGCGGACGCAGAAATACCCGGACTTCCTCGATATCTGCATCGCCTTGTGTGGCCGCGCGCCGCTGGCAGGTTGTCATCTCGACGACCAGCGCAAGGCCGGCCTGATCGTCGAGGTGCACAGGCTCGAATCAGCGGACGACAGCTTCTACCCGCTGCTCGGCTATCACGTTGGCGGCCTCACGGGGCGGCGCATCCCGCTGATTCGCGGCCTGGAAGACGCCGCGCCGACCCTGGACGACTTGAAAGCCTTCGGCGCCGCGTTCGCCACCACCAGCGCGGCGCCGTTGTTCCACATCGCCGGGGTGACGCCGGAGGCGATAGACCCGGCCCAGGTCCTGGATCACGACACCGTGTTACCGGGGAAAACCGTGGACGCGACGGGACTGCTTGCCAGTTGGCGCGAACTCAACAGCGCCCGGCACCGCCATGTGGATGTGGTTTCCCTGGGTAATCCGCACTTCTCCCTGAGTGAATTCGCCACCCTGGCGAACCTTTGCGCGGGACGAACCAGACACCCCGACGTGGTAGTGGCGATCACCTGCGGTCGCGCCGTGCTGGAACAGGCTCGCCAGGCCGGCCACCTGGAGGCCATCGAGGCTTTCGGCGCGACGCTGGTCACCGACACCTGCTGGTGCATGTTGGGTGAACCGGTGATCCCTCCGGCCGCCACGACCCTGATGACCAATTCCGCCAAGTACGCCCACTATGCGCCCGGCCTGGTGGGGCGCGGCGTGCACTTCGCCAGCCTCGGGGATTGCGTCGAGGCCGCCTGTACCGCCACGGCCAGCGGCCAGCCGCCGCAGTGGTTGCAACCTATCGCACGCAAGGGAAACCCGAGCCATGTTTGACTACAGCTTCCAATGGCGCCCGGCCCTGCGCGCGCTGCCCGATATGCTCGCCGGCGCCTGGGTGACCTTCGAAACGGCCGCGTTGTCGATGATTTTCGGCGTGCTGATCGCCCTGCTCCTGACCGTGATGCGCAAGGCCCGGCATCCGTTGTTGCGCGGCGTTGGCAATGGCTGGGTATCGATCGCCCGCAACACGCCGTCGCTGTTCCAGATCTACATCCTCTACTTCGGTCTTGGCTCCCTCGGCCTGCACGTCAGCTCATGGTTCGCCTTGCTGGCCGGCATCACCTTCAACAACGCCGGCTATCTGGCCGAGAATTTTCGCGGCGGCCTCAAGGCGGTGCCGGGCACGCAGATGCGCGCCGCCCGTTCCCTGGGCATGAGCGCGTTCCAGGCCTATCGGATGATCATCGTCCCGCAGTTGCTGCGCATCGTCTTCTACCCGCTGACCAACCAGATGGTCTGGGCGGTGCTGATGACCTCCCTGGGCGTGGTGGTCGGCTTGAACAACGACCTCACCGGCGTGACCCAGGAATACAACGTCAAGACCTTCCGCACCTTCGAATACTTCGCCCTCGCGGCGCTGCTGTACTACCTGATCGCCAAGCTGATCGTCGGGCTGGCCCGGCTGTTGTCCTGGCGGCTGTTTCGTTATTGAGGGCTGGTCATGTTTTCTACAAGCCTTACCGTTAATGACGTGCTGTACCTGCTCGAGGGTGCCTGGGTCACGGTGCAACTGACCGCCTGGTCGATCCTGCTGGGCACCGTCGCCGGCTTGCTGTTCGGCCTGTTGCGGGCGCTGCTGCCCCGCGCCAGCCTGCCGCTGGCCTGGGTATTGGACGTGTTTCGCAGTGTGCCGTTGCTGATCCAGTTCGTGTTGTTCAACTCCCTCAAGAGCATCGTCGGCCTGGACCTCAGTGCCTTCGCCGTCGGTTGTATCGTGCTCGGCGTCTACGCCGCCGCGTATTTCACCGAAATCGTCCGCGGTGGCGTGCTGGCGGTGCCGCTGAGCAC
Source organism: Pseudomonas sp. FP198 (assembly GCF_030687895.1). NCBI lineage: Bacteria > Pseudomonadati > Pseudomonadota > Gammaproteobacteria > Pseudomonadales > Pseudomonadaceae > Pseudomonas > Pseudomonas sp. FP198. Next base: position 3,016,307 of record NZ_CP117452.1, read on the forward strand.
CCGGCGGGCCAGTCGTTCCCTGGGCCTGAGCTACGTGCAGGACTTGCGCTTCATCGTCCTGCCGATCGCCACGCGGGTGGCCTTCCCCGGCTGGTTGAACCTGGTGCTGGGGGTGATGAAAGACACCGCCCTGGTGATGTGGATCGGCATCGTCGAATTGCTCCGCGCCTCGCAGACCATTGTCACGCGGATCCAAGAACCCCTGCTGGTGCTGTGCATCGCAGGCCTCATCTACTACGTCATGAGCCTGGTGGTCGCCCGCCTCGGCGCGCGCCTGGAAAAAAGGTGGCAGGAAAATGATTGAGATCGAAAACGTGCACAAATCCTTCGGCAACCTGGAGGTGGTCAAGGGCGTCAGCCTGACGGTGGACAAGGGCGAAGTCGTCTCGATCATCGGCGGCTCCGGCTCCGGCAAATCGACCCTGCTGATGTGCATCAACGGCCTCGAGCCGATCCAGAAAGGCAGCATCCGCGTGGACGGCGTGGAGGTCCACGACAGCGCCACCGACCTCAATCGCTTGCGGCAGAAGATCGGCATTGTCTTCCAGCAATGGAACGCCTTTCCCCACCTCACCGTGCTGGAAAACGTCATGCTCGCGCCGCGCAAGGTATTGGGCAAGAGCAAACAGGACGCCGAGGCGCTGGCGGTGCGGCAGCTTGAGCACGTCGGCCTGGGCGACAAGCTCAAGGCCTTCCCCGGCAAGCTGTCCGGCGGCCAGCAACAACGCATGGCCATCGCCCGGGCGCTGGCGATGTCACCCGACTACATGCTGTTCGACGAAGCCACCTCGGCGCTCGACCCGCAACTGGTGGGTGAGGTGCTGGACACCATGCGCATGCTCGCCGAGGACGGCATGACCATGGTGCTGGTGACGCACGAGATCCGCTTCGCCCGCGACGTGTCCGACCGCGTGGCGTTCTTTTGCAATGGCCGGGTCCACGAGATCGGCCCGCCGGACCAGGTGATCGGCAATCCGCAGCAGCCGGAGACGGCGGCGTTTCTGAAATCGGTGAAATAGCGAATGGCCCCATCGCGAGCAAGCTCGCTCCCACAGGGTTCGGTGGTGACACTGATCAGCAGCCCATTTCCAGGGATTGGGTGGCCTATACAAAACCAGTGTGGGAGCGAGCTTGCTCGCGATGAGGCCCTAAAGGCCAACAAAAGGATCTGATCCATGCGCTCATCAAAAATCATCCATGTAGTCAGCTGCCACGCCGAAGGCGAAGTCGGCGATGTGATCGTCGGCGGCGTCGCGCCGCCACCCGGCGCCACCGTGTGGGAACAGTCACGCTGGATCGCCCAGGACCAGACCCTGCGCAATTTCGTCCTCAACGAACCCCGGGGCGGGGTATTTCGCCACGTCAATCTGCTGGTGCCGGCCAAGGACCCGCGGGCGCAAATGGCCTGGATCATCATGGAGCCGGCCGACACGCCGCCGATGTCCGGCTCCAACTCGCTGTGCGTCGCCACCGTGTTGCTGGACAGCGGCATCCTGCCGATGAGCGAACCCCAGACGCACTTGGTGCTGGAAGCCCCGGGCGGCCTGATCGAAGCCGTGGCCGACTGCCGCGACGGCAAGGTGCAGCGGGTCGAGATCAAGAACGTGCCCTCGTTCGCCGACCGCCTCGATGCCTGGATCGAAGTCGAAGGCCTGGGTTCGCTGCAAGTGGACACGGCCTACGGTGGCGACAGCTTCGTCATCGTCGACGCGCAGCGCCTGGGTTTTGCCATCCGGCCTGACGAGGCCGCCGAGCTGGTAGCCGTGGGGCTGAAGATTACCCGCGCGGCGAACGAGCAATTGGGTTTCGTGCACCCGTTGAACGCCGACTGGTCGCACATTTCGTTCTGCCAGATCGCCGCCCCCCTTGTGACGGAAAACGGCATCGCCACTGGCGCCAACGCCGTCGTCATCCAGCCCGGCAAGATCGACCGCTCCCCCACTGGCACCGGCTGCTCGGCGCGCATGGCGGTGCTGCACGCCAAGGGCCTGATGCAGGTGGGCGAGCGGTTTATCGGCCGCTCGATCATCGGCTCCGAATTTCATTGCCGGATCGATTCACTGGCCGACGTGGCCGGACGCCCGGCGATCTACCCGTGCATTGCCGGGCGGGCGTGGATTACCGGCACGCACCAGCTGTTGCTCGACCCGGCCGATCCGTGGCCGCAGGGCTATCGGCTTTCGGATACCTGGCCGGGGGCATGATTTCCAGCTTCACCCAAAACATCTGTGGTGAGGGGATTTATCCCCGCTGGGCTGCGCAGCAGCCCCCTGGCCCTGACTGACACACCGAATTGCCTGTACCAGGGCCGCTTCGCGCCCCAACGGGGATAAATCCCCTCGCCACACACCAAAAGGAGACACCCATGAGCAAACGCATCAACTGGAGCGGCGTATTCCCCGCTGTCACCACCCAATTCAACGACGACTTTTCCATCAACCTGGAAAAAACCCACCAAGTCATTTCCAACGTCATCCGCGATGGCGTTTCCGGCCTGGTGGTCTGCGGCTCCGTGGGGGAAAACACCTCCCTGAGCGCCGAGGAAAAAATCGCCGTGACCGAAGTCGCGGTGGACGCCTCCCGTGGCCGGGTGCCGGTGATCTGCGGCGTGGCCGAGTTCACCAGCGTGCAGGCCGCCAAGGTCGCCAACGCCGTGCGCAAGGTCGGTGTCGACGGAGTCATGCTGATGCCGGCGCTGGTCTACGGCTCCAAGCCGTTCGAGACCGCCGAACATTTCCGCTACGTGGCCCGGCATGCCGACGTGCCGCTGATGGTCTACAACAATCCGCCGATCTATAAGAACGATGTCACCCCGGACATCCTGATTTCCCTCGCCGACTGCGACAACGTGGTGTGCTTCAAGGATTCCTCCGGCGACACCCGCCGCTTCATCGACGTGCGCAACGAAGTCGGTGACCGCTTCGTGCTGTTTGCCGGTCTCGACGACGTGGTCCTGGAAAGCCTCGCCGTCGGCGCCGAGGGCTGGGTCTCGGGCATGTCCAACGTGTTCCCGAAAGAAGGCGAAACCATCTTCCGCCTGGCCCGCGCCGGACGGTTCGCCGAAGCCATGCCGATCTACGAATGGCTGATGCCGATCCTGCACCTGGACGCCCGCGCCGACCTGGTCCAATGCATCAAGCTGTGCGAAGCCATCGCCGGTCGCGGCAGCGCCCTCACCCGCCCACCGCGCCTGGCCTTGCCGGAAGAAGACCGCGTGTACGTGGAGCAGATCATGGCCAAGGCCCTGGCCAATCGGCCGGCGTTGCCGGATGTGGGGCTGTAAGCCGCAGCCGATGAAAACCCTGTGGGAGCGAGCCTGCTCGCGAAAGCGGTCTGCCTGATTCCAGGTGCCGGATGCGCCGCCGTCTTCGCGAGCAGGCTCGCTCCCACAAAGGTTGCACTGTGTTCGTAGGCCAACCGACCAGCAACACGTCGCCATCCCCAGTCTTTGCTACGCTTTCGCCCGGCGCAACGACGCGAACGGGAGGCGTTCCATGAACTATTTCCTGGCCCAGGCCCTGAACAACCAATGGGCCAACCACCGGCTGCTGGGCGCCTGCGCGCAATTGAACACGGCCGAATACGAAGCCTACCGCACCAGTTTTTTCCCCTCCATCCAAGCCACGCTGTGCCACATCCTTGAGGTAGACCGTTATTACCTGACTGCCCTGGAAGGCGATGTTGACGGCCAGCAGCGGGATTTCTCCGAGACCCTGGCTTTCGCTGATCTCAAGGAAAACCAGGGCAAGACCGACCACCGGCTGGTGGCCTTCTGCGAAGTCCTGCGGGAAACAGACCTGGCCCGCTCCATCGACCTGGTGCGCGCCGATGGCAGGGTACGCGAGCGGATCGACCGGTTGCTGTTGCACCTGTTCGAACACCAGATCCACCACCGCGGCCAGGTCCACACCATGCTCAGCGCCACCCACGTCGAGCCGCCGCAACTCGATGAGTTTTTTCTCGATTGCGACCGACGGTTCCGCGAGGTCGAGGAACAGCTGCTTCAACTCGACGAGCAGCGGGTCTGGAGCGAATACCACCCCATTTGAACCGGAGAGCTTGCCAATGAACCTCACCCTTCGCTGCATTGGTTTATCGCCGCTGCTGGTCGCCACGGCGGCGTTTGCCCACCATGGCTGGAGCGAATACGACGCCAGCAACCCGTTGACGCTGGAAGGCACGATAAAGCGATCCGGTTATTCCCATCCCCACGGCACCGTGCGCCTGCAAACCACCGACAAGACGTGGACCGTCGTGCTCGCGCCGCCCTCACGCATGGAAAGCCGCGGGCTGACCAAGGACATGCTCAAGGCGGGTAACTCAGCCACCGTGGTCGGCTATGCCAACCGCAACAAAACCGATGAACTGCGCGCCGAGCGCATCACCATTGGGGACAAGACCACCGAGTTGCGCTGATGCAGGCGACAGGTCCGGCCGCGCAAGGCTGGATGGACCGGCTGGCCGATTCGTCGCTGGCAGTGGCCATGCGCGACGAGCTGTGGCTGTACCCGCTGGTGGAGGTGCTGCACATCATCGGCTTTTCGGTGCTGGTGGGCGCGGTGGTAATGTTCGACTTGCGCGTCCTCGGCCTGACCAAGGACATCGCCGTGACCGCCCTCGCCCGGCACCTGTTGACCTGGGCCGTTGCGGCCCTGCTACTGATCGTGCCGGCCGGGCTGATGATGTTCAGCGCGCATCCGCAGGATTTCGTCGGCAACAAAGTCTTTGTCCTCAAGCTCGGTCTGATTGCGGCGGCGGGCGTCAACGCCCTGCTGTTCCATGCCGGAACCTACCGTTCGGTCGAACAATGGAATACCGGCCGCAAGGCCCCCGGGCTGGCACGTGTCCAGGCATTGGTATCGATCACGCTATGGATCGCGGTGATTCTCTGCGGTCGACTGCTGGCCTACACCTGAGCCATACCTGAAAACAAGACGATGGCCGCTGCCGGCCATCGCCAATCGCCCATCTCAGGCGCCCTCAGATCCGTGCCGGAGACACGATGATCTTGACGTTATGCTCCTTGTTATTGACCAACTCCTCGAAACCCTGCCCGACGATCTGCTCCAGCTGGATGCGCCCGGTTACCAGCGGCGAAATGTCCAGGCGCCCGTCGGCGATAAACGCGATCACGTCGGCGAACTCGCCGTTATAGGCCAGCGCGCCGAGCACCTGCTTCTCGGTGGACACCAGTTCGAAGAAGTTGAACTCGCTCGGTTCTTCGAATATGCCCACCAACACGCATTTGCCGGCCTTGCGGATCAGGTCGATGGCGAACTTGGCGGTGTGCTTGTTGCCGATGCATTCGAAACTGACGTCAGCCCCCAGGCCGCCGGTCAGGCGGCGTACTTCGGCCAGGGCATCGCACTGGTTGGGATCGATGACGTGGCTGGCGCCGACTTCCAGGGCCTTGGCCTTGCGCGCGCCGGACATTTCCAGGGCAATCACCTGGGCCGCGCCGGCGGCCTTGGCGCACATGATGGTGCACAGGCCGATGGTGCCGGCGCCGACCACCACCACGTTCTGACCCAACAGGCTGCCGGCCTTCTTCACCGCGTGCATGCCCACCGCCAGCGGCTCGATCAACGCGCCGGCCTCGGCGGGGAAGTCCGCCGGTAGCTTGTAGAGCAGGTTGGCCGGGACGTTGACCAGTTCGGCGAACGCGCCGTTGTTCATCAATCCGGTGAACGCCAGGTTCTCGCAGATGTTGTACAGCCCGTGAGTGCAGTAATAACAGGTGCCGCAATGCTGGCAGGCATCGGCCGCCACCGGCTCGCCGACGCTGAAGCCTTCGACGCCGGCGCCCAATTCGACGATTTCGCCGCAGAATTCATGACCGAGGATGCACTGGCCCTTGATGCCGGTCAGCGGGTGCGGCGCATCCACCGGGATGAACACTGGCCCGGCCACGTATTCGTGCAGGTCCGAGCCGCAGATGCCGCACCATTGCACGCGAATCTGCACCCAACCGGCGGGCGGTGGAACAGGTAGTGGCACGTCTTCGACGCGGATGTCGTTGCGGCCATGCCAGACGGCGGCGCGCATGCTGCGGGTCGGCTTGATTGAAACGTTCATAGCTTTGTCTCCTATTCTGGCGGGGCGGCGAATCAGTCGCCGCCCGCTCGATCAGTGCTGCTGAATGAAATCCAGGATCAATCGATTGACCTGCTCGGCTGCCTCCATCTGCACCATATGCCCCTGGCCTGGCAGCACCTCGACTCGCGCTGCCAAGCCGTCGGCATGAGCCGCCGGGATGATCGCGTCGTCACTGCCCCAGATCACCAGGGTTGGCACGTGGCCGGCCTGGACCACTTCGCGCAGGTCCACCTGTTGGCGGCCGTCCTTGGAAACACTCCCGGCCAGTTGGCGCAGGGCCGCGTCCACGCCTTCGAGGCGCTTGTACTTGAGCATGTCGTCGAGCATCTGGCGGTTGACCAGCTCGGCATTCGAGAACAGTTGCACGAGCTGCGGCTTGAGGGCATTGCGGTTGGCCGCGTCGACGAAGCCCTGCAGGTAGCTGCCATTGATCTCCGCGCCCAGGCCGGCGCTGCCGATCAGGGTCAGCGAGCGCAAGCGTTGCGGCATCAGTCGTGCGACGTTCAACGCCACCGCCCCGCCCATCGAATGCCCCACCAGGTGAGCCGCGTTGATATCCAGGTGATCGAGCAAGGCCAGCACCACGCCACTCAATTCATCGAGATCGCCGCGTTGCAGGGTTTTCGCCGATTCACCATGGCCCGGCAGGTCCAGGGCAATGACCCGCCGTCCGGCGGCCAAGGCTTCATGGTTGAACAGCCAGTTGTTCAGGTCGCCGCCAAAACCATGTATCAGCACCAGGGGCGTAGCGCCTTCACCGCGCTCGAAGTAACGGATCACCCGCCCGTCCAACTCGATTTTCTGCGGTTTCGGACCGCTGTCCTCATCGGCGGCGTCGCCCGGCACGAAATTGGATTGGAACTGCTCGATAACCGCATCGATCTCGGCGTCGCTGGCCTCGCCTTCGACGACGACACCGAGCAAGGCGCCGACCGGCAGGGTTTCGTCCTGACGGGCGACCTGCCGACGCAGGATGCCGGAAAACGGCGCCTCCACGCTGCTGGAGATCTTGTCGGTCTCGACGTCCATCACTTCATCGCCCTTGGTGATGGCCTGCCCCTCTTCCTTGAGCCAGGCATCGACCCGGCCCTCGGTCATCGACAGGCCCCACTTGGGCATGGTCAGGGTAAAAATCTGGCTCATCAGCGCTTGCTCCACTCGATCACGTTGAGCACGGCTTGTTCGATCTTCGCCGCGTCGGGGATGTACAGGTCTTCCAGGGAATCGGAGAACGGCACCGGGGTATGCGGCGCGGTGACCATTTCAATCGGCGCCTTGAGCGCACCGAAGGCTTTTTGCGCGACCAGCGCCGAGATATCGGTGGCCATCGAGCAGCGCGGGTTGGCCTCGTCGATCACCACCAAGCGGCCGGTCTTCTCGACACTTTCGAGGATGCTGTCCTCGTCCATCGGGCTGGTGGTGCGCAGGTCGATCACCTCGCAATCGATGCCGCGCCCGGCGAGGTTGCGCGCCGCGTCCAGCGCGGTGTTGACCAGCCGGCCATAGGACACCAGCGTGATGTCCTTGCCGTCGCGCAGGAAGTTGGCTTCGCCGAACGGCACGGTGTAGAGCTCCTCCGGCACCTCGCCTTGCATGCTGTAGAGCAACTTGTGCTCGCAGAAGATCACCGGGTCGTTGTCGCGAATCGCCTGGATCAGCAGGCCCTTGGCGTCGTACGGCGATGACGGGCACACCACTTTCAGCCCGGGAATATGGGTCCATAAGGACGTGAGCATCTGCGAGTGCTGGGCGGCGGCGCGCAGGCCCGCCCCGACCATGGTGCGGATTACCAGGGGCGTGGAGGCCTTGCCGCCGAACATGTAGCGAAATTTCGCCGCCTGGTTGAGGATCTGGTCCAGGCAGCACCCAGCGAAGTCGACGAACATCAACTCGCACACCGGGCGCACACCGCAGGTGGCCGCGCCGACCGCCGCGCCGACGTAGCCGATCTCGGAGAGCGGCGTATCCAGCACGCGTCCGGGGAACTGGTCGTAAAGCCCCTTGGTGACGCCGAGCACGCCGCCCCAGGCGTCGTTTTCACCGGGTGCACCGGCGCCGCCGGCGACGTCCTCGCCCATGATGAACACGCTGGAGTCGCGGCGCATTTCCTGGGCCAGGGCTTCGTTGATCGCCTGCTGATAGCTGATTTTTCTCGCCATGATGGGATTCTCTGTTCTTGTTTTAAGGGGATTCAGGGATAGCTGACGTAGACGTCGGTCAGCAGGTCGGCAGCTGCGGGCTTGGGATCGGACTTGGCCTTGTACACGGCGTTTTCGATCAGCAGCTCGACTTCCTTGTCGACCTGGTCCAGCTGCTCGATGGTGAGCAGGCCGGCCCGCGTGGTGCGCTCGCGAAACTGCATCAGGCAGTCCTGGTTCTCGCGAAAATGCTTGACCTCATCCGGCGCGCGATAGGTCTGGGCGTCACCCTCGAAGTGGCCGTAGTAGCGGGTCAGCTTGACCTCGATCAGCGACGGCCCTTCCCCGGCACGGGCGCGCTCGACGGCTGCACCGGCCGCTTCATGTACGGCGAAGAAGTCAAAGCCGTCGACCGTCACCCCGGGCATGCCGAAGCCGGCGGCGCGGTCGGCGATGTGATCGCAGGCCACCGACCAGTTCGACGCGGTGGCTTCGGCGTAGCCATTGTTTTCCGCGATGAACAGACACGGCAGGTTCCACACCGAGGCCATGTTCATGGCTTCGAACACCGCGCCTTCGTTGGAGCCGCCGTCGCCGAAAAACACCACGGCGACGCTGTCGGTGCCCTTGAGCCTGGCCGCCAGGGCGGCGCCGACGACCAGCGGCGCACCGGCGCCGACGATGCCGTTGGCACCGAGCATGCCTTTCTCGAAATCGGCAATGTGCATCGAGCCGCCCTTGCCTTGGCAGACGCCGGTTTTCTTGCCGTAGATCTCGGCCATCATCCCGTAGACATCGACGCCCTTGGCAATGCAATGGCCATGACCGCGGTGGTTGGAGGCGATGCAATCGTCATCGCCCAGATGGGCCATGACGCCAGCGGCCGAAGCCTCTTCGCCTGCGTAAAGGTGAACAAAACCGGGGATCTCGCCGGTGGCGAACTCCACGTGCAAGCGCTCTTCGAAGGCGCGGATGGTGCGCATCACTTGATAGGCGTGCAGCAATTGATCGTGGGTGAGCGGTGTCGACATTTTTATTCTCCAGGGGTGTCTTCTTGAAGGTTCAAGGGGTGTTGCGGGTGCTCGCGACCGATGGCCAACAAGCGTTGTTGCGCGGCGTAGCTGAGCACCGCGTTGACGTCGATGCTCAGCGGGCCGCCGGCATCGAGGGTGATCGTGGGTCGGTCATGGACGTTGAATTCGATTTCCCGCTCGCCGTCCAGGGCCAGCGTGCCGCTGGACAGCGACAAGCCGTGGGCAACGCCGGGCTCCAAAGGGCCGGCGGCAAGCACGCCACAGCCCTGCAGCAGACCGGGGGCCAGTGGCACCAGCAGCGCTTCGGGCGATTGCGGGTCCAGGCGCATCCAGGCGCCGCCCGGGGCCTGGCGGGACACCGGCAACCACAAGCCGCACAGCGCCGACAGGCCAATGGATTGCGGTTCGGCAAAGGTCACGAAGACTTCGGCCAGGTCCTGCGCGCGGCTGATGGCCCGCGCGCCGACAAAGCGCAGCGGCGACACGGCGACATCCACCAGGGCAACTTCGCGCAAGCCACGCCCGGCGTCGCAGACCAGCAGGCGTTTGTTGCGACGCAAACCGATGTGCTCGGGAATCCGCCCGCTGGCGTACAACCCGCCGGCCAGCCCGGCACTGGTGGCCTCGCGCAGCTCTGGGAAGGCGTTGTTGGTGCCGGTGGAAAGGGTCAGCAATGGAATATCACCGACTTCAGCGGCCACTGCCTTGTGGGTACCGTCGCCGCCGAGCACCGCGATCAGCGACACTTCGCGCTCGGCCATCAGGCGCGCGGCCCGGCGGGTGTCTTCGACGGTCTGGCGCAGGGTCAGGTCGAGAAACTCCAGGGCCGGCCAACGGCTGCTACGGGCCTGGCGGCTGTGGCTGTTCTTCAGCACGGCGGCGGCCATGCCGATCATGTCGGTCGGCATCAGCACCCGTTCGATGCCGGTGGCGCCGAACGCGGCCAGCAGGCGCTGGATCACCGAGACTTTGTCGGTACTGGAAAACAGCCCGGCGTTGGCGGTCAGGCGGCGTACGTCGCGGCCCGAGGCGGGGTTGGCGATGATGCCGACGGTGAGCGGACGGCGACTCATGTCGCCACCACGGGGTAGACAGGCAAATGACCTGGGCAGATAGACATAGGCACCTCTTTCTTATTCTTGGAAGCCCACCTGATGTGGGTCCAAGGCCTGGAGCAAGGCCGGTGCCAATTACCCGTTGAATGCTGGAAAGCCTCGATATAGAGCGCTTTAAACGTAAATTCGGGTGCGCCGGGAAGGAGCTTGGTGAGACGCCCCATGTCAGCCTGCACGGGACGACGGCGAGACGCTGAGACGTCGCGTCTCACCCCGGCGCCTGCGCTGCGCCGGGCTTGCCGGCGCCGGGTGATCAGCGCTTAATGTGCGCACAACGACAAGAAGCTGAACCGGAGGCCCCTATGCTTTCCGCTCACTCCCGGGCGCATGTGGATTGCGTCAGCCGCGTGCTGAAGAACGCCGCGCAGCTGCCGCAACTGCCGGTGCCGGACCTGATCTTCGACTCCTGGCGCCGCTCCATGGAGCAACATCACCTGGACCCAGGCTCATTGCAGGGCCCGCGCATCCTTTCCCACGAAGTGCTCAAGCAATGTCGCGAGCGCTCGGAACTGTTCCTCAACATCGCCAGCGATGAAGTGGCGCGCCTGCATGGCCGGGTGCGCGATGCCGACTATTGCGTGCTGCTGACCGATGCCCAATGCCAGACCATCGACTATCGGGTGGAAACCACCCTGCGCAACGACTGCCGCAAGGCCGGGTTGTACCTGGGCACCTGCTGGTCGGAGGGTGAAGAAGGCACTTGCGGCGTGGCGGCGGTGCTCACTGCCAGGACGGCGGTGACGGTACACAAGCGCGACCATTTTCGCGCCGCGTTCATTGGCCTGACCTGCTCCGCCGCGCCGGTCTTCGATCCGCAGGGAGAACTGCTCGGGGTGCTGGACGTCTCGGCGGTGCGTTCGCCGGACGATCGACGTTCCCAGCACCTGATCCGGCAAATGGTGGTGCAAAGCGCACGGGAGATCGAGCAGGCGTTTTTCATGAGCAGTGCCCAGGGCTACTGGGTCTTGCGCGCCCATCGCAACGCCGGCTACGTCGACAGCCAGCCGGATTTTCTGTTCGCCTGGGATGACGAGGGTTGCCTGCAAGCCCTGAACCCGGCGGCGCGTCATTACTTGCTGGAGCGCTACGGCCAGACGCCCCGGCACATCAGCCAGGTCTTCGACCCGCAGTTGTTGCACCGCGCCCGTGACGAAAGCCTTTACCCGCTCGGCCCATCCCTGCACGGCCGCCTGAGCGCGCCGCGACGCCGGGCGACCCCACGCAAGCGCGCCACGATGGCCCCGGCCGAGCTCGATCCACGCCTGGCCGACAGCCTGAACCTGGCGGTGCGGGTCAAGGATCGCAACCTGCCGGTGCTGATCCAGGGCGAGACCGGATCCGGCAAGGAAGTCTTCGCCCGCCAGTTGCATCAGGCCAGCCAGCGTCGAGAGCGACCGTTCGTGACCCTGAACTGCGCGGCGATTCCGGAAAGCCTGATCGAAAGCGAATTGTTCGGTTATGTCGCCGGCGCCTTTACCGGCGCTTCGGCCAAAGGCATGCAGGGCCTGCTGCAACAAGCCGATGGCGGCACATTGTTTCTCGACGAAATCGGCGATATGCCCCTGCCCCTGCAGACCCGTCTGTTGCGGGTGTTGGCCGAAGGCGAAGTGGCGCCGCTGGGGGCGGCGCGGCGCAAGGCCGTGGACATCCAGGTGATCTGCGCCACTCACCGTGACTTGGAAACCCTGGTGGCAGCCGGCGAATTTCGCGAGGATCTGTATTTCCGCCTCGGCGGTGCCCGGTTTCAATTGCCGCCGTTACGCGAGCGCACCGACCGGCTGGCGTTGATCAACCGCATCCTCGAGGAAGAATCGACCCTGTGCGGGGGCGCGGTGCAGCTGAGTGGCCCAGTGCTGGAATGCCTGCTCGGTTACCACTGGCCGGGCAACCTGCGCCAGTTGCGACATGTGCTGCGTTATGCCTGTGCGGTCTGCGCAGGGAGCGTGGTCCAGCTCAGTGATTTGCCGGAGTCACTGCACGGCAGCGAAACCGCTGTCCGGGGGCCAGAACCCAGCGCCAGCCCGGAACGCCAGGCGCTGCTCGATGCCCTGGTGCGTCATCGCTGGAAACCCACCCCGGCGGCCCGGGCCCTGGGTATTTCCCGTGCGACGCTGTATCGCCGGGTGCATCAGCATGGCATCGAAATGCCCGGCAGGAGCCCCGGCTGAACCCTCATCGGCGGGCCAGTTCGTGACGCACGCATTGTTCGTAATAGGTCTGCTTGACGGCGGCAGGCTTGAGCCGCGATGCGCTGTTGTAGGTCTGCTCGGTAATGCCCAGGGCAGTCATGCGCATCCATGGCCGCGCAAACTTGCGCACCTGCAGCTTCTTGCGCGCCCCATACAGGCTGACACCGGACAGCTTCGACGCCTGGGCGCCCGCCGCAATGTCCGAACCCCAGCGACACACCGACTGCTGGTTCGAGGTAAGCGCCCTGGCCTGGGCTTCAAGCGAGACAGCGGTCAGCAACATGGCCGCCGCGATCCATATAGAAACGCGCATAGGTTTGTCGTCCAACATTCTGAAATGAAAGAAGTTTGACTTGGTGCGAATGAGCAAGGGGCCAGCATTTTCATTTTGCTCACGGCCGTTGCGACGTAACTTAGAAATACTTATAGGACTGTTTCTCAAGCCATTATTTTTAAATACCTTCTACGGTGGCGAGGGGATTTATCCCCGCTGGGCTGCAAAGCAGCCCCAACACCTGGCAACCTGGTTTATCAGGTAGAACAAAGGGGCCGCTTCGCGACCCAGCGGGGATAAATCCCCTCGCCACAGAAAGCCCCCTCACCACGGGTCACTCGCTGGCCTTCGCTTCTTGCAGCAGTTGTTGGATCACTTGCTCCTGCTCTGCATAACGTCCTTCGCCAAAGTGGCTGTAGCGCACCTGCCCCTTGGCATCGATGAAGTAATGGGCCGGCCAGTACTGGTTGCTGAAGGCGCGCCAGATCGAATATTGGTTGTCGATGGCCACCGGGTAACGGATGTCGAGCTTTCGCACCTGTTCGCGTACGTTATCGATGATCTTCTCGTAGCCGTATTCCGGCGTATGCACGCCGATCACCACCAGCCCGTCCTTCTCGTATTTCTTCGCCCAACCATTCACGTACGGCAGCGTGTGCTGGCAGTTGATGCAGTCGTAGGTCCAGAAATCCACCAGCACCACTTTGCCCCGCAGTGACTCGCTGTTCAGCGGCGGCGAGTTGAGCCATTGCACCGCGCCTGCCAGCGAAGGCATCGCGCCTTGGGCATCCAGGGGCGGCAGGCTGCTGGCCTCAGCCTTGCTGACCATGTAGTCGATGGCCTTGGGCACGTTCTCCAGCAGGCTTTTTTCCAGGCTGGCGGACTGTTGCGAGGACGTCGCCGCCAACAACCGGTCATCTGCCCCGCTGCCGATCGCCACGGCCGCCAGCAACACCAGCACGCCCGTCGCCCGACGCAGCCACGCGGTGATCGGCAGCGAGGGTTTCAGCCGACCGATCAGGCCACGCCCGGCCAGGATCAGCGTACCCAGCGACAAGGCGCTGCCCAGGCCGTAGGCAAGCAACAGCAGGCTGGTCTGCGCGCTGGCACCTTGCAGCATCGCCCCGGTCAGGATCACCCCAAGGATCGGCCCGGCGCACGGCGCCCAGAGCAGCCCCGTGGCGACGCCGATCAGCAGCGACGCCAGCGGCGCGGCCATCCGTCCGGCGCCGGCGTCGAGGCGATTGCCCAGGCTGACCAGCGGCCGCGCGAGCCAGGTGGCGACCCGGCTGAATATCAGCGACAAGGCAAACAGCACCATCACCACCAGGGCGACTTGCCGGCCGACGCTGCTGGCGCGGATGACCCACTCGCTGCTGACCACTGCCAGGCTCGACACCAGGGCGAAGGTCAGCACCATGCCGGCCAGAGTCAGCAGCACCGAGCCGCGCGATTGATTGGCCCGGGCGAACAGGAACGGCACCACGGGCAGGATGCAGGGGCTGAGGATCGTCAGGACCCCGCCGAGAAAAGCGATCAGAAGCATGGCACACCTCAAAATGGGTAAAGCATGAATAGGAGCCAATACCTTTGTGGCGAGGGGATTTATCCCCGCTGGGCTGCGAAGCAGCCCCCTGGCTCTATCGGATACACAGAGTTTCAAGGCTTTGGGGCCGCTTCGCGACCCAGCGGGGATAAATCCCCTCGCCACAGAGGCTGGCTCGCATGGCTGCCGTGTTTCAGTTCTGGTTGCTGCAGTGATCGGAAAACTTGCGATAGTCCAGCGCCTGCTCGTGCCCCGCGGAATCCAGGTAAGTCATGCGGGCATTGACCACGCCACAAGCCGGTTGCGGGTCTTCGGTCAGGGACAGCACTTTGCCCACGTCCAGGTGGCTGCCGTAGCTATAGGTGTGCGGCTGAACGTTGCTTTCGGCCCGGGCCGACAAGGTGCAGATGTTCAGCGCGGCAAACAGGCAGGCGGCGTAGATGGCTTTGGTGTTCATGACGATGTCCTCGATTCAATGGTTTATCGCAGAGGCCCGTTGTGTTGCCTCGATGGATGCCATTGAATGCCGCCCAGGTATCGCGCCTGTATCGGGCCAGGGGGCTTTTTGCATCGCTGTGTATCCGCCGCGCGCCAGATACACTCCAATACAAACCGTCGCAGGCCAGGCCGGCTGGTGCCTGTAGACTGACCAACAACAAAACGCCAAGGGGCAGAACAGCATGGATCATGTCGATCATGTGTTGATCGTCGATGACGATCGCGAGATTCGAGAGCTGGTGGGCAACTACCTGAAAAAGAACGGCCTGCGCACCACCGTAGTCGCCGATGGCCGGCAGATGCGGGCCTTCCTGGAAACCACCCCGGTGGACCTGATCGTGCTGGACATCATGATGCCCGGCGATGACGGGCTGGTGTTGTGTCGGGAACTGCGCGCCGGCAAGCACAAGGCCACGCCGGTGCTGATGCTCACCGCCCGCAACGACGAAACCGATCGCATCATCGGCCTGGAAATGGGCGCCGACGACTATCTGGTCAAGCCTTTCGCCGCTCGCGAGCTGCTCGCCCGGATCAACGCCGTGCTGCGCCGCACCCGCATGTTGCCGCCCAATCTGGTGGTCACCGAAAGCGGGCGCCTGCTGGCGTTCGGTCGTTGGCGGCTGGACACCACCGCCCGCCACCTGCTGGACAGCGACGGCACCATGGTCGCCCTGAGCGGCGCGGAGTACCGTCTGTTGCGGGTGTTCCTCGATCATCCGCAGCGCGTCCTCAACCGCGACCAGTTGCTGAACCTGACCCAGGGCCGTGACGCCGATCTGTTCGATCGCTCCATCGACCTGCTGGTCAGCCGCCTGCGCCAGCGCCTGCTGGACGATGCCCGTGAGCCGGCCTACATCAAGACCGTACGCAGCGAAGGCTACGTGTTCTCGCTGCCGGTGGAGATCCTCGAGGCGTCGGTATGAAGCTGTCGCTGCGCTGGCCACGTACCCTCGCCTCGCGCTTGTCGTTGATCTTCCTGATCGGCCTGGTCCTGGCCCAAGGCCTGTCGTTTGGCGTCCAGTATTACGAACGCTACGAGAGCGCGAAGAACACCATGCTCGGCAACCTCGAGACCGACGTCTCGACGTCCGTCGCCATCCTCGATCGCCTGCCAGCCGCCGAGCGCGAGGCCTGGCTGCCGAAACTGGCCCGGCGCAACTACGGCTACGTGCTCGACGAAGGCGAACCTGGCATGCCGATGTTGCCCGACAACGCCCCGATATCGGTCAGTTCGATCCAGCAAGCCCTGGGCGAAGCCTATGCGCTGACGTATAACCAGATCCCAGGCCCGAAGATGCACTACCAGGCGCACCTGCGCCTGAAGGACGGCAACCCGCTGACCATCGATGTGCGCCCGGCAATGGCACCGCTTTCGCCCTGGCTGCCCGCGGTGCTGCTCGGGCAACTGGCGCTGTTGATCGGTTGCACCTGGCTGGCCGTGCGCATCGCCGTCAGCCCGCTGACCCGGCTGGCCCAGGCCGTGGAAACCCTCGACCCCAACGCCCACGGCGTGCGCCTGGATGAAAAAGGCCCGACCGAAGTGGTACACGCGGCAAAGGCGTTCAATGCCATGCAGGACCGCATCGCCGCCTACCTCAAGGAACGCATGCAACTGCTGGCGGCGATTTCCCATGACTTGCAGACGCCCATCACCCGCATGAAACTGCGCGCCGAATTTATGGACGACGGCATCGAAAAGGACAAACTGTGCAGCGATCTGAGCGAAATGGAACACCTCGTGCGTGAGGGCGTGGCCTACGCTCGCAGCATCCATGGCGCCACCGAGGCCAGTTGCCGGATCAGCCTGGATGCGTTTCTCGACAGTTTGGTGTTCGACTACCAGGACACCGGCCAGGACGTGCAGTTGTCGGGCAAGAACGCCGCCGTGATCGACACCCGTCCCCATGCGCTGCGGCGGGTGTTGGTCAATCTGGTGGACAACGCGCTGAAATTCGGCGGCGCGGCGCAGATCCAGATTCAGCCTGCTGCCTACGGGCAACTGGCGATCCAGGTGCTGGATCGCGGGCCCGGCATCAGCGAGGCGGAACTGGCCGAAGTGCTCAAGCCGTTCTACCGGGTCGAGAGCTCGCGAAATCGGGAAACCGGCGGCACGGGCCTGGGACTAGCCATCGCCCAACAACTGGCGAGTGCCATGGGCGGCTCGCTGACCTTGAGCAATCGCGATGGCGGCGGATTGTGTGCCGAGTTGCGGTTGGCTTGCAATACCTCATCCGGAAGTTGATCAAGCCCCTGTGGGGTTGCCTTAAGTGAAAAGTATTACCCTGTGGGAGCGAGCCTGCTCGCGAAAGCGCTTTGCCAGTCGACATCACTGTTGACTGACCTGACGTCTTCGCGAGCAGGCTCGCTCCAACAGGGTTCGGCATTCGGCCTGATGTTGGGTTTGTATATCAGTGTGTCAGCGGGCACATGACATACACAAACTTGCACACCGCCACCCTTCCAGACACACCCCGCTTACACCCGTTTGAAAGACTCCTTGTGTCCCCGGCCACCCTGACGGCCGGGCCATGAAATCCAAGGAGCCTACCCATGCCTGCCACCACCGCAACGCCACCTGCTTTCCGTTTCCAGGGCTGGTCGCTGTTCAGCCTGATTGCCGCCCTGGTGCTGTTGATGACCGCCCTGACCCTGGCAGTCAACCCGGACCTCACCGAAGGCGTGCGCAGCGCCATTCGCGCCACCGCCCGGTCATCCTTTGCCCTGTTCCTGCTGGCCTTCACCGCTTCGGCGTTTGCCGTGCTGGTGCCCTCGCCCTTGAGCAAGTCCCTGGTGCGCGAACGGCGCTTCATCGGCTTGGCCTTTGCCTTTTCCCACCTGGTCCACGCGGTGTTGATCTATTGCTACGGCCAGCTCAACACAGAGTTCTGGCCGGGCCGCACCGCCGTCGGCAATCTGCCCGGCAGCGTGGGCTACGTGTTCATCCTGCTGCTGGCCCTGACCTCGTTCAAAAGCACCACGCGGCTGATCGGCGCCATCGCCTGGAAACGCCTGCACACCACCGGCATGTGGGTGTTAGCGGCGATCTTTGCCTACTCCAACTTCAAGCGCATTCCGATGAGCGCCTGGTACGTGCTGCCCTTCGGCCTGATCTGCGCCGCCACGGCGGTCCGCCTGGTGGGCAAGCTGGCCCAGGCCAACAAGCGCCACGCCCTGCAACGTGCAGCCTGAGTAAAGGAGATCAATCATGTACACGTCTTTTTCGAAAGCCTTGAACGGCCTGCACCTCAACCTCGACCACGCCGGCTCATGGCTCGCACCGCTGGGGCTGCGCCTGTTCCTGGCCTGGGAGTTCTTCGAATCGGGCCTGGAAAAATGGAACGGCCAGAACTGGTTCGCCGAAATCCAGGCGGCCTTTCCGTTCCCTTTCAATCATGTGCCGGCCAGTTGGAACTGGGAACTGTCGATGTGGGCGGAGCTGATCTGCGCCATCGCCCTGCTGGTGGGCCTGGGCACACGTGTTTCGGCGCTGGTGTTGATGGTCGTCACGGTGGTCGCCACGGCGGCCGTGCACTGGCCGGCGGATTGGTCGAGCCTGAGCGAACTGGCCCAGGGATACGCCATCACCAACAGAGGCTTTGGCAACTTCAAGCTGCCATTGATTTACTTGGTGGCGCTGCTGCCGTTGCTGTTGCAGGGCGCCGGAAAATTGAGTGTGGATGCCTTGCTGAAGACGCTGCCATCGATAAAAAAATCGAAACCTTGAGCGGCTTGCGTCGGTCCAGTCCTGTATGAGCCACGGCGCTGCGTACCGCTGCCTAGGGTCGCAGCCCGACAAGACAGCCCATCAGGACGAGGAACAGACATGAGCATGACCGTCGGCGATTTTCTGGTTGAGCGCCTTTACGAATGGGGGGTTCGCCGTATCTACGGCTACCCGGGCGATGGCATCAACGGCGTGTTTGGCGCCTTGAACCGGGCCAAGGGCAAGATCCAGTTCATTCAGGCGCGTCACGAGGAAATGGCCGCGTTCATGGCCTGCGCCCATGCCAAGTTCACTGGTGAGCTGGGGGTCTGTATCGCCACGTCGGGGCCGGGGGCGTCACACCTGATCACCGGCCTGTATGACGCACGCATGGACCACATGCCGGTCCTGGCCATCTGCGGCCAACAGGCGCGCAATGCGCTTGGCGGCCATTATCAGCAGGAACTCGACCTGGTCAGCCTGTTCAAGGATGTGGCCGGCGCGTTTGTCCAGCAGGCCAGCGCACCCGCGCAGGTGCGCCATCTGCTCGACCGCGCCGTGCGCACGGCGGTGGGCGAGCGCCGGGTCACCGCGCTGATCCTGCCCAACGACTTGCAGGACATGGAATACACCGCGCCTCCCCACAAACACGGCACACTGCATTCTGGCGTCGGTTATAACAAACCCAAGGTCGTGCCTTACGAGGAAGACCTGCAGCGGGCCGCCGAAGTCCTCAACGCTGGCAAGAAGGTCGCCATCCTGGTGGGCGCCGGCGCGCTGCACGCCACGGATGAAGTGATTGCCATCGCTGACAAGCTCGGTGCCGGCGTCGCCAAGGCCTTGCTCGGCAAAGCCGTGGTGCCGGACGAGTTGCCATGGGTCACCGGCTCAATCGGCCTGTTGGGCACCGAACCCAGTGACAACCTCATGGCCGGTTGCGACACGCTGCTGATGATCGGGTCCGGCTTCCCCTATGCCGAGTTTCTGCCCCGGGAGGGCCATGCGCGTGGCGTGCAGATCGACCTGCAGCCCGACATGCTCAGCCTGCGCTACCCCATGGAAGTCAATCTGCAGGGTGACAGCGCCGACACTCTGCGAGCCTTGTTGCCGCTGATCGAAGAAAAGACCGACCGCGCCTGGCGCAGGAAAATCGAACACTGGCGTGCGGACTGGGACAAGACCCTGGAAAAACGCGCGCTGGTCTCGGCCAAGCCGATCAATCCGCAACGGGTCACGTTCGAACTGTCGCCACGCTTGCCGGACCGCGCCATCATCACCTGTGATTCCGGCTCCTGCGCCAACTGGTATGCCCGGGACCTGCAGATCCGCCGGGGCATGCTGTGTTCGCTGTCCGGTGGCCTCGCCTCCATGGGTGCCGCCGTGCCCTACGCCATCGCGGCCAAGTTCTGCCATCCGGATCGACCGGTCATCGCCCTGGTGGGCGATGGCGCGATGCAGATGAACAACATGGCCGAGCTGATTACCGTCGCCAAGTATTGGCGCAGCTGGACGGACACCACCTGGATCTGCGCGGTGTTCAATAATCAGGATCTGAACCAGGTGACCTGGGAACAGCGGGTCATGGAGGGCGATCCGAAATTCGAAGCCTCGCAGAACATTCCCGACGTGCCCTACCACCTGTTCGCCGAGTCCATTGGCCTCAAGGGCATCCTCGTCGATCAGGAAAGCGATGTGGCCAGCGCCTGGGAACAGGCACTTGCCGCCGAACGCCCGGTCCTGATCGAGTTCCGCACTGATCCCGACGTGCCGCCGCTGCCGCCACATATCAAGCTGGAACAGGCGAAGAAATTTGCCTCGACCCTGCTCCAGGGCGACCCGAATGAACGCGGCATCGTGGTCGAGACCGCCAAACAGGTGCTGGGCGCCCTGCTGCCCGGCCAGCGCAAGGACAAAGAGTGAGCATGCAGATCCGAGCAAGCCGATACGAGCTGATCCTGCTGGGAAGTTTTATCGCCCTATGGACGGGGCTGGCCATCGCGCCGGTCAAGCGTAGCGACTGGCTGGCGGAGAATCTGCTGGTCTTTGCGCTGCTGATCGTCCTGGTGGCGATCCGTCGGCGGTTCAGCTTCTCGCGTCTGTCGGCGACGCTGGTGTTCGTGTTCCTCTGCATCCATGAGGTCGGCGCCCACTACACCTACGCAAAAGTTCCCTACAACCAGTGGTGGCAAGCCTTGACCGGTGGCCAGCCGCTGGACCAGCTCCTGGGTTTCCAGCGCAACCAGTTCGATCGCCTGGTGCATTTCAGCTATGGCCTGCTGCTGGCCTATCCGGTACGCGAGGCGCTGCTGCGGGTGATCCCGGCCCGTGGTTTCGCGGGTTATTTCCTGGCGTGGAACCTGATCCTGTCGTCATCGGCCATCTATGAACTGATCGAATGGATCGGCGGCGCCTATATGGGCGGCGACACCGCCAAGGCCTTCGTCGGCGCGCAACAGGACCCGTGGGACTCGCAAAAGGACATGGCGCTGGCGGGCTTGGCCGCGTGCTTGACGCTGGTGGCCGCCGCCGCGGTCAACTATTTCCAGCAACGGGACTTTGCCCTGGAATGGGCACTGCGCAAGAAAGCCAGCACGTGAAAGG